>NZ_FOIC01000001.1 GCF_900111485.1 Natrinema hispanicum | reverse complement strand
GTGAAAAGCGAGGACTATATGCCCTCGCACTTGGAGTCCCCTTATCGCACTTTCGTGCAGTGTAAAGGTTTCGCGCCTGCTGCGCCCCGTAGGGCCCGGTATCTTGTCTCAGATACCGTCTCCGGGCTCTTGCTCTCACAACCCGTACCGATTATGGGCACGGTGGGCCGTTACCCCACCGTCTACCTAATCGGCCGCAGCCACATCCTATGGCGCCGGGGCGTTTCTGACTCTCGCCATTTCCAGGCTGAGAGCCGTATTCCGGATTAGCCTCAGTTTCCCGAGGTTGGCCGGATCCATAGGGTAGTTTGGCCACGTGTTACTGAGCTATCTGCTACGAGTACAAACTCGTGCAACTAGCATGGCTAAATCGGACTCCAATAGCAATGACCTCCGGCAGGATCAACCGGAATGTAATGCTCTTCCCCAGCAAAGCTGGGGGAGTTGGCGGTGAATGTTAAGATACACTCACACATGGGTCCACACGTTCGATGACGCGGATCGAATAACCGATCGGGCGTCACCGAACTACCAAGGCTAACATCAGATCCCGTCTGTACGGCGGACCGCAGGGGCGGGGTCCTCATCTTCTTCGTACTAAATTAGAATCGCCGAACACTACTTAAGGCCTACGAACCCTCTCTTCAACGATAGGTAGTACCACACGAGCTACCGGATAGAGAGACGACTATAATTTTGAACACGTTGCAAAAGAGGTCTTCATCGAGGAAGTCCACGAACTTGCCGAGCAGGTACCGCTCGGCAAGCTCTGCCGAATCAACGGGACAGATATTCGCATCGGTTAGCGTGATGAGGACGCCCAGTGGAACTACGATCACGCTGAAGACGACTTTTACTACGGCTACCCTATCGTGACCGCAGCGAACAACATTCCTGTCGCAGCAGCGTTCACACCAGGGATGAAAATCGATTAGGAGACGGCAATGTACGTCACACGTGACGCGCTCGCCGTCGAAACGCCACGCTGGATGTTTGGCGATTCGGAGTTCGACATGCTGGAGTGGCACGACCACCTGCTGGTGCAGGCGGTCGTGCCGATTGCGACGTCCAACCCACGGAACACAGCTGCTCCGCTCGATATCGACTACCGCGTCGAGGAGTGAATCAAAGAGCACAGCGACACGGTTTGGCTTCGACAGACGCAACTCGACAAGACGTACTCGAGCCGCTCACAGGTAGAAACAGCGATCGGCGTCTGCAAGGATCTCGGTCTCGGACCCGCAGGTCACAAGGCCGAGTAAGGGTCAAAGCACACGTTTTCATCGCGCTCTGCCTTCCGCTGACTGTTGCACTTGTTAATCACCACCGCGGAAACGATATCTCTAGTCCCACCATCACGCTAGAAGATCCATTCTACTCAACTCCTTCAGATTGGCTAACTCTTGATCGCCCAGAGGACTGTGCAGGACGTACGCGGTCGAATAGACATCGTCGTATGCATCCACGTTGTCCGTGCCCCACGCTTCACGCTCGGATCGAGACCATCGCCTCAGAGAAATGAGTGTTAATTGTCATGAAAACTGTTACTCTTCCGAATCAACACCTTTTGATTTCCCGGTCTACCACAACGCCGCCTAGTGATTCAAGAGAGTCGAATCGACTGACTAACGCACCGGCAAGCGCCGTGCTCGCCGCCGCGGTGTCGGGCCCTTCTGATTGGAGATCCGTCGTTTCCGTATACAAAAGATATTTTCCCGTCGAAGCAAAACGTACTGGTATGAGTACGCAGGCGACGGAAGATCGCATTCTCGAGGTGCTCGAGGAGGACGCACAGGCGTCCTACGCTGAGATCGCTGAGCGGGCAAACGTCTCGAAACCGACAGTGCGAAAGTACATTAATCAGCTCGAAGACGACGGCGTTATCGTCGGCTACTCGGCCGACGTAGACCCAAAGAAGCTCTCGAGCCAGACGATCGCGCTGGTCGGACTCGATGTCGCGAGCGAACGCTACGTTGAGGCCACGCAGGCGATCAAGAACCTCGAGGAGCTCGAGGCGCTGTATAGTTCAAGCGGCGACCACATGCTGATGGCCGAGGTGCGTGCCGAAGACGGCGACGCACTCGGCGAGATCATCTCCGACGAACTGCTCGAAATCGACGGCGTCACCGCAGCTCACCCGTCGTTCCTGCAGGAGCGACTGAAGTAAGACAGCGGAACAGACACCGCTTGGCGTGCTCCGTCGCCGCCGATTTCGGGATTGATGTTTTCAGGTTGGCAACCGTAGACGCATCCATGCCAACGTACGAACGCGAGACGACGGTTCGGTCGTCGTTCGACGATGTCTGGGCGTTTCACTCTCGGATCACCGGCCTCGAGGGGGTGACCCCCGACTGGCTGGGCTTGCGCGTCGAACGCGTACTCGGACCGGACGGGCAGTTGGACCCGGACGTGCTCGAGCCCGGCTCGGAGGTCGCGTTGTCGATCCAGCCGTTCGGCGTCGGGCCACGCCAGCACTGGACCTCGGTGATTACGGACCGCGAGTGTGAGGACGGCTCGGCGTACTTTCGCGACGAAATGGTTCACGGGCCCTTCGACCGGTGGGAGCACACGCACAGCTTTTTCGCTGACGGCGATCGGACTGTCATCCGGGATCGCGTCGAGTACGAACTTCCCTTCGGCCCGCTTGGCGACGCTGCCGAGCCGTTCTCGAAGCCCGGGTTCGCGGCCATGTTTCGCGCGCGCCATCGGCTGGCAAAAGCGCGACTCGAGTGAGCGTGCGTCTCGGATCCGACATCGCCCTCGAGCCGGATTCGACACCTGAACCATGTCGGTTTTGATTACCGGGCCGCTACAGGGGAATATGACCAAACGCGACGGGGTCCAGCGACGGCGGCTGCTGGGCGCGCTGGGAATCGGCGCGACAGCGGCTATTGCCGGCTGTCTCGGCGGTGACGGGGGCGATGGGTCCGACGACGAACAGGCACAGGTGTATGAGCCCTCGATCGAGGGCGTTGAAGAAGGTCCGGTTGAGTTCACCGACTCCCAACGCTGTGACGTCTGTGGGATGCCGGTCAAGAAGTACTTCGGCAGTAGCCAACTCGTCCACGAGAACGGACAGGCGGCCGTCTTCGACCTGCCAGGCTGTCTGTTCGCCTACAAAGTGTCGTCGACACCCGACTCGCCGATTCGTGGTGCGTGGACGACCGACTACCAGACCAGTGAACTCATCGACGCGACGAGGGCCAACTTCGTTCTCATCACGGACAAGGAAGCCGCCGACGACCCGATGGGTATCGACCCACGCCCCTACGCCCACCGCAGCGACGCTGTCATGTTCCTCGAGAACTGGGAGGCCGAGGATCTGTCCCCTGAAGAGGACATCATCGTCGGACTCGAAGAGGTCGACATGGAAATCGCAAAGATCTACCGCAAGAGCCGCCTTCCTGACGAGTAACGCGTCGCCCCATCGACAGCAGACCGTTCAAATCGGGACGAGTTCTCGAGTGCGAGTTGTGTGACCGGCGATCGCGAGGCACTGCCGGTGGTTGCGCTCGCCGTCGCGATGCTGACTTTCGAGCCAGCGTAGCGTCCTGTGTCGACGTGACGGGTCGGCTCCAGGATGTGTCTGTCAAGTCGTGACGGTTTTCTTGTCTGTCAAGCCAACTTTTATTGTCACAGAGAGTACCATGTGTGGTGGCACCAATGTCCGAACAAGAGCTAACGGACTTCCTGATACTCCGGTCACTTGACGAACCGATTACAGAGGACGAACTCGAGGATGCGGCTGCGCAATCCGGAGACGTCCTGCAAGAACTTCGAGCGGAGGGGAACGAGATCCGCTGGATCGAATCCGAGATCATGACGAACGAAGACGGGGAGATCACGGGAACGTTCTGCCAGTACCGAGCCGAAGAAAAAGAGATGATTCACGAACACGCTGATCGGGCCGGCCTTCCCGCGACGCGAGTCGATCGTCGCGGCGAGCCCCTCGAGGGCGAGTAAGCCACGCACCGAAACTCGCCCGAACTGTGTCGAATCGAATCGGGCAACCGCAAGACCCGAATCCAGAGCGGGTACACATTGCTCGAGGCCGACTCGCGACAGTCTCGTGTGCGATACTGTCAGTGAGAGCAGCCCGATAACTTAGTAGCCCCACTATCATGGTGTTTGGTATTACATGCCTCATAACGACACGACTCCCGTAACTATCGTTAGCGGCTATCTCGGCGCGGGGAAAACGACGCTCATCAACCACGTGCTGTCGAATCCGGGCGACCGGCGGGTCGCAGTAATCGTCAACGATATGGGTGAGATCAACGTCGACGCAGAACTGCTCGCTCGAGAGTCCGACGATGAGGGCATCGTCGACCTCTCGAATGGCTGTATCTGCTGTCGGCTGCAGGGCGATCTCCTCGAGGAAGCGACGCGACTGACACGGCGTCGCGACTTCGATTACCTGCTTGTCGAGGCGTCGGGGATCAGCGAGCCGATTCCGATCGCGCAGGTGTTCACCGACGGGACGGACGCAAGCGACGTAGATCCGACGAGCCTGTTCCGGGTGGACACCATGGTGACCGTCCTCGATACGTACGGGTTCTGGAAGGAGTTCGACGCCGGTGAGCACCTCCCGGAGAACGCCCAACCCGACGACGACCGGCCGTTGAGCGAGGTTCTCGTGGAAGGAATCGAGTTCTGTGACGTATTGCTGCTCAACAAGTCCGATATGGTCCCCGAGGAGGCACTCGCGGAGATCGAGGCCGTCGTCGACACCCTCCAGCCGCGGGCGAAACGGCTGCGGACGACCTACTGTGAGGTGGATCCGGACATCGTCCTCGATACCGGGGCGTTCGACTTCGAGACGGCAAAGCGCTCGCCGGGGTGGAAACGCCACCTGCGTGGTGAGACACACGACCACAGCGAGGATGGGCCTCGAGGTGGAGACGAACACGACCATGATCACGCCCACGACGGCGAGCAAAGCGTCGCCGACCGACACGGCGTCTCGTCGTTCGTCTTCCGCTCCGACCGGCCGTTCCACCCAGAACGGCTTGCAGCCTGGCTCGAGGACTGGGACGGGTCGATCGTCCGGGCCAAAGGCGTCTGTCACGTCGCCACCCACGACGACGTGATCGGCGTCAGTCAGGCCGGTCCGTCTGTTCAAGCCGGCCCGATCGGCGAGTGGCGGCCCGAGGACGACCGTCGCACGCGACTGGTGATCATCGGCCGATCGATGAACGAAGAGGAGATTCGCGAGGAACTCGAGGCGTGTGTGATCGATGGCGACGAACCAGAGTTGACAGATACCGTCAGCGATCCGTTCCCGCTCTCGCATGCCTCCTGAACCGCGTTCTCCGCCGATAGCCGGGCTGTCGTGCGATCGTGCGTATGGGATGCAGTGGTAAGCTCGCCACTCGCTACCCTACAACTCGAGTTCGTCGCTGAGTTCTTCCCAAGACTCGTGAAAGCCGTGCGTTGACTGGTCGGTCACTCGGTTGGGGAGGGCATCCTGATAGATGTCGTCGTACTCGAGCAGCCGCGTCCAGCCGTCGTGGAAGGAGTAGCTACAGTACTGGCACATGTGGCAGGCTATGTCAGTCGGGACCATACCTGTTTCTCCGGCCGAGACAGAAAGGTTATATCGTCACAGCAGAGCGCGATGAGCATGCACCGACGCGGCGGATACGTACAGAGCGCGACTGACACGGTCGAACGGGAATGCGACCACTGCAACTGGTATGCGGTTGCGGGATCGTACCCGGAGCTGATCAAACAGTATCAGGATCACCTTCGCGACGACCACCCGAAAGCCTGGCTGCGAAGCTAATACCGCGGCCGGCAGTTCGCACGCTCGAGCGCGTCTCAGGGTTCGTCGGCTGGATGGGACTCGGTGACCGAGCTTCTGATCGACGGGGGATGAAAAACGGTAGTCGAGGGCGGAGCGTTATGGCTCGAGCAAGACCTTGGTGACGCCTTCCTCGCGTTCGTCGAACTTCTCGTACATCTCGGGTGCTTGCTCTAAGTCGACGCGGTGGGAGACGACCCAGCTGGGGTCGGCCCGTCCTTCAATGATCATGTCTCGCAGCTCCCGGTTGTACTCTTTGACGTTACACTGGCCGGTCCCGAGCTTCAGGCCCTTTTCGAAGAGCTTTCCGAAGTCGATGCCGAGTCGCCCCTGTGCTGCCATCTCGTCGGGTGCGCCGGGATCGGACGGCACGTACAGCCCTGGAATGCCGAGCTGGCCGGTCGGTCGGACGGTCTCGATGAGCTGGTTGAGGACGATCGCGGGATTCTCCCGGGCCGGGTCGTAGGCGTCGTCGCCTGGGTCCGTCTCGGGGTCGATCGCCTGATAGCCGACGGCGTCGACGCCCTTGTCGACTTCGTCACCGTGGGCGTTGACGATCTGCTCGACGGGATCGCCCTCCTCGAAGTTGATCGCGTGGGCGTCACAGTGGTCTTCGGCCATCTCGAGGCGACTGTCGACACGGTCGACGACGTAGATCTCGGACGCGCCCTGGATCTTGGCGCTGTAGGCGGCCATGAGGCCGACGGGGCCGGCCCCGTAGATCGCGATCGATTCGCCGGGCTGGAGATTCGCGAGTCGGGTGCCGTGCCATCCCGTCGGGAAGATGTCCGCCAGCAGTGCGAAGGCGTCCTCGTGTTCGTCGCCTTCCGGCAGTTTCAGCGCGTTGAAGTCAGCGAACGGCACGCGGAGTTTCTCGGCCTGGCCGCCCTTGTACGGCCCCATTGCGACGTACCCATACGCACCGCCGGCGAAGCCGGGGTTGACGTTGGTACAGAAGCCGGTATAGCCGTTTTCACAGTTCCGACAGAAGCCACAGGCCACGTTAAAGGGCATTACGACGCGGTCGCCCTCCTCGAGGGTCGTCACGGCGTCGCCGACTTCGCTGACGATCCCCATGTTCTCGTGGCCGAAGACGATTCCCGGATCGGCCGCGGTTCGCCCCTCGTACATGTGGAGGTCTGAGCCACAGATACACGTCGTCGTGATGTCGACGAGAACGTCGTTTTCGTGCTCGATTTCGGGTTCGTCGACCTCCTCGATTGCTACATCGTTCGGTCCCTGGTATACGACTGCGTCCATTGACATTTGATATCGAACCTCATGAAACGCACCACGAACCTCGTTGTAAAACTTGCCGTCGTACCCATCCGCAGTGAAAATCAGGTTGTTTGATCGAGCCGTACCTCGAGACAGTGCTGGCTCGGATATGGCGATTGCTGTCAGACTGCCACTCGTCACCGGCCTCGGTGTCTGCCTCGATGCGCCCGCACGAGGGGGCGAAAGTGTGCTGGCGCTGACTGACACCACCGGTCTCAGTCGTCGCCAGCCGCTCGATCCGCAGGCTCGATGTCGACGTCGATCTCCGCGGCGGCGGCTTTGTACTCGGGGATCTTCGCCCGCTCGTCGAGTACGTGATTCGTAAGCCGGTTCGCCGAGGCGGCGGCGAAGTGCGGCGTCGTCCACACCACGCCCTCTTTCGTGTCGTCGGTGACGTGAGCCTCGAGCGTGATTTCGCCGCGTCGCGATTTGAGGCGGACGTACTCGCCGTCTTCGATGCCATAGCGCTCGGCGTCTTCGGGGTGGACGTCGACGAAGTTCTCCGGGGTCTGCCGGTTGAGCGTCGGCGAGCGCGTGCTCATTGTCCCGGTGTTGTAGTGTTCCTCGAGCCGTGCGGTCGTGAGGATCAGCGGGTACTCGTCGTCGGGCGTCTCCGCCGGTGGGGTGTGTTCGACGCCCTCGATGTGGCCGAGGCCGCTTTCGGTGTCGAACTCCTCTTCGTAGAGGAACGGATCGCCCTCGTCGCCGAGTTCGTAGCAGGGCCAGTGTAGCCCCTCCTCGCCCAGCAGGTCGTAGGTCATCCCATGGTAGCTCGGACAGACCTGGCGGAGTTCCTCGAAGACGACCTCGGGGTCGTCGAAGTCGAACACCTTCTCCTCGAACAACCGTTTCCCGACCTCGCTGACGATCTCGAGATCGTGTTTCGTGTTCTCGTGGACGTTTCCGACGCCGCGCATGCGCTGGACGCGCCGGTCGGTGTTCGTGACGGTCCCGCCGCGTTCGGCCCAGGTCGTCGCCGGGAGGATCACGTCCGCAAACTCCGCGGTTTCGGTCATGAAGATGTCCTGGACGACCATGAACTCGAGATCCGCCAACCGGTCGGCGACGCTGTTGGCGTCTGGTTCGCTCATCACGGGGTTTTCGCCCATGACATACAGGCCCTTGACCGAGTCGCCGGCTTCGTAGGAGATCTCGACGTTCGTCAGGCCAGGTTCGTCAGGGACCGAAAAGCCCCAGACGTCCTCGACAGACTCACGGGCCTCGTCGTCGTCGACCAGCTGGTAGCCAGGCAGGACGTTCGGCATCGCGCCGACGTCACAGGTCCCCTGGACGTTGTTCTGGCCGCGCAGCGGGTTGACGCCTGTCCCAGCCCGTCCGAGGTTGCCGGTGATCAGCGCCAGGTTGATCTCGTTTTGGACGTTGTCGACCCCGCAGGCGTGCTGGCTCATCCCCATGCCGGTGAAGATAGCCGCATTATCGGCCGTCGCGTACTTCTCCGCTGCCAACTCGATCTCCTCGAGCGGGAGACCACATTCCTCGGCCGCCGCTTCTTTGTCGAAGTCCGCGAGCGTCTCTTTGAGGTGGTCGAACCCCTCGGTGCGTTCTGCGATGAATTCCTCGTCGACCCAGCCGTCCTCGGGGTTTTCCTCGTGGTGCTCGAGGATCGTCTTGAGGACGATATTCAAAAGCGGGATGTCCGTCCCTGGATTCAACTGCAGATGTTGGTGGCGCTCAGTGTCGTCGATCTGGAATGACCGCGTGGTCTTGTTCGCGTGCGGGTCGACCTGGATGACGGTCGCCCCATCGAGCACCGCCTGCCGGAAGTACTGGCTGTTCGCGATGGGGTGTTGTTCGCCGGGATTTGCGCCCTGAATCCAGAACAGATCACACTCCTCGCGGAGGTCGCGCATGCTGTTGGTCATCGCGCCCGCGCCCAGACTCGTCCGCAGCGCCCAGACCGTCGAGGCATGGCACATCCGCGTGCAGTTGTCGACGTTGTTGGTGCCGTAGCGGCGGGCCAGTTTCTGCAGCAGGTAGTTCTCCTCGTTCATCACCTTCGAGGAGGCAAAAAAGCCCATCGCGTCCGGGCCGTATTCGTCGCGAATTCGCTCGAGTTCGTCGATGATGTATTCGTAGGCCTCGTCCCACGTTGCTTCGCGGAACTCGCCGTCGTCGTCTCTGAGCAGCGGGTCGGTGAGCCGATCCTCGTGGTCGACGACCTCCGTCGCCGCCCCGCCTTTGATACAGATCCGTCCCTCGTTGACCGGGGCGTCACCCCACGGCATGAACTGGACATCACCGGGCTCGTCGCCCGGCTGTACTTGGATTCCACACCCGACACCGCAGTACGGACAGATCGTCTTGACTGGCTCTTTGTCACTGGACATTGTGGGTCCCTCCAGGTTGCTGCACCCGTTGTGTAACAGCCATCACCTGTGCGTGCATGAGGTTTTCTACCACGGTACTGGTACGTCTCGAGAAGCGACGGCTCACACAAGTCCCTCCAGGGCGGGGAAACGCTGACGACACCGCATGTGAAACCAGCACACGATGGCGCTTACGAAGTCGGTCGTAGACTCGCAGGCACGCGACTACCAACGGCACGAACCCCTGTACGCCGTCGAGGCGGAGAATCTCGAGACGCTCCCAGCTGCGTTCGCGTCGGGTGCATACGGTCGCCGGGATGCGGCCTGGGTCGTCAGGTGGTATTATCGGCGCTTTCTCGGTACGTATCCCGACGCCGAGCGACGGGACGCCGAGGAGCGCTTCTGGGACAACGACTTCGAGGCCGTCCGTGACGCTATCAGCGACGCCGTGGACGCCGACGAGACTGCCGCGATGATCGACGCGCTGACGACTCTCGAGGCCGTCGACGTCCCCGTCGCCTCGGCATTTTGCATGTTCATCGATCCCCACGAGTACGTCGTCGTCGGGCCTCGTGAGTGGTCTGCGCTCGAGGACGCGGGCGAACTTTCCATGGCCTACCCCGACCCACCGTCGCGATCACAGTACGAAACCTACCTCGAGTGCTGTCGCTCGGTGGCTAAGCGACTCGACTGCGAGCTGTGGACGCTGTACCGGGCGCTCTGGCGGCTGTCGGCGTGAGCGGCGACGATGGGACGAGTACGACCGGAGCCTTTTGGCATCGCTCGACGAACAACCGATCATGCCCCTCGAGACCGGTCGAACCGAGCGCACAGGGGTCGTCCTCGCGGGCGGCCACTCGACGCGCTTCGGCCAGAAAGACAAGGCCGTCGCCGACCTCGCCGGGACGCCGATGATCCGCCGTGTCGTCGACCGGCTCGAGCCGCTCGTCGACGAACTGGTCATCAACTGCCGGGACGAGCAGGTGTCGGCGATCGAAACGGCACTCGACGGCGGCCCCGACGTCACGTTTGCGGTCGATCCGGTCCCCGACCGCGGCCCGATGGCGGGGATCATGACCGGCTTGCGTGCGGCCACGGGGGAGTACGCCGCTGTCGTCGCCTGCGATATGCCCTTCGTCGATCCCGACCTCATTGCACATCTCTTCGACCGCGCGGCCGGTCACGATGCTGCGGTCCCGCGACTCGACGACCAGTGGTTCCAGACCACGCAGGCCGTCTACCGGGCCGCACCGATGGCCGCCGCCTGCGAACGCGCACTCGAGCGCGACAAGCGAAAGGTCATCGAACCGCTGTTCGACCTCGACTATGTCGTCGTCGACGAAGCCGAGATTCGCGATCAGGCACCGCTTTCGACCTTCGAGAACGTCAACACTCGCGAGGAGTTCGAGGCGGCCGCTCGGCGACTCGCGAACGACGGCACAGACCGCTGATCCCGTGTCTTAGCGCTCGAGCACTTGGATCACCGGGTCGTCGTCGATCAGTCGTGCCAGGACCACGCGGGAGACGGCTGGCGCTCGCTCGAGCAGCGCCGTCGCGATTTCTTCGGCGTCCCGCCGGTGAGTCGCGTCGTCGACCTTATTGAGCAGTGGGACGACGATTGCGCCGTCCGGGACCCCTTTCAGTCCGCCGCGATCGCTTGCGAGCACGTCGGCGACATCCACGGGTCGGATCGTCTCACCGAGTTCGCGTCCCGTAATCGCCGCCACGTGCTCCGGTCGGTGGACGATGTCGGCCGAAAGGGGCTTTCCGACTGCCTGGACGCTTGCGATTGGGACCACCGTCGTGGTGCATTGGGGAAGTTGCGGTTCGTGCTCGCCCGGCGCTTTGAATTCACGCGTCCGCGCCCCGTCGGCTTTGACTAGCACGATGTCGGCGACATCGGCTGCCGCGAGTTCGTCGATCACCTCGGGGTCGTAGCCCACGTACCGATCCTCGCCCTCCCGATCTGGAACGACGCCGACCGGCCATGCGTCCGCGCGCTCGAGTGCTGTCACCGGTTCGTCGGTCACGACGACGTTCTCGACGTGGCGGTCGAAAATCGGGATCCGAACCGTCGCCGTCACGACTGCCCGGCGGCCCGCGCCACTGGCCCGCACAGCCAGCGTATAGAGGGTCGTCTTCTTGCCGCCGGCACCGACAACGGCGACAACGCCGGATTCGGCCCGAAGCGCCTCGCAAATATCCATAGCGGTGTTACCACAAACACCGTCTAATCGTTTGGGTCCACATCCGGTCGCGGCGACCGCCGTCAGCGGGGCCAGTTCGCCGACCGCCTTTATGAGGTTGCACAGCGTCTTCCATAGGGAGCCGCCAATGGTTTCGATTCTCGTCTGTTACGGTACCGGAGAGGGACAGACAGCGACGGTCGCCGACCGAATCGTCGCCGTCCTTACCGAGCGTGGCCACGATGCGACCGCGGTACGCGCCGACGATCTGCCATCCGGATTCGATCTCGAGGCGTTCGACGCCGTCCTCGTGGGCGCGTCAGTCCACATGGGGACCCACCAGCAGTCGGTTCGGACGTTCGTGACCGAGCATCGCGAACAACTGGCTGCCCGGCCGACGGGGTTTTTCCAACTCTCTATGTCCTCTGCAGTCGCCGACGGGTCGCGACAGTCAGAGGCGGCAGGGTACGTCGAGACGTTTCTCGCGGACACCGACTGGCACCCCGACCGCATCGTCCGCTTCGGTGGCGCGCTCCGGTACTCAAAGTACGGCTTTCTCAAGCGGCTCGTGATGAAACGGATCGCGAAGACGGCGACCGGCGACACGGACACGTCTCGAGACTACGAATATACCGACTGGGACGAAGTCGAAACGTTTGCCGCGGACTTCGCTTCGTTCGTCGAGGGTCGGCTCGGTGTGGGGCCACCGGAATCGACGGACGCAAACTGATGTCTGAGACGGGACGTGGCTAAGCCGGCGAATGCTATCGTTTCGTTAGCTGGTTCGGATCCGAACCACTAAGACCGACCGCCCGCTACGGATGGACAGGTCTTATCGATGTCATCCCCAGAGACGACGCCACACGAGCAAACCGCCGACGCCTGTCCCGTCATCGCCTCTCTCGAGCAGATCGGCTCTAAGTGGCGACTTGCCGTCTTGCACGAACTGCTGGACGGCGAACAGCGGTTTAACGAACTGAAGCGATCGACCGGCGCGAACGCGCGGACCCTCTCGCGTGTCCTCGACGACCTCGGCGAGATGGACTTCGTCGAACGCCGACTCGAGGAAGACGCCCCGATCGCCACCTACTACAGTCTCACTGCGAAGGGCGAATCACTCGAGCCCGTCTTCGGCGAGATCGAGTGTTGGGCCGGTTCCTGGCTCGACGAGGACGACCTCGAAGAATAACGTCCCACCAGCCACCGCCGACGTGTCGTGAGTGTCAGTGGTCACGATGGTCGACGATGTCGACGTCGAATTTGGTCCGCCAGCGGTACCGGCGGCCACTCCAGACGAACGTTCGCCGTGTCAGTACATACGCGAACAGTGGCGTCTGTACCAGCAAGACGGGATACGCGAGCAGGAACGTCCAGCGACGAACGCCGAAGAATGCATAGGTCCCACCGGCAAGCAGCGTCGAGAGAACCAGCGCGGGAATCGGGAAGAGAACACATCCGAGCGTAAGCAGGACGGTCACGAGCCCCATCTCGGTGGGGTTCTGAGGCCCGTGGTGGCGTACGATCCGAACGAATCGTACGTGCCGTTCCAGCGTCTCGCGGACGCGACCGCCGACCGCGACGCGACGAGCCTGCCGTAGCGCAGTTACGTCGAGATACTCGGCCAACAGCCCGTCATCGCTGATCGTTCGGCGGAGTTTCGCCACGAATCGCGCCTCGTCGATCTCGAGATCGTCGCGCTCGAAGAGTACGGCACCACCCCATGCGTTGTCGGTCCAGTAGACGCCGAGCGTCCCAGCGAGGGCGTACATCGGCTCGAGGAGGCGAGCGAGCGGGTCGCGACCGACGAAAAACGGGATCTCCGAGACGGGACCCTCGCGTTCGTACGCGGCGTGCAGGCGAGCGAGCCAGTCTGACGGCCGGCGGAAGTCGTCGTCCGTCCAGACGAGTCGGTCATGGCGTGCAGCGTCCATGCCTGCGGCGATGGCGTTGGCTTTCCCGGAGCAGGTCTCGGGTTCGCCGGCGACGACCAGTCGGGTTCGATCGGGAAGCCTATCGGCTCGATCGGCGATCGGATCGTCGCGGGTATCACAGATCACGAGGAGTTCGTCACCGGGCTCGAGTTGGGCTGCGACCGTTTCGAGGGCGGACGTCCACCGGAGAGTCGGCAGCAAGACGCTCGTCGGCGGCGCGGCCATACGACTCCTCTCGTGACGCGGCGGCTAAATACTTCGGTAAGCTGACTGGTTTCTCGTCAGTCGTCAGTCTCGAGTTCGACGAGTTCGAGCGACCGGTCGAGATGGCAGACCTCGTGTGGTGGCTCGCCGATGATCTTTCGAATGCGGTATTCCTCGTCGAAGGAGACGCCGTCAGGCTCGCAGTACTCGTGGCTCGGGCACGCAACGTACGGGCAGGGGCCGGGAAGACTCGTCTTGCTGCCGGCGAACGCGCCCTTCGATGTGATGTTCGCACGCGTGGGTGCGGGTTCGACCTCGACGGCACGGACCCCGTCGTCGTGCATCGCACATTCGAGCGTCTGTGCGTTCTCTCTGATCTCGGTGACGCGGTATTTTCTGCCCGGCTCGAGATTGAGACATTGACTGCGGTAGGGACAGCCGGCGCAGGCGTCGGCTTCGCCCTCGTAGACGAACTCGGTTCCCGGTTCGGCCAGCCGGGAGCCGATGAGCGTAACGGTCGACATAGGAATCGGTAGTCGCCACTGGCGGTTAAGGGTCACGTCCTGACGGGCCAGTCGTTGACCCGGCACGCAACACGCGGACGCGACTCGTGTGCAGCTCAGTCGTCACCATCGCCGCCGGTCAACTCGTCGAGGCGCTCGAAATACGTCTCTCGTGGCACCTGATACAGCTCGCGGTAGTCGATCTCGCCGGCGTCGAACTGCCGAGCGAGTTCGGTGGTCCGTTCGACGGCTGCCTCACGGCTCGGGACGCGGATGGTCTCGTCGAGCGAGACGTCCGGCTCGAGATAGAGCGTGACGAACCAGTCTTCGGAATCGGCGGTGTCGGCGGGGTTGACGCCTGGACGCCGGGTTCGCTTGCCGTGTGTGAGATACAGCGTCGGCAGACACGGCGCGGGGAAGTCCGCGGCGTTGAAGACGTCGGGCCGATACGCGAGGACGAGCCGGCCATCGGCCCCCTCACTCCAGACCTCCCAGCCGTCCGGCACGCTCGAGCGATCGATTCCACCGTTTCCGTCCGAATCCGACATGCCGGTCGGTAGGCGTGCCGGCCGTATATACTGCCGGACACCGGTCCGTACCCACCCGATCGTAGGCGACCCATCTGATGTGCAAGGCGGCCATCATCCGTCACCGTCACTGGTGGGGACCGACCGCTGGCTCGTCATGATGAAGCCGAATCGAGCGGCTCGCAGACCAGTGGACTGGCGCGCGCGAGCCAACACGGCCATTGCAGGCCCACAACTTATGTGATAGATCGCCGAATGTGGGGTGTGATACCTACCATCAGCATAGGCTTCTGGCAGTATTTTCCTGGAATTAAGTCCTGACAAATACCTTTTGGGGCTAAGGCTAAGTAGCTGGATTACTCACTCATTAAATACTATCGGTATCCGTTCGCCGGACCGATCCACTCCGCGCCCGTCCCCGGCGCACCGTTGCTTGATTCCCCGTGAGGGTGTCACGCGACGGAAAGTGGTGATAGGTGACACATGACACACCAGATAGCCGCCCACGACAGGGCCACGCTCCCCGGGACCCCGCTCGAGGAGCCAGCAGCAATTCCATCGACACGAGGCGAGCCGACCCCGTCACGCCGGGTACCGCGACGGAGTTCGACAGTTCAGCCACGAGACGGCTCGGTAGGTCGACCGACGTCCGCTTTCACGTCCCGTGCGATCACGGACGACCGCAACCGGGGGAACCCGCATCCAATGATACTATGACCGGTGACATCGAGACACTCGAGCAGCTCAGTACGGATTACAAGGAATCGATGCCCGCAGACCTGCGGGAAACCAAGTCCTTCGACTGGTACTTAGAAGCCGTCTACGAGGACCCGAAGATCGCCCGCAACGCCCACCAGCGCGTCGCGGACATGTTCGACTACTACGGCACCACCTACGACGAGACCGAAGGGATGGTCGAGTACCAGCTCGCAAGCGAGGATCCGTTGGGCGATGGCGAGAACACCTTCTACGGGAAGGTGATCCATCAGTCGATCCACGAGTTCGTCAACAAGGTCAAATCGGGTGCCCGCCGGTTGGGTCCCGAACGCCGGATCAAGCTCCTGCTCGGGCCGGTCGGCTCCGGGAAGTCCCACTTCGACAAGCAGGTCCGTCGGTACTTCGAGGACTACACGCTCCGCGATGAGGGCCGGATGTACACCTTCCGGTGGACCAACCTCTGTGACGTCATCCAGGACCAGGACCCGGCCGACGACGTCGTCCGCTCGCCGATGAACCAGGACCCGCTCGTCTTGCTCCCGCTCGAGCAGCGCCAGCGGGTCATCGACGACCTCAACGAGAACCTCGATGCACCCTACACCATCCAGAACGAGCAGGCGCTCGATCCTGAAAGCGAGTTCTACATGGACAGGCTGCTCGCGTACTACGACGACGATCTCCAGCAGGTCTTAGAGAATCACGTCGAGATCATCCGCTTCGTCGCCGACGAGAACAAACGCCAGGGACTCGAGACGTTCGAGCCCAAGGACAAGAAAAACCAGGACGAGACCGAACTCACTGGCGACGTCAACTACTCGAAGATCGCCATCTACGGCGAATCGGACCCGCGCGCGTTCGACTACTCGGGGGCGTTCTGTAACGCAAACCGCGGGATCTTCTCCGGTGAGGAACTGCTCAAACTCCAGCGGGAGTTCCTCTACGACTTCCTGCATGCGACCCAGGAACAGACGATCAAGCCCAAGAACAATCCGCGGATCGACATCGACCAGGTGATCGTCGGCCGCACCAACATGCCCGAGTACAAGGATAAGAAGGGCGACGAGAAGATGGAGGCCTTCAACGACCGCACCAAGCGGATCGACTTCCCCTACGTCCTCTCCTACGAAGACGAGGCCAGCATCTACAACAAGATGCTGAACAACGCCGATGTCCCCGACATCAACGTCGAGCCACACACCTTGGAGATGGCGGGCTTGTTCGGCGTCCTCACGCGCATCGAAGAGCCCGACACCGAGACCGTCGATCTGCTCTCGAAGGCCAAAGCCTACAACGGCGAGATCGACGAGGGCGACGACATCGACGTCAAGAAGCTCCGCGAAGAGGCCGAAGGGAAAGCCGAGATCGGCGAGGGGATGGTCGGCGTCTCACCCCGGTTTATCGGCGACGAGATCGCCGAGGCGATCATGGACTCGAAACACCGCCAGCGTGGCTTCCTCTCGCCGCTGACGGTGTTCAACTTCTTCGAGGAGAACTTAGAGCACCACGGCTCCATTCCGGAGGATAACTTCGAGCAGTACTACCGCTACCTCGAGACGGTTCGCGAGGAGTACCGCGAGCGTGCCATCGAAGACGTTCGCCATGCCCTCGCGTATGACATCGACGAGATCCAGCGCCAGGGCGAGAAGTACATGGACCACGTGATGGCCTACATCGACGACGACACCATCGAGGACGAACTCACCGGCCGCGAACAGGAACCCGACGAGACGTTCCTCCGGTCGGTCGAGGAGAAACTCGACATCCCCGAAGATCGCAAAGAGGACTTCCGCCAGGAAGTCTCGAACTGGGTCTCCCGACGCGCTCGCGAAGGCGAGGCGTTCAACCCACAGGACAACGAGCGCCTGCGTCGTGCCCTCGAGCGCAAACTCTGGGAGGACAAGAAACACAACATCAACTTCTCCGCGCTGGTCAGCGCCAACGAGTTCGACGACGACGAACGCTCGTCGTGGATCGACGCGCTGATCGAACAGGGCTACTCCGAGGAAGGAGCCAAGGAAGTACTCGAGTTCGCCGGCGCGGAGGTCGCCAAAGCCGAGATGGAAGACTAACATGCCACGAGGAACCGACTACGTCCGTGACGCCGACCGCACCCTAGAGGAGACATACGAGGAGCCGATGACCCTCGCGGCGTACGTCGACCGTATCTTCGAGAACCCGTCGATCGCCTCCCACGCCTCGAAGTATCTGCTCGAGGCGATCGAAGCCGCCGGCACCCGGACCGTGGTCGAGGAAGGCGAGGAAAAAGAGCGGTATCGCTTCTTCGACGATCCGCACAACGACGGCGAACACGCCATCCTCGGTAACACCGAGGTACTCAACGGGTTCGTCGACGATCTGCGGTCGGTTGCCGCCGGCCGGGCGAAAGACGAGAAGATCATCTGGTTCGAGGGGCCGACTGCGACCGGGAAGTCGGAGCTCAAGCGCTGTCTGGTTAACGGACTGCGCGAGTACTCGAAGACGCCCGACGGCCGCCGATACACCGTCGAGTGGAACGTCACGACCGCCGACGCCGGCGAGCGGGGGCTGAGCTACGGCGGGGACGCCACCGCAGCCGACGAGCAAAACTGGTACGAAAGCCCCGTGCAGGCCCATCCGCTGTCGGTATTCCCCGAAGACGTCCGCGCGGACCTGCTCGCACAACTCAACGACGAACTCGACGATCACGTCCCGGTCCAGGTCGACGCACAGCTCGACCCGTTCTCCCGAGAGGCCTACGATTACCTCGAGGAACGGTACCGCCGAGAAGGCGAGGACGAGCTGTTCTCGGCGATTACCGACGAGGACCACCTCCGCGTGAAAAACTACGTCGTCGACGTCGGTCAGGGAGTCGGCGTGCTCCACAGCGAGGACGACGGCCGTCCAAAAGAACGGCTCGTCGGCTCGTGGATGCACGGGATGCTCCAGGAACTCGACTCGCGCGGGCGCAAGAACCCGCAGGCGTTTAGCTACGACGGCGTCCTCTCGCAGGGCAACGGCGTCCTCACCATCGTCGAGGACGCGGCCCAGCACGCCGACTTGCTCCAGAAGCTGCTGAACGTCCCCGACGAACAGTCGGTGAAACTCGATAAGGGAATTGGAATGGACGTCGACAGCCAGCTGCTGATCATCTCGAATCCCGATCTCGAGGCCCAGCTCAACCAGCACGCCGACCGCAACGGGATGGACCCGCTGAAGGCCCTGAAACGGCGGCTGGACAAACACCGGTTTGGCTATCTGACGAACCTCTCGCTCGAGACGGAGCTGATCCGGCGCGAGCTCACGGGCGAAACGGCAGTCTGGGAGGCAGACAGCTACGACGAACTCGCCGATCGGATCCGCGAGCCGGTGCGAGTAACGGTCAAAGACCGTGACGGCGAGACGCGCGTCCAGGAGTTCGCACCGCACGCGATCGAGGCGGCCGCGCTGTACGCAGTCGTCACGCGCTTAGACGAGGAAAACCTCCCGAACGGGCTCGATCTCGTCGACAAGGCGCTGATCTACGATCAGGGCTACCTCCAGGAGGGCGACAGCCGCCGCGAGAAAGAGGAGTTTGACTTCGACGACAACGGGACGGACGGCGACCACGGGGTTCCCGTGACGTACACGCGGGACACGCTCGCGGAGTTGCTGCAAACCGACCGCGATCGCCACCACGCCGATCTGCCGGTCGAGGATATCGTCATGCCCCGCGATGTGCTAAACGCCATGGTCGAGGGGCTGGCCGACGCACCGGTGTTCTCGGCGGGCGAGCGCTCGGAGTTCGAAAACCGCGTCGTCCCCGTGAAAAACTACGTCTACGACCAGCAGGAGAGCGACGTCATCGAGGCCATCATGCACGACAAACGCGTCGACGAGGAGACCGTCGCCGAGTACGTCGAACACGTCTACGCCTGGGAGACCGACGAGCCGCTGTACAACGACCGCGGCGAGCGCGTCGAGCCCGATCCGCTGAAGATGAAGCTGTTCGAGGTCGAACACCTGGGGCGGTTCTCCGAGGCCGAATACGAGGGGAACCTCCCCCGCGAGAGCGTCCGGAACTTCCGGCGCGAGAAGGTCATCACGTCGCTGAACCGCCACGCCTGGGAACACCGCGACGCGGACTTCGCGGTCGAAGACGTCGACCTGACGGCGATCCCAGTGATCAAGACCGTCCTCGAGAGCCACGACTGGGACGACGTCGAGCGCACCTTCGAGGACTTCGACCCGCGCCAGTGGGATGACCCACCAAGCGGGACCGAGACGGCGGCGGTCAAAGACGACACGATCGAGACATTGGTCTCCCTCTTTGGCTACTCGGAGGCGTCGGCCGAACTGACAAGCAGACACGTTATGGGACAGGTGAGCTACCGATGGGACTGAGAGACGACCTCGAGCGATTCCGTGAAGTCGGCGAACAGCGCCGCGAGGATCTGGCCGACTTCATCCAGTACGGCGAACTCGGCAGGAGCGGTCCGGGCGAGATCAACATTCCGGTGAAGATCGTCTCGCTGCCGGAGTTCGAGTACGACCAGCGCGACAAAGGCGGCGTCGGACAGGGGGAAGACGGCACGCCGGATACCGGCCAGCCGGTCGGCCAGCCACAGCCCCAGCCTGGCGACGACGACGGCGAGGACGGCGAACCCGGCGAAGAAGGCGGCGAGCACGAATACTACGAGATGGACCCCGAGGAGTTCGCCGAAGAACTCGACGAAGAACTCGGGCTCGATCTCGATCCGAAGGGCAAGACGGTCGTCGAGGAGAAGGAGGGGCCGTTTACGGACCTCACCCGGACCGGGCCGAACAGCACGCTCGACTTCGAGCGGATGTTCAAAGAGGGGCTCAAGCGCAAGCTCGCGATGGATTTCGACGAGGAGTTCCTGCGCGAACTCTGTAAGGTCGAGGACATCTCCCCGCGCGAGGTCTTCGAGTGGGCCCGCGGCGAGAACCTCCCGGTGTCGATGGCCTGGATCGAAGAGGCCTACGCGGACATTCCCGACGAGGAACGCGGAAAATGGGCCTCGATCGAAGCGGTCGAAGACCACGTCGAGCGCGAGGACGTCCAACAGAAGATACGCCGCGAGGGGATCGACCACGTCCCCTTCCGCCGCGAAGACGAACGCTACCGCCACCCCGAGATCATCGAAGAGAAAGAGAAGAACGTCGTTGTGGTCAACATTCGCGACGTCTCGGGCTCGATGCGCGAGAAGAAACGCGAGCTCGTCGAGCGGACGTTCACGCCACTGGACTGGTATCTCCAGGGCAAGTACGACAACGCCGAGTTCGTCTACATCGCCCACGACGCCGACGCCTGGGCAGTCGAGCGCGACGAGTTCTTTGGCATCCGCAGCGGCGGCGGGACCAAAATCTCGAGCGCCTACGAACTCGCGAACGAACTGCTCGAGGAGTACCCCTGGAGCGACTGGAACCGGTATGTCTTCGCTGCGGGTGACTCCGAGAACTCTTCAAACGACACCAGCGAGCGCGTGATCCCGCTGATGGAGGAGATTCCGGCGAACCTCCACGCCTACGTGGAAACCCAGCCAAGCGGCAACGCGATCAACGCCACCCACGCCGAGGAACTCGAGCGCCACTTCGGCACCGACGCCGACGACGTCGCAGTGGCCTACGTCAACAGCAAAGACGACGTCACCGACGCGATCTACGAGATCCTCTCGACGGAGGGTGAGACAAATGAGTAACGAAGCAAACGCTGTTCGCTTCGAACTCAGGAAAAGCGGTGGTTTTCATGAGTAAACGTAATTCTAACGCGGATCGCTTCCGCAAACAGGCGATCGCAGCCGATCTCGAGGAACCGGTCACGGAGGCTCGAAATCTCGCACAGAAACTCGGCCTCGAGCCGTATCCAGTCAAGTACTGGATCATCGACTACGACGAGATGAACGAACTCATCGCCTACGGTGGGTTCCAGAGTCGCTACCCACACTGGCGGTGGGGGATGCAGTACGACAAACAGCAAAAGCAGGGCCAGTACGGCGGCGGGAAGGCCTTCGAGATCGTCAACAACGACAACCCCGCCCACGCGTTCTTACAGGAGTCGAACACGGTGGCTGACCAGAAGGCCGTCATCACCCACGTCGAGGCCCACTCCGATTTCTTCGCGAACAACGAGTGGTTCGGCATGTTCACCCGCGGGCAATCCGACGAGGGCCAGGTCAACGCCGCCGCCATGCTCGAACGCCACGCGCGGGCGATCGACGAATACATGTCTGATCCCGAAATCGACCGCGCCGACGTCGAAAAATGGATCGACCACTGTCTCAGCCTCGAGGACAACATCGATCAACACCAGATCTTTACCCGCCGCCTCGACGTCGACGGGCCGGCCGGCGCGGAGCTCGACGAGGACCTGGCGGAGAAGTTAGACGAACTCGAGCTCTCCGACGAGATCAAAGGCGAGGTGTTCAACGAGGAGTGGATCGAGAAACTCGAGGACGAGGACATCACCGCCAACTTCCCCGAACAGCCCCAGAAGGACGTGCTGGCCTTCGTCCGCGAACACGGCAAGCAGTACGACGAGGAGACCGGCCGGGGAGTCGAGATGACGGAGTGGCAACGCGACATCCTCGATATGATGCGCGCGGAGGCCTACTACTTCGCCGCCCAGAAGATGACGAAGGTGATGAACGAGGGGTGGGCTGCCTACTGGGAGTCGACGATGATGACCGACGAGACCTTCGCCGGCGACGACGAGTTCTTGAATTACGCCGACCACATGGCGAAAGTCCTGGCGTCGGGCGGGCTCAACCCCTACAGCCTCGGGATGGAGCTCTGGGAGTACGTCGAGAACACCACGAATCGGCGGGAAGTCCTCGAACGGCTGCTTCGCGTCGAGGGCATCTCGTGGCGCAACCTCACCGACGTCGTCGACTTCGACGAGGTGCTCGAGACGCTCGAGCCGCCGACGGCGCTCGCGACGATCACCCCCGACACGCTCGACGATCTCACAGCCGTTCGAAACGAGTGGGTCGACCATGAGTCGCTCGAGCGGGCCCGCGCGGGCGAGATCGACGTCGAGGCATATCCCTGGAAGGTACTGACCTACGAGGGACTGGCCCGACGACATTACTCGCTGGTCAAACGGCAGAACCGTGGCTTCCTCGCGCGTGTCAATCAGAACGAACTCGAGCGGATCGGCCGCTACCTGTTCGACGACGCCCGGTACTCGTCGGTCGACGAGGCGCTCGCAGATGTCGACTTCACCGCCGGCTGGGATCGGTTGTTCGACGTCCGGGAGAGTCACAACGACGTGACGTTCCTGGATGAGTTCCTGACCCAGGAGTTCATCACCGAGAACAACTACTTCACCTACGAGCACTCGCAGGCGACCGGCCAGTTCCACGTCACGAGCGATGCGGCCGAAGACGTCAAAAAGAAGCTGCTGTTGCAGTTTACCAACTTCGGGAAGCCGACCATCGCGGTCTACGACGGTAACTACAACAACGCCAACGAACTCCTGCTTGGTCACCAGTACAACGGCGTCATGCTCAATCTCGGACAGGCCAAAGAGACCCTCAAGCGGATCTTCGAGCTGTGGGGGCGGCCGGTGAACCTGCTGACGATCGTCAAGGAGGTCGACGACCACGATATCGAGGTGGCAAAACGGCGCAACCGCGAGCCAGAACCCAAAGAGCAAGGCAAGCTCATCCGTTACGACGGCCAGACGGTGACGACCGAAGACGTGCCCTGGGACGAAGTCGAACATCTCGCAGCCGACGACATCGATTACGACACCAAGCCCGACGAGTGGCTCGCCTAGAGCAGCCGACTGCCGGTCGTCCGTGTCGACGTGTCTCGAGGCGTCGGTCAGCCAGAATGTTTTTACCGGTTATCCTCCATGCAGAGGACACAATGAACCGGGAAGGGGGAGAGACCGTCGAGCCTGGTGGTCGGGGGGCTGCCAGAGCCGATCTCCCGTCGGTTCTCGCACAACTCGACGGTCACGTCTCGGCCGACCAGCGCGCTGCCGTGCGCCGGATTCGAACCGCAATCGAGGACCACGAACGGGCCGCGGCGTACGTCCCGACGGTGCCGAAACTCCGGGCACTCCTTGAGCAGTCGGAACACGACTTTCACGACGAGATCGCTGCCTGTCTCGCCGCACTGGCAGCCGAAGCACCCACCGACGTCGCGCCCTCGAGTGGGACGCTCGTGACCGTCGCCCGCGAGCGTGCCGACCAGTCGATCGCGTGCGATCTCCTCCACGCCCTCGCAGCTGTCGCAGCCGAGCGACCGGACGTCATAGCCGAGCACGCCGACGCAATCGCCGACGTCCTCGAGCGTCGCCGTGGCTACGATCGCTGTGGGCTCGAGGCGATCGCACACGCCTCGGAATACGCGCCGACGGCAGTCGAACCGGTGGGCTCGGTCCTCGTCGACGCACTCGCAGTGAATCCGACCGAGAACGGTGGGCCGGCGCTTCGCGCGCTCGGTCGGTTGGCCCGTTCCGAGGCGACGCTGCCGTCGCTCGAGTTCGTCACCGACGCGGCCGCGCTCGTGGCCCACGACGACCGATCGCTGCGACACAGCGCGATCGGCTGTCTCGACGATGTCGCCCACCGTGATCCTGCCGCGGTCGCGTCGGTCGCCGCCGAGTTCGAGGCGGCGCTTTCGTTTCCCGATCCCGACACCCGGGCACTGGCGGCGGCTACGATCGGCCATGTCGCTGCCGACGTCAACACAGCCATCGAACCGATACGATGGGAGATATTCGAGTTACTCGCGGACGACCATCCACACGTCCGCGCACGCGCCTGCGTCGCGCTCGGTCACGGGCGCGTCGACGCGGCCGCGCCACGACTGCGAGATCTCGCGCGCACGGATCCGGTCCCGACCGTCCGCGATCGGGCGGCGTGGGCTGTAGGTCAGCTGTCGTAATTTTGCCATCCCTGGATCGAATACAACCGGAACGTAATCGACCGTCGCGGTCGAAGCCTCGCATATGACGTTTTCCGTCGACACCGACGCACGGCTGACGACCGTCGACGTGACCGATCAGGTCGCCGCCGCTGTCCCCGACGACCTCGAGTCAGGGCTCTGTACGGCCTTTGTCAGGCACACGACGGCCGGGCTCGTCATCCAAGAGAACGAGCCGCGGCTTCGGGGCGACATCGAGACGTTCCTCGGAGACCTCGTCCCCGACGAGGGACACGCCCACGACGAACTCGATGGCAACGCGGACTCGCATCTCCGGGCGGCGCTAGTCGGGCCGGACGTGACGATTCCGGTCGAGAACGGGCAGTTGGCACTGGGGACGTGGCAGTCGGTATTGCTGCTCGAGTGTGATGGGCCGCGCACGCGGACGGTCTCCGTAACGACCGTCAGCGACTGACGAACTGCGATACGTGAGCCCCGCCTTTGATGCAGTCGAATGATGTATGTGGTCGCATGTCATTGACAACTTCGTTCGATGTCGACTTCAGCGACACCGTCGCGATAATCACCGGCGCGAGCGGCGCGCTCGGTAGCGCCGCCGTCGATCGGTTTCTCGAGGCGGGCGCGACGGTCTGTGCCGTCGACGTGATCGGGCCTGACGACGAGGATAGTTTGCTCGAGCGTGATCCGGCCACCGAATCCGACCTCGCGTTCTACGACGCGGACCTGACCGACGAAGACGACGTGGCGGGTCTCGTTGACTCCATCGTCGACGATCACGGGCGGATCGATCACCTCCTGAACATCGCCGGCACCTGGCGCGGCGGCGACCACATCGAGGACACCGATCTCTCGGAGTTCGACCTCCTGCTGAATATCAACCTGAAGACGGCCTTTCTCGCCGCGAAACATGCCTTACCACACCTCCAGGAGACGGAAGGCTCAATTGTCAGTATCAGCGCGCGGTCTTCGCTCGAGGGCGGCGAAGGTGACGGTCCCTACCGAATCACGAAGGCCGGGATTCGGCTGTTGACGGAGACACTCGCCGAAGAGAACCGTGGCACGGTGCGCGCCAACTGTGTGATGCCGAGCGTGATCGACACGCCGATGAACCGCGAGATGATGCCCGACGCGGATCACGAGTCGTGGGTCGAGCCGCTCGAGATCGCCGACGTGATGGCCTTCCTCTGTAGCGACGGGGCAGCAGTGACGAGCGGGGCCGCAGTGCCGGTGTACGGCGAGGCTTGAGACGAATCGCTGTTCTGAGTCCCTGGTGTGCACGCAGTACGGTCGCGAGTGCGCCGGCACTGACTGACAGCGGTCTATATGAGGCTCACCCGTAACGCGTTCAAAAAAGCGGTCGGCGATCGATCGAAGCGAGGTTCGATAGCCGGTTAGAGGTTCGTGTTCAGCCAGTCAGCGAAGTCGCCGGTCAGGAACCCGAAGTAGTCCCACGCGTTCAGCGCGACCAGAACGATCAGCGCGAGAACGACCGGGATCCGGACGAACCAAAGCCACGTCGAGCCCAGCGAGCCGACGTTTCTGATCCCTTTGCTGATCTCCTCGAGCGCGAGGTCTGGAACGATCCAGCCGACGAAGATCGACAACAGGAGACCGCCGAGCATGAGCAGGATGCTGTTGGCGAAGCCGTCGTAGAGGTCAATGAAGACGAGGTCGAGCGCGGCCGGCGTTCCGACGAGGAACATGGCCACGCCCAGTGCAGCCGTCGCGGGAACGCGACCGATGCCACGTTCGTCGATCAGGTAGGAGACGACGACCTCCATAATACTGATCGCACTCGAGAGTGCAGCGATAGCGACGGTGCCGAAGAAGATCGCGCCGAGGAGGCCTCCGAGCGGGAGTTCGGCGAACGCCGCAGCGAGACTCACGAAAATGAGCGCCGGACCGGACGCGCCGGGCTCGATCCCCGCCGCGAACAGAATGGGGAACGCGATCAGCCCGGCGGTAAAGGCAATAAAGGTGTCGAGGACGGCGATGATACCGGCGTCTTCGGCGAGATTCCGGTCCTCACCGAGGTAGGAGGCGTACGTGATCATCACACCCATCCCGAGTGACAGCGTAAAGAACGCTTGTGCGGCTGCTGCCGGGAGAATCGTCGTCCAGTTCGACGCGATGGTGCTGAAGTTCGGCGAAAGGTAGTACGCGTATGCCTCGGTCGCTCCGTCGAGGGTAAACGCGTACGCGGCGAGACCGACCGAGATGATGATAATCGCGGGCACCATCAACTTGACAGAGAGTTCGATCCCACGCTCGATACCGAGTGCCACGATCGCGATAACTGCGGCCATGAAGATCGCGTGCAGGACGACAGCGTCCATACCGCTTGCGGCCCCGAGGAACTGATCGAGTGCCCCATCAGCCGTGTAGTTCCCTTGCAATCCGAGGAGAACGTATCTGAGCGTCCAGCCGGCGACGACGCTGTAGTACGAGAGGATAACGAACCCAGCCGTGACGAAGACCCAGCCGATCTTTGTCCACGCGCCGCTGCCGATCCGTTTCAGTGCTCCAACGGGATTTCGTTCGGTGTTCCGGCCGACGACGAACTCGACGAGGATCACTGGGAAGCCGATCCCGACGATCAACAGGAGGTAGATGAAGAGGAATCCTGCCCCTCCCTGTTCGCCCACCTGATACGGGAATCGCCAGATGTTACCTAATCCGACTGCGCTGCCGACCGCAGCCAGGATGAACCCTGTTCGCGTTGCCCATGATTCGCGTTGTGCCATACCCGCAGTTATCTATGATACGCCCATATAGCTTTCCGTGGCCGGTCGGATATGTATCGACTCTCGGTCAATAATCGTGAAGGAGTTACGGAATCCTTTTGCAGTTGGTCCTCACACAACGCGGTATGAATCGCGCAGGGGTGTTCCCAGCATGACGATGGAGGATCGCATCGACGAACTCGAGGAACTCCGCGAAGAGGCCCGCAAGGGTGGTGGCGAAGAGCGAATCGAAAAGCAACACGACAAGGGGAAGATGACCGCCCGCGAGCGGATCGACTACTTCCTCGACGATGGCACGTTCACGGAGTTCGACCAGCTCCGGACCCACCAGACGAGCCAGTTCGGCATGGAAGAGAAGAAAGTGCCGGGCGACGGCGTCGTCACGGGCTACGGTGAGGTCAACGGACGGACCGTGTTCGTCTTCGCCCACGACTTCACCGTCTTCGGTGGCTCGCTTGGTGAGGTCTTCGCCGAGAAGATCTGCAAGGTCATGGACATGGCGATGGAAGTCGGCGCGCCCGTCATCGGACTCAACGACTCCGCTGGCGCGCGCATTCAGGAGGGTGTCAAGAGCCTCGCCGGCTTCACCGAAATCTTCCGGCGCAACCAGGAAGCGAGCGGTGTCATCCCCCAGATTTCGGGGATCATGGGGCCGTGTGCTGGTGGGGCGGTCTACTCACCGTCGATCACCGACTTCATCTTCATGGTGAAGGACACGAGTCACATGTACATCACCGGGCCCGGCGTCACCAAGACCGTCACCGGTGAGGACGTCACCCACGAGGAACTCGGTGGCGCGATGACCCACGCCGACAAGACCGGCGTCGCGCAGTTCGCCTGCGAGAGCGAGGAACAGGCGCTCGACGACATCAAGCGGCTGCTCTCGTATCTCCCGCAGAACAACGTCGAGGACCCACCACGCGTCGAGCCGTGGGACGATCCCGACCGCCGCGACGAGAAGCTCAACGACATCGTCCCGCCGAGCCCACAGAAGCCCTACGACATGAACGACGTCATCGACTCGGTCGTCGACGAGGGCTCGTTCTTCGAGGTCGCGGACAACTTCGCCCAAAACATCGTCGTCGGCTTCGGCCGTCTCGACGGCCGCTCCGTCGGGATTGTCGCAAACCAGCCGCGTGTCAACGCCGGCACGCTCACCGTCGACGCGTCGATGAAGGGGTCGCGGTTCGTCCGCTTCTGTGACTCCTTTAACATCCCAATCGTCACGTTCGTCGACGTGCCCGGCTACATGCCCGGCACCGACCAAGAACACCGTGGGATCATCCGCCACGGCGCGAAACTGCTGTACGCCTTCTCCGAGGCGACGGTGCCGCTGCTGACCGTCATCACGCGGAAAGCCTACGGTGGTGCCTACTGTGTCATGGCCTCGAAGAACCTCGGCGCGGACGTCAACTACGCCTGGCCGACCGCCGAGATCGCCGTCATGGGCCCACAGGGCGCGGTCAACATCCTCTACCGCAACGAACTCGAGGAGGCCGACAACCCCGACGAACTCCGCGACGAACTCATCGAGGAGTACCGCGAGGAGTTCGCCAACCCGTACACCGCAACGGACAAGGGCTTCCTCGACGACGTCATCGTTCCAACCGAGACTCGTCCGCGACTGATCGACGACCTGAAAATGCTCGAGTCCAAGCGCGAGGACAAGCCCGACAAGAAACACGGCAACATCCCGCTGTAGTATGACCACACAGCAACAGACCACCGCTGACGGCGCACCTGCGTCAGCGGACGAGACGGCCACAGCCGATGGCGACGGGGCCGGCCTCGAGGCAGCCCTGCCCGGCGATGTCTCCCTCGAGTTGCCCGACGACGCCGACGACGAGGAGGCCGCGGCGATCGCGGCTGCCATCGGTGCCCACCTCCACGATCACGCGCTCGCGGTCGCCGCAGCGGCGGCCGGCGGCGAGGAGACGTGGGACGACAAGCGCTGGGCCTTCGCCGGTCGAGTGCGCGCACAGCAACACCGGACCGTTCGCGTCCCGCGTGACGCGCCGACGAACGCGTGGGCGGCAGCGGGACGGACCGAACGGTTCTGAACGCACTGGTAGCCTTTTTTCGAGACGGACGCAGCTCGGGACCTGTTTCGACGGCGTGTTTCAGTTACACATCTGTGAGTCACCCAGAGCGTGGAGTAGATCAGTTCGGTAGTGAGCGCGAGTGCTCTTGCATCTGCCTCGACCCCAGAGGAGGGACAACGGCTGCTCGAGTTCTGCCGCCAGAAAAACAGTCTTCTCACCACACGTAGGGAATCAGCCGGTAGGGCGTGCGGTTCAGAAACTGCCGATATGGCTCGCCGAGTTCTTCGGAAAGCGCGCGTTCCTCGATGCGAATACGGTAGACGTACGCTATGACGAGCGCGCCGACAATCGTGACGAGACTTACCCAGTTGCCAAGGACGAGGCCAATGCCAGTGTGTTCGAGGAGGCCCCCAGTGTAGGATGGATGTCGGACCCACCGATAAGGGCCTGTCTCGACGACCTGTTGGTCTTCGTGTATTGTGATCGTGGACGTGAAGTAGTCATTCAACGTCCATACTGCATACTGTCGGATGACACCGCCAACGAGCAGGACGACGATTCCTGCAGCGAACACGAGACGAGGCTGCCACAGGATTGCCAGTGAGGGAACCAGATAGACGGCGGCAACGCCTGCAAGGATACCGCCGCCACTGGCAACGCCGATAACCCGTTTCGATCCCTCATCTCGTGTCACGGCGGCCCCGGTATCGTCACGGCGACGACGGACCTCCCGTAGAATGTCCGGTCCCATCGCCACAGCCACCGCCACGTAGAAGACGAGAACATATACTGGGTCGTTGAGCAGTGGTTCCATATGATGGTGGATTCGATCTGAGAACTGTTTAATTTTACCTATTGTCTACATCGATTAGATACTCCGTCCCTGGCATCGTCTCGCGTTTGTTCCTCCGTCCGTACAATCGCCAATACGCTCTGATCGTACTCTCATACCGCATTTCAATAGAAATGGAGACACACCACTCGAGAGAAAAACAGCCGTCTACTCCGATTCCGGGGTCGACTCCGAGTCGGCAGTCGTCGACGGGTCGGAAATGTCGATTTCCGTTCCCACATCGCCGCCCTCTTTGATTGCCCGTGCCTGCTCTTCCATCGCCTCGACATCCATCTCCGCCTGCTCGTCGATTTCGCCAATGATGTCGGCGATGTCGTCAAGCCCGATCAGTTCGCGGGTCTCCTCATCGAACTCGAGGCTCTCGAGTTCTTCCCCATCCGCTTCCACGTCGCTGCCCGAGAGGTGCTTGCCGTAGCGGCCGACCAGCGAGGACAGTTCCTGGGGCAGGACGAACGTCGTCGACTCGCCCTGGCCGATGTCGGCGAGCGTCTCCATGCCCTTGTCAATGACGGCGCGTTCGCCCATCGATTCGGCCGAGCGCGCGCGCAAGACAGTCGAGATCGCATCTCCCTGTGCCTCGAGGATCTGACTTTGCTTTTCACCCTGGGCGCGGATGATGTTCGACTGTTTCTGGCCTTCGGCCTTTTCGATGGCGCTGCGGCGTTCCCCTTGGGCCTCGAGGATCATCGCCCGGCGGCGGCGCTCGGCGGAGGTCTGTTCTTCCATCGCGCCTTTGACGCCCTGAGAGGGGGTGACCTCGCGGACCTCGACTGATTCCACACGGATTCCCCATTCGTCGGTCGGTTCGTCGAGTTCGGTGCGGATCCGCTCGTTGATGAGCTCACGCCGGCTGAGCGTATCGTCGAGTTCCATGTCGCCGATCACCGCGCGCAGCGTCGTCTGGGCGAGGTTCGAGACTGCTCGTTGGTAGTCGTCGACCTCGAGAAACGCGCGCTTGGCGTTCATCACTCGGATGTAGACGACAGCATCGGCCGTCACGGGGGAGTTGTCCCGCGTGATCGCCTCCTGGCTCGGCACGTCGATCGTCTGGGTCCGCATGTCGAACGTGTAAAGCCGCGAGACGAACGGCGGGACGATGTTCAGGCCCGGTTCCAGGAGCTCGCGGTACTCGCCGAAGACGGTCAGCGCGGCTCTGTCGTACGCATCCACGATCTCGACCATCTGCCAGACCGTGATCACGACGAGTAAGAGCCCGATCGACCCGACGAGCAGGATCGGATCCTCGAGCACCGATTGTGTCTGGAGTGGACTGGCTACCAGCTCGTCCATCATCCAACTCAGGGGCTCAGTTCGGATAACGCTTGTCCATAACTACCATGGAACACACCACGTCCAGCCCGCGATAATGGTTCGGTAAGTAACAAATGCACCCTGTCGCGACGAATCAGTTGCGAAAAAGTAACGTAGGCCCCTCACGACGGTTTCGACAGGAATGTTCAGGAAGGTTCTCGTGGCCAACCGCGGGGAGATCGCCGTCCGCGTCATGCGGGCGTGTGAAGAGTTGAATATCGGGACTGTCGCCATCTACTCCGAGGCCGACAAGGACTCGGGGCACGTCCGCTACGCGGACGAGGCGTACAACGTCGGTCCGGCACGAGCGGCTGACTCGTATCTCGATCACGAGGCCGTGATCGAGGCTGCACGCAAGGCCGACGCCGACGCCATTCATCCCGGCTACGGCTTCCTCGCCGAGAACGCCGAGTTCGCCCGGAAAGTCGAGGAGACTGACGGCATCACCTGGATCGGCCCGTCGGGTGACTCGATGGAGGCGCTGGGCGAGAAGACGAAAGCCCGAACGATCATGAACGAGGCCGACGTGCCGATCGTCCCCGGGACGACCGACCCCGTGACCGACCCCGAGCAGGTCAAGGAGTTCGGTGAGGAACACGGCTACCCGATCGCCATCAAGGCCGAAGGTGGCGGCGGTGGCCGCGGGATGAAGGTCGTCTGGGAGGAAAGCGAAGTCGAAGACCAACTCGAGAGCGCCCAGCGTGAGGGTGAGGCCTACTTCGACAACGACTCGGTCTACCTCGAGCGCTACCTCGAGAATCCGCGTCACATTGAAGTCCAGATCGTCGCCGACCAGCACGGCAACGTGCGCCACCTCGGCGAACGTGACTGTTCGCTCCAGCGCCGCCACCAGAAGGTCATCGAGGAAGGCCCCTCGGCGGCACTCTCGGATGAACTCCGCGAGAAGATCGGCGAAGCGGCCCGTCGCGGTGTCTCGGCCGCCGACTACACCAACGCCGGCACCGTCGAGTTCCTCGTCGAAGAGGACGCAGGCCGCGATGGCCCGCTCGGTCCCGACACCAACTTCTACTTCCTCGAGGTCAACACGCGGATTCAGGTCGAGCACACGGTCACCGAGGAGATCACCGGCATCGACATCGTCAAGCGCCAGATCCAGATCGCCGCCGGCGAGGAACTCGACTTCGCACAGGAGGACGTCGAGATCGACGGCCACGCGATGGAATTCCGGATCAACGCCGAGAACGCAGCCAACGACTTCGCGCCCGCGACCGGTGGCACGCTCGAAACCTACGACCCGCCAGGCGGGATCGGCGTCCGGATGGACGACGCGCTCCGACAGGGCGACGAGCTCGTCACCGACTACGACTCGATGATCGCGAAGCTGGTCGTCTGGGGCGAGGACCGCGACGAGTGTCTCGAGCGCTCGCTGCGCGCGCTCCGTGAGTACGACATCGAGGGCATCCCGACGATCATCCCGTTCCACCGGTTGATGCTGACCGACGAGGAGTTCGTCGCGAGTACCCACACCACGAAATATCTCGACGAGGAACTCGACGAGACGCGCATCGAGGAAGCCCAAGAGCAGTGGGGCGGCGACACCGGCGACGGTGCCAGCGAAGACGACGAGGAAGCCGTCGAACGCGAGTTCACCGTCGAAGTCAACGGCAAGCGCTTCGAGGTCGAACTCGAGGAACACGGCGCACCCGCAATCCCGGCCGGCGACATCGACGCCGGCAGTGCACAGGCCAGCCGTCCGGAGCCGGCAGGTGGCTCCAGCAGCGACGAGGCCGACATCGCAGGCGACGGCGAGACCGTCGACGCCGAGATGCAGGGCACGATCCTCGACGTCGAAGTCGAGGAAGGCGACGAGGTCGCCGCCGGCGACGTGCTGGTCGTCCTCGAGGCCATGAAGATGGAAAACGACATCGTCGCCTCGCAGGGCGGTGAGGTCACGCAGATCGCCGTCGAAGAAGGCGAGAGCGTCGATATGGGCGACACGCTGGTCGTCCTCGAGTAACGCACGAGCGACTGCGATTGCGACTCGTTTTTTGCGATCCGTCGCGCTCGGCGTGAGCCACATCGCCGTCTCGTCGACTGTGCCGGTCATACGGACTACTGTCAGTCTGTTCCGGTGGGCCCGCGACCCGCACTGCGGGACCACCGAAACATCGTGACAGCAGACCGTATCAGTCACCGCTCGAGACGCCGCGAGCCCCGCCGTCCGCGTCGTCCCAGGGGAGGGGGCCGTCGTAGCCCTCCGGGACGAACGGACAGAGCGGATCGCTCGCGAGTGGATCGCCGGTGTGGGCAAACGCCCGCGAACGGCTCCCGCCGCAGACGTGGCGGTACGGACAGGCCCCGCATTTGCCCGAGAGCCGGTCACGGTCGCGCAGCGACTGGAACAACGCCGAATTTCGGTAGCTATCGGTGACCGGCTGGTCGCGGACGTTCCCCGCGGATTCAGGGAGGAACCCCGAGGGGAACACCTCACCCGTATGACTGACGAACGCGAAGCCGTCGCCTGCGACGATACCGGTCCGGCGCTTGACGCCTGAGTCGGGCGCGGCTCCCGTCTCGCCGTCATCGGCTGTTTCTCCCTGTCGTTGCATCACGACCCGCCGATACTGCGGGGCTTCGGTCGTTTTGACCCCGAAAGGCTCCGTCTCGCTGACCTCGGCCAGCCATGCCATCACCCTGTCGGCCCGCTCCGGTGTGATCGGCTCGAGGATCCGGCCGCGGCCGACGGGGACGAGGAAGAAGACGCTCCACATGACGGCCCCGAGCTCGGTCAACAGCTCCCGAATCGCGGGGAGTTCGTCGACGGTTTGCTGGCAGACCGTCGTATTGATCTGGACCGGCAGACCGGCCGCGCGGGCGTCCTCGACGGCCTGGACCGTCTCGGCGAAGCTGCCCTCCTCCCCGCGGAAGGCGTCGTGAGTCTCAGCTGAGGCACCATCGAGGCTGACGGCCATACGCTTGAGGCCGGCGTCGACCATCGCCTCGATGCGGTCTGCGGTCAGCGAACCGGTCCCACTGGGCGTAATCGTCATCCGGAGTCCGAGATCGTCACCGTAGGCGATCAGTTCCTCGACGTCGTCGCGGACGAGCGGGTCGCCGCCCGAGAGGACGACCAGTTGGCCGTCGCCGAATTCGGCCGCGTCCTCGAGCAGCGCCTTCCCCTCCGCCGTCGAGAGTTCGTCGGGATGACGTTGGGGGTTGGCGTCGGCTCGACAGTGATTACAGGCGAGGCCACAGGCCTGGGTGAGTTCCCAGATGAGGACGAACGGTCGCTCGGCTGTCTCGAGTGTGCCAGGACGCATATCGGGGGCTGGGTGTCAGACAGCCGAAAATACGACCCGTCGTTCCCGATGGCTGAGAAAACGGGAAGATGTTCGACCGGGGAGAGATGTGTTCCCACACACTGGGAGGTCACGGAACGGCCTTCGGTATCGTCTCGTAGGTGTCAATATGGTCGAGAAAGCACGCCGGTCTCTCGTCGAGAGCGACGAGCGAGGGAACCCGACCCCTCAGTGGGAGGTCTTCGTTCGCGCCGAGGCGGCCGACCCGATGCGCCACGTCGGCAGCGTCGCCGCCGCGAGCGCGACGGAAGCCCACGAACACGCGTCCCGCCTGTTCGGCTGGGATGCCGCCGACGTCTGGCTCTGCCCGGCCGAGGCAGTCGAACGGTACTCGACGCGCGGACTCGCAACCGACACCGAGGACGAGGAATCGCGCGTCAGCGAAGGGGCCGACGGAAAACCGGAGGTGCAAGACGCGTGATTTCGATCAGCAAACTACTCTGTGATCTCGACGCGGAGGGCGACGGACTCCGCTACGACGCGGCCGAGGGCTCTAAGAAACCACAGATCACCGAAAAGAAACAGCGGCGGCCGGTCGTCGTCTGGAACACGACCCGCCGGTGTAACCTCTATTGTTCGCACTGCTATGCGGGTGCAGACCTCGACCCCGCGTCCGGCGAGTTCACGACCGCCGAAGGAAAGGCGTTTCTCGACCAGCTCGCCGACTACGGCGCGCCGGTCGTGCTCTTCTCCGGCGGTGAACCGCTCGTGCGCGACGATCTGGTCGAACTCGTCTCCTATGCGGCCGATCAGGGACTCCGACCGGTGTTGTCTTCGAACGGCACCCTGATCACCCGCGAAAAGGCCGCGGCGCTGCGCGATGCCGGGCTCCAGTACGCCGGCATCTCGGTCGACGGCCTCCCCGAGCGAAACGATCGGTTCCGCGGCGAAGAGGGCGCGTTCGACGCCGCCGTCCGCGGCATCGAGAACTGTCTCGAGGTCGGCCTCAAGACCGGCCTGCGATATACGATCACCGAAGCCAACGCGCCCGACCTCGAGGGAGTCGTCGATTTACTCGCCGAGAAAGGGCTCGATCGGTTCTGTTTCTACCACCTCGACTACGGCGGTCGCGGGGCCGAGATCGTCGACGCTGATCTCTCCCCACAGGAGAAACGCGAGGCGGTTCGCCGTGTGGCGGACATGACCCTCGAGTATCACGACCGGGGCGAGGAGATCGAGACCCTGTTGGTTGGCAACTACGCCGACGCGGCCTTCCTCGTAGAGTACGCTCGCGAGGAGTTCGGCGAGGCGAAAGCACAGGCAGTCTACGACTACCTCGAGCGAAACGGTGGCGACCCCACCGGCGAGCGGATCGCCGACGTGGACTATCAGGGCAACGTCCACCTGACCCAGTTCTGGCAGGGCTATAGTCTCGGCAACGTCCGGGATCGGCCCTTCGGCGAGATTTGGGAAGACGAGTCGAACCCGCTGCTCGAGGCACTTCGCAACCGTGAGGAGCACCTGAAAGGAAAGTGTGCGGACTGCCAGTACCAGTCGATCTGTCGCGGGGCCTCGCGATTGCGCGCGTTGGCGGCGACCGGCGACCTCTTCGAGCCCGATCCGCAGTGTTACCTCACCGACGACGAGGTCTTCGGTACGGAGGCGGGATCGATGGTCGGCGGTGCCGCGGACTGAGACGGTCTGTTGTAACGCGTTACCGATGAGAAGGGAGGACGCCGGCGCTGGCTGACAGGAATCCGTATGCGCCTATCTGCCAGCACGTCCGTTCAACAGCAGAACATGAAGGGGTAGATCAGCGCGACACGGTCCCCGTCGGTCAGTTCCGTCTCGAACCCGCCGAGGTGTTCGTTGAACCGGCCATTGACACAGACCCGTGCGTACGGCCGCGTTTGCTCACCCTCCGGATTCTTCCGCCACGTCCCGGGCAGGTCGTCGGGTACCGGTGCCCACCCACTGTGGATCGCCTCGGACTCGGTTTCCGCGATGAGCATGTCTTCGAGGCCGTACTCCTCAAAAAAGGCCTCGAGGAAATCCCGGAGTCGGGTGCCATCGAACGTGAACGTGAGTTCGTGACTGCCGACGGCGTCGCGGACGTGGCCGGTACAGCGAACCGTCACCGTCGTCGTGCCATTGCTTCGACTGTCGGTCTCGGTGGCAGTGACTCGGTTAGCTCCCATACGTGAACGAGACGGCTCGCGCGTGTAAACACTCCATTGCGAACATATTCGGAGGGGAGCTGTGGCTGCCGGCAATCTACTGCTTCGAGATGCGAGCGATATGGTGGACCGCGTCTCACGTCCGGTGACTCGAGATGGATTTCACCAGCGCGGACACGAGGCGGACGATGAAGAAGTCCATGCCGAACATGTAACGCACCCGAATCGAACGAGACCGCAGGCTTGCGGTTTTCCTGCCGGTATAATCACTGATTGTCCGATAGATATCTATTCTTGAATAGTTTTGGATGTCGCGAAATAGTTTAAATGATTTATTTATAAAAGAGCAACTAATACGTTGTTGTACACATTCGAGCTATAACCGACAGAACTGGGTTTTGCAATCAGATTGAGGTCAGAGGATTTATACTGGATCGATGTAAGAGTCCGGCCAATGCTACTCTCAGTCGATCGCTCGGAACCGACAGTCGGGCAGTCAGTAAGTTTCGACGTGGTTGAGGCCGTCGCCGAGCGTGAAGGCGTCGATCCGCTCAACCTCGAGCCGCCTGAATACGATGCCCTCTACGACGTCATCAATCCCGAGGCGCTCGACGCGCTCTTTGCGACCCGCGAGAACGGCCGTGAGCGACCGACTGGCCGCGTCGAATTCTCCTACTGTGGCTACCGAATCGTCGTCACGAGCGACGGCGAGGTCGAGGTGTCCGACCGCGAGTGACGGCGTCCGTTTCTAAGCCTGCCCTGCGTTCACCACACGCGGGGTCGGCCGAGTAACCCCTCTGCAGTGACGAGCGGCCGCACGGTCGTCGCTATCCCCTTCTCTCGGAGCGAGGCCGATGCTGGCCAGTTCTCTCAATTTCACTGCGAACTGCTCACTCGTCAGCCAGCGCAGCCTCGAAGACGCGCTCGTGGAGCCGATCGGCGACGATCTCCATCAGCGGCTCGAGATTGGCCGTGTCCGCGCGGTTGTACTCGATAAGTGTCTCGAGGGCACCATCGTCGCCGCGTTCGTACTCGCGCCAGAGGCGCACCGCATCGCGACCGCTGATGTCGGGCATGTCCCGGTCGATCCCCAACTCCTGCTCGATCGGTTTCAGTCCGCCGTCGAGCCCGATTTTCTTACAGGGATACATGAGATCGACGTGGGGGACGTCAATGGTGACATCGAAACAGGTCTCGAGGAACGGGACGTCGAATCGCTGCCCGTTGAACGTGACAAGCAGGGCCGCTTCCTCGAGTTCACGTGTGAGGCGGTGGCTCGTCAGATCACGCTCTTTGACGAACGTCTTCGTCTCGCCATCCTGATGGAGGCTGACGGTCGTCACGTCGTTCGTCTCGGCGCTGAGGCCAGTCGTCTCGATGTCCAGAAAGCAGGTCTCGTCGCTGACGTTTTCATAGCACCGCCAGCGACTCGCGGCGGGCAGCGCCTCCGCAAAGACGGAGACGTTGCCACGATCAAGGTGGGTTCGGCCCTCATCGATGAACGTCTCGATCCGATCCGCAAGCGTCGAGCCGACGACACTGCCGTCGAACTCGTCCCAGTGAGTTACGCCGTTTTCCCACAGGCGTCGTTCGGTGGTTTCCCCGACGCCACGAACGGGAATGAAGCTGTTCTCGATTCGCACATCCGTTCAGCGGTTCGGTGGGGGTAAAAACGCTTGGATCGGCCGGAACTCAATACGCTGAGCGGCCGCTTTTTGAGCCGCGCGGCCGTAAGGCACGTATGACCGACCGTGACGACGAACTCGTCGACGCCGTTCGCGAACTGACGAGAACGATCGACGAGCTTCGGACGGAGCTCGACGAGCCACGCCGGCGCTTTCGGCCGCCGCTGCGACCGCCGACACCGCGAGAGTTGCTCCGACTCACCGACGAGGTGGCGCTTCCCGCCGCGCTGGCCATCCTCGAGGCGAACGTTCGCGCGCTCGAGGCGTTCCAGCGAGGCCTGCAGATCGTTAGAACTGAGCGGGCAGCTCGCGACCGGACGTCGACGGCCGCCGAGGCGACGAGCGACCGCGCAAGCGAGCTTCGACGGACGACGCTCTCACAACTCGATACGGTCCTGACTGAACTCAATCAGGCCGTCTCGGAGGGGAGTCTACCCGCAGACGAGGGGGCGCGCGATCTCCTTTCGGAGGCCCGCCAGCTTCGCGACGACGTCGACACGCGCCTTCGCGAAGCCACCGATCGGGCCTCCCAATCGAGCGCGTCAGAATCAGCGGCGGCGACCGGAATCTCGATCGACATCGACGACGGACCACTGAGCGACGCCGATGAAACGGCTACCGAGGATCGTGACGACTCCGACTCGGCCGTCGACGTCGACGCCGAACTCGAGACGCTGCGAGATCAGTACGGCGAGGACGCTGCCGACTCGAGTGCGAGCGATGATGGCGATGCTGACGACACTGACGCGTCAGACGCTGACGGGTCTGAAAAAAGCGGTGACGGAGACGAGCGTCCTTAGACCGGTTCGAACCGATAGCCGTCCCAGTCCTGACTCTCCGGTTCGCGAATCCCTGCGCCGGGTTCGCGAAGTTCGTCAACGTGGACCGGCTGGACCGTATCGCCGGTCTCGACATCGCCGGTCGTGAGCTGGCCGATCGCACGAACCGACTCGCCATCCACGTCGAACTCGACGATTGCGAGGTGGTTGGGCTCGCGGACGCCCGGCGGCGTCGCGGTGCTGGTCGTCCACGTGATGACCTCTGCGGTGTACTCGCTGAGATCGATCGTTTCCGCCGGATTCGAACCACCGGGACCGCGCGGGTGGCCGGGGTAGCTGATCGAACCGTTCTCGTAGCGTGTCGCGTCCATCGTCATTGTGCTGCCTCCATAATCGTAGTAATCACACAGTTGCCAAAGCCGCCGACGTTACAGCACAGGCCGGTCTCAGCATCGACCTGGCGCGGGCCCGCCTCGCCCATGAGCTGTTCGTAGATCTCGACTGCCTGTGCGACGCCGCTTGCCCCCAGTGGGTGGCCCTTCGACTTGAGGCCACCCGAGGTGTTGATCGGCAGTTCGCCGGTGTCTCGCTCGGTGTATCCCTCCTCGACGAGTTTCCACGCCTCGCCATGCTCAGCGAAGCCGAGTCCCTCCATCTGGAGGAACTCGAGGATCGTGAACATGTCGTGGAGTTCGGCGACGTCGATGTCGTCGGGTCCGAGGCCGCTCATCTCGTAGGCACCCTTGCCGCTCTCGACGACACCGCCCATCACGGTCGGGTCCTCGCGCTCGTGGACGACGTGGGTATCGGTCGCGCCGTCGATTCCCGAGATGACGACGTACTCGTCGGTATACTCCTTGGCGACCGACTCCGGACAGAGCATCAGCGCCGCCGAGCCGTCCGTAATCGGACAGAAGTCGTACAGTCGCAGCGGGTCCGCGATGATTGGCGACTCGAGGATCGTCTCGACGTCGACCTCCTTCTGGAACTGGGCCTTGGGGTTGTCGACGCCGTTTTTGTGATTCTTGGACGCGACTTTCGCCAGGCTCTCACGAGGCGCGTCGAATCGCTCGAGATAGTGGCGTGCGGTCAAGCCGGCAAACGACGGCAGCGTGACGCCGGTTTTGTACTCGGCGCGGTGGGTCAGTGACGCGATGACGTCGGTCGCCTCACCGGTGGTCTTGTGGGTCATCTTCTCACCGCCGACGAGCAGGGTCATGTCACTGGCCCCGCTGGCGACCGACTGCCAGGCGGCGTAAATCCCCGCACCGCCGCTGGAACTCGTCTGGTCGATCCGTTGTGTGTACGCCGGCATTGCATCGAGATCGTGTGCCAGCGCGTTCGGGACCCCCGTCTGTCCTTCGAACTCGCCGCTTGCCATGTTCGAGACGTACAGATGGTCGACGTCGTCGGCGTCGACACCTGCATCCCCGAGACACTCAATACCAGCCTCCGCAAGGAGGTCCGTGATCCACTCGCCCTCGCGTTGCCCGAACTGGGTCATCGAGGCACCAATGATTGCAACACGTTCCATATGCCAGGTGACTCTAGTCAGTGGTTTATATGTGGGGGGTCGTGACAGTGTTCGCTGCTTGACTCACTATTTCAACATAAGCCAACGATACCACCCACCAGTAATCGATCGTGGTCGACATCGACGCGAGGCTCATGCGGATTCGGCCGCGGCCGTCCGCAGCTCGCTCGCGCGCGAGCGCGCCTGCGAGACTATTGCTGGGCGAGCCTCGAAGGACACGACGACGTCTTCGTCCCCGTAGGTGACGTCGTCGACGTGTGCGTTGTCGTGGAGCCACGAGACGACGCTCATCGTATCGTCAGTCATCGGCAACAACAGCCGTTCTTCCTCCCAGTCTGGCAGTTCCTCGTCGATCCGCTCGAGCAACCGGTCGATGTGCTGTCCCTCCTTGGCGCTGACTGCGACTGGATTCGGCGCAAGCGACGAGAGGGCAGCCCGCTTTTCGGCCAGTTCCTCGTCGCTGACCTGATCGATCTTATTGAGAACGGTCACGATCGGGGCCTCGTTGCGTTCGTAGAGGGTGTCGTGGGAGGTGACCAGTTTCTCGTGAATCTCGTCGATCGGCTCGCTGACGTCGACGACGAGCAAGACCAGATCCGCTCGGTAGACCGAGTCCAGCGTCGACTTGAACGACTCGACCAGCCAGTGTGGGAGATCGCTGATGAACCCGACGGTGTCGGTCACCAGCACGTCCCGACGGTCGATATCCGCACGCCGGGTCGTCGTCCCGAGCGTGGTGAAGAGTTTGTCTTTCGATTCAGCCGTCGCGTCCAGATCAGGGTGAAGATCCTCGTTTTCGGAAACCTCGAGATCGGCCGCGAGGCGACGCAACAGAGTCGACTTCCCCGCGTTGGTGTAGCCGGCCAGCGCGACCAGATCGAACCCCGAATCACGCCGGCGCTCCCGGCGATGCTGTTCGGTCTGTTCGATCCGCTCGAGTTCGTCTTTAATCCGGCTGATCTGGGCTTTGATGTCCTGCTCGCGGCTCTCGTCGTACTCACCAAGCCCCATGAAGCCGGGGTGTTCCTCGCGTTTTGCGAGGCTGGTCTTTGCCTCCGCACGGGGCAGTTCGTAGCGGAGTTCGGCCAGTTCGACCTGGAGTTGGGCCTTGCGCGTCTGTGCGCGCTGGCCGAAGATCTCGAGGATGAGCGTGAATCGATCGATGACTTCGACGCCCTCGGGCAGGAGCTTGCCGAGGTTGTACGTCTGGTAGGGACCGAGTCGGTTGTCGAAGATGACGGTCGTCGCATCCGTTTCCTCGACTAACGCGGCCAGTTCCTCGGCTTTCCCCTCACCGATCTGGAGGGCCGGATCGGCCCGTCTGGACTGTGTGACCTCGCCGACGACGGTGTACCCCGCCGCCCGGGCCAGATCGCGAATCTCGCTCGTGTCGGGCGTACCTGAATCAACGCGTTTGACGATTATCGTGTTCATACAGAGAGAGCTGCGTCCGCCGGGTGCGGTCGGGCGTACTCACTCGAGTGCCATCGCTCGTCGAGCCGACGCGGCGACGGTTGCACGCGCCGAGCGACTCGACGAGACAGACACTGCCATAGTGACCCGGTTCCGCTAACGATGCCGGTCGGACACCTCCGTTGGACGGACGTGGCTCATAGCCGCTCGTACGTGACGAATCGTCTTGAATCCAGTGCCCGCACCGATCGTCCGATTCGCTCGAGGGGGTGCGTGGAAGCGATACGGTGACAGGGCCGCCGCATCTCGGCTCTAGTCGCCACTGAACGTCACTGCAGACGCGGTCACACAGCCGTCGTGCGATCACAAAAGTCATAGGAAGCGACTCGAATTGATGCGGGTGATGATCGATCTCGATCCGGCCGCACTCGGCCTCGAGTTCGGGGGCGGTGCCGTTATTGGCGGCCTCATCGGCTTTGCGGCCAAAAAGATTGCAAAACTGCTTGCGGTTATCGCCGGCGTTCAGCTGATGCTCTTTCGCTATCTCGAGTCCCAGGGCATCATCACCGTCGACTGGAACCGACTCTCGGCGGGCATTCTGCACACACAAGCACAGGCACAGGACACAGCGACCAGCGTGGTTCAGTCACTCATCTCGACACTATCACTCGGCGCGGGCTTTACCGGCGGCTTCGTGATCGGCTTCAAACGAGGATAACGCGCCGCCAGAGCGCTATTGGGTCGACAGGTCGTCTTTGTCCTTGATGATCTCCGTTTCGGCTTCGCCGCTGGTGTATTCGTTGACCTCGTTGTAGAACTCGTTTTGCAGTCCTGCTGGGAACGTGAGCACGCCGATCCACGAGCCGTCGTTTTGCCACTCTTCGCGTTCTAAGTCACCGAACTGACGGATCTGTGCTTGTGCGCTGCCGGCGTAGTCAGCCGGTACCTGAACCGCAACAGTGACCTCTTCGAACCGGATCGGGATAACCGGCCGAAGGGCATCGAGCGCGTCGTCGACCTGCGCCTGCACCGGCTCCATCGGATCGACGGTGAAGCCAGCCTCCTCTAAGGCGTTCTCGATCCGTTCGGGCGGATGGGGCGCGTTGTCCATCTGCGGGTTGACCGCGTTGCGCGTGATCGTGTCGATCAACTGCTTTCGCTTCTGTTCTTGCATCTCGCGGCGCTGATCGGCCGTGATCTGGATCTCACCCTCCTTGATCACCTCGGGAATGATCTCGAGTGGCTCCGTCGTGTCGAAGACCTTCTCGAGATCGTTTTCGGCCGGTCGATCGCCGCGAGAAGCGTTCTCGAAGACATCCTCGGCTGCGATGACGTCCTCTAAGTCGCCATCGAACTCGTCGCGTTTGATCGACAGTGCTGCGTCCGGATCGACTAACACTTCGAAGCGCGCCCCGTGTGACTCGAGTCGCGCCGTCACCGCCTCGTCGAGCGAAATCATACCTCACGATTCCCTCGCCAATTTAAAGAGTGTTTCCCGACGAGCGACCTCGGTCGGATGGGCATGGGCACGGCATCGGTGCGGCGAGAATCAGAGACAGGTGACTCGAGGGGTGGTGACGAACGCGAAAACGGATTCGTGAGGCGTTACTCGTCGGCCGTCTCGTCGTCGCCGGTGTCGAGGAGGTCGTTCTCCTCGAGGTAGTCCTCGATCCGATCGCGGTCGAACTGCTCGAAGGTCTCGGTTTCGGCGTCGACGGTTGCCAGCCCCACTTCGTTGGGGAGCAAGGAACCATCGTTGACCGAGGCAAGTGCGTCGAGGGCAAGCTGGATGCCGCCGTCTAAGTCAGCCTCGTCGTCGTAGTTCTCTTCGAGATAGTTCTGGAGTTCGCCACGGTCGGCACCGACGGCCAGGGCCTTCCACTCGTAGGGCGTCCCCGAGGGGTCGGTCTCGAACAGTCGTGGTTCGCCGTTGTCGATGCCGCCGACGATCAGCGCGACACCGAACGGGCGGGCACCGCCGACCTGGGTGTACTGCTGGATGTGGTCGGTGACCTCCTTGGTCAGCGTTTCGACGCCGATCGGCTCGCCGTAGCGCAGCTGGTTGACCTGCGACTGGCGGCGTGCGAAGTCGATCAGCTGGCGGGCGTCGGCGACGTGGCCCGCACTGGCGATGCCGACGTGGTCGTCTGCCTTGTGAATCTTCTCGACGCTCGAGTCCTCGAGCAGCGGGGAGGGGACTCGTTTGTCGACGGCGAGTACGACGCCATCGTTCGTTCGAACGCCGATACTGGCCGTGCCTCGCTTGACCGCCTCGCGAGCGTACTCGACCTGGTAGAGTCGGCCGTCGGGCGAGAAGATCGTGATGCCACGGTCGTACGCCTGCTGTTGGGCTTGTCCCTGCATAGTATCACGCTAAATCGTAATCGAGGTCTGTCGCGCCCGCGAACGCCTCATCGAGTCGGACATCCCCAACGCAATCCCGGAGGACAGCGACTCGCTCCTCGTTCCCGAACACGACGTTTCTCTCTTCGGAATCTTGCCCGCGTCGCCGTAAATAGTTTTCTTCAGCGGCACGGATCGTACCACTGATACCCCGGACGCAAATCCCGACGGGTGCACCATCGATCTCGTCGAGACATGCAAGCGCCGCGCGGGCGGGCTCGGTCTCGCCGCGACGGACCCTGACGATCGCCTCGCCCTGTCCGTCGGCGAACGAAAATCGCATGACTGTGAGATCGGCGTCGGCGCTACCCGGATCGCCGAGCAGGTTCTGGCCTGCATACCACAGTTCGCGCTGGAACGACCGCCTGCCGATCCGCTCGTCCGGCCACGTCTCGAGGGAAACGGCGAGATAGCGCCAGCGCGGCCGGAGATGTTTCGGGAGGTGTTTCATTCGTCGGTCGCCACGTCGCCGCCAGTTGGATTCCGTTCGGCGACCAGCACGCCCACCTGGTCGTGGACGCGTTCGACCGCCGTCAGCGAGAAGCCGGCGTCGGTAAAGGCGTCAGCGAGGGTGCCGACAGTCGCCGGATCGTCGACAGCAGGCGTATAGAAGGGGTCGTCGGGGTTCGGATCACCGAAGAACATCACGTCGCCGAGGACGAACTTTCGGGGCTCGAGGGCGGCGATGACCCCGATCGCCTCGCGTTTTTCCTCGTCCGAGAGGTGGTGGAACGCGAAGTTCGTGGTGATTATGTCGACCGGGCCGTCGTACTCTGGCTCTCGGAACGTGCCGTGACCGAATGCGACGTTCTCGAGGCCCGCCTCGTCGGCCTTCTGGCGGGCTTGCTCGAGCATACCATCGCTGATATCACGGCCGACGACGTGCGCTGCATCGGGAGCGAGTGCAAGCGCGATTGCTCCCGTTCCAGTACCGAGATCGAGGACGACGTCGTCGGATTCGGGTGCGGCGTGCTCGACGACCAGATTCGCACAGGCGTGGTACTCCTCGGACTTCGAGTCGTCGTACTCGCCGGCTTTCTCGTCGAACCGGGCGGCATGTTCTTCAAGACTCTTCTTCATACCTGCCCCGTTCGACGCCGGGCTCAATGAACGACTCGGAGTGGATGTGGCGGTTTCGCTCGGCGAGCCGTCCCCACTCCGCGAGCCCGTCTTCGATGAACTCGCGTGTGAAACCGAGCTCTTCGCCGAGTGCCTTGAGTTCGCGGGGAGCCCGCACCTCGAGGTGTGAGGTCGGCTCGGCGCTGACGACATACGGCGCGTCGTAGTGGTCGACGATCTCCCGGAGCTTTCGCAGTGACTGTAGCGTTCGGACGCGGCGACCGCCGCTTTGTCGGAGGACCCCCGAGAGGTCGAACTCGAGGCGGACGCCGTTTTCGACGGCGGCTTTGACAAGGACATGGTTGATATCGCCGTCGCCGGCCATCGGATGGGCCAGCACGTCGACTTTCGCCTGTTCGACCGCAAACCGGTTCATGGCGTTCGTCCCGCCGTGGACCGCGACGATCGTCTTGGTGGTCCGGTAGTTCCCCACCGCACCGCTGGCTGATTGTCGATCGTCGGTCCGAATCTCGACACCCTCGACGACATCAATCCCGTACTCGTCGCGAATTCGCTCGGGGTCGTACTCGGCTCGAGCGTCCGCGTGATTACGCACGACCACGCCCTCGAACCCGTAATCGGCCGCCGTTTTCGCGAGTCTGGCGACCGTGCTCTGTCCGTCGGGGTGGGCGTGGACGGCCTCGTACATACTCGAATCGTCTCACGGGGTCGACTTGGGGTTTGCGCCATGCGATAGCGCAAACAAGCAACTAAATACAGACCACCGTGGCCGGGAGCGCGTCCGAACAATAGTGAGGGCGCGCGACTCGGGGGAGGGCAGGCCGTTACCCGACCTCACCGCGAGCGACCGCAGGGAGCGAGCGGGCCGACGACCGACCCAACGGGGAGGGAGGAGTGCTTTTGATCAACCCTAAGCGGGAGCGAAGCTCCCGCGAGGTCCGAGAGAGCTTCGCTCTCTCGAGATTTTACCGAGTGACGGCAGGCTGTGCGACAGCTACGCTGTCGTCAGCCTGCCAGAACGCAGTGTAAAAGGTTGTTAGTTGAGAATCGACTGGGCCACCGTCGCGAGCTGGCCGTTGTCGGCTTCTTTGAGGCGGTCGTCACCGATCTTGAGGCGGAGTCGCGGGCGACCGACGTCGATCGGGACCTTCTCGGTGTCGATCAGGCCCATGTCCTCGAGTTTGGTTTTCGTCCGCGAGAAGGTCGCCTTGGAGGCGATCCCGACGTCCTCGCCCCACTTGCTGATGTCGTAGAGCAGGGCCTCGTTTTTGGCGGCAACGAGCAAGGAAATGGTGACCTCATCCAGCCCATCGCCGTCGCCGCGGGCTGTCTCGAGCGAGTCGAGAATTGCCGTGAAGTCGCCTTCAGCGTCGGGGCTGATCTCGTCGGCGAGCGTTTCGCGGACGTCCGTGATCGGCGGCGTCCGAAGGTTAAATTCGGACGCGTCGGCCCAGCGATCCTCGTAGGTCTCGTAGGTGTCTGCGACGAAGTCCGCTTCATCAGTGACGAGGCCGCCGACGCGGTCACCGGCGTGAACGACGGCGACGACGCGGTCCTCAGTGATCAAAAGCGAGTTCTCGGGGGCCTGCTCGAGCGTTCGCAAGGCGAGTGCGCCCTCGCTGATAAGGTCGGCCGCGTTCGAGGCGACGATGAAATCGCCCATGATGTCTTTCAGCGTTCGCTCGTCGGCGAGCATATGTACTGCGGGAAGGTCGCCGTCGAACGTGGTGGCGACGGAGACGAAGTCTTCGATGGCATCATGCGATGGATTTACCATGAAGATATCACCGCTTGCATCCTCGAGCACTGACTCGAGAATATCGTCAATCTGATGGTTGAGTAAATTCGAGGTCATGCCTATACAGAAGTAATTGAGAGCACAGTACTTAATTTTGGCGGCCATCTGGGCGGCAGAACTTCTCGTATCGTATCTAAAACGGTAATTTTTGTCCAGAACACGTTAGTTCGCCAACGGAATATCGATATCTCTTATACACGTATGGGTTGATAGAGCTATACTTGGAAACGGGTATTGGTAATAGAGCGGGTGAGGACGGGTTTTCGTTACTAGTACCAATAACTATAAACAACCAACGTGTTACTCTGCTATCGTATGTGCGTTCGACAGAGCCAACTATGGTGGGGCGTTCGAGCGGTCATTGCTCGAGGTGGCCTCGAGTCGGACCGGATTCGATCGTCACGGAGTACTGTGCGGGCAGAACGGGTCAGCACGTACGGCGGTCCTTGACATTCATCCGCGCCTAACATCACGGGAATCCCGTCTGCGTTGGGATCGTACAGTTCGCGGGTGACGACCTGTTCGCGTCCAGTCAAGATGAGTAGCCTCGCGAGATGGGGGGAGGGGACCGTCACGCTTTATCTTTTGTGGAGTGGGATCCGTCTTCGTTGAGTATGCCGCCGGATACAACACGGATGCACCACCGACCGAGACGGCGGCGAAGTTGCAAATCTCGAGATCAACACCAGCCACTTCGTCTCCCGGTGGTTCCGAGTCGATAGTGAGTCGACAGCCGAAGTGACGCTGCCACTCATCGTACGTGTCGGCGGTTATCGATCAAATCGTGGCCAGAGTGCGTCCGACCAGTATACGTCCCCGTCGTAGATCACGGCTGCGTCCGTTTCTTTGAGCATCGTCACCAGTTCCGATCGTGTCAACGTAAACGTCGAGTCGTTCCCGCAGAGGTAGGCATACTCGTTGGTCTCGGTGTGCGGGAAGTAGTATGAGCCGGCTGCTCGCATCGAGTAACAGTCGAGACACAAGAGATACTGTGTTTCACGGCCGTCGGCTTCGACTTCCTCGAGTCGTGCAGTGGTCGGTGGCTGGTCGCCCTGGGTGAGCGAGTGGGTTCCGTCGCCAACGACAGTGTAGTCTTTCCCCATCATGATGCGCCGGCGGGCGAGATCTATCGCTCGCTCGATGCTGAAGCCATGAACCAGCAGTTTGGCGAACGTCGAGCCGACCTTGATGGCGTGGTCGTTTAGGACTTTGGTGAACGTCACCGCGCCGGCGACGCTGCCTTTCTCGATCAGGGTCTGTCCCTCATGGAAGGAGCCACACGCGTTGAGAAAGAATGTCTGGACATTACAGCACTCGAGGCTCGAGGCTGCGAGCGTGCCATCGGGACAGCGCAGCCCGTCGGTTTCGCAGTGGCCGATGTAGTGGACGAAATCGTGGTCGGTCTCGAAGACGCGGGCGAGAGCGGCTGTCTCGAGTGATTCCTCGACGGAGAGGTCGATCGTCAGTTCTTCAGAGCGCTGGCGATAGATCTCGGCAACACGGTCGTGTTCGCCGGCCATCTCCGGATCGTTGAGGACGACACAGATCGAGATCGCGTCGTTCGCTCGCTCGAGATAGTCGAGGCGGTTGTCGTAGGCCTCGGGTGCGGATTTGAAGGCGTCGATCGGGACGCCGTCGGCCAGCCAGCCGTGGGTGCGGCCGCTCCGGAGGTCGGGTTTGACGATGTCGACCGAGGCGACCTGCCCGGTGGTGGCCCTGGCCGCAGACGGCACGCACTGCCGATCGGTCCAGCCGTGCCCGGAATCGAGGCCACGATAGAAATCCTCGAGCGAGCGTTCGACCAGTTCTCGTCCCTCGAGCTCGGAGCTGCGTGGGGTATAGATCATGCTCAGTCGGTCGAGCAGGAACGGCAGCGTTTCGACGCTCTCGTACGCCGGTGTGACGTACGTCGAGAGATGCCACTCGGGGAGTCGGTGTTTGATAGCCGCGTAAGGCACGTCGAGATAGGCTGCAAACCGATCCTGTGGTGAGGCGTCGTACAGCGTGTCAGCGTCGAGGTCGAGGGACTCGAGCAGACTGTATTCAGCGAGCGTCGTTCCGTAGGGGCCGGCATTGCGGACGAGACAGTCGAGCAAGAACGTTTTCCGGAGTAGCCGTGCGACGTCGTGCTCTAACTCGGGCATCGATGAGAGCGCCACGTCGCGCCCTCGGTCGACGAGTCGGAGTCGCGGACGGGCTGAACCCGGACTGGATGGGACGTGACGGCAGTCGTCGGTCGTCCGGACTGTTGCCTGAAGATAGTAGGCAAGCGGCGCAGTGACTAACAGCGACTCGTAGTTGGGTGGCACGACGAGTTCGATCCCGTGATCAGGAGTCCCAGACCGGATGCAGTCGTCAATCTCGAGGGAATCGCCGTGCTCGATCAGTGCCGGATGGCCCCGGAGTGTGGGATACGACCGATCGGGGCCGTCGGTCTTGTGTGAGGCAGCCATATGTGTGATGGCGTCGGCGATCGCAGACGGGCGGTCGGGGACAGTAATCGTTCCCACAGGGAACTCGTGTCGACACCGGAGGCCGAGGATGACACGCGTTCGCGTCGGAAAGGAGATGATAACCTCCTCGTAATCGGGCGTCCGTTCGATCGTCGCCGCGCCGGAAAATCGGAGGTAGGACTTGATCTCGGTATCAACGTCGACGATATACTCCCCGGGCGGCAGTGACAGCGGCTCGCCACCAGGGTCGAGTTCGCGGTGATCATCACAGGTGAGCGAGAACGCGTACACGACCGCGTGCGGGAAACGAAGCTTGCTAGTCGTTACGGCGACAGTCTCGTCAGCGGGACGCTGGATGTCGACGCTAGCGTTATTGACGGCGGTATCAACCCCCTCAACCGTCAACTCGGCGTTGTCAGCGTCGGTGACGTGAAGGACGTCGCCATCTACCTCCCACCAAATCATTTGGTTAGCCGAATGTCACTCAGATAAGTTAGTTGTATCGGGATATTATAAGTATATAAGCCCGTCAGCGGGACTGGCCCCTTTATAAGCTGGACTCGAACGCCCGGCACTGGCTGCGTCTCTGCGGGTCCGACGACGAGCCGCGCCTCTCGTCCGACGGGTGCTCGGCTGCCGGGTCGGCCTCGTCGTGATGGGGGCCAGTAGTGGCTCGACTTGCCGGGGAAGGGTACACTTATACAGCCGCCAGACCGCAATTCGGATATGGACCACGACAAGGTACGGGACGTCGATCCCGCCGTCGCCGACGCCCTCGAGGGCGAGGTACAGCGCCAGCGAGAGACGTTGCAGATGATCGCCAGCGAGAACCACGTCAGCGATGCCGTCCTCGACGCGCAGGGCAGTGCCCTGACGAACAAGTACGCCGAGGGGTATCCCGGCGAGCGCTACTACGGCGGCTGTGAGTACGCCGACGAGGTCGAACAGCTCGCGATCGACCGCGCGACGGAGCTGTTCGGCGCAGAGCACGTCAACGTCCAGCCCCACTCGGGCACGCAGGCCAACCAGGCCGTCTACTTCGCGATGCTCGAGCCCGGCGACAAGATCCTCTCGCTTGATCTGACCCACGGCGGCCACTTAAGCCACGGCCACCCGGCGAACTTCACGGGCCAGCTCTATGAGGTCGAGCAGTACGAGGTCGACGCCGAGACGGGCTATCTCGACTACGAGGGGCTCGCCGAGCACGCGGCCGAGTTCGAGCCAGACATCATCGTCTCGGGCTACTCCGCGTACCCGCGTGAGGTCGAATGGGAGCGAATTCAGGACGTCGCCGACGACGTCGACGCGCTCCATCTCGCGGACATCGCGCACATCACGGGGCTCGTCGCCGCCGGCGTCCATCCCTCGCCGGTCGGTGTCGCCGACTTCGTCACCGGCAGTACGCACAAGACGATCCGCTCGGGCCGGGGCGGCATCGTCATGTGTGACGAGGAGTACGCCGACGACATCGACGCCGCCGTCTTCCCCGGTGGCCAGGGCGGCCCGCTCATGCACAACGTCGCCGGCAAGGCCGTCGGCTTCAAGGAAGCCCTCGAGCCTGAATTCGAAGAATACGCCGAGCAGACGATTGCAAACGCGAAGGCCCTCGGCGAGCGACTCTCGGAACACGGCTTCTCGCTGGTCTCTGAGGGCACCGACAACCACCTCGTGCTCGTCGACCTCCGCGAAAGTCATCCCGATACAACCGGCGGCGACGCCGAAGAAGCGCTCGAGGAGGCCGGCATCGTCCTCAACGCGAACACGGTGCCCGGCGAGACGCGCTCGGCGTTCAACCCCAGCGGCATCCGTGCTGGCACGCCGGCACTGACTACGCGTGGCTTCGACGAAGACGACTGCCGGACGGTCGCCGACCTGATCGCTCGCGTCGTCGACAGTCCCGACGACGAGAGCGTCCTCGCGGAGGTTCGCGAGGAAGTCGCGACGCTGTGTGACGAGAACCCGCTGTACGAATAGCTGACGACGCATTCGTTTTCGCTGCTGCTTTCTCGCTGTCAGACGGTCTGTTATCACTGTGTACCGGCCCACCCGCGACCGTCGTGTGTGCGCCGGAACTGACTGAGAGGCGTCCGTACCATTCGCGAGCAGCAGGAACGGCCATCAGTGCGATCTGGCTGAGTCGACGAGCAGTTCGACGATGATATCCATAGACGTGTATATTCGAGTCGAATTGAGGGCGATTCTACGCACGAATCCGGGGATTAATGAGTCTCGCGGTCGCCCACTCGAGTAATGACCGAGATCATCGACGGCAACGCGGTTGCGAGTAACATTCGAGACGAGTTGACTGAGGCGATCGAGACACTCGCAGACGCGGGCGCACGGCCGGGGCTGGCAACCGTCCTTATGGGCGACGATCCGGCGAGCCAGACCTACGTAAACATGAAACAGCGCGACTGTGAGGAGGTCGGCATCGAGAGCCACCACGTCGACGTCGACGGCGACGCCCCAGCCGAGGAACTGTTCGACACCATCGCGGATCTCAACGACAACGACGACGTCCACGGATACATCGTCCAGGCACCCGTCCCGGACCACGTCGACTACCGCGACGTGATCCGCCGGGTCGATCCCGCGAAGGACGTCGACGGCTTCCACCCCGAGAACGTCGGCCGACTCGTCGCCGGTGACGCTCGCTTCCGACCCTGTACGCCACACGGCGTCCAGAAGCTGCTCGAGTCGGCTGACGTCGACACCGAGGGCAAGGACGTAACGATCGTCGGCCGGTCTGACATCGTTGGCAAGCCGCTGGCGAACCTGCTGATCCAGAAGGCCGACGACGGCAACGCGACGGTGACGGTCTGTCACTCCCGGACCGAGAACCTCGCCGAAAAGACTCAGCGTGCAGACATCGTCGTCGCTGCCGCTGGCGTCCCGGAACTCGTCGACGGCTCGATGATCACGGAGGGGACGGTCGTAATCGACGTGGGCGTCAACCGCGTCGACGCAGACACCGAGAAGGGCTACGAACTCGTCGGCGACGTCGAGTTCGAGAGCGCAAAGGAGAAAGCCAGCGCCATCACGCCGGTTCCCGGCGGCGTCGGCCCGATGACGCGCGCGATGTTGCTATATAATACCGTCAAAGCCGCGAGCCTGCAGGAAGACGTCGCCGTGGATCTGCCCTAAGTTTCGCCGAACTCGAGGCTCGTCAGCCGCTCTTGGGCCTGCGAGAACGCCATTTCGTCGCCACGCAGGCCGTTCGTCAGATCGCGAGTCGCCGTGATCAGCTGTTCGGCGGCCTGTGGCTCGATGTCTCCGTCGAGCATCCGAACCCGCGTGACGTGTTCGCCGAGGGTCTCGAGTGCCCCTCGTTGGCTCGTAGTTAGTTCTCGATCCTCGGCCCACGTACGGATGTCGCGACGGTATTCGCGGACGGCGTTTGCGTACGCGAGTCCGCGAGCGGCACGAAGCGATGTCGGAACGTCTTCGACAGGTGGGCGCTCGCCCTGGTCGGCATCGCGGAGCAGGGCAAGGAAGTACAACTCTTCGCGTTCGTCGAGGTGGATCTCGCGGGCGACGATGTCGGCGACGTGGAGCAACTCGGTCGCGGCCAGATAGGTATCGTCGAGTTCGCGGAGGGTACCGGCGTTGACGAACCCGCGGCGGCGAACGTAGTCGCGACACCGATCGCGGGCTCGCTCGGCGAGATCGTCGGATTCGACCTCGTCGACCGCGTTTCGGACGGGAGTCAGATCGAACGCGACCTGCATGTCAGTGTGTTCGGTTCGTTCGTCGACGCCAACGCTCTGAAGGCTACCACAGGCGGGACAGCCCACGCTCCCAGTTTCATAGTACGACCAGCGGGTCCCACACTCCGTACATTCGCGCTCGCCCCGGATTTTCATGGGTCTCGCTACGGACGGCGCACAAAAAATCTCACCGGACCCAGTTTGCGAACGTCACTGTCACTACGCCCGTGAGACGAAAGAGACGGTCCAAGGCGGTGTCCGGGCGGCCGAACGCAATGGGAAGACCGTCGCTCAACAGCCAATTAACGCCAGCAACGACACGTCCCAGCAAACCAATCCAAGGAGGTGGTCTGTGAGTGCTATTCAAGTGGGCCCGTTCGACGATCGGCTACAGTAGACAGAGACACACGCTGTCGTTCCATATCGTTTCGTCCCGAAAGACAGGTGTTTCCATATGAAACGGTATGTGGGTTCGCCCGTCGTGAAGCGAGGGCGATTGATATGGTGTGGCGGCGCTTTTCCGTGCTCACCTGATAGTGACGAGTATGCGAGACGAAGCCGAAATCCGCGAACAGTACGAGTTCCTCAAAGAGCACTTAGAGAGCGACGAGATGCGCCACGACGGCGTCGAAGAGATGTTTACCTACTACAAGCGAGCACTCGGCTGGGTACTCGAGGAGGAACACATTTAGACGAGGCCCGGATCAGTGGCCGCGTCTGCTGTCAGCACTGCCGTTACATTTAAGTACACACAACGTAGTTTTCTACGTGACGCTTCGCTTGGAGGGCCGAAGCGTCAGCGGGGACCAATTCAGGGCGGCAAGCGATCGCGTGACATTTTTCCGTCACGCGATCTGCTTTCCTGTTTCACTGTGATACTGTCAACTGATGAGACTTGTCTGTACTCGCTCGAGTCGAAGTCTCTAGTGATGGATCATCCCATATAATTGTGTCGAAACAAACTATCTGGACTGTAAACATGAACCGCACATTATGGGAGCATCACCGACCGATTCGTCATCGGCATTATGGGTCTCTCGCAGCCGAAACGACACGTCTCGCTGGTAATAACCCTCTTTCGATCGAAACAACCCGATAGCCTTATTAAAATTCGACAGTAAGTGTGATTGGTACTTTCCCAATGTACGACCTGACAGGATTCCAGCGTGACTTGCTCTACGTCATCGCTGGCGAGGAGGAGCCCCACGGACTGGCGATCAAAGACGAACTCGAACAGTACTACGAGAAAGAGATTCACCACGGTCGGCTCTACCCCAACCTCGACACCCTTGTCGATAAGGGACTCGTCGAAAAGGGCCGACGCGACCGCCGAACGAACTTCTATACGCTCACTCGCCGTGGCCGGCGCGAACTCGAGGCCCGCCGCGAGTGGGAAGAACAGTACGTCGACCTATAGTCTGGGTCCGTGTTTCGTCGAGTGCCTACGATAGCGGCGCTCGAGGCCAGGTCGCGTTTCCATCGGCGGGTTGCTTATATGCGACCATGATGAACGGTCGGGGGTGAACGAGGTCGCGCTGCAGGTCGCTGAGACGCCGTTCGAGGAGACGGTCGTGCGGATCGCACTGGCCGGTGCGCTGGGGATGTTCCTCGGGCTCGAACGCGAGTGGTCTCAGAAGTCCGCCGGCATTCGGACGTTCTCGCTGATTAGTCTGCTCGCTGCCGTCTTTACCGTCCTCGCCATCGAGACCGAGTCGGCCATCGGCGAGGGGCTGTTGGTACTCGGTGGCGTGCTCGTGATCGTTCAGGGAGTGTTACTCGCCGTCCAGGGACTCATGAGCGAGGACGAAACGGGACTCTCACTGACGACGTCAGTCTCGATGCTCGTCGCCTACGGTGTCGGGGCACTGGTCGCCGTGGGCTTCATTCTCGAGGGGGTCACCGTCGCCGTGCTCTCGTCGCTGTTGCTCGTCTTGAAGCGCGAACTCCACGAGTTCGCGTGGGGACTGTCCCACGAGGAGATGCGCTCGACGATCGAGTTCGCCATCCTCGCGTTCGTCATCTACCCGATCCTCCCCGCGGAAACGACCGTCGAATTCGCCGGGCTGGCGATCCCCCTCGAGCCGCAGGTCATCTGGCTGATGGTCGTTGCCGTCGCGGGGATCGGCATCGCCAACTACGCGATCGTCACGACCTACGGCGGTCGCGGGATCGCGATCACGGGCTTTTTCGGCGGGCTGGCGTCCTCGACGGCCGTCGTCGGGACGATGCTCGATCACGTCAGGCAACGGCCCGAAGCAGCCTCCTATGCCGTCGCCGCGATCTTGCTTGCAAACGCCGCGATGGCGACACGCAATCTCGCGATCGCGGTCGGCTTTACGGCTGGTAGCGACTCCGAAATCCTCGTCGAGGCGATCGTGCCGCTCGGAGCCGTGATCGTCCTCGCGTTCGCCGTCGCCGCGCTCACTGCCGACTGGGACGAGTCCGGCCCGATGGAACTCGAGAGCCCGTTCTCGTTGCGAAACGCGCTCGGGTTCGGCGTCGTCTTCCTCGGCGTGCTCGTCTTCGGCTCGCTGGCCGAGACGTGGTTCGGCACGCTGGGCTTCTACGCGACGGCCGTCGCCAGCGGCTTCGTCTCGAGTGCCGGCGCGACCACATCGGCGGTCGTCCTCTACCGGGGCGGCCAACTGGGCGGGCCGGAGGCCACCGTCGCCATCCTGCTTGCGACCGTCTCGAGCATCGTCGTCAAGGCTCTGTTAGCATCGACGTCGACGAACACCGACTTCCGAAACCGGGTCACAGCCTACAGCGCAATCCTCCTGATCGGCGGCACGCTCGCGTCGGTGCTCGTCGTTGTGTAGGCATTAGTACCTTTATTTATCCGTGTCTAATGGTACCATATGGACCGCGCAACGGTCGAACCAGCGGTAGACGACCTCCCCGGCGAGCGGGCCCGCCAGTGGGTCAACTACCACCACCGATTTGCTGCCCCGAGTACGTACGTCTACGAGTTCGTCTGGGATGTCAGCCGTGAGGCAGTCGGCCCGTTCTGTACCGACGTCGACGGCAACATCCTGCTCGACTTTACGAGCCACGTCGCCGCCTCGCCGCTTGGCTACAACAACCCCACCATCCGCGAGCGCCTCGAGACGTTCGACCTCGTCGACCCGCTGAAGATCGCCGGGCAGGACTTCTACGTGAGCGGCGGTGGCCCGCCCGATGATCCAGAGTTCCCCGGCCCAACTCAGCTCATGGATCGACTGGTCGCGATGACGGACCACTATAACATGGATCGGGTCTTCCTCTCGAACTCCGGGGCCGAGGCTGTCGAAAATGCAATCAAGATCTGCTACGCTGCCGGCGGTCACCGGGCGTTTACCTTCGACGGCGCGTTCCACGGCCGAACGCTGGGCGCGCTCTCGCTCAACCGCTCGAAATCCGTCCACCGAACCGGCTTTCCCGAAATTCCGGGCGTCGTCAGCGCCCCCTATCCAACCACTGACGAGGAATACGACACTCGATGGCGAACTGACGGCCCCGGTGGCAACGTTATCGCCGACGCACTCCACCCAGACCGCGGCGTGATCGACCCCGACGAAGTCGCCTACGTGATCATAGAGCCGATCCAGGGCGAAGGCGGGTATCGCGTCGCTCACCCTCAGTTCGCCCGCGATCTCGAGGCGCTTCGCGAACGCTACGGCCTTCGAGTCATCGCCGACGAGATCCAGTCCGGCCTGGGCCGCACCGGCGAACTGTGGGCCGTCGACCACCTCGAGCTTACGCCCGATGTCATCACGAGTGGGAAGGGCCTCCGCGTGGGCGCAACGATTTCTCGGTCCGACGTGTTTCCCGCCGAGCAGAGCCGACTCTCCTCGACATGGGGTGCCGGCGACATCATCGCCGCTATGCAGGGTGTGCTCACGATCGACGTCATCCACGAAGACGATCTGCTCGCGAACGTCCGCGAACGGGGGAGCCAGCTTCGAGCGATTCTCACAGACGCCGTCACCGATGGCGACGCCCCAGGCGTGATCGACGTTCGCGGTCGTGGCCTGATGCTCGCCGTCGAGTTCGATACCAAAGCGCGCCGGGATACGGTCCTTGAGACGGCGTTCTCACGCGGACTGCTGACGCTTGGCTGTGGCTTCAAGACGCTGCGATTGCTGCCGCCACTGGACGTGACCGAACGGGAGATCGAACTCGGGGCGGGGCTGTTGCTCGAGGCGATCGACAGCGTTGCAGACGGCACTGACCGCTAAAATAGACCGAGAGCGCGGTGTTACTCGCTGCGGAGTTCGTTCATGTGGTCGATCCGGCGCTGAACGAGGTCGGCTTTGCCGATGTCGTGGCGCATGTGCAGCCCTTCGTCGCCGGCAACTGCGAGGGCGTCTTCGGCGATTTCCTCGGCCTCGTCGATCGAGTCGGCGACGCCGACGACGGCGAACGACCGGGAGGTCGTCGTGTAGATGCCGTCGTCGCGCTCGTCGACGCTGGCATAATAGAGCAGGGCATCGCCCGCGCTCTCTTCGTCGACCTGCACCTTCGCGCCGGCCTCGGGATCGGTCGGGTAGCCCTCCGGCACGGCGTACTTACAGACCGTCGCCTGGTCGGCAAACTCGAGTTCGGGCGGGGCCTCGCCGTCCCGTGCTGCGGTGAGCACGTCGAGGAAGTCCGTCTCGAGGACGGGCAGCGTGTTCATCGCCTCGGGGTCGCCGAAGCGAGCGTTGAACTCGATGACACGGGGGCCGGTCTCGGTCAGCATGAACTGGCCGTAGAGGATGCCACGGTAGTCCTCGAGAGCGTCGACGGTCGCCTCGATGATCGAGACGGCCTCCTCGTAGTCGTCGTCGCTCATGAACGGGAGGTCGTTCGTCGCGTCGGAGTAGCTCCCCATGCCGCCGGTGTTCGGCCCTTCATCGCCCTCGTAGGCGCGTTTGTGGTCCTGCACTGCGGGTGCGGTCTCGAACGCGCCGTTGGCGACAAATGCCTGGATCGTCACTTCCTCGCCGATCAGCCGTTCCTCGAGGACGATCCGGTCGTAATCCGATTCGCGGATGTATTCTTTGCCCTCCTCGGGCGTGACCTGATCGCCGATAACCTTGACGCCCTTGCCGCCCGTGAGGCCGGCGGGCTTGATCGCGAGGTCGCCGTCGTACTCGTCGATGAACTCGCAGGCGGCGTCCATGTCGTCGAACGTCTCGAAGTCCGGACAGCCGGGAATGTCGTTGTCGGCCATAAAGCGGCGCTGGAAGGCTTTGTCCGTCTCGATGCGGGCGTCGGCTTCCTTCGGGCCGAAGGCGTAGACGCCCGCGTCTTCGAGCGCGTCCACGACGCCAGCCTCGAGATACGATTCCGGGCCGACGACAGCCAGCGTCGCGTCGATCTCCGCAGCGTAGTCGACGACGGCGTCGGGATCGGTCGTCTCGAGCGTCTCGAAGCCCGCCGCGATGCGGGCAATGCCGGGGTTTTTGTTGCCGGCACAGGCATAGAGGTCGGCCTCGCTATCCTCGAGCGCGCGGGCGATGGCGTGTTCGCGGCCGCCACCACCGATCAACAGAACGTTCTCTCGCATGGTCGATAGCGGAACGCACGAACCTGTAAGCGTTGCTCTTTCGGCGGCCGGAAGTATCCACGTTCATGGGGTATTCGCCCGAAAATGGACGCGTTCAACGCTGCCGGCACAGATAACCTGTCGTCGGTCACGTCCGAGTGCGGAGGAACTCGTCGTCGAAGGTGAGACTGTCCTCGTCGACGGGGCTGAACTCGGCAGCCACGAGCTTACCGGCCGGATCGAAGATTTCGGATTCGTCGCGCATCACGTAGAGCTGTCCCGTGTTCGTCCCCGCAGCCTCCTGGGGAAAGAGGAGAAAGCGCTGGTTCGTGCCAAGGTACCTGGCGTGGACAGTGTTGTAATCGGTGAACAGACCGCTCTGTTCGATGTCTTGGGGAACCCAGCCCTGCGCGCCGGAGGTGATCTCGAACAGCGCACTCGAGTAGAAGTCGTCTGGACGGACGGCCGCCTCGCCACCCCCGCCCTCGAAGTACTCGAAGTCCTCGTCCTCCTCCATTTTGAAGGGCAGCTCCGCCTGCGTGACCGGTCGGTACTCGACTCGAATGAGGTTCGTGGCCGGAAGTTCCGGCGCTCCCGATCCCAGTCGGTCGTCGAAGACGTAGACCTGTCCGCGCTCGATCTGTGCGTTCGGTGGCAGGAAGAGGTATCCCTCCTCGTTCGTGTTGAAGTACTCGATGACGCGCACGCTGTGATTCCGTACCGGCTCTGCGTTTTGTACCACAGGGGCGTTCTCGAGCGGCGGTGAGACGACCCTGAAGATCGCACCGGAAAAGTACGTCTCGCGGGTGGAGATCGCGTCGCGGAAGGAAACGTCGGCTGTTTCGTCCCCGGATTCCTGGGCCGTCGTGCTCCCCGTCACTCCGAACGTAAGCGCGCCCACGGTCGCCGCACCCGTCCCGATGAATCTCCGTCGCGTCTCGAAGCGTGGTGTGTCAGTCATTGTGATCAGTCGTCTTTTCAGGCCGTTCCTTCAGCCCGTCTGTGGATAGGTTTCAGGCCGGAGTTTGCAGCCATCTCTGAACGACTGGCGTCTCGGCGGTCTCGAGACGCCGACGGCGGCGATCGGTTACTGATCGGCATTGGATCGGAGTCGATCCCGGAGGAATCCGACGAGACCGCTGACATGGCCTGCTCCCCAGATCGCTACGATCAGGCCACCGATCGCGTTGAACACGAAATCGGTGGCGATGTCGTCGACTCCGTAGACGGGAACCAGATCGCCAAGGGCGTACTCGAACGCTTCCCACAGGACGCCGGCAGCAAGGACGAAGACGATGATGAACAGCGATCGAAACGCCGACGGAACCGCCACGTCATCAGAGTGAACCTCGAGCGCCCGGAACGAAGCGTATCCGAACCCGGCGACGACAGTCGCCGAGACGGTGTGAGTTATCTCATCATACCACTGATACTGTTGGTAGATGCCGATCGAGCCGATGGAGTGGAGGAACACAGCAACGGTGATCCAGAGGACAAGCCCAGCGTCCATCGAGTACTCGTACTCCCGGCGCAACGCCGCCGGGAGGAGCGTGATACCGAGCGCGATGCTGGCCGTCACGGAAACTGAAGCCGATCCCGTTACTGCCCCGTAGCCGATTAGCCCGACCAGTGCGAGCTGTAGTATCCACACGAGGTGTCGCTCCCAGGTGTCGGACAAGCCGAGTGAATCGTCGAGCGTCATGTTGGTCCCGTGCTGTTGGTCGATCGACCGGCGGACCCGGGGGGCTCGAACTGCACGACGTACCACTCGAAGAGTCCGCCCAAGACGAAGCCGACGAGCGTGACGATGACGATGTCCTGCTGGAGTTCGGTCTGCGATCGCAGAAACGCAGTTCCGAACCACCGATCCGAGAAGAACTGGGCGACGGTCCAGAGCGCCTGCAGCGCCATCGTCGTCATGACCGCGAAGGCGACGGCGAAGCGACGGCTCAACTCGACCGACGTGAAAACCTCGAGTTCGACGACGACCACAAGCGCCAGCGCCGCGACGATGAGATACCCCGCAGCCTCGAGACCCAGCCCGGCCGTCCTGGCGACCACGGCGATGGCAGCGACCGATAGCACGGGCCAGGGAAGCATCGCCGTCCAGTCGCGGGTCGCCAGCGCCGGCAGCGACGCCACGACGACCACCAGTAACGCGAGCCCGCGCCAGAGGATGGCAGCCGTGAGCACGCTCCCGATGGCACTCAGAGCCACGATGCCGGTCAGTGACCAGCCGATAATGGCGTTCGCTCGCTGTCCGTGGACGAGGTCCTCGAGCGTCACCACTCTTAGTGACACGCGATCATACTAAAAGCCGGAGCCGGCGTAACAACCGCTACACAACGCGACCAAGCCGCCCAGCACAGAGCGTTTTTATCGACACGGTCTTGTCGACACAGTCTGAACGTGACTTCTAATGCGACAGTACCTCGAGCTCGTCGACACGGTTCTCTCGACGGGGACCTACAAACCCAATCGGACCGGCGTCGACACGATTTCGTCGTTTAGCGAGCACTACGAGGTCGACTTACAGGACGGGTATCCGCTGTTGACGACCAAAGAGATGGACGGCTATCGCTGGAATTCGATGCTCCACGAGGTCTGCTGGTATCTCTCCGGCGAGGAACACATCCGGAATCTCCGCGAGGAGACCAAGATCTGGGACGCGTGGGCTGACGATGAGGGGCGACTGGATACGGCCTACGGTCGCTTCTGGCGGCGGTATCCGATTCCCGAGGATGACGCCCAACTCGAGGGTGAGTCCTGGCCCGATTCGGCCCACCGGTGGGTCACCGAGGAAACTGACGGCCGACGGACCTTCGACCAGCTCCAGTACGTGATCGATACGCTTGCCGAGTCGCCGAACTCGCGGCGGCTCGTGGTCAACGCCTGGCATCCGGCGAACGCAGCCGTCTCGACGCTACCGCCCTGTCACTACTCGTTTGTCTTCAACGTGCAGGGAGATCAGCTGAACTGCCATCTCACCCAGCGGTCGGGCGATACCGCACTCGGGATCCCGTTCAATATCGCGGCCTATTCGTTGCTGACGAAAGTGATCGCCCAGCAGACCGACTTCGAACCCGGCACGTTCGCCCACACCGTCGTCGACGCCCACGTCTACTGCGGGCGCGGCGCGCGCGGGGAGTGGTACGCCGACAACCTCGAGACGCTGCAATCGAAGCTTGCGGCAGTCGACGACCGCGAGGAGTACCGCGAGATCAAAGCATGGCTCGAATCGGAAGCCCCACCCGAGGCAGAGGGTGACGAACGCCTTGACCACGTCCCCGGCCTGCTCGAGCAGCTCTCGCGGGAGCCACTCGAGCGCCCGACGCTCGAGGTGGCGGACGTCTCGATCGACGATCTCTCGTACGACGATGTCGAGCTTCGGGACTACGAGTCACACGACGGGATCGACTTTTCGGTGGCCGAATGAGCGGCGATCGAAACGGATCCCCACTGGAGACCGACCGCGAGCTCGTCGCGATCGTCGCCGTCGCCGACAATGGCGTGATCGGCAAGGACGGCGACATGCCCTGGCATATCCCCGCCGACCTCACGCATTTCAAGGAGACGACGATGGACCACCCGGTCATCATGGGCCGGGTCACGTACGAGGGGATTCTCGAGACGCTCGGCGAACCGCTCCCTGGCCGGACGACGGTCGTGTTGACGAGTCGGGACCTCGAGACACCTGCAAACGCCGTCGTCGCACACGACCTTGCGGATGCGCTCGAAACGGCTGAAGCCGCTGCACAGGAGCGCCACGACGACGCCGACCGGATCTTCGTCGCCGGCGGCGCGACGGTGTACGAGCAGTTTCTGCCAGCGGTCGATCGGCTGATCGTCACCGAGGTTCACGACGACCCGGACGGCGATACGTATTTCCCGGACTGGGATCGAAACTCGTTTCGAGAAGTGTCGCGGGACGAGCGTGACGGGTTCGCGTTCGTGGAGTATACCCGGCGCGAATAATGTTTCGCTGGTGGGAGTATTCGGACACACAGTCGGTGGCTGCTCCACCGAGAGGAGCGGACACGGTGGAAACGAAATCGAAACGGTGTGGTGCGTTTACGACGACACAACAGCCAATTTTGAGCGACGACCCACACCGTCTCACGCAGCGCAAGCCCGTCGGACAGCAGTCGCCTCGACAGCGGTCACGAACGGCAGTCACTGCTGATGGGGCTGCTGGCTGAGAGCAGTGGTCGATGACTGCCGCTCGAGGCTGTAAACGACTCCGAACCGGACGCCGAAGTCCGTACTACCGTTTCAGGAGAGTACCCGAAGAAAGTCATTGTTTTGCTAGATAAATCGAAGTGCCACGTTGTCGTCATATCCCCGTCAGAGTCGGCAACGCGCCGTAATCACGTCTCGCTGGCGGCCCATCGTGACCGAACTGGCCCGAAATGGTGTCCCGCTAGCACTGTGTGTAACCGGTACAAATCCCACGCCCAATAGTTGTTACGTCGACATATAGTATCGCAGTCGGCTTTCGCTTGGCAGCGCAGTTCCTGCCGAAACCGTATTACAGAGATCCCTAATAGCCCAGTTCTTCGGGTATAGCCGATCTTAGACGATGAAACAATGGAGATAACTTATGCAAAATTGGGTCAAGAATCGTCCACCCCGACAGGGGAGCACAGGTGAGAGACATGACTGATAAAGATACTGAACAAGTAGATAACTCGAGACACTCGATCGTGAAAAAAGGGGCACTCGCCACGACGGCGCTTGCCATTGGTGCAGGCGCGACGTCGGGGACTGCCGCCGCCCAAGACGACGAGAACGACACGGTAGTGGTGTTCGGAGATCACTATCGACCTGGCGTCGACTTCGATGTCATCTCGGAGTTGAACCCACAAACGAGAGATGAATTGATCGACGATTCCGGGGCGGCAGACGACGTGTTCGACGAACCGGACGACTGGGACGCATATGTCATCAGCTACGATATTGGTGAAGAAGCCCCGTCGTGGGGTATCTTGCTGACGGAAGAGGTTGACCTCGATGTCGGCGACAGCGAGACGATGGGGGAGAACGGACAGTTCCGTGACGCTGCACTGGATCTGGTCGAGGCCACTCTGTGATCCCCAGCTGACCCAGTCGAGCGGTTCGTTTTATTCACATATATTGGGCGCACGGCGGCTGTGCGATCGCGTGTGCAGTGACGGGCAGTGGCTCCGATAGTGACGCGACGTTCACTTCCGTTGATAGCGATTCGATCGACCCACAGTCGAACGACGTCGGGCGCGTCGATAGTTCGTCGGTACTCGAGAGCCACTGCAGAACGTCTATTGATCAGTAAACACGCAGAGGCCGTGATCAGTTCTCCATGGTGATTTTCGCACAGACAGTCCACGGAAATCAGTTGTTTTACTATATGAAACGTTGCAGGCATCCCATCGCCGGTGTCGCAAATAGCCAGAGCAACCGATGCAAGTCCCGGCATTGCGTCTCGCCATGTGGGACCCATCGTAATCGAGTCGGAGCATGTTCGACTTCCATCAGTCACAACCATTACCTGACCGAAGTGTGGGCTTCGACGCCCGTTTCGGTCGATAAACAACCATTGCTGACATCTTTCACCCAGAATATCGTGAAGTGCCGAAATACGGCCGTATAGGTGCATGAAACGACTATCTCGTGACTTCAATTTGTCTTAGGCAGTGAAACAATGGGGCTGACTTATGCGAAAATTGGGTCAAGGACTGTCCACCCCGAACAGGGGACTTAGGTGAGAGACATGACAGATGACGATAGCGGACTATTCGACGACTCGCGGCGTTCGTTCATGAAGAAAGGAGCGGCCGCCACGACGGCACTCGCCCTTGGCGCAAGCGCAACGGCCGGGACTGTTTCCGCCCAGGACGACGGCGACGGCGTTGTGCTCGTGTACGGCGATGACTACCAGCCTGGTACTGACTTCGAGGTCATCTCGGAGCTGAACACCCAGACGAAAGAAGACCTGATCGAAGACTCCGGCGCGGAGGACGAAGTGTTCGACGATCCGGACGACTGGGAGGCGTACATCATCAGCTACGATACGGGCACTGACGCCCCGGACTGGGGCTTCCTGCTGTCAGAGGAAGTCTCCCTCAGTTCCGGCGACAGCGACACGATGGGTGAAGACGGTGAATTCCGTGAACCTGCAGTGGACCTGATCGAGGCGACCCCCGGTGAAACCGCCAACGGCGGTAACGGCGGTAACGGCGACAACGGCGACAACGGCGATAACGGCGATAACGGTGGTAACGGCGACATGGGCGCAGACGGTGGCGACGGCGGTGACGGCGGTGGAGCCGGTGGCGGCGGCAACGAAACCGGTGCCGGTGGCGGCGGAAACTAACGCGACACACCGACTCTGTTTTTTAGCGCGAGGCCGAACACGCCACTGCTCGAGAGACAACTCGCCGATCGATGTGACAACTGCCACGTGACGACTGATAGTGCGTTCTATTATCACGCACTATACTTGGTGATTGGTAGCACCTTACAACCACGACACTGTAACACATTCTGATTAGTGATGGGTATATAATGGTTCTTCAGACAATTCTCGGGAGATTGAAAACCCCCCGGTTCGAAGGCGACGTATGGCAATCGACCAGTTCTCGGATGCGATCCGGGAATTCGAACACGACGGAGAAACGTACAAGATGGCGGATCTTACGGTTCTCGAGGAGCAGGGCCTCTGTGACCTCGATAAAATGCCCGTGAGTATCCGCATTCTGCTCGAGTCGGTGCTGCGCAACGCCGACGGCGAGACGATCGACGCCGACGCCGTCCGCGCGGCGGCCTCCTGGGAACCCGACGTGCCGGACGCCGAGGTTCCGTTTACGGTCTCGCGTGTCGTCCTGCAGGACCTGACTGGCGTGCCGGCAGTCGTCGACCTCGCGGCGCTGCGCTCTGCGGCCGACCGCAAGGGCGTCGACCCGACGGTCGTCGAGCCCGAAGTCCCCTGTGACCTCGTGATCGACCACAGCGTGCAGGTCGACCACTTCGGCAGCGAGGACGCCTACGAAAAGAACGTCGAGATCGAGTACGAGCGCAACGAAGAGCGCTACCGCGCGATCAAGTGGGCTCAGCAGGCGTTCGACGAGTTCAACGTCGTCCCGCCAGGAACGGGTATTGTCCACCAGGTCAACCTCGAACACCTCGGTCGCGTCGTCCACGAGCGCGAAGTCGACGGCGAGCAGTGGCTCGTCCCCGACACGCTCGTCGGCACTGACAGCCACACCCCGATGATCGGCGGCATCGGTGCCGTCGGGTGGGGTGTCGGTGGCATCGAGGCCGAGGCCGCACTGCTCGGTCAGCCGATCAACATGAGCCTGCCGGAAGTCGTCGGTGTCCGCCTCTCGGGCGAACTCCCCGACGGCGCGACCGCAACCGACCTCGTGCTCCACATCACGGAAAAACTGCGCCAGGTCGGCGTCGTCGACAAGTTCGTCGAGTTCTTCGGCCCCGGCGTTGCCGAGCTTTCGGTCGCCGACCGCGCGACCATCTCGAACATGGCCCCCGAACAGGGCTCGACGATCAGCATGTTCCCCGTCGACGAGAAGACGCTCGAGTATCTCGAGCTGACGGGTCGCGACCCCGACCACATCGAACTCGTCAAAGAGTACCTCGAAGCACAGGGCCTCTTCGGCGAGCAGGACCCCGAATTCACCGAGGTCGTCGACTTCGACCTCGGCGAGGTCGAACCCAGCCTCGCTGGCCACAAGAAGCCCCACGCCCGCATCCCGATGGGCAATCTCGACGAGCACTTCCCGACGCTGCTCGAGGAGCAGGGCGTCATCCCCTCGGGTGCCGCCGAAAGCGACGGCGGCCTCGTCGCCGAGCAGACGCCTGATCTCGACGAGAAGGTCCCCGTCGAACTCGAGGACGGCACCGAGATCGAGATCGGCCACGGCGACATCCTCGTCAGCGCGATCACGTCCTGTACGAACACCTCGAACCCGTCCGTGATGGTCGCGGCCGGCCTGCTTGCACGCAACGCCGCAGAGCAGGGACTCGAAGTGCCTGAGTACGTCAAGACCAGCCTCGCACCCGGGAGCCGCGTCGTCACGGAGTATCTCGAGCGTGCGGACCTGCTCGACGATCTCGAGGAACTCGGCTACCACGTCGTCGGCTACGGCTGTACGACCTGTATCGGTAACGCCGGTCCGCTGCCGGAGCCGGTCGAGGCAGCCATCGACGAACACGACCTCTGGACGACGAGCGTCCTCTCGGGCAACCGTAACTTCGAAGCCCGTATCCACCCGAAGATCAAGGCCAACTACCTCGCCAGCCCGCCGCTGGTCGTCGCCTACGGCCTCGCAGGTCGCATGGACATCGACCTCGAAGAGGAGCCGATCGGCACCAACGACGAGGGCGAGGAAGTCTACCTCGAGGACGTCTGGCCGGACACCGAGGAAGTCCGCGAGACGATCCACGACAGCGTCTCCCCCGAAATGTTCGAGGAGAAGTACTCGAGCATCTACGAGGGCGACGAGCGCTGGGAGGCACTCGACGCGCCAACCGGCGAGGTCTACGACTGGGACTCCGAATCGACGTACATCCGCGAGCCGCCGTTCTTCCAGGACTTCCCGCTCGAGGAACCCGGCGTCGACAACGTCGAGGATGCCCGCGCGCTGCTGACGCTCGGTGACACCGTCACGACCGACCACATCAGCCCCGCTGGGCCGTTCAGCGAAGACCTGCCCGCCGGCCAGTGGCTCAAAGAGCGCGGCGTCGAACCGTACGAGTTCAACACCTACGGCTCGCGCCGTGGCAACCACGAAGTCATGATGCGTGGCACCTTCGCGAACGTCCGCATCAAAAACGAGCTGCTCGACGGCAAGGAAGGTGGCTACACGATCCACCACCCGACCGACGAGGAGACCACCGTCTTCGAAGCCTCCGAGCGCTACCGCGAGGAGGACACGCCGCTGATCGTCATGGCCGGCGAGGAACTCGGGACCGGCTCGAGCCGTGACTGGGCCGCGAAGGGGACCGACCTGCTCGGTATCCGCGCGACCATCGGCAAGAGCTACGAGCGCATCTACCGTGACAACCTCATCGGCATGGGCGTCCTGCCCCTGCAGTTCAAAGACGGCGAGGGCTGGGAGGAACTCGGACTCGAAGGCGACGAGTACTTCGAGATCGAAGGCCTCGAGGACGGCCTCGAGCCGAACGCTGAGCTGACCGTGACCGCCGAGGACGACGACGGCGAGACGACCGAGTTCGAGGTCACTGCACAGGTCGACACGCCGATGGCGGTCGAGTACGTCGAGAACGGTGGCGTGCTTCACCTCGTGCTCCGTCGCCTGCTCAACGAAGAGCTGCAGTAACGGACACGGATCCACGTCTCATAGCAACTCGATTTTTTGCCGCCGTCGCTGTCTCGAGAGCGGGTCGTACGTCGGGCTTTTAGGACATACAGTCGTACGTATTCGTATGACAGCCCCTACCCAGCGCAACCGCCTCGACGAAGAGGAGAGTCCGTATCTGCGCCAGCACGCGGACAACCCCGTCAACTGGCAGCCGTGGGACGAGCAGGCCCTCGAGACGGCACGCGAACACGACGCCCCGATCTTCCTCTCGATCGGCTACTCGGCGTGTCACTGGTGTCACGTCATGGAAGAGGAAAGCTTCGCAGACGAGGCGGTCGCTGAGGTACTCAACGAGAACTTCGTCCCGATCAAGGTCGACCGCGAGGAACGGCCCGACATCGACAGCATCTACATGACCGTCTGCCAGCTCGTCTCCGGGCAGGGCGGCTGGCCGCTGTCGGCGTGGCTCACCCCCGAAGGGAAGCCGTTCTTTATTGGGACCTACTTCCCGCGGGAGGGGAAACGGGGCCAACCTGGCTTTCTCGATCTCTGTGAGCGGATCAGCGACTCCTGGGCAAGCGCCGAGGACCGCACCGAGATGGAGAGTCGCGCCCAGCAGTGGACCGACGCCGCGAAAGATCGGCTCGAGGAGACCCCCACCGAAGATGCTGACACCGACGCATCCAGCGGCCCACCCTCGAGTGCAGTCCTCGAGACGGCCGCCGACGGGATCGTGCGCAGCGCCGATCGTCGGTGCGGCGGCTTCGGCTCGAGCGGCCCGAAGTTCCCCCAGCCGTCCCGGCTTCGCGTGCTCGCGCGGGCGTACGATCGAACTGGCGAGACGGAGTACCGCGAGGTGCTCGAAGAGACCCTCGACGCGATGGCCGCCGGCGGACTCTACGACCACGTCGGCGGTGGCTTCCATCGCTACTGTGTCGACCGGGACTGGACGGTGCCCCACTTCGAGAAGATGTTGTATGACAACGCCGAGATCCCACGGGCGTTTCTGGCTGGCTACCAGCTCACTGGCGAGAATCGCTACGCCGAAGTCGTCGGCGACACCCTCGAGTTCGTCGAGCGGGAGCTGACCCACGACGACGGCGGCTTCTTCAGCACCCTCGACGCCCAGAGCGAATCGCCCGACACCGGCGAGCGAGAAGAGGGCGCGTTCTACGTCTGGACGCCCGACGAGGTCCACGACGTCATCGAGCACGAACCCGACGCTGCCCTCTTTTGTAAGCGCTACGACATTACCGAATCGGGCAACTTCGAGGGACAGAGCCAGCCCAACCGCGTGACGCCGGTGTCGGAACTCGCCGTCGGCTTCGACCTCGAGGAAAGCGAGGTTCTGAAGCGACTCGACTCGATCCGTCAGCAACTCTTCGAGGCCCGCGAGGAGCGCCCACGCCCCAACCGCGACGAGAAGATACTCGCAGGCTGGAACGGGCTGATGATCTCGACCTACGCCGAGGCGGCGCTCGTGCTGGGCGAGGACGACTACGCCGAAACCGCCGTTGACGCCCTCGAGTTCGTCCGCGACCGGCTCTGGGATGCAGATGAGCGGCGGCTGTCACGGCGCTACAAGGGTGGGGACGTGGCCGTCGACGGCTACCTCGAGGACTACGCCTTCCTCGCACGTGGCGCACTCGACTGCTATCAGGCCACCGGCGAGGTCGACCACCTCGCCTTTGCGCTCGAGCTCGCGCGGGTCATCGAGGCCGAGTTCTGGGATGCAGACCGCGGCACACTCTATTTCACGCCCGAGAGCGGCGAGTCACTGGTCACTCGACCCCAAGAACTGAGCGACCAGTCGACGCCGTCGGCGGCCGGCGTGGCAGTCGAGACCCTCCTCGCGCTCGACGAGTTCGCGACGGGGGACTTCGAGGAGATCGCCGCGACCGTCCTCGAGACCCATGCGAACACGCTCGAGGCGAACGCACTCGAGCACGCGACGCTGTGTCTCGCCGCCGACCGGCTCGAGTCGGGTGCGCTCGAAGTCACGGTTGCAGCCGACGAGTTGCCCGCCACGTGGCGCGACCGGTTCACATCGCGATACTTCCCCGACCGGCTGTTCGCGCTGCGGCCGCCGACCGAGGACGGGCTCGAGACCTGGCTCGATCGATTGGGTCTGACGGATGCACCGCCGATCTGGGCCGGTCGCGAGGCTCGCGACGGCGAGCCAACGCTGTACGTCTGTCGGAATCGGACGTGCTCGCCGCCGACCCACGACGTCGACGAGGCGCTCGAATGGCTCGATGGCGAGGGCGCTCCCGAAGGAGGGAGCACGCAGAGTCAGGGCAACGACGCGCCGTTTTAGGAAACCAGTTCGGTCGGCTGCAGACGCGGCGTCTTAGGCTGTGTCGATCTCGAAGGCGGCCTCGAGTTCGTCGGCAAGCCAGACCGCGGGTGGGACCGCTTCTTCCTCGACGAAGCGGGTCACTTCCTCGCCGTCGTCGGTTTCGACGACGATCGTCGGAATATATTCGATGTCGTACGCCTCGACGCCGGGACCTTCTTTGTCTTGATCGAGGGCGAACTCCTCGATTCGGTCGGCGGGAACTTCGGCGGCCGCGAGTGCAGCCCCGAAATCGGGCAACAGGGCGCGACAGTCCTTACACCAGTCGCCGCCCCAGACCTTGTACACTAGTTCGTCGCTGTGTGCTGCGAGCGTGTCGACCGCGTCCTCGTAGCTGGCCGCATCCCACGTGGGGTTCGGCCGCATGGTCTCGAGACTCATGGGCAGTGCTTGCGGTGGGAGTCGCTTAACTGCCTCGCTCGCGACACGGAACGCTCACAGTTCCCCGGCCCAGCAAGTGCCGACTAACGGATGCCGTGTCGTTCTCGGCGTTGGTCGCCCCGCTCGGATAACTCGGTCACGACGGATTCGACCGTCTCGACTTTCGAGAACTGCTCTTCGATCGCGGCAGTGACCCGCTCGAGATCGTCACCGATCGACTGGATTTCGTCGTCGATCGCATCGAGCCGTGCGGCCATCTCCTGTGTGTTCGACGCCTGGTCGTCGACGAGCGACGAGAGTTCGCGGACGTCGTCTGTAAAGGTAGTTACGCTCTCCCGAACGTCGTCGATTGCCTCGTAGACATCCGAACTTCGCTCGAGGTTGCGCTCGAGCCGTTGCTGATTTTCATCGATCGACCGACGCGTTTCGTCAGTCTGCTCACGGAGGGTCGCGACGCGCTCGTCGGCCGCTTTTGTCTGGCGCTGTATCGTCTCGGAGAGTTGTTGGAACTCGTCGGCGACGACGGTGAAACTATCGTCAGGTCGCGAGCGACTGGCCTCGACGTTTGCGTTGACCGCGAGCGTCTTCGTCTTTTCTGCAGCCTCGCCGATCACGTCGTGAATGTCGTCGAGTTCGTCGAGCGTCTCCTCGAGCGTCTCGAGCTCACGGGAGGCGTGTGCTTCGGCGTCGGTGGCGTCCTCCATCGACTCGAGCAACTGTTCGCAGCGGTCTTCGCCGGTTTCGACGCGATCGAGGAGTCCCTCGCCCTCGAGAATCGACTCCGTGGTCGTTGCGAGTTGTTCGATCGCGACGCTGATCTCTTGCATGTCCGACGACGCCAGTTGCGTCTGTTCGGATTGTCGTTCGACGGAGCGATTGATGTCATCGACGTTCTGTCCGATCGCTTCGCCAGCCGTCGAAATATCCTGCATCGAGTGCGACACTCTGTTCGTGACGTGCTGTTGGTGCTCGAGAAGGTCCTCGACGCTCGAGTAGGAGTCGATGTAGGTGTCGATCGCGACCTGCATGTCGAGATTGATGATCTTCAAAATCGAGTGGAGTTCGTCGATACGCGTATCGATCCGTTCGGAGAGTTCGTCCTCGAGTTCTTCGATCGTCGTTTCGAACGCCTCGTCGTCATCGGTATCGGTGCCACCACGACCCAGGAGTGATGACAGTCGGCCTGTGCTCTCATCGTCGTCGTCCTGTCGCTGTGCCTGCCGATCGATCGCTGCCCTGATCGCCTCCGAGATGTCCGACTGAATCCGTTCCGAGATGATCGGGAGGAGAAGGTTATAATAGACGCCGTACTGGCCGATATAGTGTTTCATCGGCATCTCGAGCATGTCGTGTAGCTTTCCGATCCGGGCGCGGTTCTCGAAGTAGCCCTGATCATAGTCCCCCGTCGCGAGAGTCACGAGATACATTTTCTGGGACCACTTGAGTTGCTCGACACTTCGCGGCGACCGATCGATGATCTCACGGACTTGGGGGTTGTCCTCGATTTTCTCGTAGAACATCTCCGCGACATCGTCGCCACGGAGGTTGAACGTCTCCTCGTATCGGCGGAGTCGCTCGATGTCTTCGTCGGTAAAGTCGATGTACTGTTTTCGCCACTCGATTTCGTCTTCGGTAAGTCCGATTCGGTCGACAAGATCTCCCGCATCGACGTTGCTACTGTATCCGACGGAGCCAAACTGAGGCGTTTCCCCCATAAAAATACAACAGAAAATCATGCATAAATAGATGCTGGCTACACAAGTGGCACACAAGTGGACACAACGGCAGCAAGCGGAGCGACGACCGTGGGTGGCCCGGGACGTGACCACCGGCACGTCCTGCCTGCGTCCAGCATGGGTTTACGTCTCCACTGCTTACTGCCCGTCAATGAAAGGGAGTATCCTGGACACCATCGGTTCGCCGCTCGTTCAGGTCGATTCACCGGATGGCGTGACAGTCGCCGCGAAGATCGAATCGTTCAACCCCGGCGGCTCGGCCAAGGACCGGCCGGCCCGCGAGATGATCCGGGCCGCCGAACGTGACGGCCTGATCGAGCCCGGCGACTGGCTCGTCGAGCCGACCAGCGGCAACACGGGTATCGGACTCGCACTCGTCGCGGCCGCCCGCGATTACGACCTGACGATCGTCATGCCCGCCAACAAATCCAAGGAGCGCCGCCAGATCATGGCTGCCTACGGGGCCGACCTCGAACTCGTCGACGGCGACATGTCGGACGCCCGGGAACGGGCCGACGAACTCGAGGCAGAGGGTGCAATCCAGCTGGGCCAGTTCGAGAACCCGGCGAACCCCGACGCCCACTACAAGACGACCGGCGCAGAGATCATCGAGCAGGTCGGCGACCGCGAGATCGATGCGTTCGTCGCCGGCGTCGGCACTGGCGGCACGCTCTCTGGAACCGGTCGACGGCTTCGCGAGGAGTTCCCCGACATGGAGATCATCGCCGTCGAACCCGAGCGCAACGCTGTCCTCTCGACCGGCGAGGCCGGCGACGACGATTTCCAGGGGATGGGGCCTGGCTTCGTCAGCGACAACCTCGATCGTGACCTGATCGACCGCGTCGAGACGGTGCGACTTGAAAACGCCGAAGACGAGTGTCGCCGCCTCGCTCGCGAGGAAGGCGTCCTCGTCGGCCAATCCAGCGGCGCGACGAGTCTTGTCTCCCAGCGGATCGCCAGCGAAATGGCCGACCCGAATGTCGAGTGCCCGACAGTTCCGTCGGCCTTCGACGATATCGATGCGTCGGCTGCGTCCGAAACCGACGGCGGACAGCAAGCCGACGACTGCCCACTGGTCGTCACCGTCTTCTGGGATAGCGGCGAGCGGTATCTCTCGACCGGACTCTTCGACTGAGACCGTTCAAGCAAACGAAAAGACCTGTTTTACCTAGCCGAACCGCCTTTAGGTCGCTCATCATACCAGCAGTCACGATGACACGTCTCTCCAGACGGACCATGCTGTGTACTACGACGACAGTCGTCGGCCTCTCGGCCGGCTGTCTCGCCGACGACACGTCACAGCCAGCCGATGACGATGGCGACGACGCGACCGACGACGACAACAGCTCTCCGACGGACAACACCGAAAACAACCCCGACCCCGTCGGCGACGCGATCGAGGACGTGCCGGACGGACTAGCCGATGGCCGGACGCTGACGTACCAGTCTTCCACCTCGGGAGAGCCTGACATAACGGTCCTGCGAGATGCCGATAGAGCGGCGGAGTGGCTCGACGAACGAGGGTCGCTGCGCAACGCCGACGCAGTTGCCACGTTCATCGATGCAACTGACTTCGAGATGTCGATTCTCGTCTCGCTCTCAGACGAGGCACCCACCCCGTGTTACGAGGTGGTCCTCGAGGCGATCACCATCGAGGCGGGCGAGAGCGGCGACGGCGACAGTTCTGCCAGTAAACCCAAGACGAGCGACAGTGACGGCCGAAATGCCGATGAAGACGAGACACTCGTCCTCGAGGCAGCCGTCCATGAGACCGCCGAAGACCAGGTCTGCGCGCAGACGATCACGACCGTCGGCCGACTCGTTCGCGTGACCTTCGAGTCGGAACCGCTAACGACGGTGTCGGCCACGCTCGTCGGTCACGATGGGTCAACGTACGGTGCCACGATGGGCAGCGACAGTGGCTCCGCGTCCGCGAGTTCGACCGTCGAGTCCGAATGGGGCTCCGGCAGCGACCGCCAGTCATCCGACTCATAATCGTTAGCTCGAGAGCCTCGTTCCGGTCGCCGCCGTCGCGCTCGAGCGACACCGCGACCCCGACCGGAATCACGTGAATTCGGCTTCGGTCACGCGGACGACGAGGGTGTCTTCGACGTCCCTGAGATCGTACGCCGGGAGCTCGCCGTCAGTCCGGCGGACGTACAGCGGTTCGACGAGTCGCTCGGTCGGGCCACCAGCGGTGTCGACGTCGTCGGTCGAGTCTGTGTCACCATCGTCCTCGTTCGCGTCGATCCGCTCGAGGCCATAGACCTTGCAGAATTCGGCTGTCTCGGCGAGTTCGACGTCGCCGTTTCGAAGCTGGGTTGCCAGCGGCCGTGAGAGCCACTCCGTGTCGCTGACGCTTGGTTCCTGGACGAGTGCCTCGTCGACGAACCGCGTGAGATACCAGTCGAGGTCGTTCAGCAGCGAGACCGCAGCACCGACGCTGACCGTCCGCAGCGCGATGGCGTTCTCGAACGGACGCGTTAAGTCGTAGGTCGCAAGCGCCTCTCGAGCCGTTTCCCGGGAGAGCAGGTCGTACTGGAGGTTGCTCTCGGCCTCGCCGAGCAGACAGACGCGGGTCACTACGCTGTGGTGTGTGCGACGGTGTAATGTCGGTTTCGGCTTTCCGACGGGTTGTGGGTTCAGTCTCGAGGCGTCGCTGGTTTTGGTCGGATATCAGTGTTCGCTCGCGCGTTCACGAGCGACGTGAACGAGCACGCCGAATCAATAGAGGGGATGGGATTTGAACCACGGTCGTTTCACTCCCTGATTCAAATCCATCGTTTCGTTTTCCGCTCGAGAGACTCCTCACGGTGTTCGTCGTATTCTCTCGCGGAAAACGGTGGGGATGGGATTTGAACCCATGAGGCTTGACAGCCACCTGCTCTCAAGGCAGGCGCGTTAGGCCGCTCTGCCACCCCACCTCACTCTCTGATTTAGCACACGTTCAAAAAGAGTTGTCGGTCTAAACGCGCTCGAGGTCACCATCAGCACCCACCGCGATCCCCAGGTCGTCGACCAGCGCAGCCGTCGCCGCTGCCCCCGGACGGTCGGCAGCCTGCCGAGCCTCGAGTCCGGCGATGGTCGCCTGCAACCCGGTCGAGGTGGCCACGGTTGGGAGCATGGGCGCGAATCCGACGCCAAGGCCGTCGTCAGCTGCCTGCTGGGCTAACGTCGACAGGTCGGGTGTCGCGTACGCATCGGTGAAATCGATCGGTTCGGCGAAGCCAGCGAAGTAGGTTTGCCCCCGCTCGGACGGCCCCAACACGACGTCGTGACGCCGGAGCGACATCGCCGCGCCGTCGATTTCCGTGCGAGCCACCAGCGGGGCTGTCGGCTCGAGCACGCCCACACTGTCGGCCCCCTCGCGCTCGAGCAGGTGCGTGACGGTGTTGCCGACGCGGGCAGCGCGACTCGAGCCGACCTGACGCTCGAATCGAACCTCCGCATCCTCGCCGAGCGCGTCGAGGACCAGCGCCCGGACCTCGGCTTCGGGATCGAAGTCGCCGTCAGCGTGCCCGTTGGGCAGGGTGTCGGCGTCGCGGTAGTTGACCAGCAGGTCGCCGCCACTGGAAGCGACGGCCCACAGGACGTCGGCGACGGCGGCCTCGTAGAGCGAGACCGCCTCGGCGGCCGACAGCGGCGACTGCTCGACGAGCGACGAGAGCACGAGTCCCTCTCGCGGGGGCGCGACCGGAACGACGACGATCATACTCTCTACTCCGAGCGCACGGTCCTTGAACGCGGCGCTTCCGGGACTCGAGCACCGACCCGATCCCGGGATCGTGACAAATTATAGTGGCGTAGTGCCTTCAACCGGTATGGACAAGCTATCGATCGCCGGACTGCTCGGGACGCTCGTTATCGCGGCACTGGCAGCTCTCGGTGTCTTCGGATTCGCAGATGGCACGCTCATCGCCGCATCCGGCGAGTACGTCACAGCGACGATTGGCGTCCTCGTCGTCGCGGTCGTCGTCGTCGCGGCGCTAATCGCGCTCGGTGTAGGCTCGAAACGCTGGCGGGCAAACCCCTACTGGTAATCGGACTCGAACGCGTCCGGGTCACGCCCTACCGTTCCTGCCGTCCTTTCGTCTGGCGGTAATCCGTCGCCATCAGTTCTGCGAAGGCCTCGAGCCACGCCTGCGTCTGCTCGTCGGTTCCCTCTCGAGGGTCGATCATGGGGACCAGTTCGAACCCGCGGCCACGGATTCGAGTGGCATGATCGTCGGACAATGAGAGGTCTTCGGCCGGGGTCGTCGTGTACTCCGTTCCCAGTTCCGCGAGCGCACGCTCGCCGATCGGGACGAGGATTTCGGGGTTGATCATCCGAATCTCGGCGCTGAGATAGGGCTCGCAGGTGGTGACCTCCTCGTCGGTCGGCTCCCGGTCTGGGTCGCGACAGCGGGTGAGATGTGTCAGGTACACGTTCTCGAGAACAGGCTCGTCGGCCGGGGCGGTTACGTCACAGAGGCCGAGTCGCTCGAGGATCCGTCGCAGGCCACCGTCGCCGTCGCTGCCACCCTCCCCAGCGAACGGAACGCCGGTGTCGTCCGCCCGGGCTGTCGGCTGTTCGTCGACGAACAGGAAGTCCGCATCCACGTCGCCGTAGCCGTGGACGACCTGGGTGCGCGTCTCACAGAGTGCCGGACAGTTCTGGCACTCCTCATCCATGCCGAAGGGGTTCGCTCGAGACTGTTGATTCGCGTCCACACTCGCCTCTCGAGTGGCAGGATCAAAAGCGACGCGCCCGGCAACGCCACGGCCGAGACCGGTGGCCCCGACCCATGCCGTTGGCGGTTATCAGTCGGACGAGGCGGCCTCGCTGCGTCGGTACTGGGAGATACCCTGCCGGTGGACGATGCCCGTATTGTTCGCGACGTTTTCGGTGATCGTCCGTAAGGCGTCGCTGGTTCCGTCCTCCTCCTTTAGCACCGTCGGCTTCCCACCATCGCCACCCTCTCGGACGGCTGGATCGAGCGGGATCGAACCCAAGAACGGCAGGTCGTGTTCGTCGGCGAACTCCTCGCCACCGCCAGAGCCGAAGATGTCGTGTTCGCCGCCGCAGTCGGGACAGGCGAAGGTCGACATGTTCTCGGCGATCCCCAGGACGACGGTGTCGTGTTTGGCGAACATCTCGAGGCCCTTGCGGGCGTCATCGAGGGCGACCTCCTGTGGGGTCGTGACGATGACCGCGCCGGTGACGGGCATGGTCTGGAGCATCGTCAGTTGGGTGTCGCCGGTCCCTGGCGGGAGGTCGACAACGAGGTAGTCGAGGTGGCCCCACTCGACGTCTTCGGTGAGCTGGGTGATGACCTTGTGGACCATCGGGCCGCGCCAGATGACCGGGTCGTCCTCGCCGGTGAGGAAGGCCATGCTCATCAGTTTCACGCCGTACTTCTCGGGCGGGACGAGGGTTTCGTCTTCGGTCGCCATCGGCGGCTCGTCGGCGTCGACCATCCGCGGGACGTTCGGTCCGTAGACGTCGGCGTCGAAGAGGCCGACGCGTGCCCCGAGTTGCGAGAGGCCGGCAGCGAGATTGACCGCGACGGTCGATTTGCCGACGCCGCCTTTCCCAGAGGCGACGGCGATGACGTTCTTGACGTTCGGGAGCACCTGCTCGTCGCCCGAGAGGTCGTCACGGTCAGGAATGCTCGCGGTCAGGTTCGGGTCGATCCCCTCGGCAGTCAGAACCTCACGAATCTCCGCGGCGATGTTGCTCTCGGCCGGGGAGTAAGGGGCACCCAGCGCGAGATCGATGTCGACCTCGTCGCCGTCGACACTGATGTCGTTGACGAGTCCGAGCGACACGATATCGTCGCCGAGTTCGGGATCATCGACCGCCCGGAGACGGTCGCGTACGGCGGCTTCGTCCATGTTCGTAGGTACTGCCCGGCGTCGAAAAGGGTTGTGTTCGATTGAGGTGTCGCCGGGATGTCGATCGAGACGAGAGAGTTATCCACGGAAAGCGTAGCCGCCTATCGCCGGGCGCTCACTGGCGTGTGACTGGTCGTTGCTGCCCTTCTATGACCAGTCGTAGGGGCAGCCGCGAGTCAGCCCTTGAAATCGAATCGCGGCCCGCCGTACGTCGGCGGATCCGGCTCGAGTTCGACACCCTGCTCGTAGCGCACGAAGTTCAGATAGAACGGCCGGCCACAGCCCTCGACGGGTTCGCCCTCGAGGTCGGTGACCGGGCCGTCCTCACCACAGTGGAACTCGATCCCATCCGCGTCCGCGAAGTCCTCGTCCGGACTGGCGTACTCCCAGCCCGGCTGGGAGATCGTGGTCACCGATCGATCCGCGAGATCCGGCTGGCGCTCGACGCTTACCACGGCGTCGCAGTGTGGGCAGGTGTATCGGACGGTGACGCTCATCGACACCGCTAGGGGGATCTGGCATGTGAATGTTACTCCGACGAGAGGCGGGGGCGGACTTTCGATCAGGTTCGATTACCGCTCCGGTTTCACACTCTTGTGGGCGTCCAACGCGCCCTCATGGGACCAAATCCACCCGTACACGGGAAGGACCCCGTCAGCACGAGTGTACTGGATGTGTGGTGGTAAGATGTCTGGGTATTCACAGACAGTAACCGTCACTTCGTCGCGCATCGGTGACAATGCGTGATCGATGGACTCACGACAGATCGGTGCAGCGGCAAGCTCGCTGTCCGGCTGCGGCCCGTACGGAGACGGCGGCTCGATGAAATCGTCCAGTTCAAGCGAGAGGCCGACGGTTCGATCATCACTGTCGGTATCGAAAAAGTATATCTCGGCGGTTCCCTCACGTCCGTCGACTGCAATACCAGCGTGATCGCGTTCCGTATCGGCATCGAGATGCGCCTCGAGAACGGCCGCCTCAACGGTAAAGTCCCAGGTATTGTACTGATTTCGCTCTAGATCCTTCGTTCCGGTCGAGAACTTCTCATCCTCCAGTGGACTGAATTCGGTCGTACTGAGATCGGTAGATGAGTGTCCATCTCGTAGCCGAACCGATCCGTCCGCCGTAGCATGGATGGCGACTCGATGTGTCCGGGTCTCCGTGATCGCTTGTTCGAGTGCATCGATATCAACCTGTAAATTGAGGTCGCTGGCCTGGAATACGTCGAATGTGTCGGCTGGGAGTTCGACTTCAAAGAGATAGCAATACTCACTTTTGCTCCGTGCTTTGATGCCGACATTCTCCCTGACAAGAAAGAGTGCGTTCCGATCCGTCGGTTCGTATACTGCTGTTAACTCGCGGAGGTAGTCGGTTTTGACGACCACAAAGAGGTCATCATCGGGGTCGGCGCTTGGATCGAAGCTCGTTCGGTTCGCTTCGGCCGGCTGGGTTTCGCTTCCGACGGTTATGTCGGTGCCACTTTCACTCATACCGATTAGTATACGTTAGCTAACAGAAAAGGCTGCGGCTCGACTGACACAGCCGTTTGGGAACCGCCCAATCTTTTGCTATCCGTCGGCAAGTCGAACCGCTCGAGACGATTACAACTACCCGGAACACCTTTGCCGTTGACGGGAAACCATCACAGTATGATCGACGAGACGGCCGAGGAAATCCAGGAGATGCAGACGCACAGCTCCTCGGTGGTTGCGGTCCGCGCAGCGCAGGCCCTCGAGGAACTGGTCGACCGCGAGTTCGCCACCGTCGAGGAATACACGCGGGCACTCGAGCGAAACGGCACCGTCCTGCGGCGGGCGAACCCCTCGCATGCATCCCTGCAAAACGCCATCCGAGAGATCGTCGGCGACGTGACCGATGCCGAACCCGACAGCGTCGAGGCGGCAAAACAGCTCACGAGTGAGACGATCGAGGAAGTCGTCGCACGGATCGAATCCGGCAAGCGACTGGCAGCCGAAAACGCCGTTGACGTCCTCGAGGATGGCGCGACGCTGCTGACCCACGACTATTCCTCGACGGTCCTCGAGGCAATCGAGCAGGCAGTCGAGGCCGGCAAAACGTTCGACGTCTACGTCACCGAGGCCCGACCGCGGTACATCGGACGGAAGACCGCTCGGGCGCTATCCGACCTCAAGGGTGTTGACACGACGCTGATCACCGACAGTGCCCACGGCCTCTATCTCGAGGAATGTGACCGGGTCGTCGTCGGCATGGACTGTATCGTCGACGATACCCTCTACAATCGCGTCGGCACGTTCCCGATCGCGTCGACGGCCGACCGACTGGACGTCCCGGTGACCGTCCTCGGCTCGGCCTCGAAGCTCGTCGACGAGGGATTCGTCTTCGAAAACGAGTTCCGATCGGCCAGCGAGGTCATGGCCGAACCCGCTGAAGGGTTCGAGGTCGAAAACCCCGCCTACGACGCGACGCCGGTTGACTTGCTCGAGAGCGTCATTACGGACGAAGGCCGCCAGCTGTTCTAGTCTCGTTCGCCGAACGTCCGCGGCGAGCCCTCAGTCGGGGCAGCCCACGCGATCGCATTGCGAAGCACCTGCTGGACTGCTTCGTTCTCGTAGATGGGATACGTTTCGTGGCCCGGCCTAAAATAAAAGATTCGCCCCTTTCCGCGCCGATAACAGCAGCCGCTCCGGAACACCTCGCCACCCTCGAACCAGCTGACGAATACCAGTCGATCAGGTGCAGGAACGTCGAACGGCTCGCCGTACATCTCCGTCTCAGGGAGTTCGATCGCTTCATCCAGCCCGTCGGCGATCGGATGGCCGGGATCGACCACCCAGAGGCGCTCGGTGCCGCCGTCTTCGCGATACTGCAGGCTACAGGACGTCCCCATGAGCTGCTTGAAGGGCTTCGAATAGTGGCTCGAGTGAAGCGGCACGAAGCCCATGCCCTCGAGGACGCGTTCTTGTACTCGGTCGGCGACCGCGCCATCGACGTCGTCGTGGGCGTCGTGGCCCCACCACACCAGGACGTCGGTCGCTGCGAGGACGTCGGCGGTGAGTCCGTGGGCTGGCTCCTCGAGCGTCGCGGTTCGAACCTCGTGGTCGGCGGCGAGCGCGTCGGCAAGGGTTGTGTGGATTCCGTCGGGATAGACGGCGGCGACTGCATCGTCCTCGCGTTCGTGGCGGAACTCGTTCCAGATGGTGACTGCGACCATGGCCACCCTGTCACCCGCCGGCGGCTTATACTGTTGTCGAGTGGCTGAGCCGGCGCGATCCAATGTCGATAGCTCCGTCATCACACCACTGTCTCGCGGTCGATCGGCAGCCCGAAGCGCCGAACAGAGGAGCTATATTCGTCCAACAGATCTGGGATCAGAACCAAGATAGTATAGTAATTAGTGAAATAAAAAATGTCTGTATAGATTAATCGGTCATAACTCTTATTTCGGTCGCCGACTGCCACTCCCTATGGAACGGGATCGAACACAACTGACAGCGAAATCGATGGTTTCTCATGACACGTTTTGCTTCGCTGTGGCGACCGCGGAGGGGTGGCGATGATCGGTGCTGACATCGGTGTCGGTGTCGTCGGCCTCGGTGGGATGGGGACGCTCCACGCACGAAGCGTTCGCGAACTCGGTGCGGAGGTCGTCGCCGGTGTCGATCTCGTCCCGGAGCAACGCGAGCAGTTCGCCGCCGAGTTCGACGCACGGACTTACGAAACGCACGAGGAACTCGTCACGGACGAGGCAGTCGACGCCGTCATCGTGACGACACCCAACCGCTTTCACGAACCGATCGCCATCGCAGCCCTCGAGGCGGGGCTGGACGTCCTCGTGGAAAAGCCCCTCGCTCATTCCTTGGAGAGCGCCGAACGGATCGCCGAGGCGGCGGCTCGATCGACGGGTGTCTGTATGGTCGGTTTCCACAACCGTCACGCGGCGTCGATGGCGATGTTCGAGGAACAACGGGCCCGCGACCGCTTTGGCGAGGTCACCCACGTCGAAGCCAACTACGTCCGCCGGCGTGGTGTCCCCGGCCCCGGCTCGTGGTTTACCGATCCCGAACTCGCCGGCGGCGGTGCCTTGGTCGACATCGGCGTTCACGCCCTCGATCTCGCGCTCTACGCGCTCGATTTCCCTGAGATCGTCGAAGTCAGCGGCGTCACGCGGACCACGTTCGGCACGCGCGAGGAAGTCGCCGATCCCGAGGGCTTCGGTGACAACTGGGATGCCGACGCCGAACGCTACGAGGTCGACGACTCTGTCAGTGCCTTCATCCGCTGTGCCGGCGGCAAGACCATCTCACTCGAGGCCGCGTGGGCGACCAACCGCGAGGAGAGCATGGACTTCCACGTCCGCGGCACGAAGGCGGGTGCCCAGTTCGACATCGGCGACACGGAGCTGCGGATTCTCGAGGCCGGCACGGTTGGCCGTGACCACTACGCCGATGTCGACATGAGCGCCGACGACACGCTGACTGGCTACGCCGAACAGGACGAGGCCTTCCTCGAGACCGTCGCGACCGGCGTCCCACCGGAGACCAATACGATCGACGAAGCGCTGACCGTCCAGCGCGTTATCGACGCCATCTACCGCTCGAGCGAGGCCGAACGGTCGGTGACGCTCGCCGACGCCCATGTCAGCGAGACCCAACTCGAGGAAACGACGCGGCTCGATTAAGACTCGTTCTCGCGGTGCCGTTTCGGCGGATCGATTTCTCAGCAAGCGCTATCCAATGTAATCCAACCCGAGACGACCCAAACTGATCGAAGAGAGCGGTCGCTGGCCGCCTGTTAAAACCGGAGAATTCGCCCGTTTCGACCGGGTTACAGCACTTCGTCGAAGTCGTGGTGGCCGTGGATGTCGACGCCCTCGTCGGTGATCTCACAGAGGAACACGCCGTTACCGGAGCCGGTGTCACGCTCGACGGCGGATTTGATGCCGCGGGCGGCGACCGCCTTCGCCTCCTCGTTGGACATGTCGTCCTCGTAGGCCTGCTCTAGGTGCCCGTAGGCCAGTTGCATCCCGCTGCCAGTGACGGTGTAGTCGTCTTCCATGACGCCGCCGGCGGGGTCGATGCTGTAGACGTGGCTGCCTTCGTCGTCGACACCGCCCAGGATCGGGTGGATGGCGAAGAACGGGCCGCCGCGTGCGAAGTTCCCTGCGAGGGTCGCGAGCGCGTCGATGCTCATGCCTTCGCCGCGTCGGGCCTCGTAGAGGTTGACCTCGGCGCGGAGACTCGAGATGAACGACTGTGCGCCGCCGACGCTGCCGACGAGGGTGAGTGCGCCGGTCGGGTGGATCTGTTCGACCTTCTGGACGTTCTTGTTCGAGACGAACCGGCCGCCGAGGCTGGCGCGCATGTCCGTCGCGATGACGACGCCGTCGGCAGTCGAGATGCCGATCGTCGTCGTGCCGGTCTTGTTGACGTTGTCCAGATCGGCCTGCGTCAGGTCGTTCTGGGGAAGGGATCCGAGCTCCGGCTCGTAGGGGTTCGGATCGTCGGCCAACTGGTCGACCGTCCGGGAGAAATCGGAGTCGTGTGTGGGCGTACGCATTACCCGAAGCGTACGCCGGGGCGGTATAAAACACCGGCGGTCACCACCGTCGTTTCCGCTTCCGTCCGGCGCGCAGAGCGGCCGCTCGAGGGCCGAGTCGGTGTGTGCCTGCGGAGCGGAAGCTCGTCGGTCGGCGAGTCCGAAAATCAGTCAGCGTCGATTAGCGCTGCGTGGCTTCGTACGCATCTTCGACGGTGGCGAGGATGCGGTGGATCGGCAGGGTGAACCCAGCCTGTCGGGCGGCGATCGCAAGCGGCATCGCGGCGATGCCGATCACGATACAGAGCTGGTACAGTGCGAACAGCGTCGCGTGGTACACGCGGGATATCATCAGCGTTCAGTCGTGGCTCAGACGGAGGCAGTATATAAGTATTGTTGAAACATGGAATATATAATGGTTGTTAACTAGCTATTGGGTCGACGCCTGCTTGCGATTCAACTACGGTTGCGGTGGGCGCAACTCGAGTCACATTCGCATCGATGTACGGGTATGTCGGTGGCAATTGATCCGATGATTTCTCGTAACGTATGGGAATCATCCGGCTGACGTGCGCAGCCCTGAATCAGTGGCGCGCGTCTCGAGCGGTGACAGCGCCGACGAACCGCAAGACAGGAAACCCCCCGGACCGACTACGCTGTATGGGCAACTATCTCGTCGCGATGGAAGCGGCATGGCTCGTTCGTGACGTCGAGGAGATCGACGACGCGATCGGCGTCGCCGTCAGCGAAGCCGGGAAGCGACTCAACAGCGAAGACATGGACTACGTCGAAGTCGAGGTCGGTGCGACGGGCTGTCCGGCCTGTGGCGAGCCGTTCGACTCCGCCTTTATTGCAGCCGACACCGCACTCGTCGGTCTCGCGCTCGAGATGGAGGTCTTCAACGCCGACAGTGAGGAACACGCCTCTCGTATCGCGAAAAGCGAGGTCGGTGGCGCGCTGCGAGACGTCCCGCTGTCGGTCGTCGAGATCGTCGAAGTCCCCGAAGACGAATAACCCCGACGGCCAGTACGGCTTCGGTCGCCGAGGCTCGGCCGTCACCACCCGAAACAGCCGTTTTTGCGACTACTATCGGTTAGCTGTCAGTAGGCTGTCTCCGGTATGAGTGGCTGACCCACCCAAAGCTCTTTCTATAACCCTTAGTTATTGTTTAATATGGAACTCCCGACGCCTGCGGACCTCAGACAACGCCGTACCGAACTCGGACTCACCCAGAGCGAACTCGCGGAGACTGCCGACGTCTCCCAGCCGCTGATCGCCCGGATCGAAGGCGGTGACGTCGATCCGCGTCTCTCGACGCTTCGACGGATCGTCAACGCCTTGGAGAAGGCCGAAAGCGACGTCATCCGTGCTGAAGACCTGATGAACGAGGCCGTCGTCAACGTCGCTCCCGACGATCCCGTCAGCGAGGCTGCCCGGAAGATGGAAGACGAAGCCTACTCTCAGCTTGCGGTCATTCAAGACGGGATTCCAGTCGGCTCGATCAGTCAGACCGATCTCGTCCACCTCGATTCAGAGGCTCGTGACGAGCCGGTCGAAGACCACATGAGCGAGAGCTTCCCGACCGTCTCGAAAGACGCCACCCTCGATGAGATCAGCAACTTACTCGAGCACTACAAGGCCGTGATGATCACCGAAGCCGGCGAAACCGTCGGCATCATCACCGAAGCCGACATCGCCGCACGGCTGTCCTGATCGACCCAGTCGTCGACGCTCGTCTCGGCCCCTATTGTCGGCTGGCACGTCATGGTGGTCGTCTTTCGTATCCCGGGTTTGAGACATACTTGCAGCAATCGGGAACGGCGAACCGCCTTTATGCGGTTGCGAAGCGAACCGTGAGTACGTTCGTTCCATGTACGATACAATTCTCATTCCGACTGACGGGAGCGACCACGCCGCTCGAGCGGCCGAGCATGCGCTGACGCTCGCAGAGTGGTTCGACGCCACGGTGCATGCGATCAGCGTCGTCGACACGGACGCCGCGAGCGGGATGCTCAGTTCCGGCAGCATCCGTCGAGAGTTCATGAACCAACTCGAGGACGGTGCCGAACGCGCCGTCGAGACGATCGAGACGATGGCCGACGACTCGAGTGCGGTTCAGACGGCGGTTCTCCGGGGCAAGCCGAAAAAGAAGATCCTCGCGTACGCGACTGATATCGATGCCGAACTGATCGTGATGGGGACCCACGGCCGAAGCGGTGTGAGCCGCTTCGTGGCCGGCAGCGTCACCGAACACGTCGTTCGTCGCGCGGAGATTCCCGTCCTGACCGTGCGAGCGAACGAGCGAACAGAACCGGCTGACAGCTACGACGAGATCCTCGTGCCGACCGATGGCAGCGACGCCGCAGGGACCGCAGTCGATCACGGCCTCGAGCTCGCACGCGCGGCGGATGCGCGCGTCCACGCCGTTACTGTCCTCGACACCGGTGATATGGCGGCCAGTCCCACGCTCTCGCCACCGACAGAGGTGATGAAAGAACTCGAGACCGAGCGCCAGAACGCGACGGACGAGATCGCAACGCGGGCTCGAGAGGACGGGCTGGCAGCCACGTCTACCGTTCTCGAGGGACGACCCGGCGACGAACTGCTCGAGTACATCGACGATCACGAGATCGATCTGGTCGTGATGGGGACTCATGGCCGAAGTGGCATCGATCGGCTGTTACTCGGGAGTACGACCGAACGGCTGCTCAGACACGCGTCAGCTCCGGTTCTCGCGGTCACCCCGCCCGAAGCGGGCGACGACTAGAGACACTTCCGGACGCGGCACCCACGTCGAGTTAGCTGTGACCGGACACCGGCACTGGCTCGTAAGGCTCCTCGAGATACGCCATGTCCGACGCCGACAGATCGATCTCGAGGGCTTCGACGGCCTGCTCTAAGTGTTCGACGCTGGTCGTGCCGACGATGGGAGCGTCGACCCAGTCGTTGTGGAGCAACCATGCGAGAGCGAGCTGGGCCATCGTCACGCCTTTGTCGGCGGCCAGTTCGGCGACTCGCTCGTTGATCTCCGGCCCACCGCCGTCCCGATAGGGGTGGTCGTACAGATGCTCCTCGGTCTCGCCGCGGGTCGTCGCGTCGACGTCCTCGTGGGGCCGCGTGAGATAGCCACGGGCCAGCGGCGACCACGGCAGCACACCGATATCCTCCTTTGCACAGAGTGGCAGCATCTCGCGTTCTTCCTCGCGGTAGACGAGATTGTAGTGGTTCTGCATCGTGACGAACCGCTCGAGGCCCAGCCGGTCGCTCGTGTGTAGCGCCTCGGCGAACTGGTAGGCCCACATCGAGGACGCACCGAGATACCGGACGTGGCCGCGGCGAACGGCGTCGTCGAGCGCGCGCAGCGTCGTTTCGATCGGCGTGTCGTCGTCCCAGCGGTGGATCTGGTAGAGGTCGATCGTGTCCATCCCCAGTCGCTCGCGGCTGGCTGCGAGTTCCTGTTCGATCGCCTTCCGCGAGAGGCCACCCGAGTTCGGGTCGTCCTCTCGCATCTGGAAGTACCCCTTCGTGGCGACGACCGACTCCTCGCGGTAGCCCTCGAGAGCGTCGCCCAGGATTCGCTCTGACTCACCGTTCGAGTACATGTTCGCGGTATCGAAGAAGTTGATTCCCAGGTCGATCGCCCGATCGATGATTGCCGTGCTCTCCTCGTCGTCTAAGACCCACTCGCGCCAGTCGCTCGATCCGAAGCTCATACAGCCCAGACAGATGCGACTGACTTCCATGCCAGTGGAGCCAAGGGTCGTATACTCCATGTCGAGCTGTACGCGGACGGGCGAAAAAACAGTACGTGGTGAGGCAATCGATGGCGTTGTCGTGTGAGGTCCGACCGAGCGTGTGCTACCAGTGGCCGAACAGCCGCTGGATCACGGTGCGATCGCTCGGTCGCTCGGCGAGCAGCACTGAGCTATCAACCTCGTTGACGACGTCCATATGTAGCGAATCGCTCATCAATCGTGAGATCACGCCCTCCTCGGTCGCACCTATCAACACGAGCGAGTGCTCGGCGGCCTGCCGGCAGATAGCGTCCTCGACGTCACCGGTATCGTCGACGACGATCTCGGCGTCCTCGAGGTCGCGTTCCGTGGCCCACTCAGTGAGGAACTGTTCGCCACGCTCGCGGTCGTCAGGGCGGGCGACGACGTGTTGGAGTGTGATCTCCGCGTCGGCGTGATCGCGAAGCGTCCGTGCGACTTCGGCACTCAGATCCGAATCCGGACCGCCCGCGGTTGGGAGGAGGATACGCGAGGTGTCCAAGTCCCGATCCTTGAGGATGAGGAAGTCACAGGGGAGGTTGCTGGTCAGTTCGTCTATCCGGCCTTCGGCACGCCCCTTGCCCCACGGTCGGTCGTCACCCCAGCCGAGGACCACGAGGTCGGCGCGTTCGCGTTCCGCGGTGTGAAGGACGTCCTCGAACGAGCGGTGGGAGACGACGGTCGACGTCTCGTAGTCGACGTCGTAGGATCGCGCCCGCTGTCGGACGGTTTCCATTCGCTGTTCGGATTCGGAGACGATCCGGTCGGTCTGTCCAGCCCCGTAGCGCATCGAGGCGCGACCCGGCATCTGAACGATGTGGACGGCGTGAACCGTCGCGTTCTCGTGGCTACTGGCGAGGGTACAGGCGAGGTCGACGATCGTCGACTCGGTTCGCGGGTTCGCGATCGGGACGACAACGCGATAGTCACCGTTGCCGGTCCCGTGGGTTTCGGCAGTGTCGATCAACGGGACGTACGACCGGCCCGCGCGGCTACCAAACAGCCACTCCCGGATCGAGAGTTGACGATCGGCACCCTCGAATCGGGCCGACTCGAGACGGCGCTCGCTGGTCTGGAAGTAGTTGACGACAGTGACCAGCACGATGCCACCGATGGTGTTACCGAGCAAGACCGGGAGGACGAACTCGGTCACGCCGACGACGAGGGCGAGTTCGCCGGCCAGCACCATGTAGACCATCTCGGTAAAGGAGACGACGACGTGAAACAGGTTGCCAAGCGGGATCGCGAGGAAGGCCATGTAGACGACGACGAGCCGCGAGATGGTGTCCTGTGAGGCGTAGACGATCCAGACGACGCCGGCGACGATCAGGCCCGCGAACGCTGCCTTGGAGAACAGCGCCCACCACGGCGTTGCGACGCCCTTTTCGGCCAGTTCCATCGCTGCGGTAGCCGCCGGCTCGTCGAAGACGCCGCCCCACGACAGCGCGACCGCGCCGAGGGCACCGCCCGTAAAGTTGCCCGCGAGGACGATCGACCAGTGGCGCAGCAGTGCGGGAATGCTCGCGAGCCGTTCTAACGTCAGCGCGACTGGCGGCAGCGTGTTCTCGGTGTAGAGCTGGTAGCCACCGATAATGATGTAAATGAAGCCAAGCGGATACAGCAGTTTGCTCAAGATCGGATGCCCGTCGGTCGACGCCGTCAGCGATGCATACAGTAAGAACGTAATCGTGATCGCAAAGCCCGCGGCGAGGGCGCTGAAAAACAGTTCGCGACTTCCCGATGTGATCTCCTCGTCTGCTGCGGCGACGATCCGCTGGAAGATCTCGTCGGACGAAAAGCGATCGCGGACAACCGCACCGACCGCCGGTGCACCACTTCTGGAGCGTTCGACTGCTTCACGGACCTGTTCGTGCTCGGGAGGGTCGCGATCGGGTCGCGTCTGATCGGGCGGGTCCGAATTACTCATTAGTAGCTACGCACTCCTAGAGGAACTAAGCGTTTAACATCACCTATCCTAACAGGTCCACGATGGCGACGAAGCTGCCGTACTCCTTTCAGACGGTCTCCTGTCAGTCAGTGCCGGCCGACCGCGACCGTCCTGAGAGTGTACTGGTAACGGGCAACAGTCTCGATCGGAGCAATCCACATAGGGACGGGCCACGTAGGAGCGTCTATGACTCGAGTTCGGACCACGCGAACGCCGGACGGCCGACGGCTCGAGGTCTCGCACGTTCTATCCGTCCCCGCAGCAGACGCGTGGGACGCCCTCATCGATACGACGACGTGGCCCGACTGGTCGCCGATCGTTCTCGGCGTCGAGTCGACCGACCGCCGAATCCAAACGGGAACGACCGGGCGGGTCAGGCTGCCCGGCGTCTGGGTCCCCTTCGAGATTACCGGCTGTACGGAGCGACGATGGACCTGGCGCGTCACCGGGATTCCGGCCGCCGGCCACCGCGTCGACGAACTCAATGACGAGCGCTGCCGGGTCGCATTCGAACTCCCGCTCCACCAGACGGGATACACGCCGGTCAGCCTCCGTGCCTTGGAGAATCTCGAGGCGTTACTCGAGAGCGACGCCGTGGCTGTGGAATAGGGACGTCTCTCCGAGTGGTGTCTTGGTATGTTCGGGATCGCAATAGCAACCGCTCGTGGTTGTTGGAAAGACGGGGTAGGTCAGCAGGTGAACGCGCGTGGAAACCACGAGCGCTGAAAGGTAACTGTCTAACCGTGCCGCCTACCCGCTATTCTCTTGGCTCATCATAAAACACCTCCGGTCCACCGCTCTGATGAGTGTCGGATTCGCCGACGGATCTCGCTCTCCGATCGCTGTGGTCCGTTCGTCCCGTTCAGTCGCCGACGCACTGTGAGGGGGATCGGTGACGTGACCCGCCCACGACAGCGGCGACTACACCGGCTGTCGAACGGCGAGGACGACCAGATCGGAAAACGGCGTGTCGTCTTTTCCGTTTCCGCCGGCGTGTTCCGACAGCCCGCCAAGCGTGAACCGATGGATCTCCTCCTCGTCGTGAGTCAGCTTCTCGAGCACCAGCGCCTCGAGGTCGGGGTCGGCACCCGCCTCGAGTAAAGTAGCGGCGATGTCGCCGGGCATCCGGTCGTAGGGCCGGGGCAACGTGAGCAGATGGCGCTCGTCGTCCGTGACGGCAGCGACGAGCCGGTCCATGTCGGCCTCGAGGTCACCGCTTTTATGCAGCGTGACGAACTCGGTGTCCTCCATCGGGGTTCGGGCGCGGCTGGCTGCCATCTGGATCGCTGAAATACCCGGAATTACGCGAACCGGAATCTCGGGGTCCTCGGACTCGACTACATCCTGTACCTTCCCGACGAACTGATACCCAGAGTGGTTGGGGTCGCCCATCGCGACCGCAGTTCCCGACTTGCCGGCAGCGACGCGCTCGCCGAACGCCTCGAGTGCTTCGGCTTCGTCTTTGTACCCGCAGGTCAGCAGGTCGGCGTCAGTCAGATCCGCGACGAACTCCACGACCGTCGTGAAGCCGACGACGACGTCGGCCTCGCGGATCGCGCGTTCGCCCCGCGGAGTGAGATACTCCTGATTCCCCGGGCCGACGCCGACGGCGTAGACCGGGTCGTCAGTCTCTTCGTCGATATCCGGCTCCGGTGTTGCGGCCGCGAACGTCGCCGGGTCCGGCCCCGCATCGAGGTCGTATTCGTCGCTCATTCGTCCTCCTGTGATGCCCGTTGGGCAGCCGTCAGGTCGAGCTCGAGGTCGTCGGTCCGGACGTCTTTCGCAACGTGGATCAATTCGTTCGTCAGCGCGGCGGCGAGGCCGCTCCCGCCGCGGCGGCCGACGTTTGTAATCGCCGGCACGTCGTATTCCTCGCTGACCTCGCGGATGCGCTGGCGGCTCTCCTCTGCCTTGACGAAGCCGACCGGCGTCGCGACGATGGCGGCCGGTCGAGTGCCGTTCTCGATGCAGTCGGCCAACGCGAACGCGGCCGTCGGCGCGTTGCCGATCGTCGCGATCGCGCCATCGTAGACGCCCTGCTTGTCGAGCTCGAGCACCGAGGCAGCGGTTCGGGTCATCCCCGTCTCCTTTGCTAGCTCCGCGCCGTTGCCGATCGCCTTGCGCTTCTCGCAGTTGTGGCCGCGGCCGGTGATGCCGGCTTTCGACATCGTGATGTCGGTGACGATGGTCGCCTCCTCGAGCACTGCCTGCGCGCCGGCACGGACGGGAGCGTCCTCGTCGTCGCCGAGGTCGTCACTGCCGGTGAACTCGATCAGATGCTGGAACTCGATGTCGCCCATCGAGTGGACCGACTTCTGTCGAACCCGGTCGGCCAGCGTCTCGTCCGGCACGAACTGCCGGACGATGTCCATGCTCGTCTCCGCGATGTCCATCGCGTTCTGCGTCGTTGCGCCCAGGTCCGCGTACTCCTTCTCGAATTCTTGTTGTCCGTCAGTCATCGTTCGTCACCCCCACTGCCTCGTTGGTCGTCTGTGCCTCGAGATCGCCTTCGACCCCGAGATTCAGATCGCGCAGTCGGTCGATCGTCTCGTCGTCGGCGTCCCAGAGATCACGATCGATGGCCTCGAGCAAGGTGTCCGTGATGGACTCGAGCGCCCACGGGTTCACGTCGCGCATCCAGTCCTGTCGATCCTCGTCGAAGGCGAACTTTGCGGCGACTTCTTCCCACAGCGTATCCGAGACGACGCCAGTAGTGGCGTCCCAGCCCAGCGTCACGTCGACCGTCGTCGAGAGATCGCCCGCGCCCTTGTAGCCGTGTTCTTCCATGGACTCGAGCCAGTCGGGGTTGAGCACGCGCGAGCGCATGGCCTTGCGGACCTTCTCCTCGTTGGTGTAGACGTCGACGTTGTCCGGGTCGGAGGAGTCGCCGACATAGGAGGCCGGTTCCTCGCCCGAAATCTCGGAGACGGCGGAGATGAAACCGCCGTGGAAGGCATACCAGTCCGAGGAGTCGAACTCGTCCTGTTCCATCGTGTCCTCGAGTTTGACCGTCGCGTCGACGCTCGAGAGGCGGCGCTCGAAGGCGTCGTGGGCGTCCGAGACCCGACCGCGCGACCCCATCGCGTAGCCGCCCCACTGGACGTAGACGGAAGCGAGGTCGCCGCGGTCGTCCCAGTTGCCTTCGTCAACGGCCTTGTTCGTCCCGGCACCGTAGCCGCCCGGCGTGGTCGTGAAGACGCGGTGTTTCGCCGCTTTGCGGGCCTCTTTCTCGTCGAGCCCTTCCTCGTCCTCGAGTTCAGCTTGCTCTTCCTCGACGTGCTTTTTCACGTAGTTCATCTCGTGGGGCTCGTCGAGGTCGACGACCGCGTCAACGGCGTCGTGGATGACGCCCGCCGCTGCGGGGAACGCGTCGCGGAACAGCCCGGAGACGCGCGTCGTCACGTCGATCCGCGGCCGGTCGAGTTCCTCGAGCGGGATTAGCTCGACGTCGTCGATCCGGCCGGCGTCGGTCCACTGCGGTTCGACGCCCATCATCGCGAGCACCTGGGCGATCGTCTCGCCGCGCGTGCGCACGGTCGGGGTCCCCCAGGCGACCACGCCGATCTCCTCGGGGTACTCGTCGTTTTCGGCGTGGTGGCGTTCGAGGACACCTTCCGCGACCTCCTTTCCGACCTGCCAGGCGGCTTTCGCGGGCACCTTCCGGGGGTCGAGCGTGTAGAAGTTGCGAGCCGTGGGCAGCAGGTCGACACCACCGCGAGTCGGTGCGCCCGACCCACCCGGCGGCACGTACTCTCCCGAGAGGGCGTCCGCAGTGCGGGGGATCTCGTCTTCGGCACCCTGCACACGGGGCTGAGCCTCCTCACAGATGTATGCGAGCGCCTCCCGGAGGTCGTCGTGAGCGCCCGGTTTGGCCTTCGCGTCGCCGATCGTCTCGAGGTCGACGATCATGAGGTTGATGTTGACCTCGTCGTCGGGCCCGCCCTCGAGTTCGGAAACGGGAACGTCGAAGTCGTGTGCGGCCAGCGTCTCGATCAGGTCGACGCTGGTCTCGTAGACGATGTCGGCGGCCTCGGCGTAGGTCATCCCGAGGGCGTCGTCGTAGGTTCCCGGGGAGTCGAGCATCGTCTCGTAGTCGACACCGAGCGCGCCGGCCACGCTCTCGCGCAGGCTCGGCGCACCGGGGTTCTCGAGGCGCGTGAGCGCGACGAGATACTCCACGAGACGTTCGCCTTCCGGCGGCTCGGACATGGTGTGGAGTCCGAGCCGGATCTGGGTCGTCTTCACGTCGGTGAGGTACTCGTGGACGCGTTCGACGAGGTCGTCGATCGAGAGGTCGTCGCCCTCGACGTCGCCTTCCGCGAGCGTCGACCCGGCCTCGTCGGGCCCACGAACGTCGGCCTTCTCGTCGATCGTTCCCGTAATACCTAATTCGACCGCAAGGTCGAGTTCTTCGACCTTCTCGCGGATCAGCGTCTCGAGATGCTCGCCGTCGTCGGCACGGGCGTCTTCCATTCCAGCTTCGCGGTACTGGTTGGCCAGTTCCTCGAGTTCCGAGAGTTCGTCGTACGTCCCAGCCGATCGCATGACTGGCGTGAGGTAGTCGACGATAGCGGCGTAGGAGCGTCGTTTTGCCTGCGTCCCTTCGCCGGGATTGTTGACGATGTAGGGGTAGACGTTCGGGATGTCGTCGATCAACTGATCCGGCGCACTTGCGCCGTTCAGGCCGACCGTCTTGCCGGGGAGCCACTCGAGACTGCCGTGGGTCCCAAGATGGACGACCGCGTCGGTCTCGAACGTGTTTCGCAGCCAGCCGTAGAACGCGTAGTAGTCGTGTGGCGGCTGCAGATCCGAGTCGTGATAGACCTTCGAGGGGTCCATCCCGAACCCGCGTGGCGGCTGGACGGTGACGAGCACGTTGCCGAACTCGACGCCGGGGATCGCGAACGGGCGGTCGGGAACTTCGCCCCATTCCTCGATAATGTTCTCCTGGAAGCGCTCGTCGGCGTTGGCAAACCAGTCCGCGTAGGTGTCCGGCGCAACCACGTCGACCGAGAGATCACGGACGTCTTCCGGTGCGACCCAGCGATCCTCGAGCGTGAGCTGTGCGGTCAGGTTCTCGACGAGCGTCTGGCCGTCCTCGGGCATGTCGTCGCCGAGATCATAGCCGCGAGCATCGAGTTCCTCGAGCAGATTGACCGTCGACTCCGGCGAGTCGAGGCCGAACGCAGTCCCGATTCCGTCGTCGCTCGGCGGGTAGTTGTGGAGGACGACGGCGACCTGCTTGTCCTCGTTGGGGGTGTGTCGCAGCTCGGCCCAGTTGACCGCTAGCCGCGTGGCGTGGTCGATCCGATCCTCGATCGGGAAGTGGTGTTTCGGCGCGGAGCCGATGCCGGCTTCGTCGTCGGTGCGCTCCTTGCCAGAAATCGGGTGCGTAATCACGTTCCCGTCGAACTCCGGCAGCGCAACCGAGAGCGCGAGTTCGAAGCCCATCACGCCCGTATCGCTGGATTCGTAGCGCGAGCGCGAGCGCATCGTGGTGACCGTCTGCAGGACTGGCACGCCGAGCCGGTCGAGGAAGACGTCCTCTGCAGAACTGCCTTCGTCATCGGCACTGCGGCCGCGCTCGTCCATCGAGAGAGAGAACATAAACGAGGAGAGCACAGCGTCGACGATCGGCCCGCCCGAATCGTCTAGCAGCCAGTTGTCGGTCACCCACTCGGCGTCTTCCTGTTCGTCCGTATCGGTCGCCGGATTACAGAAGATCGGCAGGGCGTTGGCCCCCTGTTCCTCGAGTGCGCGGACCTGCGCGTCGACGTACCGGGTGTTCTCGTGGGTCCAGTGGGACTCGTAGAACCAGACCGCGACCGTCGGCTTGTCCGGGTCGTGGGTCGCGAGCAGCTCCTCGTACTCGACTCCCGGGTGGTCGGGGTGGTAGACGCCCTCCGTCGGGAGTTCGGCGGGCTCGTCGTAGTCGACGTCCTGGCCCTCGTACTCGGCGGCGAGGAACCGACATAGGTTCGCGACGTTGATCGTGCCGCCTTTCTCGAGGTAGTCGTAGGCCAGCTCACGGTGTTCAGTAGCGACCGTCGTGTCCTCGACGGCGTAGGCGTCACCGGTCGCTTTGACGATCAGCGGGACGCCCGCGTCCTCGAGCGCGCCCGTCGCGTAGTCGTAGCCCGGCATGCTGTCTTCGGCCCCATGCAGCCAGAAAATCGCTGCCGCGGCGTCGCGCAATTCCTCGACGAACTCCTCGACATCGGCTTCCTCGTCGAGGTCGCTCTCCGAGCGGACGACCAGCTCGATCCCCTCGAGGCGCTCGGCGGCCTGTCCGATCGAGCCGAGTTCGTTTTCCGTCGCAGTATAGATCCCGATCCGTGTCATCGTACTTTTAAACCTCTATTGTATTAGCGCAAGTATGGTTGCAAACGCCGGGGGCAAAAAGCTGTCGTCACTCCCCTTTCCGGCGATCGTCGGACAGGAGGAGCTGAAACGCGTGTTGCTCGCCGTCGCGGCCAATGACGGCCTCGACGGAGCCCTGATAACCGGGGAAAAGGGAACCGCGAAGTCGACTGCGGTGCGAGCGCTCGTCGATCTCCTGCCTAAACAGCGGGCCGTCGCCGACTGCCCGTACGGCTGTTCGCCCGACGACTCGAGCCAGCAGTGTGACGACTGCCGCGGCCGTGATCCTGCAGACCTCCCGGTCGAGACGCGACCCGTGCCGCTTGTGACCCTCCCGCTGGGTGCGACACGGGATCGGGTCGTCGGCACGCTTTCGGTCGAAGACGCGCTGGCGGGCGAGGCCGACTTCGATCCCGGCCTGCTGGCCCGTGCCAACCGCGGCATCCTCTACGTCGATGAGGTCAATCTGCTGGACGACCACCTCGTCGACGTGATCCTCGATGCGGCCGCCAGCGGCGTCAACACCGTCGAACGCGACGGGATCAGCGTCTCTCATCCAGCGGACTTCACCCTGATCGGGACGATGAACCCCGAGGAGGGTGATCTCCGGCCCCAGCTACGGGATCGCTTCGCGCTGCAGGCCACCGTCGAGGGCTGTCGCGAGATCGACGACCGCGTCGAAATCATCGATCGGGCACTCGAGGCCGAGAGTGATCCAGACCCCGAAACGGCGTACACCGACGAGGTCGACGCCTTACGCGAGGAGTTGGCCGCAGCCCGCGAACGCCTCTCGAGCGTCGACCTTCCTGCCGATTTCAAAGCCGAAATCGCCGACCTCTGTCTCGCGGCCGGCGTCGACGGCCACCGGGGCGACGTCGCGACGGCCCGCACCGCTATGACGCTGGCCACACTCGAGGGTCGCGAGACGGTCATCGAATCGGACGTCCACGAGGCAGCGACATACACGCTCCCTCACCGGCTTCGGAGCACCCCCTTCGAGGACGAACCGGATCTCGACGACTTGCTCGAGGATCGCTTCGACGAGGAGTCGCCCGACGACGCCGATGGCGAGGGAGATGGGGACGACGATGACGCCGACGGCGGCGATGGCGACGAGAGTGAACCAGAACCCGAACCGGGAGATGGGGACGAGGACGGCGGCAGCGAGGAATCAGACGACGGCAGCGATGGAGCCGACGGCGACGGCTCGAGCGACGGCGGCGATGGCGACGAACGCGACGATGACGGGCCTGAACAGCGACCAGAAGGGGGAAAACAACCGGCCCAGGCATCCCAATCGTCCGCCGAAACCGGCGACGGGGGGTCAGACGACGACTCGAGCGAGCGTGATTCCGAGTCGGATGAGTCATCCAATGACGAGGATAGCGAGGACGAAACCGCCCAGCCGCTCGTCCCGGGCCAGCAACGCGCCGGAATCGGCGAGGCGGCGGCACCGGACCTCGAGACAGCGACCGTCGAGGGCAGCGAGGGCGCGACCGCGACGGGATCACGGGCGAGTACGGCACCGAGTACGGACAACCGTGGTGCGCGCGTTCGCACCGAGCCCGCCTCGGGCGAAGGCTCGATCGACGCCGCGGCGTCGGTCCGATCAGCGGCGACCCGCGGCGAATCTCGCGTCGCAAAACAGGACCTCCGGCAGTCGGTTCGGGCCGGCGAGACATCGGTGACGATCGTCTTCGCCGTCGACGCCAGCGCCTCGATGCGCCCGGCGATGCGCACCGCCAAGGGCGTCGTCCTCGAGTTACTGCGCGACAGCTACGAACACCGCGATCAGGTCGCGTTCGTCGCCTTCGCCGGCGAGGACGCCGATGTCTTGCTGCCGCCGACCGACAGCGTCTCGCTGGCCGCTCGTCACCTCAAGGATCTGCCCTCGGGCGATCGAACGCCGCTGCCGGCGGGACTCGAGACCTCGAGACAAGTCATCGAGCGCGCCGACACCGACGCATCGGTCGTCGTCCTCGTCACCGACGGTCGGGCGAACGTCGCCGACGGGAGCCCGACGGCGGCGACTCGCAAGGCAGCCCGTGCGCTCGCGACGGACGACACGCGGGTGGTCGTCGTTGACGCCGGCGACGACTCCCGTGCCGGCCTCTCGCAACTCGTCGCAAGCGAGACCGACGGTGAGCGAGTGGATCTCTCGACGCTGTCGGTCGAGCGGGTCCGGGCGGCCGCCGAGCGAGCGGCCGATGAGAGCCAGCGCTCATAAAACAGGACAACTGTCCGAAACGAGGGAGAAGGCGGATCAACACCCCTTTGAACGCCCCTCGGCTGTTATCCGACGGAAATCGATGACGGGGGATGAGCAAGTCGCCGACGAATCCGTCGGTGATGCGATCGAGTACGGAATCGACGACAAGCCACCGCTCGGTGAATCGATAGTGCTCGGGGTCCAGCACTATCTGACGATGGTCGGTGCGAACATCGCAGTGCCGCTGATCCTGGCCGGCGCGATGGGGATGCCTCCGGGTGTGACTGCCCACTTCATCGGGACGTTCTTCGTCGTTTCGGGGATCGCGACGCTCGCCCAGACGACGTTCGGGAACCGGTATCCGATCGTCCAGGGCGCGCCGTTCTCGATGCTTGCGCCGGCGCTGGCGATTGTCGGCGTCGTCACTGCCGGCGGCGTCTCGGGACAGCCAGACTGGCAGGCCGCACTGTTACAACTTCAGGGAGCGATTATCGTCGCCGCTACCGTCGAGATCGCAATGGGATACTTCGGTCTGGTCGGGAAACTGCGCAATTACCTCTCGCCGGTGGTCATCGCGCCAACGATCGCGCTGATCGGATTATCGTTGTTCAATGCCCCCCAGATCACCACGGCGAATCAGAGCTGGTGGCTGCTTGGACTCACGCTTGGTCTCATTCTACTCTTTTCGCAATATCTCGACGTTCGACACAAGGCGTTCCGGCTCTATCCAGTAATCCTCGCACTCGTGATTTCATGGCTCATCGCCGCCGCGCTATCGGTGTTCGGCGTGATCGGTGGGGCCCATCCGGGCTACGTCGACCTCGGTCAGGTCGCGGGCAGTGATCTGCTGCTCCTGATTTATCCGTTCCAATGGGGCACTCCGCAAATAACGACCGCGTTCGTCATCGGGATGTTCGCCGGCGTGCTGGCCTCGATCGTCGAGAGCATCGGCGACTACTACGCGGTGGCGAACATTTCGGGTGCGGGTGCGCCAAGCGAGAAGCGGATCAACCACGGCATCGGCATGGAAGGACTGATGAACGTCTTCTCGGGAATCATGGGGACCGCCGGCTCGACGTCGTACTCTGAAAATATCGGTGCGATCGGCCTGACCGGTGTCGCCTCTCGGTACGTCGTCCAGATCGGAGCCGTCGTCATGCTGTTCGTCGGCTTCATCGGCTATTTCGGGCAGTTGATCGCGACGATCCCCGATCCGATCGTCGGCGGACTCTTTATTGCTATGTTCGGCCAGATCGTCGCCGTCGGCATCTCGAATCTGCGTCACGTTGATCTCGCCTCCTCGAGAAACACCTTCATCATCGGCTTCGCTCTCTTCGTCGGGCTGGCGATCCCGGCGTACATGGGTAACTTCGAGAGCACGGTCGCGTTCCGTGAAGCCGTCGACCTCGAGGGCATGATTGGTGCGACCGGCCTGGCGAACACGGCCGCCGCAACTGCGATCGAAGCCGCGGCGCAGGCCGTCATCGACACGATCTACATCATCGGCTCGACCGGGATGGCCATCGGCGGACTCGCGGCACTGGTTCTCGACAACACCGTTCCTGGCTCCCGCGAGGAGCGCGGGCTTGCGGCGTGGGATCGCATCTCCGAAGACGAGTCGGAGTTCGACTCGGTCTGGGACCGCTGGCTGGGACCGGAGTAGGGGGTCGGTCCCGACTGTGCGAGGCGGTGAGCGAACTAGCCGCCCCTTTCTCAGCCAATGCGAACGCAACCCGGCATTCTAAGAGCGAGCGGTCCCCAGCCTGTGTATGGCAGCACTCGAGCTCGACGACGGAACCATCCACTATCAGACGAGCGGCGACGGCCGGCCGCTGGTGTTCGTCCACGGCGGATGGATGGACGGAACGGCCTGGGAGCCACAGGTCAACCACTTCGCCGACGAGTATCGGGTCGTCACGCTCGACGTTCGCGGCCACGGCAGTACCGGCGCGACCGACGCCGACCAGTACTCGATCGAACTCTTTACCGACGACCTCGAGGCGCTGCTATCCCGTCTCGAGGGCGACCAGCCGATCCTCTGTGGGCTCTCGCTCGGGTCGATGGTCGTCCAGGAGTTTCTGGACCGCCATCCAAACAGTGCCTCGGCCGCGATCTTGGGCGGGGCGGTGCGATCGATGCCGCCGGTCGAACTCCCGACGGCGATGAAATCGTTGTGGTCGCCGCTGCCGGCGCTGACGACGTCGCTGTCGCTGTCGGGCTCGACGGGGACCTTCCAGTCGATGCTGCAGTCGATTCAAGCGACGACTGGCAAGCGGTGGCTGTCTGTCGACTCCGACGTCAGAGCCGAAGCGATCGACGGCGTCGGCGACATCTCGGCGACGGAGTATCGCAAGATCTTCGATGCGCTCTATCAGTACGATCCGCCCGAGTTAACCGGCGTCGAGACGCCGACGCTCGTCGTCCACGGCGACCAGGAGGCTTCGCTCGTCAAGCGACAGGGTTCCCAGATCGCCGCGGAAGTTGCCGACGGCACGCGAGTAGAACTGTCCGACTCGGGCCATCTGGTCAATCTGGACCGGCCGCATGCGTTCAATCGGGTGACGGCTAACTTCCTCGAGAGAGTTACCGCGGCGTAGCAACTGAAACGGTCGACAATCAACCGCATCGTCCGCCGGTCTCGCTCACGGGACGCTCCGAACCGCACACCCGTCGATCGACACCGACGGCGATGACAACCTCGTGGCCCGGAGTGATACAGCCGTCTGTAACTCAATTTGGGACGCCCGCGGCCGTTCTGCAAGTGCACCGGAAACTCGGCACAACAGGCCGTGTGAAACGGATTTATGGACCCTATAGTGAACCACCAAACAGTAGAATCGTCGCCTAATGAAATCTCGCAGACCTGTGTCTGACACACGGCATAGCCAACAGCGCTCCTCGAGCGACCGCTCAGATCGGTATCGTCCGGATGGCGTCCCGGTTTCGACAGTGACCGAGACCGGGAGTGTGGAGACGACCGACTGGTTGTCCACTGACCGGGTCCCACCGACGGTCCTGTCGGTCGGCGAGCCGATGGGTGTGTAACGTACTGACACTATCTCTCAAGCCCAAAATTATCGATAATGCGCCGCAATGCCCAACACAGCCGAACGGAGACCCGATCGATTCAGCGTAGCGTCCAGATCCTGCTTACCGTCTGTGGCATCGTGTTCCTGCTGGCTGGCCTGGTACTCGCCGCGAGCGGTGCGTCCGTCAGCAGCGCCGTCGGCTCGGTCAGCGACAGGCTCGACGATGTCCAACAGCCGGCCGACGACGGTGGCGACACGGCCGACAGCAACTCGGTAGGCGATGGCGATACGACCGATGGGACCGGCGGGACAGCCAACGAAACGGAAGAGACGGATAGTACCGACAGTACGGACACACAAACGGACGGAACTGACAGTACGGACACCCAGACGGATGGTACCGACAGCACGGACACTCAGGCGGACAGTTCCGATAGTACCGACACCCAAGCGGACGGAACCGACAGCACGAACTCCGACGGCAGCAACGAGACGACGACCGACAAATCGCACGTACTGACGGCAGTCGTCGAATCACAGAACGGCGATGTGATCGACAACGCCACCGTTACCGTCGATCCCGGATCAGCCTCGAACGTCTCGAAATCGGTTGACGAGAACGGAGAGACCGAATTCGTGCTCGAGGACGGCGAGTACGCAGTTACTGCGGACGCGGACGGCTACAAAACCACGGAGAAATCCGTTCAGGTCGATGGTGCAGACCAGACGATCACGCTAACGCTCGAGCAACAGACCCAAGCCGGCGACGGCACCGACGATAGCGATGGGACGCACACGCTTGCAGTGACCGTCAAGGACGAGAACGGCACTGCGGTCGAGAATGCGACCGTCGAGGTCGCAGAGGACGCCCTCCTCTTTGGCTCGAACGAGAAGGAAACGAAAGAAGTTAACGACGATGGTGAGGCGACGTTCGAACTCGAGGACGGCGAGTACGCGGTCACCGCAAACGCGGACGGGTACACGTTCGCGGAGCCGAAGCCGCGACCTGTCACGATCGATGGCGGGGACGAATCGATCACGCTGACACTCGAGTCGAAAGACGGCTAACCACGGCGCACCGCCGGCCGTGGTGTAGTGGCGGCCGTTCGTGTGAGGACGTGGTTGTGGTTCTCGTTTTGTCGGCGGCAGTACGGTCTCGACCACATCCGAATACCGCTCTCCGAGACGGCGGGCTGTACGCATCTCCGTTCGAGACGGCGATGATCGACCGCTCGAGTACGCCAGATGAGCCATGTCTCGAACAACGACCCTCGCTATCGGTCTCGAGACACTGGACCGCTGTTGATTCATACGGACTACTGTCAGTCAGTTCCAGCGTATCCGCGACCCGTCCTGCGGATGCGCCGGGAATTCGTTACAGTAGACCGTATCAGCCCCGACCGATAGCGAAGACCGAACGCTGGACGCTGGTTCTTCCACCAGTTGGGGACGACCCCAACGTCGGTCGAGACGACCGGCAGAGTACATGCGGTGGCGTCAGCGAACCGTGTCATAGCCCGACGAACTGCACTGTCAGCGACACCGATGGACCTCCTCGGTGGCCTCGAGCGGGCTATCGGAGATGAGTGTCGATCCAACAGCCACGAGTCGATAACCGAACCCGCTGTCGACTCGGTCTCACCACGAACTGCCTCGCCGAGTGCTGGGTCAGGCAACGGGCCGAGCTGTCCGGGGGCACCGAGAGAGGAGGCTGTCCGATCGTCGTTCGAGAGTAGGCAATCGGTCATGGTGATCCTGCTCTGTCGCTCGAGCAGTGTAACTCACTGCAACGGCGTTTCAACACTCGTCGCTTGTCTGCACCGCTGCAGCTACTGACAGTGTGAGGGGACACGACGCGCGGCTTCGAGCCGTGAACCGGTGGCGTCGAACTGACCGCGAAAAAACGTTAGCTGTGCGACGAGCCGATCATTCGACCGTCACGCTTTTCGCGAGATTGCGTGGTTTGTCGATCGGCCGCTCGAGCTGTTTCGCAGCGTGGTAGGACAGCAACTGCAACTGGACGTTCGCAAGCAGCCCAGCCCAGACGGGGTGGGTCTCGGGAACCGACAGGTGTGCGTCGGCGACGTCGACGAGGGGATGGTCGGTGGGTCCGACGGCGACGATCGGCGCACCGCGGGACTTGGCTTCGATCGCGTTCGTCTTCGTCTTCTCGTCGTCACCGCTCGTGTAGACCGCAAACAGCGGCGTCTCCTCGGTCACGAGCGCCAGCGGCCCGTGTTTGAGTTCGCCGGCGGCGAACCCTTCCGCGTGCTCGTAGGTAATCTCCTTGAATTTTAGCGCACCCTCGAGCGCGACGGAACGACCGAGCCCGCTGCCGATGAAGAAGAACGACTCGCTGTCGAGGGTGTCCTGTGCAAGCGTCTCAGCGTGGGTCGACTCGAGGACGGTCTCGACGTGCTCTGGCAGATCTGCGAGCGCCTCGAGCATCGCCGCTCGGTCGTCGGCGGGGGTCGCGTCAGGAACGTCACCGGCGATGCGCTGGGAGAGGAGCGCGAGCGTGACCGCCTGCGAGGAGTAGGTCTTCGTCGCGGCGACGCCGACCTCCGGGCCGGCGCGGATGTAGACCGCGTCGTCGGCTTCGCGGGCGGCCGTCGAACCGACGACGTTGGTGACGGCGAGGGTTCGCGCGCCGCGATCGGCCGCGGTTCGGAGCGCATCGAGGGTATCGGCTGTCTCGCCGCTTTGTGTGACCGCGATGGTGAGCGTGGTTTCGTCGACCGGTCCGGTCGTCGACTCGTACTCGCTGGCTCGGAGGACGTCGGCCCGAATCCCGGCCTCGCGAACCAACTGGCTGCCGTACATCGCCGCGTGATACGATGTCCCGCAGGCAACGAACTGGACCGACTCGATCCCGTCGAACGAGCCCGGTGGCAGGGCCTCGAACGCGACATCGCCATCCTCGACCCGGCCTTCGATCGTATTGGCGAGGGAGGTCGGCTGGTTGTGGATCTCCTTTAACATGTAATGGTCGTACTCGCCTTTGCCCGCATCTTCGGGATCCCAATCGACGGTGTCGACCGGCCGCTCGATCGGATTCCCGTCGAGATCGGTGATCTGGTAGGAGTCGGGCTCGAGGACCACCAGATCGCCATCCTCGAGGTAGATCACCTCGTCGGTGTGATCGAGGAACGCCGGGACGTCGCTGGCGAGGAACCACTCTTCCTCATCGAGCCCGAGGACGAGCGGCGATCCTTTCCGTGCGGCGTAGACCGCCTCTTCGCCGTCGACGATCGCGGCGATCGCGTAGCTCCCTTCGAGCGTGTCGACAGCCCGGCGAACGGCCTGCTCGGTGTCGCCGGTCGCGTCCCGATACTCGTCGATGAGGTGGGGAATGACTTCGGTGTCAGTGTCGCTGTCGAACTCGTGGCCCTTCTCCTGAAGCTCCGCTCGGAGTTCATCGTAGTTGTCGATGACGCCGTTGTGAACCACCGCGACGTCACCGGCCGTGTCCGTATGCGGATGGGCGTTCTCGTCAGTCGGGGGCCCGTGGGTACTCCAGCGGGTATGGCCGATTCCCATATTTCCGTGTGGCTGTGTACTCAACGTCGATTTGAGGTCGGAGACCTCGCCCGAACATTTGTGGACCTTGACGCCGGAGCCGTTCTGGACGGCGATGCCTGCCGAGTCGTAGCCCCGGTATTCGAGGTTCTCGAGCCCCGAGAGGAGCGTCTCTGCTGCGTTCCCGTGACCGATTCGCGCGATAATCCCGCACATCAGCCGATCACCTCCGGCTGTACGGCCGGCGACCACGCCGCATCGGCTGCGTCGTGTGCGGCGGGGCAATCGACGGCTGTGACGGACGTATCGAGTCGGCTCGAGACCGCTGCGGTGAGTGCAGTACTGTTCCGTGTCATTGGTATCGTCGAACCCGTCCGCGCTCTGCTGTCGGACCGGGCGTCACTTCCACCACGGACAACAGCGGCCATTACTATACCACGAATAAGACGATACCACGAACGCGACGCGAGCTATCGACTGTGTAATCCGTGTTCAGTTTCACAATTTTTGACGGCTCGGTTCGGTCCCTATCCCAGCAGCGCACGGCGTTCGTGCGACCCCATCCGAACCGGGGGCATGGCTGATTCTATCCAGTGAAACGCTACAGTGGCGTCCGCCCGACAAGCAGCCACAGCGTCAGAACGATGCTGCTGAATAGGGTGTCGATCGGTTTACGAACGGTGTAAACGCGCTCTGGTCGATGGAAATCGAAACACGGCCGACAGAACTGGTCGCCATCGTCGCACGATGGCTCGGCGACGTCGACCGCGTTCCGGGTGGTGCAATTGTGGATGTCAACGGAGCCGATGGGTGCTTACGGAAGCGGATTTTCGGCGTCGTCCGACTGCGGCTCGTCGTCGGCCGGGTGGTCGGCAAAGACGATGACGTTTTCCCGACCAACAGATCGCTTTTCGATCGTGCCGTCGGCGTGCATCTGTGAGCAGATGCGGCTCACTTTCGACTTCGACCAGCCGGTCTCGTCTGCGATCCGGTGTTGGCGAACCCGGCCGTGATTCGCAACCAGCAGCCGGACGACTTTTCCTTCGTCACTCAGGAGTCTCGGTGGTGTCTCGGGCGACAGATACGTTTCATACGCCCGAGGACTGTCAGTGCGTGCGTGAGCTGTGTCCGCTGTATCGCCTGCCGTCTTCGCGACAAGCGGGAGCGACGAAAGCTCGAGGTCGTGTTCCGACAACACGTCCGCCGTGCGAATCCCGATGAGTACACTGATGAGCACGAAGAGAACCGCAATCAGGGCCACATCCCCGAATGATGTCGTGCGAAGCAGTTGCAACGGGTCGGCGGATCGACCGCCGATCCAGAGACTACCTGTCTGCAAGGGACTCGCGTGGACGCCCTGGTGGGATGAAGTCAGACCCATATCGATCGAGACGGTGCTATGAATCGATGCGAGCTGGGCTCTGACTCCGAGCGGGGAATGTGACACCATGATTGACGCGGTTCTGCTGCGGCCGGTGTGACCGAGTCACGGTGGACGTGACCTCGCCGACCGCACTGGAGATCCAGCTCCCGTGACCTTCATTATGAATCCGTATAGGAGCGTTTAACAACGATTTAAGCGCTCATCCCGGCGTGTAGCCGTCTGCCGGGGTACTGCTGCTGGCAGCGCCAGTCGCCGCCCGGTTTCACTGCGCGAGACACTTGCACCGGTTTATCCGCGGTATAGTAATCCCCCGACACCGACTTGCCGAGTTTGTAGCACGGTCCGCCGATCGCGGGCCCGACAGTTCCGAACAGTCACCGTCGCACTCGGTCGTGTGACGGTCCAGCGACAACGCACCACCCATGACCACGATAATCAGCGATACGGAGACGCAATCGGACGAGCGAGCGAGCGGCCAGTACGAGGCCGAATCGAGCGGTGAAGAGACCAGCCTCGAGCACGAGACGGAGCGATCGACGCGCGAAGCGACGATCTGCGTCGTCGGACTGGGCTATGTCGGGCTGCCGCTTGCGGTCGGGTTCGCGCAGTCGGACTACCGCGTCATCGGATACGACGTCGACGACGTGACGGTCGACCGACTCCAAGAGGGGATCGATACGACCGGTGATCTCACCGACGACGTGATTCAGGACGGCGACATCTCTTATACGACCGACGCGACTGCGATCACCGAGGCCGACTATGTCATCATCGCCGTGCCGACACCGATCGACGACGACGAGCGGCCGGACCTCGGCTACGTCGAAAGCGCGGCGACCACGGTCGGGTCGAAGATGACCTCTGGAACGACTGTCGTCCTCGAGTCGACGGTCTATCCAGGCACGACACGCGACGTGCTCGTGCCGGCGCTCGAGGACGCGTCCGGACTGACCGCAACCGAGGACTTCTTCGTCGGGTACTCCCCGGAGCGCGCAACACCGGGCGACGAGGAACACGGGCTCGCGGACGTCGTCAAAGTCGTCAGCGCCCAAAACGAGACCGTACTCGAGGACGTGGCGACGCTGTACGAGTCGGTCGTCGACGCGGGCGTCCATCGTGCCCCGTCGATCGAGGTCGCCGAAGCCTGCAAAGTCGTCGAGAACGCCCAGCGAGATCTCAACATCGCGTTCGTCAACGAGCTCTCGATGGCGCTCGATCAGATGGACGTCGACGGGCAGGCCGTCCTCGAGGCTGCGGGCACGAAGTGGAACTTCCACGACTACCGGCCGGGACTGGTCGGCGGCCACTGCATCCCGGTCGATCCGTACTTCTTTGCGTACCGATCGGCCAAGGAGGGATTCGAGCCGGAGCTCATGCAGACGGGCCGGCAGGTCAACGAATCGGTTCCCGACCACGTCGCCGAGCTGACGATCAAGGCCCTCAACCAGTGTCACAAGACGCTCCGCGAGAGCCGCGTGCTGGTGTTGGGACTGGCGTACAAACCGGGCGTCGGCGACATCCGCAGTTCGAAAATCAACAACGTCATCGACGAGCTTCGGGAGTACGACATCGACATCGAAGGATTCGATCCGTTCGCTGACGACGACGCGGCCCGCGAAGCCTTCGGAATCGACGTTCAGGACCGACTCTCGTTTGAGGGGTTCGACGCGATTTTGCTCGCGACGCCGCACGCGGAGTTCGAGCACCTCGATCTCCCGGCGGTGGCGAGCCAACTCGCGGACGAGCCCGCGCTGATCGACGTGACCGGCACGGTCGACGAAGGCGCGGCCGTCGATGCGGGATTCGTCTACCGGAGGTTGTGAGGCAATGTGCGACCAGCGGCACGGATTCGAGACGGTCGTCGCCCGGACGGGAAGCCAAGCACCCTCGGAGGCAGGCCCCGTCTCGAGCCGACAGCCCCCCGCGGAGGTGGATCGCCGATGCGCGTGATGATCACGATTCAGCATCCCGGACACGTCCACTTCTTCCGGCACCCGATCGCGGAACTCGAGGCGCGCGGGCACGAGGTCCACGTCTTCGCTCGCGAGAGCGACGTCGCCATCCAACTCCTCGAGGCGTACGACATCGACCACGAGGTGCTTGCCGGCGAATCCGACTCGCTGGTCTCACTGGCGGCGGTGCAGGCGACCTACGAGCTGCGACTCCTCCGGCGGGCGCGGCGGATCGATCCGGACGTGATCACGGCGATCGGTGGCGTCGCCGCCGCCCACGTCGCGTCGGTGACGAGCGCGAAGAGCCTCGTCTTCTACGACACCGAACACGCGACCCTCATCACGAAACTCGCCTATCCGTTCGCGGACACGATCTCCACACCGGCGTGCTATCGCGACGAGATCGGCGCGAAACAGGTGACGTATCCAGGCTATCACGAACTCGCCTACCTCCACCCGGATCGGTTCGAGCCCGATCCGACCGTTCTCGAGGAAGTGGGATTAAACCCCGAAACGTCCTTCGCCGTCGTTCGACTCAGTAGCTGGGACGCCTCCCACGATGTCGGCCACGGCGGCTTCGACGATCCCCGGGCAGTCGTCGATCGACTCGAGGATGCGGGCCTGCACGTCTTGCTGACCGCCGAAGGAGAACCGCCGTCCGAGCTCGCGTCGTACCAGTTCGAGACTTCGCCGGATCGGATGCACGACCTGCTCGCTTCCGCCGACGTCGTCCTGAGCGAAGGTGCGACGACCGCGGCGGAAGCCGCCGTGCTCGGCACGCCGGCGGTCTACGTGAACCCGCTCTCGCTCGGCTACACGGCGGAACTCGAGGAGGAGTACGGTCTGCTGTTCGAATATACCGGCGACGAAAGACACGCACGCGGGCTCGAGCAGGCGGTCTCGGTCATCGAAGAACCCGCCGAGACGTGGGAGCGTCGTCGTGAACGCCTGCTCGCGGATCGGATCGACGTGACGGAGCTCGTCGTTCGGCAGGTCGAAACGCTCGCGCAGGCGCGCACGTCTGGTCGAGCGACCCCTGTGCCGAATCCGGATCATCCATGAACGTACTCCAACTGGTCACGTCATCACGACCGTTTTTCGACCAGCAAGTTTCGGCTCTCGAAGCGCGCGGTATCGACTGTACGGTCCTCGAAGTCCCCGGCGAACACAGCGGCGATTCGGGCCGGACACCGGCGGATTACGCACGATACTACTCGAACGTCCTTTCGATGGTTCGGTCGTCGTCGTACGATCTGGTGCACGCGAACTACGGACTCGTCGCCCCGTTCGCGCTCGCCCAGCCGACCCGGCCAGTGGTGCTCACCCTGTGGGGGACGGACCTCATGAGCGACCGGACGTGGCTGCGATCGTGCAGCCGATACGGTGCTCGCCGGGCGGACGCCGCGGTCGTGCCGAGCCGGGTCATGTCCCGCGACCTCGAGACCGAGCACGAACTGATCCCGTTCGGCGTCGACACCGATCTCTTTCGGCCGCTGTCGCGGGCAGGCGCGCGCGAGTACCTTGGATGGGAAACCGACCGACCGATCGCACTGTTCCCATACGACCAGACCCGTTCGGTGAAGGACTATCCGCGCGCTCGCCGCCTCGTCCAGCAAGCCGACGTCGACCTCGAGCTGCGAACGGTCTCCGGCGTCGATCACGACGAGATACCCTACTACATGAACGCGAGCGACGTCCTCCTGGTCACGTCGAAACGCGAGAGCGGCCCGATGGTCGTCAAAGAAGCCGCCGCGTGTAACCTGCCGGTCGTTTCGACCGACGTCGGCTTCGTCCGCGAGACGATCCGCGGCCTGACGAACTGTACCGTCAGTGACAACGACGGGGCGCTCATCGGCGGCTTAGAGCGAGCCATCGAAGACGGCGGCCGATCCGACGGCCGCGAGTCGATCGACGGGCTCTCCGTCGACACACTCGGTGAGCGTCTCCACGGGCTGTATCGACAAGTGTTAGACAGGGATGGCGGGACGAGCTATCCGACGGGGGTCAGTCATGAAGTATAGCTCACTGTCGGAACTGCGACCGCTGCGACTCGACACCGTCGCGGCGATCGGTGGGCTCCTGCTCGCGCTGGCGTTGTTCCCGCTGCGATTTCTCACGTCACAGATCTACATCAAGACCGTGCCGGTCATCCTTGGCACCGCGTGTGTGCTGTATATCGTCTCCCTGTATCAGCGCGACGACGCGCGGGCAGTTCCGACGCTTCCCTCGTCAGTGTCGATGGCGCTTCCGAGCGTCGTCTTCGTCGGGCTGTCGGGCCTCGTCGTGTTACCGGTCCTACAGGGGGAGCGAACGCTCGCGTTCTTCGGGCTGGCGAGTGTCGTCGGCACGCTCGTTATCGGCCAGATCGTCTTCGTGAACGATCGCGATCTCCATCCCGGCCTGCTGTTGCTCCAGATCGTCTGCTTTGCGTTCGTCTTCCGATTCGCGGCGCTCTATACCACGCCGGGCTACATCGGGATCGACATCTGGACCCACCGCGAACTCGTCGACGCGATTCTCACGGAGCAGTCGCTGAGCGCGATCTCCGATAACAAACACTACGGCTCGCCGTTCTACCACCTGCTGGTGGCCGCCTCGTCGTTGCTGTACGACGTCCCGATTCGCGCCGCGTTGTACCTCTCTGTCGGCCTCGTGATGCCCATATCAGTCCTGCTCGTCTACGCGACGACGAACCTGCTCGTCTCGACGCGGTGGGCGGTGCTAGCGACGGCGCTCTACGCGTTCGGCAACCACGTCGCGCGGTGGGGAATCCATATCATCCCCACGAGTCTGGGGCTGGTCTTCTTCCTCGCAATGTTGTATGCGCTGATCCGCGTGATGCGGATCGAGTACACGATCCGGGACTTCGCGCTGCTCCTGTTGCTGAGCATCGCCGTCATTCTCACACACCAGGTGTCGACGTTCATCATGCTCGTGTTGTTACTCGCGGCGTTTATCGCGCAACTCGTGTTCGTGATCGGCCCGTTCGGGCTCACGCGACTCGACACGAGCGTCTTCCGGACGAAAAAGCCGGTCAACCTCGTCGGCCTCGTCGTCTTCAACCTCGGACTGACGATCTTCGTCTGGTCGCTGACGCCGTACAATCAGGACTCGTTTTTGGGGACGGTTCTGAGCTACTTCACGCAGACGCTCGAAGACAGCGCTGGCTTCCTCAACACCGCGAGCGAGTCCGAAACGGCCAAAGCCGGGGCCGAAGCCGCGCCGACGCTGCTCGAGCAGGTCGTTCCTTACGTGGACAACCTCGGCTTCCTGCTCCTGCTTGGTAGCACGTTCGCCGGCTGTCTGTACGTCGTTCATAGGCGACGCGCCGAACAGTCGGTGTTCACGCTCCTGCTGGCGGCGGCGTTCATGCTGGTGTTCATCCTCGGGTTCCCGATGTTCGGCATCCGGACGTTCATCCCGACGCGCTGGTTCGCGTTCCTCTATGCGCCGATGGCCGTCCTCGGTGCGATCGGGCTGCGGACGCTACGTGGAAGCCTGAGGCCCTCGCTCGTCGTCGCCGTGTTACTGATCGGCGCACTCGCGTATCCGGGCGCGATGGTCCTCGCCGTCGAGAGCAACGTCGAAAATCCGGTCTTCTCGGACCAGCACGAGCGCCTCGCGTACGACGAGACGGAACTCGCCGCGGCCGAGTCGATCGCCGAACTGACCGGCTCGCCCGACGGCGAGGAGATCCGCCCCGATCAGCAACTCCACACCGATCACCCCTATCAGACGCTGTTCAGTCGGACCGGCGCGTATCCATCGACGACAACCGCAACGGTTCCCGAAGGCGGCGTCGCAGCCCACGACTACACGGTCTATCGGTCGGCGCAATCGACCGAGGCGACGTACGTCACGGATACGGACGGAACTGCGCGGATCGAAGACCTCTCTCCGACGCAGCTCTGTCGGCCGGATCAGGCCACGGTCTACACGAACGGAGACGTGACGATGTGTACGCCCTCTCCGGCAGGCCGCTAATCGTCGACGGGACCGTCCGACTGCTTTTTCGAACCACCGTTATCTAACCCGGCAAGCGATGCCCATCTCGAGCGATACCGAGACAGTCGATTGCGACCGCTTCTGCCCCACTCCTTTGCCGTCACGACCCGATCAGGCAGATACTCTCCAGGCCGATCACGGCGCTCTCTCGAGCGCCAGACGACCACGACACTGCTGTCGTCGAGACGACGATCGACACGCGCTCGAGAAGCCAACGGTGGTGGGAACGCCGTTCCGCGTTCGTGGCCGTGAGTTCGAAACGACTGGTCGTCTCTTCTCGGTCGCTTTAAGTAGACCAACCGTGAGAGCGACGCAGTGTCGTTCGCTGTCGTGGAAGGAAGATCCCCGTCCGATTCGACGGCGTTCGCTCGCCGGTCACTGATGGCTTCGGGTACGCAAGCGCCGCCAGACATCGGCGGTCGGCGGTGCGCCGTCGGAGAGCCAGAGTGCCACGACAGCGAGGCCTAGGAACAACTGTGCGACGATCTCGATCGTGAGACCGCCGGTGAGAAGCTGATAGATGTACCGAGCAAGGTACAGAAGCAGGTGGTCGAGGAACCCCCCGTGATCGGTCCCTGGTGGCGATGCGATCGGCCAGAGCATGATTCGGCCGTCAACGACACCGTTCCGGAGCAACTGACTGAGCAAGTCGGCGATCGGGTGTGAGAGGTACGCAAGCGAGAAGGCACCCGCAAGCGCTCGAGTCCCTCTCCGGGCGGCCACCGCGTACGCGACGAGACAGACAGCAGGGGCGACAAAGATCGAATGCCCGATCGAGTAGCCGGTCTCCGCGAACCCGAACGTCCATCCGAGCGGTTTGTCGACGAGATCCGGAAGCTGTGATCCGATGGCGACGAGGATCGTTTCGCGGCCCGAAGGAGACGCTCGAAAGCCGACGTTCTTCGTCAGCGAGTACAGGACGTACGCAAACGCGAGGTGCTCCCACGGCCACATCTATTCCACCTCGATCGGGAGCCGAACGACGCGATAGGCGTTGTCGGCCGTCGGCTCCGCCGGTGGATCGCCCTCGTAGAGCAGTACAGCTAGCCGCAGATCGCTTCCCTGCATCGTCGGCGTGATCTCGAGGGGCTGTCGCGTCAATTCGCCGTCGGCAACCGTCACGGCCTCTTTGTCCAACGCGGTTGATTCGTGAACGGTCACGCTGTCACCCTCGGAGCTCACCCGCTGGAGCAAGACGACAGTCGTGTAACGGCGCGTTTCGTGTTCCTGATTCGTGATCGTCACCGTCAGTTCCTGTGACGCTCCCGCGGTATAGGTCGAGTCGTACATCGTGTCAATCTCTCCGGTGACGTTTTTCGTCTCGACCGACAGTTCCGTGAATCCGTCGTGTTGGGGTGGGTTCGCAAGGGCGAAGCCACTGCTTGCGAGCAACAAGACCAGTCCAACTGCGATTGCAACGTTGTACGGTCGATTGTTGACCCGATCGTACGGACTCGGTCGGTCCCGAGTAAAGAACGGTGAGATCGACGCGACCGACGGAACGAATCGTCGATCGGCCGGACAGCGGTAGCGTGTGCCGATTGCAAGGAGTGCGAGCATAACAGTGAGCATCGAGAGCCCAATAAGGATCGGTTCTAGCGTCACTCCCCCCGGGGTTACGGCCGCGAAAAGGGTAATCGCAGGAACGAGCGCGACGCTAAAAACGATTGACAGGATCGCCCGTTCGATCGCCTCGAGTCCACCACTGACCAGCAACGGACTACCGAGTCCTGTTTTTTTGGTGTCGAACGACTGATAGTCGTCGTTTGGCTTGTCAGGAAAGAGGGCCGAGACGAGCGCATACCCAGGAAGAACCAACACGAGCGGAATCGCCAGCACGGTTCTTACAGCACCCTCCATACCTGAAATAATTCCGAACGTGAGAACGCCAGTGACCGCGATAACGGCCGCCAAATCGAAAAACCACCAGTTGGTGTCGCTCATTTCGTCGTCTCTAGAGGCCAGTGACGGTTTATTATCGCCCGAATAAGCCCCGAACTCACGGGTTGGTCCGACGGCTGTCTGACGGTGACGTATAATAATCTCGATATCGGATTTGCTCGAGCTACATTCTCCCGTTATTGAGTGTCGTGAGAGTATGAACGATCCAAAATTCGAATTGAGTTTCCGAAATCGGCGTAGCATATCTTCTCGAAATAAATAATCGAACTGTTTCGAGATTCTTGACTTTCAAGCCCTCTAAATTAGTATCTGCGTGTATTAAAATGACGCGAAAAGTAGATAGACTCTATGAAATTACTTAAAACGGGTCGTTCACGAATACACTATTTCTATCCTTTATTACCCACCTCTGGATAGGGGATACTGGTGCAATGAAAGCGAAATATATCAGCTCCGATGGGATAGATGATCAGGGTGCTATCGACGATAGTCCAGACACGGATACCGAAGCTGATCGTCTCTCCGAGGAGCCTGCGTTTTCAAAGGACGAAATCTTTCATCTCCTGCAAAACGAACGCCGTCGGATGGTTCTCCGATATCTCCGCGGCACTGAAGACCCCGTACGCATGCGCGATGTCGCAGAGCAGGTCGCAGCGTGGGAACACGACACCACTGTTGAGGAGCTCACCTCCACACAACGCCAGCGGGTCTATATCCCACTGTATCAGTCGCATCTCTCGAAACTCGACGAGGCGGGCCTTATCGACTACCAGCAGAACCGCGGAATCGTCGAGCGAAAGCCACTTGCTGACCGAGTCGACCAGTATCTCCAACTCGAGTCGACCGACGACTCGATGGACGAGCAACAGGCGGAGAGCGCCGAGTGGGAAGATTACTACATCGGTGCGACGGTCGTTTCCTATGCAGTCCTCATCGGCGCAGTGATGGAACTGCCGGTCGTCTCGTTTCTCTCCGGGATCGGCCTGAGCGCGCTCATCCTGTCGATCTTTACCGTGCTCACGATCAGCAGGCTTGTCAATTAACGACGAGCAAGATCATTCTCGACGACAAACGGCGATGATCTATGACAGGGTGTACTATTACGAGATCAGAACGGAAACCGAGACGAGCGCAATAACGACACACAGCAATCCAAGAGAAATCGCCGCAAGCACGGCCGATGAGAAGAACTGATTCTCGTTCGTACGAGTTATGGACCGCTCGATCACTCCACGTGTCGCGTCGAACTCGATTGCTCCAGCCGCATCGAGTGCTGGCAGGCGATCCTGATGGAGTCGCTCGTGGACGGTTGCCCAGGTTTCGATCGGGGGCCGGGCCGGCTCGATCAGTTCATCGGTGACTTCGTCGACGGTGACAGGCGTGTTCAACTCGTCGAGGACAGCCACGAGCGCAGTATCGGACTCCGGAACGAACTCCCGTACTCGTGTCTTGTCCGTATCGGTCGTCGAAACATCACTCCCCGGTGAGTAGACCATCGTAAACTCAGAAGTCGTCTCCGAATCCCCCGAGCGTTCGTCGGCATCCCCCTCCGACGAAGAGCGCAGCCAAGACGGCGTCAGACGCATATTCCACGCTAAAATACCTTGGTATATAAGGTTTCTCACGGTTTATCGATAATGAACGGAATAAATCGCAGCGAGAGCGGGTTTCACAAGTGATAATAGTTGCAAAACGCTCTCAAAACACCTGTAATATCTCGTATGTAATGTAGAGTCCGTTATGCGACCACGGGGTCCGATGGGCGAAGCCACGGAAGGAGCTGTGCCGGTAACTCCGACCAGCAGTCGAGCCACCCACGGAGGTCAGTGAGTCTGAGTTTGTGTCTGGCCGGCAGGCCGTGGACGTGCTCGAGGTCGCCTAGTAGCCGCCGATCGAAATCGTGTCGCTCGAAGAGAGTCTGTCGATCCGGCCATGGTGGTTCGAACGATGCGAGAAACGGCGTCTTTCGACGGACGAACCCCTCGACCTCGTTGAATAGCCGCGCGTCATACGGTCGATCAGGTGGTCGATGTCGTAGGATGTCGTCATCAATTTGCTCGCACGCACGGAGGAACGTTTCTGTCGTTCGGTGTTCCGGTGGCGTCCGGAGGTGCCAGTCGACCAGTTCGCGATCCGTCGCCAGAAACGACGTCACGAAGTGATCGGAGAGATGGTTGTGAAACGGCATCGATGGCTGGTTCGCGATGCCACAGCAGGTGAGCGCGTTCTGTACGGTGTCTGCACGATCCCGTCGCGCCGCGAACTCGTCGGCGACTGCCTCCCTGACGAACGTGTCCGGATCGACGTCGAACGACGTCTGTGCGGCGAGTTCGAGACTCGCCTCGTGGCTATAGCCGAACTTCTCGAGCAGCGACTCGACGGGATCCGGATCGGACTCGAGTCGACCGGTCGGAACGCGTTTGCCGAGCACGTCGACGGTTTCCGAGGCGGTGAAATGGCCGCGGAAAAACGTGTCACAGAGGAGCCCGTGGAACATCGTGTCGACCTCGATTTCGTCCGTGTAGCCGGCGTGGTGGATGTGCAGAGACTCCTTGATCCCCTGTGAGTAGCGGATCTTCGACTCGTCGGGCCGAAGATATCGCTCGTCCGGTGGGAAGGCAGTGTGGCTCGCACCGTACTGGGCGGCGAGCGCTCGCGCACCGCGGACCTCCTGGGCGTCCAGCGAGCCGACCGTGTAACTCCGGTCGACGTCGTCGACCTGCGAGAGGACGATCCGCGAATCGTAGCCGGCCGAGAGGAGGACGCCCGTTCGCCCCGGCAGCGACGACCGCCGTCGGAATGCCCGGTCGAGACGGTCAGCGAGTTGGTCAACGGGGTCGAACTCCCTGGGGGACAGCGGCTCGTAGACGAACCGTCCCAGCGAGTCGACCGACACGGGCGTCAGTCGGCTGTCGAGCGGGAGTCGAGAGAGTTCAGTAACGGCTGTCTTCTCGCCGAGTATCACACCCAGATGCAGGAACTCGAGGACGCCGTTCCGGTCGAGCGTCGGCTCCGCGATTGTGTGGCCGACCGCAGCGGCGTCCGTTCCGAAGACGCGAACGCCCGGCTCGTCGGTGTAAAAACACTCTCGAGAACGGACTGGATCCGTAGCGACGAACGCGTCGCCGCTTACCTTGGCGTCGATTACGGCCAGATACGAGCCGTTGAGCTCTCGCAGTGCCTCGATGCCGATCGTCTCGTAGCGCTTGAGGAGCCAGCGCGCGGCGTTTGGGTCGTCATCGGGGACGTACGCCTCGCCCCAGACGAGACAACAGCCCTCCTCGCCGGTGTACGTGGCGCTCCAGCCGGATGCGCCGAGATCCGAGTCCCTGATGCCGACTGTGAGGGCTGGCCCGGCGAGCACCTCGTCGAATTCGTCGCTGGATCTGAACCGCTCGAACGTGTCGATACCACCCATTACACCGAAGAGTTCCCTGTTCATCGTCGAAGACCACCTGAGAGACGGCGTACGACAGTAGTGTGGAAGAGACGAGCTCCGCCCGCTCCTCGTTCGCGTACGCCTCTGTGAAACACCCTTGATAGTCCGCTCAATTACTATGCTACCGTTAAGCGCTCAGACGGCGGGAATGAACCGGGTCAGACGGCTACCGACTCGACCTATTGAATCCATAATAATGGGATCGCTGTCGGTAGCTTCGGCGCACTAATGTCACGGAAACGTACGACGCGCCGTCGGTTTCTCGCACTCTCGGGTGCAGCCGGACTCACCGGCATGGCCGGCTGTGCGGAGCAACTCGAGTCGGCAGCTAACCAGGTCTCCGGTCAGTCGTCGAACGAGACGCCAAGCGACGCGAGCGGTTCCACGCCGGGACTCACTGACGGGGTACCGCCGCTCGAGACCGAGTTCGACAGCCGAGAACGGTATCGACAGCCCGGCGACTTGCTCGACGACTTCAGCGATCTCGACGCCTGGACCATCGTTCAGGGATCAGGTGGGGCAGACGAGGACGTCGTGTTCGACGGCGATCAGAGCTTCAGACTTCGGTCGAACGGCAGCAGGAACGTCATCGCCGAACGGAGCCTCGAAGGCGAGGATCTGACGGAAACGGACCTGTCGTTCGCGGTGCGGACGACGACGCCCGACAGCATCACGGTCAACCTGCGAGTGGTCGATCAGTTCGGGAGCTCGAAAGTCTACTCGCTGCGCCAGATCCGGTACCGCTCGCCTGACGTCGGCTGGTTCCGCGCGAGTCCCGGCGTCTTCCAGCAAAGCGAGTACGAACCCGCACTCGACCACCTCGATCGGCTCGAGATTCAAGTGCTCCACTCCATGCCGGAGGCGGAAGTCTGGATCGACGATCTGCGGACCCATCCGACGCCCGATCAGGGGTACGTCATGCTGAGCTGGGACGACGGGTCGCTCGACTACTACGAGACGGCCGCGCCGCTCCACGACGAGTACGGGTTCCCGGCGGTTCAGGCGGCGATACCGCGGTGGGCCGAACAGGGCCGCGACGGGATCATGTCGATTTCGGAACTGCTGGACCGACAGGAAGCTGGTGACCAGATCGTCGTCCACGGAACGCACGAGCCGATTCACGAACTCGACGACGAAGCGGCGATCGACGAACGGCTTCGACGGGACAAGCAGTGGTTCATCGACAACGGGTTCGAAGGTGCGAACTACATCGTCCACCCCCACAACAGCTTCGACAAGACGAGCCTCGAGCAGGCGACCGCCTACCACTACTGTGGTGGCTTCAACCAGGCCGGCAACGTCAATACGACGAGCGTCTACGGCTTCGATCCGCTGGTGTTACCGCGGACGATCGGCCACGACCTCGAGATATCGAAACGGTGTGTCGACCTCGCTGCCCAGCACAACCAGTGTACGATCCTAAACTTCCACACCTTCGAAGCCCATAATACGATGCCGAAGGCCGACTACGAGACGTTGCTCGAGTACATCGACAGCGCCGATGTCAAGGTCATCACCTTCGACGACCTCTGGAAGTTGCGGACGAGCAACCGCTGATTTGGCGCAACCCGCCCACGGAACTGGGGCCATTTCTCGAGGCGACCGCCGTCCGTTCACCGACGACCGCCGCGTATGAGTTCGACGCCGAGTCAGTCAGCAGCCCGCCGAGAGCGTGATCCGATCGGTGTCGGTCGCTCCGTCGGCATCGACGACGCGGAGCACGACCGACTGCTCTGTGTTCTCGCTGATCGTCACCTCGATCGTCTCGCCGGTCCGGTCGAACGCGCCGTCGTCACCGATGCGCCACTCGTAGCGGACGAGTTCGCCGTCGGGATCGCGCGACTGTGATGCGTCCAGCGTCACCGTCTGGCCCGGCTCGAGCGTTGTTTCGGCCGCGTCCGTCGGCACCGTTTCGATCCGTGCGACCGGTGGCTCAGTGTCGGATGTCTCGTCGACGTCGTCAGCGGATAGTTCGGCTTCTGTTAGACTCTCGAAAAGTCGCTCGACGATCGCCCTGTGCCACTGGACGCGAGTCTCGAGTGCGACGTCGGTCGAGAGCGTCTCCGCGAGGAACGCGTCGGCGTTCAGATCGCGGGCGGCCTTGTGGACGAGCAGCCCGTTCGGTTCGGAATCGGGCGAGGAAAACGGTCCGGACTGAAACGCAAGGTCAGGGTCGTCCACGTAGTTTCTGGTGACGTACTCGGCAACGTCAACGGCGGTCGCCTCATCGCCGTCCGAGTAGAAGATGGCCTGGCCGACGCCGTCCGTGGGATCACCCGCGTAGATGTCGGTCGATTCGTGAAGGTCGACGACCACGTCGGGATCGTACTCGCTGATGACGTCCCAGATCGCGCGTGCGAGTTCCGTCTGCGGTGTCTCTCCCTCGGAGAACTGTCGATTGAGGTTGGTCCCTTCCTCGTCGTTTCTGGTTCCGCGCTCGATCGCGACGGCGTTGGCCTCGGGGATTACGACGAGCGTGCCGGCGTTGATCGTCCAATCGGCGATCTGATCTGCGGCCGTGTAGCCTGCCACCTCGTTTCCGTGGATCCCTCCGACGACGACCGCCGTCGGTCCCTCGGCGTCTGCGGTCATCACGAAGACGGTCGTTTCCTCGTCCGTTCCCTCGCGAATGGGGAACGACGTTCGCGTGACTGTTCCCCCGTCGGTGTCGGCCGTATCGCCGACCACGCTGGCGACGCCAGTGCTCGTAAGTGTACACCCGGCTGCGACAGCCAAAACGGTCCGCCGTGAGAGCGTATCGCGTTGCATTCGTCCGCCCCGTTGGTGTCAGGCGGTTTTACTACAGGTGCGATAAGGATAGAAACGGGATACTTTCGCTTCTGCAACGGTCTATGTCGATCGAACGCTCGCGCTCAGGCGCTGGAAACTGAACCCAACGGACCAACGTGGCCCCCAACTTACCGAGTGAGCGCGCGCCGACCGAGCGTCGCGATGACGAGCGAGACGACGAGCGCCGCGACGACCGGACGTGGTCGCCGCCGGATGCCAGCGCCGGCGACCCAGCAGACACCGGGACACGTTCGTGGCGACACCGACGCCGTTCGGAGGTGCCATAGCCCCTGCAGGAATCGTCCCTCCGCGAAGTACTGCTTTGCGAGGATGAGTGCGTGGCTCGAGCAGATCTCGTAGCCTCGCTCCTCGAAGTGCTCGACGTCGGACTCGTACGCCGAGAGGTACTGCTCGCTGGCGACTTCGATGACCGCCGCCGGCGGACTCCCGGTCTCCTCGCGGACGACGAGTTCCTCGTCCACGTAGGCGAGCTTTCCACATTCGAGGACGCGCAGGCAGAACTCGGGGTCCTGGAACCGATCGAGCTCCTCGTCGAAGCCGCCGGCGTCTCTGGCGACGTCGGTCCGGACGAGTAGCGTCGAGCCGGCACCCGGCTGGACGTTGTCCGCGAGGATCTCGCCGACGAGTTCATCGTCACCTTCGCGCGTCGGATCATCGTCCAAGCGAGCGAGCACGGACGCGGCAGCAGACCGGAGCCGTCCGTCCGTCCCGGACAGCTCGTATCCCGTCTCACAGTAGACACCGACCCAGTCGTTCGAGCGTTCCTCGAGTGCCGCGAGCTGGCGCTCGAGTTTCTCGGGATGCCATTCGTCGTCGGAGTCGAGGAACGCGACGTACTCCCCGCGTGCGTGCTCGAGGCCCGTGTTCCGGGCGACGTTCGCCCCGTGATTGGTCTCGTGGACGACCGGCCGAACCCGCGAGTCCTCGTAGGCGGCCAGCACCGACTCGGTGTCGTCGGTCGAGCCATCGTCGACGACGACCACCTCGAGGTCGTCGATCGTCTGGGCGAGCGCGCTGTCGATCGCGCGTGGAAGCGTCGCCGCTCTGTTGTACGTCGGGATGATGACGCTGACGCGAGTCATTTCCCGCAGCTTCCGGTCCGGCCCGGATTATTATCGCGTGAATAAACGGCGTCACCCGCCAGCAGCGAGTGTGTAGTGAGGGCAGTCAGCGAGACGACGGTCTCGTGTCCGACGAGAAGTGGTCGGCGATAGGCCTCCTAATGCCTGTATAAGGAAAAGCGAAGGGTTCGTCCACGCGGTCAATGACGGACCGAAACCGACGATCGTTCATAACCACGGCTGCGGCGGTCGGCACACTCGGGTTTGCGGGCTGTCTCTCGCAGGTTCGCGAGTGGCGCGGGACGGACGGCAAACCGACGGCCACCCAGTCGGGCGACGGAACCTCCCAGTCGGGAGCTGGTGACAGCTTGGACCTCCCGGGAGACCCGATCGATCGCTTCGAGGACCTCGAGAAGTGGCGGGCGATGATCGGCAGCGGCGATCTCGAGGCCGGGACGGACGATCCATACGCCGGATCGCAGTCTGCGCATCTCACGGCGTCCGAGAACACCGAGTACGCGGCTATCTATCAGACGATTCCCGATGGGCTGGATTTGAGCGGGAAGAACCTCTCGCTGGCCGTCAACTTCACCGGTCGCGATCAGCTGCATCTCACGCTCGAGCTGTTCGCGCCGAACTCGCGCAACGTACACGCCATGCAACGCACGCTCACCGGGCCAGCCGATCGGTGGGTGCGCGTCGATTTCGGCACCGACCGGATCGAGACCCAGCCCGATCTCTCTGACGTCCGTGAGATTCGGCTGATCGCCCGCCGTCGCGGTGAGATGAGTGGCTCGATCGACTGTCGGGTCGACGACCTCCGGGCGACCGATTGGCCCGACACGGGTCAGGTCATGCTCCTGTTCGACGGGACGCTCGAGAGTCACTACACGCACGCCTTCGACCGACTCCAGGAGTACGGGTTCGCGGGTGTCGAAGCTGTCATCCCCGAGGCCGTCGGCGAGGGCGGCCGGCTCACGCTCGACAAGCTCACCGAACTGGACGGCGCAGGCTGGGACCTCGCAGCCCGGCCACGAACCGGCTCGAAATTCCTCCACGAGTTCACCCCCGAGCAACAGGAGGGGATGATCCGACGGACGAAAGCGTATCTCGAGAACCGCGGCTTCGAAGACGGCGCGAAGCACTTCATTACGCCGCGGAACATCCTCGGGTCGACGGCAAACGACCTTGTCCGGGAGTATCACGAGCAGGCGTTCCGGTTCGGCGGCGGCCCGAACGGGCTCCCGCTGACGGACCCCTACAACGTCGGTTTCTTCGCCGGCGATGCCGGCGACGAGACGAAAACGTACGTCGATTACGCCGCCGAGTATGGGGAACTCGCAGTCCTGCACTTCGAATACATCGGTGAGGACGGCATGAGCGAGGCGGCCTTCGACGGGCTGCTCGAGTATATCGACGCGCAGAACGTCGAGGTCGTCACTGCCACTGACCTCCTGGGTGACCAGTGATGTACCGGGGCTCGAGCATCGGCGTCGTGATACCCGCCTATAACGAGGAAGGGTTCGTCGGCGACGTCATCCGCGAGATACCTGCGTACGTCGATCGGATCTACGTGATCGACGACCGATCGACGGACGGCACCTGGAGCGAAATTCTCGAGGCTGCGCGGGCCGACGCGAGCGAACACAGGAACCACGGTGATCCGACCGTCCAGCAACTCGTGGCCGACGGCGGCGCAACCGCGCTGGCGAATCGGGCGACGGTTCGCGACACGATTGGCCGGGTCGTCCCGATCGAACACCGGGAGAACCGCGGTGCCGGTGGCGCGATCAAGACCGGCTACCTCGCCGCACTCGCGGATGGCGTGGACGCGACAGTCACCGTTGACGCGGACGGGCAGATGGACCTCTCCCAGTTGCCACGGCTCCTGGACCCGATCGTCGAGGGACGCGCAGACTACGCGAAGGGCAACCGGCTTCTGTCACGAGAGTACCGGGCCGCGATGCCACGATTTCGGTTCATCGGCAACGCGACGCTGACGTTTCTGACGAAGATCGCGTCGGGGTACTGGAAGACGATGGACCCCCAGAACGGATACACGGCGATCTCCCACGACGCGCTCGCGGCGATCGACGTCGAAAACCTCTACGAGTACTACGGCTACTGCAACGACCTGCTGGTGAAACTGAACGTCCACGGGATGCGTGTCGCCGACGTGGCGATGCCGGCGGTCTACGGCGAGGAGGAGTCGAGCATCGCGTACGCGGAGTATATCCCAAAGGTCTCGGTGATGTTGCTTCGCGACTTCCTGTGGCGGCTGAAAATCAAGTACCTCGCGGTGGATTTCCACCCGCTCGCCCTGTTTTACCTCTTCGGTGCGGCGACGGCTGCGATCGGCGTCCTCGGAACCGGCGTGGCGGTGTTTTCGGCGCTTCCGAGTCCCGGCACACCGGCCGTCCAGGGCGCGACGAGTCTACTGTTGCTCGTCGCCGGTATCGCGTTCCTCCTGCTGGCGATGGTGTTCGACATGGCCGAAAGTGAATCGCTCGAGCGGCAGGTGCGATAGCGCCGTGCGAGCGCAAATTCGCCTGCAGGGTCGTTCGGGTTGGGACTACGATTTCGTTATTCAGAGTCGGGTTTGAAACTGGGACGGGCGGAACCGGTAACGGCTGATGCTTACTGAACTCCACACTTGATCGATGGTCAAGGTGGATATTCAATGAGCCATGTATGATTGCAGCTTGTACATCTGATCCGGACCTTCCTCCCCGGTTCAAGTAGTGTACTGGGATTTTCTGTTCCGCAGTTTGGACAATTTTCACTCTCCATAGAGATGTGGCATCTGCTACCGGTAAAGTTCATCGTGCCACACATATAGGGTGTGAAAAAGCGGGTCACAGCAGCAACTGATTACTCCTTCCCCTGAACGTACCGCGAGTCGCGAGTTTCACAACATATTCTAAATAAAGAAGTCGTACTATTATTTACTGGCAAGCTTCCTTTGTTTCGGCGTCAGTTCAGTCTCCGTGAGGGATGGCTCGTCCGGCCTGAAGACCGACCACTCCTGTTTCTTCGGTCATCCGCGTACGAGAAGGGGCCAGCGGCGCGTACCGGTTCTGTCACGGAGTGACGGTCTGTATTCCGGATCCCAATATTCCCAGCGTGAGCCCCGAGACGAGCAGGGAGAGTCCGGCGACGAACAGCAAACTATGGAGCCAGTTGCGCTCCCCTCGCTCCCTCCCGCCGGCCGCGAGCCGACTACCGATCGCGTCCGCCTTCGCGCCGAGCGGATCGGGGAACATCGACAGCACCTCGAAGGGTTCGGCGGGATCCAGTGCGCCGACGAGCAGCGCGAACGTGACGAAGATCACGAATCCGACGGGCGGGACGGCTGCGAGTGCGAGCCACGGGTTCGTGAGAGCGGTCGAGAGGGCGACGATCGGCACGGCTGCGAGGACGGTCGTCAGTATCGACCGTCCGAGTCGCGCGTCCGAAAGGGGATCGAAGCCGACCAGTCGAGCGCTCCAGCAGTGGAAGACGAACATCGAACCGTAGCCGACGCTGGTCGCGATGGCGGCACCGTGCATCCCGAAACGAGGGATGAGCGCGACGTTGAGCACGAGGTTAATCATAGCCGCACCACCGGTGGCCGCGACCGGATATCGGAGCATGCCCTTCCCCTGTGAAATCGCCAACACTGGGCGCGCGAGCGCGAACCCGAGCGATCCAGGGAGTAACAGCAGCAGGGGCGTGATCGCTGGCATGGCGTCCGCACCGAAGTAGATCGGCACGGCGACATCCGCAAGCGCCGCGAGCCCAACCGCCATGACGCCCGTGAGAAGGAACGTGTACCGCGTCGTTCGGGATGCCAGCTCCGAGATCTCTCGAAACCGGTTTTGCGACCACAACTCCGATGTCGAGTGGACGAACACCGTCTGAAGGGCCATCGGGATGAACCAGAGGAACTCGGCGAGTGTGAGCGCCGCCTTGTAGTTCCCGACCGCGGCGCTCTCCCGGAAATGCTGGAGCATCACGATGTCGATATGATAGAGCGACATCAGCAGGAAGACCAGCGCGATGCTCATCGAGTTGAACGTGAGCATCTGCTTCCGGGGGAACCGCTTCGTCGGGCGGCTGAAGAGACACGACAGCGACACGCGGCGATGCACGAGCGCCAGTCCGATCACGGCGACGAGCGTACTTGCAACCAGATGCCCTGCAAGCGCGCCGATTACACCAGCGCCGAGGTACACCAGCGGCACGGCGACGACGACGAATCCGATCTTGTCGAGGATCTTCAGGGGTTCTGAATATCGCTCGAGGCCGAATCCCATAAGCGTTTTTCGCGCGTAATCGCGAAACTGCGCCGTCACGACGAGTGCGGCGAGGACGTAGAAATACCGCGTCAGATCGGATCCGAACGCACGGCCGACGACGCCGAACCGTGTCGCAAGCACCAGCAGGAGGGCCCCGAGGGCAGAGAGCACGATCGCCAGCCGGAGATAAAAGCCGACGACGTGTTCGCTCCAGTTGGCTGCGGCCCGATCCTCCGCGAGGAACTTTCGGACGCCGTCAGTGATCCCGGAGCTGACGAATATCATGTAGATCGCGAAGATGGACAGCAAAAACGCGTATTCGCCGAACGCCGATGCGCCGAGAAGCCGGTACAAAAGCGGCGTCGAGAGCGCAGTGACGACGAGCACGACTACTTTCGCACTGACCACCGAGAAGACGCCGCTCGCAATACTCCGATTCACGGTTTCACCCTGTGACAATCGACAGCCGCCATCGACGACGATCGCTCACGATCCGACGTACTCACTGTGGCGAGACAGTGGCGACTGTGTGGCGTTATTATACGGGGGTTAAACGGGTCGAGACGCGGTTACGAGTACGTGTTCTCCCAGGTCGTGACGTCACTCGCCCCGAGGTCACGGATTCCGTCGACCAGTCGGTTCTTCTTGAACGCCGGGCTCGTCGACGAATCGTAGAGGCAGACGGCTTCCTCGTCACCCGACGACTCGAGTACCGAGTCACGAACGAGTGCGTTGGAACCGAGGTCGATGAACGGATGCTGACTGGCTCGCAGTTCGCTCTGGTAGACCGTCAGATCCGTACCTGTGTTGACGATGGCGTTCCGGTCCGTCCCGTCTCGGCCCTGCTGTATGACATCGACGTAGCTGAAGCGGCAGTTGTCCCGCTCACACCGAATCCCGTCGCGGAAGCCGCCACCGTCGCCTGCCTGCCCCGAGATCGTCAGCTGCTCGGCGAGTATCTGCTCGGTCCGATCGCTCTCTCGAATCCAGAGCGGATAGCCGCCGGCGGTTTCGTGGGTGATATCCGTCTCGACGATCGTCGTCTCGCCGCACTCGGGCGAGAGGACGATTCCGTGGTTGATGTCCGACCCTCGGATATCCAGGCGCGTATTGGCGATCCGGGCACTTTCGCAGTTGTTCATCACCGAAATCGCGTGACTCGTCGGCATCGGCGAGGTGATCTCGATAGCGGCCCCGTAGATCTCGATATCACGACCGTTTTCGATCCGGATCCCACGCTGGGCTCTATCCGCCGGCCGCGTCGCGTCGACTTCGACAGTCGGCCACCGAATTTCGCTTCCCTGGCCACCGACACGCACGTTCGCGCCGTTGCTGTTGTAGAACCAGCCACCGTGGACGATGATCGTCCCCTTGCCACCCGCCGCGTAGAGGCCGTTGTTCGGAAAGCCGCCGAGCCAGCAGTGTCTGAACTCGAGCGTTCCCACGTTCTGGTTCGCTTCGATACCGATCGGGCCACGCCAGCGGTTGCCGGCGTTCGGCGTATTGTCGACCCACGCACCGCCGTCCGGCGCTCGGAACCGTTCGACAATCCCGTAGCCGTCGGGATCGGTGACGTTGAACATGCCCGGCCCCCACGTCCCGCTGTCGTGGAAGCCGTCGATCGTCACGTCGCGGACCTCGAGTCGGTCGGCGGAGGCTTCGATCGTCCGGATCCCCGTGTCGGGTGCCGACTGGTCGACGTCGAAGCCTTCGAAGCGGAGGTGGCCCCCGGGGCTGTACGAGACACCGAGGCGGAACAGCCGATACTGCGGCCCGTCGAACTCGTGGAAGTCCGCCGGAATAAGCGTCGCGTTCTCGCCGACGACGCCGAAGTTGTCGAAGCCCGTGAATCGAAACTGCTCGTCCATGAAGTACTCTCCCTCGGGAAACACGAGCAGCGTGTCGTCACTGCGGAGGTCCTCGAGCACGGGCGTGATCGATTCAGTACCGGTATCGTCCGCGCCGGCCTCGGTCACGTCTACGACGGTCGCGTACTCGTCGTCGTAGTGGTCGTACGGGTCCGATGCGGCGGCAGTCGACGTCAAGCCGAGTCCGGCGGCACACGCCGCCACGGTTTTTCGCAGGAACCCCCTCCTCGACCGTGAGCTCGATCCGTCGATCGATGGTCGACCGGCCTCCCCCTCGGTCGAGTGAGAATCACGAGAAGCGTCACGATTCAAGCGCTGCAGATCACGTCCATCCGACATTGAAATACAAGTCGTTGTGAGTAATGACGGGGTCCAGTAGCTATGGATTCGGATAGCAAGTTTTTAAGTTCGAGAGTCGGCCGTCGCACTCGAGTCAGCCGAAGCGATTCGATTGTTGAAACGGTTGCACGTGTTACAATTCGCCGATCCAGCGGCGAGAACGAGGAAATTCTCACGCGTCAACTTCTCGTTTATCACCTCGGTAATCACTGCTCTCGCGACGGACCATCGTGGCGATCGGCTCCTGATCATCCGTCTCGTTATCGACATTCCTCGGGCATTCGATCGCTCTCGAGCGTGGCGGCGATCAGTTCGGAGACGGCGTGGCGAAGTCGCTGGGAAACCGCGGAATCCGAGATGCCGAGTCGATCGGCGAGGTCGTCCTGTGTGGCTCCGCGTGGCACGTCGAAGTAGCCGGCGAAGTAGGCCATTGTGAGCACCTCGTGCTGGCGTTCTGTGAGGAAATACGTCTGCTCGTCGGACGCTGATGAGTCGTACAGTCGGTTCACCCGAAACGAGACGCCGTGAGCGCGACAGTGTGCTCGAAACGCCGACAATGCGTCGCGATTGGGGACGTGGACCCGTGTGATCCACCCACCGTCGCCACTCGTGATCGTGAAGGCGAACACCCCGTTCTCGACACAGCAGTCAGGAACGATCTCGAGGGGCGTCTCGACGTCGACGCGATAGATCGTTCGGTTCTCGAAGACGGCGACACGTGTCGGGTTCGAAACGGTCGGGTCGGCGTCCATCGCCGCCTCGAGTGCTGTATCCGCGTCGCTGAACGCCGAGACGAACTGTTGGCGTTGCGCATCGGTCGTCGTCCCGTACTCGTATCTGAGCGTCACGCCGGAACAGCGTTCTATCGTCGGGACCAATGGAAGGCTGTCGTGGCTGAGATGGATTTCTGCAATAAATCCCATTGAGATATCGGTGTCGTACTCCGTCGTCGGGACCAGTGGCCCATACTTATACCGCGGGTAAGCGAGTTGCAGCGACTCGAAACCGTCCTGTGAGGGCGGTCAGTTCATGTAACCTAGATCGGCCAGCCGATCGGTGACCGCCTCGTCCGTCGCCGGTCGTTTACCGTCGTGCGTGTCGTACTCGGGATAGGACGTCGGTTCGATCGGGTCGACGACGGGAACGACGCTGCCGTCCATGCGGTCACTGTAGGGAACGCCCATCGCGGCCATGACCGTCGGCGCGACATCGAAGAGGTGGGTCCGTTCGAGCGCGGCGGTCTCGTCGATTCCCTCACCCGCGGCGATGAAGACCCCGTCGAGTTTATGATTCCACGGTTCGGCCGGGCTGAAGTAGTTGCCCTCGCCCAGCTGCTCGGAGAGCATGTGATCGAAGCCAGCAGGGATCGTGACGATGTCGACCGTCTCCTCGAGTTCGTCACCGTGGAAGTACTGCTCGCGCGGCGCGACCGTCTCGAAGAACGGCTCGCCATCGGGTGTTTCGATCGCCTGAAGCGCCCGGATGAGGTTCTCGCGGAGTTCCTCGTACTCTTCCGGTGGAATGATACCGTTCGGTTCCCGCCCTTCGAGGTTGATTCGAACGCCGAGTTCGGTCCGTGCACGGACGTAGGCCTCCGACTCGGCGAAGTCGACCTGCTCGTTGGCCGTCCGGGAGATGCCGCTCGGTGCATACTCGATGGCGAGCTCGGCCAGTCCGACCCGCTCGAGCGCGGTCCTGATGCGACGGGCGGTGATGCCGAATCGGGCGGCAACCGACGCTGCGCGTGCAGCGACGCCGGGCTCCCAGGTGTCGTACTCTTCGCCTTCGCGGAGCCGTCTGCGCATCGGTGTCCACGACGGCATCCCCTTGCCGCCGGTCGTCGTCTCGAGGTAGCCCATATCGCGGAGGTACTCGTTGACCCGGAACTCGTACCCGTCGTACTGTCCCATGCCGTGATCGCTCACGAGGAAGACGCGGTCGGGATCGCAGTCCTCGAGAATCTTTCCGATCTGTTCGTCGGTCGCTTCGTAGACGCGGTCGACGTGTCGTTGCTTGCCGCTGAACTCGTGGAAGACCGTATCCGTCTTCTGGAACTGGACGAAGCCGAAGTCCGGCTCGAACTCGCCGACGAGGTAGCGAAACGCTTGGCCGCGCATCCGAACGAGGTTCTGATACTCGTCGATCTTCGCACTGTCGGACAGCGAGTCGTCGTCTCGTGTGTAGCTCGGGTAGACGCGATACTCCCCGATCGCGTCGCGGACCTCGTCTAAGAGTCCGGCGGGGTGACACGGCGGGTCCTCGGGCCCGAGGAAGCCGGGGATCACCGCCCCGTCGAACTCGTCGGGTGGATGCGTCACTGGTGCGTTGACGATGACGCTCGAGCGGTCATGGTGATCCAGCAGCGTCCACAGCGAATGCTCGTGGACATCGTCGTTGCTCGCCACGTGCCAGTCGTAGCCGTCGTAGCCGACAAAGCCGACCACACCGTGTTTCCCGGGGTTAACCCCGGTATAAATCGATGGCCACGCGCTCGGCGTCCATGGTGGGATCTGCGACTCGAGCGGCGCGGCGACCCCCTCCGAACAGAGCCGCTCGATGGTCGGAATTCGGTTTGCTTTGAATAACCGTTCGAAAACCGGCAGACACCCCGCATCGATCCCGATCAGCAGCGTGTCCAGCCCGTTCGATTCGTTCGTACCCCCAGTCGATGTCGTGTCGTCACGGCGAAACGTCCGAGTCATCCTTTACTACTCAATGTGTTCGTTCGACCGCAGCCGACAGCCCACGGCAGCGGCGTTGTTCGTTGCACCACGTCTCTACGCCTATCGATGGAGACGGGATACTTCATTATCGAGACGTTAAACCCACCACACCGCCCGAATTCTGGCGGTCTGCTAGATTTGTGGCACCGGTCACGGGCGAATGCCCGACATCGTTTCGAGCACGTTCTCGAGGAGCCCAACGGCATCTGCTTCCAGTTGCTCGGCCCGAAACTCGTCTCGCGCTTCGGCCGTAAGGCGGATGACCGGCTCGGTGCCGCTCGGACGCAGGAGGAACCAGCCGTCGCCGACATCGACGTAGACGCCGTCGAGCGTCTCAATGTCGTCGTAGCGCTTGCGGACGCGCTCTCGGACTCGGTTCATCACGGCCTCTTTGTCCTCGAGTTTGACCGACGTGCGGCGGATGGGGTACGTCTCGATCTCCGCGACGAGATCGGACAGCACCCCGCGGTCGGCAATGAGTTCGACGAGTTTACACGCGGCAAGCGGGCCGTCCGGACACAGCGTCTCGTCCGGCCAGATCCACGCCCCGCTGGGCTCCCCGCCGAAGACGACGTCCGGCTGTGTGGCGCGGTCGGCCACGAAGCCGTCACCGACCCGCGTTCGGCTCACCGACGCGCCGACCGTCGCCAGCGCGTCGTCGACAGCCATGCTCGTATCGATCGGCGCAGCGATCACGTCGCCATCGGTCGCAGCCTCACGTGCGAACAGGGCGAGGAGGGCATCTTTCGGCACGAAAGAACCGGTCTCGTCGACGGCGAGCATCCGATCGGCGTCGCCATCATGGGCGATCCCCACCGCCGCGTCGGTCGCCTCGACGAGTGCCGAGAGGTCGCCGAGCGTCTCTCGTGTCGGCTCGCTCGGCCGACCGGGAAAGCGTCCGTCTCGCTGTCCGTTCAGCGTCACGACGTCACAGCCGACCTCCGAGAGCACGCGGGCGGTGATCGCACCGGTGCCGTTCCCAATGTCGACGGCGACACTCGGCGGCTCGTCGATCGAAACAGACTCGCACAATGCCGCCGCGTGGCGATCGGTCGCATCCGGGACCGGCTCGCGCGAGCCGTGTCCGTCCCACGGACGGAGGTCGTACTCGTCGCCTTCGATGCGAGCGGTGATCGCCTCGAGTTGCTCGGGATCGAAGGCCTTGCCCGAGGCCGACCAGAGTTTGAGCCCGTTATCCGGTGCGGGATTGTGCGAGGCCGTGACGACGATGCCTGCATCCGCGTTCGTTCGCGGGACCGCTCTGGCGATCGTCGGTGTTGGTGCGACACCGGCCTCGAGCACGTCTGCGCCACATTCTCGCAGTCCGGCGGTCACTGTATCGGTCAGGACCGCGCCGCTCTCTCGAGCGTCTCGTCCCACGACGACCCGCTCGTAGCCGTCGGACGCGACGGCGCGCCCAATCGAGAGCGCGAGTTCGGCTGTTACTGCTTCGCCGACAGTGCCGCGGATACCGCTCGTTCCGAACATAGCATGGGCTCTCGAGGACGCAGGGATTACTATGGAGTTGTTAGGACGAGGTCGCGGGTATTCAGGGGCTATCTGTGTGAGGGCTGTGTTCTATTGGCGGATATCACAGCGGTAGCTCATACCAATAGCTCTCTGGGCGAAAAGTGTAAGGAATAGTATGATAGTCCCGGGCAGATTCGAACTGCCGTCATGGGCTTGCTTCCGTGACGGACTGAACCGAAACACGTCCAAAGGCCCATATGATTGGCCACTACACCACGGGACTTCTCACTCCGATCAAAGTCCCGTGTACCTCGTAAATCCTCCGGATTTACTCGCCACCACGGGACTCCACGGAACGTCACTCGATGGATAGACCGCCATCGCACAATAGTGTTACTTTTCGTCGTGAGACGGAAGTGTGATCGTCCCCGCTTCGGCATGGCGATGACAGCTCCGACAGAGCGTTATCACGTTGTCCATCGTGTGTGCAGCTTCGGGCCGCTCGAACGACCGCACTGGCCGGCGATGATGCACGTCGGGATTCCGGCCCAGTTCTTCGGCACTCGTCCCGCAGTGTTGACACTCGTAGTCGTCACGCTCAAGGGCCTGCCGTCGCACCCGCCACCAGCGCTGGCCGTAGTCGATCGATCCGCCTTCCCACTGATGGTGATCCGGTCCGACGACGTTCTCTGATAACCAGTCACCGTAGCACTCGAGCGTACAGAAGACGCCTCGTTTCTGCTTCTCGAGTCGCGCCGGCCGAGCCTCGAGTTCGGCATCGCAGGCTTCGCAGCCGACGATGACCCGCTCACCTTTCTCCGACGGATTTCCCGGTACCACTCCGCGGGCACTCTCGACGCATTCTGGACAGTACATACCTGGCTTGTCCGAGGGATAGTAGTCGAGCGTCGCTCCACAGCGATTGCACGTCCCGGTTTCTTTCGCGTCTTTCCAGTTTCCGTTGTGTTCTCCACCGTTTGGATTACAGTCGTCGCAGAACTCGCGTCGTGCTTTCGGGTCGTAGAACTCGACTCCACAGCCCGTACAGGTTCGATTGGGGAGTGGCTCACCGTGGACTTTGGTATGATGCTGGCGCATTCCCTGTTCGGTGTTCAGGGACTTCCCACAGGTCGGACAGTCCATAACTATCGTCGTAGTTATGGGGAAATAAACACTAGCCAACCGCAGTGAAAGTGATCCGAACGGCCTCGAGCGACGCGCTCGAGTCTATTCAGGGAACCCGATTCGGCAACGGAAAAGCTGCTCGCGACGGAGCCGGCTTACAGGTAGCCTTCCTCGGCCAGTCGCTCGATGCCTTCCTCGAGTCGCTCTTCGCTCGCTGCATACGAGATCCGCGCGTAGCCGGGGGTGCCAAAGGCGCTGCCGGGCACGGTCGCGACGTGGGCGTCTTCGATCGCGCCTTCACACCAGGCCTGATCGTCGTCGTCTACGGGGAGCATCATGTAGAACGCACCCTCCGGGACGGCGACATCGACGTCGTGTTCGTCGAGCAGATCGATGACGAGGTCGCGGCGTTCTTCGAAGGCTGCGACCATTTCGTCGACGGCGTCCTCGGTCTCGAGCGCTTCGAGGCCGGCGTGCTGGACGAAGTTCACGGCCGAGGAGACGGAGTGGCTGTGGAGTTTGCCGGCCTGGTCGATCAGATCCTCTGGACCGGCGAAGTAGCCGAGCCGCCAGCCGGTCATCGAGTAGGCCTTCGAGAAGCCGTTGACGGTGACGGTGCGGTCGGCCATGCCCTCGAGCGTGCCGAGGCTGGTCGGTTCGACACCGTAGGTGATCTCCTTGTAAATCTCGTCGGAGATGACGGTGATGTCGTGTTCGACGGCGAGATCGCGGACGCCCTCGAGCGCGGCGTCGGAGTAGACCGCGCCGGTGGGGTTCGACGGGGAGTTGACGACGAGTAGTTCGGTGTCGTCCGAAACTGCGGCCTCGAGGTCGTCGAGGGCGGGCTCGAGCTGGAAGTCCGAGTCAGAGAGGTCGACGCGGGTCAACTCGCCGCCGGCCATCTTGACCATCGCCTCGTAGGAGACCCATGCGGGGTCGAGCAGGACGACCTCGTCACCGTCTTCGATGAGTGCCTGGACGATCTCGTAGAGAGCCTGTTTCGCGCCGGGTGTGACGATGATCTCGTCGGCGGTGTGCTCTAAGCCGTCGTCGGCGAGTTTGTCGGCGATGGCCTCGCGCAGTTCGAGGATACCGGCGGAAGTCGTGTAGCCGGTGTGGCCGGCATCCATCGCGTCCTTGCCGGCCTCGACGATGTTCTCGGGCGTGGGGAAGTCGGGTTCGCCGACGGAGAGGTCGACGACGTCTGCGCCTTCGGCCTCGAGTTCGGTTGCGAGCGCGGAGATAGCAAGCGTCGCGGACGGTTCGACTCGGGTTACACGGTCGGTAAATTCCATAGTCATTGTTGGGAGTCGGCTACGGGACTGGGATCTGGGAGTTCGTCGACGAGATCGAGCGCGCCGTCGACGGCCTTGGCAGCGTTTTCGACGCGTTCGCGCGCTTCGGCGGCGGACATGCCGGGGCCGGTCACGCCGAGTGTCACCGGCGTATCGCGCTCGAGACTCACGTCGGAGAGTCGCTGCGCGGTAGCGTCGGTGATCACCTGATCGTGGTCGGTATCGCCGGTGATGACGGTGCCGATCACGGCGACAGCGTCAATCTCGTCGCGACGTGCGAGCCGGTCAGCGGCCAGCGGCGCGTCGTAGACGCCCGGTACGTGGACCGTCTCGTACACGTCGGCACCCGCGGCCGTTGCGGCCTCGAGTGCGTCCTGCTCCATCTGCTCGGTGATCGGCCGGTTGAACTCCGCGACCACCAGTCCGAGCGTGGTCATAGGCGAGCGGTAGGGAGGACGGGTAAAAGAGGTACCGTTCTGCGGTGGCCGCGTGCTATCGATTGTCGGCCGGGCCAGGGCTCGACAGCACCCGATTCTCGCGCTCGAGCCGGACAAGAACCGCTACGACGTGTCGGTACTGCGAAACGACACGTCGCCGTTGGTCGTCTCGAGACGGATGCGGCGGGTCCCATCACCCAGCGTCATCTCGAGCGAACTGTCGCTCGAGGCGGTCGAATCGCCAAAGCCCTCGACCGAGATGTCGCCGTTGGTCGTCTCGATGCTGACGGTCGCATCGACCGATTCGGGTGCCCGAACCGTGATTTCGCCGTTAGTACTCTCCGCGGTCAGGTCGCCGCCGTCTGCAAGCACGATGTCGATATCCCCGTTCGTCGTGTCCGCGTCTACGTCGCCGCTGACGCCAGCGGCATGGACCTCGCCGTTAGTGGTCTCGGCGCTCAGTCCGCCGTCGACGCCCTCAGCATCGATCCGGCCGTTCGTCGTTCCGGCGACGAGGTCGCCGGTCACGTTCCGGGTCGCGACATCGCCGTTGGTCGTCTCCGCCCGCGCAAGTTGGATTCCCGACGGAACCGTCACCGCGAGGTCGACTTTGGGATCGGGGCCGAAGAGAAACGGCGTCGTTTCGAAGTTCGTCTCGAGTGTGAGTTGCCCGTCGCTCCGGTTGGATTCGAGAGTTACTGACTCGAGAGTGTCTTCGGTCGGTGCCGCTTTGTCGGCCGTGACCTCGATCGCGTCGCCTTCGGCTCCGTCGACGGTGATCGCGCCGTTGACGGTTTCGAGCGCGAGTGAACTGAGATCGGAGGTTTCGTAGGTTTCCGTCACGGTTTCCGTTGCGCCCCTGCCAGTCGCGAGACAGCCGGCGAGTGTGCCGAGGGTGCCGAGACTTCCCCCACCGAGCAACTGGCGTCGCGAAATATCATGTTGCATACGGAGAACTACCCGTTCTCACAACATATGTACTGGTAGTCAGTTTCTGACGTGGGTGCTCTCCACGAAGGTTTTTATAAGATAACAAATTCGTCGGGTGACACCGTTTGCTGTCACGGCCAGTTCCGTTCGATCGGAACGCATCTGTGATACGTGGGCAGCAAGGAGCGATCGCGCTTCGAGCATCCCGTTTGGGAATTCTTAAGCGCGGCCGACGACAACCGCGGCGTAATGACGACGCTACGGACGCCGGGACCGACGATCGGTGTAGTCGGAGGGGGACAGCTCGGGCGGATGCTCGCCGAGGCGGCCGCACCGCTTGGCGTCGAGGTGGTCGTGCTCGATCCGACGCCGGACTGTCCGGCGGCGCTCGTGGCCCGCGACCAGATCGTTGCTGACTTCGACGACGAAGCGGGGATCCGCGACCTCGCCGAGCGCGCCGATGTCCTCACGTTCGAAATCGAACTCGCCGACCAGAACGTCATGGACCGCATCAGTGAGGAGACGGGGACGCCGGTCCACCCGAAGCCCTCGACGCTCGAGACGATCCACGACAAACTCGTCCAGAAACGCGAACTCGAGGACGCGGGCGTTCCAGTGCCACCGTTTCGCAAGGTCGACGATGCCGACGACATTCGCGAGGCGATCGATGACTACGGCGCGCCGGTGATGCTCAAAGCCCGCACCGGCGGCTACGACGGGCGTGGGAACGTACCAGTCGAGTCCAAAGCCGACGCCGAGGACGCCCTCGAGTCGGTCGCCGGTCCCGCGATGGTCGAGTCCTTTGTCGACTTCGAGCGCGAGGTGTCGGTTATCGCCGTCAAGGGTGACGACGAGGTTGCCACCTTCCCGCTGGGCGAGAACGTCCACGAAGACGAGATCCTCCGGGAGACGATCGTTCCTGCCCGCTCGAGCGAAGCCGTTACCGAGCGCGCATATGACGTTGCGCGGGACGTGCTCGAAGTAATGGACGGGCGTGGCGTCTACGGGATCGAGCTCTTTGAAGCGACGGACGGCGAGATCCTGCTCAACGAGATCGCCCCGCGCCCGCACAACTCGGGCCACTGGACGATCGAGGGGACCCAAACCTCGCAGTTCGAACAGCACACCCGGGCCGTGCTGGGCTGGCCGCTCGGTTCGACAGCCCTGCGTTCGCCGACGGTGATGACGAACCTGCTCGGCGACGTCGACGAAGAGCAACCGGCAGCCGTGGGCGACATCGACGAGATCCTCGGAACACCCGGCGCGGCCCTCCACTGGTACGGCAAGCAGCAGGCGCGCCCGCTCCGAAAAATGGGCCACGTCACCGTGACGGGCGACGAAGGCACCGACTCCATCGACGACCTCCTCGAGACGGCGCGCGAACTCGAGGCCGCCGTGACGTTCCAGTCGTAGTCGCTCGACTGCGATCGATTCGATCTCGGTCTCGTTTACCACTGTTTCAAGTCGCTTGCCCGACCAGCATCGCCTATGAGCGACAGCGTTAGCGACTTGATCGACCGCCTGCACGACGAAGCCGACCAGGACCGCCCGGCTGCGGAGACTCCCGACATCGGGATCGTGATGGGCAGTGACTCCGACCTCGAGACGATGATGACCGGCGGCAAACGTCGCGGAGCCTACGATGCCTTCGTGGATGACCTCGGCTTCGCCGAGCAGACCGATTACGAGGACGCGCCCGATGAACGGTTCACGTTCGAGACCTACGTCACGTCGGCCCACCGAACGCCGGACTTAATGACGGCTTACGCCGAGACGGCCGAGGATCGTGGGCTCGAGGTTCTCATCGCTGGCGCGGGCGGCAAGTCCGCGGATCTGCCGAACATGACTGCCTCGATCGCGTATCCGCTGCCAGTCATCGGCGTCCCGGTTCAGGAAAAATCCGTCGACAGCGTCATCGGAATGCCGACCGGCGCGCCGCTGGTCGCCGTCGACGCCGGCAAATCGTTCAACGCCGCGCTATCGGCCGCCCAAATCCTCGCTCGCCAGCACGACGACGTTCGCGACCGGTTGGTCGAGTACCACGAGGGACTACGCGACGGCGTCGGGGCTGTGTCCCGTGAACTCCACGACGAGGGGACGCCGGCGTTCCGGGAGCGCGAACAGTAACGAGCGCGATTCCGTTCGCGAGAGATCTGGTCACGTTCTGACCCCAGTTGCAGAACACCTGTCACGACTGCTTGGAATTTTCAGCTGGATAAAGACGGGGCCGCTCGAGTGCCCAACGTTACTGGTTCGACGGCGAGTAATATTTCTTTACCGGTCCGACACCTCTCCAGGTATCTATATATAGGATCATGTGACTATTCACATGGGAGTTATTCACGCTGAAATCCCGTTGTGGCCCGTGTTTCCCGCAAAAACAAAGGATCAACCCTTATGTGTGTGCGGTTTGAAGCCCCGAACGTTACCGAGATGAATGATTGGATCGCCATCGGGGCACTGGCGCTCGTCGGGGTACTGATACCGTTCGGGATGATGACGGTATCGTATCTCCTGCGGCCCACGGTTCCCGAAACGAGTAAACGCGCCACCTACGAGAGTGGCGAGATTCCGACCGGCGGAACGCGCATCCGGTTCAATATTCAATACTACATGGTTGCGCTTCTGTTCGTCGTCTTCGATATCGAGACCGTCCTTCTGTTCCCCTGGGCGGTCGCCTATCAGGATGCGCTCGCGGCGGATATCCCGCTTGCCCGCGCGCTCGGGCCGATGCTGGCGTTCGTCGCTATCCTGCTCGTCGGACTCGCGTGGGCGTGGCGCACAGGCGCGGTACAGTGGGCACGGACACCTCGCCAACTGGACGCTGACAGACCATGAGTAGCGAACAACCCGAACAACCACGCCAGCAGATCTACGACAGCACCGCACCGTCGACGGACACCCGCGATTCGCGCATCGGGGAGGGTGCCGACGACCGCTTCAACTCCAAGCTTCGCGAGGCCTTCGGATCGACCCCCTTCATTCTCACGAAGTTCGACAAGTTCATGAACTGGGTGCGGGGCAACTCGATGTTCATGCTCCAGTTCGGGATCGCGTGTTGCAGCATCGAGATGATGCACACCTACGCGATCAAACACGACCTGGATCGCTTCGGGGCCGGCGTGCCACGCGCGTCGCCCCGTCAGGCCGACGTGATGATCGTCCCCGGGACAATCGTCTCCAAATTCGGCCCCCGCATGAAGCGGGTCTACGACCAGATGCCCGAACCCAAGTTCGTCGTCGGCATGGGCTCGTGTACGATCTCCGGCGGCCCCTTCCAGGAAGGCTACAACGTCGTCAAGGGTGCCGAGGAGATCATCCCCATCGACATCCACGTCCCCGGCTGCCCGCCGCGGCCGGAGGCGCTCGTCTACGGTATTGCCAAACTCCAAGAACGCATCCGCAACGGCGAGTCGACGCCCGTCGTCGTCAAACCGTACGAACTCGAGAAGTTCGGCGACCTGCCGAAAGACGAGCTCGTCCAGAAGCTCGCGGACGACATCGACGAAGACGACCTCGTCATGCGCTACAACTGGGCTGATTCACCATGAGCACGGGACTCGAACGACAGCCGGCAGTCGAGGTCACCGAAGACGAACTCGAGGCGATCGTCGGTGATCGCGCGCTCGCACGCGACGATCATCTGAACGCGCCCGGATTCGTCATCCGGCCGGACGACGTTCAGGACGTCCTCAAAGACCTCCGGGACGAGGCCGGATTCGACCACCTCGCCAACCTGACCGCACAGGAGTATCCGGACCGGTACGAATCGATCTACCACCTCCGGAAATACGCCGATCCGACACAAGAAGTGTCGGTCGTCGTGCCGACCACGACCGACGAGCCGGTCAGCCAGACCGCCGAACCGGTCTTCCGTACTGCCGACTGGCACGAACGGGAGGCGTTCGACCTCGTCGGCATCGACTACGAAGGCCACCCCGATCCGCGACGGATCCTGCTGCCGGAAACCTGGCAGGGCCACCCGCTCTCGCGGGACTACGACCAGGAGAAACCCCAGCTGGTGACGCTGACGGAACACGCCAATCCGATCCAGCCCGACCACCACGACGACGAGTCGGACACGATGTTCCTCAATATCGGGCCACACCACCCGGCGACCCACGGTGTGCTCCACATCGAGACGGTGTTAGACGGTGAAACCGTCGTCGACGTCGATCCCGACATCGGCTATCTCCACCGCTGTGAGGAGCAGATGTGCCAGCAGGGCACCTATCGCCACCAGATCATGCCGTATCCCGACCGCTGGGACTACGTCTCGGCTGGTCTCTTGAACGAGTGGGCCTACGCACGCGTCGCCGAAGACCTCGCGGACATCGACGTCCCCGAGTACGCCCAGGTCATTCGGACGATGGGGGCCGAACTCTCCCGGATCGCCTCACACATGCTCGCGCTGGCGACGTTCGCACTGGACGTCTACGGCGACTTCACCGCCATCTTCCAGTATGGGATGCGTGATCGTGAGGTCGTCCAGGACATTCTCGAGGATCTGACCGGCCAGCGGCTCATGTTCAACTACTTCCGGCTGGGCGGGGTCGCCTGGGACCTGCCCGAACCCCGCGAGGAGTTCATCGAGAAGACGCGCGACTTCCTCGATGGCCTTCCTGCAAAGGTCGACGAGTACAACGACCTGCTGACCGCAAACGAGATCTTCCAGATTCGAACGCACGATACCGGCATTCTCGAGCCCGAGGTCGCCAAACAGTACGGCTGTACCGGCCCCGTCGCTCGCGGGTCGGGCATCGACTACGACCTCCGTCGGGACGACCCCTACGGCTACTACGAGAACTTAGAGTGGGACGTCGTCACCAAGGACGGCTGTGACAACTACAGCCGCGTCCTCGTGCGTATGCAAGAAGTCGAGGAGTCCGCGAAGATCATCGAGCAGTGTCTCGACTTGCTCGAGGACTGGCCCGAGGACGAACGGACCGTCCAGAGCAACGTTCCGCGGACGCTGAAGCCGGATGCGGACACCGAGATCTACCGCGCCGTCGAAGGTGCAAAGGGCGAACTCGGCATCTACATTCGCGCGGACGGCACGGACAAGCCGGGTCGGTTCAAGATCCGCAGCCCGTGTTTCCACAACCTCTCGGCGCTGCCCGAGATGGCCGAAGGGGAGTACATCCCCGACATGATCGCGTCGCTTGGCAGTCTCGACATCGTGCTCGGGGAGGTGGACCGATAGTATGACCGGCACAACTGTCGCCGCAACCGATGCGGCGTCGGGGCTGCCGGCGGTCCCGCTGCAGGATACGGTCTTGCTCCCCGAACGGATCGGTGAACTGACCGGCCTCGACGGGTTCGGCCTCGGCGGAGAACTCCTCGCGACGTTCCTTGCGGCCTTTCTCATCGGGAACCTGATGCTCGCGATGACTGGAGTCGCAGGGCCGTGGGCGAAACGAAAGATCACTGCCGCCTTCACCGACCGGATCGCGGTCAATCGGCTCGGGCCGGCAGGACTGTTCATTATCGTCGCCGACTCGGTTCGACTCCTCTCGAAGGAGCTTATCATTCCCGAAAACGCCGATCGACCGGCCTACGATCTCGCGCCGATCGTCGTTGCGGCGTCGGCGCTGCTTGGGTTTGCCGTCATCCCGATGGGAAGCGGCCTCCACCTCGCAGATCCCGAGGTCGGACTTGCATACGTCTTCGCCGTCTCCGGGATCGCCAGTCTCGGGCTGGTGATGGCCGGCTACGCGTCGGCGAACAAGTACTCGCTGCTCGGCGGCCTTCGTGCGGTGGCACAGAATATCGCCTACGAGATTCCGCTGGTCATCACCGGGATGTCGGTCGTGATCTTCGCCGGCACGCTACAGATGGGCGAGATCGTCGCCGCCCAACACGAGACGCTGGTCGAGATCGCTGGTATCTCGATTCCGACGTGGTACGCGTTCGTCAACCCCTTCGCGTTCGTCCTCTTTCTGGTGGCGAACTTCGCGGAGGTCGGGCGCAACCCCTTCGACACGCCGGAGGCACCAACCGAGATCGTCGCGGGGTATCAGACCGAGTACTCCTCGGTGCACTTCGTGTTGATCTACCTCGGTGAGTTCCTCCACATCTTCCTCGGCGGGGCGATCATCGCGACGATCTTCCTCGGCGGGCCCGCAGGCCCCGTCCTGCCGGGCATCGTCTGGTTTATCATCAAGATCTGGGCGGTGTTCTTCGCGACGCAGTGGCTGCGCTCTGCGGTGCCACGCGTCCGGATCGACCAACTGATCGAGATCGGCTGGAAGGGACTGCTCGTCCTCTCCTTTGCGAATCTCATCCTGACCGCGGTAATCGTGGGGCTGATAGCATGATCGGGATACTCAAATCGATGGCAACGACGATGAAACACGCACTGGACGGCTCGACGTTCACGGTAGAGTATCCAGAGACCGCACCGGACGTCTCGCCGCGATTCCGCGGCGTCCACAAGTTCAGCCAGGAGCGGTGTATCTGGTGTCGCCAGTGTGAAAACGTTTGCCCGAACGACACGATCCAGATCGTCACGAACGATCAACGACAGGGCGAACAGTACAACCTCCACATCGGCCAGTGTATCTACTGCCGGCTCTGTGAGGAGGTCTGTCCCGTCGACGCCATCCTGCTGACGGAGAACTTCGAGTTCACCGCGGACACGAAACACGACTTCGTCTACAACAAAGAGCAGCTGAAGGCAGTACCGTGGTACAAAGACATCGACCCACTCGCCGCCCGCGAACCCGATCGAGACGCGTGGGTCGGTGAAGGTGAAGGGGAGGTCGATTACCAGTAACGGGTCCGCCCGTCCCGCAAACGGGCAGTAACTACCAATACATGAACTACGAGCTGATCGCGTTCGCGCTGTTTGCGTTACTCACGCTTGCCAGCGCGGTGGGTGTCGTGCTCATGCAGGACCCGTGGCATTCGGCGCTCCTGCTGGGCGTGGCGCTGCTCAGCGTGGCAATCCATTATGTGATGCTGGCGGCGGAGTTCGTCGCCATGATGCAGGTCCTCGTCTACGTCGGCGGGGTCCTCGTCCTCATCACGTTCGCTGTCATGCTGACCCAGCGCGACGATTCCGACACGGACGAGGTGGTACAGGCATGACGACCGGCCCGAAACTCAGACTCGGAAAGACGCTGGTCCCCGGACTACTCGCGGTCGGGCTGTTCGGCGTGATGGCACTGATCACGCTGAACGCGGCCTTCGAGCCGATGACCGCGGCTGCGGGGGCTGGCTTCCCCGCCGACGTCTCAATTACGGCCGAACTCGGCTACGCGCTGTTTGGCTTCGATGAACTCCAACAGATCGGCGGCACCGAACCGTTCCTCGCCGCCGTCTTGCTCGTCGCCGTCGCACTCGACGCCGCACTCGACGCCTCGCTCGTCCTCGCGAAACGCGAGGAAGGTGGCGAACCCGTCGCCGCGCTCTCGAGCGCTGGCGAGGAAGCAAGCGCCACTGGCGGGCCGGAACCGGCCGTGACTGACGGTGGGACCGACGGCTCGAGTGCAGCAACGAACGACCGGCACACAGACACTGGAGGTGACAGCCGATGACCGTCGACGTGCAGTATTACGTGCTGCTGTCGATGGCAGTGTTCTGTATCGGGCTGTTCGGGGTGTTGACGCGTCGTAACGCACTGTTGTTCCTGATGTCCGTCGAACTCATGCTGAACGCGGCGAATATCAATCTGATCGCGTTCGCGTTCTATCACGGCAACCTCACCGGCCAGCTGTTCGCGCTGTTTACGATGGCGCTGGCTGCCGCCGAGGTGGCCGTCGGACTCGGGATCATCCTGGTGTTGTACCGTAACTTCCGTGACATCGACGTCACGGTTCCGACGACGATGAGGTGGTAAGATGGCAGCAACAGCAACAGGACCATTCGGATTCGCACCGGCGATCGCAGTGCTCCCGCTCGTGGCGTTCGTCGTCACGCTGCTCTTTGGGAAGCATCTGCCGAAGAAAGGCGCGCTTCCGGGTATTATCGCGACGGCAGGCTCGCTGCTGATCTCGCTTGTGATGTTCGTGGCGGTCGGCGGTGGGAACGCATATCACACGACGCTGTACGAGTGGACGGCCGGCGCGGCCGCAAGCGAGACCGGCGCTGACGGGGTCGCCTTCACATTCGGCGTGTTGATCGATCCGCTCTCGGCGCTCATGCTGGTGATCGTCTCGCTGGTCGCTCTACTCGTCCACGTGTTCAGCCTCGGCTACATGAACGCCGAAGGTGAGACCGGGCTACCGCGGTACTACGCCGAGCTCGGCCTCTTTACGTTCAGCATGCTCGCCTTTGTCTTTGCGGACAACCTGCTGATGGCGTTCATGTTCTTCGAACTCGTCGGCCTGTGTTCGTACCTGCTGATCGGGTTCTGGTTCCGCACGGAATCGGCCCCCTCGGCCGCGAAGAAGGCGTTCCTGGTCACCCGCTTCGGTGACTACTTCTTCCTGATCGGGGTCGTCGCCATCGCGGCGACGTTCGGCACGGTCGGCTTCGCTGGCGAAGGATCGTTTGTCACCGCCGCCGAGACGGCAATCGACGACGGCGCGACGCTGTTCGGCTTCGACGCCCAGACGTGGGTGACGATCACCGGCCTGCTCGTGCTCGGCGGGGTGCTCGGCAAGTCCGCACAGTTCCCGTTCCATACCTGGCTACCCGACGCGATGGAAGGCCCGACCACCGTCTCCGCACTCATTCACGCGGCAACGATGGTCGCGGCCGGTGTCTATCTCGTCGCGCGGATGTTCGGCTACTACGCGCTTTCCCCGACGGCGCTTTCGATCATCGCGTTCGTCGGCGGCTTCACCGCCCTGTTCGCGGCGACGATGGGCGTCGTCAAAGACGACGTCAAGCAGGTGCTTGCGTACTCGACCATCAGCCAGTATGGCTATATGATGCTCGGCCTCGGCGTCGGCGGCTACGTCGCCGGCGTTTTCCACCTGCTGAATCACGCCTTCTTCAAGGCCTTGCTGTTCCTCGGTGCCGGGGCTGTTATCGTGCTCATGCACCACGAACAGAACATGTGGAAGATGGGCGGCCTGAAAGACAAAGCGCCCGTCACCTACTACACCTTCCTTGCGGGCGCGCTCGCACTCGCGGGGATCGTCCCCTTCTCCGGCTTCTGGTCGAAAGACGAGGTGCTGTTCGACGCGCTCATCATCGGCTTAGAGCAGCCGGTCATCCTCGCGGCGTACGCGATGGGTCTGGTTGCGGTGTTCTTTACGGGTTTCTATACGTTCCGGATGGTCTTCCTGACCTTCCACGGTGAGCCCCGGTCGGAGACCGCCGAAGACCCACACCCAGTCGGCTGGGCCATCAAGGTCCCGCTGATCGTGCTGGGGATCCTCGCGACCGTCACCGGACTCGTGAACATGGCACCCGTCGCGAAGCTACTCAACGTCGACATCACGTTCCTCGAGTTCTGGCTCGATGGCGAGTATGGCTACGTCGAAGGGCTGACCTACCACGCGTACCACGAGACGGTCGCCTTCGAAGAGGGCGTCATCGGTGGCTCCGAGACGACAACGATGCTGTTGAGTGCGGGCCTGTCGCTCGGGCTCGCACTAGCCGGCGCGTTCACCGCACACACGCTGTATAACGTGCCCGAGCCGACCCGCCACATGCAGAAACTCGGCGGCGCGTACAGCCTCCTGCGGAACAACTACTACCAGGACGAGTACCAGGTCTGGCTCGCCCAAGGATTCACGCTGCCGCTGGCTCGAGCTGCCGACCGGTTCGACCAGACTGTTATCGACGGCATCGTCAACGGGACGTCGACCGTGAGTCTGTTCAGCAGCAACTGGGTGAAACGCATCCAGACAGGTATCGTGACTAACTACGCGGCGTTGCTGGTGGGCGGGTTCATCGCCTTACTGCTCGTCCTCGGCTATCTCGGAGGGTGGTTCGCATGATGATTGAAATACTGATCGCGGTTGCACTGGTCGGCGCGCTGGTGACGTTCGTCGCGCCGAATCGCATTGCTGGCAAACTCGCTTTCGCTATCAGCCTTGTGCCGACGGCGCTGTCGCTGTGGCTGTTTGCGGCCTTCGATGGCAGCGGCAACGCCTTGCTCGACGGCGAACTGGCGTTCGAATCACAGGCGGCGTGGCTCGAGATCGGCGGCTACTCGATCTCGTGGTTCGTCGGTCTCGACGGGATCAGCCTGCCGCTGGTCGTCCTGACGGCGATCCTCTGTACGCTGGCGATCGTCAGCTCGTGGACGCCGATCGACGAGCGCGAGTCGCAGTTCTACGGCCTGATCCTCTTTATCGAGGCGATGTTGATCGGCGTCTTCTCGGCGCTCGATTTCTTCCTGTGGTTCGTCTTCTGGGAGGCGGTCCTGATCCCGATGTACCTGCTGATCGGGATCTGGGGCGGCCCGCGTCGCAAATACGCCGCGATCAAGTTCTTCGTCTACACGAACGTGGCGTCGCTGGTGATGTTCGGGTCGTTCGTCTCGCTCGTCTTCGGGCTCGGTGACTCGGTCACTTCATTCGGACTGCCCGAAATCGCGACTGCGATGCTCGCCGGCGGCCCCGAAGGGTTCTTCGGCCTGAGCGGGACGACGCTCGCGTCGCTTGCGTTCATCGGCATGTTCCTCGGCTTTGCGGTGAAGGTGCCAGTGGTGCCGTTCCACACGTGGCTCCCTGACGCCCACGTCGAGGCCCCCACGCCAGCGTCGATTCTGCTGGCCGGCGTGCTGCTGAAGATGGGGACCTACGCCCTGCTCCGGTTCAATTTCACGATGTTCCCCGAGCAGGTCGAAGCCTACGCGGTGCCGATCGCGGCGATCGCCGTCATCAGCGTCATCTACGGCGCGATGTTGGCGCTCGCCCAGACCGACCTCAAACGGATCGTCGCGTATTCGTCCGTCTCGTCGATGGGCTATGTCATCCTTGGACTGGTCGCGTACACCCAGTTCGGTGTTGGTGGCGCGACCTTCCAGATGGTTTCCCACGGCCTCATCTCCGGGCTGATGTTCATGTCGGTCGGCGTCATCTACAACGCCACCCACACCCGGATGGTCACCGACATGTCGGGCATGGCAGACCGGATGCCGATCGCCGTCGGCGTGTTGATCGCCGGCGCGTTCGGCTACATGGGGCTGCCGCTGATGTCCGGCTTCGCCGCCGAGTATTTCATCTTCTTTGGCTCGTTCGGCTCCGAGTTGCTCGCATACTCGGCGCTGTTTACGTCGCTGGCGATGTTCGGCATCGTCATCGTCGCGGGCTACCTGCTGTTTGCACTACAGCGGACGGTATTCGGACCGTACAACCTAGAAACCGACTACGAGGTCAGCCGCGCCCCCGTCCACGACGTCGCGTCGATGATCGTCCTGCTGGGACTGATCATCACCCTCGGCGTGGCCCCTGACTTGATCTTCACCATGATAACCGACGCAATTGATCCGATCATCCAGGGAGGTGGGCTCTGATGGCAGTCTTCCAGCTTCCCGAATGGGCGGCACTCGCCCCGGCACTGATCCTGGCAGGAACGGCACTCGTCTTGTTCCTGTTCGATAGCATCAATCCGCGGTCGACGAACCGCTCGCTGCTTGCTGGCACCGCCGTCGCCGGCTCGCTGGCCTCGCTCGCCGTCGCCGTCTGGTTTACCGCCGCCGGCGTCGGTGCGACCGGGATCGAAAACTACGGCGTCGTCGACGTCATGAACGGCCAGTTCATCGTCGACCGGTTGGCGCTGTACTTCATGATCATCATCTCGATCGTCACTGCCCTCGTCGCGGTGGCGAGCTACGACTACCTGCGCGATCACACCTACCAAGCTGAGTACTACTCGCTGGTCGTCCTCGCGGCGACCGGGATGTCGATGATCGCGGCTTCGAACAGCCTCGTGACGATCTTCATCGCACTCGAGCTGACAAGCCTGCCGTCGTACGCGCTGGTCGCGATCCTGAAGGACAACCGCGGCAGCGTCGAAGCGGGGCTCAAATACTTCCTGATCGGCGCGCTGTCGTCGGCGATCTTCGTCTACGGCATCTCGCTGGTCTACGGCGCGACCGGCTCGCTGCAACTCGAGGCCGTCGCGGCGAACCTCGGCGCGGCGGGCGAGATGGGCGGTCTGCTCGGGCTTGGCATCCTGATGTTGATCGGCGGCGTCGCGTTCAAGACCGCCAGCGTCCCGTTTCACTTCTGGGCCCCCGAGGCCTACGAGGGCGCGCCCGCGCCGATCTCGGCGTTTCTCTCCTCGGCCTCGAAGGCCGCTGGCTTCGTGCTCGCCTTCCGCGTGTTCACGACGGCGTTCCCGCTCGAGGCGACGACGGCGGTCATCAACGTCGACTGGACGTGGATCTTCGTCGTGCTGGCGATCATCACGATGACGCTTGGCAACTTCGCGGCGGCGACCCAAGAGCACGTCAAGCGGATGCTCGCCTACTCCTCGATCGGTCACGCCGGCTACGTGCTGATCGGGCTGGCGGCGCTCTCGACTGAGGCCGGCGACCTCGTCATGGGTGCAGCGATGATGCACCTGCTGGTCTACGGCTTCATGAACACGGGTGCGTTCCTGTTCGTCGCGCTGGCCGAGTACTGGGGTGTCGGCCCCACGTTCGAGGATTACAACGGCCTCTCGAAACAGGCACCCTTCGCCTCCGCGGCGATGGCTGTGTTCATGTTTAGTCTCGCCGGCGTGCCGCCGTTCGGTGGCTTCTGGAGCAAGTACCTGCTCTACACCGAGACAGTCAACGCGGCCGCGGACAACACGGTCTTGCTCGTCCTCGCCGCCGCGCTCGTCGTCAACAGCGCGCTCTCGCTGTACTACTATTCGCGGCTGGTCAAGGCCCTCTGGATCGAGGAGCCGATCCTCGATCGGGATCGCCTCGCCCAGCCGACCGGCCTTTACGCGGCGATCATCGCCGCCGCCGTGATGACGGTCGTCATCCTGCCGGCGTTCGATCCGATCGCCACCGCCGCACTCGAGGCGGCGGCGGCAGTCGTCGGCTAACGCGACCCGGTAGCTTTTACCCCTCGGGGTCGCAAGCCGCGATAAATGGTTTTCCGGCTCGTGCTCGGTTGTGGGACCGTCTGTCGGAAAGTGACCGAACAGGTCGCCGAGCGCGACGGCCGCGTGCTCGTCATCACTGACGATGCAAGCGCCGTGGAAACGTTACGCGACGAGAGCGTGCCCGCCCGGCACGCGGATCCAACCGATCCCGATACCATCGCGACCGTCGACCGACCGGACGTGATCTTCGTCGCTGGCGATCGAACCGACGGAAATCGGACCGCACTCGAGCTCGCGCGTGAGCAGTTCCCCGCCGTCTCGATCGTGGCCTATCTGGGTGGGCACGCGACGGCGACGGACCGCAGCCAGTTCGCGGCGTTGGCGGACCACGTTGTCGATCCGACGGCGGCGATCGCAGACCACGCACTCGAGACAGCGAGTGCGTCGGCCGAGGCGGCTATCGAACTCCGGGCGTCGCTTGCGGGGATCGACGGTCGACTGGCGGTTGTAACCCACGACAATCCCGATCCGGACGCGCTTGCGAGCGCGGTCGCGCTCGTCGACATTGCTGAATCAGTTGGCGTCGACGCTGACGCCTGTTATTTCGGCGATATCTCCCATCAGGAGAACCGGGCGATGGTCAACTTACTCGATCTGGACCTGCAAAACATGGCTCCCGACGATCCGTTGACGGACTATTCGGCGTTCGCACTCGTTGATCATTCCCGACCCGGCGTCAACGACCAGCTACCGGCGGACCTTCACGTCGACATTGTCATCGACCACCACCCACCTCGCGGGCCGGTCCCCGGCGAGTTCGTCGACCTCCGGCAGGAGGCGGGCGCGACCAGCACCGTCCTGACCGAGTACATAGAGCACTTCGATCTCGCGTTCGATCCAGCGACGGCGACGGCGCTGCTGTATGGCATTCGAGTCGATACGAACGACTTTACGCGGGAAGTCTCACCGGCCGATTTCCGGGCTGCCTCAGTGTTGTCTCCCCACGTCGACACGTCGCTGCTGCGCCAGATCGAACAGCCGTCGCTCGAGGGTGAGACACTCGAGACGATCGCACGGGCGATCAAAAACCGGATCGAACGAGGGTCAGTCGCCGTTGCCAGCGTCAATCGGATCAGCAACCGGGACGCGTTACCGCAGGCCGCAGATCAGCTGCTGACGATGGAGGGGATCGAGACGACGCTGGTCTTCGGGTTCGACGACGAAATGGTGTATCTCTCGGCCCGCTCGCGGGCGGCAGATGTCGATCTCGGCGAAACGCTTCGGGACGCGTTCGATCGAATCGGCAGCGCCGGCGGTCACGCCGACATGGCCGGCGCCCAACTCGAGATCGGTATCTTGGGTAGTGCCGACGACGAGGAAGAGGTCGAATCGATCGTCAGCATCGTCGAAGAAGTGATTATCAACCGCTTTTTCGAGGCACTCGAGACGCGACCGGGGGTCCCGGTCGGAGCCTATACGCAAACCAGCGAGTGGCTGTTCACCCAGCGCGGTGGGTCGGAAGACGGCGAGTCGGCATAAGGGTGTCCGACTCGAGTCGGCACCTGTCGATCGGCTCGCGGTCGGGGCACAATGTATTTTGTCAGTGTGTTCATACAACATGGTAGATGAGAAACAGAGCGCGGTGGCTTACTGACACGATTGCGGGTGTCTCGACGCTTACCGGCCTCAGTGGGTTCGTTCTCGCCGCAAACGGAGAACTACGGTTCACTCCCGTCTTTGCGGCCCATGCGACAGTTCTCGGTCTGTACGCTGCCATCATCCACCTCGCCAGTGACACGCCCGTCTCTGTCACAACGCTCGTTTCGATCAGTCCACTCCTGGGGGTTGCCACCGTGGTCCTCCCACTTCGAGTTAGGCTGGTGGTCGTTTCACTGCTGCTCACCGCCGGCGGGATCGCGCTTTCGCTTGTCACAACAGAGACGCGACTTCCAAACGGCATCCCCGAATAGAAGACAGTGCTTTTGCGCGCGGCACCCGTATAATCGTCTATGGAGGTCGTGTCGGACCGGACGAAGCCCCGGGTCAAAGATTACATGACGCGCGATGTCGCGACAGTGTCGCCCGACGAAACGGTCGGCGAGGTCGCGAGACGAATCGCCGAGAGTGACGAACACAGCGGCTTTCCCGTCTGCGAGCGCCGCCGCGTCGAGGGGTTCATCAGCGCCCGCGATCTGTTGCTTGCGGACGACGATGATCCGATCTTCAAGATCATGGCGACGGAGTTGCTGGTCGCCCACCCCGACATGAAGGTCAACGATGCCGCCCGCGTCATCCTCCGTTCCGGCATCCAGAAACTTCCCGTCGTCGACGACGCGGGCAACCTCGTCGGAATTATCTCGAACGCTGACGTCATCCGCAGCCAGATCGAACGCGCAACCCCCGAGAAGGTCGGCAAGCTCATGCGAACGTTAGAGCAAATCCACGAGATCGATCTAACCCAAGAGCGCCGCACCGTCCCGCTTTCGGAGCTGACACCTACCCAGGGCCGGGTGTACGCTGACGAACTCGAGGGGAGACGCTACGAGCTCGAACGCGGACTGGCCGAGCCGCTGGTGGTCATCGACAACGGCGGGATGCTGTTGCTGGCCGACGGCCACCACCGTGTGCTCGCGGCCGATCGGCTCGGGATCGACGAGATGGATGCCTACGTCATCGTTATCGACCGTGAGATCGAGTTAGGGATGGCAGACACGGCCAAAAAAGAGGAGTTAGAACAAATCGACGATATCGATGTCGTCGACTACGCGCGCCATCCGTTAGTCAAGACGACGAAGCGACTCCAGTCCGACGATCAGGCCGAGTAAAGACCACTGACGGCCACGAGAACGGACGGCGGTGTTTTCATGCACGATGTATTGATAGTCGTAGACATCAACTGCTGGTGAGCGTTTTCAGTGTCCGTGCGGTAACTCGTTCGATGGATCGCTCACGCATACCCGATCGGGTCCTCGTCGCCGGTGCCAGCGGGGAGACCGGACAGGAACTCCTGTCAGTCCTCCGGCCGACCGAACTCTCGGTGCGCGCGACCACGCGGTCGTACGCGAACGTCGACATGCTCGAGCGACACGGGGCGGACGACGTGATCGTGGCCGATTTCTTCGAGTCGGCCGACGCCGTCGCGGCGGTCGATGACTGTGATATCATCTATTGTGCGGTCGGCACGCCACCGGGGGTTCGTCACACGATCGGGAGCCGACTGGTCGATCGAACCGGTGTCATCAACCTCATCACTGCTGCCGTTGGGGCCGGTGTCTCCTATTTCGTTCTCGAGAGTGCGATCGGTGTCGGGAGGTCGAAAGCGGGGCTGTCGCTTCCGGCTCGGCTCTTGATCCGGGGCACGCTGTCAGCCAAACACGACGCCGAAACGGCTCTGCGCCGATCGGGACTGGACTACACGATCGTCCGTCCCGGCAGACTCACGAACGATCCACCAAGCGGTGCGGTCGTGGTCAACGAGGGCGGTGGTTCGTTTTCGGGATCGATTCCGCGGGCCGATGTCGCACAGGTAATGGCGGCGTCGCCGTTTACGCCCGACGCGCGGAACCGAACCCTCGAGATCGTCAGCCGCGATGGCTTGACGAGCGAGCCGCCCAACCCCGTCGATATCGACTGGGCCGACGACCGCCTCACGGCCGGGCGCGAACACCGCCGGCTGTAATAGGACAGTTATACGTCGCGTTCGATGACGAACTCCGTGAACTCCTCGAGTTTCCGCGTCGTCTCGGTGTCGAAGTCTACCTCCTCGAGCACCGCCCGCGCTTGGGCAGCCAACTCGAGGGCACACTCGCGGGCGGACTCGATGCTCCCGGTTTCCGCGAGAATCTCGAGCGCCTCGTGGATCTCGTCGTCAGTGTTCTCGTCGGCCTCGAGAATCGCCTGCAGCCGTCGGGCACGCTCAGGGTCGCTTTCTGCCATCGCGTGGATGACGAGCAGCGTCTTCTTTCCCTCGCGGATGTCGTTGCCGAACTCCTTGCCGAACTCGCCGGCTCGACCAAGCGAGTGTTCGACGTCCAAGATGTCATCGCCGATCTGGAAGGTAACGGCGGTCAGTTCCGCGTACGTGGCAACTGCCTCCTCGACCGCGTCGGGCTGATCGGTGATGATCGCGGCCAGTCGGGCGACGATCCGCCCGAGACAGCCGGTCTTGCACGCACACATCTCGAGGTATTCGTCGGTGCTGACCCGGACCTCGCGTTCGTTGTGCCAGCAGATGTCCATGCCTTGCCCGAGGTGGGTCCGGTTGAGTTCGTCCATCAACATCTCGTAGGCAGCCAGCTGCCGGTCGGCTGGCAGGTCGGCCGGATTCTGTGTAATCACTTTCAGCGGCAGGAAGTACATCGCATTGCCGACGTTGAGCGCGATGTCGTGTCCGTAGACGTGATGCAGTGCCGGATCGCCCCGCCGCATCGTCGCCTCGTCCTCAACGTCGTCAACGATGATCGTCCCGTTGTGCAGGAGTTCGGGAATACAGGCGTAGGGGAGGTACTCGGCAGGATCCTCGCCGAACCCCTCGATGAAGACCAGAAAGAGAATCGCACGCCATCGTTTCCCACCACGATCGAGGAGGTCCCACAGCGGCGTCGCAAGCGCACACTCGATGCCAGTGGCATCGTACTCGTAGGTCGGTGGCCCGAAGAACGTCTCGAGATAGTCCGCGTCGATTTCGCGTGGGACCAGATCGGCGATCGCCTCGTCGATGGCCGGCCGCCAGTCGGCAAGCATCTCCCGCATATCAGTTTCGAGCAGGAGCGGCGTAAAAAAGATTCGTAGTTAGACTTATCACTGGAAGTGAAAGTTGGCGACCCGTTCATTCGAGGACGGCCAGCAAGCGAAGCGATGGGGAGCGATACAGTTACCCGGCCGTCCGCCCACGATACGGTCATGACCGCCTGGATCGGCTCGATCTTCGAGAGCGACGTCGGCTGGACCCACCTCGAGTCTCTCGTCGACGTCGGGAATCGCATGGCCGGCAGCAAGGGCGAACGCGAGGCTGCCGAACTAACCCGTGACGCGCTGGCCGCCGCCGGCGCGCGGGATGCCCGCCTCGAGTCCTTCGAGATACAGGGCTGGACCCGCGGTGACAGCGCGATCACGGCCGGCGACACAACACAGGACTGTATCGCGCTCCCGCGCAGCCCTGACGACCGCGTCACCGGGCCACTGGTCGACCTCGGCTACGGCCTCCCCGCGGATTTCGAGACGACCGACCTCGAGGGTGCGATCGTCATGGTCCGCAGCGACGTGCCCGACTACTACGATCGGTATCTCCACCGCCGTGAAAAGTACTATCACGCCGTCGAGAACGGTGCTGTCGGCTTCATCTATCGCAACCACGTCGAGGGCTGTCTGCCGCCGACCGGCAGCGTGGGTAGCGCGGAACGACGTTCCGCGGACACAGACAGTCGGACGGAGTCCGACGAGACTGACGCGGACCCGATCGGCGAGCTTCCGGCCGTCGGCGTCTCGAGCGAAGTCGGCGCACGGTTGGCCCGTCGATTCGACGGTGAGCAGATCACGCTCGCCGTCGAGGCCGATATCCACCCCGCTGAGAGCCAGAACGTCCATGCCGAACTCGGCCCTGACACCGACGAGCGTATCCTCGTGACGAGCCACGTCGATGCTCACGACATCGCCGAGGGTGCGATGGACAATGGGGCCGGTACCGCGATGGTCGTCGAACTCGCGAACGCGCTCGCTGCCCGCGAGGACGACCTCGAGACCCGCGTCGAGTTCGTCGCCTTCGGTGCCGAAGAGGTCGGGCTGGTCGGCTCGACCCGGTATGCCGAGGCAGCCGACAGCGACGCGATCAAGGCAGTGGTCAACAACGACGGCGTCGTCAACGCTCGAACGCTCGAGTTCGTCACCCACGGCTTCGACGCGCTCGCAGCCGTCGCAGACGAGGTCGCCGAGCGATACGACCACCCGATCGAGACGGTGCCGACGCTTGGCCCCCACAGCGATCACTGGCCGTTCGTCGTGGAGGGCGTACCCGGCTGTTACGTCAAATCGGTCTCCGAGGGCGCGGGCCGAGGATGGGGACACACCTTCGCCGACACGATCGAGAAACTCGAGCCACGGACCCTGCGCGAACAGGCGATCCTCCTGACCGCGTCCATCGTTGCACTCGCCCGCGAAGACGTGACCGTCGACCACCGGACGCCCGAAGACATCGCAGTCGACCTCGAAGCACAAGACCTCGCTGAAGGGATGAAGATTACCGGCGACTGGCCCTACGACGAGTAACACGTCACTACCACAGGACGGATCGACCGCCGGCAGGCAGTCGGCGACCGACAACCGTACCCTTTTCATTGGGCCGTGTGAACTGACGACCATGGATGCCGCGTGGAGCGCCGGCGAAAAGCCCGTCGTCGGCGTCATCGATGGCCCAGCGGACGACACTGACGCCATCGAAATCGGTACTCGCGTCGAGTCGGCCGACGCCGACGTGACGATCGTCAGCGACGGCCTCGAGACCGTACTCGAGGCGGAGCCGTCGGTGCTGGTCACGGCTGGCGAAGCGTCGCTGACAGCACTTTCGCGAGCGGGCATCGATGCTCCCGTCCTGCCGGTCGGTCCGGTGTCGGGCATCGAGTCGGTCGACCGCGAGCGCGTACCCGACGCACTCGAAGCGGTCATTAGCGGTGACGCCGTCTGCCGTCCACAGCCCGTACTCGGTGTCAGCCTCGAGTCAAACGACACCGTCGTCCGCGATCGCGCACTGTTCGACGTGACCCTCGTCACCGACGAACCGGCGCGTATCTCCGAATACGGAGTCCACAGTCGCGGCCAGCCCGTCGCGACGTTTCGTGCCGACGGTGTCGTCGCGGCGACACCCGCCGGAAGCCACGGCTACGCCAGCACCGTCGACGCGCCCCAGCTCTCGGCGGCCATCGACGCGGTCGCCGTGGCTCCGATCGGTCCGTTCGTCACCCAGACTCGTCAGTGGGTTCTCCCCGACGATGACCTCGCGTTTACCGTCGAGCGAAACGAAAACGACGTCCGTCTCGTCGTCGACGACCGATCGGTCGGGATGGCGTCAATGGATGCACGAGTCACCATCTCAGTTACCGACACGCTCTCGACGCTGATCGTCCCGGAGCACTAAAACGAAAATTGCAGCAGCGTCCCGGGTCCGGTTAGCTGTTGTATGGCTCTTCGTCTCGGTGCCCGTCTGGATTTTCCTGCTCGAGCGCGGCGTCTTCTCGGTCGTCCGATTTGTGTTCGATGTCCTGTCGGCGCTGTTGTTCGTCCTGTCGCTCGCGCGCTTTCTTTTCTTCCTCGGTCAGTTCGTCCTCGTCACGCGCCTCCTCTGGGTCGGTCTGTTCGTGCTCGAGTTGGACGTCGCGTCCGTGCTCCTCTTTGCCGGTCGTCTCGCGTTCGTCGGTGTCGTCGGACATACTGATCCCGACGGGCATAGCTGTGAGCCACGAAAAGACGTTGGGCTTGCCACGGTCGGTGACCGGTCGCTATCGACAGGGGTCGGTCTCCACTCGGGCGATTACCACGGTTCGCCGGCGGCGAGATCGATCTCGCTGTCGCCCTTCTCAGAGGGGCAAATATCTGCCAGTGCGCAGTCGCCACAGTCAGGATTCCGTGCCGTACAGACCGCTCGTCCGTGGTCGATACAGAGGTGGGTGAACTGCTGCCAGTAGTCCTCGGGCACGATTTGCATCAGCTCCTCCTCGATCCGCTCGGGACGTTCTTCCTCGGTCAATCCCAGCCGCTGTGAGAGCCGCTGGACGTGCGTGTCGACGACGATCCCCTCGACCACGTCGTGGCCGTGCTGGAGGACGACGTTGGCCGTCTTCCGCCCGACTCCCGACAGCTCGGTTAGCTCGTCCATCGTGTCCGGCACCTCGCCGTCGTGGTCCTCGAGGATCGTTTCACAGGCGCTACGAATGTACTTCGCCTTGTTGTTGTAGTAGGTAATCGAGTTCAGATCCTCGGCGAGTTCGTCCTGCGCTACGTTTGCGTAGTCTTCGGGGCCATCGTACTTCTCGAAGAGGTCCTTCGTCTCCGTGTTGACCCGCTCGTCGGTACACTGCGCCGAGAGGATCACCGCGATCAGCAACTCGAGGCGATTCGAGTACCGCAGCGAAATCGTCGAATCGGGGTATTCCGCCTCGAGTCGGTCGACGACCGTCTCGGCCTGTGCCTGCCGCGTCTCGCGTGGGGTGCCCATAGGGGTGTGGTGGCAGCCGGTTCGTTTCAGCGTTCGGGTTCGATTCCGGCCGACACAGCGAGGACCGACCGATAGCCGAATGCCGTGAGCTTTAAGCGGCCCTCAGCCACCTATCAGGGTATGAAAGCCACGGCCATGGCCCACCCCATTCAGGGGCTGGTCAAGTACCACGGGATGCGCGACGACATCAAGCGATTCCCGTATCACGACAGTATCAGCGTCTGTACGGCCCCAAGCCACACGCGGACGACCGTCGAGTTCTCGATGGACTACGACGAGGACACGTTCATCGTCGACGGCGAAGAACTCGACGGCCGCGCGTACGAACGCGTCGAGGCCGTCGTCGAGAAGGCCCGCTCGAAATCCGACGCCGCCCACACCGTCTATCCCGTTCGTCTCGAGAGCGAGAACAGCTTCCCCTCGAACGTCGGGCTGGGCTCGTCGTCGTCTGGCTTTGCAGCCGCCGCGATGGCGCTGGCTGAAGCGGCCGACCTCGACGCCTCGCGACAGGAAATCTCGACGATCGCCCGCGTCGGCTCGGCGTCGTCCGCTCGAGCGGTCACCGGCGCGTTCTCCCAGCTGTATACCGGGCTCAACGACGAGGATTGTCACTCCGAGCGGATTCCGTCCGATCTCCACGAGAACTTAAAGATCGTCGTCGGGCTCGTCCCATACCACAAAGAGACTGAAGACGCCCACCGCGAGGCCGCCGACAGCCACATGTTCCAGGCGCGCAACGCCCACATCCACGGCCAGATCGCCGAGATGCGCGATGCGCTTCGTGACAACGACTTCGAGCGCACGTTCGAACTCGCCGAACAGGACTCGCTGTCGCTTGCGGCGACCACGATGACCGGGCCTTCGGGCTGGGTCTACTGGCAGCCAGCCACCCTCGCGATTTTCAACACGGTTCGTGAACTCCGCGAGGAAGAGGACATCCCCGTCTACTTCTCGACTGACACCGGTGCCAGCGTCTACGTCAACACCACCGAGGAGTACGCCGAGCAAGTCGAAGAAGCGGTCGCCGACTGTGGCGTCTCGACGACGATCTGGGACGTCGGTGGCCCTGCGAAGCTGCTCGACGAGGATCAGCACCTCTTCTAACCAACCTTTTGCGCTGTCGTTCGAAAGGCGCGGAGCGCCTTTCGTGATCACGAGACGCCAAAGGCGTCTCGAACGACGCTCCCTCGCGTTGCTCGGTCGCTCGGCAAAAGGTTGATCAAAAGCACTCCTCCCTCCGTTCCGAACGCGTAGCGTTCTCCACGTCAGTCGTCGGCCCGCTCGCTCACCCTTCGGGTTCGCTCGCGGTCGGTGTCGGTGAATCGCCTGCCCTTCCCCGGATCACGGACTCCTCGCGGTGCTCGGAGCCCGTTCCCGGCCATCGATTTTGGACGGTGCTGTTCAAGTCACCCGCTTCTTTCAAGAACACTTATCGCTTCGATCACGTCCAGCGGTCCAGCCCTGTCTGGGTGACGCTTTCTTCGATCCGCTCGAAGCCCCGTGCGACTTCGTCTTCGTCGACTCCCCACTCCTCAGTGACGTACTCACGAGCCGCTGCAAGGTCCGGCTCGAGCGTCGTCTCGAACTCGTAGTCATCGGTCACGTTCGGATCGCGAAACAGCTGTCTGACCCGATCGGCGTGCTCGATGTGGTCGCCGCGGGCCTCGAGGACGCTCCAGAGGTCGCCGTGGTCGGCGATTTCGGAGAGCGCCGTCTTGGGGCCGATGCCGGAGACGCCCTCGTTGAAATCCGTCCCGATGAGAATCGCCGCGTCGATCAACTGCTCGAGCGTGAGGTCGTGGTGGTCGAGGGTGGCCTCGAGATCCATCAGTTCGGGATCGCCCTTGCTCGTGAGCTGGCGAAGGGTACGCGGTGCCCCGAAAAGCAGAGCGTCGTAGTCCTCCGAGCCGACGTAGTCGGCGTCACCGCGTTTGGCCATGTGGGCGGCCTGTGCTTCTCCCTCCGCGGGTGCTTCGACGATCGGCACGTCGAGCAACCGAAGGAGTTCACGGCTCGTCTCCTGGATCGTCGGCGTCAGCCGCTGGGTCCGGGACTCGAGTTGCGCGATAGCGACCGCATCGCCTTCTTTACGGGCGGTCTCGAGTTGCTCCTCGTAGCTGCGGCGTTGCTCGCGGCGAGATTCGATCTCGTCGTCTTTGAGTTCGGAGGGGCCGCCGTCGAAGACCATCACCGGCGTCACGTCGTTCTCGAAGAATTTGGGGAGGCCCTGGACGATGCCGACGAGGTTGGCGACTTCGGTGCCATCAGCGGTCGTATACGTCTCGCTGTCGGTCCACTTGACCGTCGTCGTTAGATATCGGTAGAGCCAGTTGTGGGCGTCGACGGCGACGACACCCTCGATGTCATCGAAGGGGATCTCCTCGATGACAGCGATGTCCCGGAGTGCAGCGTTTCCCATTGTGGGATACTTGGGACGACTGGGATTTCAATCGTTGGCTTCCGATGCGGTTCGTCCCGTCGGCGAGTTCCGAGCCGGCCCTATGGACTGGCGACTGGTCGTTGTGTCGGTCGAACGAACGGATCACAACAGTTCGTCGCCACACCGGCGGCCAGAACGTCTCTCTCGAGACAACAATTAGGGGTGAGCTATAAGGTAACTCGGACCTAACTCAATTCTAGGTATGACAGCGAGTTCATATAACGCCACCCACTCTTTCTGGTACGTTCACACAAAAGACGTGTCAGCGCCGCCGTCTCTACGTTCCTGCCATGCTTGAGCCCGTTGCTGCAAGCCGGCTGCAGTTTGCGGTGACGACGATCGTCCACATTATTTTCCCCGTCATGAGTATGGGGCTCGCGCCTTTCCTCATCTATTTCACCTGGAAGGATATCCGCACTGGCAAGCCCATCTACGAGCAGCTGCGACGGTTCTGGACGAAGATCTTCGCCATCAGCTTCGTCGTGGGCACCGTCACGGGCATCGTCCTCGAGTTCGAGTTCGGGACGAACTTCGCGGTGTTTTCGACAGCCGCGGGCGACCTCTTTGGCGGGCCACTCGCCCTTGAGGGGATGATGGCGTTCATGCTCGAAGCGACGTTCCTCGGCATCTTCGTTTTCGGCCGCCAGCGCGTCGGGAACGTCCTCTATATGATCTCAGCGGTCGCAGTCGGTATCGGCACGTGGCTCTCGGCCGTCTGGATCCTGGTCGCAAATTCCTGGATGCAGACGCCACGCGGGTACGAACTGGTCTCCGAAAACGGCCAGCAGGTGGTGATGCTCGTCGATCCCCTCGCTGCGTACCTGAACCCGCGATTCATCTGGATGTACGTCCACATGCAAAACGCCGCCGTCGAATCGGTGGCGCTCGTTCTGGCGGGGTTGGGCGCGTACTTCGTGTTCCGCCACCACATCTGGGGCTACCCGATCGAGAACGTCGAGTTTTGGGAGACGACGCTCAAGTTCGGGCTCATCGCGCTCATCATCACCGCGCCGCTGCAGGTCCTCCACGGCGACCTCTACGCACGACACGTGTTCGAAACGCAGCCACAGAAGTTCGCCGCAATGGAAGCCATCTGGGAGACCGAGTCGTACGTCCCCGAGTACATCATTGCGTTTCCGACGAGTATGGAGGATCTCCTCGATCCTCGGGCGAAAGACATCTTCGGCATCGGGATCCCAGGTGGCGCGTCGTGGCTCGCCAGCGGTGGTGATCCACAGGCGACGATCCGCGGCCTCGAGGAGTTCGAAGGCCCACAGCCACCCGTCGCCCTCGTCTTCTGGTCGTTCCGGGCGATGGTCGGCCTCGGGTTCTGGTTCATCCTCCTGGCCGTCTGGGGCGGCTACCGCTGGGTTCGTGGCCAACTCCTCGAGGACGACCTGCTGCACCTGGCGCTGATGGCGTCGACACCGCTTGGTATCTTCGCTGTCCATCTCGGCTGGGTCGTCACCGAAGTCGGTCGCCAGCCGTGGATCATTCAAGACATCATGAAGACGAGTGCCGGCGTTTCGTCGGACCTCACCGGCACAGAGGCGACGGTGACATTGGCCGGCTTTACCGTCGTCTATCTAGCATTGCTCGTGTTGTATCTCTACGTCGTCGCCCGAATCGTCCGTAGCGGACCGCCAGCACCGGCTGATCTTACGGTGACTGAGCGTCCGGAAACGCCAACGGACGAGGTGGGCGCTGATGACTGACGGCGGCTGGCTCGCGAACGGCCCGTTGTTCGACTTGCCGCTCGCGGATATCTGGTTCGGACTGGTGTTTTTCATCTTCGCGATGTTCCTGTTTCTCGACGGGTTCGACTTCGGCGTCGGATTACTGTTTGCGACCCGTGAAGACAGTCACGAACGTGAGCAGTTACTGGCCGCGATCGGCCCGTTCTGGGACGGTAACGAAGTGTGGCTGGTCGTCTTCGGTGGTGCGCTCTTTGCGGCGTTTCCGGCCGTCTACGGCAACCTGTTTAGCCGTCATTACCTGCTGATGTTCGCCATCCTTGGTGCGCTCATCATCCGTGGGCTTGCCCCCGAGATGTACGAACAGCGCCACGACGAGAACTGGCAACGCTGGTGGGGTCGCGCGTTCATCGTCGGCAGCGTCACAGCGCCGTTTTTCCTCGGCATGTTCACCGCCAACTGGTTGGTCGGCGCGACGACCATCATTACCCTTCCCAGCCTCGTCGTTGGCCTGACCGTCGTTGCGCTCACGGTCGTTGACGGTGTCGCCTTCCTTCGGCTGAAGACGCGGGGCGAGCTCCGTGCCGACCTCCAGACGGACGGCCATCGCGCGCTCGGTGCCTATCTGGTGTTAGTCGTCCTGACGCTTGCGTACATCGCCGTCGCAGTCCCGGATCTTCGGTCGGCACTCGTCTCGCCGCTCGTGGTGGCACTCATCGTGCTGACGCTCATCCTCGCCGGCGTGTACGCCGTGGCGACGAGCCGTGATCGGTACTACGTGGCGTTCGTCGCCGCTGCGGGGCTCGTGTTCAGTCTCGTAAGTATCGTCGCCGGGCTGATGTATCCGACCATCGACCCTGCAGTTGGCCTGACCGTCGACGCGGCAATCGTCTCAACGGTCCCGCTCAACCTCATGTCGATCGGTGCAGGGCTGCTCTTGCCACTGATCTTCATCTACTTCGGCGTGCTGTACTCGGCGTTCAGCGGACCGATCGATGTGGAGGAATCGTACTGATGGAGCGTGACAAGACGGACGGCAACGGAACGAGCACCGTCGAGAGCGACTCGAGTCGTGAGGAGGAACGCACCGGTACCGGCGTCGAACGCCGCCGATCCGAGCGCGACCAGTCACCCCCGCAACTCGGCTCGCGAATACTGGTCACGTGGTTTGAACTCACCGTCGTCGGCATTACCGGCAGCCTCCTGGGTACCACGGTCGGTGGCCCGGTTGGCTTTCTCATCTATCTCGCGACGTCGCTTCTCACCGTCGGCGTCATCTTCTACAACGTGAACCAACTGATCAAGGGCTGGGTACAGCTGACCGGAGAGCGACCGTAACAACACATGTCCGACTCGAGACCCCTGTTCGCAATTATTACCTCGAACCGCGAAGTGCCCCCTAGAGCAGACAATACTGTCCAACAGGTCACCACTTTAGCGCGTTCGGGCCGTTGTACCACATGTGAGCCAACCCATGTCACAGAACGATGGACACAAGCCGTACAACAGTTCCCTGTTCGTAAGCGGCGTCGCGATGGTCCTCGCGAGCCTGATCACAGCCGTCTGGATGTTCAGACTCGGCGATATCGTCACGGCACTTGGCCTCGGGTTGATCGTCGCCGCTGGCCTCCTGCTGGCGGGAATCGGCCTCTCGCCCGAGGCGACGACGCACTGACGCCCGCACTCCTTATCCCCGGCCTCGGTACTCTGCATATGCCAACTAGATACAACACCCTAGCGGACGACTCGAGGAGACACATCGTGAGCAACCGCTGTTGCCCGCAGCCACCGTTGACGGGGTGGATCCAGCCGTGAATCGTACTGATACGGTCGACGATGCGACGTGGATGCTCGCGTTATCGATCCTCGTCATCGCGGTACTCGTCGGCGTCGGCCTGCTACAAGTGTATCTTAGCGGCGATTACGGTTCGTTCTTCCGGAGTATCGGAATCGGACTGCTCCTGTTGCTGTTCAGCGTTGGCTTCTACCGCAAGTGGCATGGAACGTGATCGGCTCCAGTGTAAATCCAGACTCGATCACCTCGCGACCGTTGCCTGATACTGTCGGACAAAACGGCTCACCCCTCGATCGCACCTAAGACGCTGTCGCCGACGTCGACAGCCGTCGAGACGCGATCAAGTAGTCACTGACGTTTGTCCGGTCGTCTGAGCTGTCGTACCTGATACGGATCACTGTCAGTCAGTGCTAGCGAGAGGGGCGGTACATTGGGAGAGGGCCGGTAGACTGGATGTGCTGTCGCTGCTGCTGCTCGAGTTTTCTCGCAACGACGCGCAGAACCGGGTATGGGAGAACGTACCAATAGTTGGAAACGTGTTTTATTTACACCAGCGTAGCAATCATCAGCCAGATTTGATAACGACTGGCGCGAACTAAACGCTGCGGGTAGTGAGTAGTGTCCGCTCGCTTCGCGAGCGGTTGACCGCCGGAGCGGGGTGAAACCCCGCGACGGCGGCCGTTTGGCATCAACGGGTTTTGCCGGGGGTTGAGGCTGGCGTCGCAGACGCCAGCCGATGCTCCCGGTAAAAGAGGTTGCTGTACGTACCGCGTGTTTCACACCGTATTCTAGATGAAGAAAGCGTGCTGCTAACTACTGGTAAGCGGGAGAGTCATCGGACACACGCGGTGAGCGTCTCTTGTCCCACCTGAACCGATTCACAGACGGATACAGGGCCGTCGTGCGCTCGAGATGTCGTGACGGGCAGTAGTGATAACCGCAATCACATCGTCGGTCGGACTGCAGCGTCATGAGCGACGAGGTCACCTGCGTCCGAAAAGAGACAGCAGCCCTACACGTAGGACTCGCCCTCTTCGACAGGGCCACTGAACGACGAGTACAGCACGATGAAGTACGTCGCGATCAGCGGCAAGAGGATCGACGAGCCGATGGTCATTATGTTCAGCGACAGCGGCGACACGATCGCGTCCGCGACCGTGAGCCCAGTCGCCGGGTCGATCAGCGGGAACAGCAGCGTCGCCGCGAGTGCGACGAGTCCGTACACCTGCCCCGCGACGGCCGCAAAGGCCAGGTAGTAGCGACCGGCCCACCCGGCGACCACGTGAACACCGGCGAGCAGCACCGTCAGCCCAAGCAGGCCGAGCGTCGGTACCGAGAACAACGCGACGTGCGGTGACGACCGGCTGCCGACGACCAGCGTCGCGACTGCCAACAGGAGGTAGACGACCTGCGCGAGATGGCCGAGTGACCGCGTCTCGAGCCGGACGTCGCCCCGGGTTTTCAGTCCGAGGAAGGCAGCACCGTCAACGATCGTCAGTGCGATGACGGCCAGACCAGCCAGCAGGCTCGCAATCGAGGCGACACCCTCGACGCCGAACAGCCAGTTGCCGACGAAGACACCGAGGAAGAACGGTGACGCGATGCTCCCGACAACGAACGCGCGGCCCCACCAGCGTTGCCAGTCCTCGTCGTGGCGCTGTTCGTACATCTCGGGGGCGAGCCCACGGATGATGAGCGCACCGAGGATCGCGAACATCAGCAGGTAGTGGCGACTGAACAGCGTCGCGTACACCGACGGAAAGACGGCGAACAGCATGCCGCCGAAGACGACCAGCCACACCTCGTTGCCGTCCCAGAACGGGCCGATCGAAGCCAGCAACTGCTCACGCTCGCCGTCGGTCGTTCGCGTGGCAAACAGCGCGCCAACGCCGAAGTCAAACCCGTCGAGAAACAGGAACGTTCCGAAGACGGCGAACACGAGCCCGAACCAGAGTTCCTCGAGCGGCAGGCCGAAGAGTGGCCCATTAGCGAGGGCGGGCGTCGCCATGATCGAGACGTCAGTCATCGCTCGGAACGACCCCCTCGGGGATGTTCGTCTCGCGTTTCGGCGTGGGTTGGCGGGTCGGAGCCTCCGTCCGGATGAGGCGGATGACGACGTACCAGTAGAGGACGAGCAACGCCGTATACACCCCGACGAATCCGACGAGTGTAGCGAGCGCTTCCGAGCCGGTCAATGACGACGAGACGCCCGCATGCGTCTTCATCACGCCCTGTATGACCCAGGGTTGGCGGCCCACCTCGGTGACGATCCAGCCTAGTTCGACGGTGAAGATACCCAGTACCGACGATCCCATGAACGCTTTCGCCAGCAGGTCGTCATCGAATAGGGTCCCCTGATACCATCGGTAGCCGCCCCAGAACGCCAGCAGGATAAACCACGTTCCGAGGCCGACCATCGCCCGGAACGCCCAGAAGACGATGGCGACTGGCGGGCTCTCGGCGTCGATATCGCTTAACCCGGTTATTGTCGCACTGGGATCGTTCCCGCTTGCAAGTAACGATGCGACGAACGGGATTTCGATAACGAAGAGGTCGTCGGCGTGGGGGTCGGTGATGTCACTCAGGCTCGTCGGAATCGCCACGAGCTTCAGTCCGACTCCAGAGTCAGTCTCGTACTGTGCTTCCATGGCGGCGAACTTCTGTGGCTGCGTGTCCGCGACGTGGCGGCCGTAGGCATCGCCGTGGATCGCCTGAAACGGGGCGGTGACGAGTAAGACGGCAAGGCCGACTTTCATCGTCGTGCGCCAGAACTCGGTGTCGCGGTTCGTCCAGACGAAGTAGGCGGCGACGCCGGTCAAAAACAGCGCAACCGACAGAACCGCCGCATTCTGCATGTGGACGTACATCCACGGGAACCGTGGATTGGCATACGCCGCAATCGGGTCCACGAGGCTGATGATCGGCTGGCCACTCTCTGTCGCCACCTCGTAGCCACGGGGCGTCTGCATCCAGGAATTTGCGACCAGGATCCAGACGGCCGAGAGCCAGGTCCCGAGCCCGACGAGCACGCTCGAGAGCATGTAGAGGCGGTCGGTAACGCGGTCACGCCCGAAGACGAAGATACCGAGGAACGTCGCCTCGAGCATGAACGCCATCATCCCCTCGAGGGCAAGCGGCCCGCCGAAGAGCTCACCGGCGGCCGTCGCAAACGCCGCGAAGTTCGTCCCGAACTCGAACTCGAGGACGATGCCCGTGACGGTGCCGACGACGAAGCTGATCGCGAAGATCTTCGTCCAGAAGGTGCGAAGTTGTTCGTATACCTGTGCGCCCGTCCGTATCTCCTTCCACGTGAAGTAGATGAGGAAGGGCGCGAGCCCCATACTCATCACGGGGAAGATGATGTGGACTATCGTCGTCACCGCAAACTGAAGTCTGCTGGCGATGACTGGATCGATCATAGTACAGTTGGGTAATGTCGGGTTCGGTTGCGGTCACCCAACAGAGGGTGCCGCTGGGGGTATCAGTCAGTTGTTACTGGTCGCGGGTGACGAACCACCAGTCGTAGTAGTTCAGGTCGTTGTCGTCGGCAGCAGCGGCTTTTCGGTCCTGAGCGTCTGCTTCGGTTCCCGGCGGTGACAGGAGGACCTGGTCACCGAATTTGTCGTTGTTTGGCCAGTCAGCGGGAGCGGCGACACCGTCGTCGTCGCTCTTCTGAAGTGCACGCAGCGAGCGGAGGACTTCGTCGATGTTACGGCCGATCTCCATTGGGTAGGTCAGACGTAGCCGAACCGTCCCCTCCGGATCGATGACGAAGACGGTGCGGACGGTTGCCGTTCCTGCACCGGGGTGGAGCATGCCGAGTTGCTGGGCAACCGCTCCCTGATCGTCCGCGATGATCGGGAACTGAATGTCGACATCGAGGTTCTCGGCGATCCACTCCGTCCACTTGATGTGCGAGTGGACGCGGTCGACCGACAGCCCGAGCAGTTCGGCGTTCAGCTCCTCGAACTCCTCGCGACGCTGCTCGAAGGCGACGAATTCAGACGTACAGACGGGCGTAAAGTCACCGGGGTGGCTAAACAGGACGAGCCACTTGTCTTCGTAGTCGTCGGGCAGCGAACGCTCACCCATGCTCGTCTCGACGGTCAGATCGGGGAACGTATCGCCGATGCCAGGTACGTCAGTCGTCGGTTCGTCCGTGGGAGCGGGTGATTGCGTCATTCTTCATCACCCTCTTAGGATTAGGGGTATTAAAGTTGATTTCTACCAACTATATTTTCTTTTTCGAGAAACATACTACACCATACAGAGCATATTTTCCGATAGTTCGATCAGGACGGCGTTCAGACGGCGCTACAACGGTGCGCCGTCGGTTTGAATCGGAAAAAGCGTGGTTGCACCGTCACACGGCCTGCGATCGGCGTGTGCGTATGCCTCGACTCGGTTCGATTGTGACGTTATCGTTCCTGTCGGTCCGACTCCTCGATTGAGGTGCTCCCGAGTGCGCGGGCGGCTGCAAGGAGCCGGCCGAGCGCACGCCGGACGTCGGCGTCGAACAGCGCCTTGGTGAGCCCAATCAGGCCGACCGGTTCGGGGTCGTCCTGCGTGAGTCCCTCGATCGAGGCATCGACGACGTTGGTGAACTTCGGATCGCCCATCGTCTCGACGAGCGCGATCATGTTACCCGCGTTCCGCCCGAGTTCGTACATGTCGACATCGGCGTCCTCGTGGGCATCCGCAAAGCCCGCCGCGGCCATCCGGAGATCACGGATGACGTTCCGGTTGTCCTGAGCAACGTCCCGCAGTTCCGGGGTCAGATCCATCGCCAGCTCGTGGGTCGCATCGAGCAAGTCGAGCATCTCCGCGAGCGTCTCGGTGTTGTCACCGAGTTTCTCGAGGAGGATAATCGTCTCTTCGCTCTCTAAGGCGAGCCGAACGCGCTCGATAACCTCGCGGTTCTCGCGGATCGCGACCTGCAGCTCCGGAACGAGATCGTCGGACAGCTCTTTCGAGACTGCGAGGATGTCAAGCAGTTCGATGAGCGTGTCCGATTCTTCGCCGACCTTCTGTAAGAGGACCAGCGTCTCCTCACGCTCGAAGGCCATGCGCAGCTCACGGATGGGTTCGCGGTTCTCACGGACGGTCTCGCGGAGTTCTGGGGTCAGGTCCGCGGCCAGTTCTTCCGCGACCGTGAGCAGCTGGAGCAGTTCCGCGAGCTCCGCTTCGTTTTCCTCGATCGCGCGTGCCAGTTCGGTTTCGTCACTGAGCGTGCCGTCGGCGTCGAGGGATCGTTCGTTGCTCGCCATCGTTATGGGAGTGGGTCGTAGCCGCGCAGCCAGGAGTCCCAGTAGAAACTGGGCAGGATATTGACGTCCATGATCCAGTTCATCCGGCTTTCGACGGGCGCGGAGATGCTGTTCTCATAGTCGAATTCGGCGACCATCGCCTTGCCCTTCTTCGTCAGCAGCGGACAGGCAGCGTAGCCCTTGTACTTTGCCGTCTGGCGTTTGTCCTCCATGTGTGCCGTGAGGTTGTCGAGGACAACGTGAGCCTGCTTGCGCGCTGCAGCGGCCGTCTTGGCGTTAGGCGTGTCACAGCCGTCACCGAGTGCGAAGACGTCTTCATACTCGGTGTGCTGGAGCGTGTGTTCGTCGACAGTGACGTACTCGCTGCCACCGGTCAGCGGCGAGTTGTCGGTGAGTGCCGGCTGTCCGTACTGCGGTGGCACGGGCGCGTAAAGATCGTACTCCTGGGTCTCGCCTTCTTCGGAGTAGATAACCTGCGCTTCGTGGTCGATCTCGTCGACCGTGAAGTTCAGGTTGGCTTCGATGTCACGGTCTGCCCAGATCTCCTCGAGTTTCTCGCGATACGGCGAGACGCCGAAGACAGCGTCGCTGCCCTTGGTCATGACGACATCGACGTCGTCGCGGATGCCCTTTCGGCGGAAGTAATCTTCCGCGAGCATCGTCATCTTCAGCGGCGCGCCGCCGCACTTGATCGACGTGTCGGGGACTGAGACGACAAAGGTGCCGCCGTCGAAGTCCTTGAGCGCCTCTCGCAACTGCATTGCGGCCTCGAAGTGATAGAACGGGTAGACCGAGTCGGTCTCTTCCCAGCCCTCGAGCATGCCGGGCGTCGTCTCGGGTGCGAGTCGGTGGCCCAGCGCGACGACGAGGTAGTCGTACGACAGCTCGCCGTCCTCGAGTGCGACGGTCTTTGTGTCGGGATCGACACCTGTTACGGCAGAGTGCACGAAGTCAATACCGTCACTGAGGAGCCCGCGGATGTCCCGGAATTGATCTTCGGGCTCCATATACTCGAACGGGAGCAGATAGAACGAGGGTTGGTACGCGTGTTCTGTACTTTTGTCCACGATGCTGATCTCCGCGTCGGAGCGGTCCAATCGACGACGGAGCATGTTGGCGGTCATCGTGCCGCCGACGCCAGCACCAAGCACGACTATATGGTCCATAGACACCTAGCCTTTAGACGTATACTACCTGAATGCTGAGGTTGCTGAAATAATAGTTGGGAATAGTTCTCCCATACTGAAACTCACAGAAAAAATTGCTGGGAGTTGCCAATCACGCGCTGGTCGACCGCTGACTGCCGAGTTGCATGGCAGATATCCGCGTGTCGTCTCAAGCGATCCGTCGTGAGACACGCGGTGAACAACCCGTAATTATTGCTTCCTTTCGTCGGCGACACCGACGACGCACAGAAAACTGACTGGAATGCCATCAACACGCTCACAGACGGGCGAAACGCGGAAATGGGGGAGCAATCGCTCGCGACAAACGCCACGACTCCAGGTCTGGCCGCCACCAGGAATTGCATCGGGGGCGGTCATGGCCGTTAGTTACAATCCTCTTCGGAACCGCAGACTGTTCGATACGCCGAGCCATAGTCCTCACGGCAACGGGGTGCCGATCGGAGGACAATCGTCAGTTCAGATGTGGGGCCGCCAGTGGCGGCACTCGATTATAGCGGCTGACGGATGGATAGCAGGACAGGGGTTACAGGTCGGTCGAATCGCAGGTTTCGACCGGGACATCGACGAGGTTCCCCCACTCGGACCAGGAGCCATCGTAGTTTGCGACGTTCGGATAGCCGAGCAGTTCCGAGAGCGCAAACCAGACCAGGGCCGAACGTTCGCCGACGTTACAGTAGACGAGGATTTCGTCGTCTTCGGTGATTCCAGCTTCGGCAAACGGTCGTTCGAGAACCTGTTGGTGCTCGAATCGGCCACACTCTCGGACGACGCTCTCCCACTCGATGTTTACGGTTCGGGGAATGTGTCCGCTTGCACGCGCGGGTGCGTCGGCCTCGCCACAGTATTCCTCGGGCGACCGGACGTCGATGATAGAGACATCCTCCGAGAGCGCACTCTGGACGTCCTGGCGGTACGCGCGGATGTGGTCGTTCGGCGGTTGCGTCTCGTACTCGGCGGGCGTGACCGTCGGGGTCGTCTTCGTCGTCGGATAATTGTTCTCGGTCCAGTAGTATTTGCCCCCGTTGAGCAACCGGACGTCCCGATGGCGGTAGTACTTAAGCGTCCAGTAGACGAACGCCGCGAACTCGTTGTAGCCATTGCTATAGAGAACAACCGTGCTGTCGGGCGTGATCCCCCGCTCGCCCAAGATGTTCTCGAGTCGGTCAGCGCTGGGAATCGTCCGCGTGCCGGCATCGAGGAAGTCTTCCCGCGGATCGAGTTTGATGGCACCCGGGACGTGGCCCTCCTCGTACTCGGTCGAAATCTCGACCAGTCGAAGGTCGGGATCGTCCGCCTTGAACGCTTCAAGCCGTTTGTGCGCACTGTCCGGCTCAACGAGGACCTGTTCGGGATAGCCAGTGCGGTCGTTTCCGATCGACCGATGGCTGATACTGTAACAGGTCTGTCGCCCGTCGTGAAGCGCCGGTGCGGCCTCGATCAGGTGTTCCTCCTCGAGTTGCGTGAGTCCATATCGTGCCGTCCGCGAACAAAGAAGTGTCTCCTCCGTGATCTGTTTGAGCGTCATCGACCCCTCCCGAGACAGTGTCTTATAAATGAATTTCGAGCTCGGCGGAAGGTCCATCAGCGCCTCCTCGATGTCTGAGGTTTGCATTGTCCCTACAATATCAGTAAGAACTTGCGCGTAAAGACGCTATTGGTATATTTGTCTCCAGTGTCAGCTTTGAGTCCGGTTCCGGGTCGTGTGCGCCGAACCGCGGGCAAAGTTGCGGAAATTATGTTGGGTACCTCCGCACTTTCCTCTCACCCCCGATATTTGAGGGAAATTATTCTCCCCGCTCAAACCGTTTTACGTGGGCACTATATACAATACAGTGACGATGGTCGAGACAATCACTGCTGAAGCGTTGCGAGATATGATCGACGCCGACGAGGACTTCGTCCTCTTCGATACCAGGTCTCCCGAGAGTTTCGAGGACTGGCATATTGCCGGTGCTAAGAACATCGAGTACTCCGGGAGCAACGACGAACTCGTCGGCGAGTTCGACGAAGACGCCATTGATGCGGACGATACCGTCGTGACGATCTGTGCGACGGGCCGATCCGCGAACGGATTCGCGAACTACCTCGAGGACGAGGGACACGTTGACGAGGTCAAGACCGTCGAGAACGGCATGGAGGCCTGGAGTATGGTCTACGACGTCGTGCCGGTTGCGACCGAAAACGACGATCTCGTCATCGTCCAGCTCCAGCGGCGCTCGAAGGGCTGCCTGGGCTACCTCGTCGGTTCGAAACGCGCCGGCGAAGCCGCACTCGTCGACGTCACCCGCGCAACCGACGAGTTCCTCGAAGCCGCAAGCGAACGCGGACTCGAGGTAACTCACGTCCTCGACACGCACATCCACGCCGACCACATCTCGCGAGGTCGACAGCTCGCCGACAAGCTCGGCGTGCCATACCACCTCGGCGCACCTGCCGAAACTCGAGACCCGCAGTTCGAGTTCGACCCCATCGAGCCCAACGACGTCGTCGAACTCGGCGATGTCGAGATCAAGGCCGTTCATACGCCGGGCCACACGACGGGGATGACCTCCTACCTCGTCGACAACGAGGCGCTGCTGACCGGTGACACGCTGTTCGTCGAATCCATCGGTCGAACCGAGCTCCAGTTCGCGGACAAGGACGCCCGCGACGGCGCTCGCGTCCAGTACGAGACGCTTCACAACGTCATCATGACCGAGCCCAACGACGTCAAGATCCTGCCGGGGCACTTCTCGGTCACCAACGACGGCGAGTACATCGACGTGACGCCCGGCCAGCCGATGTTCTCGACCGTCGGCTACCTCTGGGAGAACAACGAAATCCTCCGCATGGACGAAGAGGACTTCGTCGATCATATGTTCGACAACCTGCCGTCGAAGCCACCGAACTACGAGCAGGTCATCGCGACCAACGCCGGCGAGTACGAACCCGAAGACGAAGACGAAGAGACCGAACTCGAGCTCGGTCCGAACCGCTGTGCCGCCACGTCGGATAGCGCCGTCGCCGACGACTGAAACCCCAACCCTGTCCCATAATGTTTGGCATCGAATCCCTGTCGGGAAACGCGCAAGCAGTTGCCCTCGTTGGTGTCGTCTTACTCGAGGCGATGATCCTCTACGTCGGGTACGGCGGCCTTGAGCAGGTCTTCGGGGACTACGTCGTGGATCTGCTGCGAGGCGAGTAACGAGAGCACTGTCAGTGTTGACGTGGTGACCTGGGCGGCCTCGAGGCTTCGGGGTCGCAGCTCTAGCGGTGTCACTGTGCTTCGTGCGAGCACGGGCATCTCACCATTCCCCTCCGATTCCCGGCGTCTGGTTTCCGCCGGTTGTCAACAGAACCACACTCCTCGGGCAACTATACTCGACACCGCTCGCGCAGCCGTTCGACGACACGACTGATTCCGGTCGACGCCGATCGAAGATACTGTCGTCCCGCATGAACACGCTGCGCGAGTGCAAACCGGATCGCGTCGTAGGTGTTGCCCAGCAGGTTCCCGATGTAGATCGCACGGACGAACGCGAGAACGTCTGCAGCCGTTTCCGGACCATACGTCTCTCGCAACGCGTTCCGTGCATCTCGACCCGGGTTCCCGTCCGTCTCTGCGTACTGCTGGGCAAACACAAGCGCAGGCCGTTCATTGTCGTCGACTGCCGATCTGATGTCGTTCTCGAGGAGCTGCGTGATCGTCTCCTGCTCCATACCGGTTTCGCGTGCGACATCAGTGTGGTACCGGGTACAGTACTGACACTCGTTGACTGCCGTGACCGCTAACATGATCTTCTCTGCGAACTGATCGCTGACTCTGTCGGCACGTTTGGCACGAATGAGCCGTGGGAAATTATGGATAAATCGAGCAATACCAACCGGGAGCGACCGGATCGTGAACCTCGTCTTCTGAAACTCGGCGGTGGCTTCCCCCGTGGCGTTCATATCGGGATCTACTTTTTCAGTCGCTCGTAAGTCGATTGCGGTCGACTCGAGCGGTAGACCGAGTCAGAGCCGAACCGTGATCGCTCCGCGTCCGGCACACACCACGCCCATAGTCTTGTTCTTTATTAACAATATTGCCCGACGCCCCTCACACCCACTCTCGAGCTGCAGCTGTGCGCTCCCCGAGTGAGACTGCAGACCAGTAGCTGCTACCCACCGAAGTGATCTGACTACCACTGACCGTCACTCGTCGCGTGTCTCGCGGTCCGGCGGCTCGTTGTCACGACGCGTGTCGAGAAACACTGTCTCGTCGTCGGAGAGATCGCGGTCGCGAAACTCCTCGAGTCCGGCCTGATAGCGCTCGCGGTCGGTCCACCCAGTGTCGTCGTCCGGCGTCGGATACTCGAGGATCAGTTCCGCGATCCCCGTCGTCTCACCGGTGTAGGCAAAGCCGGCCCGGTAGAGCGCTTCGTAGGCGAAGGGATTGTTGACGGCGATCCGGAGCCGTTCATAGCCACGCTCGCGGGCCCGATTGCGGACTTCTCGGCAGAGTGTAGGACCGATCCCCTCGCCGCGCCGGTCGCGGTCGACGGTCACGTAGCGCAGCCACAGCGTGTCCGCATCGGTGCGATCCTCGTTGAACGCGACTGCCGCGACGATCTCGCCGTCCGCTGACCGCGCCACCGCCTTGCCGGTGTTCGTCATGACGAATTTGCCGGCATAGCTGAACCGTTTGTAATCGAGCCGGAGTTTGGGGCCGTCGGGTGGCCAACCGAGCAGTTCGTACTCCACGGGCGGTCTTGGAACGCAGCTTACTACAATCCACGGAGTCTGCCCGCTCTGGTCTTCGAGATGTGAAGAGAGCGACACTCGATGTTACTTGTGACGTTGCTCGCAGCAGAAATGCGCGGACCGGGATTTGAACCCGGGCCATGAGCTTGGAAGGCTCAGGTCCTACCACTAGACCATCCGCGCGCATTCTCCGGTTTTCGTTCCACGTTTAAGGCTCTTCCTTTTCCGATCCGTCGCCCGCCCGTGAGTGCCGCCGCCGTCAGCCGATCATCAACCGACAACTAGCGTCTCGAGGCGCTATCCGCGGTCGACTATAGTGTCGACTCCGTGCCTGCCACCGTCGCATAACAGTTTCCGCTCGAGACCTCCGACTCGAGCACCGAGAGGTCGCTCTCGGCCAGCTCCGTTTCGAACTCGTCGGGTGCGTAGATGTGATAGAAGCGATCGACCGTCTCGCCACCGGGCAGGGTCCACTCGACCATCGTGTCGAAGCCATCGGTTTCGTCGAACCGGTCGTGAGCGGTCGACCACGCGCTGACGAGCGCGCGGCCGTCGGACGCCAGCACCCGCGCGAGTTCGTCGAGACTGGCCCGGCGAGCGCGCTGGGTCGGCAGGTGATGCAGCGTCGCGACGTAGACGGCGAGATCGACGGTGTCGTCCCCCAACGGCAGCGAAGCCACATCCCCCTGAATCAGTGCGACATCGAAGTCATGCTCGAGCGCGCGCTCGCGGCCCGTCTCGAGCAACCCGCGGCTGACGTCGAGTCCGACGACGGACTCGAGATCGGCTGCCAGCAGTTCGGCGTGGCGGCAATTGCCACAGCCGAGATCGAGACCCACACCAGCGGTGTCGCAGTCGGTCGCGTGGCGCTCGACGAAGGCTTCGACTTCAGGCCACGCGTACTCCCGCGTCGAGGCGAAGTGGGTCGCGATACGGTCGTAGGTGTCACGCACGTCTCCGCGGCTGGTGCGCTCGTCGTCTCGACGGTCACGGTCCTGATCCCCGGCCATCGGTCAGGCTTCGTCGGGGAACCCGCAAAAAGCGTTCGTAACCTGCCTGGACGGAACCCGCTGTGATATCTCAATTGGCCGATCACGACTTCAGCGCCGATGACCCCGATCGAGCGGCAACCGATGAGAATGTGTGAGCATGACGGGGCTCGAGGAATTCGAGGGGTTTATCTATACCCGACGGGAACTGTGGGATGCGTACGAGGGCTCGTAGATCAGGGGTAGATCACTCCCTTGGCATGGGAGAGGCCCCGGGTTCAAATCCCGGCGAGTCCACTCGAAATTTGGCTTTTCAGGCCTTCTACTTGCTGAATTCCGTTCCCTGAGGGTATTCTGACGGCTATCGATGCCACAGTGCTGACAGCTGCTTGCTTGAGAGTCATGTTCCTGTTATAGGTCTTCGATGAAGTCGCGGCGCTGTTCCATCTTCTCACGGTCTGTACGGCGGTCATAGTGCCGATCGAGGATTTCAGAGGAAACGTCACACCGATCGCTGACGATTTTCTCTGGAATATCCTCGCGGAGCTGGTACGTGATCGCCCCGCGCCTGATCGTGTGCGGCGAGAGACTGCTCGGACAGTCGTAGTAGTGCCCGTACTCCGTGGCTTCGCAGTCCTTCGGCTCGCGATCGTGGGGACAGCCCTCGATCATGCAGGGCTGCGTAAGTCGGTACACCTCCGAACGGATCTGCCCGGAACTCAGCCGCCCTCGATCGCTTGTCACGAGCGGCTCGCGTCCGTGCTTGTCCACGACGTCGTGACGGTGAAACCGGATGTACTCGTCGAGGACGTCGCAGTAGTAGTCGTCGAGCGCAATCGCCCGCTCGGCTGGCTTCTGGTTCTTGAGCGGCGTCCCGGTATCCGGGCGGTGGCGAAGCCAGAAGCACTGTTCGTCGGGCTCGTAGTCCTCGAGGTCGACCGCTCGAAGACTCCCGAGGCGGATCCCCGTATGCCAGAGGATCGCCATGATGACGTGCTCGCGGCTCGCGCGCTTGTACCGCTCGAGGTAGCCGATAATCTTCTGAGCGCGGTCGGCATCAAGCATCTCGTCGCGCGCTTCGTCACCGCGGTCGACGTCCGGCAGCTTCACCCGCTCGCGCATCCCAGGCTCGACGGCGTCGATCGACGCGCAGAACTCGAGGAAGACGCGCAGTGTTGCGAGCTGCCCGCGAAGCGTGACGATGTTCACGTCTTGCTGTCGCCACACGCGGTATCGGTGGAGATCGCGACCAGTGAGGTCGTTGAGGTTGTCGATTCCGACCGTGTTACACCACTCGACGAAGGCGTTGAGCCGGTACTTGTGGTTCTGGAGCGTCTTCGCGCTCACCTCGAGTTCGCGGTGCGAGACATAGAGGTCGACCGCCTCGCGCGGTGTGATCGGCTCGAGGTCGTCGCTCATGCGCTGACCCTCCGTGTCGCGAAGTTGCTGAGTCTGCGGAAGACACCGCCTCGACGGAGTTCTCTGCCGTCTTCGGTGTGAACGATGTGGCCGCCAGCGTGGCACTCGGTACAGCGATAGCAGGCCGCGTCTGTCTTTCCCCAGGCAGTTCTCCGGGCAGTCTCCCCGCAGGTCGCGCAGGAGACCGTCTCAGGCTCGGCACTCATCGGTCTCCCCCGTCGGTTGCGGCCATCTGAAGCCCGCAAGCATCAGCACGCCGGCGGACACTTTCCTTGAGCAGTGCTTCGGCCTCGGTCGTCAGCGTGTAGCTGTTCGTTCGTCCGTCGAGTTCGCCGCGTTCGATGAACCCGTCGTCAGTCAGGCTATCGAGGTTTTGGTACAGCCGGCTGTGGAGAACGTCGTCGTAGTACTCCTCGAGATCCTCCTCGATTGCGAGTCCGTAGGGATCTATCCCGTCCGACTCGATACCGGCGATCGCCTCGAGAATGTCGCGCTGAAAGCCGGTGAGGTCGCCCCACTTGGTGCCGCCATCGGCCACCAGTTCGCCAGCCGGTGCTTGCGGTTCTGCAGTTGCTTCCGTATCGCACCCGCCGTCAGCGCGGAGCGCTGCACACACTCGACAGGCGGGTTCTTCGCGTCGAGCGTCGTAGCCCGTCGCTCGAGCGCCACAGGCGCACCGAGCGTCAGACCTTTTGGTTGGCGATGCCTCTTGCCGTGCGTGGGGTGCACGCCCCACGGAAGTTCCGAGATTCATTCCAGATCACCGGAGCTACCTTCTGGGCGGCGCTCCAACGCCGCCCGGCCTCACATACCAACAAGAGTCATCTTCAGCCGAGTTGGCAGCTCCTCACCTGCACAATTAGAGTGGTATTGCATAAATGCACCGGTCGGGCATATTGGTCAAGTTTTAGTCTAATCAGTAAATTGCGGAGGATTAGGTGTATCTGTACCGTCTGAGAACGTGATGAGACAATCTGGGACATGGATGACGATTTGGGATGATCGAATTCTCGAGATCATTCGCGACGAAGATGCTGGGCGGGTTGGGGATCTTACCGAAAGAGAGGCTATTCGTATATCTCCATCCTCAGTATCCCGACGATGCAAGAAACTTGCAGAGCATGGATTGCTCACTCCTCTCGGAAACGGAGTATACACAATCACTGATCGAGGAGAAGCGTATCTCGACGAGGAATACGACGCTGAAAACGAGGTCTATCTCAACGGGAACGGATCGAACGACGGCCCAACTGCAAGCCAAACCTCTGAATCGTAATGAGTCGAAAACCCGCTCGCTGGATGTGTACGCTCGATGAACGGATTCTCGAGCATCTCTCGGAAGATCCCTGGTCTACACCGGAGCATATGTCTCGAGTTATAAAACTCACCGCTTCGCGCGGGCGAGTTGAAGAGCGGTGTCTAATGCTCTCTGAGGTTGGACTGATTATTCCGATCTTTGAGGATAGCGATATGTATGAGATTACCTGTGAGGGTGAAGAATATCTTGACGGTAAGCTTGATCCCGAGAATCGGCCTTCTCCGACGATACACCGTTACTCAAATCACGAGATTACGTAGTATCCAACTCCACTCGGCAGTTCGAGTTCTCTGCAGTTGATTGTCGACAATCTATCAGCTATCTTCTGTTAGCGAAACGGTTATACATGAATCATTTAATGAATCAAATAGTCATGGGTAAGCCGACTTGTATTGATCTCTTCGCTGGTGCCGGCGGGTTTTCTCTTGGATTTCAAGAGGCTGGTTTTGACCTACTTGCTGCTGCAGATAAAAGTGAGGCTGCCTTAGAGTCATATGAACATAATCTAGAGAACGTGACTACTGCGGGAGTATATCTTGATAAAATTAGTCCTCAAGAACTATCCGAGAGGGTGAATGTTGAGCCAGAAGAGGTAGATGTTGTCATTGGAGGACCTCCGTGTAAAGGTTTCTCGACGGCAGGAAAAATGGACCCAGATGATCCTCGAAACTCACTGGTTGCCAATTATATCAATATTGTCGAGTATTTTGATCCAGATGCAGTTGTGATGGAGAACGTAACTGGAATCCTTCACATGGCGGATGGTGAATACAAAAAGCGGATAATAAGAGCATTTCGGGACGCCGGTTATAATATTGAGGATCACCCACCCACCCTTCGAGCTGCTCATTACGGAGTTCCCCAACTCCGTGATCGTGTATTTTTCCTCGCTTCGAAAGAAGGGGTGATTGAACCACCATCTCCTACGCACTATGGTCCTGATGATGATCGCTCTGCTGAATCCAGAGATTTAGAAGAATACATCTCTGTTGAAGATGCTATTGACGATCTCTCCTATCTCAGGTATGGTGAGAAATCTATGGAATACGAGCTAAGCGCGACCACCGACTATCAAGAAGAGATGAGAGATAGCTCAGAGAAGATCTTCAATCATAAAGCTACTAATCACGGTGAAACCGTTCGGGAACGGTTTAAGCGGTTTGAGCCTGGTGACGAGATGGGCGATCTCGACGAAGAATATCAGACTAAAAAACATTCAATGAAACGTTGGGATCCAAAAAAGCCTGCACCAACAGTCACAACACTTCCTGAAGATTTCATACATTATTCTCGACCGCGTATTCCTACCGTCCGTGAGCTCGCGAGAATTCAGTCTTTCCCGGACACATTTGAATTTAAGGGACCCCGAACAACGGGTGGTAAGCGTCGACGAAATACCGTTCCTCAGTACACTCAAGTAGGAAACGCGGTTCCTCCGAAACTAGCAAAATCTGTTGCTGAGGCAGTAAAGGAGCACCTGCAGACCAATTTGATTACGACTTGATTTGTTGGGTCACCTCTTCAATTAGACTCTTTTCCCGCTTGGTCACAAACTCTTGATAATTGTCTGGAACTGGGAACTCATTGGGGAAGCTATTCACACGCTTGTATTGCGCTCTCTCTGTGTCACTAAGTGTATCCAGCCAATCTCGAGGTAGTTCGTCATTCTTTTGCCGGTTTACTTCTTTGGGAAGCAACTGAAGGTTCCCGATTCGATGAATATTGAATTCCTCATCTTCATCTAAATCGACTTGCCTCTCGATATGATCCGATCTGGAAGCAGGGAAGATGTGATCCACCTCGAGATTGTCTACATCGGCGTACTCAAAGGCTGGAGTTGAGAGGTTGAGAATCGCAGCAACATCCCAGCTCGTGAAAATATTGTTCCGGCCACGCGTTCCGGTGTCATATTCTGCATTTTCTACAATATTTCTCACGGTATCTTCGCCAATTTCGATATCGAGATAGTCGAATATGTAGCTAAATGCCTCCTCTTCTGGGAACTCTGAATAATTCCGATCCATATTTTCATGGAGGAAGTTTGAAAGACGCGTTGCCTCAACACGTCCAAGTGATCCTTTTGAAGATTTCAGTAGAAGAAGTTTGGACAAGAACCGATAGATATTCTGGAGATTATCTGTATCTTCAGGATCGGCATCTGGGTTATAGTAATAGAACTTAGCTAATGCCGCGATCATCGGCATTGTTGACATTGTTTTTCGCGTGAAGCCTAATGTTGTGACAGACTTGAGAGCAGCGTCAAGGCTGTAACAGAACCACTGACAATCGCCTGTATCGTGCGTGGAAAACCTCTCCCCGTCTTTCAACCATTTACCACGGATTGTGAGTAGCTCGTTATCTGATAAATTACTCACTGGCTGTGTCTTCAGCACGTCATTTATTAGGTAGACAGAATATCGCATGAAGAGTTCCCGGTCAATTTTCCTATCATATTCCTCAAATGCTTCCTGATAACTCTGAACCCATTCCTTTGTTTTCTTTCTGGGGTTGATTTGCTTCTCTTCTGGCTCAGTAAATGGCCAGGTACTCATCATTCGTGACATCAAGAGTTGATGCGGATCTGGGTCCTCACCTTCAACATTAATACGCTGGAAGATCTCTTTGATCTCCGATGAAGACTTCTTCACATCTTTATTCGGGAGGGTAGCATCAAGAATTCTGGATTCAACCTTCGGGATGACTTCTGAACGAATGTCTAGCAATTCATTTCGTCGATCTTCAGTCAGATTAACATCATTGAGCGTTTCCTCTGTGATTCTTCGGAGTTCTCGAGCGTTTCTCACCTCACGATTCTCGTTCATCATCTTCGGAAGCGGGAACCAATATCGCTGGGTTCCATCAGATGATTCTACGTACCCGAACTCGTGATTAGCATCATAATCATCTGTTCTTCGGAACTCGAATTCGTAGTCTCCAGCTAAATTCTCACCGTCAAAGTCAGGATGACCAAGGAGATTAATACAAAGTTCATAGGAGGACCAATCATTGATGTTCTCTCTTCGTCCTCCTCTTCCAGTGGTGTACTTGAGTCGTTTACCGAATAGTCCAATAAAGAGGGAAGTTAGGCGCTGCTGCCCGTCGATTACGAGATAACTCAAATCAACGTTCTCCTCATCGGCTTCTTCATTGTACTTCCAGAACCCCTCCTCATTGACTGGATCGGGAATGGCTCGATCATCGTCAGCATAGTTTCGGATGAACTTATACGGATAATAATCGGCATTGGAATGGGCCACGTCCCACCGAGTTATGAGACCAACAGGATACTCCCTAATGAGGGAATCAAACAAGTTCTCGGTCTGTTTTTCGGACCAGACGAACTCGCGTTGCAATCCCGGTAGGAAGATACGGTGGTTCAAGTCCTGAATATAATCTGAAATGCTCGGCATGTCTGAAACTATATTGAGATGTACTAATTACTTTCGAGTTATATCGAGATAGATGTCACATCAGGCCGTACAGAAGTGTATCGTGGAGAATATGATTGTGTACTTGCATACAATACTATTAGTGTGTGAATCTAACCAAATTCGTCAACTTGGGTCCAGACGATCGAGACGCTCTTCCGCTGCTTTAGCTGGATCATCTCCTTCAAGCGTTGCTCTTACATGTCGTGCAAGAGCTTCTGCCATAATCGGTGGAACTGCATTGCCTACTTGCGAATATTGAGGGAGTGACTCGTCTCTCCGATTCCCGCCAGTCGTTCGTGGCCCCTCAAATTTAAACCAGTCAGGAAACGACTGCAGCCGTGCCATTTCTCGAACAGTAGGTATCCGATTGCGCGAATAATGTACCAAGTCCTCTGGTAGGGTTGTTATGGTTGGAGAAGGTTGGTCTGGACGTAATCGATGAAGAGTGTATTTGCTCGTCTGTAGCTTCTCTGGAAGATCGTCCATACTATCCCCGGGCTCCATCGCTTCAAATCGCTCCTGAACACGGGTACCATGATTAGGAGCTGTATGATTATAGAGTGAACCACTGTGATTCTTGCGCATTAATCGCTGGTAATCACTGTGTGGTATATCCATATACTCGGTGCTGCTCTCTCCGATACCAAGAAACGCCAGATCACTCATTGCTTCTTCAACTGTTTGACAGCTGCGAGTTTCAGAGACAGATCCTAATCGCTGCTGACCGGTATCGGTAATATGAGTACGACGTGGTCGGGAAACTGGGTGAGAATCCCGATAGCCAATAAAGAAGACGCGTTCTCTCCGTTGTGGAACTCCGTAATTAGCACTATTGAGCTCGAGCATTCGGGTATTATATCCTAAATCACGTGTGCGTGAGATGATCTCGTCTACGTATGCACCATCTTTTATCGATTTCACACCAGGGACGTTCTCTATTATAATTGCATCAGGTTTCAGAGCCTCGAGTACATCTATGTACCTTCTGAAGAGAGTATTACGAGCATCATCCTCGTTTTGACTACCAGTAATGCTGAACCCCTTGCACGGTGGCCCACCAACTAAGACATCTACGTCACCAGTACTAAATTCGCCCTTGTCCAGAAGTGGCTGAACGTCATCTGCTAAATTGGAGATATCTGCCTGAAGGAATGGATGGTCAAAATTTGCTTGATAGGTTTTACCGGCCGTCTCATGATAATCTGATGCAACGAGAATATCGAATCCAGCATATTCAAAACCGAGACTGAATCCACCAGCACCACAGAAGAGATCTACACAGGAGGGTCCATCGCTCATGAATGCCCGTTTTTCATATCAAGGCAAGATACTGCCGATCCGATCAGGAGAAGTCAACAAGATTTAGAATGGTCTTGTCCAATATATTTGTAATGAATCTCGACGATATTGATGTCGATGCTCTCCAAAATGAAATTCAGGGTGATGGCCTCCTTGATGAAGTCCGTGAAGAGCATATGCCAGACTCAAACACAATGTCCGAAGAGGCGATTAATAAATGGGAGGACGAGAATTACGAAATTACACCAGACAGTGTAAAAGAGAATGCTGATCATTTACTCCAGTCTCTTTTAAAAAGGGAACAGGATTTGTATAATCACTATCAGTCACAAGTATATAGCCAAACATTGGTTTATTTCCTTAAGAACCACTATGATGTTGGTCAAACTGCATTATCGTCATTCGATAATGATGATGACGATGATATGGAGTATGCAGACTATGCTACGCTCCAATCGCTTTTTACATCGCTTGAAGAAGACTACAAGTCGACAGATGGGTTTGTGTCCTACTTTGAAAAGATATTGCCAAAGATCTATCCTGCTATGGACGCAATCAGTGTTTCTGCACAACAGTCCCGACGAAAACGTGCAGGATCAAGCCTTCAGAGTCATTTACTAAACCTCTTTGACCGAGCGAGCTTTACTGTGGAAAATGTGATCTCTGCTGGCAATGGACACATATACCAGATAAAGAAGAAGAACGAGCCTGATGACGTAGGAACTGTCGATGTGTATATCTCCTGTCTCACGACAATGCGGGATCGATTCCGACAATCCTTATCTGATTCGTCAGCAGTTCTGAGCAAAGAGAACCAACGTCGGTTCATCGCGACTGCATCTGGTACGACCTTGATTACTGCCTCAGCCGCAGATGATGTCACCATCAAGAAGGTCCGTGAAGTAACGAACGAAGGTTTCACCCTGATAGTGTTTGAGGAAGTAAAGAATAAACAATTCCCAGGCATTGAGGGGGTGATCTCTTACAAAGAGTTCTTCAGCGACCAATTGCCTGAGATCTTGAATATAGACCGCTAATAGGCCTTACTAACTCATACTATCTGAGTTTGTACCGGCTGATCCCGTTATAGTGGTTATACGGCCCGTTTCTCTGGGTATATCTCCCTCGAGGTAGCTTACTTTCCCCCGCTCCCGTCGGATCGCTTCCGGCGAGAACTCACCGAGGTAGTGCCGCCGAAACGTCTCCCAGTCATCCCAGCCGCCCCAGTCCATTACAACCGACGGTAGCACACCTTGCTCGAGCAGATTCGTCCCCCAAGTCCGACGGAGGTCGTGGACATCGAGGAACGACCAGCCACGATCTCCGCTTTCAGCCTGAAGGCGTTCGGCAGCTCGCTGCACCCAGCGGTAAACCGTCTTAGCAGTAACGCCGACGATCGGCTCGTCCGGTGCGATCCCGGCAGCATCCGTATGGGCCTCGATGTACGTCGCCAGACGATCGGGAACTGGCGGCTCGCGGTAGTGTTCCTGCTTCGCAACGTCTTCCCATACTCGCAAGTGTGTCCCGGTCGGCGTCTCGACGACATCAGCGGGCGTTATCTGGACGATCTCGCAGCGGCGCAGTCCACATCGACCGGCAAGCAAGAACGCGATCATCTGGCGGTTGTTCTCCGCCTCGTCGATCACGGCTTGCAGTTCATCGTCACTCAACCACACGCGCTTCCCGTCACGTTGCGGGTACGACTTGAGTCTCATCGCTGTCCTCGATTCTCATTTTTAGCCCAACAAACCATGAAGAATGGGGTTATCAGTACGGCGATCGACCCCAATCTCGAGGTGAATTGTCCGCGAAGACAGGTTTCGCGGACACGTCTTCCTACTCTGAAGAACGCTTATCCGCGAGGTTTCCTATCAATGGAATATGGAGAATATTGAGGGTCAGGTTATAGCGGATGTGCGAAGTCTCACAGGAGATGTCCCTGAAGCGTTCTCATGGTGTGTCGACGTAGACGATGACATCTACATCTTTGAGCTTGGCGACGGCTCGTTTCTCATCCCCGTCAGTGACTATGAGGGGAACGGACCCGGAGCATGGCGAGGAAAAGGAGTCAACGACTGGGAAGAACTTGCTGGATCACTTATCGACTCCATCGCACCGATGTCCACTGACGCAATGAATTACCGCGACTGGGACGACCAATCAGGATACCGACCACCTGTAATAACGCTCGATACTGAAGAGCGATTCTTCCCCGCTGGCGATCCCGAGGGTAATCAGCCTGGTGTACTCTACCGAATATTGGGTAGTAAGACTTTCATCGTGGACTTCGAGCAGGCCTAAGAAGTCCTCCTTCTCTCGAGCATCCTTCGGATAGTTCTTTTCTTAAACACGATGGCTGTGGACAGGAAAGCAATAGAGGGCTTTTCACATATGTGTAAGCCCATTAATACTGGTATGTCTGCCTGTTCGAATGGATAAAGTATAACTCCAAACAATAACAATATTCAAATAAGCCGTCTCCGAGAGGTGGCGGCGTCAAGACCCACCGTCTGACGAAATTGGAGGGGACTCTCCCGTTGATCCTAATCCAGTCAACGTTGGGAGGCCTCTCTGGTGGACTCCGAACAGTGGGCAGAGTTGAAAAACAATGTCCGCTAAAGATGGGGACAATAGTTCCCAACGGCGGTGGGCTACGCTTCGCAAACAGTTCGAGGATCCTTCAACGTGGGATCGCTTGGACAAGGCGCGCGACGTACTGAAGACAGCCTATTGGCTGTTGAAAGTCATTAGCACGCTAAGTGCCGTTTAGGCGCTTCAGAAGCGTGGTCCGCCAGAAGAATAGGCCTCTAATTATAGGGGCATTCGCCCCTTTGTCAGGAAAAGGGAATTTCATTGCACCGTTATTCTTATTAACTAGTCTATCACACTCCTAGTTGGATTAGGATCAACGGGGGAGTCCCTAGGTTATGACTCTTCCATTCCTCTAATTGCTGAGCCCTAGCTCTACCCTCACTGCACCGTTATTCTTATTAACTAGTCTGTCCAATACCTAGTTGGATTAGGATCAACGGGAGAGTCCTAGGTTATGACTCTTCCATTCCTCTAATTGCTGAGCTCTGGCTTTGTATTGCGTCTATATCTCAAAAAGAGCACTTCACTCAACTGTCTGGTCGTGGATAGTCGCTCGGATTAAGCACTGAGACTTCCCACGTCCCTGTATCAGTCCGCGTCACCCGCACTGGCTGATCTTTCACGTTGCCCTCGTCGTCGACCAATCCAAGCGCCCGAAGCTCGCTCTTCGGGAGCACAACACCGCCCGACGTACGACCAACTTGTACCAACTGATGGATCGGCATGGCTACGTTTTGAACTGGTGCTGAATCTGTTTAAACATTGGTCTCACCAGTACGAGACTATGATATTCCCGACCGCTATCACTCGCTCGAGCGACCCATCTGAGCATGGGTGCAGACAACCCGCCACCGACTGACGAGAAGCTTCCCGACGAGATCTACCACGACCGAAATCTCCTCGCGATCGCCTTCGCGAGGGCGATGCGACTTACCTGGGGACCGGATACCGCGGGCTGGTACCGCCACGACGACTGGCCCGTAGTCTGGGTTGACACCCCAGCCGGCCAGAAGTCGTGGCACGTCACGCCCGGCCTCGAGGATGTCCTCGAGCGCTCACCACTCGACAAGCGTGAGCCGATCGGCGGCTACGACGGCCACTCGCGGACGCTCAAGAACTGCCGGCTCGCTCGCTATATCACCCGATCTTACTGATGACGGAGCGAATCGAGTTCGGATCGAAAGCAGCGGCTGACCAGTTTCGCGACAAGTACACCGACCACCTCTGCAGTGACGACGACCGCCGGCTCAAGACCGTCGTGATCTCCTCGAGCGCTCCCGACCACGTTCTCGAGACGGCGACGATCGAGGCCGCGGCGGGGCGCTCCGAACGCGGTGGTCGTGGCGGTCAGGCTAATCTGACCGACCACGAACGCGAGTCAATCAAGTTCTCTCGAACCTCAGTGCCCCACGCCAGAAGCGTGAAGGGGCTGATGATCGAGCAGGGCGTCGACGACTGGCTCGCCTACTACGATCACACGCTCAGCGTCGACGAACACCGCGAGGTTGCCAAGCGTGCGACTCGCGACGAACGCGGTGACCGACTCGACGCTGACACCAACGTCGACGATCGCCTCGCTGACCTCGAGGGTGCACAGGGAGAGCAGTGCGGCCACGCTCGCGACCACTGCGAGGATGGCGAAGACGAAGCGTGCGAGTTCCTCGTCGAGGCGTGCGGCTTCGATGAAGACGACATCGAGGCACTCGTCGCCGAAGCCCAAGCGGACGACCCGCCAGGCGAACTGTACGGCGCGAAGAACCTCCTTTGGCGACGCTACCAGATCGCCGTCGCGGAGGCGAAAGAGGCCGCGGCAGCGATCAACGAGATGAACGACCTGCTCGGGGAGTCAGCGACGGCATTCCGCGAGCTGGGCGATCGGAAACTGACGAAAGACGACATCGACTGGTAACCTCATGACAGGCTACTTCTGCCCCGTTGAGGGGTGCGACAAACACACGGACGAATGGGACGACGACCAACCGCCCTTTGCCTCGAGGGAGGCGGTCAGGAGCCACATCAACGCGATGAGCGGTGACGACCACCAGCGAGCAAGGGACCAAGGGGCCTGGAAGGAGGCCCCGACCAGCAACGAAGGCGCAGACAGCGAGGGGGTCGAGAGCAGCGACGACCAGCAGTCCGAAGCAACCGAGAGCAGCAACGACCAGCAAAACGAGCAGCCAGAAAGCAGCGACGAAGGGGGTGACAGCACCCCCTCGAGCAGCGACTCGACTGACGAGAGCAACGACGACCAGGGAGACGAACCAGTGAAACCCGCAGACAGCACCGACCCGTGGGAGTCAGATGAGCAGGCAAACGACCAGCAAAAAGGGACCACTCAAGGGTCCTCGAGCGGTGGCTCTTCTGCCTCGAGCAGTCCCTCGAGTGGTGGTCTGAATCTCCGGGCAACTGCGATCCTAATCGGGGCGGCGGTTGCCCTCGCCGTGCTGATTCTTTTGTGGCGTCGCCGCCGGTCGAACACGATCGATGTCGACTCGTCCGACCCGGTGCCTGACGAGGATGAGTCAAGCAGCAACGGCATCGATCGTGAAACAGGAGGTGGTCTTCAGTGAGCGACGCCGTTGACGAGGAAGACCTCGAAGGGCCCGCTGACACTGGCGACGAACCCAAGCCCGAAGACGCCCTCGAGGAAGAGGCGTACGCCGAGATCGATCCGGCGATCGCCGAACAGGTGGCAGCAGCCGACACTGAAGACACCGATGACGACGATGGTGTCGACGTCGACGACCCGGCGGATGAACCGGATGAAACCACCGAAAGTACCAGCACGGGTGACCGGAAGACGGTCGGTCACGTCTACTGCCGGGCACTCGGGGCCGGCGCTGCGATCAGCCAGGATCGGATGGGCTCGGGCGTCGACGACCGGTCGGCAGTGATCGACGAGTACGCCGATCTCGCGAAAGAACTCGACCTCGACGAGTACATGGACCAGTGGTACCGGGAGAACCTAAGCGGCAGCTCGGAACTCGGGCCCGGTCAGGGGCTCGTCGCGATGACCTCGCTGTTCGCAGTGATGGTTCTCGTCGAGGACGCGGAGATGCTCGACGGCGCGATCGACTCGATCGGCGGAGCCACGCCGGAGGTGGAAGCATGAACCTCCGAAATCTCGCAACCGGCGGGGATCCACGCAAGGCCCTCGCGACGAAGTTCTTCCAGAGCAGGCAGGCCGAGGCGTTCCTCTCGATCGTCGCCCATCGCGAGCGGCGGATCATGGAGGCCGTCGTCGACCTCCAGGAGGCAACAGACGCCGATATCGATGTGATCGACGGCGTTCCATCGGTCGACGACCGCGTCGAGCAGATTCGATCGATGGCGCTCGCGATGATCGACGAGTCACTCCCTGAGTGGTACATCACCGAGGCGATGGACCTCGAGAACGCCGAGGAAGCCGCTCAGTATGCCGACCTCACTGCCGACGAGTGGGAGACGACCAAGGAAACGTGGGCCGACCGCTATCGCGAGCAAGGCATCGAGGGCGACGTCGACGAACTCGCGACGGCACACATCCGGGCTCGCTTTGATATCGACGATCTCGAGACGTTCCGCGAGGCCGTCGTCGAGTGGCCTGACGATCGACAGCGGGCCGTCCTCGAGGAGGCCCTCGCCGGCGGCCTCGAGATGGCAGAGCAAGGAATCGAAGACGTCACGGAGGAACTCGAAGACCGATGAATCTCGCGTTCGGTGCCCGGACAAACTGGGGCAAATCGTACGGCTTGCAGGCGTACACTGAGCGGAACGCACCCGAGTACGACCGAACAGTTCTCGTCGACTACAAGGACGAGTACACCGGGCTGGTCGAGTCGGGACTCCTGCAGCGGCTTCCGCTCCGACCAGGAACTGAGGAACTGTCACGGTCCCAGTGGCGGCAGATATTCGAAGACAACGGCAGCCTGCAACTGGCCCGCGATGGGATGACTGACGACGCCTGGCGCGAGGCAATCGCCGTCGCGATCGAGGCGCTGGCCCAACTCGAGGAACGCACGTTCCTGGGTTTGGACGAAGCCCATCGACTCGCACCGCAGAAGGGCGGCTATCCCGACGCGATCGACACGCTGGCGACGACGTGGCACGGCGACGGGATGGGTGTCGCGTGGGTGACCCAGAGATTCGCGAAACTCGACGAAGACATCGCCTCGCAGTGTCAGGCGTCGATGCTCGGCGGCTTCGGCAGCGGGAACGACCTCGACAAAGTCCGAGGAATCGTCGAGTATCCGGCTGACGCTCACAAAGCCGACGCGGAACGCTGCCCGCGGACACTCCCCGACGCATTGCTCGTCGACGGCGAGCCGCTCACGCTCCGCCGGTTCAGCGACGACGACGGGAACACTATCGGCTCAGAATGGATCTATTCGGACGACACGACGCTGCAGCGTATCGATTCGCGGGATTGGACGCTCAACAGCACACACTACGGCAGCGACCGAGTGCGGATCAAACACCCCTTCGACGACTAATCAAATGCGCACCGATGTCACGCTTCGCGGAAGCAAGGCCGACCAGTTCGAACGGATTCAGGACCACCTCGAGGACCGACGCGGTCACGATCTCTCACGAACCGATGTTGTCGGCATCCTGATGGCAGAGTTCGAGCAGGACCTCGAGGACGATCGCAGACGACATCGGTCGCGACCGTGACAGCGGTCCGCTGCGGACTGCCGCGGATCATCACCACCAGCGCCGCCTGACTGCGTTTCTGACGCGCTCTTATATCCGAATTCGGCCGGTTGGTCGGACTCGCATGGCGATGAATTTCGATCAGGCCACGCAGGCTCTGACTGACAGTGACGTGTGGATGGATGTCGGCATGGTCGCGGGCGGCTACCTCGCTCCGTACCTCGTCGACACGGCAACTGGCACAATGCTTCCCTCGGAGATCTTCGGTCTCGGTGGGATGGCGCTCGGCGAGACGGTCGTTAGCAACCGAGCGTTCACGCTCGGCTCGGGAGCGTTCGTCGTCCGGGAAGCTGCCGAGCGCTTCAACGCGCAGGGGATGATCAACGAGGTGCTCGCGTAAATGAGCCTCTCGCTGTACGCCGCCCTCGGTGACGTGAGCAAGTACGTCACCACACAGACGAACATCACCGATCAACTGACGCCGGTCCTGACGATCAGCCCCAAAGACGGTGTGGGGGTTCTCATCCGGAACGCCGTCAGCGTCGGCGACAAATCTGGACTGCCGATCTACGGCAAGTTCAACGACTCGAACGGGAATCCGCTCCCAGCGAACACGCGCATCGCGATCGGCTACAAGTCCCCGACCGACGAGAGCATCCAGGTCGTCTCGGATCCCAAGGCCACGATCGCGAGTTACATCAAGAACAGCGTCTCCGACCAGCAGGACGAGCGCAAGGTCGACGCCGTCAAGCACCAGCTCAAGGGTAGCAAGCTCGAGGTGCGTGACATCGACGAGGCGTACATCCTCGTCGATTCGTCCGCGCAGATCGACCACACCAACAGCGAGATCTACTTTGAAGAGTCGGCGCTCGCGGAGGTGGATCTCGAGTAATGGCGATCAAACGCAAGCTCAAGTCGGCAAACTGGGTTCCCGGCAGCCTCACCCTCCGCGAGTTCGACACTCAAGAAGGCACCCCTGGCGAGGCGTCGGTTGTCGCCGAAACCAAGCTCGGACGGCCGCTGCAACTCCGAGACGATCCGGACAGCGAGCTTCGACTCGTGCTACCGGCGTACGAGCACTTCACTACCAACGGGACGGCGGACGATCAGGAGACGTTCGACCTCTCGCACAACGCGATCGACTCGCCGTCGACGGAATCGTTCGTGCTCTACGAGGATGGCACGGTCGTTGAACCGGACAGCGTCGACTACGCTGCTGGCTCGTTCGATTACACGTCGACGGGCACCGACACCGACCTCGACGTCTTCTATATCGCTCGCGACCCGGCATCGGTCGAAATCCGGAAGACCGCACCGGGCGCAGGCGGCAAGGTCAACCAGACGCTCAAGGAGGCACAGACGGCGATTCTCCACACTCGCGACCAGGCACAACAGGAGGTTCGCTTCGGTTTCGAGCGGACGCCGTTGCAGCCGTACCTGCCGCGGAAGTTCAAACTGCAGGTCGTCGTCGACGCACCGTATACCGTCGCGTTCGAGGCCCCCGAGAGAGCCAACGGCACGCCTCGAGCCCGCAATGCCCTGCTGTCGCTGCCGCGGTACCAGACCGAGGCCCGGATCGAGGGCCTGGGTGCGGCCGTCAAGCAGGACATGATCGGAGTTCGGGAGTGATCCACCATGCAGGGTGGCCTTTCGGACGGAACCGGGCCGGGGGAGGTGGCCGTCACGGCGACGACATCGTCGACGACCGCGACCTCGAGCCCGAACCAACCTCAGCAGCCCCCGGCGAGCCCGACCGAGCGGCTCGTCTACGGCACGCAGTGGACGCAGGACGACCTCATGGTCGGCCTGCTTGCGCTGCAGGTGGTGCTGCTGGTCTTCGTCACGATTCGAGCATGATCGGACACACGCAGTGGCTCGTCGCGACGATCTTGCCGACGGGCCCCACGGACAATATCGGAATGGAGGTAAGCTAACCGATGGCCGGACCTGCAGCCGCGCTCGCTGCTGGCGAGGCAGCGGACAAAGCCGGTGACATAGCGGAAAATGCCGATGACATCGCTGAGCCCGCCGCCGAGGCCGTCAGCAACGTCTCGGATAACGTCGGCCAAGCAGCCGAGAACAGCAAAGGCTTCAACATCGCGCTGGCAGTCGGTGCGATCGCCTTCGCCTACGTCGTGTATCGCGTTCTGAACATGACTCGCGGGCCGGGCCAGACCGTCGACGGCATCGGCGGCGCGATCGGCAACATCGTCGGCGGAACGACCAACGCAGCCGGTGGGGCCGGCGACGCCGCAGCCGGTGTCGGTGATGCGGTCGGTGACCTTTGGGGCGGCTCGACCGATGCAGCCGGCGGAATCGGCGGTGCAATCGGCGATGTCTGGGGTGGTGCAACCGACGTCGCGGACGGCACTGGTGATTTCGTCGGGGACGTTACTGGCGACATCTGGAGCGGCTCGACCGACGCTGCAGACGGCGCTGGCGACTTCGTCGATGACACCGTCGACGGTGTGACTGACGCCGGTGGTGACCTCTTCGGCGGCTTGCTCTCGAGTGGTGACGACGCCGTCGATGGTGCAGCTGACGCCGGCGGCAATCTCGTCGATGGTGCGACGAACTTCGCCGGTAACATCTGGAGTGGGTCGACTGACGCCGTCGACAATGCGACCGATGCTGGCGGCAATCTCTTCGGTGGCCTCCTCTCGAGCGGCGACGATGCTGTCAACAATGCAGCCGACGCCGGCAGCGATCTCGTCGACGGTGCAACCGATACCGGGAGCAACGTGATCGATGGTGCAGTCGACACCGGAGACGATCTCGTCGATGGCGCAGCCGACGCCGGGGGCAATTTCGTCGACGGAGCGACCGACTTCGCCGGAGGGCTGATCTAAATGGAGCCGATCACCCTGCTCAACCAGTTCGGGTTCCCAACCGTCGCGTTCCTACTCATGTGGAAACTCTATCGGGAAGAACGCGGCGAGCGACGGGATGAACGCAGCGAGTGGCTCGACGCGATTCACGAGCACACGGAGACGCTGAAGGCACTCCGCCGGGATGTCCGGACGGTTGCGACCGACGGCGGTACCGAACAGGAGGGGGATGCCTGATGGTCGGCGGCTCGTCGATCGGACCCAACAGCCAGGTTGAGCGCATCCTCTCGAAGTACGGCCTTGAGGCAACGTCGTGGGGTGACGATCTCCTCGAGGACGACACCAACCGACTCCTGCTCGCCCTGCTGCTCGAGCAGCGCGGCGAGAACGCCCTCGAGGCGATCGACCACCAGCCGGATGACAACCAGGAAGCTGGCTACTTCGTAACGGAAGAGCCGCTGCCGGTGGTGTCGACAGGCGAAGAGCGTCTTAACTGGCAGTTCCCGGCGAAATCCGTGACAATCTGGGGATTCGACGAACCGGTTTACGTCGCGTTCCGCTCGGAGGGAGACTATCGGAAGATTCCGCTCACACCGAGCGAGTCTCCGTTTACGATCGCCCCCGAGGGTGGCCTCGACGCCTCGAGCGTTTGGATTCGAAAGCCGAGCGACAGCAGTAACGACACCGAAATCAAGGTCTTAGCACTTCAGTAACATGGCTACAGTTGCACAAAAGCAGTCAACGGTTGCATCGCTTATCGACGATATCGCAAACACCCTTTCGGGTCTCTCCGCATGGAGTGACGCCGATACAACCATCGTCAATGACGGAGCGTCCGATTCGTGGGACAAGAACGGGCGTGTTTTCGAGAATACCAACATGGGCGTTTATCTGCTCATGTTCGTCGGCGACGGAAACCAGCACGCAGCAGACTCCGACTATGACGACGTCCATGGCGTTCGGTTCATTCTCTCGAACGACTGGAACAGTACCGACCACCATCCAGCTGGGAAGACTACAGTTACGGGCAATGACCCAATGTCTGCAGACATCGGCAACCACCGGTCTGATTCCTTCAATAACCACAGAGTCAGCTGGTCTACGTCCGAAACGGGCGCGTGGCTATTCGCCACCGATATGGGTACAGCCATTGATGCCCGATCACTCTCTGCCACGTATTTCATCAGCGCCGGAAACGACTATCTGAACGTTTCGGCGTGGAATACGAGCGACGGTAACAACGGTATGGCGTCGGCGTACGGACTGGAGTATGTCGATTCCAAGTTTTGGAACGACGGACAAGACCCGTGGGCCTTCTGGCAAGGCGACAGCTACCATGATCGGATGCAAACAGGCTACGGTTGGAACTCGTACATCTCTGACAGCCCATCCATCGAATATCTTGGTACGTCGATCGGAAACATCGAATCGGGCGACTGGGGTATCATCAACCCCGACAGTACAGATGATACGTTTTTCTTCCGTCGCCCGACGATCTACCAGACTAACAGCCAGACCGTTCCCGTCGCGTTCCTCGAAGACGCCATCCCGAACGATAAGCAAGAAGGTGCCGCACACGGCGATATCGTCACATACGACGCCACTGACTACCGAATCATGCAACAGTCGGGCGCGGGGAAATCCAACACAATTAGCGTCGGATTGAGGTACGAATAAATGGCTACGTTCAGCGCGGCATCGGGCGGCTACGGGGCCGTAAGTGGCTCAAGTACGACGACAACGCGACTTGCTTCGAGCTTCGACCCCGTGCAGAACATCACCGGGCTGAACGCCGGAGACTCTGGAACAGCTACCAGAGCCTCGAGTACGCGATCGGGCGCTGGAATCGACAAGGTGGCCGCGACCTCGACGACGTCGACGACACGACTCGCTTCGAGCTTCGATCCCGTGCAGAACATCACCGGGCTGAACGCCGATGACTCGGGAACTGCTACCAGAGCCTCGAGTACACGATCAGGTGCTGGAATAGACGAGGCTGCCGCGTCCTCGGCGACGTCGACGACGCGACTTGCCCGCGAGTTCGATCCAGTACAGAACATCACCGGGATGAACGCCGAAGGTGGAACCGGCGGCACAATGCTCCCCACCGCGTACTTTCGGAAGTTGCGCGGTGTTGTCGTCGACGAGAACGGAGAGCCCATCAAAGACGCTGCTTGGCTGTATTCGCAGGAGAACCTACCCACAGGCGGGCGTGTCGACGATGAGGGACGGTTTACCATCTACACGCTCAAGCAGAGGTACAGCGAGTTCATCCTAATTGGCGAATCTGGCCGTAAAAACGTCGATTACACATGGTACCAGCCTGTGAGTACCGAAGTAAATAGCACGGAGAACGATGTAACGCTGGTTTTCAAGACTGGCGAAATCAAAGGTCTGTTCTCCGGCGGTAAGGGAATCGGTATGGGAGGGCCACTCGGATGATCGACATCTCCAATCCGACGCTGCTCGGGATCGTCCGCTCGATCAACCCCTCGAGAAGATAAGAAAAGAGACCGGCTTACGCGAGTGCTTTTTCTCCGGGTTCGACGATGTCCTCACCGTCGGTGTAGCGCATCGGTCGAACGAAGATCCACACGCTCTGGTTGCCTGGTTCGACCGAAGCATAGCCGAGACTTTCGAGCGGCTTGATGATCTCCTCGAGAACGGCCGCCTTTGGCGTGTTGTTGTCGTAGAGCTTGTTCTTCGCCGTCTCGAGTTTCACGCGGCGCTTGATCTTGTGGGGTGCAGACGCTCGTTCGTGGAGCAGCCGGTAGGCTTCAGCAAGCCGTTCGTTGTCGGGAAGGATCGGCTGGGGTTCGTCGAGGTCGCCTTTCGCCTCGACTTCTTTCTGCACCAGCTCGCGGAGCTTCTCGCTTCGGTTCTTGTCCTCGCGCTCGGCGATCTCGTCGAGCGTCTCGAGAAGGTCGTCGGGACAGCCGAACGAGACGCGGCTCGAGGGGTTGTGATCCATCCTGGCCATCAGTGGTTCACCCCGGTTTGCATATCGGGTGAATACGCAGACGGCGTCGAGGTTCGGAGTTCGTATGCAAGGGGGGTGGGGATCCCTACGGAGAGGGCTATCGCGCGGGTGTGTGCGCGAGTCATGCGCGACCCTCCATCTCCCGCTCGTAGTCTTGTGTCCGTTCGATCGCCGCGTCGTGTGGTTCTCCCTCGAGCGTCTCGCCGGTTGCGTGGTGCATCTCATGTTCGTCGTCGGGGCTACTGTCGGTCGCTTCGACGTCGATCAGTCCGATGAAGTCGGCCTTCCGGAGCGTACAGAGATGCGCGCACGGCCCGTCGTGGTACTGCCAGCCTTTGCAGTCACACCGACCGATGTACTCGTCGTCCTCGAGGCCAAGCGCGCAGTAGTGGACGCTCTCGCCATCTCTGAGCGTCACCTTGTAACCGAACCGACCGAACGGCTCGATCAGCGCCTCACGTGGATCCGCTCGAGCCCACGACTCGGTCTCACCGTCGCGTTCCTCGAGGAAGTCGACGGGTTCGCCATCAGTGGGTTCTGAGAAGGCGCTCATCGGCCTCGAGACACCTCCTGAAGATCGTGTGGTCCGTTCTCACAAACGCGACGGGGGAGGCCGCCGGCTGAGGTCTGGGTCACCATCCGACCACCGCAGTGCGGGCAGAATCGGCTCATGCTCCGACACCTCCGCCGTACTGCGATTGACCATGGCCGAGGATTCCAGTTGCCCGCCCGGCGAGTCCACTCGAATTTCTCCGCCGTAACCAGGGTTCGACACCGCAGAGGACGGGTCTTGAATCGTCCAGCTTCCGCACAGACGCCTGAATACGTTGTCATCGCACGTATTGTAGCACTTTCCTGTCCCGATCAAGACGGCCGTCACGCTTCTGACAGCGATCGACGGCAAGCAGTTCGTCATGAGTGTCATCAGCCGTCGCGTTCATCGCTTCCGATGCGACGCACAGATCACACCACTGCACACCTACTCGCTGGATGAGACCGGAGCCGATCGCCGACTGTGATAACAGCTCCGTAACCGCGGACTATTAACGGGACCATCCAGTATGTGTGTACATGGCTAACGTGCGTGTTGCAGGAACAGGGTTAACAGCGTTCGGAGCCAGTCCCGAGCGGACTGGACGGGATCTCTTCGCCGAAGCAAGCATCGCTGCCTTCGAGGACAGCGGCGTGTCTCGAGACGACGTCGAGGCCGTCTTCTACGGCAACTTCATGGGTGAACTCGCAGAACATCAGGGCCATCAGGGGCCGCTGATGGCCGAAGCCGCAGGCGTCCGAGCACCCGCGACCCGGTTCGAGTCCGCGTGTGCCTCGAGCGGCGTTGCGGTCCGTGAGGCGGTCAAGCGGATCCGTACCGGTGAAAACGACGTGCTCCTCGTCGGCGGCGCAGAACGGATGACCAATCTCGGCACCGCGGGCGCGACGGAGGCGCTTGCGATCGCCGCGGATGACCTCTGGGAGGTGCGCGCCGGGACGACCTTCCCTGGCGCGTACGCGCTGATGGCACAAGCCTACTTCGACGCGTTCGGCGGCGACCGCGAAGATTTGGCCCATATCGCCGTCAAGAATCACGACAACGCGCTCCCCAACGAGAAGGCCCAGTACCAGCGTGCGATCGAGGTCGACGACGTGCTCGAGGCTCCGCTGGTCTCGGAACCGCTCGGACTCTACGACGCCTGTCCGATCTCCGATGGCGCGTCCGCGCTCTTGCTGACCAGCGAAGACTACGCTACAGACCACGACCTCGAGGCACCAGTCGCGATCACGGGGACTGGGCAGGGCGGTGATCGAATGGCACTGCACGACCGTGAGCATCTCGCACGCTCGCCGGCCGCTCGCGAGGCCGGCCAAGAGGCCTATGCCGACGCCGGTATCGATGCGGGCGACGTGGACGTTGCAGAGGTCCACGACTGTTTTACGATCGCCGAGGTGCTCGCACTCGAGGCGCTCGATCTCGAGCCGATCGGCGAGGGGATTTCGGCGGCCCGCGACGGGCGGACGACTGCCGACGGCGAGTTGCCGGTCAATCTCTCGGGTGGGCTAAAGGCGAAGGGCCACCCGGTCGGCGCGACCGGTGCCTCTCAGGTCGCCGAGATGGCGACGCTGCTTGCGGGCACGCATCCGAACAGCGACCACGTCGCGGATGCAACGACCGGCGTCACCCACAACGCGGGTGGGACGGTTGCGAGCGCGATGGTTCACGTCCTAGAGGTGGCCGCGTGAGCCGAGCGATCGCGATGACGCCAGCGCATGCGCTGGAGGTGGTCGCATGAGCGAGCGCAGTGACGCTGACGATATCGCGGACGCCGGCTTCGACGAGTGGCTCGACGCTGCCGAAACCGGCGACGCCTACTACCTCGAGTGTCCCAACGGCCACGGCTCCCTGCCCCCGCGGCGGGTCTGTCCTGACTGTGGCGCGACCGATCTCGAGGCGGTTGTCCTCCCCGAACCCGGCGAGATCGAGACGTTCACTATCACGCACGTTCCGACACCGGCGTTCGAAGACGACGCCCCGTATGCGACTGCCATCGTAAACGTCGGTCCCGTGCGGATCACCGGGCAAGTTGTGGGGATCGATCCCGAGGCAGTTGAGACCGGACTCGAAGTCGAACTCGAAATCACGGTTTCGGAGACGACCGGCGAGCGCGTGATCGGATTCCGACCGGCATAGTCGGTTCGCGGCCGTCGGTGCGTTTCATGGCTAGCAGACAGCACGAGCCGCAGTTCCCAGCTCGTCGACGGTCGACTACTCGTCGATGCCGACAGCCAGCAGTTCCGCACGCAGATACTCGACGAACTCGTCGGGATGTTCGGCGTGGGGCAATTGCGTCGCGTAGTCGATGACGACCAGATCCAGATCGGCAGCCGCCGCGAGGTCGCGCCCATCTCGAAGCGGAACGAGGCCCGCATCGCGGCCCCAGACGAGTGTGGTCGGCGTCTCGAGGACGGCCAGTTCGGTCGCAAGGTCGAACTCGGGATCGAGGGTGCCCGCGGCGAAGGAAGCGGGAGCGTAGCGCGCGCCGGACTGGTGGGCGCTGTCCCAGGTGTACTGGACCATCTCCGGATCGATCCGGCTGGTATCGTAGTACCCATCCCGATCGTAGAAGTAGCGGATCGAGGGTTTGCTCGCCAGCAGATTATAGAGCGTCGTCCCGACGATCGGCGTCCGCAGCAGGGTTCGGAGCCACGGCCGTTCTGTCGCCGTTTCGTCGGTCGGGCAGATCAACACCAGCTGCTGGAAGTCGGTCTCGTCGGCGGCATCGACCGCGAACGAGCCGGTCAACGAGGAGGCGACGACGATCGGGTCCGCCGTCACGTCGCCGGCGAAGTCACGGATGAACTCGGCATACAGGGACGGCGCGTAGACCAGCGGCGGTCGCTCGGAGCGGCCAAAGCCCGGCAAGGCGACCGCGTAGACGTGATAGTCCTCGGCCAACTGCTCGACGATCGGTTCGAACTCGTAACTGCTTGCGCCCGCGTAGATCCCATGGCACAAGAGCACGTCCGGATCAGTCGGGTCGCCAGCGACGGTGTAGGTCGTCTCGATCCCTCGCCAGCGATAGGTTCGTTCGATACCGACCAGCGGGTTCTCGAGGTCGCCGGCACGCCGTTTCAGCAGACGATTGCCGACGATGGCCCCACCGACAGTTCCGAGGGCTGCACCGAGGACTCTTCGGGCTTTCATACAAGGATGTAGGACGGCGACGGCCTTAGAGTTCAGGTTCAGATACACGTTCTGCTGCAACCGGCACATCGATCAGCAACCGCGCCGGGTGCTGCGATTCGAGTGACCGGCCTACTCGGCGCTCGAGTCGTCCGCGTCGGCGGCCAGATTCTCGACGCAGGCCTCGACGGGTGCGAGCACGTCGGTGGCGATCGAGTAGGGATCGGTTTCACCCTGCCGGACGGCTTCGGCGAGGTCGTCGATGCCGCCGCTGTCGGCGAGTTCGCCCTCGAGCAGCGCGTGGACATCCTCGCGCAGCAGCGTCCGAATTTCTTCGGCGTATCGCTGGCGGACCTTCTCGGCGTGGGTTCCAGAGTCAACGAGGTACGACCGGTGGTTTCCGAGTTCGTCGATGAAGGTGTCGACGCCGGTCCCCTTCGTGGCGACCGTCTCGACGATCGGCGTGGTCCAGTCGTCGGTGTCGTCACCGCTCTCGTCGACATCGTCCCAGCCCGCGCCATCGCCGTCCATCGCATCGACGCCATGGTGGCCAGCGCTACCGGCGAGCCCGCTTTCTTCGCCGAGGTGAACCATCTCACGCAGTTCTTGGACAGTCCGATCTGCGCCCTCGCGGTCGGCTTTGTTGACGATGAAGATGTCGGCGATCTCTAAGATGCCGGCTTTTAGCGTCTGAATGTCGTCGCCCGAGCCCGGCGGGACGAGGACGGCGACGGTGTCGGCGGTCCGAACGATGTCGATCTCGTTCTGTCCAGCACCGACGGTCTCGATGATGATCTTGTCCTTGCCGAAGGCGTCCATCGCCTTGACGGCGTCTGCAGTGGCCGTCGAAAGCCCACCAAGCGTGCCGCGGGCGCTCATCGAGCGGACGAAAACGTCCATGTCGCCGACGGTCGACGCCATTCGGATGCGGTCGCCCAGTACGGCACCACCGGTAAACGGCGAGGAAGGGTCGATCGCGATGACCCCAACCGTCTCGCCGCGTTCGCGGTAGGCCTCGGCGAGTTTGTCGACCAGTGTCGACTTGCCCGCACCCGGCGAACCGGTAATGCCGATCACGTCGGCGTTGCCCGTATGGGCGTAGAGCTCCGAGACGAGGTCCCGATAGCCTGGCGACCGGTTCTCGATCTTCGAGATAACCCGGGCGAGTGCGCGGTGTTCGCCGGCCAGCAGCGCCTCGAGTAGCGATTCGTCGGCTTCGTCCATGGTCATCGCTGCGGCGCGTTTTCGCGGACGAACTCGATGGTTTCCTCGATCGAGGTCCCGGGGCCGAAGATCGCCGCGACGCCGTCGTCTTTGAGTCCCTCGCGGTCTTCGTCAGGGATGACGCCGCCGGCGAGCACGAGCGTGTCGTCTTTGGCACCGTACTCCGCTAAGCCGTCCATGATCTTCGGGACGAGCGTGTCGTGGGCTCCCGAGAGAATGGAGATGCCGAGGACGTCGACGTCCTCTTGCACGGCGGCCTGGACGATCTGGTCGGGCGATTTGTGCAGTCCGGAATAGATGACTTCGAAGCCGGCATCACGGAACGCGCGTGCGATGACGTGTGCCCCGCGGTCGTGACCGTCGAGGCCGACTTTGGCGACGAGACACCGAATCGACTCCGCTTCCTGTTCGCTGCTCATACCACCCTCTTTCCGAGCCGACTGTTTGACTTTAACGGAAAATTGTTTCCATCGGCTGGTGCAGCGACGGAATTCCGTGGCGGCCCGGGTCGGTGATCGAATGGAGTTGTGACGGCATGACTGTCAGATCGCCCAAAACTGGACCGAACCAAAGGCTAAAGAGCGAAACGACCGAACATTCCAGTAATGACTATCGTTCGTCTGCTGCGGAGGGATCTATCGTGGGCGTCGAAATAAAAGAGACCAGGGTGACCGACGCCGAGTTCGAGGAGATGAAAGGATTCGTCTTCGAATATCTCGCGGCAAGCGTCGAGAAGGAAGATGAAGGTGGCCGGATGCGCTGGTATCCCTGGCACTCCGCTGAGTACCGCCACAACCACATCCTCAACGTGGTCGACCTCGCGACGGAAATCGCACAAAAGGAGGGCGCGGACGTCGACGTCACCCGCGTCGCCGCTCTCTTTCACGACGTCGCCAAACTCGAGACCGATCAGGAACTCCACGCCGAAGCCGGCGCTCGCGTCGCCCGTGAGTACCTCGAGTCCCACGGCGAGTATCCCGAGTCGTTCATTCAGCAGGTGTGTCGTTCGATCGAACACCACTCCTATCAGGGCGATCTGACCGATCTCGCCCTCGAGACCCAGTGTCTCATCGAGGCCGACCTGCTCGATAAGGTCGGTGCAAACGGGACCGCACTCATGCTATTGCGGATGGGCTACGAGGCTCGCACGCACATGGACAGCGAAGAAATGGTCGAGCGCGTCTTAGAGCGTGGGTACGACGCCGCCTCGCGCGTCCAAAGCGAGACCGCCGAGAGCATCGCCCACCAGCGGCTCAAACGCGTCAAGTGGTTCAGCGAGTGGCTCGAAGACGAGATCGCGGCGCTGGGCGAGTAATCGATCCGTCAAGGATAGCGCCCACTCGAGGCGAGGGTTTTCGAGACGTAACCACCCACAGCAGTGACTGGTGTAACAGTAGATAGGTATCCGATTTCGTTATTCAGAATTCTGCCTGAAGCTGAATCGGGCAGTTCGATCACTACATATGCGAACTAATCGGATTCGTTGACAGTGAACTCGACCGCGAAATATGGCGTCGTTCCCAAAACCAGAAATCGGTACGTACCGGACTGAAGCTCGCCATCGAGGGGGGCGGCTCGCTCTGTTAACGCTTGTTCTGAGAGCGTGAGTTGGATGGTGGTACGTTCGCCAGCAGGGAGTATGAAGGCACAGAGGTCATAATACCCATCTGCAGTCCACGTTAGGTGCGCCCATCCGTCGTTCGTCTGCTGCTGTAGTGCCCACGGATTGTGACAGCCGAGGGTGAAATCGGACGGACTCTGATTGCAGATCTCGAACTCGACTGTGTCGCCCAACCGAACAGAATCTGGTTGAACAGAGAGGGCCAACTGATCATGTTCGTAGACAACATCCGCTTCATCTGCGTATTCGGGGTCTGAGTTTGCTTCCTCGGAGCGGAATGCGGAGACGGTACAGCCAGCAAGCGGCACTGAGGCAGACGCCCCAACAAGACGGAGGAGGCGTCTGCGTGATGGAGGGGAAGTCATATAAATCAACCATTGTTGTCGTCGGTAAATACTTTCTCTGTACTGAACGTGAGTTTCGCGAGCGACGCTGAATAAAGAACCCGTATTACCAACTACTGGTAATCCACTGTCAGCGCGGGTCAGGCCACCATTAGACGATTCCAAGGCCCATCGCGAGAAAGAGCACGCCGAAACCGACGAGGACGACAGCACTGCCTGCGGCAACGATTGGTGCGAAGGCGTCGACGCGCCGACCCGCCGCAACCAGGGCCGCCGGATAGGCGACGATCCAGCACGCGATTCCCGCGAAAAAGCCGAGCAGCAGCGCCGGCGATCCCGTCTGGACGACCAACGACCCCGCGAGTGCGCTCCCGACCGCCGGGGCGTGTGCAAGAACGTCGAGCGTGCCAGGCTCGAGCAAGCCGACGCCGACGGTGAGCCAGAAGCTGATCTGGTAGGGGTTGGTCAGCGGGAGCGCGAACGTCTTGCGAAAGCCAGAGGCGGCGCTCCCGGCAGCGTCGGTAAACGACGTCGCGGTTCTGGCCTCGTCGATCGCGCCGATGGCGAAGTACAACATGAGACAGCCGCCGGCGACGTACAGCGCGGGGCGAAGCCCCGACAGGCGGTCGATGACGGCGACGACGCCGGCCAGCGTGAGCACGAAGAAGATCGCGTCCGCGAGCATGGCCCCGAGGCCGGCCCGAAAGCCGGCCGCCCAGCCGCGAACGACGCTCTCTTCGGCGATAATGGCGTTCATCGGTCCCGGTGGCGCGGCCAGCGCGAGTCCAAAGAGCACGCCAGCAAGTGCTGTCACGATGAGGGCAGTCACGCGTCTCGCTCGGCAGTGGGAGATACAGCGACAAAAGCACAGCGAACGCTGCGGGCCGGACGACAGTCCACTCGAGCAGGGGGCCGACAGCGGTAGCGGCTCTGGTTCGACACGTAAACCAATGACAGCTTAGTTGCTCGCGCCCATACCGGTGCACATGGTGCACCGTCGGTTTCGATCGCGTCCGTTCCAGGTGGTGAGCGTGCCATGAGACGCAGGGAAATCGTGGCTGGGCTCGGCAGCATTGGTGCCCTGGCCGGTGCAGGTGGACTGCTTCTCGGAGACGGGTTCTTGTCTCAAGCCGACACCGCCGACGCGGACGATGGCGGTGATGACGGTGGGCCGCTCACCGTCGAGACGATCGATGCGCGAGGAAGCGATGCCGGGACACTGTCGGTCCCCAACGGTGATCTCATGGTCGTCGAACTCTTCGTCACCGGCTGTGGCAACTGCCAGGCACAGATGCCGAACCTCGCCGAGGCACACGCGCAACTCGTCGCAGACTATGGCGACGAACTGACGTTTCTGGGGGCGACGTACCAATCCCCAGAGGGCAAGCCGCCGGCTGAGCTCCGGGACTGGTGGCGCGCCCACGGCGGGAACTGGCCCATCGGCTACGATCCGACAGGGGACATTGCGGCCCAGTACGGGATCGTCGGCTACCCCGTGACCGTCGTCATCGACGGCAACGGCGAAAAACGCTGGGAGAAACTCGGCATCACGTCGCCGGACGTAATCGTCGACCGCGTCGAATCCATCCTCGAGACGAGCAACGACGGGGCGACGAACTCGTCTGCCGACGCCAACGCCACCGAGTCGACATCTACCTGAGCGGCCGTCCATGGCCCGCGGCAGTGGGCTGTTTCGGATCGGAACGAGCCACCGATGCTGCCCGCAGGCAGTCGTGAGCAGCTACCGTTCTCCCGGTTCGTTTCCGAACCCAGTGAGGAAGCCAGTGATCGACGCCGTCCACGACGACTGGTCAGCACCGAGTGCGGTGAGTCCGGCGTCGCTTCCGAGGCAGAGCCGGCCGCTTGCGGCGGCGATCGCTGGCTCCGCGCCGACTGTATCCAGCGTGGACTCCCACCAGTGCGAGCCGTCGGCAGTCGAGAGCGCGTGCAGTCGTCCATCGGAGGTCACCAGACAAACGGTGTCGCCGAGAACGACCGGCCCGGTCACCGCCTGCCCGAGCGCTTCTCGCCAACGTTCGCTCCCGGTACTCGCGTCGATCGCATAGAGGCTGCCGTCTGCACTGGCGACGTAGACGGTTCCATCCGCGACCGCTGGCGACGCTTGGAGTCGACCGCCGGTATCGAAGCGGAACTGCCGGTCGCCGTCAGCGGCGGCCAGCACGCACAGCGTGTCGCCACAACTCAGGTAGATCCTCCCGTCCGCGACCGCCGGCGCACCGCGGATCGTCCCCTCGAGAGCGATGTCCGTCTCCCAGCGCTGATTCCCATCAGCGGCCGCGAACGCGACGACGCGGTCGTCACAGGCAACGTAAACGACTCCATCGGCGACGGAGAGCCCGACGATTCGATCGTCGACTGACTCCGTCCAGACCGCCGTCCCAGTCTCGACATCGATCGCAGCAAGTGTCTCGCCACCGACGTAGACCATCCCGTCGGCGACGATCGGCGGCGTTCGGACCGGTTCGTCAATCGCGTGTCGCCAGACGCGCTCGCCGGTGTCGGCCTCGAGCGCCGAAACCACGGCGTCACCAGCGATGTAAACGGTGTCATCGACGACCGCGGGCGTCGTTTCAATCGCGGTGTCCGACTCGACGCGCCAGCGTTCGCTGCCGTCTGCGAGCGCCAGCGCGGCCACGCCGTTCCCGTCGGCGACAAAGACAGTGTCGCCGACCAGCGCTGGTGGGGCCTCGATGTCGTCGGCGGTCTCGAGGTGCCACTGGGCCGTCGGTCGGGTACCGAGTGCGTCACCCGCCACGACGGCGTTCGTCCCTGCCGGTCCTGCACCTGCCATCGGCCACTCGCGACCGTCGTTGGCCTCGTGGTCGCGGACGTACTCGAGTCGCTCCGTCGCGGTCGTCGCCGCGCCCGCGACGCCGGGAACCGGGTCGTCAGTGAGCGGTCGAACGGCGGGAAGTGCGTCGACGGCATCGATGGCCGTCAGGATCCGGAGAACGCGCGTCCGAACGCGCCCGTCGGGGTCGGCAAGCCGTGGCCGCAGATCGGCCGCAATCCTGCTGGTGTTCTCCTCGAGCGCCGCCGTAAGCTCGGCGATGTCGGCCAGTGTCGCGCCAGTCGTCGCGCGAACGTCGGCGTCGGCATCCGATAGCGCCGCGAGTAGATCGTCGGTCACCGCATCGAAATCGTCGGGATCGTCGTCGGCCATCGACGCCAGCGTTCGCCCGGCGGTGACGCGGACGGTCGGACTTTCGACGGCAAGCCCGGCCGCGATCTTCGAGATGCCCGTCGGACGGAGCTTCGCTGACTCGTCGGCGAGGACCGACAACGCGAGGACAGCCAGCCCGGCGGCCCACGGGTCATCGTCGAGTCGTCGCCCCATTCCGGAGAGTTGCGTGTTGATCTCGTCGGTGTGCGTCGGCGTCTCGCCGCTGACGAGCGAGGCAGCTGCGTGCAGTCGACCGTCGGTTTCGTCGATCGCGTCGCCCAGCGCAGCGCCGTCGTCCCGGCCCGTTACTGTGATGATTCCAAGCGCGAGCGCTGCGTATCCGCGGACAGCTTCGTCCTCGGCCTCAAGCAACTCGACGAGTCGATCACGCGCTGCCGCCGCGTCGTCGGGGGCAGCGGCTGCCAGTCGAGCGATCTCGCCGGCGAGCGATCGTCGGTCCACGCCGTCTGCGTCGAGTTCGTCGCACAACGTCGCAGTCACGGGCTGTCCGTCGGTCTCCGCGACAGCCGTCGTCAGCGCACGCTCGAGACCGCGCCGTTGGCGGCCGCCCGTCTCCCGCAGTCGCTCGGAAAGCGGCGTCCTCGCCGCGGCGATCACTTCGGGGTTCATCCGAGCGACGTCTGCGAGCGCCATCGCGACGGCGTCCCCGCGTTCGTCGTCGGCCGACAGGGTCGTCGTCAGCGCCTCGAGCGGCGTCGGCTCGGTCTCGACGTCAGCTTCGAGGAACAGCTCGAGCGTCTCGAGCGTTGCGGCGCGGACGGCCGGCGTCGGCTCGACGAGCAGGTCACAGACGGCACCGACGGCAGCTTCGGTTTCGGTCCCAGTCTCGAGGCCGAGGACGGACAGTGCCTCGCAGGCGGCGACACGACGCGGTTGCGCGTCGGCCTCGGTTTCCGCGACAGCGAGTGCGACCGTTGGCCGACAGTCCTCAGCCGGCTCGGTGGCGACCGCCGCAAGCGTCCGGCGAGCCGTCTCGCGGACGCTGTGATCGGTATCGTCGAGCGCGTCGAACAGTCCCGACAGCGCCGGGCCGATTGCGTCCGGATCCGTCGCCGCGATTCGCTCGAGGGCCAGTGCTGCGGTGTGACGGACGTCCGCGTCGTCGTCCGACAGCCGCTCACCGAGTGCATCGACGGCTACGTGAGCGTCGTGGGGTCGCTCGGCGGCGATCGTCACCAGATCACGAGCGGCCCCGAGCCGGACCCTCGCGTGCTCGTGGCCGAGTCGCCGACACACCGATCGAACCGCTGGATGGGGGGCGGTCGTCTGCGACATCGCGATTTCTGCCAGCCTGCTAGCGGCGTAGCCACGGACCCACTCGTCGCCGTCCTCGAGTTGCCCGATCAGTTCCGACACCTCACTGTCGCCGGGGGTGTCGCGAGCGATCGCGCCGACCGCCGCAGTCGCCCGGTGACGAACTGGCTCGTGTGGATCGTCGAGGCGGGCGGCGAGTTCGGGGACGACACACCGGGCAGACGCCGGTTCGGTCGTCGAGACGGCGGCGATAGCGCGAACGGCTGCGAGCCGGACGTCTTCGTCGTCGACCGCGAGGGCATCGGTGAGGTCGGCAACGACGGGAGCGACGGTCTCGGGAGCCGCGTCGGCGACGGCGGCGATGGCCGTCACGGCGTGGTCTCGAACCGGCAGGTCATCGCAGGCTACCCGGCGGGCGAGAGGGTCGACGGCAGCAGTAACCGCTTCGGGCCGCTCGGTGGCAAGCGTCGCCAGTGTCGCAGCCGCGTCAGTTCGGACGGTCTCGAGCGGGTCTGTGAGTCGGGCGACGAGCGCGTCGACGGCCGACACGACCGCACCGGGATCGGCCTCGGCGACGTCTCGGAGCGCACCGACGGTGGCCGTTCGGACGGCGGCCACATCGTCGAGGGTCGCGGCCAGCGCGTCGACGCCCTCGCTGACCGGTTCGGGGCGTTCCGCCGCGATGGCCGCGATCGCTGCCGCAGAATCGACGCGGACGGATTCGCGCTCGTCGGTCAGCCCCATCACGAGGGCGTCAACCGACGACGCAACTGCCGCCGGCCGATCGGTCGCAATCGCATGCAGCGCCCGCGTTGCATGCTTGCGGACGGCCGGTTCGTCCGCGAGCCGGTCGACGAGCAGGTCACGGGCCTCGAGGACGGTGTCTGGATCGTGCTCGGCGATGGCCGCGAGAATTACGGCGGCGTTTTCCCGAACCGGGACGGCGTCGTCGTCGATCGCCGCCATGATCTCGTCGGTCGCCGGGATGACGGCTTCGGGATCGGCCTCGGCGATCGCAGCGAGAGCAGCTGTCACTCGAGTCCGGACGTGTCGTTCGTCGTCTGTGACGGCAGCCGCGAGAGTCGTCACCGAGTCAGCAACGACGGTCGGATCGTCGACTGCGATCGAGGCGAGCGCGTCGGCGACATCCGCCCGAATCGCAGTCGGTCCATCGAGTTGCTCGAGCAACACCGGTACGCTATCCTGCGTCGATTGCGGGTAGACCGACGCGACGGCTGACAGCGCCGTGGCTGCGTGAGATCTGATCGCAGGCTCGTCTTCGAGACACTCGGTCAACGATGCCACCGCGGATCGCACGTCCGCCGGCCGATCGGCCGCCTCCTCGGCCAGCGTGCGGGCTGCGTACTCCCGCACGTCGGGGTCGTCTGCCGTTAGAAACGTCTCGAGTTCGTCGATACCGAGGGTGACTTCGAGCCCCTCTTCGGTCGTGATCTCATTGTGGCGTGACATAGTCCGTCTCGTGACACGTGCGATCGCGAGCGGCGCGATCTGGTCGAGAACGATACGTATACACACACGCAGTTAATGGTACGCCCGGCACAGTCAGATCGACACGACGGTCGGCTGTCCCATCTCGTCAGTCAGTAGTGACTGTCTCGACAGTTCATCAGTAAGTCGTGACAGTCTCGTACGGACCACACAAACGAGCCACCGCTGGTGACTCCATCAGAGAAGGCAGGGGAACACACCGTCTTCGTAGCGACCAGCGTTCTCGCAGAAACGGACTCTGCTAGGCTTTCGCCTGCCAGCTTCGGACGCGATCGGCGCTGACGCCGTCGACGTCCTCGGCGACCGCGTCGGGGTCGGCCGCGGTCAGATCTTCGAGATCCTCGATCCCCGCGTCAGCGAGTTTTTCGACGGTTTTGGCACCGATGCCGTCGAGCGACTCGAGGTCGGAACCAGATTCGCTCTCGCGAGCCTGGAACTCCTGATAGTTACAGATCGGACAGCCCAGTTCCCAGGGTTCGTCGCCGCTATGGACGACGAGTTCGGGCAGATCGTGTTCGTCGCAGTACTCGTCGGTGACTTCGATCTCGCCGCGGCGGGGCAGCGGCAGCGAGTATTCACAGTCGGGATAGCGCGTACAACCGACGAGTCGCGAGCCGCTCTGGAGCGTTTTGATCGCCAGTTCGCCGCCTTCTTCGGCGGTTTCACCGCCTTCGTCTCGCGACGACTCCGTCGTCGCGCTGCCCTCACCACATTCGGGACAGTCACCGATGATCGGGCCCTCGCCGGCATCCTCGGCCTTACAGAGCGGGCAGCCGTGGACGAACGTCTGCCGGCCTGCGAGCATCTTGACGTGGTGGAGGTCGTGTTCGTCACAGGTCTCCTCCATGATCAGCGGCTTGCCCGTCGAGGGCAGCGGCAGCGTAAACTCACAGTCGGGGTAGCCGTCACAGCCAACAAAATACGACCCGTGGCGGCTCCGGCGCACGAGCAGATCCTCGCCACACTCGGGACACGGCCCCAGTCGCTTGTCGTCTTTCAGCGACTTGCGAAGCTGGTCGCCGATCTCGTCACGCGACTCCGCGAGGTTGGCGAAGATCTCCTCGAGCATCTCCCGCGACTCGTCGGTGACGTCATCGAGGGTCGCCTCACCGCTTGCGATGGCGTCCATGTCGGCCTCGAGTTGGGCGGTCATCTCCTCGCTGACGACGCGGTCGGCGTAGTCTTCGGCAGCCTCGACGACGGCCATCGCGAGGCGCGTCGGTCGTGGCGGATCGCTCTCGACGTAGCCACGGTCGTACAGTTTTTCGAGGATGTCGTGGCGGGTCGATTTCGTCCCGATCCCCAGCTCCTCCATGGTCTCGATGAGCCGCGACTGGCCGTATCGACGCGGCGGCTGGGTCTCTTTGGCCTCGAGCTCGACGTCCGAAAGCGCCAGTTCCTCGCCCTCGTCGACGTCGGGGACGTAGTTCTCGCTCGTGCTGAAGTAGGGGTAGACGTCGTGGTAGCCGGGCTCGACCAGACGCTTGCCGTTTGCTTTGAGCCGGTAGTCGTCGACCTCGGCGACGACCTTGAGGTGTTCCCAGACCGCGGCCTCGGCAACGGTCGCAAAGAACCGGCGGACGACGAGTTCGAAGATCTCCCACTCGTCGTCGGAGATGTCGCCACGGGCAGGGATCTCGCCAGTCGGATGGATCGGCGGGTGGTCGGTCGTCTCCTCGTCACCCTCCGTGGGGGTGATCTCGTCGGCCTCGAGCAGCGATTCGGCCGACTCACCTAACGTGGTGTGGCCGACGAAGTCATCGAGGAGTTCCTCGGGATCGAGATCGTCGGGATAGACGGTGTTGTCGGTCCGCGGATAGGTGATGTAGCCGGCGGTGTAGAGGTCCTCGGCGATCGACATCGCCCGTTTGGCCGAGTAGCCAAGTGAACTGGCCGCGCGGATGAACTGGGTCGTGTTGAACGGCGTCGGCGGCGTGTCGGTGCGGGTCCGCCGGTTGACGTCGACCACTGTCACGGCGTCGCGCTCGGAAAACGTTTCGTAGACCTCGTCGGCGACGGCTTCTTCCCAGACGCGTTCAGCCTCGTTGTCGTCCTCGTCGCGGTAGAAGTACTGGGCTTCGAAGCTCGTCTCGTCTTTTTGGAGGTCGGCGAAGAGCTCCCAGTAGTCCTCGGGATCGAACGCCTCGATCTCGCGCTCGCGGTCGACGATCAGCTTCAGCGTTGGCGACTGCACCCGGCCGACCGAAATGAAGTCCTCGCCGAGTTGCCCGGCAGACAGCGAGAGAAAGCGCGTAAGCGCGGCCCCCCAGATCAGGTCGATGATCTGTCGGGCCTCGCCAGCTGCCGCGAGATCGAAGTCGAGATCGTCAGGCTCGTCGAACGCCTGCTGGACCTCGTTTTCCGTGATCGAGGAGAACCGCACCCGGCGAATGGGGACGTCTTCGTCGACGTTACGGACGATATCGTAGGCCTCCTTGCCGATCAGTTCCCCTTCGCGGTCGTAGTCCGTCGCGATCGTCACGCGTTCAGCTCGGCGGGCCAGCAGCCGCAATGTCGCCACGATGTTCTCTTTCGTCGGCGTCTTCTCGACGCTCGCGTCGATCAACTCGACGGGCTCGACGTCTCGCCAGTCGGAGTACTCCGGCGGGAAGTCCACGCCGACGACGTGGCCCGACAGCCCTACGCAGCGCTTGCCGCCCCACTCGTAGACGTTGACCCCGTTCTCGCGACTCGAGTCGTAGGTGCCGCCGCTCAGGATGTCGGCGATCCGGCGGGCTGCGTTGTCCTTCTCGGTGATTATCAGTTCCACCGCAGACCACCTCCGAGTCCTCGAGCGTCCGGTCGCCGTCGTCGCGGACGAGTATCGGTCATCGTCGCTCGGTACGATTGAGCGTCTCATAACGCTTTCGCCAAAACCGGACGACAGCGCGGGTGTGCGTGCGCTACGCGTCGCGTGGGCGCGTACGTGGAGCACCACATGATGTCGCCTCAGTCCGACCGTCTCCGACTCACTGTGGTGTGGTACCGACTACCTTATTTCTGCTCGATGCCTACGTCCTACCGCGTGTAAACGCGGAGAGACATACTCATGGAGAAAAACGTAGGCGGATTCGATCGTACCTGGCGGCTCGCCGGCGGCGCACTTCTAGCGATCATCGGTGTGGCCGCGCTGGTCGGTGTCGTTTCGATCGGTACCGTGCTGCCGGTCCTGCTGGTCGTCTTCGGTGTCGTGTTTTTCGCCACCGGCGTCCTTCAGAAATGCGTGCTCAACCGGCTGGTTGGACTCGACACCTACCGCGGTGAAGAAGCGGAGACCGACCGGATGGACGAGGTGTCCACCGACCGGCCGAGCTAACCGTCGACGCATACGGTCTGCTGTCCCAGTTTCTCGGTGCACCCACAGGACGGTCGCGGGTGCACCGGTACTGACTGACAGGAGTCCGTCTCACGCAGTCGATCAGCTAAAATCAAGCGGCGACAACTCTTTTGTGAGTGATTCTCTCACTAAATCGTCTTTCAAGCAATCGCTACGACAGTTTTATTACCACTAGATCATACCACCTAGTTGTATGAGCGAATTCGAGCAGTTCAGTCAGGTTGGTGAAGCAGACGTAACGCGTGCGATCGGACAGGAATGGACCGAGGAGTTCATGGACTTCTCGGACTCGGACGTCATCATCGTCGGCGGCGGCCCCTCCGGGCTGACCGCCGCGAAGGAACTCTCCGAGCGCGGTGTCCAGACGATGGTCGTCGAGAAGAACAACTATCTCGGCGGCGGCTTCTGGCTCGGCGGCTTCCTGATGAACAAAGTCACCGTCCGAGGCCCCGCCCAGCAGATCCTCGAGGACCTCGAGGTGGATTACAAACAGGCCCAAGACAGCGAGGGACTCTACGTCGCCAACGGCCCCGAAGCCTGTTCCGGGCTCATCAAGGCCGCCTGTGACGCGGGCGCGAAGATGCAGAACATGACCGAGTTCACGGACATCGTCATCCGCGAGGACCACAAGGTCTCGGGGATCGTCATGAACTGGACGCCGGTCCACGCGCTGCCCCGCGAGATCACCTGTGTCGACCCGATCGCCGTCGAGGCCGACTTAGTTATCGACGCGACCGGCCACGACGCGATGGCCGTCACGAAACTCGACGAGCGAGGCGTCCTCGATGCACCCGGTATTCAGGACGCCCGCGACCGCGGTCAAGTGATGGACCAGACCGAAGACGACACCTACGGCGCGCCCGGCCACGACTCGCCCGGCCACGACTCGATGTGGGTCGGCAAAAGCGAGGACGCCGTCGTCGAACACACCGGGCTCGTCCACGACGGCCTCATCGCGACCGGGATGGCGACCGCGACGACCTACGGCCTCCCGCGGATGGGTCCGACCTTCGGTGCCATGCTCGTCTCGGGCAAGCGCGCCGCCCAGGTCGCCCTCGACGAACTCGAGGTCGACGCAGACCCCGTCGAACTGACCTCGCGCGCCGCACCGGCCGACGACTAACCACACCCTCCCACCCGATGGTCGAACACGTCATCTGCTATCGCGCCCCCACGACGGTCGCCAATGTCGACGCAATCGCCGACTGGCTGCGAGCGCGGATCGACGCCGACGTAGCTGTGCGCGACCGCTTCCTCGAGGTCCATCGCACCGACGACCTCGCGGAGCGATTCGCCGAGGCGCGCGTCACTTCGCCGTACGACCGCGGAACGGGCAACACGATGCTCGGGACGATCCGCTACGAGGAACGCGCCCTCGAGCATCCCGAACGCGAAGGCGGCGTCCTCTACGACGGTGTCCAGATTCAGCGGGCGTTCAACGCCGCGCTCCCCGCCGCAGAACGGGGCCTCGAGACGCTGCACGTCCCGATGCTCGATCGGGCCATCGGCACATGGGGCGACCACGACGGCCGCTGGCACAAGCGCGTAACCGTCCTCGGCCAGCCGGGGCTGGTGTCGGTGCCCGGACTCTACGAGGCCCCCGCAAAGCCCGAGGCGTACTACAAGGAAAAACAGCGCCACGCGCTGCTCTCGGGCGAGACGCCACCACGGGAAGTCCTCGAGAATCAGGTCGAGGGCGACTTCCTGGTTGAGGACGACCCGCGGACGACCGACGCACTGTGTGGGTACGTTCTGGCGGCGTACCACTACCTCGAGACCGGCGAGGCGTTTTGCGACCGTGAGGGCTGTCGCCTGTTCGACGCCCACTACCACGAGGACCTGATCGACGCTCAGTTGCGCGAGCCAGCCTTCTGTAGCGAGCACGCACGACTGTACGCGGAGTGAGACGGGCTGTTGTCACGATGTTCCGGTGCACCCACAATGCGGGTCGCGGGTGCACCGGAACTGACTGACAGGAATCCGTATGGGGTGTCTCGGAGGCGTTTCCGGGACCGGTGCGTATTTTCGTCGCAGTTGCGTTCGAACGTGTACAATGAGCAAGGAGTTTACCGTCAGCATTCCGGTCCAGTATCGCGACCTCGACCCGCAGGGCCACGTCAACAACGCCGTCTACGCGAGCTACCTCGAGACCGCCCGCGTCGACTATCTCGAGGACGTCCTCGAGGTTGCAGCGGCAGACATCTCGTTCGTCGTCGCGACCCTCGAGATCGAGTTTAAGCACCCGATCACGAAGGGTGATGATCCGACAGTCGCACTCTGGATAGCCAACCTCGGCGAATCCAGTTGCACCATGGAATACGAGATCCGTGTCGATGGGACGGTCGCCGCGACCGCCGACACGACGATGGTCCACATCGATCCCGACACGGGACGACCGTCGCCGCTTCCTGACGAGGTTCGAGCGCGAATGGAGCCGTTCGAAAACGTCGATCCGTCAGGGTGACGATCTCAGGACGGTCACCCGAGCAGGCCGCCGGTCAGGCGGACGACGCCGAAGACGTGTGTTTCGTCCGCGACGGCGACCGCACGCTCGCGGAGCCGGGTATGTGCAGCGTCGATCTTTTGCTCGAGGCGGCGAGCCGGATCGTCCTCGTAGCGAAGCTGCGTCGTCGGCGGCGTTGAGAGAACGACAATCGCTCGAAAGACGGCGTTGACCGGCGGGGCGTACCACTCGCGGCTCGGGGCAGCATTGGCGAGCACGACGGTCCCGTCGGGACCAACGAGGTCACACCAGTCGTCGACCGCACCGGCTGGCGCTGCGAGCATCCCCACGACGAACGTCGCGAGGACGGCGTCGATCTCGTCCGGCGTGTCGGCCGCGAGCGGTGGTTGCGTCGCATCACCCTGTAAGACGTAGACGTTGTCATAGTCCGCAGTCGCTGCTCGTGCCCGCTCGAGGACGGGCCGGGTGAAATCGATCCCGATCACGGTCCCCTCGGGACCGACCCGCTCGCGAAGGAAGGGAAGATTCGCTCCTGTTCCACAGCCCATTTCGACGACAGTATCACCGAACTCGAGCCGGCAGGCGGCGGCCGCTCGCCGGCGGAGCTGTGCGATCCCAGGCGTGCGCCGTGCGATCAGATCGTAGAGTCGCGCCCAGCGGCCGTAGAATTCCTGTGATTCCGTCGCCATCGTGGGCGATTAGACCAGCGATCGGACCGTGTCTGCGACCGACTCCGCGTCGGTACCGAGCACGTAGATCAGTGGTTCGATCCCTATCCCGCCGGTCTGGTAGAGCACCGTCGCCGCCGGGTCGTCTTCGATCGCCGCGCCGACACTCGAGGCGACGTCGTCGGATTCGTCGAACTCGGCCGCGACGTGGCCCTGTGCGGCCAGTTCGTCGATCAGTTCCGGATCGTAGGTGATGTTGATCCCAGCCGACACATCTGCGCCGTGGCGACGTGCAGCCAGCAACACGCTTGCAACGTGTTCTGAGACGCCGAACTCGGGATCTGCGGGGACGGTCGCCCGCCCTTTCACGTCGAAGATCCGACCCGGCACGCCCGCAACGTCGTCGACGTCCTCGGCGTCGGGCGTGCAGGCGACGAGGTTCGCGCCGACGGCAGGGATGAGCGCTGTAAAGCCACTCGCCGTCTCGAGGATGCGCAGCCCGCGCCGGAGTGACGAGAGCACTCGCTCGCTGGTTCGCAGGTCGCTTTCGGGGTCGTGGACGCGAAAGCTCGAGCCGTGGTCGGCCAGTTCCGGGACGGCCTCCTCGTGGAGTTGGGCGAGCAGGTCACCGCCGGCCTCGAGTTCACGGATCAGTACCTCGAGTTCGATCAGCGCTTGGACGGGAGAGATCTCTTCGGCAGCCAGCCCTGTCCCGAGTTGCTCGACGAGCTCTTGGACGCGGTCGTCGGTGGCGATGCGATCGTTGACGGTCACGTCGCCGTGGGCGTACTTCGAGACGGCGCTCTGGCTGATCCCGAGGACATTAGCGACCTCGCTCTGGGTGAACCCCCGATCGCGCAGGTCGCCGGCCAGCAGTGACCGGACGGTGGGGAGGAACTCGTCCACGACGATTTCTTCGACGAATTGCATTCGTTGCTCGACGGTACGGGCGGCTGACGTGAGAAGTTGTTGGTCTACTGGGACGCAGCTCCCAGCCGGAGCCGCTCAGACGAGCGGGACGAGCAGCGCCGCGAACTCGTAGTCGAAGATGTGGTTGAGCATCGCGTAGGTGACGACGCCGAGAACGAGACTCAGGATCCACGCGCCGGCAGCGATCCGGCCAACCCTGGCGTGGGCCGTCTGCCGGAGTTCGGCGGGCGTATGGCTCAGTCCGAGGACCAGCGCATAAAGGACGACCGGCACCGAGACGATCGAGAGGATGATATGGATCGCCAGCATGACGAGGTAGGCGTAGTAGACGTTCTGCGGGCCGACGAACTCCTTCGTGCCACCGCCGCCGACCTTGAGCAGATAGACCACCAGGAACCCAAGGATCAACACGAAGCCGCTGACCATCGCTAAGCGATGTTTCTCGACCTCGCCGGCGCGGATCCAGTACCAGCCCAGTGTCAACACCACCGTCGCGGTCGTGTTGATGACCGCAATCACGTGCGAGAGGAGATTGACCTGTGCGTTCGTCAGGTCGGGATAGATCGGCACGTCGAGCAGGAACGTTCCGAGCACCAGCGCGTAGCCGACGATCGTCAGGAGGACCGTGACACCCAGCGGCTGCTCCCGGAGATGCCGTCTCGCATCAGCAGTTGCCATTATCGACCGTTAGGAGCACCGCCGTATCATGCTTGCTGTTCGCCTCGAACTCGATCGAGATCGACGGTGCTGTGGCTTCGGGTCTCAAGTCGCCGTGGCATACGAGTTGCTGTCACCGGATTTCGGCACACTCACCGGCACCAACTGACTGGAACGTCTCAGTCCGCTGGGTCGGCCGATTCCTCGAGCGTCACCGTGCCATCGTCGCCGACGGTGACGTGGTAGCCACAGAACGGAAACGAGACCGCTCCGCCCGGTCTGGTCGCGCCGTTCGACCGCGCGGCAAAGAGCGCGTCGAGCGCTGCCGGGTCGATGACTGCATGAAGCGATTCGTACTGCGGCGGTGCGAGCTCGACCGACTCGATCCCTTCCGCGTCGGCGACTGTTTCGATTACCGCCTGGCTCGGCGGTTTCGTTGGCTGTGCGTCGCTGCTATCGCCACCCTCCACCATCGTATTCGGGCCTTCCAAACCTGGTGGAATAAAACTGTCTTTCGAGACTGTGGCCTCATCTCCGGGTCTCGATATCGACTGTCACAGTCACGAATCCGCTGCATTGGAGCCGTTCAGACGCGAACGAGGGTGCGACGGGAGTCGCCGTGAGCATAGCCAGCGACGGCTACTCGATGTAGATCGCCGGTTTGCCCGGTCGTGCTTTCGCCGCCAGTTCGTCGGCGGCGTCGGCCCGGCGGACGGTGACGGTCGCCCCGAACTCGTCCGTGACGAGCCAGGTCGCGTGCTCGAGGACCTCGAGTTCGCGGGCTGGGCCGAGCAGTTGGCCGGACTCCGCGCCGTCCTCGCGGCCGACCAGTTGCCCGACGAACGCACCGACGGTCTCGCGGTCGGCGGCGACGTCGTCGGCTGCAAGCACCTGCTCGATGATGGTATCAGTGTCGCCGTCGGCACTCGCCTCGTCGACCAGTTCGGCGGCCCGATACTTCCACTCGCGAGCGCAAACCAGTTCGATGCGCTCGGGCTCGTCGATCGCGGCGACGTCGACGATGTCGCGGACGTCCTCGAGTGTGCGTTCGACCAACTGGCGCTCGAGCTGGTAGGCCGATCGATCGCCCGCGGGCTCGGGCCAGTCGGCTTCGACGACGAGTCCGTCACCCCGGAGTTTGTTCCAGAGCTCTTCCCCGAGGTGGGGGGCCATCGGAGCGATCAGCGAAGCCAGCGTCAACAGGCCGCGTCGGTAGACCTCGTCGTGTGGCCGGTCGTACGCGCGGTAACGTCGGAGCAGGCGTGCGAGTTCCTGAATCTCGGTTGCAACACGGTGGAACCGGAACCGCTCGTACTCCTCGGTCACGGCGGCGATCGTCCGGTCGATCTCCCGGTCGACGTACGCGTCGTGATCGCGGCGTTCGACGCGGGTGTCGGCCTCCTCGACGAAGTCGGTCGCCATCCCATAGAGCGTCTGCTGGAGGTCGTAGGCCCCGCGGACGTTGTTAGCCGTCCACTCGAAGTCCTGTTCGGGGTGGGCCGCCGAGAGGACGAACAGCCGCGTCGTCTCCGCGCCGTACTCCTCGGGTGCGACGACGTTGCCCTTCGAACTGGACATCTTCTCGCCGTCGTACAGCACCGTTCCCTGACTCCGGAGCTCCTCGATCGGCTCGCGGTGCTCGAGCAGTCCCAGATCGGCCAGCGCCTTCGTGAAAAAGCGTGTATAGAGCAGGTGGAGGATGGCGTGTTCCTCGCCGCCGACATAGATATCGACGGGGAGCCACTCGTTCGCGCGGTCGGTGTCGAACGGCGCGTCCGCAAGCTGCGGTGAGAGGAATCGCAGGAAGTACCACGAGGAGTCGACGAAGGTGTCCATCGTGTCCGTCTCGCGCTCGGCCGGGGAGCCACAGTCCGGGCACGTCGTCTCTTTCCATTCCTCGGCGGCGTCCAGTGGGTTCCCCGTCGTTCGGACGAACTCGGGGAGTTCGACCGGAAGTTCCGCTTCTGGAACCAGCACCGGCCCGCAGTCGTCGCAGTGGACGACTGGAATCGGCGTCCCCCAGTAGCGCTGGCGGGAGATCAGCCAGTCGCGCAGCCGGTAGGTGACGTCTTCGGAGAGCGCCTCGTGGTCTTCGACGAGTCGCTCGCGGGCCGTCTCGCTGTCGAGGCCGGCGTACTCGCCGCTTCCCTCGAGGGTGCCCTCGCCGGTGTAGGGTTCCGTTTCGTCGCGTTCGCTGTCGTTACTGTCACCTTCGGAAACGATCACGCGCTCGATCGGGAGGTCATGCTCGAGCGCGAAGGCGTGATCGCGCTCGTTGTGGCCGGGAACGCCCATCACGGCCCCGGTACCGACGTCCTCTAAGACGTAGCCGGCGACGTAGACGGGGAGTTCGTCGCCAGTCAGCGGGTGGACCGCGGTCGCATCGGTTTCGATGCCCGAAAAGCCGACCTCGTCGGGGTCCTGTTCGCGGACGGTCTCGACGTAGTCGGCGACCTCGGCGTCCTCCTCGGCCAACTTCCGCGCCAGATCGTGACCCGGCGAGACGACGAGTGAGGTCGCGCCGTAAATCGTCTCCGGACGGGTGCTGAAGACATCGACAGGTTCGGTGTCATCGGTCTCGTGGGACACCTCGAACGTGATCCGTGCCCCCTCCTGACGGCCGATCCAGTTGCGCTGAATCTCGCGGACGCCGTCGGGCCACCCCTCGAGCTCGTCGAGTCCGTCGTGGAGTTCCTCGGCATAGTCGGTGATCGTAAAGAACCACTGATCGAGTTCCCGGCGACCGACGGGGGTCTCACAGCGCCAGCAGACGCGGGTGCCGTCGCGCTCTTCGACCTGCGCGTCGGCTAACACCGTCTCGCAGTCGGGACACCAGTTGACCGTCGCCGCCTCGTAGTCGACGAGCCCTTCCTCGAAGAAGCGTTCGAACAGCCACTGGTTCCACTGGTAGTAGTCGGGCTCACAAGTGGTGATCTCCCGCGACCAGTCGTAGCCAAAGCCCATCGTCTCGAGTTCCTCGCGCATGCGCCGGATACACGCCTGCGTCCAGGACTCGGGGTCGGTCTTGCGCTCGAACGCAGCGTTCTCGGCGGGGAGACCAAAGGCGTCCCAGCCCATCGGGTGGAGCACGTCGTCGCCCTGCATCCGGCGATAGCGCGCGTAAGCGTCCGTAATCGCGTAGTTGCGAATGTGACCCATATGGAGCGTCCCCGACGTGTAGGGAAACATTCCGAGGACGTAGGTCGGATCCTCGGCGTCGGAATCGAGCGCGTAGACGTCGTCACGCTCCCAGACGTACTGCCAGAACTCCTGTACCTGCGCGTGATCGTAATGACTCGTCATTATCGGGAGATCCGTTGCGTGTCACTCAGTTGGCCGGCTATATCATTGTTCGGCCACGGACGACGGTCTTGCCGAGCGTCATGGCCGGCGGTGGCTGCGTCGACCGCCCGCTCGAGCGGCCCGACGCCGGTCGAATGGGAACGCGAATGCAGTGCCTATGGTCCTGTGGACTGAACGTAACAAAGCGAATTGATCGTCTCCCCTCGAGTAATCGAATGTCTCGCTCCCGTGACGATCGTCCATCGACGATCACATTTTTCGTCACCATCGTGACCGTAGTACTCGTATTCAGTGCGCTTGCGGTCGTGTTCGCCCCGGAACTGACAACCAACGAGCCGACGACGTCCGGGATCGGCTCGGATGGGGTGAACGCGCCAGACGACCGCGAGCACGCCGATGAGCCTGAATCGGCGACGGCCACGAGCGATCCGACCGACGATGGTGTCGATAGCGGTTCGGATGACGAACCCGGAGTGGCTGCCCAGCCAGTCGACAGTGATCGTGACGACCGTGCCGAGACTGATGACGACGAAGATGACGACGGCCTCGAGATCGTCGAACGGACACTCGAGGAGACCGGCATTACCGACGACTCGGACGACCGCGAGCGTGGTCCGCCCGTCGGTGCCGGACCACCCGACGATGCAGGTCCTCCTGATGACTTCGACCCGTTCGACGACTGAGACGGACTGCTGGAAGTCGGTTCTGGCGTATCGGCACGACGGGTCGTGGGACCTGTCGGAACTGACAACCAATCATCGGATATGTCATCCCCTCGGTGCCGCGAAACGTCTCGTATTTCGTGACAGTCTCCGGACGTTACTGACGGGACGCCCTTTACTCATGATAGCATAACACATCGCATGCCTTCGACTGCACTCGTCACCGGCTGTTCGTCGGGCATCGGCTACGAAACGGCCCAGACACTGCTGGCCGATGGATGGGACGTCTACGCGACCGCGCGGGACCGCGACCGAGACGGCCTCGAGAACTTGGCTGACCGCGGTGCCGAACCCGTCGCACTCGATCTGACCGAACCAGCGGACATCGAACGTGTCGTCGCTCGCGTCCACGACGAAGCCGGCGGTGTCGACTGTCTGGTCAACAACGCGGGCTACGGCCAGTTCGGCCCGGTCGAAGACGTACCGACGGACGTACTCGAGCGCCAGTTCGCCGTCCACTGTTTTGGCCCGCATCGGTTGATACGGGCAGTGGTACCGGGTATGCGCGAACGCGGTCGTGGCCGGATCATCAACGTCACCAGTGCTGCCGATCGCCTCGCGCTGGCCGGCATCGGCGGCTATAACGCATCGAAATGGGCCCTGGCAGGGCTAAGCGACGCGCTCAGACAGGAACTGGTCGGGTCGGACGTCGAAGTCGTCGTCGTCCAACCCGGCCTCGTCGCGACGCCGTTTTACGATCGCGCCCTGCGTGAACTCGACGCGGCCGCGACGGCAGCGCGATCGCCGTCGTCCACGGACGAGGACGTGACGATCGATGCGACAGACGCCGACGTGACCGTCGTTAGACCGACGCAGTATACCGATCTCTACCGCGTGCTCCAGCAAGTTCGCGCCGTCGAGGGCGGTGGCCGCCTCGTCAACAACCCCGAAGACGTCGCCGAGACGATTCTGACGGCTGCGACGGTTCCCGATCCAGAAACCCACTACCGTGTCGGTACACTTCCATTGCTTGGCTCGTTGTACGGAACGCTCGTGCCAGCGACGCTCCGAGACCAGCTCACGAAACTCGGGATTCGGCTAGCCGCAAGCGAACCCGTCCTCGAGTTGCTCGAGCGACGGACGCCCGAGGCAGGGACCGAGCCGTATCCACGACGGTGACGGTTACGTTTGTGCGGCCGTCCCGCGTGGAACCTCGCGGCCGCCGGTGTAGGCGATGTACGCCGACAGTCCTGCGGCGACGAGGCCTGACAGGATGTTACTCCAGATCAGGCCGGTGGACGCGGCCTCGAGGCCGCTCATCGCGAACTCGCCGCCGATGGCCCACTGGGAGATGAAGACCCACAATCCCAGCAGGGCGACGAGTGACATCACGCCGGTGCTGGTGGCGTCGGCGTTGGTGAGCCGGTAGTAGTTGTAGCCGGCCAGCAGGAAGATCGCACCGCCGACCAGCAGGTCGTTCCACAGCATGGACGCTGCCGGCCCGTAGACGAACGGCGAGAGGGCGATCCATAGCCCGATCAGGGAGACGAATCCACTCAGCCACTTCTCCCCGTCGGAGCCACGCTGCCGGGTGGACGAGTCACCGGTCGCCGGGTCGTTGGTTGTGGACTCACTCATATTCAGTCCTACCGCGAAGGCGCTGAAAAAACGTGCCGGCCGTTACAGTCCGGCCGTGAGAATCCGTTCGAGCGATCGTTGCACCCGGATTTCGTAATGAGCGATGAGGGACTTCCAAATCCGTGTTATCCCTGTCCAATCGGTGACTGGCACCGGCTACCCAAATTCGGTAATCGTGGTTTACGCTCCTCGGGATTCGATCGCGGAACGAATAGCGACTTCCAGTCACTGCAGTCCCGCTCGCACGGCGGCTATGTGACGAATAGGGCGTTCGTGGAAGCATAACGCGATCAGGTTGAAGCGACAAGCAGGTTGCAGAGCGACTTGCTCTCCTGACGTGAGTTCCAACAGACACTTCTATGCTTTCTCTGTCGGATTATGCATGGGTGCTTCGGACCTGTATGATCCGGATGGGATCACGCCGCTTGCGTGGCGACTGCTCCGCGTCGCTGCCGGATACGAGCAGCGGGCGGTCGAACGAGAGATAGACGAACTCATGCAGGCACACGTCTCGATGCTCGAGAGCGGGAATCGATCGCTGTCTCGAGCGCGACGAAAGACGTTGCTGGATCTCTACAGCACCGAACTCACCGATGAGCAGGTACGGGCGATCGTCGATCACTTCTAGTGACAGGTTCACGAATAGAAGGGCTTAAGAACAATAATGATAATTCCCGCCTGTATCAATGATACATGGACTGTTGGGTGGTTTAAACAGACGATTAGTACAATTTCTCCTTGCGGGGATCGGGATGGTGGCGATCGCAGCGGCACCCACGCCGGCCGGTCTTTCGGTCGCGGGCCAGTACGCAATCGCGACCATGTTCTTCGCCGGCTTCCTCTGGGTGACCGGGACGCTTCCGCTTGCGGTCACCGCATTGACGATTCCTGTCTTGCTGACTGGCACCGGCATCTACAACTCCATGGACACCGCACTCGCGGGGTTCGCGGATCACATCGTCTTCCTGTTCCTCGCGGGCTTTATGCTTGCGAACGGGATTCAAAAGTACGATATCGACCGGCGGATCGCGCTCTACACCATCGCCAAGATGGGCAGCTCGCCGCGACGGCTGGTTCTCGCGATCATGATCGTGACCGCCGTGTTGTCGATGTGGGTTTCGAACACCGCGACGGCCGCGATGATGACGCCCATCGCTGTCGGGATTCTCACGCAGGTGCTCGATCGCGACGACCTTGCGTCGTCGCAAGAACCGGTACCCGACGCTGACGCAGCCGACGCGGCCGATACGGCCACCGATGGTGGGGCCGTCGGCTCGACGGGCGACTTCACAAATATCCAGATCTCGATGTTGCTGGGGACTGCCTACGCAGCGAGCGTCGGCGGCGTCGGGACGATCATCGGCACGCCGCCGAACGCGATCCTCGTCGGTCAGCTCAACGCCATTCTGGACTACGAGATCGGGTTCGCCGAGTGGTTCCTCGTCGGCTTCCCGGTCGTCGTCGTGACGCTCCCGCTGGTGTGGTTCCTCCTGACGTACGTGCTGTACCCGCCACAGATTCCACAGGTCGACCAGGCTCGAGCCATCGCTCGCGAACAGCTCGAGGCAGAAGGCGAACTCGACCCGCGCGGCAAGCGCGTGGCGCTGATCTTCGCCGCGACGGCCGGCCTCTGGATGCTCGGCGGCCTCGGTAAAGTCTTCGAGCCGTACCTCCCGAGTGCCTGGATGACGACGCTGTTCGGCGGCGATGGCATGACGGTCCTCGGCGTCGAAGGCCATCAGGGCCTGCTCTACTACGTGATGGTCGGCGTCGCTGCGGTGCCGGCGCTCGTCTTGGCTGATACGATGGAGTGGGACGAACTGGTCGACATCGACTGGGGCACGTTGTTGCTGTTCGGCGGCGGTATCTCGCTTGCGAACGCGCTGGCGGACACGGGCGCGACGAAGTGGATCGCCGAGACGGTGTTCGGCGGGCTCGTCGGCGCACCCATCGTCCTCGTCATCGGCGCGGTTGTCCTGCTGGTCATCTTCCTGACCGAGATGACGTCGAACTCCGCGACGACCAGCATCATCGTTCCCATCCTGATCAGCCTGGGCAGCGTCTTCTCGGCGACGCTCGGGCTGACGGACTTCTCGACCGCGCTCTTCCTCTCGGTTTCCGGGGCGATCGCCGCGAGCTTCGCGTTCGCGCTCCCGGTTGCGACGCCGCCGAACGCCATCGTGTTCGGCAGCGGCTACATCAAACAGCGCCACATGCTCCGGACGGGGCTCATCCTGAACGCGATTATGACCGTCATCCTGACGGGAATTATCTGGCTGCTGTTTACGTTCGTCTGGCCGAGCCTGCTGTGGTAAACGACGACTGAGCTTCGTACACAGTCGTTTCTGCTGACTCGTGGTGGTTTCGAGCAGTCACCGTCGTTTCGGTGTCTTCTCGGCGGACAACTGTCGGCCTCGGTCGGCGCTCGCTTCGGTTGTCGTTGTGGATACCCAGCGGGCAGTATGCCAGTCGATCGTCTCGAGGAATAACAGCACGCTTGTCCGGACCACGAGAGTTCGACCGGACTGGCGGACGCTCGACACCTGTCAGGGATAGCGACAGCGGATCGAAACAGTCGGCCAAAGCGATCACTCCGAACAGCTATTGTATCGAAATACGCATGGTAACATGTATGAACCGTCGAACAGTTCTCACAGCGACAGGAGGGATGTCGACGTTGTTCGTAACGGGCTGTCTGGGTGGGAGCGATCCGGTTGGCGAAGAGACCACTGACGTGTCGATGGTCGATGAGCAGTTCGATCCGCGGAACGTCCACGCCGACACGGATGCGACGATCACGTGGACCAACGAGGACGAGACGCGCCATACGGTCACGGCAGCCTCGGACAACTGGGAGAAAGACAGCGAAGTTCCTGGCGGCGCGGAGACGACCCACACGTTCGGGGGAAGCGGGGTGTACGATGTCTATTGCAGCGTCCACGGCGACGCCGACCTGTCGGGGATGAGTATGAAGGTGAGCATCGGTGATGAAACCATCGAGGATCCACTCGGCGATGGCAGCGACGCTGATGGGGGAGGCTACTACTGATACTGCTGGACGGAACGACGTGACGCCGGCCGCATACATGCGACCGGCTTCGTATTGACTGCTGTCCAGTAGTATGAGATTGGGTCCCGCCTGTCTCGAGTGGCTCCGCGACGCAGTCATCGCGTTTGCCCTGCGTTTCACTCACGAACCGAGTGACGACGGGAGTGACTCGAGAGCGTACAGGCGAGCGAATATGTCTGAAATGCACCCCGCAGGAGTGTCGGTACTCGTCCGCTCAGAACGCCATCGCGTCTACCAGAACTGCGACCAGCACGGCTCCGAGGAACGCGTTCGAGGCGTGGAACGAGCGAAACGCCGCGGCCTCGGTCTGTTCGAAATGGAGGCGAACGGCGGCCCAGAGGAAGATCCCCCCAAAGAGGACGACCGTCGCAGCGTACAGCATGCCGAGGTTGGTGATCCAGGTCAGTGCGATTGCGCTCGCAAGCGTCGCGGCGATGTAGTAGAGAATGTGTTTTCGGGTGACGGTCTCCCCGCGAACAACCGGCATCATCGGGAAGCCACCGCGGGCGTAGTCGTCCTTGTAGGCCAGCGCGAGGTTGTAGAAGTGTGCCGGCGTCCAGAGGAAGATCAGGCCCGCGAGTGCCAGTCCCGGCATACCGATCTCGTTGGTGACCGCAGCCCAGCCGATGAGCGCGGGTAGCGCCCCCGCAGCGCCGCCGATGACCGTGTTCTGGACCGTGTTCGGCTTGAGCATGAGGGTGTAGACGACGCTGTAAAACAGGATCGCGGCGAGGCCGAGCGCCGCGGCCAGTCGGTTGATCGTCAGGAACAACGCAAGCGACGCGACGGTCAACGCAAATCCGAACGCGAGCGCGTTTCGAACCGGAATCAGATCGACCGCGAGCGGCCGTTCTGCCGTCCGCGACATCTGTTGGTCGACGTCGCGCTCGAGGACGTGATTGAAGGTGCCACTCGCACCGATCGCGAGGACACCGCCGCCGAGCGTCGCGAGGATGGTCGAGAGCTTGAGGTCGGAACCGGCAGCCAGCGCCATGCCGGCAGCGGCGACCAGACAGAGCAGCCACATCAGCCGCGGTTTCGTCATTCGGAAGTACGCGATCGCGGTGAGCCGGGCGCGGGCCAGCCGGCTCGAGGGGAGCGTGCGTTCGGTTGCGGTCGGGATCTCTTCCTCGAGTTCCTCGAGCGGTTCCGGCGACTCGATCGCGTCGTCGTCGCTGCCGGTCGCAAGCTCGAGGTCCCAGGCGAGCGCGAGGACGATCGCCGAGAAGATCACGAGCCCGAGTGCGAGGTGAAGGCCGGGAACGATCGCCGCGGGGCCGACCGTCGCGGTGACGGCACCGACGCCGACCTGGACGACGTAGAGGAGCCCGCCGACCACGAGTATCGATCGGACACGGCTCGAGACGTCGCCGAGGATCGCGGCGATCGCCGTTGTGGCGACGAGCAAGCCAACGACGGCGGCCGTCAGCCGGTGGGCCCACGCGATTGCGAGTTCGGTCTGGCTCAGCGGGTCGACCGGCGCGTGGCAGGTCGGCCACGTCGAACACGACGCGGTCGCGTTCGTCAGTGAGGTCGTCGCGCCGACGATCAACAGCAAGTAAACGCCCAGTGCGGTCACTGAGAGCAGCGCTGAAAAGCGTCGTCGCGTACTGATCGGACGGGGGAACGACTCTATTGCCACGGCTATTCTCGTCTACATCGTTTGACTCCTGATATTTATGGCTCCCGCTTTTGCCGCTTTCATCCGCCCCCCTCGTATTTCGACTAGTTTTTTCCGCTTTCAGCCGATCGGCTCGTAGGACAACCGTGAGAAATCCGGCAAGCGAGTCGACTCCGAGGCGGCGACACCGGCCGCTGTGGTCGTCGTCCGACGCTACATTCCCATGTCCGCGGCCGCGTCCGGAATCGGGAGGTCGTGCGGCGAGACACCCAGGAGTTCGCCGACGTGGTCGAGTGCCATATCGAACCCGTAGTAGCGCTCGAGTTCGTCGCCATCAGCGGCTGGCCGCACTTTCAACATCGCGTATCCCTCGCGGTTCTGTGCGATCGCTGCCGTGGGACCCGTTTCATGCTCGAACGTGAGGAGTCGCTCCGTCTCGGTTTCCTCGTAAGTGGCTGTAATGCCGTTTGCATCAGCCGTCCGCTCTTCGGCGTCGGTCATGAACGAACATCACGAGGCAACCACCGGGTATCTATCGGTTCTCGTCTGATATGCCTCGCTGAGACCAACACAGGAAGCCGATCTTCTGTCCCTGACCGATACGGTCGCGGCGGACGCACATCGACACCGATTTTTCGGTTGCCTTCGAGGGTCGCCTCGTGAGCCGTTCCGAGTCACAGACGGCCCGTCGGCCGCTCGAGGCGTTCGAACTCACGCGAGCGGTCACACTCCAGTGGCTTGCCGTCTCTGCGATCGGGTTTTTTGGCTTCGCGTACGGCTTCGGGCACGTCCTCGCCTGGATTCGTGGCACCGCACTCGAGCCAATCGTGATCGCTCCCTCGTCGCCGCCGACGGTGCTTGGCTGGCTCGCCGTCTCGATCGGCCTGCTGGTCTGTGTGGTCGTGCCTCACGAACTGCTTCACGGCGTGTTCCTCGCGCGATACGGCGATCGCCCTGACTACGGGATCGGCGTCTCACATTTCGTTCTGCCCTACGCCTACGCCGGAACCAGCGGTGCGCGCTATACACGGAACCAGTTACTCATCGCCCTGCTCGCACCGTTCGTGGTGCTGACGGCCGTCGGCATCGCCGTGATGGTCATCGTCCCTACGCCCGTGTTGATCGTGCCGCTGGCGGCGAACGCGGCCGGCTCGATCGGCGACCTCTGGATGGCTGCTGTCCTTTACCAGTATCCCGCGGACGTTCGCGTGGGTGACCCACCCGGTGACGTCCGCGGCTTCGGCATCTACGGCGCGCGTGGCCAGCCGCTCAACCGACGGCCAGGCATGCCACTGCTCGCACGGTTTCTGTCTGGGGGCGTCGGTACCCTCGCCATGATCGGGCTCTACGCCTTGGGTGCCGTGTTGCTCTCGCTTGCCGTCGGCTCCGGCGACGTCGTCCTCGGCGATCCGGAGTCGGGGTGGCTGCTCGTGCGCCACGACCGGCTGCCCGACGGCACTGCACTGCTCGAGGTCGGTGATCGCGCCCTGCTCGGCGTCGCCGCCCTCGGCGGGGTCACATGGACAGCCATCGTGACTGTCCACCGATGGCTCGAGTAAGAATACGAAATCATAACGCTCGAGCGCGTCCCATGCCGACACCGTCCCATGAGCAAGTGGCTTCGAAGCGGCCGCCGCCGAGACATCTGTGTTCTCCTCGCTGCGGCCGATGACGGCGAACTGCGTGGCCAGCAACTGAAATCACGCCTCGAGTCTCATTACGACGATCGGCTCGAGCCCAAATCGTTCTACGGCTCGCTGTCGGCGCTGGTCGATGCGGGGTTCGTCGAGAAACGAACGGAAGGCCTTCACGATGTCTATGCGCTGACTGACGCTGGAGAACGACGGACCCAAGAGCACGCTGAGTGGGTTCGGGCGTGTCTCGAAGACTAACGACCGAGTCTGACTTGCGAGCGATGCGCAGTCGCTACTGCTCGAGGAGCTGGTCGCCGATCGTGTTCCGGAGTACTTCGCTGGTGCCCTCGTAGATCTCGTTGAGTTTGGCGTCGCGGTAGAACCGCTGGGCGGCGAAGTCCTTGGTGTAGCCGTAGCCGCCGTGGATCTGGATGCCTTCGTTTGCGACTTCGCGGCTCACTTCGGAGGCGTAGAGTTTGGCCTGCGAGGCGTCCTTGATGTAGTTCTCGCCGCGGATCTTCTTGTCGGCAGCCTTGTGCATGAGCAGTTTGGCGGCCTGGATCTTCGTATCCATGTCCGCGAGCTTGTGTTTGATCGACTGGAACTCGCCGATGGGCTGGCCGAACTGCTCGCGTTCGGTGGCGTAGTCCCGTGCTTCCTCGAACGCGGCGCGGGCAATGCCGACGCCGCGGGCGGCGATCGTGATACGACCGCCGTTGAGGGTCTTCAGCGCGTGGACGAAGCCCTCACCCTCGTCGCCGAGGCGTCGGTCCTCGGGGATGCGGAGATCGTCAAAGCGGAGTTCGGCGGTCGGACAGCCCTTGTCGCCGAGTTTCTCCTCAGTACCTTCGACGATGAAGCCGTCGTCCTCCTCGGGGCGAACGATAAAGGACGAGATACCCTTGTTGCCCGCGTCGGGGTCAGTCTTCGCGAACACGGTGACCGTGTCGGCCACCGAACCGTTCGAGATCCAGAGCTTGCCGCCGTTGATCACGTACTCGTCGCCGTCTTTCTCGGCGGTCGTATCCATGGCGGGCACGTCGCTGCCTGCACCGGCTTCCGAGAGCGCGAACGCGCCGATGTCGTCACCGGCTGCAAGCGGCGTCAGGTACTCCTCTTTCTGGGACTCGTCGCCGAACTCGTAGAGCATGTTCCCCGCAAGCGAGGTGTGAGCGGCGACGATCGTCCCGAGTCCGCCCGAGCCACGCGAGATCTCCTCGAGGCCGATCGCATAGGAGTGATAGTCGAGGCCGGCACCGCCGTACTCCTCCGGGAAGGGCATGCCCATCAGCCCTAGCTTGGCCATCTCGTCGATGAGGTCGGATGGGAACTCGTCGTCGTGGTCGATCTCATCGGCGACAGGGACGATCTCCTCGTCGACGAACTCCGATACCATATCCCGAATCTGTTGTTGTTCGGGGGAAAGTCCAAAGTCCATACGTGGCGGTTCGTGGGCTCGGCCCTTTATTGTTCGCTATTTCGTCTATCGTATTGTCCAGACAGTATTCTGCTTAGTAGTGTTAGCCTCGAGTGCAAAACGAGCCAACATCGGTATGTCGATCCAGCGGACGAGCGACGCGAGGGTTAGTCGCGGTCCGGAGCGGCCTCGTCCGGAACCTGTCCGTCGACGAGCGACTGGTCGGCGTACTCCTGGCGGATGTCTTTCTTGGAGAACTTGCCCGTCGCTGTCTTCGGCACTTGCTTGATAAATTCGATCTCGTCGGGCAGCCACCACTTGGGGTACTCGTCGGCGAGCATGTCATCGATTTCGTCGGGCAACGACTCGCGGTCAGCGTCCTCGCCGGGAACGACGAAGGCGACCGGTCGCTCCTGCCAGCGCTCGTGAGGGACGCCGACGACCGCTGCCTCGGAGACGTCGTCGTGGGCCATGATCGCGTTCTCGAGTTCGACCGACGAGATCCATTCACCGCCGGATTTGATCACGTCTTTCTCGCGGTCGACGAGTTCCATGTAGCCGTCCTCGTCGACGGTAACGACGTCGCCGGTCTTGAGCCAGCCGTCCTCGAACTCCGTCTCGTTGGCTTCGGGACGTTTGAAATACTCCGTCGTCACCCACGGTCCGCGAATCCACAGTTCGCCGAACTCCTCGCCGTTCCAGGCGACCTCCTCGCCGTCGTCGCCGACTACTGTGAACTCGAGGCCGGGGACCACAAGCCCCTGTTTGCTGCGCTTGTCGATCTTGGTATCGTATGCTGCGTCTTGCAGGTCGGCTTTGAGGTGCGAGACCGACCCGATCGGGGCCGTTTCGGTCATCCCCCACGCGTGAAGGACCTCGACACCGTGCTCGTCGAACCATTCGATCATCGATTTCGGTGCCGCAGAGCCGCCGACGATCACCGTCTCGAGTGCCGAGAGGTCGACCTCGTTCTCCGAACAGTAGTCCATCAAGCCGAGCCAGACGGTCGGGACGCCGGCGCTGATCGTCACCCCCTCGTCTTCGATGAGGGTCGCGAGATCCTCTGGTTCGGGCGATGGGCCGGGGAAGACCTGTTTGGCACCGCCTGCGGTCGCCGTAAACGGCATCCCCCAGGCGTTGACGTGGAACATCGGGACGACAGGCATGACGACGTCGTCGTCTGCCATCGGGATTCCCTGTGGCGTCTGAGAGGCCATCGTGTGACTCCAGAGCATCTGCTGGGTGTACTCGACGCCTTTCGGGTTGCCGGTCGTCCCCGACGTGTAACACATCCCTGCGGGTTGGTCTTCGTCGACGTCGGGCCAGTCGTAGTCTGACTCGTGGTCTCCGATGAACGATTCGTAGGGCGTTGCCTCGAGATCCTCAACCGCCTCACTGCCCATCACGACGAAGTCGACGCCGTCGAACTCGTCGTCAGCGTCGGCGACTGCGCCCGCAAGTTTCGGGGCGAGCGATGGGTCGACGAAAATGAGCTGATCGTCGGCGTTGTCGACGATGTACTGGATGTGTGCGTCAGGGAGCAGCGGATTGATCGTGTGCAGTTGGGCACCCATCGACGGGACGGCGAAGTACGTCTCGAAGTGTCGTGAGTGGTTCCAACAGAACGTCCCGACCCGGTCGCCGGTCTCGATACCGGCCGCCTCGAGTGCGTTCGCGAGTTGGCACGTTCGATCGTCGTACTCGCTGTAGGTGTATCGCTGCAGCCCGTCGTGGTTGCGGGAAACGATCTCCGTGTCGGGATACAGGTTGGTTGCACGCCACAAAAACGGTCGCAGTGTCTGGCTTGTTCCCCCTGGCATCGGTGTCTGTGCCATATGTTTATACACCGCATTACTCTTTTTATAGCATATATTTCATTTCTGTCTGCAGCCCAGTCATCGTGGCGTCGGTCACGAACGGCGCTCTAATCGCGGTCGTCGGCAGTAATCAGGTGGCGAGACGGCAGTGATCCAACACAGCCGGCGAGAGGCGGGCTAACACCCCGGATTCGTCCCTGGAAACGTTCGATCGGAAGATCACGCCGCGACCGCGGTGTTTTTCCCGGATGGTCACCAAACTAACTTGAGTAGATGACCACGGGCCAGCCCGAACCACCCACCGATGCCGACCTCGAGTGGTGTTACGATGCGGTTCATGGCGTTTCGCGAACCTTTTCGATCACGATCGATCGGCTCGAAGAGCCGATGGCGAGACATATCTGTCTCGGATATCTCTTATGCAGAATTGCGGATACGATCGAGGATGCAGGACACATCCCGCCGGAGACCCAGACTGAACTGCTCTCGACGTACGACGAGTTGCTCGATCCGGACGCCGAGCAGTCGGTCGCATCGTTCATGGACGACGTCGAGCCCTGGATCCCCGAGGAGCGAACCGACGACTGGGAGGTCGTCGCCGAGACGCCACGGGTGCTCCGGACGTTCGAGTCGCTCGAGGAGAAGCCCCGTGAGATCATGCGCGAGCCGGTCCGGGAACTCGTCGACGGAATGGCGATGTTCACCAGCCGCTATGCGAACGAGGGCGGTCTGCGGCTCCAGACGATCGAAGAACTCGAGGAGTATTGCTGGTATGCCGCCGGCACCGTCGGCACCCTGATCACTGGCCTGGTCGCCCGCGGCACCTCACAGGAACGCGCCGAGGAAATGCGTGAAAACGCCCGTTCGTTCGCGCTGCTCTTACAGCTGGTCAACATCGCGAAAGACGTCGACGACGACTACCACGAGGAGAACAACGTGTATCTCCCCGCCGAGTGGCTCGCGGCGGAAGACGTTGATGTCGAGGCCGTCACCGACGAAGCCCATCAGGGTGGCGTCACGAACGTCATCAAGCGCGTGACGGGCCGTGCCGAACGCTACCTCGACGACGCCCAGCGCTATCTCGAGATCGTGCCCGAACAACACGGCAACCGACTCTCAGCGTGGGCAATCCCCTATTTGCTGGCGGTCGGCACGCTCCGAGAACTGCGCGAACGTCCCGAGGACGTCGTCCGCGAGGGCGACGTCAAGGTCTCTCGAGCCGAAGTGTACGAACTCCTCCAACAGTTCGAGGACGGCGTCTCTCGCTCGCGCCTCGACGAACTTCGCGCGGAGATGTCCGAACAGCCGCTCCATCAGTGAGCCGCCGCTGAACCGTTTTGTGGGACCAGACTGGTCGTGTTCATGCGACCGGAACGCTGAACTACGGACGGTTACAACCAACAGGTGACCGATGAGCGATGCGAACCCGGACGATAACCCGGTCGTCCTCTTCGACGGCGTCTGCAATCTCTGTAACGGGTTCGTCCAGTTTATCCTCCCGCGGGACACGAACGGGCGCTTTCGCTTTGCATCCCTCCAGTCCAATGTCGGGCAGGAACTGTTAGCCGAACACGGTCTCCCAACCGACGAACTCGAGTCGGTGGTCCTCATCGAGGGTGACGACTGCTACACCAAGTCGGACGCGGTCATTCGCATTGCGACTCTCCTCGGCGGTGTCTATGCCCTGTTCGGCCCGTTTCGAGTCCTGCCACGTCGCCTCCGTGACTGGGCGTACGACTTCGTCGCTGCCCGTCGCTACCGCTGGTTTGGGAAGAAAGACCAGTGTGTGATGCCACCGAGCGACGTCAGCGTCGGCGAGCGATTTCTCGAGTGACGACGTGCTGGGTCGCCTGTAGCGTGGTCATACTGTTGGCCCGAACTCACGGAGGAGACGATCAACGCATTCGGCCGACCGATCGCCAAGTCGTGCTGCCACAGTATCAGTCGTCGAGTGCGAGGTGCCGTCCCAGCAACGCGAGCGGATAGCCGAACGTGGCGACGCTGACTGCCCACGGCAGGAACAGCAGACTGAACAAAGCTACCCCGTACCCGGACACCGGATGCGGGGAGGTGACCGCAATCGCGGCGATCGGTGTGAGCGCAGCGACTGCGATGAGCGCAATTGGCGTCCGCCCACGGGCGAACGCATGACCGATCGGCAGACAGAGTGCGGTCGCCAACCCGAGACAGAACGGGGACGCGTATACTGGCGGGCCGACGAGCAGCACGGTGATTCCTGCCGTGGTAATCGCTGCGAGTACCGCCAGTCCAGCGAGCCCGCGGGTCCCGAGCTGGCTCCCGAGTCGACGCGCCGCGATTCCCAGCAGCGCATAACCGACTCCGAGCGAGGCCAGCGCGACGGCATCTGGTGTGGGGCCAGCGCTGGTTGAAACCGCGCTGGTGACGAGGAACCCTCCTGCACCGATCACACCGACGGTCACGATCACCTGCTCGAGCGTCGCCGCATCAACGCGAGCATACCCTCGTTCGGTACGACCGATCACGACGCCGACGAGCGCGATCGACACTGCAGGGATGAGCCCGCCGCGGACCCCGTGTGAAAGCGCTGTTGGGCCGATCTCGAGGCCGATCGTGGCGTAACCCCTCGCGGTGTCGAGGAAGCCGTCGCCGCCGTAGGTAATGTACGTCTGATCGTCGAAATCACTGTCCCATTCGTCCCCGGTTTCGTTCGTCCACGTCGCCGTATTGCCGTCGACCGTGGCGGCAGGGATGTTATTCGTGATTTCCGTTCCGTCGGGCGTATGTACCGTCATACGGTCGGCCACGAGCTGGTAGCGTGTGGGCGACGTGCCGGTCGCGAAGTAATCGACGATCCAGGTGTCGTCGACACCGCGTCTGGCGACGTCTTCGACCGTGTAGTTCACGACGACGGTGTCGTCCTCGAGCGTCGTCTCGACGGCCCGGACGTCGCCGTCGGCGACGTGGTATCGCGCCCAAGCATCGTCGACTGCAGCCTCGAGCGCGGTCACGTTGGTCTGATATCGGTCGGCGGCCGCGGCGGTAACGGGCACGCGGGCGTGCCACTGCGAATCGCCGGTCTCGGTGACGTACACGTCGAGCGTTCCGTGGCCAGTTGCACCGTCGATCTGAGCAGTGTTTGCGACACCAGGGCCACAGACCCCACAGAGCTGTGACGGTGGTGGCGCGCCGGAAACGGCGGGAACACCGGCCAAGCCAACACTGACACAACAGAGGGCGAGGACGAGATGGGCGGTTCGCATTATCTCGACCCACGAGTGTCACTCACAAATAATTTTGCTGTGCAACGCTGTTTTCTTCCGGCGATTAGCCGTTCGACAGCCGAAGACAAGTTTCAAGACGAGACAGTGTGAGCTATGGACGACTGGTGAACCGCGTGAGCAAGAACGATGTCGTTCCTGACTCGAGTGAGGGGGGAACCGAGAGTGAGGGCGGCGGACCCCACGTCGTCGATATCGGAATCACCGTTGACGTCGGGGCCGCCACCGAGGATGAAGGTGCGACTGATATCGAACTCGAGTTCGACGAAGACGAACTTCTTGAAGCGGCCGAGTCCGGAGCAGAGACCACTATCGGGTCTGATCCTGCGCCCGAGCCTGATGCCGGGTTCGAGCCTGCGGAACGCGAGGCACTCGAGGATGCCGGGATCGACCCCGACGCAGTCCTCGAGCAGGAGTGTTCGTACCGTCGGTTGCGTGACAACGGGGTCCCCGAACCGATCGCAGACGCCCTTCGAAGACGGTTGTCGCTGCCGTGGTCGTTCGAGACCGACGGCGATCTCGATCGGCGCTCGACGGCGGTTCGCGGCCTCGGCGAGGCCGAACGCGAGTGGATCGAAGTCAGCAGCGACGAGACGTGGCAGGCCTTCGAGTACGACCACACGGAGCCGATTTCGGTCGCTCGAGACCGACCCACGGAGCGGCCGTACCCGAAGCCGACGCCGGTAACGGCGGTGATGGGTATCGGCCCCGCAGACGCCGACACGCTGGCCGAGGCCGGCATCCAGTCGGCAGAACGGCTGGCGACGATCGACGCGATGACCGTCGCCGAGCTGCTGGATCTAGACGTGTTGCACGTCCGGATGTGGCGACACAACGCCCGGGAACTGCTCGAGTGATTTCGCGGGTGTGCTTTGTTCACCACAGACCGGCTACCGTCCGCCGTTGCTACTATTTCTAACTACGACCGTACTCAATGCTCGATGCGGCGGATCATCAGAGATTTATAGCGGCCTGTTGGACCGTCTAACAGATGATTCCGATCGACGACTCTCCGATCGTTCGCGACGGCAAGTCACTGATTCTGGCGATGGACCACGGACTCGAGCACGGCCCAGTCGACTTCGAGGATGTTCCGGAGAAACTCGACCCGTCGACGGTCTTCGAGACGGCGACTCACGACGCCGTCACTGCGATGGCGGTCCAGAAGGGGATCGCCGAGGGCTACTACCCCAGCTATGAAGACGACGTCAACCTCCTGTTGAAGCTCAACGGCACGTCGAACCTCTGGATGGGCGAGCCCGACTCGGCGGTCAACTGCTCGGTCGACTACGCTGCGGAACTGGGTGCTGACGCCCTCGGCTTTACCGTCTACGGCGGCTCGAACCACGAGATCGAGATGGTCGAGGAGTTCCGCGACGCCCAGGAGAAGGGCCGCGAGTACGACCTCCCGATGGTCATGTGGTCGTATCCCCGCGGACAGGGCCTGAAAAACGACACCAAGCCCTCGACGATCTCCTACGCGACCCGGCTGGCGCTCGAGCTCGGTGCCGACATCGCGAAGGTCAAATACCCCGGCAGCAAGGACGCGATGGCCCACGCCGTCAAGTGTGCCGGCGACATGAAAGTCGTCATGTCCGGCGGCTCCAAAACGTCGGACTACGAGTTCCTCTCGACCGTCGAGGCCGTCATCGACGCCGGTGCGAAAGGCCTGGCCGTCGGCCGCAACGTCTGGCAGCGCGAGGACCCCACCCGGCTGCTCGATGCCCTCGAGAAAGTCATCTACGAGGAAGAGACGGCCGACGCCGCGCTCGAGGCGACCGAATAGGATGACCGCCTCCGATCCCGATCCGGTCGACGACGTCGTCGCTACGATCGCCCGCTCGGCGGCCGAGATCCGCCAGGGGCTGGTCGGTCGCCGGGGCAAAGCCGACGAGGAGAACCCCAGCGGCGAGACACAGGCCGAGGCCGACATCTGGGCCGACGAACTGCTCGCCGACCGGCTGTCGTCGATCGATGGCGTCGGCCAGTACGCAAGCGAGGAACGGTCCGAGATCATCGATGCCGGCGACGACCAGGTCTACGTCGCCGTCGATCCCCTCGATGGCTCGTCGAACCTGAAATCGAACAACACGATGGGGACGGTGTTTGGCATCTACGACGAACCCCTCCCCGCACCGGGCTCCGCGCTCGTCGCATCCGGCTGGATCCTTTACGGCCCGATTACGACGATGGCGTGTGCCCGGGACGGCTCGGTCACGAAGTACGAACTCACCGGCGGCGGGCGAACGGTCGTCGAGGAAGACGTCACCCTGCCCGACGACCCGCTCGTCTACGGCTTCGGCGGCCGGGTTCCTCACTGGCACGACGATTTTCGGGCGTACGTCCGGGAGATCGAGTCAGATCCCGGTCACAAACTCCGGTACGGCGGCGCGATGATCGGCGACGTCAATCAGGTGCTGACCTACGGCGGCATCTTCGCCTACCCCGCCCTCGAGGACAGCCCCCGTGGCAAACTCCGTCTGCAGTTCGAGGGGAACCCGATCGCGTACCTCATCGAAGCGGCCGGCGGTCGCTCCTCCGACGGAACTCAGTCGATACTCGAGGTCGAACCGACCGACCTCCACGACAGGGTGCCGCTACACGTCGGCAACACCGAGCTTATCGATCGGCTCGAGGCCGCGCTCGAGTGAGACGGGCTGCTGTCACGAGTTCCCGGTGCGCCCGCAGGACGGGTCGCGGGTGCACTGGCACTGGCTGACAGCAGTCCGTCTGATCGACGGCCACGAATCGGTTTTCGTATTTTACGACCGTCAGGATCGCCTCCACGACGACATCCGGCGAGGCCGAGATCGAATCGATAGTGGCCTCGAGCAGGAACTCGGTGTACGCCGGACTCATCGAGGGTGCGTCGCCACCGATTCCGATCGGACGGTCTCCCGTTCGCAGGGGGACGACAGACGGCATGGGCACCCCAGGATTATCCCGCTGCGGCTGGGAGAGAGCCGTGCCATGCAGGACGCCCACGCCCAACTGGAGGCAGACATCGCCATGCTCGAGGCGCTGCCGGTGTTCATCGCGTACAACGCGAACGTCGACGCGATCGTTCGGGTCGACGAGGAACTGGAATCATTCCTCGAGCGACCGGCCGATCCCGGGACGGACGTCCCTCCGAGTCCGCTGGCATCGAAACGAGAGCTCGCGGCGGCGATCGCACACACAATGGCGACCGGCCAGGGTGACGAGGTCGCGATGACCGATTCGTTCGCGACGCTCCTCGAGTCCGAACTCATCCCAGACAGACAACAGATGGGCGGCCAGGCGGGGATCATGACAAACCTGCTCACCGCGCTGGGGACAGCGCCGATCACGTACACGTATCTGCTGTCCGAGCGACAGGTGTCGATGTTCGAACACCCCGAGACGATTCGGTATCCGACCGTCGAGGACGGCCGGGTGAGCTACGTCCCACTGCCCGAGGCCGTCAACACGGATCGAACGAAAATCAACTGGGTGTTCGAGTTCAGGGAAGGCGACGAACTTTTCGGCGTGACTGCGACGGAAGACACCCGCTTTATCGCTGCCTCGAGACCACCGGAGTTCGACCTGACTGCCGGCGACCTCGACGAGACGATCGATCAGGTCGGCGAAGACGTCGACGGAGCCCTCCTCGCGGGGTATCACAATCTCACGCCCGACCACGTGAAAGACGGGTACGAGGAGACACACCGCCACGCACGCGAGGTCATCCGCCGACTCCGGTCAGGAGGCGACGTCGACGTCCACATCGAGTACGCCGTCACCCACGACGACGACCTCAGAGAAAGTATGTACGAGTGGATCTTGCCGGCGGCGAACGTCGTGGGCGCTGACACACACGAGCTGACGATGCTCCACGACGACGCGAGCCTGGGGGTCGTAGCGGACCCACCGTCGGAGGCGACGCCGTTCGAACCGGACGAGATACTCGATCACTACCGGATGCTCGAGGCGGTTCGCGAGGAACTCGGCGTCGACTGCGTTCAGTTACACGCCATGGAGTATCACCTCGCCGTGATGGAGTCGTCTCACTCGCCGGAGGCCGTTCGACGGGGGCTCGAGTTCGCCGCCGTCAACGCTGCGGCCAAAGCGGCCCGCGGGGAGATCACGTCGCCCGACGACCTCGAAACCGGGCTGGCGTACGAGCCCTCGGCGATGGGCCGCGAGGCGATCGAACTGTTGGCAGATCACATAGACGAGACGGCTGCAGACGGGGTCCTCGAGACACCCACGGTCGTCGCCTGCCCCAATCGCGTCGTCGACGAGCCGGCGGGCACGGTCGGCATCGGCGACATCGTCTCGTCATCGAGTTTCATCCTGGAACTCGCCGTGGCCACCGACCGGTAGTCGGCGACGACATCACGGCGACTCGGCGCTCACCGGCACGCAAAACACCGGGACATCCGTCTGACGGACGACGTTTTCGGTGACGCTCCCGAGGAACCACTGTCCGATGCCTGTCCAGCCGTGGGTTCCCATGACGATCAGGTCGACATCGTGCTCGCTCGCGTACGCGGTAATTTCGACTACTGGAGAGCCGGTCACGATCGAGTCGGAGACGCTCACGGCAGCCTCCTCCCCGCGTTCTCGTACTGCGTCGATCGCTTCTTCGCCGCTCTGCTCGAGGGCCCCGAGAACCTCGTCGCGCTCTCGTGTGTCGATAAACGGACTTGTATCGATCGAGTAGAGCGTATGGACCGACGACTCGAGCCGGGCCGCGAGTGCGATTCCCCACTCGGTCGCGATCGCCGCTCCGTCGCTGCCGTCCGTCGGCAAGAGCAGTCGGTCGAAGAGGACATCATCAATCTCGGCTTCGACGGCGTTTGGGGGGACGGCGAGGACGGGTTTCCGTGCCGTTCGGAGAACGTTCTCGGTGACGCTCCCGAGGAAGACATTGTCGAGTTCTGTGTGGCCTTTCGTCCCCATCGCGATGACGTCGATCTCACGCCGGTTGGCATACTCCCTGATTGACTGAAACGGCGTCCCCTCTCTGACCCTCGTCGTGACGTCGAGGTCGTCGTCGTACGCCGCGGCCAGCCCTGCGATTTCCTCGACCGCTTCCGTGGCCCTCTCCTCGAGCGGTGGCTGTTCTACCTCGTCGAAATCCGCAATCGAGAGTCGGGATTTGACGACCGACAGGACGTGGAGGTCCGCAGCCGTCCGCGACGCGAGCGCGATCCCATGTTTCGCACCTGCGAGCGCTCCGTCGCTGCCGTCGGTCGGTACCAGTATCGATTCGATGAACCGGCTCATTGGAGAGTCCTGCATTACTTCACCGGCTCGGGGGTTAATTGTGTAGGGGTGGTCGGCCGAGAGGCGCTATTAGCTGTCACGGTTCAGCGTCTCGACGAAAACCTCGAGGAGATCCACGAGCTGCCGAGGGAGCAAGAACCGTTTGCGAACGTGTTCATGGGCGTTCGCGCCGAACTGCGTTCGGCGCTCGTCGTCCGCGAGGAGCGCAACGATCCGGTCGCCGGCGGCTGCCGTGTCGTCCGGCTCGACGAGGTAGCCGTTTCGGCCGTCCTCGACCTGCAACGGGATCCCGCCGACCGTCGATCCGACGACCGGCGTGCGCTTCCAGAGTGCCTCCGAGACGACGATTCCGAACCCCTCGCGCAAGGATTTCTGGACGACGACGTCCGATAGCCGCTGGAGGGCATTCACCGTCGTGTCCGGGAGATCCGTCAGGACGTGGACGTTCGGATCGTCGACCGCCTCGCTGGCGACCTGCTCGTACAGCACCAGCCCCTCCGGATCGTCGCCGGCCATCCCACCAGCAAGCACCAGCTGGAGCGCCGGGATGTCCTCCCGGGCACGCCGATACGCCTCGAGCGTGCCGAACTGATCCTTCCAGGGATCGAAGCGTGACACCTGGGTTACGACCGGCGCGTCGAACGAGAGCGGATCCAGTCGGTCCCGTTCGGTCGCCAGCTCTGGCTCGTCGAGCGATCGGTTCTTCTCCGTCACCGGGTCGATCGATGGGTAGACGATGCTCGTCTCCGGACTGTCGATCGCCTTCGCGTACGCAGAGCGGCTGAAAATCCCGTGATCGATCCAATCTGTGTACGCCGAGACGAACGCGCGGTACGCCGCAACCGGGTCGGTGAGATCGACGTGACACCGCCAGATGATCGGCGCATCCGGCAGCCGCTCCGTGAGTCGCTCGAGCATGCCGAGTGGCTGTGGATCGTGAGCGACGACGAGATCGTATTCGTCCTCGATCTCGGCCGCGTTGCGTGCTGTCACCTCGCGATAGATCGTTTTCATCTCGTCGGTCAACGGCTCACCGCTCCCCTGGAGGCCGTTGTGGATCGCCTTCGTGACCTCGAAGAAGTCGTCGCCAGCGTCCATGACGAGCCAATCGGTGTCGATACCGAGATCGTTGCAGACCGGCACGATCGAACGGAGCAGTTCCGCGACCCCGCCGCCGGTCGCCGTCGAATTGACGTGGAGGATCCGGACGTCCGAAAGCGCCTCGGCGACCGAACGAAGTCGCTCGAGGCGGTCGCGTTCGGTCACGGCGGCGTACGCGTCGATCGAGCGGGTCGGTAACGAGGGAGCGTGCATCGTCCGTACCCGTTCGGACGACGACGACGTTCGTATCAGTTGGGGCTGTCTTCGGCGCTGAACAGTAGTTAGAAGCCCCGTAACTCACGATTACTGACGTTCTGAGGGGAACAAATTTACCCCGACGTGGTGACCGTCCAACCATGAGACTGGGTACCAATAGCGGCGATTCAGGAGGCGATGAAGCGCTTCGAGTCGGGCTCAACGGCTTCGGACGAGTCGGCCGGAGTCTCCTGCGTGCGTCACTGGCCCACGACGACATCGACATCGTGGCGATCAACGACGTGATGGACGACGACGACATGGCGTATCTGCTCCGATACGACTCGGTCCACGGCCGGCTCGATGGGGTGTCCCGTCACGGCGACACCCTCTTCGTACACGACCAGGAGTTCCAACTCCTCTCCGAGCACGACCCGTCGGAGATTCCCTGGGACGAACTCGAGGTCGACGTCGTCTTCGAAGCGACCGGGCTGTTCCGGACCCACGACGAGGCTGCTCAGCACCTCGAGGCCGGTGCCGACATGGTGATCATCTCGGCACCGCCGAAAGGCGAGACGGAGGTCCCGATGTTCGTCTACGGCGTCAACCACGAGGAATACGACGGGGACGACGTCATCTCGAATGCCTCCTGTACGACGAACTCCGTCGCACCGGTTTTGCAGGTCCTCGACGACGAGTTCAACGTCGTCTCTGGCCTCCTGATGACCGTCCACGCCTACACCGGCAGCCAGGGACTCGTGGACGGCCCGATGGACAAGCGACGGCGTGGCCGCGCCGCCGCCGAGAACATCGTCCCGACGACGACCGGAGCCGCGGGCGCGACAAGCAAAGTCCTGCCCGCTTTCGAAGGGAAACTCGAGGGGATGGCGATGCGAGTGCCGGTTCCAAACGGCTCGATCACCGACATCACCGTCAACATCGACGAACCAGTCGAGCGAGACGACGTGCTCGACGCGATCCGAGCAGCGGCCGACGGGAGGCTGGCCGGCGTCCTCGGCTACACCGACGACGAGATCGTCTCACGGGACATCGTCGGCCTGCCGTTCGCCTCGTACGTCGATCTCGAGTCCGTGATGGTCGCGGCGAACGATACGGTGAAAGTGCTGGCCTGGTACGACAACGAGTACGGCTTCTCGAATCAGCTGCTCGAACTCGCAAAGCACGTCGCGAGAGAATCAGAGAGCATCGATACCGGATGGACCGTCGTCCACTGACGGGACCGAGACACGCGAGCACCACCCGCAGCCATGCCCACGTTTCGACCCATCGACGACCTCGAAGCTAATCACTGAGATGACTGGACCCACTACAGCTGTCGTCCTGGCCGGCGGCTACGCGACCCGACTGTGGCCGATCACGAGGCATCGACCCAAGATGTTTCTCCCGCTCGGCGAGATGACCGTTATCGATCGGATCTACGCCGAACTCGAAGACCTCGATCGGATCGACGAAGTCTACGTGAGTACGAACGAACGGTTCGCCGCCGACTTCGAGGCCCACCTCGAGGACACCCCCTACGACAAGCCCCGCCTGTCCGTCGAGGAAACGGCACACGAGGACGAGAAACTCGGCGTCGTCGGGGCGCTCGCGCAGTTGATCGACCGGGAGCGCCTCGACGAGGAGCTGCTGGTGATCGCAGGTGACAACCTCTTTGACTTTGCCATCGAGGATTTTCTCGACTATTTCGACCGACGGAACGGGCCGGCGATCGCCGCCTACGACGTCGGCTCCCGGGAGCGGGCAACGTCCTATGGCGTGATCGAACTGGACGACGAGCGCGTCGTCGACTTCCAGGAAAAGCCCGCCGAGCCGAAGAGTTCCCTCGTCTCGATCGGCTGCTATGCGTTCCCCCGGGAGACGCTGTCGCTGCTTCCCCCATACCTCGACGCGGGGAACGATCCGGACGAACCCGGCTGGTTCGTCCAGTGGCTCCAGGACCGGGAATCGACCTACGCCTACACCTTCGAAACCGCGTGGTTCGACATCGGCACTAGGGAAAGTTACCTCGACGCCGTTTCCTGGTCTCTCGACGGCGACTCGCTGATCGCGGATTCGGCGACCGTTCGGGAGAGCGCCGTCGGTGACGACGTCCACGTGATGCCGGGCGCGACCCTCATTGACGCCGACGTCGAACGGTCGGTGATCTTCCCGGACGCGGCCCTCGAGTCCACAACCGTTCGCGACTCTCTCGTCGACGAGGGTGCTAGAATCAGCGGCTTCGACCTCGAGCGCGCCCTGATCGGTGCCTACACTCGGATTCCCGACGACCGGTGAGGGGAGCGGCTCCCAGTTACATCTTCTGCGGACTGCTCTTTACATGTCACCGTCGGCGGTCATCGCGCCCACCAGCCGCTCGTGATCGACACGTAGACGCCGACGCCGAGCAGCAGTGCGCCGTAAAACGCCCAGCGTGGCCAGGCGGTCTCGAGGAACAACACTGTCAGGAACAGAACCCACAGCGAAATGACGAGTACGTCACCGAGCAGTCGAAGGGTGCCGCTTGTGACGGCGCTGAACGTGGGTCGAGCACGGTCGGTTCGTGAACTGCGGGAGGGATCGTTACTCATGTGAATGTGTGGTCAGTCGGTGGTTAGAAGTGATAGCCGTGTTGTGCTGTCAGTTGATAGGCACTGACGCCCCAGACGTAGCTCTGGCCGGGCCACCACGTCCGGGCGTTGTTAAAGCCCGCAATGAGTACGTCGTTGTCGTCACCGTCGGGGTCGCGGTGATAGCTCACGGAGCCGCTGTCGCCGTCCGTGAGATCCATTTCGCCGCCCCAGCGAATCTGTCCACGGCGACAGAAGTCATCGGTAAAGCAGGTCACTGCGTCGATCCCCTGAATCTTTCCAGTCGTATGACCGGTCAGTGCGCCGACTTTCTCGAGTTCGGCGTCCTGTGCGACGAGCGTCGCGAGGCCGAACTTGGTGAACTGGCCGCGAACCCGGGGTCGTGACGGTGCGTCGATACGACTCGCGGGTTCGATCTCACCAGTGGGTTCGATGGCCGCAACGTCTTCGACGGGATGGTAGTTGGCAACAGACCCTACTTCGACCGTGTCACTGTCCTCGCGTGGAAGCAGCAGGGTCCCGTCGGTTGCGTCGTGGTTTTCCATGAACGCGTGCTCGGCCGTCACGAAGAAGCGTCGCTTCCCATCGGGATGATACAGTGCCGGGCCGAGCGTCGCCATGCTCGAGGGGGTTTCGCAGGCGACACCGCTAGGGACCCGTTCGTTCACGAGCATGTCTGCGAGGTGAGGCTCACGGCGTACCGGCCCGTTCTGTATCTCGTCGACATCGATGATCGTCTCCGAATTGAGGTCGATGCCCTCCGCGAATTCGGTGACCATCTCGGGGATCGAGTGGCCGTCGCTCGAGAGGCCAACGGAGATGGAAGCGGTCCCACTTTTCTGGTCGCCAGGGACGACTGCGCTGCCGAGATAGCCGGTAAAGCCGAGTTGGGCCAGCCGCTCGTTTACTTCAAGGGCCTGCTTGACGGCGGCGTACCACTCGGCGGGGACCGTTCGCGTTCGTTTCTGGATCGACCATGGATCGGCAGGATCGTCCCTGACGAGCGCGGTGACGACGGGGACCTCGTCGTCGTCAGCCGCAAGAAAGTCGTCGACACCGAGCCAGGCGGCCATTCCAATGGCGTAGCCGCCGCTGACGAGCGTTCGCAGGAACGCACGCCGATCCATTCCCTGCTCGAGCCGGTCTCGAAGCATCGCGAGTCGATGGGCTGATTGTTCAGTCTCTGTCTCCGGCATGTCGAACTCCTGCCAGCGCTGGCTCCCGCTTCGCCACTGTCTCCCGCCGCGAAGCGGCGTCGGTAACCGTCGAATTGAACGTCGAAATCGACAAAAGGGGTTCTGCCTGCAGGTGCCGCGGGGGACCGGTTCGATCGGTAGCACCCCGTTTCGAGCTGTTAGACGTGGTTACTGAGACCCGCCGTCACGCTACGCCTGTCATAACAATACCTCGCGTGATGGAATCGGCGCGTGCTCCCAGGGCACGACGCTGGTTCGACTCCGGTGGGGAGGCTATGAGGTCCGAGGGCGCGGTTCCATATCGCCACCTGCCGGGTGACGTCACACCCGGGACGCTCGAGCGACTACTCTGGGTCGTCGTCGTGCTTGCTTTGATTGCGGACGTCGCAACGACGTTCGTCGGCCTTGAACTGGGGCTCTCCGAGTCGAACCCGGCTGCACGCGGTGCGATTGAGGACTACGGGATGGCCGGTATGCTCGCCCTGAAAGCGTTTGCAGTCACCGTCGGCCTCGTCTGTCGACCGTTTCTCGAGCGGCCGTATCGCCCGATCGTCCCGGCCGGACTCGCGGTGCCGTGGCTGGTGGCTGCGACCCTAAACGCCTACATAATTGTGACCGTGCTCTAGACGGCAGTTACACGGAGACTGTGTGAAAAATTCATTATTAGATTCCATTATAGCGCTGTCATACTCCATTAGAGACGCGCTCGATCCGTCACGAACGATCGTGTCGCACAATCCCTATTTCGCTCGAGTGGCTAGCCAGCATAATGACAACGTCTCCAGCGCACGACGATTCGCCACCCCCTACTGAAACACAAAAGACGGTCCTCTTCTGTCCGGACTGTGGCCACCGAAGTCCGATCACCGGCGACTGGGATGTCACGACGACCGCCAGTGAACGGTTGCTCGTCTGTACTGACTGTGGGTCCGTTATCGACCGCCGCTCAGTCCGCCGGTCAGATCCCATCGAAACACCAGAAGGCCTGCCGACATGATCACGTCACTGTCGATTGTCAAGCACTGGCACGCATAGCGTTTGCCCCTGTCGATCGGCCGATCTCACGGACACCCACACCCCTCGTTCAGAGTGAAACGTGTCTCGAGCGAGGAGGGGGTCGCAGTACACATCAAAATTCAGAGAATTCACGAAAAGGAATCGAGATCGAGCTCCCGGTTCGTCGCCGACGGGCTGGTTTCGTGGAGTTGGTCGTAGGTCGGAAGTTCCTCGAGCGAGGAATCGCGCCGAACGGCCTTGACGATGTGTTTCGGATCGGTAACGAGCCGATGGAGGAGATAACTGCCCTGTGATCGGCCGCCGCCGGTCTTCTCGGACTCGATGACGCCGAGAAACGCCTGTTCTTTGAGTTGGCGATAGAGTCCGTTTTCGGTGATCGGATCGTTCGCAACCAGTTCACAGATCCCGACGTATCGCTCGTAGATCTCCCGTGTCTTGTACGTCTCTCGCCCGCCCGTGATGATGCGGCTCGCGAGCGCATAGAGAGCGAGTTTCGCGTGGACGGTTGCCCCGCTTGTGAGTTCCTCGATCCGGTTGATCTCGGCGACCTCCTGTGCTTGCTTGATGTGGGCTTCGGAGACGGTCTCACTACCGGTCCGGCGTGCGAGTTCGCCAGCCTCTTTGAGGATTTCGATCGCCTTCCGAGCGTCGCCGTGTTTCTTGGCCGCGAGGGCTGCACAGAGTTCGATCGTCCCACCTTCCAAGACCCCCGGCTGGAACGCGTCCTCGCGATTGCGCATGATTTCACGGAGTTGCGAGGCGTCGTAGGGATGGAAGAACAGCTCACGGTGGCCGAAGCTACTGTCGATCCGTTCGTCGAGGGTCTCCCGATACTGGACCTTGTTACTGATCCCGATAACGCCGATGTAGGTGTCGGTCTTCTGTGCCTCACGCGCACGCGAGAGTTGCATGAGTATATTACTGTTGTCCAGTTTGTCGATCTCGTCTAAAATGACGATGACCGCGTCGAAACAATCCTCGAGAATCTCCCAGATGTGCTGGTAATACTCCATCGTCCCGACGCCCCGAAGCGGGATGTTTTGTTGATACCCAGTCTGCTCTTTCAAATTGAGTGCCAACTGTCGCGTGGCACGGGTCTCGGTGTTCGCTTCCGAACAGTCGACGTAGAGTACGGCACAGTCGATCTCGTTGCTTCGGGCGGCGTCCTGGGCTCGAGTCGCAACGTGTCGGGAGATGAGGCTCTTTCCGGTACCGGTTTTGCCGTAGATCATGACGTTGTTCGGCGGATCACCGCGTGTGATCGCCCCGACCTCGGCGGCAACGGATTGAATCTCGTCGTCACGCCCGACGATCCGGTCCTCATCCGGGACGTGGCCGACATGGAGGAGTTCTTTCCGATTAAAGATAGGATCGTGAGATCGGAAAAGCGGGTCCCCACTGGTCTGCTCAGCCATAGTTCCGTTCTGGAAGACAGTACGTATAAATCTATGGAAGGTAGTTCAGACTGATAGAGTCGGCGTAGAGAATCTGTATCTGTTGTTTGGTGGCTTGTCTGAGGATTATTCAACAGACCGGATGCAGACTGAACGCCGAAACGAACAATCGGCTCCGTTCTGATCGCCACCTCAATTGGAGACGTAACTGCAGTACGCTCTCGCTGACCCACCCTCCCCTCGTTCAGACTGAAATCGACAGACAGTGATGGGCCAGCCCCCGCGATGAGAACGTCAGATCCAAAGGATTTCACAACTCAAACGACGCTCTTGGAAAGAATCCACGATATAAAGTCACAATACGCTGTGTTTAATGTTCATATATAATATTGATCTACATATAGAATATACTAGACTATCTAGATATAGTATTGAATGTTACGGTAAAGGCAATATCTGGCCGCTCAAATTACGAGCTCCGGTCGAAATCCGAGAAGTCCGGTTTTACCGCAGTGAAACGGGGTTTAACCGATCGAATCGAACCGATCGCAATACCCCTCCCACCCCTTTGATCCGTTTTCACTCTGAATAGGGGGTGTGGGTCCCATCATTTCCCGTGTCCGATCGGCCCAGGACAGACCGGGCGGACACCCGATTCAGAGTGAACGTCTGCTGCCACAACAGGACGCCGTTTCACTCTGAATGGGGAGTGTGACCACCCAACACTACTCCCTCGGTCTCCAGCCACGCCGAATTCCCATCCGCTTGCCCGCTCGATCGACCTTTCACTCTGAAAGAGGGGTGTCCCTCATCGAACCGAACCGTCGTCACTGCTCTCGGCCACTCTCGAGGGCATAGATAGTCAAATAGCTTCTAAAATCGAACTGTCCCATCCGGTAGCTATTCGGGACGACTGCTACCTTCGTCAGTGTCGTCCTTGCCAATATATAATTCTCTTTCAATCCCTTATATTGTCTTTTATGCACTATGAGGTGCATTCGCCACGTTTATTTTGATTACCTCGGAAGCTACTGTCAATGTCAGACGAAGCCAACCCGTTCGAAAGTCTGCAAGCGCAGATTGACGAGGCTGCACAGTACCTCGACATCGGCGACGACGTGATCGAGCGACTCAAACACCCCGAGCGCGTCCTCGAGACGAACCTGACGATCGAGCGTGACGACGGCGAACTCGAGCGCTTCAAGGCGTTCCGTTCGCAGTTCAACGGCGACCGTGGTCCGTACAAGGGCGGTATCCGCTATCACCCGGGCGTCTCCCGCGACGAGGTCAAGGCGCTGTCCGGCTGGATGACCTACAAGACGTCGATCGTCGACATCCCACTCGGTGGCGGCAAAGGCGGCATCATCATCGACCCCGACGAGTACTCCGAAGCGGAACTCGAGCGACTCACCCGTGCGTTCGCGAAGGAGCTGACGCCGATGATCGGCGAGGACCGCGACGTCCCCGCGCCTGACGTGAACACAGGCCAGCGGGAGATGAACTGGATCAAAGACACCTACGAGACTATCGAGAACACGACCGAGCCTGGCGTCATCACGGGGAAGGCGCTCGACTCGGGCGGCAGCGAGGGTCGCGTCGAAGCAACCGGTCGCTCGACGGTCATCGCCGCACGCGAAGCCTTCGACTACCTCGACAAGGACCTCGAGGGCGCGACCGTGGCCGTGCAGGGCTACGGGAACGCAGGCTGGATCGCGGCCAAACTGATCGACGAGATGGGCGCAACCGTCGTCGCCGCCAGCGACTCGAGCGGTGGCATCTACAACCCCGACGGCTTCGACCCCGTCGCGGCGAAAGACCACAAGAACGAGACCGGCAGCGTCGTCGGCTTCGCGGGGAGCGAAGAGGAGATCACCAACGAGGACGTGCTCACGCTCGACGTCGACCTGCTGATTCCTGCCGCACTCGAGAACGCGGTCGACGCCGACCTCGCCGAAGACGTGAAGGCAGACGTCATCTCGGAGGCTGCAAACGGGCCGCTCACGCCCGCCGCCGACGAGGTCCTCGAGGACAAGGACGTCTTCGTTATCCCGGACATCCTCGCGAACGCGGGCGGTGTCACCGTCTCGTACTTCGAGTGGGTCCAGAACCGCCAGCGCTTCGCCTGGTCCGAAGAGCGCGTCAACGAGGAACTCGAGGGCGTCATCGTCGACGCCTTCGATGCACTGGTCGAGACCTACGAGGAACACGACCTCGACAACCCACGGACGGCCACCTACGTCGTCGCGATCCAGCGCGTCGCCGACGCCTTCGAGGAAGCCGGCACCTGGCCCTGAATTCGGGCTCGCTGGTCGCGACACGAGGTAACCGACGATCTTTTTTCGGCTTGACAGACAGTCGTTGTTTCAATAAACACTTAGCGGCTGCCGGGGCATTAGCAGAACGATGAACCGACGAACCGTTCTCGCAGGACTCGGTGTCACTGGACTTACTAGTCTCTCGGGCTGTCTGGGACTAGTCGGACTGGCCGAACACGAGTCGTCACCCGCCGGTGTTACGGCCGCCGCTCGCGCGGAGACAGGCTACGAACAGACTGCCATCGAACCACTCACCGTCGACCGGGAGGTCGGGCCGACGAACGAGGCCGTGACCGTCACCAACTACATGACCTCCCACGAGAAGGCAGTGGACATGGGACCACTGGGCCGGAAACGCGGTGCCGTCTTCAACGTCTTGACGACCCCGCAGGTCTCGATTCTCGGTCGTGAACTCAATCCTATCGAGGAGATGTCGACACAGGAACTCGTCAAACTCGTCAGACAGAACTACGACGGGATTGGGAACATCGAGCATCAAGCCGATACCGACGTTACGGTTCTCGATCAGTCAACGACACAGTCGCGGTTTACCGCCGACGCGGAATTCAACGGCCAAGATGTCTCGGTCAACATCCACATCACCGAAGCCGTGGAAGCCAACGAGGACCTGCTCGTGACCATCGGCGTCTACCCCGAGTACGTCCAGCGACTTGAGGAGTCGAACATTATGTCCCTCACGGCGGCGGTGACGACCGATGTCGACGAGAACCCTTCGAGTGCCGGCTCCGATTCCGCCGCGAGCGATACCGAAAACCTCACCGATTCCACGAACATTGATGAACTCGGTAACGCGACGAGCGTTAATGGATCTGTCAACGTGAGTGTTAAAACCGAAAGCAACGACGACCTCCTCGGCTAATCCTGTCGAGTGGTGGCCGTTCCCCTATCGCCAGCGGTCATCTTCGTCGTCGCTGTCGTCCCAGCCGCTCGAGTCTCCCCAGCCGGTATCGTCGTCCCGACCGCTCGAGTCGGTGTCGTCCCGGTCTTGGGACTCATCGCGTCCCCATGGATCGGACGTGTCGCCTTGTCCGTAATCGTCCCCGGCAGGCCCATTGCTGTCCGTGTTCCAGCCACCGTCTGGCCCGTCGGTTCGGTCGGGACCGCCGCCCCGAACCGCCGCTCGCTGGTCGGGGATCAGATCGAGGTCTGCATTCGTGTCACCAAGCACCAACAGTGCGTAGTAACGGAGGTAGGTGACGATCGGAACCTGGACCAGCAACACGCCCAGCAGAATCACCGGGAGACCGAGTAGGAGCACGAGGATGCCGAGAACTGGGATGAGTAAGAGGATCAGAAACGGGATCAACAAAATGACAAAGAGAACACCAGTCACGACGGTAAGCACCAGCTGCAGGACCCAGACAAGCAAGAGATAGACGACGTACTCGGTCCACTGTCCTCGCAGCGTCGGCCAGAACCGTTTCCAGGCAGCAACGACGCCGAGATCGTGTTTGAGCATCGTCGGCGCGACGAAGACGGTCGTGAGCCGATCAATGATGGCGAAGGCGATGCTGATCGGAATCGCAAGGAGAACCAGCAGGCCGATCAGCCCCAGCGAGACGGTTTCAGACGTCGAGAAGACGATCGCAAGCACGGGGACACCGAACAAAACGAGACCAACGAGTCCGAGGGCGACGCGAAAGCCGAAGAGTCGGGTGCCATGGCTGACGTTGCGTTTCGTGTATCGGCGGACGTGGACCTCGCCCGAGCGTAGCGACTCGAGGAGCGTAAACTCGAACAGCGAGCTGACGAAGAGAAAGATGAGTCCGACAACGAGGACGACGACCACGACCGCGATCACTATCGGTAATACCTCTCCAACGTCGACGCTCGTCCCTGGGTCGGCCCCTGGTCCCGGTGTCGGCTCGCCACCGAAGCCACCGCCGAACGACATCGGTGAGCCGAAGCCGGCACCGCCGACAAAGAACACGAGGAGTGCCAGCTTGAGCCACATCCAGAGACGAACCGGCGTTAGGAACTCCCGGGTCACGTCGATCGCATCACTCAGGTCGTCGATCGCAAACATTACTGATAGCTTTAGTTCCACTTGTGATAATATTGTTGCCCTGTTACTATCGACACACCCCCTCGAGCCACGGGTCTCGCTGTCACGTGACTATCTGACAATAAACACGCTGGCGGCAAACACGTTCCGTTGGTAATAGGTCGAGACGCATTTAACGCCGACGGCCGTGATGAGTGGTATGGACATCCGCCGGCTCGCACGAGGAACCGTCGAGTGGAGCCGCATCGAGCGCGTCGTTCAGACGCTGGCGGACCGCTACGACCGCGAGTGCGTTCGCGTCGAGTTCCTCGAGGCCGACAACTGGCTTTCGACGCCGTGTGTAATCGACGACGAGTGGTTTGTCAAGATCGTCTCCCGGCAGAACGCCTTGGTGCATGCGGTGTTGACGACCGGCCGGAACGTCGGCGCGTTCTCCTCGGGCACTGAGGGGTTTTTCGACCGGTTCGACACTCCTCGTGAGATGGTCGAACACGAGTACGAGGCGACCGAGCGGATGCGCGAGATCGGTGTCAACGCGCCACAACCGATCGACGCCTTCGAGGTCAACGGACTGGGCGTACTCGTCCTCGAGTATCTTCCCAAGTTCGAATCGCTCGATGACGTCTCCGACGCCGTGATCGCCGACCGGGCAGCAGAACTGTTCGAGATGCTATCGAGTCTGCACGAACACGGACTCGCCCACGGCGACCTGCGAGCCGAAAACATCCTCCTTAGCGATGGTGAGTTCTACTTCATCGACGCGACCAGCGTTCACGACGATCGCGCCGACGAGACGACGGCATACGATCTGGCCTGTGCGCTGGCCGTCCTCGAGCCCCGGATCGGCCCGCGTAAGGCCGTTGATGCAGCGACAACGGCCTACGCCCCCTCGACACTGCTCTCGGCGCGGGCGTTTCTCGATTTCGTCCGGTTGCGTCCCGACCACGAGTTCGACTCGACGACGCTGCGTAGCGAACTCGAGAAGGCGGCGGATCTCAGCGGTGGATAAGCGTCGGGTAGCCGAATACGACCGTCGCGCTCGTGGCCAACTGACTGCTGATCGCCGGTGACCAGCGGGAACAGTCGTAGTCACTCCATCCGTCTACCGAACCAGTGGCATGATTGCACGAATTGATACAGACGGCATCATGAATTCGGCACATGGTTCGTCATATGTGAACAACCATCAGGACTTTCACCGCACGCGCCGTTCCCTCTGGTATGAGCCAGCAAGCCACCGAACAGGCACACGGACACTACATCGGCGGCGAGTGGACCACCGGAGACGGACCCACGTTCGAGAGCGAAAACCCCGCGACTGGCGAGCCGCTGGCAACCTTCCAGCGCGGGACCGCGGCCGACGTCGATGCGGCGCTCGAGGCTGCTGAATCAGCCTTCGTGGAGTGGCGCGATAAGTCGTATATCGACCGCGCGGAGCACCTGTGGGACATCTACCACGAGCTACGGGATCGCCACGAGGAACTCGGCGAGATCGTCACCAAGGAGTGTGGCAAGGAGATCTCCGAAGGAAAGGCGGACGTGACCGAGGCCTGGCATATGGTCGAGTGGGCGGCCGGCAACGCACGCCACCCCCACGGCGACGTGGTCCCTTCCGAAGTCGCGGGCAAAGACTCCTACATGCGGCGCAAACCGCGGGGCGTCGTCGGCTGTATCACGCCGTGGAACTTCCCGGTCGCGATTCCCTTCTGGCACATGGCTATCGCCTTGGTTGAGGGCAACACGGTCGTCTGGAAACCCGCCGAACAGACCCCGTGGTGTGGCCAGATCGTCGCCGAGATGTTCGAAGACGCGGGGATTCCCGACGGCGTCTTCAACATGGTCCAGGGCTTCGGCGACGCCGGCGCGGCCATCACTGACGACGAGCGGGTCGACACGGTTCTCTTTACTGGCTCGGCCGAAGTCGGCCACGAAATCGCCGACAAAGTCGGTGGCGAGCCCGGCAAACTCGCGGCCTGCGAGATGGGCGGCAAAAACGGGATCGTCATCACCGAACACGCCGACATGGACACCGCGATTCATGCGGCGATCATGTCCTCGTTCAAAACCACCGGTCAGCGCTGTGTCTCGAGCGAGCGCCTGATCGTCCACGAGGACGTCTACGACGAGTTCAAAGCTCGATTCGTCGATATCGCCGAGAACGTCGCGGTCGGCGATCCGCTCGCGGAAGACACCTTCATGGGCCCCGCGATCGAGGCCGATCACGTCGAGAAGATTCGGAGCTACAACGACCTCGCCCGCGAGGAGGGTGCGAACGTCCTCGTCGACCGATTCGAACTCGAGGACAGCGAGATCCCCGACGGCCACGAAAACGGCCACTGGGTCGGCCCGTTCGTCTACGAGATCGAGTACGACCCTGACCTGCGCTGTCTGAACGAGGAGTGTTTCGGCCCACACGTCGCCTTGCTTGAGTACTCGGGCGACATCGAACGCGCGGTCGAGATGCACAACGCCACCCCCTACGGGCTGGCGGGGGCGATCATCTCGGAGGACTACCGCCAACTCAACTACTTCCGGGACCACGCCGAGGTGGGCCTCGCCTACGCGAACCTGCCGTGTATCGGCGCGGAAGTCCAACTGCCCTTCGGCGGCGTCAAGAAGTCGGGCAACGGCTACCCGAGCGCCCGCGAGGCCATCGAAGCCGTCACCGAGCGCACCGCGTGGACGATGAACAACGCCGAGGAGATCAAGATGGCACAGGGGCTGTCGGCCGACATCAAGATCTCCGAGGACTGACGAGGGAAAAATCCTCGAGGAGAGACCGACGGCCTCCACCGGAATCTATCTGTCGCCGGTTCGCTGTGCAGTAGCAAGCGGACAACGGAGTCTGTCGCGTCGTTCTCCCCGTTAGCGCCACGGTAGCAGCCCCCGTCCTATCAACGGACCGGTCCCCTCTCAGTTCCCACCGGCAAACGAACCGCTTATCCGACGATTCATGGAAGGGGCCAGTACATGAAGGCAGTCGTCCTCGCTGCAGGCCAGGGTACGCGCATGCGACCGCTCTCCGAATCGATTCCGAAGCCGATGCTGCCGGTCGCCGACCGCCCGCTTGCGGCCCACACCGTCGATGCGGCGATCGACGCCGGTGCAACCGAAGTCGTGCTGGTAATCGGCTACGAGGCCGAGACGGTCCGGGAGTACTTCGGTCCCGAATACCGTGGCGTACCGATCTCGTATGCGATCCAAGAAGAGCAGGCCGGGACGGCCGACGCCGTCAACGCCGCCCGCGACCATCTCGAGGGCCCCTTCGCCGTCCTCAACGGTGACAACCTCTACGATCCGGCCGCGATCGACCGACTGTTCGACGCCTGTCCGGCAATCTGTGCGATCGAAGTCGCTGACCCAAGCAACTACGGCGTTCTCAGCACCGAACCTGGGCAGGACGGCTCCGTGACTGGGATCGTCGAGAAACCAGCCGATCCGCCGACGAATCTCGCCAACGCGGGGGCCTATGCCTTCCCGGCTGAAGCCCGCGAGTGGCTCGAGGTCCCCGAAAGCGAACGTGGCGAACGTGAGATCACCGATGTCGTCGCGCAGGTGATCGACGAGTACGATGTCACGCCCGTCACCCTCGAGCGGTGGCTCGACGTTGGCCGCCCGTGGGAACTACTCGAGGCAAACGAGTGGAAGCTCGCCGACCTCGAGCGCCGCGTTGACGGCAATGTCAGCGAGGACGCCACACTCGAGGGCGCAGTCGTCGTCGAGGAGGGTGCGACGGTCGAACCCGGCGTCGTGATCGAGGGACCGGCGCTGATCCGCGAGGGGGCGGAGGTCGGACCGAACGCCTACGTCCGTGGCGCGACGCTCATCGAAGCCGACGCCGAAGTCGGCCACGCCGTCGAGATCAAAAACAGCGTTATCTCACAGGGGACGTCGGTCAGTCATCTTTCCTACGTCGGCGACAGCGTGCTCGGGCGAAACGTCAACTTCGGTGCGGGGACGAACGTCGCGAATCTGCGCCACGATGACGCCGACATCCGGTTTACCGTCAAAGGCGAGCGCGTCTCGACTGACCGGCGGAAGTTCGGCGTCGTCGCCGGCGACGGGGCCAAAACTGGGATCAACACGAGTCTTACGCCTGGCCTGAAGCTCACGGCTGGCGCGACGACGATGCCAGGCGAAACCGTCGAGCGGGATCGGTAGCCACAGCCACTCGAGAGCGAGTCTGTCCGCCGAATCCGGCTCTCGGGAGAGTCGGTCTCCGCGATGGCGACGTTCCGTTTTCGATGACCACGTTCTCGTCGCGCTTCGTGAGCGGATGAAGCGGCGAAAGGTGGGATGTGGAGGCGAAAGGTGGACGCGGAAGACGAGGAGACGGGAGTGCGCTCGGTCCCGGGAACCGAGCGCATGCGACGGGCCGGAGCGACGCGCAGTGCCGGTTTCGACGTGAAAAGCGTCTGTGCCGGCGTCCGTACCGAAGGCGTGCCCAACCAAAAAGTCAGCGGTCGAGTCGTCACTCCTCGCCAGCCACACGTGGTGGTGCTGTCGGCCTACAGCCGGCGATCCCGAAGCGCCGGAAATTCCGCGCGGACGTCTGCGACCGCTTCCGGGTCGACGGTGGCCGTCACCAGTGTCGGCCCGTCGCCGCTCGAGGCTAGCGTGACGCCCCACGGGTCGTAGACGGTCGAGCGACCCAACAACGTGGCATCCTCGAATTCGCCGACTCCGTTGATCGTCGCGACATAACACTGGTTTTCGATCGCACGCGCCCGCGAAAGCGTCTGCCAGTGTTCGATGCGGGGATAGGGCCACGCACTCGGGACGAGTATCAGTTCCGCACCGGCATCGACCAGCCGCCGGTAGAGTTCCGGGAATCTGAGATCGTAACAGGTCGTCACGCCGACGGTCACGCCGCCGATCGTTGCCGTCTCGAGGCGTTCGCCGGGAACGAGCAGTTCTGACTCCGCGGACTCGTAGCCAAACAGGTGGTGTTTCCGGTAGACCAGCTGGCGAGTACCGTCGGCGTCGAACAGGACGGCAGTGTTCGCCAATCCCTCTTCGGCGGGCGTGTCGACGGCGTCGGCTGCCGCCAGGTCCTCGACGATGGTTCCCGCGAGGACGGCGATTTCGTGGTCGGCCGCCGCCTTCTGTAGCCGGGTCGCCGTCTCGCCGGTAATCGGTTCGGCATCACGCGCGTAGCAATCGAACGCGAAGTACCCGACGTTGAACAGTTCCGGCAGGGCGACCAGATCCACACCGCGAGCGGCGGCCCGTTCGACCGCCTCGAGTGCGCGATCGACGTTCGCCTCGACGTGGCCGGCCTCGATCTCGAGCTGTGCGAGCGCAATCGTGAGACCCTCCGCAGACACCTCGCTTGCAGCGTTCGGGGGAGTCATTGCCACACTATCTCGTTTCAATTACCGTTACTGTGTCGTCTGCAGGTCTCGCTCGAGGGCGCGCCGCAGGTTCTCGAGTTCCGAATCGAGGTTGCGCTTGAAGAACTTCTCGACGCCGGGGAGTTTGCCGTCGACGACGAAGTGATTCTCGAGACGCGCACCGTCATCGGTGGCGACGATTTCGTGTTCGCCAGTGACGCGCATCACTTTCGACTTGCCGACGAACTTGACGTACTCCGGTGGCCGACGCGTGACGTCTTCGGTGTCGACCCTGACGGTTCTGCGAACGAGGGGGATCGGCAGCGACACCTGCCAGGTCACGCGCCGTCCCTCTTGATCCTCGACTGTGTACGTCTCGACGACGCTGATGGCTCGCGCCCGGTTTGCCGGATCAGCAATAAACTCCCAGACGCGCTCCGGCGACGCCGCCACGTCGAACGACCGATCGACCCGTACAGTCATGCCCGTACGTGTGGGGTAGACGGATAAAAATCCGTGGACCGGCGGGCGGCCGACCCACCGATGGAGACAGCCGACATCGGGGGCGGTCCGCGAGCGGTGGCGAGACGGTCAGCTGATGGTGACTCGCCAGGTCGTCGAGCGGGCACGACCCCATTTCTCGATGTCGACTTCGTCAGTCTTCTCCGCGAGATGTGGCAACCGAGCGCCTACTTGCTTCGACGAGAGTCCGATCGCGTCCGCGATGTTTTTGGCTCGGAAGTATTGCTCGCCGCGGGCGGCGCTCTCGCGGAGGTACGAGATGATTCGCCGCTCTTCGTCGGAGTAGTCGTTCATCGTCCGTACATACCTCTAGGTGTTCGTCGGTCTTAACTCTTAACGGCCGAAACGGTACGGATCCACCACTGAGCACCGTTCGATCCGCCAGCGTGACCCCTCGAGTCTTTACGAGGAGAGGTGGATACCGACGACCGCCAGCGAGCTAAAGATCACGGCTCCTGCAAAGCCCCAAGCCGCGGTCACGTCCGGTGCACCAACGAGCATGACCAGTGCGCCGATCACTGCGAGTGCGCCCAGTGCGAGCCCCAGTCCGATACCCTTGTCCGTCTCGGTTTGCGTAGCCATGCTCGGGCGTTGTGTGTGGGGTCTCTTAACTTCACTCATTGCTGAGCGGTTCTGGGACCCTCTCGGCTGGTCGCCGGACACTCACCTACCGATCAGCTCACTTGATCGTGGTGTGTTCGGATTCCTCGTTGAGCGCGAGGTTCGCCGCGATTTCTGCGTTTCGCATCGCGTACTGGGCGGTTTGCTGGAGGCTGACGAGCACTTCACGGACACGAAGCAGATCCTCGTTTGGCATCTCCGGGAGCTCGGCCAGGATTTCCTGTTCTCGGTTGGCGATATCGTGGAACAGCTTCCGGACCTCGTTGGATTTGTTGTAATCGCGTTCGACGGCTGCCTCGACAGCCCGGGACGTGATTTCGTCGACCATCTCGTTCAGTTCGCGAATCTCACGCATCACTGAACTGTCGACGTTTAACGTGTGGCCTTCGGTCTCCATGACGATATCGCCGATGTCCTCGGCGTTGTCCGCCGTGAGCTCTAAGTTCTTCGCGATCGACCGGTAGCCAATCAGCGGGAAACCGCTGTTCAGCCCGACCGCTCGCGCGAGATTCGGGTTCTGGTAAGCCGTAAAGATCAGGCGCAACAGGAGCACGAAGATCTTGTTGGCCTGTCGTTCCCGGTTCAGGGCGCGCTGGGCCAGATCGGGGTTGCCGTGGGCCAGTGCCTTGATCGACTCGCCGCGCATCGTCTGGCCCGTTCGCTCGAGGCGCTCGAGTAGGTTATCGAGCGTGAAGTCTTCGGGGTCGACCGAACAGCGGATCGAGATGCTCTCGGGCGTTTCCTCGATGACGCCAAGCCCCATGAGCTGTGTTTCGGCCTGATAGACCGCGTTGATGTGATCCGAGTCGAGCGCACCGTCTTCGCGCTCAATGCGAATGATACGCCGTCCGAGCACGTACTGGGCGACGATCGCACGCTCGACAGCGCTTGCGTCTAAGTTGTCGGTGTGGATGATCGCTTCCGTCTCCTCCGTGCTTGCGGACTCGGGCATCACGGTCAGGGTCCCCTTGCCGCTGGTCCGCAACGACACCTCATCGCCCTTCTCGACGTCGTGTTCGGACGCCCACTCCGCGGGAAGGGTCATCGCGAGTGTTGACGGGCCGAGTCGTTGCACTTTCCGCGTTTCCATATCACACCGTAGGCTTGACCCGACCTTAATCTTGACTATATGGTCATTATCTCGAGTGCGATCGTTATATGGTTGTGATTGATGGCCGTTATGAATCGACCCTTAAATCATTCACACGGTACCCCTGCAAAACAGCCAGTGAGCAGCGTGACACGTCAGGACACGGGCATCATTCGCGTTGTGAACCGCCCGGTTCGCACCTGTTGCCACCCTCGGAGGTCATCGTCGAGTTCCTCGTCGTCGGTGTCGACGTGAAGCGAGTCGATCCCGTCTAGCTTCTCGTCCGAGGCGACGACGGCGATCTCGTCGGCCTGACGGATCACTGGCGGTGAGATCTGGTGGTTTCCGCGACCGAAAAGAAAGCCCTGTCCGCCGATCGGCGAGACGACGATCGTCACCGGATCCTCGAGGACCTCGAGGAGATCCGTTTCCGCAGCGTCGCGGGCAAGTACCGTCCCCTCGCGCCCGTCGGAGTCGCGTTCGGAGTCAGTTTTGTCCGGTTCGGTATCGGCTGCGGCCCGCCAGACGTCGACGCCCAACGGCGAGGCATCGATGCCCAGTGCCGCCTCGATCGCACCGACGGTGCTCCCGGGGCCGAAGACGTAGGTCCGACCAGGTTCGACCTCGCGGGCGAACCCCGTCGCCAGCGAGTCGACGCTCCCGCTCGAGACCTGCTTGCTCGATTGGAGATCCGGCGCGACGGGGACCGGCACGATCGCCCGTAGCGCCGTCCTGACCTCACCCTCGCGGTAGGCGTCCTCGTCGATGTCGTTGACTTCGCGGGGTTCGACGCGGTCGAACTCGGCGGCGATCCGGCCGGCATCGGCCGGCGTCACGCCGAAGACCGACGAATAAATCTTGACGCCGGCCGGGACGCCAAGCATCGGCGTCTCGGCGACGTCTCGCGGTGTCGCTGCGACCCGCTCTGCCTCCGCAGTGGTTGCGTCTTCGAGCACGTCGGCGACGTCGACGGCAGTGCCGTCGCCACCGACGAACAGGATCAGTTCGACGTCGTGCTCGAGTACCGCACGGACGGCGCGCCGGGTATCGGCTGCCGTCGTCTCGGCGTTCGCAGGGTCGCCGGGCCGTGCCGGATCGACAGCGTCGTCCTCACGGACTGTTGCTGGATCGTAGACGACCGTCGGCTCGTAGCCAGCGTCCCGAGCTGCCCGTTCGCCCATCACACCGGCGGCGGTGTAGACGGTGAGCTCGGGTGCCCGCCGATGGAGCGAGCGCAACGCTTCGCGTGCCCGCTCCGGCGCTCGCGGCTCGGCACCGCGACGGCGCGCCTCCTCGAGTTTCCCGTCGGTCCCCTTCAGCCCGACCCGACCACCCATCCCGGCGATCGGGTTGACGACGACGCCGATGGATTCCATACTCGAGCGTCGCACGCCAGCCGGAAAGCGATATCGTGTCGCCGACCGGAGAGATCACCGTCGTCGCGGCTCAGCGAGCAGGCGGCGACGGAGCAAGCGACGCGCACGATTTCTGAAGGATTAAGAGGGATGCGGTCCGAGCGCCAACCATGACCACACTGATCGATGCCGCTGTTCTTGCGACGGAAACGCAGCTCCCGATGAACATCGTCGGCTGGGGCGCACTCGCGCTGGGCCTGTTCGTCGTCATCGCCTGGACGCTCTATCTGTACCGCTGACAGCACCGGGTTACGGTGATTCGACCCGCTCACGCAGCCACGCGGCCGCGTCAGCAACGGTCGTTTCGTCAGTCCCTTTGAGCTCGATCCGGACCGAATCGCCCGGATAGCTCCCGACGGAGACGTCGAACCGCTCTCGCAGTTCGGCAATCCGATCGAGGAGTGCGCTTTCTGGTTCGTCGGCGACGATCGCCTCGCGGTAAGTCGCCGTCCCGGCGAACTCGTCTGCAATCGTCTCGAACATCGCCTTCATTTCGGCGGGGACGCCGGGAAGCACATAGACACCTTCGAGTGCGGCACCGGGGGCGACGCCCGCGTCGTTATGCAGCGCCCGCGCACCCGCCGGCAGTTCGGCGGTCCCGGCCACGAGATCGTCGCGGCTGTACCCGTCCGCCGCGAGCCAGGCGAGGGCCTCGTCGTGTTCCTCGAGGTCGCGCCCGAGGGCGGCAGCGACGCCCTCCATCGTGAGGTCGTCGTGGGTCGGCCCGAGCCCGCCCGTGACGATGACGGCGTCGTACTCGGCGCGGTACTCGTTGATAACGCGAGCGATGTCGCTAACTCGATCCGGAACCGTCGTGACGCGCTCGACGCCGACGCCACGATCGTCGAGTTGCTCGCAGAGCCACGTAGCGTTCGTATCCGTCGTTCGTCCGGCAAGCAGTTCGTCTCCGACCGTCACGACCGCGACATTCATACCGGGGCGTTTGCACCCGTGGTTCAAATGCATCTCGCCCACCTCTTGTTTCGAATACTGTCATATCGCTATGATCTTCGATAAAGTGGTAGTAACCACAAGATTCAATTCTGATAATTAGTAACGAAAGGAGTATGTCTCGGAGTCAGATAAAACAAACCGAGGGGGACTCGGCTGCAGTGCTCTCCGCATTGGGGAGTAAATATAGCGTAGAGATACTCTGTGCAGCAGGGACACCGAAATCTGCGCAAGCGCTCAGCGAAGATATCGAAATTCCGATTGCAACCTGTTATCGTCGGATCGAAGAACTCGTTAATGCAGGCCTATTGACATGTGAGGGGCGGCGACTATCCGATGAGGGAAGACGAACGAACATCTATCGCCGAACGTTAGACGAGATCGAGATCGACTTCTCGGACGAGACGCCCGAATTCTCGCGCAAACGTCGTACCGAGGCGAAAAACAGGCTTCAAGACCAACTCGAGAGCTGAGGCGGCCGCCGCCGGTCAACGACCGCGCGAGCACGTTCTCGAGTCGCCACCGACGATGCTCGCGTGATCGAGACGAAACCTGATTTTGTGGGCGGCAACCGTGTCGTGGCGACGCCGATCGAGTACCGTTTCTCCCGGCGACACACGACGACCACGTCCGGGAGCAGGTCGGCCCCAAGCGGCCATCCTTAAGTATTCTCGAAAGAATATCGAAGTATGACCACTCCCGCTGAGACATGTGACGCCGGACCAGCCACCACGACGGATGACAGTGTCGTCGGGCACCGTCGTGTCCTCCATGTCGGCCGTGATCGTCCGATCAGAATCAGCACCGGCCACCGGATTCGGCATCATGACGGCAAGTGTTCGCGACCGCATGGCCACAACTACGAAATATCCGTCACCGTCGCGGGACAGCTGACCGAGGAAGGATGGATCGCCGACAAAGGTGATATTACCGACGTCATCGACGAGTGGGACCACATGTTCCTGCTCGAGGCCGGCGATCCCCTCATCGAGGCCTTCGAGGCGGCCGGCGACGACGATGCAGTCATCGTTCTCGAACACCCGCCGACGGCCGAGGTAATGAGCGTCGTCCTAGAGCGGAAACTCGCGGCGGCCCTCCCCGAGACCGTGACCGACATCGCGGTACAGGTCAACGAGACGAGTGAACTCTGCGGGGGGAGCACGCTCTGAGATGCCGGTTTCTAATTCCGTTGACCGTGAGCCCGGCCGCGAGACCGACGGCGAGCGCAGTGGCGACGAGTCAGCCGACGGCTTGCCGATCAACGAGTTGTTCTACTCGCTGCAGGGAGAGGGTATCCTCGCCGGCGTCCCGTCGATGTTCGTCCGCACGAGCGGCTGCAACCTCCGGTGTTGGTTCTGTGACTCCTATCACACCTCCTGGGAGCCGACTCACGCTTGGATGAGCCTCGAGGAGATCGTCGCAGAGATCGAGGCTTCCGACGCCGATCACGTCGTCCTCACCGGCGGTGAACCACTGCTCCACGAGGCCAGCGTCGCCTTGCTCGAGGCGCTTGACGACCGGGGCTACCACACCACCGTCGAGACTAACGGGACGATCTACCGGGACGCGCCGATCGATCTCGTCTCCGTGAGCCCGAAACTCGCAAGCAGCACGCCAACGCCCGAACGCGATCCGTCGGGGGAGGGTGAGTGGGCCGAGCGCCACGAAGCCGATCGGATCGATATCGACGCACTCGCTCGGCTGGTCGCAGAGTACGACTTCCAGCTCAAATTCGTCGTCACTGACGCCGACGACATGCCGGAGATTCTCGAGTTGCTCGCGGACCTGCGAGCGGCTGCCGATGTCCCGATCCCCGATGAGGACGTCCTCTTGATGCCCGAAGGGGCGACCCGCGAACGACTCGCCGAGACGCGTAGCCGCGTCGCCGACCTCGCGATGGAGTACGGCTTCCGGTATACGCCGCGACTGCACGTCGACCTCTGGAACGATGCGCCCGAAACGTAACCGTTCGACCTCACGATGACTGATACATCACGCGACTCCGCAGCTGACGAATCGACCACGAAACGCGCCGTCGTCCTCCTCTCCGGCGGGATGGACAGTGCCACCGCCGCCTACGAGGCCCGCGAGCAGGGCTACGAGATCTACGCGCTGCACACCTCCTACGGCCAGCGAACCGAGGATCGCGAACTCGAGTGCGCTCGCCAACTCGCCGACGACCTCGACGCGGCCGACTTCCTGCGGATCGAGACCGGCCATCTCGCGGCGATCGGTGCCTCGAGTCTCACCGATGACGAGCTGGCCGTCGAAGACGCCGACTTAGAGAGCGACGAAATCCCATCGTCGTACGTCCCCTTCCGAAACGCGAACTTGCTCGCGATGGCGGTCTCGTATGCAGAGGCAAACGACTGTGATGCGGTGTTCATGGGTGCTCACAGCGAGGACTTCTCTGGCTATCCTGACTGCCGTCCCGAGTTCTTCGAGGCCTTCGAACACGTGGTCGACGTCGGCACGAAACCCGCAACCGAGATCGCGATCGAAGTGCCGTTCGTCGAGCACTCGAAGACCGACATTGCCGCACGCGGTGTCGAACTCAAGGTTCCCTACGAACACACGTGGAGTTGCTACCGCGAGAACGAACCCGCCTGTGGGACCTGTGATGCGTGTGCCTTCCGGCTCCAGGCGTTCCAGCGGATCGGCGTTCGTGACCCGATCGAGTACGCCGAGCGGCCATCGTACGTCGACGACTAGCGATCGCGTCATGAGACTACCGGACAGCAGTCAATACGAAGCCGGTCGCGAATTTGCGGCCGGCTTCACATCGTTCTGTCCGGCAGTATGAAAATCGGTACCGCGTCCGGTACCGAGTGCCCCCAAACGGCCACGCGAAACGGTGCTCAGATCCTCGTTCGTGCTTTTCTCTCTCCGTTCTTCGAGGACGCGTGGCCTGTGTATCATCGGTGCTTGACACACGAGACAGCCTCTCAATCACCAGACTTGCTATCGCCCAGTGACAGGGATGACTCCGCGCTGCGCTATCATAAATAATGTGCTTGTGAATGTCACGCATTAATATCTCGGCTCAAAGGGACCACGCGTTGGCCTCGCGACGAAAACCGGCAGACTGCTATTCGTCGCCTTCGTATTCGCGCAATACCGTCGACACGGTATTCGACACGTTCTCGAGCGCGACAGCGTTCGTCTTCCGAAGCTCTCCCTGCTGGCGGGCCGCCTCGAGGTGGCGAAGCGCCGCACGAAGATGCTCGCTGGTCTCGGTGTCGGTCGTGTCGGTCATGGTGGTTCGAGGGAGCGGTCGTAACGGACTCGAGCGGTTAAACTCGTCGGTGGTGTCGGTCACTCGAGCGCGTCGCGAACCGCCGCCCGGCGTTCGGCGAACGTCGCGTCATCCAGCACCGGTGTGGCTGATTCGCGGTCGATCGCGACGTCCTCGGCTAAGTCAATCCAGGCCCGACAGCCCCGGTAGCTGCCGCGTTCCTCGATCAGCCGCGGTGACGCGAGTTCTGATACCCGGAGCAACAGCACCCGCAGCTCGTCGTCCGGCCCGTACTTGTCGCGCAGGCCGTCGGGCGTGTAGACGTAGTGGCGGGCCAGGGCCTCGAGGTCGTTGCTCGAGACGGTGTACTCCTCGCAGACGTCGGCGAGTGCGCGGATCGGCACGCCGGCATCGGGTTTGGTGCTCGCCCGGTGGTAGTAGTCCTCGTAGCCGGCCTGATAGCGGGCCGGCTCTTGGTGGCTGTAGGCCGGGTAGAGAACGAACGGCTCATCGATCTCGCCGGGATCGAGCGTCGGATGGCGAACGAGGACGGTCTGTACGCCGTCGATCAGGGCGTTGACGACGCCGGCACGCTCTTTCAGCGCAGGCATCGAGTCACTCGTGGAGTCGATGGAACTCATATCTCCGGCCAATGCAAACGACATACAAGTATCCTGTCGGTTGGCAGTGGGTGTCGACGGATTCAAGTATACTTGTACTAACGCAATTACAATGATGCTAGTGGGCTCTGCCGCGCTCTCGCGGACGCAGACTGCAACTGCAGGGACGGCTGTCGTCGTCCCGGTGTGGAACCGATGAAGGGGTTCGTCCTCGGCGGCGTCAGCTCCGGCGTCGGGAAGACAGTCGCGACGCTGTCGATCATGCAGGCGCTCGAGGACGCCGGCCACGCGGTCCAGCCGGCCAAGGCGGGCCCGGATTTCATCGATCCGAGCCACCACGAGGCGATCGCGGGCCGCCCCTCTCGGACGCTGGATCTCTGGCTCGAGGGGGCAGACGGCCTCCGCCGGAATCTTCAGCGCGGCGCAGGTGACATCTGCGTCGTCGAGGGCGTCATGGGCCTGTACGACGGCGACGGCTCGAGCACCGCAATGGTCGCCGAAGCCCTCGATCTTCCCGTGGTTCTTGTGGTCGACGCCAAGGCGGGGATGGAGAGCGTCGCGGCGACCGCCCTCGGCTTCCGCGAGTATGCCGACGCGATCGGCCGTGACATCGATGTCGCCGGCGTCGTCGCCCAGCGTGCCCACGGCGGCCGCCACGAACAGGGGATTCGCGACGCCTTGCCCGACTCTCTCGAGTACTTCGGCCGGATTCCACCCTCGAGCGACCTCGAGATCCCTGACCGTCATCTCGGGCTCGAGATGGGCGACGAGGCTGCGCTGCCACGCGAGGCGCTCGCGGATGCCGCGGAGTCGCTGCGGGCCGACCGACTGGCGGCCGTCGCAAGCGAGCCACGCGCTCCGGAGACGCCGATCGAGCCTGCCGAGTTGGTCGACACGACGGTCGCCGTCGCCAGCGACGCGGCCTTCTGTTTCCAGTATCCGGCGACGATCGAGCGGTTCCGCGAGCGAGCCGACCTGGTTACGTTCTCGCCACTCGCGGGCGATTCTGTGCCCGAGTGCGACGCGGTCTATCTCCCCGGCGGCTACCCCGAACTCCACGCCGCCGAACTCGAGGCGGCCGGCACGCTGGCCGACCTGGGCGAACGCGCCGCTGAGGGGCTGCCAGTGCTCGGGGAGTGTGGCGGCCTGATGGCCATGACTCAATCGCTGACGACGGCCGAGGGTGAGACGAGCGCAATGGCTGGAATCCTGCCTGCGGACGTGACCATGTGCGACCGCTATCAGGCGCTCGATCACGTCGAACTCGAGGCCATCGAGGGAACGCTGACGGCAGCCGCCGGTGAGACGATTCGAGGCCACGAGTTCCACTACTCGAGTGCTGACGTCGACGGCGATGCCCGATTCGCATTCGAGACGGTCCGTGGTGATGGCATCGACGGCGACCACGACGGCCTGACCGAGTACGACTCGCTCGGCACGTACGTCCACGTTCATCCCGAGAGCGGGGCGTTCGATCGGTTCCTCGAGCGTGTCGGTCGGTGACGATATAACACTTACACTGCCATTCACGGATTTTGAAACTCGGTCGAATAGTTAACACGTGTGACAGCGTACCACTAGCCATGGCTGAAACAGTCCAGCGCCTCGAGCCCTTAGAGCGCAAGCCGCTGACCGACCGCACCTGTCTCGTGACTGGCTCTTCGCGCGGGATCGGTCGCGAGATCGCGTTCGAACTCGCCCGTTGTGGTGCCGACGTGGCGGTCAACTATCGCTCCTCGGACGAACTGGCCCGCGAGGTCACAGAAGCGATCGAAGAAAACGGCGAGACGGCTGTTCCCGTTCAGGCGGACGTCTCCGATCCAGCAGAGGTCGAGCGGATGGCCGAGGAAGTCCGGGCGGAACTCGGCGAAATCGATGTCCTCGTCAACAACGCGGGCATCACCGTCGATCGGACGTTCGAGAACATGACCTACGAGGACTGGCGGACAGTCATCGACGTCAACCTCAATGGGGCGTTCAACTGCACGAAGGCGTTCTACGAGGACATCAAGACATCCAATCATGGCCGGTTGATCAACATCTCGAGCGTCGTCGGCCAGCAGGGTAACTACGGCCAGGCGAACTACGCGACCTCAAAAGGCGGCCTCTTTGCGTTCACGCGGACGCTCGCGCTGGAACTCGCTGCCCACGACTCAACAGCCAACTGCGTTGCACCCGGCTTCACGGAGACGGATATGCTCGAGAAGGTCCCCGAACGCGTCCAGGAGAAGATCCGCGAAGACATTCCGCTCGATCGGTTCGCCGAACCCGAGGACATTGTCGGCATGGTTCGCTTCCTCGCCGGCGATCAGGCGCAGTACATGACCGGGCAGGTGCTTGGTATCAACGGCGGCATGGAGTGGTAATCGCGCGGTAGTCGCGTTTGCTCGGGTCGCTGGAACTGACTCGAGTCTCGTTTTAAAGTCCGTCTCGAGTTCGAGACGACGGCGTCTCAGACGGGCTCCTGTCAGTCAGTGACGGCCGGCCGCGACCCGCACTGCGGCCGGGCCGGGACAGCAGCCCGTATCAGTCGAACGTTCTCGGTGGGCTGACTGTCCGTTCGCATTTGACAACGGGAGTTGTGCTACTCCAAGTGTAGCTGGGCAACCGTAGTTGGTCTACTCCAAACAAAATTGTTTTAGGGTCGGGCTGACTTCCCACGGATGATGCCACCCATCGCGCTTCCACACGACGCGAAGGCCGGACCGACCAAGCCGGAGGTCCGGGCCGTCGTCGGCTCGAAGCTCGCACTCGAGCCAGACGACCACTTCGCGGAAGTCGGCTCCTGTACCGGAGCCATCACGATCGAAGCCGCACAGCGAGCCGGGCGGGTGACCGCCATCGAGCGGAAATCCGAGCGTCTCGAGACGACGGAGCAGAACATCGCCGCCAACGAGGACTCGATTCGCGCGGATATCGACCTGCGTAACGCGGAAGCGCCCGCGGGACTGCCCGACGACGCCGACGCGCTCTTTCTGGGCGGCAGCCGCAACTTCGAAGCGGTGCTCGACCACGCCGTCGACACGGAAATCGATCGCGTCGTGATGAACGTCGCGCGACTCGAGGTCGCCGGCAGAGCGACCGAGGCCTTCCGCGAGCGCGACCTGCTCGAGGAAGTCGTCCAGTTCCAGGTGAGTCACGGCTACGAACTCGCCGGCGCGACGAGCTTTAATTCGGACAACCCGGTCTACATGCTGGTCGGGAGCGCAACCCCGGACGAGAAAAGCGACGAGGTGAGCCGATGACGCTGTACGGCATCGGACTCGGCCCCGGTGAGGCCGACCTCGTCACGGTTCGCGGAAAGGAAGTCCTCGAGTCGGCTGACGTGGTCTACTCGCCGGGCCGCCTCTCACGGACGGTTGCACTGAACCACGTCGACGAGTCGAAGATCGGGGATCTCGACTTCCCGATGACGAAAGACGAGGAAAAGCTGCGCCGGGCGTGGAAGGAAGCCGCGGCGGAGATCGCTCCGAACGCACGCGACGGCGACGTCGCGTTCGTGACGCTCGGCGATCCGAACGTCTACTCGACCTTCGGTCACCTGCGCCGGACGATCGACGCGTTCCACCCCAACGTGGACCTCGAGATCGTCCCCGGCGTCAGTGCCGTCACCGCGTTCGCGACCGCGATGGGAGTCGAAATCGAAGCCGGCGCGGGGCTCTCGCTGCGAGAGGCCGCCGCCGGCGTGAGCCCCACGGGCCCGGATCGGATGATCCTGTTCAAAGTCACCGACGCACCCGCGACCCACGAGGGGCTCGTCGAGGCCGGCTACGACGTGACCTACGGCCGCCGGCTCTTCATGGAGCAGGGCGAGACCATCATCACCGACGATCCCGAGACGATCGACGAGCGCGACTACTACACGCTCGCCTACGCCGAAAAGGAGGATCTCGAGGTCGAACAGGCGACGGCCGCCTTCGAGACCGAGGCAAGCGACGCCGGCGGCCGTTCTGCGACAGCAGCGGAGGAAACCGATGACTGACGAGACACCCAACGACCCGCAGGACGCGATCGACTCACAGAGTGACCGCCGCCGTGAGGAACTGGACGATCGGATCTTCGAGCACAGCGCCGGCGACGACCAGGAGGGCGTTCCCTTCGTCGGGGCCGGCCCCGGCAACCCGCGCCTGCTGACCGTCGCGGGCAAGGAACTACTCGAGGAAGCAGACCTCGTCGTCCACGCCGGTTCGCTGGTCAACAGCGAACTTCTCGACGAGTACTGTTCCCACGCCGAACTGGTAAACTCAGTCGGGAAGGATCTCGAGGAACTCATCCCCCTGATGCGGGACGCCTACGAGGACGGCGACAACGTTGTCCGACTGCACAGCGGCGATCCCGCGATCTACGGGGCCGCACTCGAGCAGATGGACGCGTTAGAACACGAGGGCGTCCCGACCTACTTCGTGCCGGGCGTCACCTCGGCATTTGCCGCGAGCGCAACGCTGCGAACCCAGTTGACGCTCAACGAGGTCTCGAATCACGTCGCCTTCACCCGACCGCAGGGCAAGACCCTGACCGAGGAGGAAGACCACATCTCCGAGTTCGTGGAGATGGGCGACGTGACGACCTGCATCTATCTGGGGACCCACGCGGTTCGCGATACGATGGATCGGTTGCTCGAAGATGACCACGACCCAGAGACGCCGGTTGCGGTGATCTACCACGCCTCCTGGCCGGACGAGGACGTGATTATCGGCGACATCGGAACGATCGCCGACAAGGTCGAGGAAGCCGGCTATCGCGCCTCGGCGCTGGTCGTCATCGGCGACGCCGTGACCGGCGCGGGCTACGAGCGTTCCTTCCTCTACGGCGACTGGGCGAATCGCGGCGCTGACTCGAGCGACACGACCGAATCGGAAACACAGGCAGGAGACGACTAACCTATGAGCACGGACAATACGAACGAAGATTCGGGATCGGATTCGGGCGGCCACTGTTCGACGCCGGATTCGGATGGCGAAGTCGCCGAGGAGATCGCGATCATCTCCTTCGGCCGGAAGATGGACACCGCTGAGGAGATCAAAGCCGAAATCGGCGATCGCTACGAGACGATCGACATCATCGAGTACCACGGCGACGTCTTCGAGGAGCACTGGGGCGAGTACGACTGCTTCATCGGCCTGATGGCGTCGGGCATCGCGATGCGCAAGACGGCCCACCTGCTCGACGACAAGTGGGAAGACCCCGCCATCTGTGTCGTCGACGAGGAACTGACGTGGGCGATCCCGATCACGGGCGGCCACCACGGCGCGAATCAGGTCGCACAGGACCTGGCGACGATGGGTGCCGTCCCGGCCATGACGACGGCGTCGGAGGCCGCTGGCAAGCAAGGCGTCGAGTCGAAGGCGAAAGCGATGGACGCCCACGTCGTCAACGGCGACTCGACGGTCAAGACGAATCTCGCCGTCCTCGACGACAATCTCGGTCCCGTCGCCCGCCTTGAGGGTCCCAAAGCGGTGCTGGTCGGCGACGACGTCACCGTCCTCAAGCGCAACAAGGACGACGGCGTCGTCATCGGCACCGGCAGCGTCTCCGGCGCGAGCAAGGAGTCGTTCCTCGACGCCTGGGAAGAGGCGCTCGCACAGACCGATTACGACCTCGACGACGTCGAGTTCGTCGGGACCGCGACCCGAAAGGAAGACGAGGAGGGCCTGCTCGCAGCGGCCCAGGAACTCGATCTGGGCGTCGTCGCGTTCGACAAGGAGACGCTACTCGACCACGAGGGACCGACCCCCTCGAAATCGAAGGAGCTGATCGGTTGGCCGGGCGTCTCGGAAGCCTCCGCGATCGCCGGCGGCGCTGAACAGGAACTCGTCCTCGAGAAAATCGGCTACGAAAACGAGGTTACGGTGGCGATCGGCCGATGAGTTCCGACGCTGATTCCACACCCGCCGATGGCACCCCCGCCGACCACGGCACCCTTTCCGTCGTCGGCATCGGCCCTGGCCTACCGGAGCATATGACTCTCCGGGCCAAGGAGGTCATCGAATCGGCGGACGTCGTTATCGCCTCGAGCCTCTATCAGGAGTTCCTGCGTGACGACGGGACGCTCCCGCCGGAGGACGCTGTCGACGACGACGGTATCGCGACTCGCGAGGACGGCTTCGAGCAGGAAATCGTCCGCTCGACGATGGGACGGCAGATCGAACTCGCTCGCGCGGCGTTCGACCACGTCCGAGAAGGAAAGGACGTGGCCCACGTCTCCGGCGGCGACCCGTCGGTCTACGGCAAATCCGACCTCATCTTCAAGATGGCCGAGGAAGACGATGCGACGGACATCCCGATCGAGATCGTCCCCGGCCTGACGGCGGCACTCGGCGGCTCGGCGAACGTCGGCGCGCCGCTGTGTAACGACTTCTGTACGATCTCGCTGTCTGACAAGTGGCGCGGCTGGGACGAGATCGAGGAGAAACTGCGGGCGGCCGCAATCAGCGACTTCGTGATCGTCCTCTACAACTGCTGGCGCAACTACGAAGAGGCCGTCGAGATCGTCCGCGAGGAGCGGACCGACGACGCCTACGTGGCCATCGTCAACGACGCCGGCCGCGAAGACGCCGGCCGCAACGGCGAGAGCCACTTCATTACGACGCTCGGCGAGGCCGCCGACCACGACGACAAGGTCTCCGGAATGGGCACCTCGCTGATCATCGGCAACCACGAAACCGAAACCTGGAGTAACGACGACCGAACGTACCTTGTCACCCCGCGCGGCGGGCGTGACGTCGACGATTTCTAATATCCATGAGCACGGACACCGACGCAGACGCTGACGACGAATCGACTTCCAAGTGTGGCGCATCGAGCAGCACCGACGACTCGAGCACCTCCAAATGCGGTGGCTCTTCGAGTTCCAGTTCTTCGTCCTCGAGCAAGTGCGGCGCTTCCAGTTCCGACGATGACTCTAACGAGCAGGAAGTCGGCGCAACGGTCGACGACTTCGACGCCGAGCCCGGCCAGCTGATCGCCGTTGGCCTTGGCCCCGGTCATCCGGAGGGGATGACCGAGCGCGCGAAAGACGCCCTACTCGAGGCCGAGCACATCGTCGGCTACACGACCTACATCGAGCTAATTCCCGACGAGATCACGGAACAGGCCGACGACATCTACGACACGCCGATGTGTGGCGAAGTTTCCCGAACCGAGGAGTCGATCGACCGCGCGCTCGCGGGCAACGACGTGGCGATCGTCGGCAGCGGCGACCCCAACGTCTACGCACTTGCGGGCTTGGCACTCGAGATCCTCGAGTCGAAGGGCGCAACGGCCTCGATGGTCGACTTCGAGGTTGTGCCTGGCGTCCCGGCGGCCCAGTCCTGTGGTGCCCGCCTGGGTGCTCCCCTCGTCAACGACACCGTCTCGGTCTCGCTGTCGGACCACCTCGTCCCGATGCCGGAAATCGAGTCGCGGCTGCACGCAGTCGCGAGCGAGAACTTCACGATCACGATCTACAACCCCTGGAGTCGCAAGCGCCGGGAGAACTTCGAGAAGTGCTGTGAAATCCTGCTAACTCACCGCGACGAAGACACGCCCGTCGGTATCGTCCACGGCGCTGGCCGTGAGGACGAACAGGTGATGATCACCGAACTCGGCGAACTCGAGGACCTGGGTGAAAGCGAGATCATCGACATGACGACGACGATCGTCGTCGGTACCGAGGACACCTACGTCTGGGACGACCGGATGGTCACGCCGCGGGGCTACGAGACGAAGTACGACTACTGACATGCCACGATACGAAGTCACCATCGAGAAGGACGCCTGCGACGGCATCTTCGCCTGCCTGACCCGCGACCCGCGGTTCGTCGAAGGCGACGACGGCCTCGCAACGGTCGACCCGGACGCCGATCCGGTCTACGACTGCGAGGGCGAAGTCACCGACACCACAGAACGGGTCGTCGCGACGTTCGACGACGACCGCATCGAGGAAGCCCAGCAGGCCGCAGCAGCCTGCCCGACAGATGCGATCATCGTCGAGGAGGTGGGCGAATGAGCGACGCCGACCCGACGGCTGACGGCGACGCCTTAGAGATCGCGGTCCCGTCGGACCCGCTCGCGGGCCACCCAGCGACGGCGTACTTCTGGGGCCACGTCGCCGGCAGTGGGAGCGTGGTTCGGAGCGAAGCGAGAACCACGGACAGCGAACGGCGAAGCCGTGAGCACCTCGAGGTCGTCACCAACGACGAGGAATCCGCGCAGGTGCTCGCTGCGATCGCGGGCGGCGATCTCGAGCACGAGACGACGACCCGCGAGTACGCTCACGACACCTCGATCACGCGCACCGAAGACGAGTACACGCTGTCGATCGGCGACGGAGATGATGGAAGGCTGTTGGGTCGAAACAGCACACTCTCGCTCCCCGTCGATGGCCGCGGCAACTACCGGTTTGGCGCGTTCTCGAGTCACGATCGGGAGCTCCTTCGGGGCCTGCTCGAGGGCTGTGGCACCATCTGCTTCAAGTCTTCGAGTGGCACTGTGGGCATTTCGTTCGTCCACGACGACCGCGAACTGCTCGAGGCGACGCAGGAGTTGATCGCCGACTGTCCGATCGACGCCCCCACGGGCGACCTTTCGGCGACCTCGTCGGGTGGCTACTGGTTCGGCGTCGACGACGACGCGGTCCCCGAGTTCGGCACCTGGCTCTACGAGAACTGCGAGGAAACCGGCCTGTTCGCGCCGAGTCGCCGCCGCAAGCTCGAGCGGAGCATCGAGCAAGCGTCGGCGTACGACGGCGACGAGCCGTAATCTTTCGAGATCGATGAGCACACCTGACGACTCCACGCCCGCGACGGTGGCCGGCTTCGACGACGAAGCCGTCCTCCTGATCGGTCACGGTTCCCGTCGCGAGAAATCGAACGAACAGGTCCGCAAACTGGCCGCCGGCCTCGAGTCACGGCTCGGGATTCCGGTCGACGCCGCGTTCCTCGAACTCGCGGAGCCGTCGATCGACGAGGCCTTCGCGGGACTTGCACCCGTCGCCGATCAGGTGACGGTCGTCCACTGCTCGCTTTTTGCCGCGAGCCACGTCAAAAACGACGTGCCGCTGGCGATCGAGCAGGCCCGCGCTGAACATGATATCGCGATCAACAACGGCGCACATCTGGGGGTTCATCCCGCCATCTTGGATCTGCTGGACGACCGCGCCGCTGCCGTCGAACGCGAACTGGGCGTCGACCGCGCCGACGATGACGTCGCTGTCGTCGTCTGTGGGCGAGGCTCGAGCGATCCCGACGCCAACGGCGATGTGCACAAACTCGCACGCTTGCTGTTCGAGGGCCGGGATTTCGACCGCGTAGAGGCGACATTCATCGGTGTCACGGAGCCGACGCTCGAGGACACCTTGCATGGGCTCTCGAAGCACCGTCCCGACGCTGTCGTCGTGTTGCCGTACATGCTCGGCGACGGCGTCCTCACCCAGCGGGTCCGCGACTGGACCGCCGAGTTCGACGAGGACTATCCCTACGTCGACGCGCTGGCAGGCGACCCGCTCGGGACGGACTCGCGGCTGCTCGATGTCTTCGCCGATCGCTGGCAGGAGGCGCGGTCGGGCAGCGTCGAGATGTCCTGTGACACCTGCAAGTACAAGGTCGACCTCGAGGGCTACGAGGAAGACGTCGGCGGCGCTCGCGCCATGTTGCGTGCGCTAGCCCACCAGGAGGCCCACGCCGACCGCGAGGATATCGACGACGAGCCCCACAGTCACGACGCGCCCGAAAAGCACGTCGCGGTCTGTACCAACCAGACCTGCGCGAAGATGGGCTCGCCAGCGGTACTCGAGCGCCTGCGTCAGGAGGTCCGGGACTCCGAACACGCCGACGCCCGAATCACGCGGTCGTCCTGTCTCGGCCGCTGTGGCGACGGGCCGATGGTCGCGGTCTACCCCGATGGAATCTGGTACGGCGACGTCGCGGACGACGACGCCGAGCGGATCGTCGCCGACCATCTCGATCGGGACCGCATCGTCAGCGATCTCGTCGATCAAACGTTGTAGCGAGTGGTATCGCCTACCGAACCGACACACGACCGACCACCACGAACTCACCTATGAGCTGCCACGAAATCGAAGCACTACGACTCGGATTGATGAACGTCCTCGGCGTCGGGGACGACAGCGCCCGCGAGCACGCGGAGAAAGAACTCGAAGGCCACCTCGAGGGCCCGATTCAGGGTCTCGTGGAGGCCGACAGCCTCACGGAACTCCAGCGTCACCTCGACGCGGCGCTGGTCGACTTAGAGGAAGAGGTCGCTACGATGGACAGCGACGACCCGGAATACGATTACACGCGAGGGCGACTGCTGGCGGTTCGTGACGCCGAGCGAGCGGTCGGGCGGCTGGCCACGCAAGGCGAGAGTATCGTCGACGGACTCGGTGATGCCCACGACACCCTCCACGAGACGTTTCCGGTAGAGGAGTGACGATGGCTGAACCTGCACCCGAACACGACAGCGGGGTCGATTTCCAACGGGGGCCGCTCGGAGAGATCGAACCGGCGCGGAGCCGACACATGTGGACTCGATCCGCGGTCGGCGTCGCCGAGTCGGGCGACCTCGTCGTCACCGGCGAGTGGGACGGCACCGTCACTGCCCGTGATGCCGACTCGCTCGAGACCCGCTGGACGGTCGACCATCCGGACCACGCGGTCGGCATCGCGTCGCTCGAGCACGACGAGACGATCGTCGTCGCCGGCCGCGGCGACACCGGCGCGATCGCAGCCTACGACGCCGAGACGGGCGACCAGCGCTGGCGCTACGACACCGCCGACGACGTTGGCGAGGCAGTCAAAGACACCGTCTTCTACCTGCCCTACGTCGTCTCGCTCGAGACCGGCACGGACGCCGACGGCAACGAGCGACTCTATGCTGCCGCACGCCGGTACGAACGTGACGGTGAGACGCGACAGTGGCACAGCACGATCTATGCGTTCGACACCGACGGCGAGGTCTGCTGGACCTACGAAACCGACGCCTCGCCGATCGCGCTCGACCTCGACGCTGACGGTGAGCGCCTCGCGGTGGGCTACAACCGCTGTATGGGCGATCACGACACCGGACTCGTTGTCCTCGAGAGCGACACGGGCGAGCTCGCGTGGACCTGGGACCCCGGCACCGACGGCGACCGCCGCGTCGGCGACGTCTCCTTCGACGGCGAGACGATCGCCGTCTCGAGTCACGGTGACAAACGCGGCTATCTGCTTGGCCCCGGCGGTGCCGAGCGCTGGCACGTCGATCTCGCGGTCGAAACCGAGATCAAGGGCGAGACGCTGTATGCCTATCCGAACCACGCCTACGCGAACGACGGCCGGGTGGCGTTCGTGACCGGCAACACCTACGCTGCGGAGAGTCGCGAAACCGAGAGCCGGCATCCGAACGAACACCGGGTCGCCGCGTTCGACGCTGACGGCGACCTCGTGTGGGACGATACGGTTCGCGGGTTCGTCCACGGGCTGGCTACCGACGGCGATCGGCTCGTCGCGCCCTGTGCTCAGAACTTCCGGGTTCGCGATCCAGACACCCACGCCGTCCGCTGGTTCGACCTCGAGTCCGGCGCGGAGGGAGTCGAACGCATCGATGGAATCGCGACGGCAGCTGCCGTCGCCGACGACACCGTCGCTACGATCGAGGAACCTGTCGAGTACCACGACGAGGGAGCGACGCGCGGCGAATACGCGCTTTGTGTCGGCTCGCTCGAGTAGTCTCGACTGGGGTTTCGAGAGCGGTGTTTCTGCCACGCTGTGCCGACTAGTCGCATACGCAAGGCCAACCGCCACAACGGTCACGACCCTCTGCTTTTCCGTATAATGACCGATGAGTTCGCACATAACGGATTCGAGGAACGCTTGGATTCTGAGCGGGGCGAGCGTTCCTCGAGCCGTCCTGACTGTGCTGTGCATGCGGCAGGGCCGCCACGCCAAGTATTGACTGACGGCGGACAGGCGGAGATGGAAGCATCGGAAGACGAAACGGCCGACAGTGATGCTGAGGGAGACGCCGAAGAAGCACCCGAAAACGAAGAAACCGAGGGTGAAGGCGAGGAAGAGATAGAAGAGCCGGAAGCAGAGGTGGCAGAGGAACCGGAAGCGAAAGAGGAGACAAAGGAGGAAGCAGAAGAATCGGAAGCGGAAAAAGCGGAGAAGGAAGCAGCAGAAGACGACTACCACGTCGAAGACGCCGAAGATGTCTATCAAGACGAGGCGGTTGCGGGTGTTCTCCACCTCGACCTCGACGGCCTGTTCCTCGATTTGCTCGGCCTCGAGGTGAACCTGAATCCGGTCACGCTCGACGTCTCGGCGAGACCGGGTGAGAACAACCTGCTCGGGAACCTCCTTGCAGCGGTCTCGGGGCTCTTCAACGGGGCCGGTGGCATGCTCGAGACGGTGGAGTCGCTGCTGAACAAGCCAAGTGAATTCCTCGATGCCCTGTTCGGGGATCGTGGTGCCGACGATGAGACGGAAGGCGAAGGCGCAGAACCGGGTGACGACTCCCCCGGTCGTATCTCCAGAGCGATCGGCTGGCTCAAAGAGAAGCTGGCCGCGTTCGTGCCTAGCTTCCCCACCGAGGAGATCGTGGCAGCGATCGTCAGTGAAGTGATCGAACAGGTAGTCGAACGATTTGAGCCCGAACGACCCGAAGAGACCAGCGAACAGCGGGAGCCGTCACAGGCGGAGGCAACAGCATGAGCGACAGCACACTGACCCAGCGGATCGATACCGAGAAGATTAGCGACAACGTCGACGTCGATGAACTGGTCGAAGGAACCCAGTGGGAGGACGAAATCGACGGGGACAAGCCGCTCGGCGAAGCGCTGGGCGGGCAGATCGGCGCGATCCTCGGACGAGCGATCGGCGAATCCCTTGGACGGACGATCGGGGACATGGTCGTTGACGAACTCCTCAGTTCCAGCGAAGAGGAAGCCAAAGCGGACATGGCTGAGGAACCCGCCGAGGAAGGCAAGGAAACCGATGAGGAGGACGAAACGGGTGAAGAGACCGCCGAGGAAGGCGACGAAGAAACCGAGGCCGAGGGAGCAGGCGAAAGCGACGGCGATGAATCCGAAGACGACACCGAGGCAGAAGGTGACTCCGAGTCGGACACGGAGGACAATGAATCGGCGGACGAAGAACCGGAGCAATCGACCGAAGCCGAAGAGTAACACTGTGACCCGGGAAAATCACGCGTTCCACGGATCCAATCGAGGTGGTTATCGTGAGTAAGGAATCCGGACTGAAGGGAATGGTTGCCGATGAGGTCAGCAACCAACTCGATGTCGCCGATGTGCTCGGTGATGGGAGTATCGAAGACAGTATCGACGGCGGCGACGTCGGCGCAGCGGTCGGTTGTCAGTTCGGCGAACAGTTCGGACGTGATGTCGGCGCGTCGGTCGGCCGGAACGTCCACGAGACGATCGCTGCCGGCGTCGACGAAGGAAAGGAACTTGGCGAGATTCAGGACGACCTCTCGACGGCGATTCGAGACGCCCTCACGGAGTCGTTCTCTGAGATCGAGGGCCGCGATTCGCTCGAGTCGATGGCCAAAGGCGTCACCAACGGGAGCAGCGTCGAAGGACTCCTGGACGGTACCGGTGGCGACGAGCGTGAGGAACAGACTGAACCACAGGACGAGAAACCGGCGGACGAAGCGGAAGAACGGGAAAACGAAGACACAGAGCGCGACGAAACGGACGCCAAAGCGGTTGTCAAAGAAGCTGCCGACAAAGCAGGAGCGGCAGTCGAGGGAACTGCTGACAACGCGAGAGAGACAGCCGAAGATGTTACGACCGAATCCAAGGAGGCGGCCGACGAAGCCGACTCGTCCGGCGATGGCAAAGACGAGTCGTCGATGAAGCACCTCGAGGACCTTCGGAAGGACACGCTCGAGGATTTCCTCGGCGTGATGTCCTACGACGACCTGCAGTCGGTCGCGAAGGACGTCGGCGTGAAAGCGAACCGCAGCCGCGAGGAGATGACTGGCGAAATCATCGAGACGGTGATGGACGATGAGTCGGACTCGGACTCGAGCGAGGAGTCGGAACCGGCGGCTGAAGCCGAGTAATCGAGGGACACACACCGCCCAAGCGTCGAACGAGGGACAGACGACACGACTAGCGGCGCGGTGAGATCGGAGGGGCACCCATGACTGACTCGCAACTACAGGACCGAGTGCAGGAGATACTGACCGAGGCCGGCGCATCGAGTGGCTCGCTCGTCGCTGGCGATGGCGGCGACGAGGCGGCCGAGACGGAGTTATTCGAGACCGCAACCGAGGCGAACGACCTCCTCGAGTCAGCCGACCCCGACGAGTTGCTTACAGCAGTCGGCTTAGACACACTCGAAGACGGAACCGAACCGGGTTCGATCCCCGAGGCTATCGCCCGGGGTAAGCAGGAGCACGTCGCGGACCTCCAGCGGTTGCTTCGGCTCGCAAACCTCGCCGATCGTGCTGACGAGGACTGCCTTGAGGTGCCAGTCAGCGACCTCCGGGAGACGATCAGCGAACGGACAGCATCGGCTGCCGGAGACGAAGAACAGGGTGTCGGCGGGGATCGATCGGACGAGTTAGCGGCCGACGAAAGTGACGATGCGGAGGAGACGGCCGCCGATCTCGAGGATCGCCTTCGATCGTCGATGAAGACCTCGTTTGAGCAGTTCGGTGACGAGATCCGGCAGCTCAAAGCGCGACTCGAGACGGCAAGCGCCGGCACACCCAGTCGTGAAGGTGCCAACGCCGAAACTGCGGACGACGAGGGCCTCGCGGAAACCGGACGCGGCGGTGATCGGAACCGCGGAACGGCGTCGGGCAGTCCGACGAGTCACTCCACGCTGGCACCGCCGCCGTCGGAGCGAGCGGACATGCAGGGGACTGGGCGATACTCGACGATGCCGGACAAACACGAGTAGCTGGTCTGGGGATTCGAGACGAACGCCGTCGTGGCGGTCGCACAGGTCGGGTAGCGCTCTGCCGGTGGCTTCCGGCCGTGTCGGTCAGCGTGCGTAACCGGAAGCCGTTATTTTTCTCCTCAAATCGGGCGCTCGAGCGAACGATGTAACCATTTGTGCCCCAACGTTTATACAACTGCGATCCATCGTTGTTTCCGATATGGAATATCGACGACGAGCGTTCTTAGGGGCAGGTGCGACTGGGCTCACGGCGGCCATCGCGGGCTGTCTGAATAGCGGGAGCGACGGCAACGAGGGGTCGATCGCTGGAGCGGAACTCGCACTTGCGACGACCACGAGTACGTACGACACGGGACTGCTCGACGAGATCAACGCCGAGTTTCAGGATCGATTCGGGGTGCAAGTCGCGGCAAACGCACAAGGGACGGGGCAAGCGATCGAGTCCGCTCGGAACGGAAACGCAGACGTGATCCTCGTCCACGCACGCTCACAAGAAGACGAATTCATGCGGGACGGCTACGGTGTCAATCGTCGGGATCTGATGTTCAACGACTTCGTCGTCGTCGGCCCGAGCGACGATCCAGCCGGCGTGGGCGATACCGAACAGGCGACGGCCGCATTCGAGGCCATCGCCAGCGCACAAGCGACGTTTGCCTCCCGCGGCGACGACTCGGGGACCCACACCAAAGAAAAAGTGATCTGGTCCGAAGCCGGTATCGAGCCAAGCGGCGAGTGGTACCAGGAAACCGGCAGCGGCATGGGGAATACGTTGACTGTCGCGGATGAATCGAGCGCGTATACGCTCGCCGACCGGGGAACATTCCTCTCGATGCAGGATAACATCGACCTCGAGATTCTGCTTCAGGGCCCGATCGAGGGTGGACCGGAACTGCTCTCGAATCCCTACGGGATCATGGCGGTCAACCCCGAGATCCACGACAACGTCAACTACCAGCTCGCGATGGCCTACATCGGCTTCTTTACCAGCCCCGAGGGACAGGAGCTCATCGCGAACTACACTGCGAACGACCAGCAGTTGTTCTTCCCGGAGGCGCTGTCGGAAGATCCGGACTTCCAGCAGTACGTCCCCGAGGGATGGCAGCCGGATTCGGGCGGCGAGTGATCGCCGGGTTCACAGACCAGCCACACGGACAGATCACCAACTGATGCCATTCGAACCGATCGCCGAACCGAACTATCTCCGGAGTGTCATTCGCGTCTCGCTGACGGTGAGTCTGACGGCCATCTTCGTGAGTACGCTGGTGAGCCTGCCGATCGCGTTCCTCATCGGCTTTGCCGACTTCCGTGGGAAGCGCCTCGTGACGGCGATCATCAATACAGGGATGGGCTTTCCAAGCGTTGCCGTCGGACTGTTCGTCCTGCTATTTATTTCGACCGACGGCCCGCTCGGATCGCTGGACCTCGTCTACACGCCGGAGGCGATGATCATCTCGCAGTGTATCCTCGCCGCGCCGGTGATCACGGGCGTCGCGCTTTCGGCAGTCGAGAGTGTCGACGACGCGGTTCGTGATACCGCCTACGGTGTGGGTGGGACCCGTACGGACGTGGCGCTTATCACACTCAAAGAGGCACGTTACGGCGTTATAACTGGAATTCTCGCCGGCTTCGGACGGGCAATCAGCGAAGTTGGGTCAGTCCTCATCGTCGGCGGGAACATCGCCTACGCCGATGGCACGTCGAAAACCCGCACCATCACGACCGCAATCACGTTCGAGACGCGTCGGGGCGAGTTCGAGACGGCGCTGGCGCTCGGTGCCGTCTTGATCGCCCTCGTCTTGCTCGTCAACGGAATCGTCATGCGACTCGGTGGTCGATAACCATGAGACGGACGAACGACCGCTCCTCGAGACGACTGCGGCCGACCGAACTGGAGGTGACCAGCCGATGAACCTCGCACTCGAGGACGTCTCCTACGGCGTCGACGGCACCGAAATCCTGACGGAGATCTCGCTTGCGCTCGAGTCAGGCGAAATCATGACGATTATCGGCCCCTCGGGGGCCGGCAAGACGACGCTGTTGCGGCTGGCTGCCCTGTTCGAGCAGCCGACCGGCGGCACGATTCGCTACGACGGGACCGACCCCTGGGCGCTGTCACGGGACGATCGGCTCGTGATCCGTCGCCGGATCGGCATGGTCTTCCAGCAGGCAAGCCTGTTCGATGCGCCGGTTGCGCGTAACGTCGATATCGGACGACGGGTTCGGTGGTCGTGGCCGCGCCGGGTTCGAGCGTTCCTCGAACGACTCCTCCCTCGCCAGTTTACTGGCTCGCCGGCCGTCGATGAACGGACGCTCGAGGCCCTCGAGCTGGTCGGGCTCCGTGACGCGTGGGATCGCGATCCGGCGTCGCTGTCCGGCGGCGAAGCACAGCGGGTGTCGTTTGCCCGCGCGCTCGCAGCAGCGCCCGAAGTGCTGGTGCTTGACGAACCGACGTCTGATCTCGACCCGCGGAACACGGCCATCCTCGAGCGGGCGATCGAGCGCTCTCGCGAGCGCGATCACGGCGTCTTGCTTGCGACTCACGACATGCATCAGGCCGAGCGGATTTCGGATCGCGTCGCCTTCCTGCTCGAGGGGGAACTGGTCGAGGTCGGCCCGCCGGGCCAGGTCTTCAACAATCCGCGAGACGAGCGAACCGCGCGGTTCGTCCGCGGCGACCTGTTGTACGATGATAACGAACTTCCCGCCTGACCGCGAACACCTCCGTGAGCGGCGCGCCGCTGACTGAGATCATGGAAAAAGCGTTCGACCCCTACCTACGGATCGACGACGTGACCGTCGATCGAAGCGACGTCGAGATGTTGCGCGCGATCGACGACTGTGGCTCGCTGTCGGGTGCAGCAGACGCCCTCGAGCGATCCTATCCGCGCCTCCAGCAGCGGGTGGTGGCACTCGAGGAGTCGATCGGCCCGCTGGTCGAGCGGACTCGCGGGGGTGCCGACGGTGGTGGGAGTTCCCTGACGGAGACGGCGCGAGAGCTGCTGGTGCGGTTCGATCGGCTGGTCGCAGCCTACGAGGGCGTCGCGCGCGTCGATGAAACGGCCCTGTCGGGGCCGGTCGTCGATCGTGACGGCGAACTCGCAACCGTCGAGACGTCCGTCGGTGCGGTACTGGCGGTCGCCCCGGCCGACGCCGCACGCGTGGCCGTGACGATCCGTTCCGATGCGGTCAGTCTACATGCGCCCAGTGAGGTGCCACGAGCCGAGGGAACCAGCGTCCGCAACCGGTTTTCGGGTACCATCTCGTGGCTCGATACCGGTGATGCCGTCGTGCGGGTGGGAATCGAACTCGAGCGTGACACAAACGGCGATGGAGCCGACTCGCCCGAACTCGTGGCGCTTGTCACCCGCAAAAGCGTCGAGACGCTCGGACTCGAGCCTGGCCGCTCGATCGTCGCCTCGGTGAAGGCAACGGCGGCGCGGGGGATCGCACAGGACGAGTTGGACGCCGTTTCGACCGACGCAAACTGATCGGCCTGTCGGGACCGGTGGGTTCGATATCGACTCGAGCAGTCGTGCGATACCCGGTCAGAGCCACAGCCCTTTCTCGCGGGGGCACCTAGCATTACGTATGTACGATTCGATTCTGGTCGCAACTGACGGCAGCGAGACGGCGACGACTGCGGTCGACTACGCGCTCGCGCTCGCAGCGCAGTTCGACTCGCCACTGTACGGCATCGCCGTCGCCGACGACCGGACCGAGTACGACACGGGGATCGTCGATCCCGATGAGGCTCTGCAACACCTTCGCAAGCGGGCCGCAGGCTGGCTCGAGACGGTCGAATCGAAAGCGGCTGACGCCGACGTGGCCGTCGAGACGGCGGTTCGGACCGGCGTCCCCCACGAAGAGATTCTCGCGTACGCAAGCGAGAACGACATCGACGTGATCGTCGTCGGTGCCCGGGGCCGCTCGTCGCTCAAGGGGGCACTGCTCGGCAGCACCATCGATAGGGTCGTCAGGGTCGCCGATCGGACGGTACTGGTCGTCGGTGACGACGATGCCCGGGACCAGTGATACGAACGACTGGACGTCAGTTCCGGCACACCCGCATGACGGGTGTGGGTGTGCCGGGACACAGTGATAGCAGCCCGGATGAGTGTCAAACAGTACTCGAACCCGAGTCCCCGTTTGCTGGAGGGAGAACATTTACGTCCGCTGTCGTATGACATACCCCTATGTCATTGCTCGTTCCCTTCGACGGGTCGGAGTTGGCCATGAACGCACTCGAGCGCGCCTCCACGTTCGGTGATCTCCTCGACGAGGAAGTCGTCGTTCTGACGGTTATTCCGGACGACGAGGAGTACGCACGGGATCGCGGCTGGATCACGCAGGGCGAACCGTTCGAGCCGGAGACGATCGCCGCGGGCATGCAGACCCGCGCCAAAGAGGTCGCACCGGAAGCGACCGTCCGCTCCGAGCGGGTCAGTTCCGACGAGCCGACCGCGACATCGACGACGAACGTCGTCCGCGAGATCCGACGGGTCGCCGGCGACCTCGAGGCGTCGGTCGTCTTCATCGGTTCCGAGAACGCGGGCTCGGTCATCGCTCCCCAGTCGAGCGTTGGCAGCCCGGTCGCAAATGATCAGCGGTACGACGTCTACGTCGTCCGCGAACCCGGCGACGAGGACGATTCAGACGACCGCTCGGATCTCGATTCCACCCAGGACGGATTCTGAGCCCCAACGACGCTCGAATCGCCCTGCTGTGGGCCGAAATACGGTTCAACCGACCGTTTCATTGATTGCAACGGCGCGTCTCACTGCGCGGTGGTCCAGAGGAACGTTTATTCATCTGACCGACCACGTTTCGAACGATACATGGTCGAACGAAACGGGCGGAGCCACGAGACCTCGACACCGTCAGGCTCCACCCTCAGTCCTCCCGACTCGTTCGTCGAGCAGGCGAACGTCGCGGATCCGGCGATTCACGAGCGCTTCGAGACGAACTGGCCGGATTGCTGGACGCGTGCGGCCGACCTCCTCTCATGGGACGACCCCTACGACACCGTCCTCGAGGACGACGACGCCCCCTTCTACCGCTGGTTTTCCGATGGCCGATTGAACGCCGCCTACAACTGTCTGGATCGCCATCTCGAGTCGGGGCGGAAAAATCACGCCGCGATCCGCTGGGAGGGCAAGCAAGGCGAGCGCCGGACCTACACCTATCAGGACCTCTACGTCGAAGTCAACGAGTTCGCGGCAGCGCTGCGCGACCTCGGTGTCGAAGAGGACGACGTCGTCACGATCTATCTGCCGATGATCCCCGAACTGCCGATCGCGATGTTGGCGTGTGCCCGGATCGGTGCACCCCACAGTGTCGTTTTCGCTGGCCTCTCTGCGGACGCGCTCGCGACACGGATGGACGCCGCAAACAGCGAGTTCCTGATCACCTGCGACGGGTACTACCGGCGTGGCGACGCCTTCAACCAGAAGAGCAAAGCCGATAATGCCCGCATCGGCCTCGAGCAGGACGTCCGGACGGTCGTCGTCGACCGGCTTGGCGACGATATGCCACACGTTCTCGGCGACGACGAGTGGGACTATCACGAGCTGTGTGCCGAGTTCGCCGGCGAGACGGTCGAGCCGGTCTCGCGTAACGCCGAGGACATGCTGTTCTTGATGTATACCTCGGGGACGACTGGCCAGCCGAAAGGCGTCGTCCACTCGACGGGCGGCTATCTTGCCCATGTCGCGTGGACGAGCCATGCAGTCCTCGATATCAAGCCCGAGGACACCTACTGGTGTGCGGCCGACATCGGCTGGATTACGGGCCACTCCTACATCGTCTACGGGCCGCTTGCGCTTGGGACGACGACGGTCATGTACGAAGGGACGCCCGACTATCCCGACCGGGATCGACTCTGGGAGATCGTCGACCGAAACGCCGTCGACGTCTTCTACACTGCCCCGACGGCGATCCGCGCGTTCATGAAGTGGGGGCCTGATTATCCTGGCCGACACGATCTCTCCTCGCTGCGGTTGCTCGGCACCGTTGGCGAGCCGATCAGTCCCCGCCCCTGGAACTGGTACCGCGAGCATATCGGCGGCGGCAATTGTCCCGTCGTCGATACGTGGTGGCAGACCGAGACCGGCGCAGTGGCGATCTCGACGCTGCCGGGCGTCGACGAGATGAAACCCGGCTCGGCCGGCCCGCCGCTGCCAGGAATCGACGCTCACGTGATCGACTCCCAAGGAGAGGCGGTTAAACCCGGCGAGACTGGCTATCTCACGATCGCTCGTCCGTGGCCGGGAATGGCCCGGACACTGTATGACGGCGACGAGCGGTTCGTCACCGAGTACTGGCAGCGCTTTTCCGATCCCGATGCCGACGAGTGGCGCTACTTCAGTGGCGACACGGCCCGGATCGACGAGGACGGCTACATCACTGTCCTCGGCCGCGTCGACGACGTCATCAACGTCTCCGGCCATCGGCTCGGCACGATGGAGATCGAGGGCGCGATCGCCGACGTCGATGGCGTCGCCGAGGCCGCCGTCGTCGGTCGCTCGAACGAGACCGGCAACACCGAGATCTACGCCTATGTCAGCACCGAACGCGAGCGCGAGCCGGATGCAAGCATCCGTTCTGCCATCCTCGAGAGCATCGAGGCAGCGATCGGCCCGATCGCCCGCCCCGCCGAGGTGATCTTCACGCCGGAACTACCCAAGACCCGCTCGGGCAAGATCATGCGCCGCCTGCTCGAGGACGTCGCCAACGGCGAGGAGCTCGGGGACACGAGCGCACTCCGGAATCCCGAGATCGTCGGTGAGATTCAGGCCGAGGTCGGGGACGGCAGCCACTCCGGCCAGTAACGTTTCGTAAACTCAGATAGTCCGAAATCAATCCGGGTTGGAGTTTCTGACCGATCTCGATTACCCCTTACGAACGCCGGGAAGAGGCGATACAATTATGTTCGCGAAACCAAAAGGAGCGAACTATGAGCCTCGAGCAGGGGATGGGGGCGGTACTCAGGAGCCAGGAGTACGAGTCGCTTCTCGACGCTGCCGAAACCTACCGCGAGGCGCTGGTGATTCGCCTCTGTGCCGACGTCGGCCTCCGGCCGGCGGAGCTCACGCGGCTCACGATCGACGACATCGAGCAGGTACGAATCGATCCACCGCGGTATCTCGTCCGGGTTCCGTCCGACGACGGTGGGCGGGATCGAACCGCGTATCTGCCGACTCGCGTCGAACGCGAACTCCGGCGATACGCACGGAGTAACGGGCTCTCGACCAATGAGCGGGTGTTCTCGGTGACGACTCGCCGGCTACAGATGTTGGTCTCTGACGTCGCCGAGCGGGCAAGCGAACTGTTTAACGACCCTGGGCTTGCCGACCTTTCGACGAGCGATCTCCGACAGTACTTCGCCCACACTGCCTTGGTCGAACACGACGTCAATCCCCGCGTCGTCAAAACAGCGGGCGGCTGGCGCAGTTTCGAGGCCCTCGAGTCCTATTTACCCGAGCCGACCGATACCGAAATCGTCGACGCCTTCGACGCCGTCGAGCGGCCGTCGGGCCCTGGACACGACCGATCCGGCGGCCAGTCGGGCCCAGTGATCGGCGACGACAGCGTCATTCGCCTCTTACTAGCGGCAAGCGATCGATACGCATTGCTTCGGCTCGATTCGGACGGCTACGTCGAGCGCTGGAATCGCAGTGCAGCGGCCATGTTCGGGTACCGAGCCGGTGAGATCGTCGGCACGCACGTTTCGACGTTCTATCCCGACGCCGCCGTCGAGGACGGCGCGCCCGAACGAGCGCTGTCGACGGCCATCGAGGAATCGGGCACCGAGACCGAGGGGTGGCGTGTCCACAAGGACGGCTCACAGTTTCGCGCGACCGAAGTCATCTCGCCGCTGCGGGACGATCAGGGCCGACACCGGGGGTTTGCCGTCTTCGTCCGCGACGTCACGGTCGCCCACGAGGAACTCGCGACCGCCCGCGAAAAGCGCGAGGAACTCGATCGACTGTACGCGGTCGCACGCCGTCACCGAGACGTTACGCACGCGTTACTAGATTCAACGGATCACGAAGAGATCGAAACGTCGACCTGTACCGCCCTCACCGACGGCACAGCCTACGAGTTCGCGTGGATCGACCGCGCAACGATGTCGGACCACCGTCGGGAGTGGCGTGCATCCAGCGGGCTCGAGCCTGATGCGGTCGAGCGCGTCCTCCCTGAGAAATGGGACAACGAGCCAGCCACCGGTCCCGACGGCGCGGATTCGGCGACGGCAGCCCAGGCCGGGGACCGGACGGTCCTCGTCGCAACCGACGTGACGGCATCGCTCGAGGACGACACGTTCGAGGGGGCCGTCGCGCGAGTCCCGCTTGCCTACGGCGATACCGTCTACGGGCTCCTCTCGGTCGCGACCGAGCGCCCAGGTGCGTTCGACGATGACGAGCGCGCGTGGCTCTCGACGATCGGTCGGCACGTCGGTTACGCGATCGCCGCCATCCGCCGGCGAAACCTCCTGTTGTCCGACCGCGTGACGGAACTCGAGGTCGCCTGTCGCGACGAACGCTCGTTTTTCGTCGACGCATCACAACGACTCGATTGTCGCTTCGAACTCGACTCGCTGGTCCCGATCGACGAGTCGACCCAGCTCTACTACGTCCGTCTCGAGGGAGCGTCACCGGCCGACGTCTTCGAACTCGCCGAAGACGACCCTGGAATCGAGGACTGTCGGCTTGTCGAGACCGACGAAGACGGCTGGCGTATCGAGTTCGTTATCGACGGTTCCTGTCCGATCGTCACGCTGACGGAGTACGGCGTCACCGTCCGCGAGGCGGTCTTCGAGGACGGCACGGGGACGATCACCGGCGACTGTGCAGTCGATGCGGATATTCGGACCATCCTCGACGGCCTGCGATCCGTGTTTCCGGACTCCGAACTGGTCGGAAAACGTGAGACCGAACGCACCGTCCAGACTGCCCGCGAGTTCCGGGAAGGCCTCGAGGACCGCTTGACAGATCGCCAGGAGGCAGCGCTTCGCGCGGCGTATTTCGGCGGGTACTACGACTGGCCCAGAGAGAGCACGGCCGAGGAGGTCGCGGACGCGATGGGTGTCTCCTCACCGACGCTGCACAATCACCTGCGAAAGGGCCAACACGAGTTGCTTCGAACGTTCTTGGACGATCCGGACGGTTAGACCGCCTGTTCACGAGCCACTGCCGGCAGTTCGGGATCGCGCGACTGTGGTGTGAGGGGGTGGCGCTTACTGGTCGATTTGAGACTAAGTCTCTAGATCCGTCGTTCGATTTAGTGTCACTGACGCTTGATCTGATATCGACTGGCACGCACGAGCTGACGGCTTGCCATCGAGTGGCTCGTCGCACCACCGATTTCACCCCGTTTTTCGCGTGTGAGGCTGCCGCTTTTCCCCTAATATAGTCAATATTCCCTCTGTTACCCTGTGAGTATCGGATCGATTTTGCACAACTAGAGGCCGCCTTTACTATGGTAGTCGATAATTGACTGGGTGTACCATGTCACAGGACAATGCCGATCTCGAGGCACGACTCGCGGAGCAGGACACGTTCGAGCCGCCCGAGTCGTTCGTCGAGCAGGCAAATATCACTGACCCTGGGATCTACGAGGAGTTTGAGGAGAATTGGCCGGGCTGCTGGGAGCGTGCGGCTGATCTCCTCTCGTGGGATGAAGAGTACGACGCTGTCCTCGACGACGGCGACGCGCCGTTCTACGAGTGGTTTACCAACGGCGAACTCAACGCCTCGTACAACTGTCTCGACCGACACGTAGAGGACGGTGCCGGCGACAACGTCGCGATCGAGTGGGAAGGCGAACTCGGCGAGACGCGCACCTACACCTACGAGGAACTGCTGGACGAAGTCGAAGACACCGCCGCGATGCTGCGTGGCCTCGGCGTCGAAGAAGACGACATCGTCACGCTGTACATGCCGATGATTCCGGAGCTGCCGATCGCGATGCTGGCGTGTGCCCGCATTGGCGCTCCCCACAGCGTCGTCTTCGCCGGCTTCTCGGCGGACGCGCTCGCAACCCGGATGAACTCGGCCGACAGCGAATACCTGATCACCTGCGACGGCTACTACCGCCGCGGGGACGCGCTCGATCACATCTCGAAGACCAACGAGGGCCTCGAGGGCGTCGAGCACGAGGTTTCCGACGTCGTTGTCGTCGACCGACTGGGCGACGATCTCGACCACGAGCTCGCGGACAACCAGCACGACTACGACGACCTCGTCGCCGAGTACGAGGGATCGACGGTCGAGCCGGTTGCACGCGATTCCGAGGACATGCTGTTCCTGATGTACACCTCGGGCACGACCGGCCAGCCGAAGGGTGTCAAACACACCACCGGCGGCTATCTCGCCTATAGTGCCTGGACGAGCCACGCCGTCCTCGACATCGAGGCCGACGACACCTACTGGTGTTCGGCGGACATCGGCTGGATCACGGGCCACTCCTACATCGTCTACGGGCCGCTCGCGCTGGGGACCACCAGCGTCATGTACGAGGGCACGCCGGACTACCCCGACAAGGACCGCATGTGGGAGATCGTCGAGAAAAACGAGGTCGACATCTTCTACACCGCACCGACCGCGATCCGCGCGTTCATGAAATGGGGCGAGGAGTACCCCGCCCAACACGACCTCTCGAGCCTGCGCTTGCTCGGGACCGTCGGGGAGCCCATCAACCCACGCGCGTGGAAGTGGTACTACAAACACATCGGCAACGAGGAGTGCCCGATCGTCGACACCTGGTGGCAGACCGAGACCGGCGGCATGATGATCACGACGCTGCCCGGTGTCTGTGAGATGAAACCCGGCTCCGCCGGGCCGCCGCTGCCGGGCATCGACGCACAGGTCGTCGACGCCAACGGCGAGGAAGTCGACGCCGGCCAAGCCGGCTACGTCACGGTCAACAACCCGTGGCCCGGCATGCTCCGGACGCTGTACGACAACGACGAACGCTTCATCAACGAGTACTGGAACGAGTACTCCGACGAGGAGGCCGACGAGTGGGTCTACTTCCCCGAAGACGGCGCGAAGATCGACGAGGACGACTACATCACCATCCTCGGCCGGGTCGACGACGTGATCAACGTCTCCGGTCACCGCCTCGGCACGATGGAGATCGAGTCGGCCGTCGTCGGCGTCGAAGGCGTCGCCGAAGCCGCCGTCGTCGGCGGCGACCACGAGGTCAAAGGCGAGGCCGTCTACGTCTACGCCATCCCCGAAGACGGCTACGAGGGTGGCGAGGAACTCGAGGGGCGCGCCGCCGAGGCCATCCTCGACTCCATCGGTCCGATCGCCAAGCCAGAGGAGATCGTCTTTACGCACGAACTGCCCAAGACGCGCTCGGGCAAGATCATGCGCCGCCTGCTCGAGGACATCGCGAGCGGCAACGAGCTCGGGAACACCTCGACGCTGCGTAACCCGGATGTCGTCGACGACATCGCGGAGCAGGTCTCGACCGACTAACCAACCCATATCTTTTTAAGATAACAAACAAGTCAATAACACGATTCGTCACAATATGCCAGATAATAACAGCCACAATTCGACTGACAAACAGATCGAAACGGACGGGGGGGTGGCCGGACAACCAGGCCAGTCCCACCGAAATACCGACTACCTCAGTGCGGAGATCAACTTGCTGAACCCGAGTACGCCGTTCATGCGCGATCACCTGCGTGTGATCTGGACCGGCTTTATCGCCTGGGCGATCCTCGTGTTCGGCCCTGTGTTCGCGACGATCGCGGCACCGGAGACGATGACCTCGCAGATACCAGTCATCGAGTTCCCACTGCACTACTTCCTGGTGGCCTTCTGTGCGCCATCCGGTGCGCTGATCCTCTCGGCGTGGTACGCCCGCAAGCGTGACCAGCTGGACGCGAAGTACGGCATCGACCACTCGGAGCCGACGGGAACGGCCGGCAGCGCCGAAGACGCCACGGCAACTGACGGAGGTGTCGACCAATGACGGGCACGGGAACCCTCCTGCAGTCGGGCCTGCTACCGCAGGGAATGGACGTCTCGTTCAAGCTTGCACCGGCTGTCCTCGTTTTGGGGATGCTTGCGATCTTCCTCCTGATCGGCTTCGTGTTCCGCGTGGCCGACACGGAGGACATGTGGGTCGCGGGCCGGTCGATCGGGAACATCGAGAACGGGATGGCGATTGGGGCCAACTGGATGTCGGCCGCATCCTACCTCGGGATGGCAGCGCTGATCGCCCTCTCGGGCTTTTACGGACTGGCCTTCGTCGTCGGCTGGACGACGGGATACTTCATCCTGCTTATCTTCATGGCCGCACAGATGCGCCGGTTCGGAAAGTACACCGCACCGGACTTCGTCGGCGACCGATTCAACTCTGATACTGCACGTGGCATCGCAGCAGTCACGGCGTTCCTGATCGCCTTCGTCTACGCGATCGGTCAGGCCCGCGGGATGGCCCTTGTCGGCCTGTACATCTTCGGCGACATCGGCTTCGCCGGGCTCAGCGGCTACCAGGCGATGGTCATCGTCATGATGGCCATTACGGTCCTCTACCTCACCCTCTCGGGCATGATGGGTGCGACCAAGAACATGGCCGTCCAGTACGTCATCCTCATCGGTGCCTTCCTGGCCGGCATGTACGTGGTCGGCTGGACGCAGGGCTACTCGACGGTGCTCCCGCAGATCGAATACGGGATGCTGATCAGTGAGCTCGGCTCCGAGTTCAGCGAACCGTTCGCAACCGCCAGCCCGTACCTCTGGATCGCGACGTGTTTCTCGCTGGTCGTCGGGACCTGCGGGCTCCCTCACGTCCTGGTCCGGTTCTACACGGTTGAAAACGAACGAACTGCCCGCTGGTCGACCGTGACCGGGCTGTTCTTCATCCTCCTGCTGTACCTCGGTGCGCCGGCGTACACGGCCTTCGGTGTGCGGCTGTTCGACGTGAACCCCAACACCGCCACGACGTACGCTGCAGAGGGCGGCATGTCCGCAGCAACTGCCGACGTTCTCGTCGTGGTCGCCGCGCAGTTCGCGAACCTCCCACAGTGGTTCGTCGGCTTCGTGGCTGCCGGCGGGATCGCCGCCGCGATTGCAACGACTGCCGGGCTGTTCATTACTGGCTCCTCGGCAGTCTCCCACGACATCTACGTCAACCTCATCAACGAAGACGCGACGCAGCGCCAGCAGATTCTCGTCGGTCGGCTGGGCATCGTTGCCCTGGGCGTCCTGACCACGCTGGCTGCACTCGACCCCGCGGCACCGATCGGCGCACTGGTGTCCTACGCGTTCTCGCTGGCCGGGTCGGTGCTGTTCCCGATGTTCTTCCTCGGTCTCTGGTGGGAGAACACGAACCGTCAGGGCGCACTCGCCGGGATGCTCACTGGCCTGACCATTTGGTTCATCCCGATGATCAACGAGGTCTTGCCCACGTACATCAGCAACGGTGAGCCATACGTCGCCGCACTTGCACAGTGGCTGCCGGCAATCGGCTCGGCACTCGTCGGCGTTCCAGTCGTGTTCGCCGTCACGATCATCGTCTCCGTGATGACCGACGAACCGTCGCTCAAGACCAAGAAGATGGTCCGACAGTGTCACAGCCCCGAACCGATGGGCCAGCAGCAGTCTGCAGAAGACGTCGTGACCGACGGCGGCGAACCCCTCGACGACTAAGACAATGTACGAGAAAATACTCGTTCCGACAGACGGCAGCGAAACGTCCGAAGCGGCGGTCGAGCACGCGATCGGCCTCGCCGAAAAGTATGGGGCCGAAGTACACGCCCTGTACGTGGTCGATACCGACTCGATGAGTCTCAGTCTCGGGGCTGAACAGCTCGATCGTATCGAACAGGGTCACTTCGGCGAGATGACCGAGATCAAAGACCGTGCCGACAGCGCCACCGGCTTCGTCGCCGACCGCGCCGCCGAACACGGCCTCGAGACCGTCGAGCACGTCTCGGCGGGCAGACCTCACTCGCTGATCGAGGACTACGTCGAGGACAACGACATCGACCTCGTCGTCATGGGCTCGCACGGCCGTTCAGGCATCAAGCGTGCATTGCTCGGCAGCGTCGCCGAACGAACGCTTCGTAGCGTGACGTCACCAGTGATGGTCGTCGATAGCCGCGACTCGGCATAGACGCAGCGTTTTTCACGGTTTTATTCGGCCACAATACGTCTAGTTACGACTGAAATAATTTGTAGCTGTTAATTCGGACCCGATCGAACTGCGCGGCAGGAAGTCTGGTTACTGCTGATGTGGAACCTGTGCTGTCCAGTCGTCTGACCCGGCTCCCCTCGGCAATCAGTTACGACGGCTTTTGCTTCTCAGTAGATAATAGCGCGACTTCGTTATCCAGAATTATTCTTGAAAGTAAGTCCGAAACCAAACCGGCCAGTTCGGTCACTACATGTGCTTATTGAATCTGGTTACGCGTCCTGTCTATTCCAAACCACGCTGAAACCTCGTCCGATCGAGTATCCAACCAGTGTAATCACGCCAGATACGATTGCTCCGGTGACAAGTGGATATATGAAAGCGGCCGGATTCGCCATGACTGGGATGAACAGATTGAGTGTGAAACCAAAACTTGGGCCGAATGTGAGTATCCAATTCCCAACGAGGTCTGTACCCTGAAACGCCCGCAGGACAACGATAACAGTAATAAAGAGCGCAGCACCATTGACAATTGCCGATTGTACTGAAGTCGCGGGTTCCAAGTCCCAGACCCGCAAGCCAGTCAACGTCCCAAGAACAAAGAGAAATGCGGCAGTGGCCACTAAAATCTCACTTGTTCGCTTCTTCAAGAACATATAAATTTGTCTTGTCTTACATTACGTATGCCTTGTGGGTCAAACTGAGATGGTCTAAGCGATCTGTGCATCCACTCTACTGAACGCGGGTTTCACGAGCTGCACTGGATAAAGAAACCGTATTACTATAGCCAACCAGAAAACCGTATTCGGCGGCACCACTCGCTGACAAAACCTCGTCTGGTGTCGCTTCCGACTGCAACCGACAGCGGTCGCTACTGTACTACTGCGTTTGTTTCGCGGCTTCGAAACTCCAGACGAGTCCGAAGTACGCGACGATCCCTGCGGCCATGAACATATAGCGGGCCCAGTCCGGTCCATCAAGGAGACGGACGATGAGATCAACCCCCGTCACCCAGAGGATTGCAAATACCAGATCAGTCATCATTCCCCACCGCTCCTCGCGGGCCGTTTGAATCCACTCGCGAACGCCTGTCATCGACCCATCACCCGGCTCGTACTGTTGTCCATTGTGCGACTGTTTCGCAGGGCCCCGGAAAAAGCCTATCGACGTCTCACGAGTGTACCCGGCTACTGGTCGTAGAACTCGTCGACTTCGGCGGCTGGAAACGCCGGCGTTGCGGCGGAGACGTACTCGAGCGGTCGGTCACCGGTGTTCTCGAGGCTGTGTTCGGTGTTCGACGGAATATGCACGAGATCGCCAGCTGCAACTGTGCGTTCGTCGTCGCCGACGGCCATAACACCAGTGCCGGAAAGGATGACGTAGACCTGTTCCGGGTCGTGTTCGTGTCTCACTTGCCGTGCCCCCGGTTCGACATCGACCCAGGTGATCGTCAGGTCAGTCTCCGAGACCTCGTGCTGTGAGTGGAGGATGTGAGAGACCAGCCCGTCGTTGCGAGTGAGTGCCGGTGCATCAGATTTGTTCACTACTTTCATGAAAACACAAAGTCATGTGTAGGATATAATTCTTTGGAGAACCGACATCATCGTCACTCCTCCCAGTACTCAGTCTCATCGTCGATGTGGTAGTAGCCCTCGAGCGTCCGTTCTCCGCGGCCGCCCGGCGGCGAGCCGACGAAGACGCCGAACTTGTCCATCTCCGGATAGACGGTGACGTCCGGCTCGTTCATCGTCGACATCGCGAGATATCGAAGTGGTTTCTCGCTGTCGTTGACGACTCTGTGGCCACCGCTTTCGTTCGCCGGGAGCGTGACGTAGTCACCGGCTGTCAGCGCCTCGAGGCCAGCTTCGGTTTTGAGCTTCCCGTCACCTGACAGGACGTAGAGCGCCTCCTCGTTGGCTGTGTGGTAGTGATAGGGCCACGAGCGCATTCCCGGCGGGAGTTCATACAGGCTACAGCCGAGCGCGGCTGCATCGACGGCGCTCGAGAGCTCCTTCCGATGAAACGTGGTCTCGTCACGGTCGTATTCTTGCCAGTCGACGTCCGATTCGTTCGTCTTCTCCATACCACGACCATTTGTATTCTCGTTCACATATTAGTACGGGCCGATCCCGTCACTCAATCAGGGACAGCCGATCGACGACGCGATCTCGAGCAGCGGCGCGTCGTCGGTGAGACTCGAGACCTCGTAGCTCACATCATCACAGGTCCAGAACACGCTCTGAATCCGCCCATCGCGACGGTAGGCCGTGTGACCGTCGACTTCGATCTCCTCGAGGACGTCGGGGCTGAACCGCTGGACTTCCCGGACGGCCACGTAGAGTTCGCGTGCGACCACGTTCGGATCGTTGTACCACAGCGTCGTCGTCGTCCCGAACCGTTCGGCCTTCTCGACGACAGTGACCCGATCGAGGAGATACGACCCTGGGACTGCTGGCTCCGGCAGGTGATACGGAGCGACTGCTTCGGCAGCCGCTCGCGACTCGAAGACGCCTAACGGCTTGCGCCCGTCGGTGACGACGGTCGCGTCGGTCGGTGGGTGGTACGTAAACGTCCCCGGCTCGAGTCCTGCGTCGATCACTAGATCCTCGTACGTGACGGTCAGTTCGTGGCGCGTCTCGCCGTCGATGCTGACTGCGTTTCGCTCCTTGATCGGATACCGGTACTCGTCGTCGATCCAGACGGTCCGCGAGAGATCCATCGCATCGGGATCGCCGGTCATCCGGAGTGGGACGACGAAGGTCGTCTCCCCGACGACGAGGTTGATCGTCGGCCCGATGTCGTCGACCGGCGGCTTCGTCTCGATAACGTGTGCCTCGCGGCCATCGACAGTTTCGACCCCTTCGTAGCCGAGGCGGGACTTCTCGAGGAGGCTCTCGAGAACGAGCCGTGTCCGATCGGTATCGACCTTGTTCGGATGGTACTGTTTGTCGACGACCGCCGTCGACGGGTTGTACTCCCACGTCGTGGCTCGGTTGGTTACGGTCACAGCGCCGGCTGGGATATCTGGATCGGTCGACTCGAGGACCTCGATGCGCTGTTTGGCCGGCGGGTTGCGTGCGATGCGTTCCGTTCGCTCGACGGTCTCGTCGGGCGTTTCGACCGTCATGGTCCGACGGGCCTGCAGGTCGGTCATGTGGCGGCGCGTCTCGATGGCGTCGCGAACGAGGGTCTCGCTTTCAGGGGGCTCAGTTTCGGGCGGCTCGTCGTCACCCGGATAGCTCACACAGCCGGCAAGTGCAGCCGTGACCCCCACAGCGAGGAGCCGCCGACGATTCATACGCGGGAGATTACCATCTCTAATGATAAGTCTGTGGGTTCGATCAGTCGATGATGCCCGTGACCCCCGGTGTTTTGTGCGCGGCTCTCCCACGTTCAGTCATGAACGTCGATGCTGATCTCGCCGCACTTCGAGAGTTTCTCACAGCCAACGGGTTGGATGGCTACCTGATCGACGACGACGCCGCGGACGCCGACCAGCGGTACGTCTCGGGCTTTACCGCGCCGGATCCCTATCAGACGCTCGTCACGCAGGACGGTGTCTCTCTGCTCGTCTCCGGACTCGAGTACGGTCGCGCGACCGCCGACGCGAACGCGGACGCGGTCACTCGACGGGCCGCCTACGACTACCAGGAACTGGTCGCCGAGCACGGCCAGTACGAGGGACGGATTCGAACGATCGCGGCCTTTCTCGCGGATCACGACGTCGACTCGATCGCCGTGCCACAGACGTTTCCGACCGGAACCGCCGACGGCCTCCGCGAACACGGCTTCACGGTGACGTTCGAGCCCGAGGGGATCGTGACCGACATCCGCGCGACAAAAACCGACTGGGAACTCGAGCAGATCCGAGCGAGCCAGCACGCAAACGAGGCCGCGATGGCACGGGCCGAGGAGCTGCTCGCCACCGCGACCGTCGAGGACGGGACCCTCGTTTACGACGGCGACCCACTCACCAGCGAACGCGTCAAACAGGAAATCGAAATTACACTGTTGCGCCACGGCTGTTCGTTGGACGATACGATCGTCGCCTGCGGGGCCGACGCCGCGGACCCGCACGATCGGGGCAGCGGGCCGCTCGCAGCCGACGAGTTGATCGTGATCGACATCTTCCCCCGCGATAAGGAGACGGGCTACCACGCCGACATGACCCGCACGTTCGCCCGCGGCGATCCCGGCGCGGAGGCCCGCCGGCGCTACGAGGTCACGCGCGAAGCCTACGAGGCCGCCCTCGAGGCCGTCGAAGCTGGCGTCACCGGCGCAGATGTCCACGGTGCGGCCTGCGATGTGATCGAGGACGCAGGCTACGCGACGCTGCGGAGCGATCCAACCACCGAGACGGGCTTCATCCATAGCACCGGCCACGGCGTTGGCCTCGACGTCCACGAACAGCCAAGCGTCTCACCGGCCGGCGGCGAGTTGCAGCCGGGCCATGTGATCTCGATCGAGCCCGGTATCTACGATCCCGCAGTCGGCGGCATCCGTATCGAAGACCTGGTCGTCGTCACCGAGGACGGCTACGAGAACCTGACGGCGTATCGCGTCGGGCTCGAGCCCACCGCGAACTCAGTTTAGCGATAGCCGTCGTCGTCCACACCACGCGCGTCGTCGATCCGGGCGAACTGGTCGTCGCTCAACTCGAGGTCGACCGCGCCGACGTTTTCTTCGAGTTGGGCCGGGGTGCGTGCGCCGACGATCGGCACGCAGGTAAAGCGGTCCTGCGCCATCAGCCATCGCAGTGAGACCTGTGCGGGCGTGGCGTCGAGTTCGTCCGCAACTGATTCGACGGCCTCGAGGACCTCCCAGGCAGTGTCGCTCGTATAGCGATCCTCGAACAGGTCGGTGAGGCTGGCTCGCGAGCCGTCCGGCGCGACGACGGTGCCGTCCTCGGCGCGCTCGTATTTCCCGGTCAAAAATCCGCCGGCAAGCGGCGAGTACGGACAGATCGCGATGTCTTGATCCGCACAGACGTCGAGGTAGTCACCGACGTCGTCCGTATCGGCGGCGTTGAACATCGGCTGGGTCACGTCGAACCGCTCGAGGCCCTCTACGTCGCTTTCCCACAGCGCCTTGGTGAGCTTCCAGGCGGCCATGCTCGAGGCTCCCAGGTAGTTGACTTTCCCCTCACGGACGAGGTCGGTGAGCGTCCGGAGCGTCTCCCGGATCGGCGTGTTCTCGTCCCAGCGGTGGATGTAGTACAGATCGAGGTAGTCAGTCCCCAGTCGCTCTAAGGTGCCCTCGATCTGGGCGCGGATGTGCTTGCGTCCGAGTCCGGAGTCGTTCGGCCCGGGTTCGCCCCAGCCGTCGAAGGGGAAGTAGACCTTCGAGGCGATGACGAAGTCCTCACGGTCGTGGTCGTCGAGCCACTCGCCGATCCACTTCTCGCTGGTTCCGTCGGGGTCGCCGTAGACGTTGGCCGTATCGATGAAATTGATCCCGTGGTCCCAGGCGGCGTCGAGGAGGTCGTGGGCCTCCTCGCGGTCCGTTTCGACGACGCCACCGGTCTCGCGACCGAAGCGCCAGGTGCCGAAACAGAGTTTCGAGACAGTCGTCCCCGTGTTGCCGAGCGTGGTATACTCCATGGAAGCGGATTCGGTGGCAACTGCCAAAACGGGTTTGGAAGCGGTGATCGCGCGCTGGCGGGCCATTGTGGGACACTCGAGGGCGGTGTTTCCGAAGCTACAAACTGCTCGACGGACACCTAATCGATGATGAATTACTGGTGGCGTCGGATCGCGCTCTCACTGGTGGCCGTTTTCGTCCTCGTGTTCGTCTATGCCGGCATCTATCAGGCCGGAATGGCCGCCTTCGAGGGGGTCGACATGTCGTACTTCGAGGCACTCCAGTTCGTGATCGAAGCGCTGACGACCGCTGGCTTCGGCGGCGATTCAGCCGACTGGCAGAGCGTCCCGACGAACCTGATGGTGATCGGGATGAACCTCACCGGCGTCTTGCTCGTCTTCCTCGCGCTGCCGCTGCTCGTCGTCCCGCTGTTCCAGCAGGCCCTCGAGGATCGGCCGCCAGAGTCGACCAACCTCACCGATCACGTCGTCATCTGCTCGTACACGCCGCGATCGGACGTGCTCGCGGAGGAACTCGAGGCGGCGAACGTGCCCTACGTGTTCATCGACGACGACCCGGAACTCGTCGTCGAACTCGATCGCGACGGCATCGACGCCATCTACGGCGAACTCGACCAGGCAGAGACGCTTCGTGCCGCAAACGCCACCGACGCCCGGGCGCTCGTCACCGACATCGACGACGAGACCAACGCGATGGTGATCCTCACCGCCCGGGAACTCTCGAGTGAGCTGCGGATCGTCAGCGTCGTCGAGGACGCGGACGTCGCGAGCTACCACCGCTACGCCGGGGCCGACGAGATCGTCCGCCCGCGGCGGGTGCTCGGCCAGAGCCTTGCGACGAAGGCGACGACGGCAGTCTCGACCGAACTTCGAGACACGATCGAACTCAGCGAGGACTTTACCGTGACCGAACTGCTCGTCCAGGCACACAGTGACCTCGTCGGCCAGACGATTCCCGAGTCGGGAATTCGTGATCGCATGGGAATTACCGTCATCGGCGCGTGGTTCAACGGCGAGTTCGTCCCCGTTCCCGGCCCCGACGACGTAATCGACGACAACACGATCTTGCTCGTCGCGGGCCGTCGTGACGACCTCACGGAGCTGAAATCGCGAACGGTGTCGACCCTGCAGCGCCGCCCGGAACGCGTGGTCGTCGGCGGCTACGGCGTCGTCGGCCAAGCCGCGGTGGAAACGCTAGCCGATGAGGGCATCACCACGTTCACGATCGATACCGTCGACGCCGACGGGGTCGATATCGTTGGCAGCGTCACCGACGAATCGGTCCTCGAGACGGCAGGTGTCACCGATGGCCGCTCGGTCGTGTTGACCCTCGACGACGATGCAGCGTCGATCTATGCGACGCTGGTCATCAAACAGATCGCGCCCAGCATCGAGATCATCGTCCGAGCGAACGAAACCGAGAACATTCCGAAGTTCTACCGGGCCGGTGCGGAGTACGTCCTCTCGCTGTCGACGGTGACCGGCCGGATGCTCGCGTCGGTGCTGATCGAAGACGAAGAGGTCCTCACGCCGGAGACGCAGTTCGAGCTCGTCCGGACGGCCGCGCCGGAGCTCGTCGGTCGGAGCCTCGGAGACGTTGACCTTCGGGCGCGAACGGGGTGTACCGTTGTCGCAGTCGAACGCGGCGACGAATTGCTGACCGATCTTGGGCCGGGGTTTGTCGTCCGAGCGGACGATACGCTGATCGTCGCGGGAAGCGACGAGGCGATCAACCAGTTCGTCGCGGTTGCAACCTAGAACGACGGCAACACCTCCGCCTCGTAGAACTCGAGTGCCTTCCCTTGCTCCGGGCCGATCTGATGGTAGTAGACGTGGTCGTAACCGGCGTCGATCGCCGCCTCGATGCTGTCGATATGGGCCTGTGGGTCCGGTTCGGTTGTGGTCCCGCTTTCGGCGATGTCCTCCCGCTCGACCAACTGCGCTGCCTGCTCGAAGTGGGCCGGCGTCGATAGCTCCTGGCCGAGTTCGCCCGGAATCGAGCCGTTGGGCCACCCCTCGTAGATCGTGTCGATCGCCTCGTTTTCGCTATCAGCGTAGCAGCCGTGTAGCTGGGTGTATTTTGGCCCGTCGCCGCCTGCATCCTCGTAGGCCTCGACCGGCTCCGATTTCGGGCCGGAACACCAGAGTCCGTCCGTGTTGTCGGCGACCCACCGGGCCGTCTGCGACCCGAACGCGCTCCCAATCACCGTCGGCTGGTCGTCGGGGACGGTGTAGAGTCGCGCGTTCTCGACCGTGTAGTGAGTGCCGTGATGGCTCGTCGTCTCGCCGGTCCAGAGGTTGCGCATGACGTCCATCGCCTCATCGAGCTTTGCAAGGCGGACGTCGTGTTCGGGCCAGCGCTCGCCGGTGACGTGCTCGTTTAGGTTCTCGCCGGTGCCGACGCCGAACGTAAAGCGGTCGCCGAGCATCTCGTCGATGGTCGCAACGGCGTGGGCGACGTTGACCGGATGGATGCGAGTCGTCGGACAGGTGACGCCGACGCCGACCTCGATCTCGTCGGTCACCGTCGCAATCCCGCCGAGTGTCGACCAGACGAACGGCGACTCCCCCTGGGCAGCGACCCACGGGTGGAAGTGATCCGAGATCGAGAGGAAGTCGAAGCCGGCGTTCTCGGCACGTCGGGCGATGTCGACCAGTTCCGTCGGGCCGAACTCTTCGCTCGAGAGGGTGTATCCGAGCTGGGGCATTCTCGAGGCAGTACCACAGTCCGGCCGGTAACGGTTGAGCCTGCGACGGCAAGAGCGCGGTTCGGAACGAGCGAAGTGAGTGAGAACCGCGATGCGAACGGTGCGAAGCGCCGTGAGCAAACATGGAGTGTTATTGAGCCGACCCCCGCGGCCGGCCGAATCGAACCCCTTACCCGCGATGCGTGGGAACCGACCCCTATGGAAGCCGTAGTCGAAGCAACGGATCTCGAGAAGACCTACGGCGAGACCGTCGCCCTGTCTCGGGCCTCGCTGTCGGTCGCACGCGGCGAGGTCTTCGCACTGATCGGGCCGAACGGGGCCGGGAAGACGACGCTCGTCCGTGCGCTGACGGGGACGACCGAACCCGACGGCGGTAGCGCACGAATCCTCGGCGCATCGCCAGCAGCCGTCGATCGCGACCGGCTCGGCGTCCTCCCACAGGAGTTCTCGCCGCCGGGCCGGCTCAGTGCTCGCGAACTGCTCGCGTACTACGCCGGCCTCTACGACGACGCGCGCGATCCCGAGGACGTCCTCGCGGACGTCGGCCTCGTCGACGCCGGCGACACCTGGTACGAGGACCTCTCGGGCGGCCAGCAGCGTCGGGCCTGCGTCGGCTCCGCGCTGGTCAACGACCCCGATCTGCTCTTTCTCGACGAGCCGACGACTGGCATCGACCCCGCCGGTCGGCGCACCGTCTGGCGACTGATCGAGGATCTCGCCGACGCCGGAACGACGGTCGTCCTCACGACACACGACATGGCCGAAGCCGAGCGACTCGCCGACCGCGTCGGTCTGCTCGCCGACGGCTCGCTCGTCGCTCAAGGGACACCTACTGACCTCGTCCAGGACCACGGCGGCTCGAGTCGGCTCACCGTCGAGACAGAAGCCGACCCGGACGCTTTCGCCGACCTCGCGTATCCGGTCGACCGACCGGAACGCACTCGGGGCCGAACGCCAGACGGCGCGGTCGTCGTCCGCGACATCGATCCCGCCGCGATCGGGACCGTCGTCGACTATCTCGAGACGCACGACATCGCGTACACCGAACTCTCGTGGGCCGAACCGGATCTCGAGGACGTCTATCTCGCGCTGGCCGACGCGACCGAACGCGAGCGAACGGATCGACTCGAGAGCGAGAGTGGAGACGCAGACCTCGCACAGGCGGGTGAGACCGCATGAGCCGGATGGGACGCGTCAGGGCCGAGACGAGTGCGGGCTGGCGATCCTTTGTCCGCCGGCGGACGGCGGTCTTCTTCACGTTCTTCTTCCCGGTGATCCTGATCGTTATCTTCGGCGCGCTGATCCGCACCGATCCGACGGGAGAGGGGCTGTTCACGGAGCCGGCAGCCTACTACGTGCCGGGCTATCTCGCCGTCGTCGTCCTCTTTACACCGCTGTCGCGGATGGGCAGCGAGGTCGCACGTCACCGCGAGGGCAGTCGGTTCGAGAAACTCGCGACGACACCGCTGACTCGAGGAGAATGGTTGCTCGCCCAGACTGCAGTCAACGCCGCGATCATCGGACTGGCGAGCCTGCTCATTCTCGGACTGGTGATCCTGCTGACGGGTGCCCAGATCGCGTTCTCACCGCTTTTGATACCGTACATCCTGATCGGCGTCGTCTGTTTCTGTGGCGTCGGCGCGATGCTTGGCAGCTACACCGACTCCCAAGACGGCGCGGTCGCGGCCAGCAACGCGATTGGACTGCCGCTACTCTTCCTCTCGGAGACGTTCATCTCGCTGTCGCAACTTCCCAGCTGGTTCGGCCCGCTCGTCAATCTCTCGCCGCTGACCTACTTCGCACGCGGCGTGCGGGCCGCGACGTACGCGGGCGCAGAGGTCTCCACGGTCGCCGGCATCGATCCGGCACTCGCGAACCTTGGAATCCTCACCGCGCTCGCCGTCATCGCCTTCGCGCTCGGCGCGCGATCGATCCCGCGGACGGACTAAGCGTCCGCCGCGAGAACGAACCGATTTAGGCTCCGCACACCAAGCCCCGGCAACCAGCATGCGCCCAGCCCATCCCACCGAGCAGGCCGTCGGCATGGACCACTACGTTAGCGATACCGACGGCGTCGGCGGCCGCCTGCGCGAGGACGACGAGCACTTTCGGGTACGCGAACTCGAGCGCTTCGACACCGAACCGATCGATGTCTCGACAGACGCCTACCCACATCTCGTCTTCCGGGCGACGCTGCAGGGCTGGGATACCAACGACTTCGCGTCGCGGGTCTCCGATGCGCTCGGGATCTCCCGCGAGCGCGTCAACTGGGCCGGAACGAAAGACAAGTACGCCGTGACCACGCAGCTGTTTTCGGTCTACGGGGCAGACCCCGAGGACATCCCCGATATCAATGGGGCCGAGATCGAGGTGCTGGGCCGGGCGGGCCGAAACCTCGAGTTCGGCGACCTCGCGGGCAACGCCTTCGAACTCGTCGTTAGCGAGCCCGAGTGGCCCGACAACGCTGCGCCAATTACCGACGAGTTGCACGAATTCGGCGGCCTCGAAGATCAGGGGAACGACGACGCGATCTCGATCGGCGTTCCGAATTTCTTCGGCCAGCAGCGCTTTGGTAGCCGCCGACCGGTTACCCACGAGGTCGGCCTCGCGATCGTCCGCGACGACTGGGAAGGAGCCGTGATGGCCTACCTCGGGAATCCGACGGATGCGGAACCGGAGTCGACCCAGGAGGCCAGAGCCTTCATCGAGGAAACGCGCGACTGGCAGGAAGCCCTCGAGCGAGTTCCGAATCGTCTCCGGTACGAACGGTCGATGATCCACGCGCTCGCCGAGTACGATGGCGAGCCCGGTCCCGACGAGTTCCGAGCCGCCCTCGAGCGCGTGCCGTCGAACCTCCAGCGGCTGTTCGTCCACGCAGCCCAGTCGTATGCATTCAACCTGATGCTGTCCGAACGGCTCGAGCGCGGCCTGCCGTTCGATCGCCCCGTTGCGGGCGACGTGGCCTGCTTTGCTGACACCGACGCGCCTGATGGACTCGAACTTCCCGACCCCGACCGGCTCCAGCGCGTCGACGAGCGCCGGGTCGACTCGGTGACACGCCACTGCGAGCGTGGCCGAGCGTTCGTCACCGCGCCGCTGGTCGGCACCGAGACGGAGCTGGCCGACGGTGAACAAGGCGAGATCGAACGCGCCGTCCTTGACGATCTGGGCCTCGAGCCATCTGATTTCGACCTCCCCAGCGAATTCCATTCGACCGGCACCCGGCGGGCAATCCTCCTGCGGACGGATCTGACCCTCGAGACCGACCCGCTGACGCTCTCGTTTGCGCTCCCGAAGGGGTCGTATGCGACGGTCGTCTCCCGGGAGTACCTGAAAGTCGATCCGGTCGACCTCGGCTAACGCTGTTGTACCCGGCAGCGACGCATCTCGAGACGGTCGCCGAAGCGTTTAGACGGTGGTACGAGTAGGCTCGCACATGATCGGCACGGACGAGACCCGCGAGATCGTCGATTGGCAGAAGACGACCGAAGACGGGCAACCGGTGTACGAAATCGAGTACAGCGAGCCGGTTCCGGAGCCGACGGGACGATCGAAGCCGCTCTTCGGCGCGAGCAGCGGCGGGACGGTACCGGCCGGTGAACAGTCGTTTCTGCTGCCGGACGGCGAGCGAATTCCCGCGACGGAGGCAGCCTGCGAGGCCGACGGGACCACGCTACGCGTCCGCCACGAGCCGTCGACGCTGGCTCGTCTCCGGCGATACCTGCCATGGTAAGATCGACTGTCGTCGAGCGCATGCAGGGCCGCTGACAGCCTTTTGCCCGCCCGGGTTCAACGGCTACCTATGTGGAGCAAGCGTATACAGCGAGAAATTGATGACCTCGTCGCGCAAGGCTGGCGGATCGAGGAGGAGACCCCCGACCGCGTCGTAATGGTCGACCGGAAGTACGGGTCGGTCGGCTCGCACATCTTGGTCGCCCTGCTGACGTTCTGGTTCTCGCTGGGTGTTGGAAACGTCGTCTGGGCCGCGTACAACTACGTCGCGAACTCCCAGCGTCGCGTCCTCTGGGACGACGGTGACGCCTGTCCCGGATGTGGCGCGGCCGTGCCGGCGACCGCAGATTACTGCCCGTCCTGTGGCGAAGCCCTCGAGCGTGGCGTCGACCCGACCGGTGCGATCACCTGTCCCGACTGTGCAGCGGTCGTCACCGACGGCTCGCGGTACTGTCCGGCCTGCGGGGCAACGCTCTCGAGCGCGCTCGATACGGCCTCGTAGCGGATGGCATACCGCCGAACCGAACTGATAGGTACGTCGACCGCTAGACGGTGTATACGGCAATGGAACTGGATTCTGACCCCCACATTCTCCTGACGAACGACGACGGGATCGACGCACCCGGGATCCGGGCGCTGTACGACGCACTCCAGACGGTCGGCACGGTCACCGTCGTCGCGCCCGACCGGAACCGCAGCGCTGTCGGCCGGTCGCTCTCGTATGGCCGGACGCGATCCTCACCCGATGACCTCTCATTAGACCTGGAATCGGATTCGTTTACATCGCCAGTTCCGCACACCGACCACGAACTCGGCTACGCAGTCGACGGCACCCCCTGTGACTGTGCTATCGTCGGCGTCAACGCCGTAGAGCCCGAACCAGACATCGTCGTCTCGGGCTGTAACTCCGGGGCGAACCTGGGTGCCTACGTCTTCTCCCGATCGGGGACGGTCAGCGCCGCGATGGAGGCGGCGTTTCTCGAGACGCCGTCGATCGCTGTCTCGATGGATACGCTGGGCCACGACGGAGAGCTCGAGCCGGCCGATTTCGAGCGGGCCGCCGCGATCACCGCCACGATCGTCGACGGTGCACCCGGAACCGGCCTGTTCGACCGCGTCGACTATCTGAACGTCAACGTTCCCCGTCCGGGTCTCAAGCCGAACGGCTATGCGATTACACGCCCGACTCGGGTCTACGAGATGGACGCGACAGTCGAGGATGGCAGCTTCCAGCTCACGAACAAACTCTGGCAGCAGATGTCCAATCGAGACATTCCCGATCCCGAAGACACCGACCGCCACGCCGTACTCGCCGAGCAGGTCTCGATCTCGCCGCTTCGTATCCCCTACGACGTCATCGATACCGAGGCCGTCCGGACGATCTTTGAACACATCCTGTAGCGCCGCGACCGCCGGCGAGGAAACACGGCTGTTTTACACGATCAGTGTCAAGAGACGACTATGGAGTGTCGTCACTGTGCGTCGCCGCTCGAGAAACCTGGCGACTACTGTCTGGTCTGCCGGGACGCCAACACCGAGGCGATCGTCCTCGAGGCGGCACGCGACCGGGCGACCATCACGATGCTCGCGGGCGACGACGAGACACACGGAGATGAGCCGGCGGACCCCGACGAGCAGATCCTCGGCGAGACGACGATCACCACGACGCCAGAAGACGGCGAGAACGAGCCGACCGAACTCCGAAACTTTGCGGGCCTGATCGGCGACGAGATCCGCCGGAAACGCCCCGAGGAGGTCTACGCCGGAGGCACACGGGACGTTATCCGGGCCGTTCGCGAGACCATCCACTATCCGTTCTACCGTGTCGACGACGCCGATCCCGTCGAAGCCGTCCTCGAGCGCCGCGGCAATCGCGCACTCGACGTCGTCGAGACGCCGCCGGCCGAGAAGATCGGCGGCAGCCACACGACGCTCATCGGGGGGCGGACGGGCATGGAGGCGATCCACGCCGTTGCGGGTCATCCCCACGTCAAGAAGGTCATTCCGGGCCCCATCGACGCTGGCGGCAAGGGTTCCCAGTCGGGAATGCGCGCGAAGGTCACCCGCGCCGACGACGGTGGCAACGTACGGATGTTGCTCCGGGACGGCTCGAGCGTCCAGGAAAACCGCGTTGTGACGACCGCTCGAGATCGGGAGATGGGTGAGCGGATCCGGGCCGATTTAAACGACGTGCTCGCGGAAGCCGAATTTCAGTAATTGTCTGGCTCCGAGTCCGATCGGCTGGCTTGGATTCAGATGTTTTCACTGACACTCTGTTGCTATCCGATGGAAGTGACAGGTGCTGCTGGTTCTCCCTGCCTTAATGAGGGCTGGTGTAATTAGATATAATTAGTCATGGTCGAGCGACCGGACGCCGTCCTCACACTAATCCCGCTGCTGGCGGTCAGCGGCCTCGCCGTTCGGACACTGCTTGCTGTACCGGGTATTGGATCGGGACTGTTCACCGCGCCGCTTGCGGCAGCCGGCTATCTCGCTGCACTCGCGCTCATTCTGGCGGAACTGCTGGCGTGGCCAGTCGCCCAGCGGCTCAGTGGGTCGTGATTGGCGTCGATCGCGTTCGCGAATCGACGCGACTCAACAGGTTTAAGAATCCGCTGGCGATAGAGAGCACTACTATGGCCAAGAAAGGACAGGTCGGTAGCGCTGGCCGCTTCGGTGCCCGCTACGGCCGCGTCGCACGACGTCGCGTCAGCGAGATCGAAGACGACATGCAAAACGCCGAGGTCGACGGCGACGACGTCACCCGCGTCGGCACTGGTATCTGGAAGAACGAGGAAACTGGCGAGGTCTTCACCGGCGGTGCCTACCGCCCGGAGACCCCCGCCGGCCGCACCGTTCAGCGCTCCATCCGCGCTGCCCTCTCCGAGGACGACGACTAACATCCCCTTTAGGTCCCGTATGAGTTACAAATGCTCTCGCTGTAAACGCGACGTCCAGCTCGACGAGTACGGTGGCGTCCGCTGTCCCTACTGCGGCCACCGCGTGCTCCTGAAAGAACGCAGCCGCGACGTCAAAGAAGTCGACGCCCAGTAACGCGCCAGCGTGTCTTCTCACGACTCGACCCTCGAGTTCGACTACGAGAGCACCGCGCGTGCCGAACTCGTCGCCGCAAGCGTCGCCCGCGAAATCGGCGAGATCGACGACGACCGCTCGCGGACGACCCTCGAGCGGGACGGCGATCGCGTTTGCATCGAGATCGATGCCGACGATGTGATCGCCCTGCGCGCCGCGTTGAACACCTGGTTTTCGCTGATCGATGTCGCCGAACGGACTGCCGACGCTGGGTTAGGAGTGCTCGAGTCCGATCAGTAGACAGCGACTCGCTCGCGATCGATACTGGCAGACCTATAGGCTTTCTCGTCACTTTCAGCCCACTTGATACGGATTCCTGTCAGTCAGTGCCGGTGGGATCGCAGTGCGGGTCGCGGCCCCACCGGGACAGCGTCACAGCAGACCGTATGAATAGCGGTTCAGACCGTGACGTGGCTCGGACTGGTGAACGGAGTGAGTCCGGTCGAAAATCAAAAACGGGGCGGACGTCGATCCGGGCGAAGCACAAAGCTTGGCTTTATCAGTCCGGAGGGCGAGGGTCGAGGTATGCAAGGAAACCTGCCGCCGGAAGCACAGGAGAAAATCGAACAGCTACAGGACCTGCAGGAGACGGCACAGCAAGTCGCCGTCCAGAAACAGGAAGCGGAAACCGGTCTCACCGAGGCCCAGAACGCCCTCGACGAACTCGAGAACATCGACGAGGAGACGACGATGTACCGCAGCGTCGGCGAACTGCTCGTCGAGACTGACTACGACCAGGCAGAAGAAGACCTCGCGGACAAGGTCGACTCGCTCGAGCTCCGCCTCGAGACCCTCGAGAAACAGGAAGACCGCGTACAGGACCAGTTCGAGAGCCTGCAGGACGAGCTCGAAGAGCTGCTCGGCGGCGGCATGGGCGGCGGTCCGAGCCCTGCTGGCGGTCCCGGCGCTGGCGGCGCATAAATGCCGACTGACGAGCCGACGGCCGACGACGTCGTCCAGACGGCGTCGGACGCTGCGGAAGGCTACGTCTTCTCGCAGTACAAACAGTCGGCCGTTCGCGATCTCGACGTCACCGTGACGTTCGAAGACGGCGTCCTCGAGGTCGACGTCTATCTCAACGTGCCCGAGGACGACGCCGAGGCCGATCCCGAACAGGTCGCCGACGATGCCGCGCTCGCGGCCCGACAAGCAGTCGACGAACTGTTTGAGGAGTAACGGACGCTCCCGTTCCGACCACTCTCTTTCGGTCTTTTTCACGTGGCTAGCCAGCGCGCAGCCGGTTGTTCCGTGGTAGTGGTGACTGTCGTCCAGTGAACGGCGAAGCGAAACGACGAGACGGCACGGAGTGTCACGAGCAGCCCAGCGAAGTACCGACGACCGCTACAGCCGGGAGCTGGGTTCGAGCAACTCGATCGGATGTGGCACGTCCCGCTCGAGCAGGCCCTCGAGTTGGTCGCCACACGACGTGCCCGACGCGACGACCGTTTTGGCACCGGCGACCTGTTCGGCCAGTCGCTCGCCGACATCCACACTGAGTTCGTAGTACTCGCGTTTGTAGCCGAAAGAGCCCGCCATCCCACAGCACTCGGCACTCGAGGTGTCGGGTGTGTAGCCACAGCGCTCGAGGACGGCGACCGTCGGTGCCTCGAGATCGAGCGTGCGCTGCTGGCAGTGCGAGTGATAGGCAATCGGCTCCGCGCCATCGCCGGTCGACAGCGCCGACGGATTGGCCCCGTTCTCGAGCAGTCCGTAGACGTACTCACAGATCTCGTAGCTATTGTCGCGTAGGCGCTCGAACGACCGCTCGGGGAGCAGCTGTTCGTACTCGCGGTGCATGGCTGCCAGATCGGAGGGCTCGACGACGACGACATCTCGGCCGGCGTCGAGGTCCTCAGCCAGTGCGGCGTAGAGTCGGCTGGCCTGCCGGTCTGCAGTCGCGACCATCCCCTGTGAGAGCGCGGCGCGCCCGCTTTCGGGCAGGTCCGGAACGCGCACCGGGATGCCCAGCGCCTCGAGCGTGCGGACGGCGGCTTTTCCGCGCTCGGTGTCGACGTAGTTCGTGTAGACGTCGGGATAGAGGACGACCTCGCGATCGATGTCCGCGTCGTCGGCTCGAGCCGCCCGTCGACTCGAGGCGGCTTTGCCACCTCGCTTCTCGAACCAGTCGACGAGCGATTCGCGCTGGAACGCGGGCAGATCGCGCCGCCGGTCGATCCCGAGGGTGCGCTCGAGCAGCCCGCGGATGGGATCGGCATCGGCCAGCCAGTTCGAAACGGGCGCAGTCGCGCTGGCGGCTTTTGCGACCGTCCCGATGTTGCCGAAGAAGCGCTTGCCGAGGTCGATTCCGCCGTCTTCCATGTCAGGTGTGAGGCCATCGACGAGGAAGTCAGTGGCCGCCGGGTCCTCGTTGCGGTTGATCCGATCCCGGACGACGGTGTTTATCCATGGGATGTCGATCTTGACCGGACAGGCGTCGACACAGCGCGAACAGCCGGTACAGAGGTCGTTGAACTCAGCGGCCGAGTCCTGACCGTGGACACCAGCCTCCCAGCCAGTCGCGATCCCACCGGAGTAAGTCTCGCCGCCGAAGCCGTGGCCGCCAACGGACTGGAAGTTCACACACGAATTCGAACAGGCCCCACACCGAATGCAATAGAGCGTCTCCCGGAGCTGGTCGTCCTCGCGCATGTCCATGCGGCCGTTGTCCAGCAAGACGAGGTGGAAGTCACGATCAGCCGGCTCCGTGTTGGCTGCCCCGTCATCCCCAGCCGTGATCGGCTCGTCCGGCCGATCGAACTCCAGCGTCGGCGAGTCGGTCGGCGGGGAGAGCATCGTCACGTACTGTGCGATCGACTGGCCCGTCGCGCTCTTGGCGATGAGATCGACGAACGGCTCGAGGTCCGACAGCCTTGGAATCAGCTTCTCGACGCCTGCGATCGCGACATGAGTGTCGGGCGTGACCGCACACTTGCGCGCGTTGCCCTCGTTCGTGACGAGGGTGATCGTCCCACTGTCTGCGACGACGAAGTTCGCGCCGGTGATTCCCACGTCGGCCTCCTGGATGTGATCGGCGAGATAGTCGCGGGCGAACTGGGTGAGCTCTTCGGCTGTTTCCAATGGCTCGTCGGGATCGAATCGCTCGTTGAACAACTCGGCGATCTCCGCGCGCTCGAGGTGCATCGCCGGGCCGACGATGTGCGAGGGCGTATCGTCCGCAACCTGGAGGACCCACTCGCCGAGGTCGGTCTCGGTGACCTCGATCCCTGCGGCCTCGAGCGCGTCGTTGAGATCGATCTCCTCGGTCGTCATGGACTTCGATTTGACGACCGACGGCGTGTCACCGTCTCCGGTGATCCCGTGTTCCTCGGTCTGGGTGTCGACGACATCGGCAACGTACGCGTTCGCATCCGCCGCGTCGTCGGCAACGTAGACGGTGCCGCCGTTTGCCTCGACCGCGTCCCTGACCGTGTCGATCAGATCGGGTAGCCGGTCGATGGCGTCTTCCTTGATCGATCGGGCCTCGGTTCGCAGCGCCTCGAGGTCGTCAGCCGCATCGTACGCCTCGCCCCGCTGTGCGTGGAACGAACTCGCTTTCGCGTGGACGGCGTCGCCTTCGGTCTCGAGCAGGTGCCGGATGTGGTCGGCCTGCTGTGAGTGGGTTCGCTGGGCCATCTTAGCGGTCCTCCACGACGATCACGTCGACGTCACCGGGGCCGTGGACGCCGTGGACGAGATCGCCCATATCGGCGGTCGCGCTCCGACCGGTCGCGAAGACGACGCTGTCCTGACCCGCCGCGAAGCCGTCGGCGAGACGGTCGAAGCCGGCGCTCAGATCCGGGACCACGTCGCTTTCTGCGACGACCGCGACGTGGCGATCCGAATAGAGGCTGATCGCTTCTGCGCCGTCGGCGGTCGACTCGACGGCGACGGTACCATACTCTGCGATCGCAAAGCCGGCCGGCGTCACACCCGTCCGGGCGGCCTCGAGGTCGGCACTCGTCGGCTCCGTCGTCACTGACTCGGGGAGTGTGACGCCCTCGAACGGCAGCGGCGCGCCGACGGCTGGCTCCTCGACGATCGTTGCGATTCGCTCGCTCGCATCGGCGGCCGGAACGCGCTCGAATCCTACCTCGAGTCCCTCGAGTGCGCGTTCGAACCGGCCGACAGTGTCGACTGTCATCAGTACTCATATCTAAGCGGACGGTGAAGACACTGACGGTCGATTTGGGATGGCGATCGGGCTGTCGACCGCGACGAACATAGCCGTGTAATGGAGTTCGATAGGCCGTCTATCGAGATCTGCGGTTGTATTCAGGCCGAAGGTATCGGGTATTATTGTGTGAGCTACTTCGACTCGTTCGGCGAACGTGCCATGTGGTTTCGATGAACGATACAGAACTCGGCACCCACGAGTGGTGGGAGTCGTACAAAGAGACCGTCAACAGCGACCCGGAAATGAAAGTGCGAGGCCACGACAAGTTCTCCGAAAACTTCTACGTCGAGATCGGTGACGAGCGTGTCCTCCTCGAGATGGACGGCGGCGAGATCAAACAGCTCGTCCCGAATCCGACGATGAACAACCAGTGGTCGTTCGGCGTCGAGGGCGACCGCGAAGCCTGGGAGGAGTTCGTTCAGGAGACACCACCCGCGTTCAACCACGAAATCATCGCGTCGCACTATCGGACCGCGGTTCGCAACGAGGACGGCCATCTCCAGTTGACCGGTAACAACAAGAAAATCTTCCAGCATCTCCGCGCGTTCCAGCGAACGCTCGATCTAATGCGGGTCGCACACAACGACGGAGGGAGCTAACATGTCGACGACCTACCAGCCAGGTGATGTCGAACCGATCAGTGGGTCATACGTCCACACCGAGGTCGAGGGCGTCAACCACCGGATCTATTTCGAGGAGAACGGCCCCGAAGACGGTATTCCGTTGCTCTGCCAGCACACGGCCGGCAACAACTGTCAGGAGTGGCGTCACCTCCTGACCGACGAGCAGATCACTGAGGAGTTCCGCGTCATCGCCCACGATCTCCCCTATCACGGGAAGTCAGTGCCGCCGACGACCCAGAAATGGTGGACCGACGACTACACGATGACCGCCGAGAAGTTCACTGAGACGCTCGTCAACCTCGCGGACGCCCTCGAGCTCGAGGACCCCATCTACATGGGCTCGAGTATGGGCGGCAACATCGCGCTCGAGTTAGCCGACTGGTATCCCGAGCGATTCCGGGCGCTGATCGGCCTCGAGTGCGGTGCGCACAGTCCAGGGTTCTACATCGACTGGCTCGACCACCCCGAGGTGAACACGACGGAAGTCAACGCCTACTCGTGTTGGGGACTGATGGCTCCCCAGAGCCCCGAACAAACCAAGCGCGAGACGATGTACCTCTACGAACAGGGCGCGACGGGGGTGTTCAAGGGTGATCTCTACTACTACTCCGTCGATCACGACTACCGTGACAAACTCGATCAGGTCAACGCCGACGAGTGTCCCCTCTATATCGCCAACGGCGAGTACGACTACCTGACGACGCCGGAAGATGGCCGCCAGACCGCCGCGGGAATCGGCGAAGGCGCGACCGCGATCGAACTCGCCGAGATCGGCCACTTCCCGATGAGCGAGCATCCCGAACTGTTCAACGCCTACATTCGGGAGATTCTCGCCGATATCACCGGTGACCGAGATGAGGAACTGCCAGACGTCCTCGAGCCGGACGACGTCGGGATCGAACTTCACCAGCGGGGTCCTGCGCGCGAGAAACCGGCCGAGTAGTCATCGAATCGCTGCTGATCGCCGGTCGAGGCGCTTTCGGCCGACCCCGGCGGGGTTGCAGTCAGTTTTCGTCCGGTATCTGTCTCAGTCAGTCTACTATTATATTCTCTGCTCGTGATACGCCGGCAAGACACAAGACCTATACTGTATGTGGCTAGTTCTCATCCAACGTCAACAAACTATGACGGAAGCACCGTCTGAACCTGCCCGATGTGCCGCAAAAGAGACGGACGACGGTACTGTTCGTATCTTCGACACAACGAACGATGCGGCTTGGATCGAATCCGACACAACACTCTCGCTTGCGTGGCAGACCTGATGCGCTCTTACTGACCGTTCAAAGACGATTGGATCGCGATATGAACGCAGTTTTCATCCGAGATCTATCCACAGCCACGAGAGCAGGCGAGCAGGATCGGCCGCGAGACTACTGGGATTCGCAGATCGACAGGAAGTTCTCGAAGATTTCGTCACCTTCCTCGGTATGAGCGACCTCGGGGTGCCACTGCACACCGTAGAGGTCCCGATCGGTATCACTCATCGCCTCGACGTCACAGACGTCACTTTTCGCTGTCAGTTCGAACCCCTCGGGAAGTTCTTTGACCTCGTCGGCGTGGCTCGCCCAGACGCGCGTTTCGGGATGCAGTGAACCGGTGAGGGGATCGTCATCGTCGACGATATCGACTGACACGTCGGCGTAGCCACCGTACTCACCGCTGCCGACCTGCCCGCCTAATTCCTCGGCGATCAGTTGCATGCCCAGACAGATACCGAGCACTGGCATGTCCGCTTCGAGGTACTCGGCCGATTTCCCGATCCGGTCCATGTCAGGGCCGCCGGAGAGGACGACGCCGTCGGCGTCGACCTCCTCGGGTGGGGTTTCGTTGTCGATCAGTTCCGTGTCGACGCCGAGGTCGCGAAGCGCCCGGCGCTCGAGGTGGGTGAACTGTCCGTGATTGTCCACCACGACGATTTTCGTCATTGGGTGCCCGTAGCGGGCCACCCGGTAAAAACGGTCCGAAACGTACGCTCACGATGGCTGGTTCGCTGTGACTCGACCCGTTGGCTCGGACCGGACTCTGTCTGGTGGCTTGCATAGCTATTTGTCGACAGGTCTGGTACGTATCTGGAGACCATGGTGGCTGTTAACGAGTTACAGGAAATGTACGAGAACATGGTAACGGCGCGCCAGTATGAAGAACGATTACAGGAGGAATACCTCGAGGGCAAACAGCCCGCGTTCGATATCTCTGCCGGTCCCATCCCGGGTGAACTGCACCTCGCTGCGGGCCACGAGGCCGCCGGCGCAGGCGTCTGCCAGCACCTCCGGGACGACGATACGGTTACGGCACCGCACCGTCCCCACCACGTCGCCATCGCGAAGGGCGTCGATCTCAAGCGAATGACCGCCGAAATCTTCGGCCGCGAAAGCGGGCTGAGCGGTGGCAAAGGCGGCCACATGCACCTGTTCGACCCCAACGTCAAGTTTGCGTGTAGCGGCATCATCGCCGAAGGCTGTCCGCCTGCAGTCGGTGCCGGTCTGGCGGCGAAACAACGGAACACCGACAGCGTCGCCGTTGCGTTCCTCGGCGAGGGTGCGATCGATCAGGGCGCGTTCCTCGAGTCGCTCAACCTCGCGAGCGTCCAGGATCTCCCCGTCGTCTTCGTCGTCGAGGACAACGACTGGGCCATCAGCATGCCAAAAGAGCGCGTCACCGACGTCGAGAACGGTGCTCAACGCGCCGATGGGTTCGGCCTTCACGGCGCTCGCGTGGACGCTGACGACGCCGTCGCCGTCTACGACGCCGCCAGAGACGCCGTTGGCCGTGCTCGTGACGGGAACGGGCCGTCGCTGCTCGAGGTCCAGGTCCATCGGCGCATGGGCCATTTCATGGGCGATCCCGAAGCCTATCGCCCCGACGAGGACAAAGACGCCGCCCAGCAGCGGGATTCGATCGAGCGACTCGAGGCAGACCTCCGGGCCAATGGCGTCGACGACGAGACGATCGATGACCTGCGCTCGCGGGCCCACGACCGCGTCGAGGAGGCCATCGAGTGGGCGAAAGACCAGCCCGAACCCGACCCGGATGACGCCTACGAGGATGTGTTCGTGAATCCGCCGTCCGGCGTGACAGACAGCGAGCCGTCAACCGCGGACACAGGGGGTGACGACTAATGGCACAACAAGAGGACAACGCAAGCGACCAGCAGGCAGACCGGTCGCTGACGATGAGTCGAGCGATGGTCGAGGCGATCGCCCACGAGATGCGCGCAAACGACGAGGTCTTCTACATGGGCGAGGACGTCGCCGACTACGGCGGTATCTTCGACAGTACCCAAGGCTTGCTCGAGGAGTTCGGTCGCGACCGCATCATGGACGTGCCGATCAGCGAGACGGCGTACCTCGGTGCCGCCGTCGGTGCAGCCCAGGAAGGGATGCGTCCCATCGCCGAGCTGATGTTCGTCGACTTCTTCGGCGTCGCGATGGACCAGATCTACAACCAGATGGCCAAAAACACCTACATGAGCGGCGGCTCGGTGAACGTCCCGATGGTGCTTACCGCCGCCGTGGGTGGGACGTACAACGACGCCGCCCAGCACTCCCAGACCCTCTACGGGACGTTCGCGCACCTCCCCGGGATGAAGGTCGTCGTTCCCTCGACTGCCTACGACGCGAAGGGATTGATGCACAACGCCATCCGCGACGACGATCCGGTCGTCTACATGTTCCACAAGCGGCTGATGGGGATCGGCTGGCTGCCGGCACCGGACGGACCGAAAACCGGCGTTCCGGAGGACGACTACACGATTCCATTCGGCAGTGCCGACGTCAAACGCGAGGGCGCGGATGTGACCATCGTCACTCTCGGGTTGCACGTCCATCGCGCGCTCGAGGCTGCCGCGGACCTCGCCGACGATATCGATGTCGAGGTCGTCGATCTCCGGACGCTCGTCCCCCTCGACACCGAGACCATCCTCGATTCCGTCGCCAAGACCGGTCATCTGGTCGTCGTCGACGAGGACTACCGGTCGTACGGCGTCACCGGCGAGATCATCGCGAGCGTCGCCGAGGCCGCACTCGACGACCTCGAAGCTGTCGAGCGGGTCGCCCTCCCGGACGTGCCGATCCCATACGCGCGGCCGATGGAAGACGAGGTCATTCCGGGGACGGACGACATCACCGAGGCCGTTCGCACTGCTCGAGGGGACGAATGAGCGGGACCGACGACCGCGTCGCCGTCGAGACGAGCGATCGCTGGCCTGACGACGCAGACGAGACCGTCGGCGTCGTCGTCAACTGGTTCGCAGCCGAGGGCGGCCACGTCGCAGAGGGGGACGCGATCTGTGAGTTTCAGGTCGAAAAAGTAAGCGTCGACGTGCCAGCACCGGCCACCGGCACGCTCGAGGAGATCGCGGTCGGTGAAGACGAGGAGTTCGAGCGGGGCCATCGGCTCGCCTGGATTCGCCCAGCATAGCCGCCACCGCACTCGAACGAGCGCGAGAGTGTCTCGGCTTCGATTGCCTCTACTTAAAGGCGCAACCTGTCGAGGTGTCGGTTTTTATGTGCTCACCTCACCGCCAGTGTCAGGTCGTCTGCCCTGTCCGAGTATGGACGCAGGTGAGAGGTGTCCGACAATGAAAACTGCGATGCCGTCAGCTTCGGGTTCGGGTTCACTTCGCATCGCAGGGAACGACTCATCCGCAGAGAACACTGCGACCGATATCACAACGACTGTCGTGAGCGGGCTCTCCGTCGGAGACACGGCAGTTCTCGAGCCAGCGTTCCGGTACGCTTATGCAGTCGTCACCGGATGAACGTGACATGGCAGTCGATCTCAGCGACTTCGAGCATCCAGCGTGGCGTACCGCGGCGGGGATGGGTATCGGGTATGTGCTGATTCTCGCAGTGCTGACTGTGGCGATGTTCGTCGTGCCGTGGCTCGTCTTCTCGGCGCTCGTATAGGCATCTCGTCCCATTGTTGACCGATTTTCCACGACCTCGAGCGTAGCTGCGGCTTTCGATACTGGACCACTCGCCGATCGGAGTGTCACTGCACGCACGGCGTTTCGAGTGCCGTTGCTCGGCTCGAGCGAGTGAAAAACGAAGAGAGAGATCGCCGTCGCCCTCGAGAGCGTCAGGCGAAGGTCTTCGAGACGTCCTCGGTGTCCTCGGATTCGGCTTGGACCTTGTCCCAGGCGCTGCGGAAGTCCTCCATCCGGATCTCGGTGCGGTCGTCACGGATGGCGAACATGCCGGCTTCGGTACAAACGGCCTTGATGTCAGCACCGGAAGCTTCCTCGGCCTCTTCGGCCAGTTCGGCGAAGTCGACGTCGTCGGCGACGTTCATCCCGCGCGTGTGGATCTCGAAGATGATCTCGCGACCCTCCTGGTTGGGCTTTGGCACTTCGATGAGGCGGTCAAAGCGGCCGGGACGGAGGATAGCCCGATCGAGCATGTCGAAGCGGTTGGTGGCGGCGATGATGCGGATCTCGCCGCGTTCCTCGAAGCCGTCCATCTCGGAGAGCAGTTGCATCATCGTCCGCTGGACCTCGGCGTCGCCGGAGGTCTTCGACTCCGTCCGTTTGGCGGCGATGGCGTCGATCTCGTCGATGAAGATGACGGCGGGCTCGTGCTCGCGGGCGACATCGAAGAGGTCGCGGACGAGCTTGGCACCCTCACCGATGAACTTGTGGACCAGCTCCGAGCCAGCCATCTTGATGAAGGTGGCATCGGTCTGGTTGGCCACGGCTTTGGCGAGCATCGTCTTCCCGGTGCCCGGTGGTCCATAGAGCAGGACGCCGCTTGGCGGGTCGATCCCGACATCGTCGAACATCTCGGGCTTTTCGAGGGGCATCTCGACGGTCTCGCGGACCTCTTGCATCTGCTCTTCTAAGCCGCCGATGTCCTCGTAGCTGACGTCGGGACTCTCGGTGACTTCCATCACGCGAGCGCGCACGTCGGTCTCGCTCGAGAGTGGCTTGACGATAGACAGCGAGTTGTTGACCGCCACTCGAGCGTCGGGCTCGAGATCGGCGCGCATCTCGTCGGTGACTTCGGTCAGCGCCTCCTGGTTGTTCCCGTGTTGTTTGATGATGACGCCTTCGTCCGTGATCTCCTGGACGGTGGCGACGAACAGCGGGGACTGCTTGAGTTTCTTGTTCTCGTGCGTGAGCCGCTCGAGTTTCTGCTGGTACTTGTTGTTCTCGGCGTTGGCATCGAGGAGTTTGTCGCGCATCTCCTCGTTTTGCGCCTCGAGGATCTCCAGCCGTTCCTCGAGCGCCTGGATTTTCTCCTGTTGGGACGCCTCGTCCTCATCATATGGGAGGTCGACGTCGTCCACAGTGTCGCTCATCACCCGTCCTTTGGGTGTTGGTTCTTAAGAGGCTTCGGGTAGGTTCACTTAACTACGTTGTATTACTGCTGAGCATTATATGGAATAGAAAATATTATTACCCCGTATTCGGAATGGTGGAGTAAGATGAGTGCTTCAGAGCCCCTCCAACAGGAGACCAGCGAGCGGGGAACGTGGGACGACGTCCGCGAGCTCCCGCCGAGCGCGAAACTCGTCGCGAAAGTTCTCGAATACAACGATACGATGACCCAACAGCAGATCGCCGACGAGACGCTGCTGCCGTCCCGGACGGTTCGGTACGCGCTCAACCGACTCGACGAGAAGAACGTCGTCGATTCGCGCTTTTCGTTCTCGGACGCACGCAAGCGTCTCTACAGTCTCGACATCGACGCCTGATCGGACAGTCGTGGGTTCTCTCGACTGTTTTACTCGCTTTTGGCTCGAGTCGATAGAGTGGTATTGCTGACCGATATCGTCTGATCGGTACTGCGATGCGATCTGAATGCGTTTTGTCGCCATCTCCGCGCATATCGCGGTTCCGATTGGCCGAATCGCCTCGCGGCGCGTCCCGGCCGGGACCGGTGACGAGACAGATCAATCGGGATTCCGTTATAGTTTCACTTTCACTCCGGTCACGGAATTCCTTTAGTGCAGGCTTGCCAACCACTGGCCAATGACGCGGGTTATCCACACGGGCGATACCCACATCGGGTACCAGCAGTACAACTCGCCCGAGCGACGACGGGACTTCCTCGAGGCGTTCCGATCGGTCGTCGAGGACGCTGTCGCCGACGACGTCGATGCGGTGGTCCACGCCGGCGACCTCTTTCACGACCGCCGGCCGAGTCTGGTCGATCTGCAGGGAACGATCGACGTGCTCCGGACGCTCTCCGACGCCGACATCCCCTTTCTTGCCGTCGTCGGCAACCACGAGTCGAAACGCGACGCCCAGTGGCTCGATCTCTTCGCCGATCTCGGCCTGGCGACCCGACTCGGTGCCGAGCCGGTCGTCGTCGGTGATGCTGCCTTCTACGGCCTTGACTTCGTCCCTCGATCGCGCCGTGATGACCTCGAGTACGCGTTCGATCCGGTTCCCGAGACGGCCGACCACACCGCCCTCGTGAGCCACGGCCTCTTCGAACCCTTCGCCCACGCCGACTGGGACACCGAGACCGTCCTCGAGCAGTCGACGGTCGACTTCGACGCCGTCCTGCTGGGTGACAACCACACACCGGACACCGCAGAGGTACGTGACACCTGGGTCACCTACTGTGGCTCGACCGAACGGGCAAGCGCCAGCGAGCGCGAGGACCGGGGCTACAACATCGTCGACTTCGACGAGTCAATCGCGATCAGCCGCCGCGGGCTCACTGATACCCGCGAGTTCGTCTTCGTCGACGTCGATCTTGAGGAAGGCGAGGGGATCGACCGCGTGCAGGAACGCGTCCGCCAGCACGACCTCGCCGACGCCGTCGTCATCGTCACGATCGAGGGCGAAGGCCGCCCGATCACGCCCGCGGCGATCGAGGAACTCGCGATCGACCGCGGGGCGCTCGTCGCCCGCGTCAACGACCGCCGAGAACTCCCAGATGAGGACGACGAAGTCTCGGTCAGCTTCGCCAACCCGGACGACGCCGTCCGGGAGCGAGTCCGCGAACTGGGGCTCAGCGACGCCGCCCTCGAGATCGACGAGACCGTCCGGAGCGGCGATCTCGCCGACGCGAACGTTCGCGAGACCGTCGAGCGACGGGTTCGCGAGTTGCTCGATGAGGACCGATCGGCCTTCGAGCCCGCGCCGGAACGCGAGCCGAGCGACGAGGACGTAACGACGGTTGCTGACCACCTCGCCGATGAACCCGATTCCCCAGCCGATTCGACTGACACCAGCGCCGCCGGTACAGACGACCGCACCGAGGCGGCAGCCGACCCAGCCGAGCAACCGACCGACGAGGCCGGTGAAACCGAGGACTCTGCTGATGCTGATACCGCCTCCCTGGGTGACTTCGCATGAGGGTCGACCGCGTCCGCCTGCTGAACTTCAAGTGCTACGGCGACGCCGACCTCGCCCTCGAGCGCGGCGTCACCGTCGTTCACGGCGTCAACGGCAGCGGGAAGTCGACGCTGCTCGAGGCCGTCTTCTTCGCACTCTACGGCTCGAAGGCACTCGATGATCGCACGTTAGACGACGTCATCACGACCGGCGAGGAGGAAGCCGAGGTCGAACTCTGGTTCACCCACGACGGCCACGAGTACCACATCGAGCGCCGGCTCAAACTGCGCGGTGATCGCGCGACCACGACGAAATGCATCCTCGAGACACTGAGCGAGACGATCGAGGGGGCCCGCGACGTGCGCCGCGAAGTGACCGACCTCCTGCGGATGGACGCCGAGGCGTTCGTCAACTGCGCGTACGTCCGTCAGGGCGAGGTCAACAAGCTCATCCACGCCTCGCCGAGCGACCGCCAGGACATGATCGACGATCTCCTGCAGCTTGGCGCGCTCGAGGACTACCGCGAACGCGCCAGCGACGCCCGACTCGGTGTCAAAACGGTCCTCGATGGGCAGCGCGAGGTACTCGACACGCTCCGGAAACAGGTCGACGAAAAGGAAGCACAGAACCTCCACGCACAACTCAACGACCTCGAGTCCCGCCGCGCCGATCTCACCGAGGAGATCGACCACTACGAAGCACAGCGCGAGCAGGCCCGTGAGACCCTCGAGACCGCCCAAGACGTCCTCGAGCGCCACGAGGAAACTCGCGCAGAGATCGACACGCTCGAGGACGAAATCGCGGCGCTGCAGTCGAAAATCGAAGACACCGAACGGGAGCGCGAGGATGCGAGCGACGAGATCAGCCAGATCAGAGCGCAACGTGAGACCCTCGCCGACGAGCGGACCGGACTGCTCGAAGACGTCGACCTCGAGACTGCCGACCCCGATGAGGAGACGATTCAGGCCCGAATCGACGACCTCGAGGCCCGCGCCGAGGAACTTGCCGACGAGTTACAGGACGTCACGGTAACGATCGAAACCGGCACCGAAGAGATCGAACGGCTCCGCGAGGAAGCCGACGAGCTCGAGGCACAGGCCGAAGCTGCCCGAGACGAAGCCGACGACCTTACAGCGCGAATCGAGGACGACGAGGAGACGATCGCAGAGCGCGAAACGAAACTCGAGGAGCTCGAGGCGGAGATCGCGGACGCGCGGGCGTCTTTCGACGACGCACCCGTCGACTTCGGCGCGGCCGAATCGCACCTCGAGTCTCTCAAAGCCGACCGCGAGGAGCTGACCGCGGAACTCAACGACGTCACTGCAGACATCCGGGCCGCCGAGAACGCCATCGAGGAGGGTGAACGGCTGCTCGAGGAAGGGAAGTGCCCCGAGTGCGGCCAGCCGGTCGAGAACTCGCCACACGTCGACGTGCTGGACGATCGTCGCGCGGAGCGTGACGAGTTAGTGGCCGAACGCGAGGAACTCGAAGCCGAACGCACCGAGCTAGATGACCGGATCGACCGCGCCGAGGCGTTGCTCGAGGCCGAGCAGCGAGTCGACCGGCTCGAGGACAACCGCCAGAACGTCGAACAGTTACTCGCTGAGAAACGCGAGGCCATCGCGGACCGGCGCGACCAGCGCGATCAGTTGCGAGCGGACGCCGACGAGTACGAGTCTGAGGCCGACACGAAGCGGGCCGCGGCCGACGAACGCGAAGCCGAAGTGGCCGACGCGCGGGCCGCCCTCGGTGAGATCAATACCGAGCGCGGGGAGCTTACGGAGACGATCCAGACGCTCGAGCGCCTCTCCGAGATCGCTGACGAGTGGGCGACCCTCGAAAGCGAGATCGAACGGCGTCGCGAGCGCATGGCCGACTGGGCGGAGATCAACGAGGAGCGCCGCGAGACCCTTTCGGCAAAACGAGAGCGCAAGCGCGACCTCGAGTCCGAATTCGACGGCGAACGGGTCGAAACCGCCCGCGAAGACAAACGCAACGCCGAGCAGTACATCGAACAAGTCGAGGAGAAACTCACGGAACTCGAGGCCGACCGTGCCGGGGTACAGGGGAAGATCGGCGGCGTCGAGGAGAAACTCGAGGAACTCGAGCGGCTTCGCGAGCGCTTAGAGAGCGTCGAGACACAGTGTGAACACCTCGAGTCGCTGTATGGCGAAGCCGAGACACTCCAGACGACCTACGGGGAGTTGCGGGCAGAGTTGCGCCAGCACAACGTCGAGACCTTGGAACGGCTGCTCAACGAGACGTTCGATCTGGTCTATCAGAACGACTCCTACGCGGCGATCGATCTTGATGGCGACTACCAACTGACGGTCTACCAGAAAGACGGCGAAGCCTTAGAGCCAGAGCAGCTTTCGGGTGGTGAGCGGGCGCTCTTTAATCTCAGCTTGCGGTGTGCGATCTATCGGCTGCTGGCCGAAGGCGTCGACGGAACCGCGCCGATGCCGCCGCTGATCCTCGACGAGCCGACGGTCTTCCTCGATTCAGGTCACGTCACCCAACTCGCCTCGCTGATCGAATCGATGCGCAACGAGTTCGGTGTCGAGCAGATCATCGTCGTCAGCCACGATCAAGAACTCGTCGGGGCGGCCGATTCGCTCGTCCGCGTCGAGAAAGACGCCACGTCGAACCGCTCGCGGCTCGAGCGGGGCGAGCCACCAGAGGCGGAACTACTCGCGTCGGACACGTGAGGCGTGATCGTCTCGTCGCGTCAGACGGTCTGCTGTCCCGCTGTCCCGGCGCACCCGCTGACGGGTCGCGGGTGTGCCGGCACTGACGTCCAGAAGTCCGTATCAGTCAGAACCCGTGTTTTCATCCGTCGATGCAACTGCTGGTCGAACTGCCTCGAGTGCCGTCTCACAGGTGTCCGTAACCTGATAGCCGCGTTCGCCGGCGGCCTCGGTTTCCTCGAGCAGTCCGGCGGCTGCGAGGACCGTCAGCCGGCCGTGTAGGTCACTCTCGCACAAGTCGTAGGCATCGAGCAGCGTGCGAACGCCGAGCGGTCCTCTGTCGGCGAGTTCGATCAACAGCCCGAACGTTTCCTCGTCGTGAACGGTCGTAAGCAGCGTCAACACGGGATCGCCGACGCTGCGAGCGGCCGTCTCGAGAGGTGAGTCTCCGTCAACGCGCTCTAAGCGGTCGTTCTGGACGTAGCACTCGTTGCCGGTTTCGGGATCGCGAACGAGACTCGCGCTGTCGGAGTGTTTGAGAAGCAGGTATCGTTTTCCGGTGTCATCCTTGACGGTATTCATTTGCGATCGGAACGGGTTGGTGACTGTTGTTGGACACCGTCACCCGAAGCCGTTTCGATTGCATCGTCAGCGGACCGATCCTCGCCAGTGGGGTCGTCATCGGCTGTACCGTCGTCGTTGTCGGCGCGAAACGCACGGTATCGTCGCCCGGCGAGCCCGAACAGGACGGTGCCGGCTGCGATGAGAGCGCTGCCGCGAGTTACGTCGCCTTCGAACACGAGCAGTAAGGCTCCGAGCGAGACGGCAAAGAGGGCGGCGTTGACGACCAACACCAGCGCCCAGAACGCCTCCAGGACGTCGCTTGGAACGTCCGTCTCGTCGGTGGACACGCTCGGTATATCGATCGCAGCCGTGGACTCGGCGTCGGCATCCGAGTCGTCGTCGGTCGTCACCTGCGGAATCGTCAACCCGTCGCCGTCGGGGTCGTAGAACTCCTCCTCGGGATCCCACTCCTCGGGTTCGTTCTCGGTCCGGTCGAATACCACACCGAAGTCGATGATAAGCGGGCGGAAAAGCGTTCGCTTCGCGATCGGTTTCAGCGAATCGGTCGAAGCTGCGTCCCGACGTCCACGTCGGTCGCAATTGCGCGGAGACTGGGACCGCAGCCCGTCTCAGGCCAGATCCTCGAGCGTGAGCGTCCGGGAGGTCTCTACCCACGCGAGAGGGTTCTCCGCGTCGTAGAAGACGACGCCGTCGTCAGTCTCGTAGGATTCGATCGTCGCAGTGCCTTCGGGGATACTACTCAGCTCGCTCCGATCTGCCGCGTCGTCGTTTAGATGGGAAGACATATCGATCACCCGATTATATGCTATGTGTTACCACGTTAAATGTCTTCTTGCTGCTGCAAGGCTTGTCAGCGGCGGGTTCCTCGCCGCCCACGTCGCGTCCCGGCCTCGAGTCCGGTTCCGAAGATGGTCTCGGCGAGCAGTGAATCTGGGGGTTTTTACCCGCCGCCTGCCAATCCCAGCACTATGACTGAGGCGGGCCAGACCGGACTTACGGATTTCGGCGGCGAGTCCGGCGACGCTGACGACCGGCCGGCAGAAGAGGCGGTCGCCGTCGCCGGCAACGGCGGGACCGACGCTACGGCGGTGATCGACGTCCTCGAGGAGACCCTCCCCGAACCCGAGGGCGAGCTCGAACTCGCAGTGATGCAGGTCGACTACACCATCGCCGGCTACGGCGACGAGGAGCGACCGATCATGCACGTCTTCGGGCGCACGCCCGACGGCGAGTTAGAGCACGTTCAGGTGGTCGGCTTCAAGCCGTATTTCTATGCGCCGACGGACACGCTCGAGCGGCCACCCGAAGAACAGTACGACCGGCTGACTGGGAGTCGGGAGTACGATCACGACGGCGAGCCCTACGAGAGCATCCGTGGCGAGAAGCTGACCAAGATCTTCGGCCAGACGCCACGGGACGTCGGGCAGGTTCGTGACGACTTCGAGCACTACGAGGCTGACATCCTGTTTCCGAACCGATTCCTGATCGACAAGGACATCCGCAGCGGGGTTCGGGTGCCCGAACGGCGCGCTGACGACGACTCGCTGGTCGTCCCCCACGACGAGGTCGAAGCCGCAGACGTCAACGCCGATCCGCGCGTCAACACCTTCGACATCGAGGTCGACGACCGCTCGGGCTTTCCCGAGGACGGTGAAGAACCGATCGTCTGTCTCACCAGCCACGATTCCTACCGCGACGAGTACGTCATGTGGCTCTACGAGGCACCGGTCGGCGACGGCGAGATTCCCGACGAGATCGACGACTACGACCCGATCGAAGGCGCGATCGACCACGAGGTCCGCGTCTTCGAGGAGGAAGAAGCGATGCTCGAGGCCTTTATCGAGTACATCGAAGACACCGATCCGGACCTCCTGACCGGGTGGAACTTCGAGGATTTCGACGCACCCTATTTCCTCGACCGGCTCGAGGAACTCGACGGCCCACACCACGACTACGATCTCTCGATCGACCGCCTCTCTCGGGTCGACGAAGTCTGGCGTAGCAACTGGGGCGGCCCCGACATCAAAGGCCGGATCGTCTTCGACCTGCTCTATGGCTACCAGCGGATGGTTTTCTCCGAACTCGACTCCTATCGACTCGATGCCGTCGGCGAAGTCGAACTCGGCGTCGGCAAAGAACGCTACGCCGGCGACATCGGTGACCTCTGGGAGGACGACCCGACCCGCTTGCTCGAGTACAACCTCCGGGACGTCGAGCTCTGTGTCGAACTCGACCGCCAGCAGGAGATCATTCCCTTCTGGGGCGAGGTGCGCTCCTTTGTCGGCTGTAAGTTAGAGGACGCACCTACCCCCGGCGACGCGGTCGACATGTACGTCCTCCACGAGGCCCACGGTCGTTTCGCGTTGCCCTCGAAGGGCCAACAGGAGGCCGGCGATGAGTACGAGGGCGGTGCGGTCTTCGAGCCGATCACGGGTGTCAAAGAGAACGTCACCGTGCTCGACCTCAAGTCGCTGTATCCGATGTGTATGACGACGATCAACGCATCGCCAGAGACGAAAGTCGACCCCGACGAGTACGACGGCGAGACCTACGAAGCGCCCACGGGCACCCACTTCCAAAAGGAACCGGACGGCGTGAACCGTGAGATGATCACGGAACTGCTCGACGAGCGCGAGGAAAAAAAGGCACTTCGAGATCAACACGAACCCGGGACGCCCGAGTACGAGCAGTACGACCGACAGCAAGGAGCTGTCAAGGTTATTATGAATTCGCTGTACGGCGTGTCGGGGTGGGATAAATTCCGTCTCTATGACAAAGAGGCAGCAGCCGCAATTACCGCGACTGGCCGCGACGTCATCGAATTCACGGACGAAGCGGCAAACGAACTGGACTATCAGGTTACGTATGGGGACACCGACTCGGTCATGCTCGAGCTCGGCCCTGACGTTCCCAAAGACGACGCGCTCGAGCAGTCCTTCGAAATCGAGGAGTACATCAACGGCCGGTATGACGACTTCGCACGCGAGGACCTGAACGCCGAGGAACATCGGTTCCAGATCGAGTTCGAAAAACTCTACCGACGGTTCTTCCAGGCGGGCAAGAAGAAACGCTACGCCGGTCACATCACGTGGAAAGAGGGTAAAGATGTCGACAATATCGACATCGTCGGCTTCGAATACCAGCGCTCCGACATCGCGCCGATCACCAAAGAGGTCCAACACGAGGTCATCGAGATGATCGTCAAAGACGGCGACATCGAGGGCGCAAAGGAGTACGTCAACGGCGTCATCGAGGACGTCCTCGCCGGCGAGGTCTCGCTCGAGGACCTCGCGATTCCCGGCGGCATCGGCAAGCGCCTCGACAACTACGACACCGACACGGCGCAGGTCCGCGGCGCGAAGTACGCCAACCTCCTGTTGGGGACCAACTTCCAGCGCGGGAGCAAGCCAAAGCGCCTCTACCTCGATCGCGTCGATCCGTCATTTTTCCAGCGCCTCGAAGAAGACGACGGATTCGATGCCCGAACTGACCCCCTCTACGGTGCGTTCAAACGCGATCCCGACGTGATCTGTTTCGAGTACGAAGATCAGATTCCGGACGCCTTCGAGGTCGACTACGACACGATGCTCGAGAAGACACTTCAGGGGCCGATCGAGCGAATTCTCGAGGCACTCGGTGTCTCGTGGGAGGAAGTGAAAAGCGGCCAGGAACAGAAAGGGCTCGATTCGTTCATGTGAGACGGCCGGCGGTACCGATTCAGGCCCCGCGAACTGGCGTATATTCGTCTCTCGAGGCACAGTGGCCGTCATCGCGGCGATTGGTTCGTATGACGGTCGTTCACGGACTAATCGAATAGTGGTTTCCGAATGGAGAACTTATTTTGCTAATACGAGATTGTATCCAATTGGATACGAAACCGTTATGGGTCATACGGCCCATCCATTAGACGACAGAATACTATGGCACGTCTCGAACTACGCAACCTGCACGCGGAAGTAGCGGAGGGCGACGAGAAAATTCTCGAGGGCGTTGATCTCGAGGTCGAGTCCGGCGAGATCCACGCACTGATGGGGCCGAACGGCTCCGGGAAGTCGACGACCGCGAAGGTCATTGCCGGCCACCCTGCCTACGAGGTCACTGACGGTGAGGTTCTGCTTCACCTCGAAGACGACGAGTTCGGCGAGGACATCGAAATCGATGAAGACCAGCGCACCTGGGACCTGCTCGACCTCGAGCCCAACGAGCGTGCCGCGCTCGGTATCTTCCTCGGCTTCCAGTACCCCGCCGAGATCGAGGGCGTCACGATGACCAACTTCCTCCGGACGGCACTCAACGCCAAGATCGAAGAGCGCGAGGAGCTCTTCGAGGGCGAGGACGGCGACGACGAAGAAGAAGACGACGGCTTCGAGACCTCGCCGATGGAAGGCCCCGCCGACGAGGGCGAAGTCGGCGTCGCCGAGTTCCAGGAGATCCTCCAGGAGAAGATGGAACAGCTGGACATGGACGAGAAGTTCGCCCAGCGCTATCTCAACGCCGGCTTCTCCGGCGGGGAGAAAAAGCAGAACGAAGTGCTGCAGGCCGCCATCCTCGAGCCATCGGTCGCCGTACTCGACGAGATCGACTCCGGGCTCGACATCGACCGGCTGCAGGACGTTTCCGCCGGAATCAACGCCTTGCGCGACGAGCAGGGCACCGGCGTTCTCCAGATCACCCACTACCAGCGCATCCTCGATTACGTCGAGCCCGATCACGTCCACGTAATGCTCGACGGCCAGATCGCCAAAAGCGGCGGGCCAGAGCTCGCCGAGAAGCTCGAGGACAAGGGGTACGACTGGGTCCGCGAGGACGTCTACGGCACTGCGTAACCAGATTCAGCTAGAACAAGCGTAATACCCCTACAGCCGTAACCATAATACCGATCAACCAATGAGTTCCGATCAAGACCACCTACAAGAGACAGACACCGAGGCCCGGTTCGAGTTCAAGAAAGAACAGAACGCCGCGGTCAAATCCGACAAGGGCCTGACCGAGGAGGTCATCCGCATGATCTCCGAGGACAAAGACGAGCCCGACTGGATGCTCGAGCGCCGCCTGCGTGCGCTCAAGCAGTATCAGAACATGCCGATGCCGACGGATTGGCCCGGCCAGCCGGACCTCTCCGAACTGGACATCGAAGAGATCGTCCCCTACATCCGCCCGGACGTCGACAAGCGTGAAGGCGTCGACGACTGGACGGAGCTCCCCGACGAGATCAAAGACACCTTCGACAAGCTAGGCATTCCGGAAGCCGAGAAGAACGCCCTCTCGGGCGTCGGTGCCCAGTACGAGTCGGAGGTCGTCTACCAGAACATGCAAGAGCAGTGGGAGGAGAAGGGTGTCATCTTCATGAACATGGACCGCGCGGTCCAGGAACACCCCGAGCTCGTCAAAGAGCACTTCATGACCTCCTGTGTGCCGCCAAGCGACAACAAGTTCGCGGCGCTGCACGGGGCCGTCTGGTCCGGCGGCTCGTTCGTCTACGTCCCCGAAGGCGTCACCGTCGAGATGCCCGTGCAGGCCTACTTCCGCATGAACTCGGAAGGGATGGGCCAGTTCGAGCACACGCTCATTATCGCCGAGGAAGGAGCTGAAGTCCACTACATCGAGGGCTGTTCCGCACCGAAGTACGGCACCCACAACCTGCACTCGGGTGGCGTCGAAGTCTTCGTCGGCGAAGACGCTCACGTCCAGTACTCGACGGTTCAGAACTGGTCGAAAAACACCTTCAATCTCAACACCAAGCGTGCCATCGTCGAAGCAAACGGCACGATGGAGTGGGTCTCGGGCAGCATGGGCTCGAAAGCCACCATGCTCTACCCGTGTTCGATCCTCAAGGGTCGCGGCGCGACCGACACCCACATCACCATCGCCTTCGCCGGCGAGGGCCAGGACATCGACACCGGCGCGAAGGTCTACCACAACGCGCCCGACACGAGTTCGACCATCGAGTCTAAGTCGATCTCCAAAGACGGCGGCCGCACCAACTACCGCGGCCTCGTCCACATCGCCGACGGTGCCGAGAACTCGAGCACCGCCGTCGAGTGTGACGCGCTGATGTTCGACAACGAGTCGACCTCGGACACCATGCCGTACATGGAGATCGAGGAATCGAAAGTCGACGTCGCACACGAAGCGACCGTCGGCAAGATCGGCGACGAGGACATCTTCTACCTCCAGAGCCGCGGTCTGGACGACGACGACGCCAAGAAGATGATCGTCGCCGGCTTCATCGAGCCGATTACGGAAGAACTGCCGATCGAGTACGCGGTCGAACTGAATCGCTTGATCGAACTCGAGATGGAGGGGAGCCTCGGATAATATGAGCACGCAGGTACACGCCAATCTGACGGAAGAACAGGTACGCCAAATTTCGGGCGACTTAGACGAGCCCGAATGGCTCGTAGAGACACGTCTCGAGGCTCTCGACGCGCTCGAGGAGCTCGACATGCCCGATGTCATCCGGACGCCGGGTCGGGACTGGACGAACCTCCACGAACTCGACTTCGAGTCGCTCGTGGATCCGCTCAACGCAGCGGAGAATAAAGACCAGGTCGGCCCCGACGAGGTCGACGTGCTGTCGTGGGCTGACGCCGTCGACGAACACGAGGACCTCCTGAAAGAGCACTTCGGCTCCATCGTCGACCCACAGGAGAACTACCTGACGGCGCTCTCGACTGCCCTCTTTAGCACCGGGACGGTCATCTACGTCCCCGAGGGCGTCGACGCCGAAGACGTCACCGTCCGCACCGAGCAAAACTCCCGCTCGCTGTTCAACTACACGCTCGTCGTGACCGAGGAATCGTCCTCGGTCACGATCCTCGAGCGTCAGTCCACCGGCCAGGAGGCCGATGAGCAGTACTACAGCGGCGTCGTCGAAGTCGCTGCCGGCGAGAACAGCTACGTCCAATACGGCAGCCTCCAGAACCTCTCTGAGGACGCCTACAACTTCACCGTCAAGCGCGGCGTCGCCGACACCTACGCCACGATCGACTGGATCGAGGGCAACCTCGGCACGCAGCTAACCAAGACGGAGGTCTCGACGGAACTCAGCGGCGATAGCTCCGAAACGCAGATCGTCGGTGCATTCTACGGCCACAACGACCAGCACTTCGATCTCGATGCGAAGGTCTGGCACCGTGCCGAGCACACGACCGCAGATCTCGTGACCCGCGGCGTCACCGACGACGTCGCCCGCTCGGTCTACGAGGGTGTTCAGGACGTTGGGCAGGATGCCTGGGACACCAGCTCCTACCAGCGTGAGAACACGCTGATGCTCTCCGACGAGAGCGAGGCCGACGCCTCGCCGAAGCTGATCATCAACAACCACGACACCGAGGCCAGCCACTCTGCGACGGTCGGTCAGATCGATCAAGAGGATCTCCTCTATATGACCTCCCGTGGTGTCGACCCGCGGTCGGCCCGCAACATGCTCGTCGATGGCTTCTTCGTGCCCGTCCTCGAGGAGGTAGACGTCGACGAACTCCGCGACGACCTCGAAGACCTGATTGGCGCGCGTCTTCGCAAGCGAGAGTAAACGACCCTCTCGCTCCGAGTTTCGTTTATACGAGCGAGTGAACGACTCGTGGGATCGAAGATTCCACGGCGACTCCATCAGCGCGACTAACTGCGCACACCGCGCGTTCGAATCGCAGGTTTCCGTTCTGCCGTTTTTCTCGATTCGTGCTCCGAGACGACTAAGTAACAGCGGCCCGCTTGTCGAGATATGAGTCTGGGACAGCGTGTCTCGAGCGACAATCAGCTGACCCGATTGCTACAAATCGGAGTCGTGCTGGAAGAAGTCGTCGAGTCACGCGCCGCCCTCCATATCGACTCGCTCCCGCCGGAAGAGCGAGCGGAATTCGACGCGGAAGTGGAGGAGTTACTCGTGGAAGCGGCTGCTGAGTCGGCCGACCACCGCGAGCGACTCGAGGCGCTGATCGACGATCTCGAGGCTGAAACGGTCGAATACGAGGAAATCAACGCACTGGTCGACGCCCAGTATGGGCCGCCGGAAGACACTGACGGCGTCCTCTACGATCAGTTGGCCAACGAAGAGACGGCGTACAAGTTCTACGACGACCTGATAACAGCAATCGAGGCCTCCGATACCGAGTTCGCAGTCGATCGCGATCGACTGCTCGAGACGCTCTCCGAGATCCGCGAGGAGGAAAAAGAGGGCGTTCAAGAAGTGACCGAAATCATGGAGCACAGAGCATGAGCGAGAGACGGGAACCCGCGTCGACCACCATCAGCGAAACGCCGTTCGACGCCTGTATTGGGACCCGGACGCGGTTACACCGGCGCAACACGGCCGTAGCAGACACCGGCACCGACGGAGGGATGGCATGAACACTGCAGATCAATATCTCAAGGCGATCTATCTGGCTCAGCGCATCGAAGATGGCCCCGCATCGACCGGCACACTCGCGGATCTGCTCGACGTGAGCCCTGCGAGTGTCAACGAAATGGTCGGCAAACTCCAGGATCGCGAACTCGTCGAACACGAAAAGTACAAGGGCGCGAGCCTGACCGACGAGGGCCTCGAGCGTGCACATGACGCCCTTCAGACCTACTGCATCATCGAACGCTTCCTCGCGAACGTCCTCGAAGTCGAGGAGTTCCGCGAGGAAGCACGCGCGCTCGAGAGCGTCATCGACGATACCGTCGCAGAGCGTCTGGATACGATCATCGACCGGCCCGAGCAGTGTCCCGACTGTTTCGACCCCGAGGCCGATCACTGCGAACTCCTCGAAATCAGCGGCCGCGCGGACTGATTTTCATATTCCATACGGACTCTTGTCAGTCAGTTCCGGCACACCCGTATGACGGGTAGGTGGTACGCCGTCCCACAGTGACAACAGCCCGTCTCAGGTGTATTCGGACGGTGGGCCCCCGAAGCGCACATAGCGTCGGCCGACGATGGCAGCGACGACGGTGGCGCTGAGTCCGATCGGGAACCGCCAGGTATCGCCGGACCAGTCCGTCTCGAATACGTCCGCGTAGTAGGTCGCGATCTCCGCGCCATGGAGGACGACGAGCACCTCGCGATTGTTCTCGAGCGAGTTTTCGTTCCAATTGGCGCTGCCGACGATCGCCATCTCCCGGTCGATGACGATGCCTTTCGCGTGGATCTTTTCGAAGCGATCGGTATCCGAAACGAGTTGCACCTCGAGCGGGAGATCGTCGCTGGTAGCGAGGCGCTCAAGGTCGGCTGCGAGTCGCTTGTTTTCTTCGGCGTTGTACCACGTCGATCCGAGCAGGATGCGAACGTCGACACCGCGGCGGGCCGCCTCGAGCGTCGCCTCGAGTAGCGAAACGTCGGTTGCGATACTGGGTTGGACGACGAGAATCTCGTCGTCGGCCCCACGGAGCAGGTCCTGAAGCCGGTACTCGGCGTTATCCGGTGCGACTAACAGCTCGGCCGACTCGACAGGCACCGTTGCGGGTTCGTGGACCGTCGGAAACGAAGTATCACGCGCGGTGACGACCGGATCATCGTCGTCGACGAACGAGGTGTTCGCGCGATAGGCCGCGCTAGCGGTCGTATCCCATCCCTCGAAATCGGCTCGGAAGACACCCGCGAGATCGGCCGCGAGGGCCTCGTCCTCGAGGCGGACGCCCCAGCCGCGGCTGCTCTCGCCGCCGACGCCTGCGGGCTTCCAGTTTTCCGTGGTGACTAGCACGCGGTCGTCGGCGACGGCGTATTTGGGATGGTGATACCGGTAGCGTGCACCGTCGCCGCCGATGACTCGCACCGCGACGCCGCCTTCCTCGAGCGTCTCGAGGACGTCTGCGGTCGGTGCCGGTGTCCCGCCGACGGGGCTTGCCTCGAGGAGGACTTGGACCTCGACGCCGCGTTCGGCCGCGTCGACAAGGTCGGCGGCGACCGCCTCTGAGGTGACGGTGTAGCCGGCGAGGAACAGCCGTTCGTCGGCAGATCGGATCGTCTTCCGTGGGACGCCTGGCGCGTCGGGAAGGACGAACGCCGTCGCCTCTTCGACTGCGGCGCTCGAGACAGGCAGACAGGTCGCGTCTCGTGGCCACCACCGGCCGTCGGTAACGGGGGTCGCCTCGTTAGGGGCCGCTGTTCGATACCACCGTTCGGCCGCCGGCGCGCTGTCGTATGACACTGCGTCGATCGTCGTCGTTGCGTTTCGAAGGCGGAGCCGATCACCGCCGTTGGCGAGTTGGAGGTGTCCCTCGAGTGCGAGGACAGGGGTGTCGGTCAGCGTCTCGGTGACGTTCGGAGCCGTACTGAGGGCGACGCGCCCGGAGACCGTTTCGTTCGGGAGTGCGGCCGTCGTGTGGCCATCAGTGAGCGTCAGCTCCGCGAGCCGAGTGTCAGGTGGCGTTTCGAGGACGACGAACTCGCCGGCGTCGTCGTCGGTCGTGGGGTTCGGGGAGAGGCCAACGATCTGCGGGCTTGGTGGCGGCTCAGTGGAGGGGTGAGTAGTGGACGCTCGAGCGGGACAGGCACGAGCAGTCGCGCTGTCGCTGCCACCCAAACCCGACGGTGCTCGAGCGACGTGTCGCTCGCTCGCTGCCGGTTCAGTGGCAAAGGCGAACCCGGAGAGTATCGTGGTGCTGGCGATCAAACAACAGCCGAACACAGCGACGAGGGCGGCCCGTCGGGAGGTCATCGCCCGGTTTGGGCGCGTCTCCGTACTTAAACGCTCGGAGCGTAGCCCCAATCACCGCTGTGTGCGTCGAACGCGGATCGAAAAAGCCGTGTCGCGTCGTCAGGCTGCTGGCTCGAGGTCGACGCTCTCGGCTTCGGCCTGGACGAGGTAGGCACGGTCGTCGTCGTATCCGGCGACGACCTCGAGGGCTTCCGTGGTGCCGATCTGGCGAAGTGCCCACGCCGCGCTGGCGCGGACGCGGTCGGAATCGTCGTCTGCGAGGACGTCCGCGAGCGGTTCGATGGCGCGGGTGTCACCGATCAGGCCGAGCGCGCGAGCGGCCCAGCTTCGGACGTCGGCCTCGTCGGCGACGAGTTGCTGGGCGATCGGCTCGACGGCGTCTTCGGTGCCGATCTCGCCGAGCGCGCGGAACGCGGGCTGCTGGAGGTTCGGGTTGGAGTCGACGTAATCGAGGAGCTTGTCGACGACCTTCTCGTCGGCGACGCCGATTTTGCCGAGGACGGCCATTGCGGCCTGGTCGCGGCGGTTTGCCTTCTGGAGCATCGGCTCGATGGCCTCCTCGGGTCCCATCCGCTCTAAGGCCTCCATGCAGTGTTCCTCCATGTAATCGGAGTCGAAGGTATCCAGTGCAAGGAGGATCATGTCGACGTTGCCGCGTTTCTCGTGGACCTTGAGCGCGTGCCACTCCGGCGGGTAGTCTTTGACGTGCTCGAGCACGTCGTAGTAGCCCTCCCGACGGAGCTGTTCGCGGACCTCGAGATCCGCCCACTCGGTCGCATCGTCGATATCGCTCTGGAGGTCGTCGGCGGTCTCGAGCAGGCCGGCGATCGTCTCCGCGTCGTCGTCGGCGTCGAGGGCTGCGGCCTCGACGGCGTCGACGGCGTCGTCGAGGGTCGCGTCGAGTTGGGCTGACACGTCGTCGCCCTCGTCGACCAGCGTGACCGAACTGTCGAGCAGGCCGTTGAATTCGTCGAGGAAGTTCTCGATCGCCTCGATCAGTTCGGCGTTGCCTTCCTCGGTCCAGCGGGTGCTCGTGATCGTACCGCTGGCACTGTTGATTTCACTGACGACGTCTTCGCCGTAGGGGCCGCGCTGGTCCTCGAGATCGGACTCGAGATCGGAGAGATCGCTTTCGATCTCATCGTACTCGTCTTGCAGTTCCTCTTCGGGCGCGGGCTCTTCGTCTTCCTCCTCGTCCTCGTCGGGTTCCGGTGGCTCCGGAACCTCGACGCTCTCGAGGTCCTCACGAAACGAGTCGAGATCCGCTTCGACGACGTCGAGGTCGTCTTCGGTCTCGGCCGCCTCGAGGTCCGCATCGAGCTCCTCGAGCTCGGCGGCGAGCGTCGTAAGTCGCTCGTCGATGGCCTCGGGATCGACCGACTCCTCCTCGTCCGGTTCGGCTTCGGCGGCCGCGTCGTCACCGTTTGCCTCGTCCTCACTCATCGTACCACCCGGGGACGACGCCGACGCGTGACAGTGTGCATACCTTACTGTCGTGTCAGCACGGTCCTAAGCGTTTCCATGCACATCGACATCCGTCTCCGCCGCTCGCTCCGTCTCGCCCCAGTAGAACCAGGGACTGAGCGTCATGTACGCCAGTCCGAGTGTGAGAAGCGCGTACGGAAACGTCCGCCCGGCAACGGTCGGCACGAGAATCGCGAGCGCGTGGACGACGCCCATAATCGCCGCGTCTCGAGCCAGCAGATCGGGATATTCGATCCGCGAGACCATCAGATAAGAGAATGCGGCGGTGACAGCGAGAACGAGTTCGGGCTGGGTTTCGCCCGCGAGAATGGCTGCGCCGAGGATCGTCGCGGCCAGTGTCGTCTGGACGCCTTCGGTGTGACTGCCGGTGACGTCGTAGGCGGTGTACATCCCCAGTCGCGTGACAGCCATCGCGACGAACAGCGCACAGACGCCGGTCACAGCCAGGAGTTCGGCGGTGATCGCGTCGAACGCGATCTCGAGGCCGTCGGTGACGACGGTAAACGAGAGGACGGCAGGGGCGACGGCGAAGGAGGCGACATCGGCAAGCGAGTCGAGATAGGGGCCAGCGTCGGTGCCACCATAGCGGCGTGCGAGGATGCCGTCGAGGCCGTCCGCGATCGCCGCCAGCAGGATCAGTCGGGCGGCCAGGTCGATGTTGACGCTCGCGATGACGACTGCGACGAACCCCAGCGCGGCGTTGGCGATCGTCACCGCGTCAGCGACGCCCAGTCGACCGACGAACCGGGGGAGCATATAGCCCGATTCGACGGGGAGATACCTTACGTGTTTTCGTTTCCACGGGGCCGATTTCGACAACTGAACCGGGGCCGTTATACGGCAACTGTCCTAACGGAAGGGCATGCACCGGCGTGTCTATCTCGCTGCTGTCGGGACTGCCGTTTCGGCTGGCCTGGCAGGGTGTTCGTCCGCGATCAGTACCGGCGCGAGCGATCCCTGTTCCGGCGAGGACTGTCACATCGGTATGAATCGAACTACGTTCCTCCCTGATGTCTACGAGATTTCCGTCGGCGAGACCGTCGTCTGGAAGAACACGAGCGAGGCCTACCACACCGTCACCGCCTACGACAACGGGATCCCGGACGGGGCTTCCTTTTTCGCGACCGGTGGCTTCGAGAATCAGGAGTCGGCACGCAACGCTTGGCAGCTCGAACAAGCCGGTCGCCTCGGTCCACGCGAGACGTTCGAACACACCTTCGAGGTGCCGGGCACCTACGAGTACTTCTGTATCCCACACGAACGCGCGGAGATGGACGGGAAGATCGTCGTCTCCGAGTGACGACTGCGAGCCGCGTCAGTTCGCTTTTTCTATCGATGCTCTCATTGTCAGCTCCGCTCGAGCCGTCAGCTACCGGCTCGAGAGGCAGCATCAAAAAGTGGCAGTGAAATCGAGGAGCGACCGGCTTAGTCGTCCGTGGCGACGTCGTCTTCGTCGACGTCGACGGCGGCCGCTTCTTCTTCGGCGACTTCCTCGGGGTGGGCCTCGAGGGTGGTCTTCTGGATCTCGACGCGGCGCAGCGGGTAGATCGTTTTGGCCTCGCCGTAGATGGCAGAGGAGAGGCGGCCTTCGACGACGCTGTCGATAAGCTCCTCGAAGGAGCGCTCCTCGGCAGCCTCTTCGATCATCTGGACCATCTGCTCGCGGATGGCCTTCTCCTGGCTTGCGTCGGCCTTCTTGGTCGTGAAGGCGACGGGCTGGATCTGGACGCGGTAGTCGTCCGTCGTGAGGACGGTGACGTAGGCCTCGATCTTCGAGGCACCGCGACGGACCAGCGAACGCAGGTAGTCACGGGTCAGGGAGTGTTCCTTGAACTCCGTGTATGCGCTGTCGCTGCCGACATCGGTGACCTGGAAGGTCAGCTTCGTGTTGTTCTCGCTGGCGTTGTTCGTGAGTTCGCCGAGCGTCGTTTCGATGGTTCGGTCGTAGACTTTCTCCGGCTCGTCAGCGGGGGTCTCGCCGAGTTCCTGGCGGTCGAACTGCTCTGGTGCCAGGACGGTGTACCACCGCTTCTCCTGTTTCGCGCGTGAAACTGATCGTTCACTCATTGTGTATCGTGTGTTGAGTCGCTATCGCGGTCGGACACAGCTCCCGTGTCCGTCGGTTCTGCGTGCTGTTCGGTTCGTGCCTGTGAAACGATGTCGATCGCAACCTCGAGGTTGACGACGTAGTCGTCGACCGTCGACTGCAGGCCGCTGGTCGTCTCGCGTTCGATGTGCGTGACGACCGTCGCGGTCTCACCGTCGCGGTCGACGGTCGTCTCCATCTCGTCGGTGTTGTCCGGGCGAAGCGCCCGTGCGACAAGCGTCGCGTCGTCGTGGGCCGTCCGAATCGTTGCGTGCCGACTCATAGGCGTTCCCTCACTGCTGCGATGATTGTCGTCTCGTCCACGTCGGGGTCGAACTGTAGGTAGCCACGCCGCTGGCCGCCATCGTAGTCGACGTCAGCCTCGGGCGCTCGCTGTGCGAGCTCGCGGGCGACTGCCTCGACGGTCGCGCCAAGAGAGTCTGCCTCGCGGGTCGCGATTGCCGCCTCACCGTCTCCGACGGCGAGGACGGTTGGCTCGGGCGACCGGTAGGCAACCGCGAGCCGTGCGATGGCGTCGACGGGGCCGTCATCGATGCCGACGACGAACAGCCCGTCGTAGCGGCCAGTCGAGCCGTCCCTGAGCGCCACCTGGGCTCGGCGTCCATACTCGCGCCAGCCCTCGAGTGCTCGCTCGCGGACGTCGTGGCCCATCGCCAGCGCGACGCCCGTTCCGGGGGCTGCGCTGGCCGTCGCCTCGAGTACGTCGGCGAAGCCGCCGAGCGTCTCGAAGGGGCCGTCGGGCGTCACGGACGGCTGTAACGCTTGGCCGATCGTCTTTGCGGCAGCGTCAGTCGCCCCGTCGGCACCGACGACGTCGAGTGCGACCAGCGAGGCGATTGCTCGGTGGTCCTCCGGGTCGAAATCGGTGTGATCGCCATCGACAACGTCAGCGAGCGCCTCGCGGGTCGCGTCCCGGTCGCCCGACCACGGCGCATGCAGCCGTGTCGAGTGAGCGAGCCCGTCGACCGGATCGACGGTCGGAATCGCAACGCCCGGGCGCTGCTCGAGCAGGCCCTGCTCGCGTGCAGCTGTTTCGAGCCATTCGCTTTCGCCTGCGCCGGGTTCGCCGCCGCTTGCGACGATGCCGGCGAGTGCGACGACCGGATCCGGCGTCACGTCGAGGTCACGGACGAGATCGACTGCTTCGAGTGTCGCCGGTCGATCGGGTGCCGCAAGCTGGATGACGTCGGCCGCGTCGGCTGCGTCAGCGGTGCCGACGACGACGGTCACGTCGCCCTCGCTTGCCGGCCTATGAACCCGCTTGGATCGTGCCGCAACTGTGGGTGCGACGGTCACCTGAAACGGCGTCTCGCTGTCGTCGAGCGCGCTCGCGAGCAGTCCGCTCGCGGCGAGGGCATCGCCATCGGCGCGGGTGAGCAGCCGAACGAAGCCGGCGCTCTCGAGGGTGTTCGTGGCAGACGCCGACTCGGCGGATCGACCCTCGGTGGACATACGGTGTTACTCGTTCTCGAGGAGCTCGACTGCGACGTCGTAGGAGTACGTGAAGTCAGCCTCGAGTTCGTCGCCGCGGTAGTAATCAACCAGACGGCGCACCTTCGACTCGGTGTTCTGCAGGGCGCGTTTGTTCTGGTAGTCCTGGGGGTTGGCCTGGACGTGCTCGCGCAGGCGCACGGCGCGCTCCATCAGGTTCCGAAGGTCCTCGGGAATGTCGGACGTGGCGTCGTTCTCCTCGAGGATCTCGGTGACTTTCTTCCCGGTCGCCAGCTTGACGTCCGGGACGGGCGTGCCGGTGACGCCTTCGTCACGCAGCTTCATCCCGATCTGACTGGGATCGTAGCCCTGCTCTGCCAGTTCGACGACCCGAGATTCGATATCTTCGGGGTCGACGTCGCTCCACTCCGGCGGTTCGTCTGCCGACGGCTTGTCCGAACCGGACGAGCCGCGACGGCGGGTGTGCATTCGTGCCATTGTTTGAGGATAGGAATCGCACTGACCGCTCGTGTTCGCTGTCGAGCGCGCACGCGCCTCGACGGCGGCGTGTCTGCCGACAGCAGCCGGCTCTCGCCGTGCACTTCCGCAATCCCAAGCCACCCGGAAAAGGGGGTGACACAGTCGGATTTGCGGCCGTGCGCTTCCCACCGTCGATATCGTCGTCGCAGACTAAAGGGTTTCTACTCGCTGCGACGCCGATACGGTCGGGCACGTGCTTGCCAGTAGCTCGGCCGCGCCGACGACCTCGATGTGTCACCGGAGACGTGTTCTCCGTGCGTTACGTTCATACTGCACGAGGCCGAAAGGTCATGTACGGAATGAGGCGCGAGCACTTCACGTTAGATGTCACCAATATCGACTGGGCCGAAACCGACGGCGAGCCGAAAAAACCCTCGGTAGCGATCGACTTCACCGGCCCGGAAGCGATGCTTCGCGAGCGCCTGACTGGTCCCGACGGCGACGTTCTCGAGGCGAGCGAGACGGACACAGCCCTCCGGCTACAGGGACCGCTCGAGGACGATACTGCGGGGGTAGTGAGCGTGACCAACCGCATCACCGGCGAGTTCATCCTCGAACTCAACGAAGACGCCACCGACGTCTTGCAGTTCATCCGCGCTGCACGGCGCTACGGCGAGACCGCGGGCGACGAGGGCCAGTATCGCGTCGAGATCACGCTCGATGGCGAGCCGTTCGTCAGCTACGATAAGCGAACGTTTCTGGTCTACGACGACGAGGGGAGTTTGCTTCGACAGCATAGCCTGATCCCAAGCGGCGTCGAACTCTGAGCAACGGCGGGCTCGCCCGCTTTTCTCCCGAGTGAGCCGTTATCTCCGCTGTCTGGAGCCGAACCGGCAATTATAAGTGATTTAGGCACGCCTAAAGGGAATGTGTGCCGGCAGCTGCCGGAGGGTCGAGATATGGCCAAAGGAGAACTGCTTACGACGGCGGTCGAGAACCGATCCAACGAGCCGACGACGAGCGAGACGGTTCTCGAACTCGACGGTATCGCGAAACGCTACGGGACTCAGGAGGTCATCGGCGACCTCTCGATTGCCGTCCGTGACGGTGAAATCCTGACCCTGCTCGGCCCATCCGGCTGCGGAAAGACCACGACGCTTCGGCTGATCGCCGGCCTCGAGAAACCCAACGATGGCCGGATCCAATTGCAAGGCGAAACGGTCTCGGGTGACGGCCGGTTCGTCCCGCCTGAAGACCGCGATGTCGGCGTTGTTTTTCAGGACTTCGCGCTCTTTCCACACCTGACCGCCCGCGAGAACGTCGCCTTCGGCTTGCAGGATCGATCCGAGAGCGAGCGCGCGAGCCGCGTCGACGAACTGCTCGAGCTCGTCGGCCTCGAGGCCCACGGCGACCACTATCCGAACGAACTCTCCGGCGGCCAACAACAGCGCATCGCGCTTGCCCGCTCGCTGGCTCCCGAACCCGAGATGCTGTTGCTCGACGAACCCTTCTCGAGTCTGGACGTGGATCTACGCGTCGAGATGCGCGAAGAGGTTCGCCGGATCATCAAGCAGACTGGCGTCACCGCGATCTCCGTGACCCACGACCAGGAGGAGGCGCTGTCCATTTCAGACCGCGTCGCCGTGATGAATGACGGCGACATCGAACAGATCGATACCCCCCAAGAAGTCTTCCAGCAGCCCGAATCGCGATTTGTCGCTGGCTTTCTGGGCCACGCCAGTTTCCTCCCGGGAGAGGTCCACGGCGACAGCGTCGACACTGCACTCGGTCGCGTCCTCCGCGATGACGTTCATGGGCTGGCCCACCAATACGACGGCTCGACTGTCGACCTCCTTATTCGACCCGACGACGTCACGGCCTACCCTGCCGACGGCGCGGAGGCCGACGGCCACGTCGTCTATCGGCGCTATCTCGGCCCGACCGTCCTCTATCGTGTCGAACTCGATGGTGGCGAAACGATCGAGTGTATGCACAACCACTCCGATCATATCGACTTAGACGAGCGCGTCGCCGTTCGCGTCACCGCCGATCACAAACTCGCGTGGTTCCCTGCAGACCACCGTGAGGAGGCCGCGGATGCAGACATTACGTCTGCCAGCGCCGACTGATCACGCCACGACTCCACGTCCCGGTGGTTGCTCCGTTCTTGACAGGACTCCGTCATCCCCCCGCTGAGCGGTCGCGTTCGATTTTGCGACACGGGGCCACACAACGCTTAAATCGAAACCCTTCCTAACAGCGCGTATGCATAAGGACGAACTCCTCGAGCTCCACGAAGAACTCGTCGTCATCATGGAGTACTTTTCGGAGCGTGAGGAGGTCGATGAAACGCTGTTCGACCCCTACCGCCAGCTCGACGTCGACCCCTCGCACGTCCACAAGTCGAAAAGCGAACACAAACACGCGGTCTTCGTTCTCGGGAACGCACTCGCCAATGCGATGAGCGACGATGAGTTCTCGAGCGCCGGCCGGATCGGCAAGCGGATGAAAGAACTCGCCGAGGACGCAGAATCCAAGATCTAGTGACAGTCTAGACGAAACGTATTTGGTGCGGTTCCCGCTTGTTGACGTATGGATCCGCGCACGCAAGAGCGCGTCGAGGAGTGGGACTCCCGCCCGTTTAACGGGGGGTTCGACGGTCTCTCCGATCTCGCCCACGCTGATTTCTCCGGTGCTGTATCGGCGGCTGGCACGTGGCTTTGTATGCTCAACGGCCGCGTTGTCGGCGTCATCGATGGCGATATCGACGACTTCGAAACCGCCTCGGGAACGTGTTATGAGGCACCCGATCCGTCGCTGCCCTTGCTCTGTACGATGGAAGAACAGGGCGGCGAGACACGGGCGAAGTACTATACGAACGAGACGCCGCTTCGAGAAGTCGACGAGACGCTCCAGAGCGGATCGTTTACCGGGTACATCGAACTGAGCGAGAACGTTCTCAGCGGCGACTACTACGCTGTCTACTACGGCGGTCGTCGCATGGCTGCGGCGTACATCGGGAACGCCGAACGGCTGCTCACAGGCGAGGAAGCGTTCGAACGCGCGGCCGACGAAGTCGGCATCTACGAAGTCATCGACGTCGAAATCAATGTCATCGACGTCCCGGGGACAGCTGATTCGGCGTCGGAGACGGACTCGGCGACCGAGTCTGGGACCCCTGACGCCACGACCGATACCAGCGCTTCCGATGCGCCGACCGATGACGCGTCAGAGTCCGACCCCATGGGATCGTCGTCGCTCGAGCCGATCGACATCTCGAGTACTGAAACCGTTGACGCTGCCCCTGCGGCTGAGACGGAGTCGACCGAAGACGTCAGCGATGACGAGTCGCCGCTGTCGTCGGAAACGGACCTCACGGACGATCCGACGGGTATTACCGCGACCGATACCAGCGAGGTCGAACCTGAGCCACCGTCGGCCGGGATTACCGAGTCGCCGTCCGTCGGTGACACTGAACCGGCGTCCGCAGCCGAGACGGCCGCTGTCGATGACCCATCTCAGACCGCGACACAAGACGCCGAGACGGAGGCTGAACCGGTTGATGCCGAGTCGGAGTCAGAGTTAGACTCGGTTGACGAGTCGTCGACAGTGGACGTCGACGTCACGACGGACCCCGAACTTGCAGAAATCGAAGCAGCCGCGGAGGAACTCGATCGCAACGGCATCTCCTGGGTTGACGATGATGACGAGCCAGCGACTGGCTCGGCCAGTGACGGCCCTGACACCGAGTCCGAGACGACGGGTGACGGACTCGAAGAGGAGTTCGAACGTGAAGAGGAGTGGCGCGAGACGCGGCGTATTCCCTCGATCGATCCTGACAACAGCGACTCAGATGCTGACTCGAGTTCGAGCACGGATGGCCGCGAACTGCGCATGGACCAACCGTCGACGGCGTCCGAGACGAACACGGACGCCTCCTCGTCCGCTGCACAGTCACCGACTCAGTCGTCGGATCGAGCCGCGGCGTCGGCCAGCACGTCCGGCTCCCGTGCGGACCAATCACGCACACAGGCTGGCAGCCGAACACAGGGTGCTGCTGCCGCGACCGACGCACACAGTGACCGAGTTGCGGCGCTGACCGAGAAAGTCGAGACACTGCAGGAACAACGCGACTCACTCGCGACGAAAGCCGAGGAACTCGAGGCCGAACGCGATCGGCTGCGCGCTGAGAACGACGACCTATCCGCGACAGTCGACCGGCTTCAGTCCCGGATCGACGACCTCGAGACGGAACTCGAACACGCGCAAACGCACGACGCCGGTGGCGCGGCGGCCGACGTCAGCGCCGGGACGCAGCTATCGCCCCAGCAGGCGCTTTCGCAGACGAACCTCTTCGTCAGATACGCCTCGAAGAGCCAGCCGACCCTCGAGACGGCCCATGACGGCGACGCCGATCGCAATGAGGTCGCATCGAACCTGCGACTGGAACATCACACCGGCTTCGACTCGAACGACGCGGCCGTCGACGGACAACCGTACGACGACTTTCTCGAGACGACGATGGAGTATCGGTTCGTCGACTGGCTCACCGAGATGCTCCTGTATGAGATCCGCGATACCGGGAACGCCGACGGACTGGGCGACCTCTACGATGCGATCCCGCGAATCGACCGGGCCGAACTCGGCGCAACCATCTCGCTTGCCGACGACGACACCGACGACGTCCCCGAGGAGTTGACGTTCGATATCGTCGCGTTCGACAAGATGGGGAACCCGTTACTGCTGGTCACGCTCAACGACTCGCGCGAGCCCGCGACGAAAGACCTCCTCGCAGAACTTGAGGAAGCCGCCTCCGCCGTCAAAGCCAACTATCCGGACCTTGCGGCCGCGATCGCCGTCACCTCGAGTTACTTCGAGCCCGGCGCGCTCGAAGTGGCTGAACAGGCGACGAGCAGCGGCTTCCTCAGCCGCAGCTCGAAGCTGAGTTACGTCAATCTCTCGCGGAAATCCGGCTACCACCTCTGTCTCGTCGAGTCGCGCTCGGAAGGGTTCCATATGAACGTGCCGGAGCTGTAGTCCGTCGCTTTCGATCCCGTCGCCGTTGTTTCGTTCTGTGTTGCTCCGTTGAACGCCGACGCCCTCTGCGGATTGTATCGCTGATTTCAGGGGATTTGGACGCCGTCTGGCGATATGGGACGTCTCAGGAACCTCGCACAGACGTTTTATGAGTTTGCCACGACCCACGTAGAAGAGCCAGATGTACCCGTCGTCGCCGACGGCGACGACGGGTACGACAAATCCACGAAGATCGCGTTGCTCCTGCTCAAAGAGGAAGTCAACAAGCCGCTCCGGCAGTTCGAGGACTATCTGAACGAGATGCCGGGAATCCTTGCTGTGTTCGGCCTTGAGAACTCACCTGATTACACGTCTTTCAGCGTATGGGACGGAGAATTCCCGATGAAAGAGTTGCGCCGCCTGCTCCGCCGATCAGCGGAGCAGGCGGGGCTCTCGGGAACTG
>NZ_FOIC01000044.1 GCF_900111485.1 Natrinema hispanicum | reverse complement strand
GGATCCGCCATCGCAGACACCTCGATCGCCTCCTCGAGGACACTGACGAGAGCGAGACGTGCTGGATCGTGCCGGCAGACGTCCATTTCTGAGTACTCATGCCCCGAATCACCAACTGGACGCGAGAGAGTCGAACACCCACGCTGGCATATCGAAACACGGAGACTGGAGCACGAGCCATCCTGCATCGTGCCCCGGACTCCTACGCGTACAAGTGGCGGGCAGCGATTCTCGTCGACGGCTATCCGGTGTGGTCGCGTGGCTTCGAGACGAAGGAGGCGACCAGCGTTCGGGATGAACTTCGGAACCGCCCAGCCCCCGAACTCGCTTGTCCTGAGTGTCCAAACGACGACGTCATTGTCGGCCAGAAGTCTGCCACTGGTGCGAAGGTCCAGCGATGGTTCGACTGTCCTGACTGTGGCTACGAAGCTCCCTCGAAAATCGTCTATGGCGCAGAACGCTAACAGCTGGTGAGAGCGAGAGAGCAAGCTAATCGCTCAAAGCAATCATGTGTCTCGAGGAGCGGTCGCAGTTCAATTAGTCGTCGTTACTTCGCGTCTTCGATCAACTGTTCGAAATCCCCTACCCTCCTGTACTCGTCTCTATGAGCGAGTGCGGCTTGCCCCTTTGGTGTGATTTCATACAGTCCAGACCGTTCTTTGGGTCCTATTTTGCGTACGAGACCATAATCTGCAAGCACCGGTAGCCGAGTATTGATGTTCTTACGGCTCTTCCCCGTATGTGCCGCGAGATTCGACGCAACGTTGCGTCCCCTCTTATCGAGCTCCTCAAGGATTAGGAAGTCTGTTGGGCGTCGGAGTTTCATTGTCGCCATTCCCCATCCATTGTTGGTGATCATTATCGTGGTTTTATATTAATAATAGTGATTCACAGACAGTAATCAGTGTGAAACATACGGTCACTACACATATGTGTCGGTCAGCGATACTTTCCAACTATGGTCACAACGATACCGAGGCCGATGAGGAAAACCGAAGGGACGACCACTCTCGAAAAGCCCTGTACTGTCGCTGTTGAACCGGTGATGAGCCCAAGTCCGATGAATAAAACACCAACAGACTCAATTTGATTCATGCCTATTAATACATGTCTGGATATAATAAATACACTGTCTGTACGTACCGTAGCAAGTGGTCATCCCTCACTTGCGGAAAGAGCCAGAGAGCAGTACAGTTTTTCGTGCCCCACTAGGGGCGGGAGCGATACTCAATGAGCGATCCGTCAGAGCAACCTCGAAACTCGAGTAAACTCTCACCAGCACAGCGACTCGAGGCACCGAACACACGACTCATCGACGCCAGCATCGCAACGATCAACGATATGGAGACGCTGCGAGCCTGCATCGCCTATGAAAACCAGCACCAACAACGAGTTCCGATCCTCCGCCAACTCGAGAAGCGGGCCAACGAACTCCGTTCGCAGGAGGACAATGACTAACTCGACACGTCATCTGACATAGCCTCTCACCGATAGCGTTCTGGCGAGCATCTTCGGACAGACACCACATTCGCTGTGTACCACTGTCTATGTACTCTACACGAGATAGCGGCAGGAGCGTCAGAGATAGTGGTAGTTAACCCGCCAGCGCCCTCTGGTCTAGTTGATGTCTGATTCCGACTCTGCTCACGAGAGCCCACCGTCGTTGCTCGGTCGACTCCTCTTTGGGAGCGGGCTTGCAGCACTCGCACTCCGCAACCTGACGAATCTTGACGGACGAATCGCCTATGCAGATGCCAAAGGCGTCCCCCTCGCAGACAAACTCGTTCCCGCCTCGAGTGGTCTCCTCCTCGGTGGCGGCCTTGGCATCGGCCTCTGGAAACTGCCCAAACTGTCTGCAGCCAGTATCGCCGCGTTCTTTATCGGCGTGACTCCGGTCATGCACGATTTCTGGGCTGTCGACGAAGAATCATACGATCAAGAACTCACCTCGTTCCTTCAGAATCTCGTGCTCCTCGGCGCTGCAATCGCCTTCTTCAAGCGAGCACGGCAAAACTAACCCAACGAGGTCGTCGACTCCCGCTTACGAACATATTCACGTTTCGATCACGAACATATCCGGGCCAGTTACAGCGCTCGAGACCGTCGTCACCCTTCTGCTAGTCGGCGCTCATGACGCGCTCGCAGCCGATCTCTTCTACCTCAAGCATAGAGAAGAATTCCTTGTCGCTTTTGAGCGAGCAATCGCGGCGGCTTGTACGCTTGACTGATCATATTGCAGAAACAGAACGCTTGTCATGGAACCAGGACAAGAGAAGTGAATTTTCTGACTAAAGAAGAAAAGAGGTCAGTCCAATATGGACTTAAATCGTTCTTTGAGTGTTCCATATCTGTTTAATACTGTAGAGACAAATCAACGCTATGTCATCGCTTTTGCCACTTAAGCCATCGACTGAATCTGCAGCCGATCGTGACCTAGAACCCAAACTTGTCGAGTTCGAAGATGATGCCGCAGATCAGATCTTGTCAGCAGTTTCTTCAGCGACAGCACGACATATTCTCAGTGCTATTTACGATGAACCAACAACAGCGTCTGAAATCGCTACCAAACTTGACTCCTCGGTCCAGAATGTCAGTTATCATCTTGAACGGCTCGAGGATGCAAACCTAGTCGAAATAATCGGGACCTGGTACTCTAAGCAGGGCCGCGAAATGGATGTCTACGGGCCGACCAATAGCACGCTCGTCCTGTTTGCAGGGGCTGAGCGAGCAACTCCTTCACTCGCAACCGCATTACGTCGAGTACTCGGTGCAGTCAGTATCATCGGACTCGTCAGTGCGCTCGTCCATACGCGGTGGGCCGGAACTAAAGCCACACCTTCTCCCCGAGTCCGGACGGTTCGGGCCCCTATTCAGCAACCTGAGCCTACCCTCTGGGAGAATATTACCACATTCAGTACTGGGCCTGGTGGCTTTGTCCTTGGAATCGGCTTACTCATAACCGTCTCTCTATTCGGAATTTGGTACTGGCGAGCCTACCTTCCGGCGCAAAAGAATCAACACTTGACATGAGTTCGAGAAGGACTCAAAGACGTCTTTGAATTTGGGATAGCACGATATATACCGCACTATTACAGAAAGGTATGGAACGTAGAGCGTTTCTGACAACGGTTAGCGTCGGTTTGACGACCGCAGTAGCTGGTTGTACCTCGCAAGCGAGTCCCAGCGAAGAGGAAAATAAGACAAACAGCCAACCGTCCACTGAGATACAAGACAGCACGCAGACAGAGACCAAGATAGGGGCTGAAAAAACGCTCATTAGAGAGGGTAGTACTGCTGAACGAACTCTCGGAACAGGATCACTGACGGAGGGCGGTCTCCGGACGCCACACCACGTCGTACTTACGAATCAGACAGGCGAAACACAGACAGCTACGTTTGTGATCATGCAGTCTAACAGTAGCGTTCTCAATGAGCAGTTCGAACTCGAATCGGCTGCAACCGTTGTTGCTACCCTTACGGATCTCGGTACTTACGATACCCAAGTGACTGTTCCCAAGACAGACACGACAGAGTCAGTCACCATCGGTCCCGGCCAATTTTCCTGTAACGTAACCCGAACAACAGTCGGTATGCAAGCTGACGGCTCACTCGACTCCACAGTACTCTCGACACGAATGGCTTGTCCAAGCGTCATCACGGAACACGTCGCCGCCGGTGGGTCAACGTCGTACACACTTGGTGATGAATCGGTACTCCAAGACACTGGAAAGGGGACTCACAACGTTATGTTACGTAATCCAACCGATCAAGTGTGGACAGGCAGAATTATCGTCAAGAGCGGATCAACGACACAATTGGATGGTGTCTATACCATCGAAGCCAATGGGACAGTTCTACTCACACTGAGTGAGAGCAACACCTACCAGATACATATGAGTATTCTCGAAACAGATACTACAAAGACTGAGCAAGTTTCCCCGGAAAATTTCGACTGTAATCAATCCTCAACACGAGTTGTCATCAACAACGAAGGCGGGCTGGAAGCAAAGACCCTATCAACACTGATGGCTTGTCCTGACGACAGTAGTACCGCGACAAACAACACTTCATCATAGCAGGCTTAACGAAAGCCGAAGCAGGGACAACAACCCCCGCGCTGGTACGGGGCTGGGAAATTAACTCAGCCTCTCCCAGCAGTAAGTCTGCTCGTCTGACCGAATCCTCGCTTCGACGTTCACGAGAGTACGCTCTCGTACAACCTATCGGGATTCTATACTAAAGAAACGAGGGCGAGTACCCCGCGCCACCGGGCGCGGGGGTGAAGCCCGACACTCGGCCAACCTATCATCCTCCTTCTATACTTTTACAAGACCGCAGTACCACGATTAGAATATGCAGAAGTCGCTGACCAAAACACTCGTTTTTCAACTCCAACCAGACGAGTCCGGTCAGCAACTTCTGGACGACGCCTTCCTCGAAGCCCGCCGCGTGTACAACGAAACCATCCGCCGGGCAAAGAACGGTGATGGCTGGGATAAGATTCGGAAAGACTTGGAGTCTGACGCCGACCTTGTGAACAACACCACCCAACTCGTCGTACAGAAGTCGCTTGAAGCGATGGAAAACTATTACGAGTACGACGACTACAACCAACCCAGCCACACCACAGACAGCGCGTACCCGCTCCGGTCAAACTACGAGGAAGGGTACAACCTGTTCCTCGAAGACAACTGTATCCGTTACCGTCTCAGCGCGAAGCCGTACACCCCGGTGAAAGGCACTCTTTGCGGTTCACCCACGCCCTCGAACAACTCCGCCACGCCATCCAATCCGATGCGTGGCGTGTCGGAACGGCAGAAGCAATGAGGCGGAACGAGAAGTACGAACTCCACATCAATATCACCCACACGGAGGCCGATATCCAAGACAAAGAGGATTCACGAATGGTGGTGGGTGTGGATATTAACGAGGACTGCGTTGCGCTCGCTGCCCTCCACGAGGACGACATTGTTGATTCGGTGGTCATCGACTTCCCTGAAATCAAGGAGGAACGCCATCGATATTTCACGATGCGAAAGCGGATGCAAAACAACGGGAAGTCGTCGTTCGACCGGGCGTTCGAGCAACAAGAGGAACGGTTCGTCCACGACCAACTCCACAAAGTCTCTCGACAAGTCGTGGAGTGGGTGTCTCAGTTCGAGAAGCCCGTCATCGTCTTTGAAGACCTCAAAGAGATGCGGAACTCGATTGACTATGGCACCCGGATGAACCGTCGCCTTCACTCACTTCCGTTCCGCAAACTTCGAGAGTTCATCACGTACAAAGCCGCGTTCCAGGGGGTTCCGTCCGACGAAATCAACCCGGAATACACGAGTCAGGCGTGTTCACTCACCGAGTGTGAGCAGACAACTCGTGCAAACCGGAACAAGAAGCGATTCAAGTGCGTGAATTGTGGGCGGCAAGACCACGCTGACCGGAACGCGGCTATCAACATCGCCAAGAAGGGATTGGCGACACTGGATAGGAATGTGCCTGCTCTCAAGACGCTTCCCAACGTGCGGAAGCTGCGACGGCAGGCATCGGGCTGTGTGACCCAGCCGACCGTGACCCACGACACCGCCAGAGGTCACCACGCCGATGGTGTCGCGGGTGTGTCCGACTAATCCACGGGAAGCCACGGGCCACCGCGCCCGTGGCGGTTCACGAAACCTAAGGATGCCACCGTTCCGGGCTTTCGGGACCGTTGGCTACACCAGTTCCCCGAAGACTGGCGATTGCCATACATAGACCGTGTTCAATACCTCGTATCACCAGATTCATTTATATGTTGAATGGATGTTCATGTGTGACAGATAGTACTAATTTGCCGAACTGGGTCACCGCACAGCTCGGCTTAACTATACTCGCACTGGTGAGCAGTCTGCTCGCACTGTTCGTTTTCCTCCCGTATCTGCAGTACATCCTCTTCGGAATCGTACTCGCGTATATTATGTTACCTGTGCAGCACCACCTCGAGCAATATATCAGACCGACAGTTGCAGCGATCGTGGTGGTCACAGCAACTGTACTCGTCGTACTGCTCCCGCTCATCTATATTGTTGTGACTGCAGTTGAACAGTCGTTCCGGGTTGTCCGTGCGATCAGACAGGGACAACCCAACGGTGAAGCGGTCAAAGAGATCCTCGGGACGATCGAAGTCAATCTTGAGAGCAACGGGTACGAGGCCGATCTTGTTGGACTATATGATGCAAATCAACACCGGATTGCGTCCACTCTCCAAGAGATCATAAGAGAGATCATTACTGTCGTCGGTGATCTCCCCAGTATCTTCATCGGCCTGACCGTCACGCTGTTCGTCCTCTTTGCACTATTGCGAGATGGGGAACAACTCGTCGCATGGCTGCAGTGGGTATTGCCGATCGACAACGAGGTATTGGCAGAACTCCGAACTAGTTTAGATCAGCTCATGTGGGCCTCGATCGTCGGGAACGTCGCCGTTGCAGCTATTCAGGCGGTGATGCTTGGAGTTGGACTAGCGATCGCAGGTGTCCCCGCTATCGTTTTCCTCACTGTTGCGACGTTCGTTCTGACACTACTTCCGCTGGTCGGTGCGTTCGGGATCTGGATTCCGGCAGCGGCTTATTTGATTGGAATGGGTAGACCAACCGCCAGCGTAGCGATGGTCATTTACGGGCTGATTGTCACGTTCTCGGACTCGTACCTTCGGCCTGCGCTGATTGGCCGTACTAGTGCATTCAATTCCGCCATTGTTGTCGTCGGCATCTTCGGTGGTCTCATCATCTTCGGAGCCATCGGTCTCTTTATCGGTCCTGTCGTCCTTGGCGGCGCAAAGCTCACCCTCGATTCGTTCGCTCGAGCACATACCGATGAGTCGCTTGCCGAGGACACATCCGAGAATGACGTAGACAAGAATCAATCCGCTGGAGTACTGCAGGACGTTCACTAACTCGAAAGGAACACGCTACTTGAACACGGATACTCTATCAATGAACATTGGAAATGATCTCGACCAGATGGACCCCGTAAAACGAGACATTATGGAAGCGACATACAAAGCCGTCAGTGAACACGGATACGGCGATCTGACAATCCAACACATCGCCGACGAGTTCGAAAACAGCAAGACACTGATCTATTATCACTATGACGGCAGAGATGAACTCCTCGTCGACTTCCTTGATTACGTGCTCCAGCAATTCCTTGCCAATCTTCCAGATAGCACACAGTCACCACGGCGAGAACTCGAAACGCTCGTTGATACGCTTCTTCCACCCACCGTCGAGGAAGAAACGTATCATGTCATGCTAGCGATGTTCGAGCTTCGAGTTAATGCGCCACACGACGAAGACTGTCGGGAACAGTACCTTGTCGTGGACAACGAACTCAAGAGCCTTCTTCAAGACATTCTTTCTCGAGGCGTCAAAGCTGGTGTGTTCGAAGACATCACTCCAGCAGTAGAAGCTGAGTTGTTCCTTTCTCTGTTGATTGGGACCCGTGCACGCCGGCTTACGGTCTACCACCCGGACGAGTCAATTGAGTCGCTAAAAGAAGCAATTCAAACTCATATCGACCGTATCACCGCTTCTTCTGAGTAGCTCGTATTCGTTACCTGTTTCGAGCCTGTATTTTAACAGGAGATAGGTAGTGACTCAGGGTCTGTAGCATCAGGTGTCAGCTCCCCTTCTGTTACAGTGAGTTGAGCACTCCGCTTATGATCCAACTTGAAAGCATACTTACCTCAAAGCGTCACCGAAAGTCGGGCTCACTGTCAGAGTGATGAACAAGCAACCACTATTCGATCGCCACAGGTGGGTTTGCTCGTCGGGAATAGGTTTTGCTCGGTCAAAATATGGAAGCAACTGCGTACCAGAAGGCTCTTTACAAAATATTCAATATATAAAAGAGATGTTCGACTATACAGATTCCGTCGTGCTCATCACCGGAGCCGGCTCCGGCATCGGACATGCCACTGCTCAACGATTCGCGAATGAAGGTGCACACGTCATTGTGGCAGATATCGACACCGAAGCCGGTCAAGAAACTGCCGAACAGATCAACACCAATCATGGATCCGCGACCTTTGTCGAGGTTGACACCAGCCGTCCGTCTTCGATAGCCGCACTCATAGACGCTACACTCGAAGAACATGGTCGACTTGATTGTGCTATCAACAACGCAGCGACCGGCAACCAACCATCACCGATAACAGATATCGACGAAGAAGACTGGAATCAGGTTATTGATGTCAATCAAACAGGTGTGTGGGCCGGCATGAAATACGAACTCCCTGCACTCCTCGAATCAGGTGGTGGCGCTATCGTCAACGTCGCTTCGAAAGCCGGCATTCGAGGCAGTCCAGGTCGAGCACCCTATGGAGCGAGTAAACATGCGGTGGTCGGGCTTACACGCACAGCAGCTCTCGAGGTTGCTGGAGATGGTGTCCGAGTCAACGCTGTTTGTCCAACGATCGTCGATACACCAGCTCTCCGATCGATGTCCGAAGAAGAACGCGAGGCGGTTATCAAGAACGTCCCGATGGAACGTGCCGCGACACCTGAAGAAGTAGCAAACGTGATTGTGTGGCTCTGTTCAAAAGAAGCCTCGTTCATCACTGGGCAGGCGATTCCCGTCGACGGTGGGGAAACACAACAGTAGTTACAGGACGATCAGTCTTCTCAGGCGAGTTTTCCCCCCTCAACCGGGAGCGCATGCCCGTTCACGAACGACGCATCGTCGGACGCCAACCACGCCACAGTGGTGGCTATTTCCTCTGGCTCTGCCATTCTGCCCAGAGGCTGTTCGCGGGTCATTGCTTCAACTGCCTCCGAGTGTTCCTCGAGTGTTCGTTCGACCATGGGTGTCCGAACCACGCCAGGACAGACAGCATTGATACGGACACCTTGCTCGGCATAACGGACAGCGGCAGACTTGGTGAGTCCAACAACCCCGTGTTTGCTTGCAGTATATGGAGCGCTTCCGTCTGCTGAGAGTCCGGCAATCGAGGACGTGTTTACGATGGCACCGCCATCAGTATCTGTGAGTTTCGGAAGCTCGTATTTCATCGCTAACCAGACACCAGTCAAATTGATGTCCAGAACACGCTGCCAGTTATCCATACTCTGCTCGGTGAGTGGTGCATTGTCACCTTCGATACCCGCGTTGTTGTGTGCGATGTCAAGGCCGCTGTAGGTGTCACAGGCAGTTTCGACCATTGCTTCGACATCAGATTCATCGGTCACGTCAACTTGGACAAAGACTGCTTCCCCGCCAGCAGCTTCGATCTGGTCAACAGTTTCAGTTCCGCCCTCTGTATCGATGTCTGCGACCACGACGTTTGCACCGTGGTGAGCGAAATGTTCCGCGGTTGCGCGACCAATTCCTGAGCCTGCACCGGTGACGAGTGCAGTCTTGTCTTCGAATTGCGTATCCATACAAGTACTGAATACAAATTCAATATATAAAAGCCTGATGCCACCCACAGAAACCTCGGCTCTTGGGACTGGGCAGTTCCGTCAGATATGGTAAACCTCGAGCAACCGCTATTCCTGTTCGGTCATGACGTTGAGAGAATTCTATCACTGGTATCCACGGTGACGAAGGGTATCTCTATAGCGGCGAACTGCCATCGCGGAACCCATTTGACGAACCAGTCGAGTGGACCGTCAAGGCGAGCGACCACGCTGGCTTTCTTCGGTGGAACGGGCCGCAGACGACGCGTTCGAGCGAGCAAAGCCAGCACAGTGGCATGAGGAACTGAATACACAACTCATTGATCCCAGCATCGCGACTATCAACGATATGAGCAGGCTACGAGCCAGCATAGTCTACGAAAGCCAACATCAGCAACGCCTCCCCATTCTTCGACACCTCGAGAAGCGTGCTAACGAACTCTACCTATGATGCAACTGAGTCACTGCTCTTATCGACACAGTCGCTACCGATAGCGTTTCCTGACCCTCCCTTCGAAAGCTTATTCTCTATACCGGCGTATAGCAATAGTCGGATGGATATCTTAGAGATATCTGGGATTGTGCTGATCTTACTTCTATTAGCAGTTTTTCTCTTGGGGACGATTATAGCCGGTTCGACTGCTGGATTGTGATAAGTGTGCTGTATCAATACAATTGGTGGAGCTGAATGCAGGTTTTCTCTTCTAGAGCGGCGTTCCGTCGCGGTCTCGTGGGTGTTTGTCTTCTACTAGCCACGTTCTTCGCGGTATATGCCGGTGCTCGACAGTACGCACCGTTTGTTTTCGATGTCGAAGAACTCCGCGCATGGATCGGTCAATTTGGCGCCTTCGCACCGCTCGTATTCGTTCTCGTCCAAGCTGTACAAGTTATTGTGGCCCCCATTCCGGGGCAGTTCGTCGCACTTGTTTCGGGATACGTGTTCGGGCCACTTGCAGGAACAGTGTACAGCCTTGTTGGCGTCCTCCTCGGAAGTTCAATCGCGTTCTGCCTTGCCAAACGATTTGGACGGCCATTCGTCGAGCAACTCCTTCACGAGAATGTATTAACTCGATTCGATGGGTTCGTCGAACGGGTTGGGATTCCTGGACTGTTGGCATTCGTCATCATTCCCGGCCTTCCAGATGACGCAATCTGTTTCCTGAGTGGTCTCACAAAATGGCGTCTCCGAACATTCCTCACCGTGATTAGTATCGGTCGCCTCCCAGCATATGTTGTTACCGTCTATGCCGGCGGTGAACTTGCAACAGGAAAAGTCTCTACAGCAGTAATACTTCTCGGTGCCATCATCGTCGCTTCTGTTATTGGGTATGTGAAACAGGAGTCGATCCGGACAGTGATCGGACGATTTCGAATGTAATCATTCCTCACCTGTAAAAGTCCACAGAGCAGTACAATTTTTCATTCTCCAACAGGGGCAGAGGCAACACCCAATGAACGACACGCCAGGACACACAAACGACCTCTCACCAGCGCAGCGGCTCGAAGCACCGAACACACGGCTCATCGACCCAGCATCGCGATGATCCACGATATGGAGACACTGAGAGCCTGCATCGCCTACGAAAACCAACACCAACAACGTGTCCCGATCCTCCGCCAACTCGAGAAGCGGGCTACCGAACTCCGCTCGCAGGACGACGATGACTAACTTGACACTGCCAGTGTCAGCTTGCAGGACGACCGGGAGGAACCCTGCTGATTCCTTGCTCTGTACGTGATGCCACAAAAGCTGTCACCAGTCATCCCTGTACCTCCGTCCCTGCCCGGAAGCTGGTGAGGTCATCGATACGCTCTTCGAGGGCCTCGATCTCCTGTCGCAGTTCCTCGGCTTCTGTCTCCTCGCTGGCGGCAAGTCGGTCCTTCAAGCCCTGAAGGCGCGACTCCTTGACGTCGTCGTCGACCTCCGCCTTGCGAACGTACTCGCTCTCATCGATCTCGTAGACATCCGACTCGGTGAGTGTCGTCACCTCAAGTGCTTCGTCGACCTTCTGGCGATCAACGCTCATGACCCGCTCGCGGTCGATCCCTTCCGCCTCGAGCATCGAGAGGATGTCCTCGTCGTCTTTGAGCGAGCGGTTGCGGCGACTCGTACGCTGGACCGAGCCGTACTGGCCCGCAACAGGACGGTCGTGATGGAGCCGGGAGAGAAGCACATCGGCGACCTCCTGGCGAAAGTCGTTAGCATCACGCTGGACATCCGACAGCAGCGTGTAGAGATTTACGAGGGTGGCCGTCTCCAAGTCAGGCAGGTCGGTTACGTCGTGGCGCTCGAGTGCATCGATCAGGAGTAGGCCATCCGAGTAGACATCGAGGCCGTCTGGTTCGGTGCGGTCGTCGTCATCAGGTTCATGTGCTGTGTCGGCCAGTTGGGTCGTCGTCGGCCCGTCTGTCTCGGCGATCACACCCGCGTCTTCGTCGATCTCGAATCGGGGATGAACGCTCAACACCGCTGGATACGGGTCAGCATCTGGCGGCAGCCGGTCGAGATCGAACCCATCGTGCGCAGTCTGTATCTGATGATACAGCGACTCGAACTGATCGCGTTGAAGCGGGCGCTTCTCGCTGGACTCGTCGAACTGGACGATAATGCGGTGTTCCTGGATATCTGTGATGTGGATGTGGGAGTGCGACAATGGTGTGATCAGTGTCGCGTCTGCCGGCAGCTCATCCAGATGCTCGAGAAGCGTGTGCCAACTGACGCTGAATGGCATACACGGAAGTTACGCGCCGTCCCGACTAAATCTTGTTCTCGGCGGGTGTCAGGGAACTCTCCTACTGGTTTGATCCACCGACTGTTGCGGTGAATTGACCGGTAAGTAGCTGTGCGAACTGACCTTGAGACACCTATTAATTGTAGATGGTTTCCATATCATCTTGCAGGGAATAAGGCGCATGTTTTCCAGACCAAAGGTACTTACACCCATAATGATATAAATTCTACATGAAAGAGACACAGAACAACCTGCAGATCACAGATTACCACATCCATGACATTCACAGCAACTCTATCTGACCCTGAACTGTCCGATGAACGCTCTATCGGTGGCATCCTTGTCCACCTGCTTGGACTGTTTACTGGATTTCTCGGTCCCCTAATCCTGTACGCTGTTTCAGATAACGAGTTCACACGGACGAACGCCCGTCACACCATCAATTGGCACGTTACCGTGTCCGTACTCATGATTGTCGCCCTTGTGATGTTCTTTCTCGGCGCCGATGAGATCACTGTCCTAGGAGAAACAACTGAGGTTTCTTTGCTCCCAGCCCCGCTCGATATCGTGTTTGGGCTCGTCGGATTCCTCCTGATAATCGTCCTAGTGATTGCAATATTTCTTACATTGGTGTACACCATCGTCGCAACGGTAAAAGCGATATCTGGATCGACTTGGACGTATCCTGGAGCGATCGCTTTCGTCGAGCGATATAGGTAGGAGATTCATATTATCTCAAGAAGGGAAGCTGGTTGAACATGGCCGAGATTGAACTGGACGTGCTCAAACTACAGATGATGGATCTATGAAGCCACCATCGAACGATTCATCTGCCGTGTTTCTGGTGACAGTCGCGGCGAACGTCATCCCGCTGGTCGGCGTGTTCCACCTCGGGTGGAGCGCACAGACGTTCGCGGTCGTCTACGCGATGGAATTGGTCGTCGCTGTCCCGTTCGCCGGGTTGAAGGCATTATTCGCGCGCCGCCCGCCGAACTACGACGATCTGGAGCGCCCACAGGAGGATAACCCGCTCAAGTCCGACGAGTTAGGCGGGGTCTCCGTCGGACCGAGCGACCTCAACCGCCGGCGTGGGAGCGTCACGGCCGTCGACTCGCTCCCACCGATCTACCCCCGGAACTTCCCGTTCGTCTTGCAAGCGTTCGGGGCTGGCGTGGCGCTCCTTGGGATATACCTCGCCGTACTGAGCCGTTTCATCGACGTGCCGGCGATGCTCGCCGATCCGATGGTGGCGGCGAGCGCCGTCTCCCTGATTGTCTCTCAAGTCGGCGTCATCAACCGCGAGTACTTCCGCAAGCGGCGCTACGAGACGAGCACCCCTCGGGACGTGATCAGAAGCGCGAAGAACGAGGCCGGGGTAGCCGTGGTGCTACTCTGGTTCGCGGCCGCCGGTGGTCCGACCGGCGCGCTGGTTGCGTTCGTCACGGTGAAGCTATTCGCGGAGTGGGGGGACTACCGCGCCGGGCAGTCGTCCACCACCGACAAGGGGGTGGGGACGCTCCCGCCTGTGGCGGCTCCGGATGCGTCGCCGACGGCTGAGGTCCGTCCGGACCGGCGCGCCGTCCGCGGCGCCGCGTTCTGGCGGGGCGCGAAGTCCGCAATCGGTAGCGGCCCGGTGTACCTCTTCGCGTGGGTTGGGCTCACCAGCGGATCGACAGGGCTGGTCGCTGCCACGGTGGTCTGTTTCGGCCTCCTGCCGGCCGGCATCGGTGGGCTGAAGACCGTCGAGTACGCCCTCACTCACGGTACACTGGCGTACCAGTGTCGCGACGACACGGTGGTCGCGTACGACGACCTCACCGAGGCGGTTCAGTGGACGATCCCCGTTGACGACCTCCGGGACGCCGAACTGTGTGAGGGAGAGTTCGTCGATCGCGCCTGTGATACTCGGACGTTCTCGCTCACTCCCTCTGTGGGGGAGTACGACCTCAGCGTCGCGCACCTCCGGGAGTATGACCGGGCCGTCGAGGCGTTCGAACTCCCCGTCGAGACGACGGCGTTCGGCCCGCTTGACCGACGTGTGGCCGGGGTGGCGGCCGTGGTCGGAGCCTGTGGCGTCGCCGCCGTGGCGGGCCTCGCCTATTACGCTCCCTCCGTCGGGGCGGCCGCCGCCGGGTTCGGCGGCCCGTTCGGCGTCGTCGTCCTCAGATCGGCGTGGCAGTGGGCGCTCCCGGCCGCCTGAGCCGACGTCGACGGCGGGCGGAGCGGGCGCGTCGCAGCCGGTCACCGCGACGCGTCCGCCCATGTATCGGGATCAGAACTCCGACAGCTCCGGGGCGGACGAGCCCTGACTCGAGAAGGGGACGTCGCTGACGATGGCGACTTTGAACTCGAATCCTGGGTTGATCGTCAGGATGTCGGTCCAGAAAATGTTGTCCTCCATGCAGACCTCGAGCGAGGACTCATCGGCTGAGCCGACTCTATTGGAATCCTCAGCAAGTGATATATTCTGACTGGGTTGTGGTCAATGCAGATGCTGTACTTGTCGATTCGGGAGACCTCAATATGGACTGTGTGAACAGTTTGATGACTCACTCTACGGAGAGAACGTCTCGAGCAGGGCGAGTCCAACACCATGGGCGAACCCGTAGACGTATCCCATCTGGTACGGAGAGTCGACGGAGCCGTACTTAGACGCCAGATTACCCTGTCCGCAGGAGTTGTTTGTGCGCCGGTGATGGGTGCCGGCGCACCCGCGCCGGAGAGAAAAGATCGATGTCAAACCGTAGTCAACTCCGATTCATCCACCGAAACGAGTCTGCAGCAGAACAGGACTCAACCAATCGCATCGCACAGGTCTACCGGCATTCCGACGGTTATCCGGAAAGCGTTCTCCAAGACCTTACTCGACTCAAGCAGTTGCTTGATGAGACACGAACAGAACGTGGTCCCAGCTACGCCGCCGCGCAGTTCATTTTCCTCGAGATGCTCTCGAGTATGAGCCTCTACATGGACAAGAGATGTGAGCGAAGCATTCGCGCTGATCAGCCGGAAGATTTGCTGGACCCGTCGAACATGGCACATCTCGAGCAACCGCTGTTCCTGCTCGGCCACGGCGTTGAGGATTCTGCCACCGGCATTCACGGTGACGAAGAGTATCTCGACATCGTCGAACTGCCAACGCAAGCTCCATTCGACGAACCGGCAGAGTGGACCGTCAAGGTGAGCGACCACGCCGGCTTTCCGCGGTGGGACGGGCCGACAGACGAGGCGTTCGAGCAAGCCTCGTGGCAGTTTCAGGGGTCGCTAGAAGCCGCTCTCGAGGAGTTGAGAGTCAAGTCCGTGTGTAACGACGCTCGATTCAGAACCTGTTACCAACAGCGAGGGCCTCAACAACGGTGAGAACACCAGTATCAGCGTTCCCGGAATTTAAGCTCGCGACTGGTCAAGCTATATCCACCACGCGTTTCGGTCACACAATTTTTCAAATAGATACCACGTACAGATACTAGCCCATCCATGAATGAACGACGAAATCGTCAACTAAGTGCCATCGTTGGTACGTTTCTTATTTTCATCACCGGTAGTGTCGTCCTACTTGTTGAGAATCTACTCAAAACACCACTTCTACTCAGTCAGGTGACGTTGCTAGGACTGGCAGGCATCTTCGATATCGTGGCAGCGACAGACACGCAACTAACTGCCCGCTGGGCATGGTATCAATGGAGTGGCCTCGGAAACATCTGTCTCGGACTGTCACTCCCACTTGGGTTCGTGGGAAGCAAAAACAGTCTCTTTTTCGTTCTAGTGGCCGGCATCGGTGGACTTTCGCTAGCGGCGATGGGTATTGACATGCTCGTCTATCATGGAAAGTATACCCGTGGTGAGAGGCTCGGTCAAAAGGGCACATAAAGTGAACAACCACTCCAAGTTTCTTCGGTAGGGCGGTCCACGGACATCGGGTTCGAGCAAGCGTTCTGGCATTTCCAGAACCCGCTCCCGAGAAGTTGTCGATTGAGTCTGCGGGACGACTGTTAATTCAGCTCACCGGCAGGCTTTTGCGAGCAACCCTGTAACTGTGCACCATGAGCCTCACCACTGATGACTTCGCCGAGTTCATGGCTGATGATCCAGAGGATGACAAAGGGGTTCCACTCGGGGATGCATTACTGGAGTTGGCTCTCGACATTGAGGTCGATGCTGTCGAAGAGATCCGTGACGCCCGCGAACGACTCTGAAACTACTGTATATGGGGCATATCTCTGAGTAGTGTGGCGACACACTAGGTTTTTCAGGACTGCTCTGTTGAATAGATGCTGAGTCACGGTTACAGAGGCTCACACAGCGATTCTATATTGATGAGGGCGAACATCAGGACAATTTCACGGAACTGGCGATACCAGCCCAGCGCTCGCACGGCGTCGCCGAGCGAGCGCTTCGTTGTTGAGTACGAGG
>NZ_FOIC01000072.1 GCF_900111485.1 Natrinema hispanicum | reverse complement strand
GGAGGTGGCATTTGAACGGTGGGTTGTTACCACAAGTGACGGCGCGTATCCACGCCGTGAACGGCGTGGTATTGCGGCTGTTCAGCCTATAACGTTCCGTGGTCTGTCAGTTGCTCGAGGTAGTTCGTGTGATGTCGTACTGGAATCCCATCACATTCTCAGGCATGATCTCAACTGCCCAATTGCCAGCTTCGGGATCCGTGATTCGGTAGACGAACTCTTGCTGGGCGGTCCCAGTTGAGTATTCACCGCCTTGGAGCTGTGAGCGACTCTCTCCCTCGGCTAAACTGACGTGGCCGCTGGTGGATCGTTCAACACGTTCAGCATCGATCTCGGTGCCGTCCGGAGAGATGAACGTCACATCGAAACCTTGGGATGGTCTGTTATCAGTTTGATATCGGTTGTGTGCCGACAACGTAAGCGTCACATCCTCAATGTTGTCAGCTACCTCAAACTCCTGTTCGAAGGGCTCTGTTGGTTCTTCCCACACTTCGACGTTGAAATTGATCTGCTGCCAGTAATCGTTTCGATCAGGCCGTGCGGGATCCTGAATTCCCAGGTCGATCTCGGCATCATATCGGCCGCGATCTGCATCGCTTGGCGGTGAAATCGTCACCTCGACAGTCGTCGTCTCGCCTGGGGGAAGCTCGGTTGGCGACGTAATATCGAACCAGGACTTCTCGAGCGGCTGACTGGCGCTGGGACGGCGGACACCGTCTCGAACGGTAACTTGTGGGTTCAGTGGGACTGCCTGCTCGCCAGTGTTTTCGATGACGATTTCGTGAGATGTCGTGTCTCCAGCCTTTACTTGCGTGTGTTCATAGCCGCCCGATTTGATCGTCACTGTCGGCTGTTTGGACACCTCGAGATTGAGGTTTGCAGCGTGGACCGGTCGAGCTGGGCCGCCAGGATACGAGATCATCTCATCGGTAAAAGCGAGTGATCCACTATAACGGCCGAGGTCTGCATCTTCGGGGATTTCGACGGTTGCATCCACTGTTTTCGTCTCGCCTTCCTCGAGAGTCAGCTCGTCATCGCTAATCGAGACCCACTCCTCGTTGATTGGGGGCTCTTCGAGCGTGTGTGTGTATAGATGTGGTGTAATGGTAATTGCTTCATCTTCACCGTTTTCGACAGCAACACTGACAGTCTCAGACTCGCCGGGCTTTAGCTCTAGACTTCGGTACTGCTCTTCGACATACAACTGCGTGTAGTTTGTTGGGGAATCACTCTGTTGGGAACTAACATCGACGCTTGCTGGTTGTGAACTATTCGTCTGCGGGGTCATACCTGCAGCCGCAGCTGGGACGAGTAGTGCCACTGCGAGCAGGAGAGGAAGGATTGTACTCCGATTCATACTTCGATTTGGGGACTCCTTGTGGCCGTAGATATGTTGGGCGGCTTAGGAGTCAATTCAGCCATTCTAGTTACTATCCTGAAATAGTTGCGATTTTATTATTTGTATTGATGAGTGATAACGCGAGCGAGGGAGTCTATCGACAACCACCATCCGAGAGGGCAGAGAAGATCTAGTGCTGATTTCGAGTGCTGATAGAATAGCAGTGAGTATTGATGTCAAACAGCGCTGTATGACCGCATAGATGACGATCATTACTCATACAGACCGTTGAGTCGAGCGACGTGATCATGTGACCCGGCGATGATGATGACGAATAGCACTGTGAGTACTGTGCCGTATGGGTGATCTGGAGTGCTTTCGCGATCGCTGCGGAATTGCCCGCCGCGGCCATCTCCTCGGCGACCGGTTGCTGGTAGCCCGGCGCGAGCACCCAGCCGCCGATGAGTCCGTGTTGTTCCAGCTGAAGACTGTCGGGACCACGACGAGCACTCTGTTTATTCTGGACAGACTATCTAAGATTCTAATCTAAGAATATGTGATTATTATCTAAGCCTATATGTCTATCCTCATTCGGAGTGAATTTCATGAATAACAATATACAGATCGAGCTAAGAACGGCAGATCATAACTTCCCACACCACCGTTCAATCGGCCATGGAGAAGAGAATAGAGAAAGATGGGTGACAGAAAACCTCACTCGAAGTCGTAGCCCCACTCTCGGAGCTGCTCAGCGAGCTCATCGAGATGCTCGAGGCCAACGAGAAGCGCAGCCTCACGAAGGTCAGCCTTCTTCACCGATTCTCCTAAGACAGCCTCGACATCCCGTTTTCCCTCACGCTGGCGATCCAGCGTTGACTGCTGGAGATGCAATTGGACAGTTTGGGCACGCCCGTCGGTGATACTGTTGCGCTCGTAGATCCAAGGAAGTACGGTGCTCGAGGGACTATCCGATGCAGTCTCGCTCCCATCGTTGTCACGACGCTGATCACGATCGACGCTGGCCTCGGACGCATGATCAGGCTGCGCTGTCGATGTCGACGCCGATGTCTCGAGTGTGGGCGGGTCATCCGTTCCGGCATCGTTGCCGCCAGAATCGTCGTCTGTGTCACCACTGCTGAACGGATCACCGGCGCTTCCGCTTTTAAATCCTGTCATGCTGTCACCTCTTGCTCGAGCGCACCAGGCTCAGGCGGGTTTGGTGCTTCAATCCCGGCCTCCTTCTCGAGGTAGCGAGCCAGTTGATCGAATTGGGCGAGTGTTTCGAGCTCGTAGTCCCGTTGACGGGCGCGATGCTCGCGAACGTATTTGAACGCTGAACACTGCTGCTTCCAGCAGCCTTCCATCATTGACGTCCGGTCGTTGATCACCTCTGGTGTTGGGAACTCGATTTCCTCGATGAGTTCCTTCTGGTCGTTCGTCCGCTTGAATCCGTTCGGGACTGCGGCCAGAACACCGACCTCAATATTCAGCTGGTCAGCGAAGTTACTCGCGAGTTCCTCGAGGCCTTCGACCGATGCCCGACCCTTGGCCGAGGGCTCGACGGGGATCACCAGATTTCGCGTCGCGAAGATGGCGTTGTAGAGGTGATCCGACTCGGTCGCCGGCGGGTCACAGATCAGGACATCGTACTGATCCCCAACGCCAGCATCAGCGAGGACGCGCTGTAGTTGGGCATAGATATTGTACGCGTCGCCGAAGTCCTCGGCTTTCTGCTGTTCGCGAGCGAGGTGATCTGCGAGATCCGAAAGCATGTTGTGCTCTGGAATGATGTCGACACCCTCCGACGTTCGGATGAGATCCTCGAATGGACCTTTCGGCGCATTGACCATGTGACGGACGAGGTTGTCCGCATCGCTACTGGCGCGGTCCTCGTCGACACCGAGCAGCCGGCTGAGGTCGCCGTCCTGCGGATCCAGTGGGACGACCAAGACGTCAAGGCCTGCTCGAGCGTGCGCGACAGCCAGATTCGCTGTCAGCGACGATTTTCCGACGCCACCCGCTTCGGAGTACACCGTGTACGAAAGCATGAGTGTCTCTTGTGAGTTACTAAGATAAGAAACTACGCAAAGCATCCAAGAAATATACCTAAGTTAGATCTCTCAGACACATATCTAAGATTCTTATCTAAGTCACCTAGAGCTACCACAGAAACTGTTGCGTCTTAGGGACGGAGAGCACGATCACAGCCAAGAAGTTCATCTTAGAGTGGTACATCTAAGTGTAGCTTCAAGTCTGAATCTGTAGATCCTTTTCAATCTCAATTGGGTAGAGCTGCCGTAGCTTGATCCGGGCGTCGTCAGTAGTAAAC
>NZ_FOIC01000011.1 GCF_900111485.1 Natrinema hispanicum | reverse complement strand
CGCGCACGCAAGGAGAACAACGTGGAAACTCACGTCGTGCTTTCGGCAGTCGCTCTGGTCGCGACGTCACTCACCGCAAAACAACAGGGAAAACCAGGACTGATACGTTCTCCCAGTCGCCTCATCTGACGGCCCCAGCCCGGAGTCGAAGCACGCGCCGCCTGAGAGGCATCGCTCTCAGGCGGCTCTATTCGTGATCGAAAACTGACTCAAACACCTGATTCAGCGAGCGTTTCTGAGACTTCTCTCACCGAATTGATTATCAGTCGGCAGATTCGAACTGGATCAGTCTCACGCTGCCATGTCTGACGAATTGATCTTGAACGTGCAACAGGCTATGCAAGACTGGTTCGGCGTCGTCGTCATGCTATGTTGGCTTATCGTCCCCGTCGCGATCGGCTACTTCCGGTTCAAGCGAACGGACCTGTAGTCCTCTCGAGCCACCCACAAATACAGCTTCCGCTGGCGTTTCCTCCGTCAATCGCACCTACATCCACAACAACTGCGCGTGTAGCGTCGAGCCGACCTCGAGGACGTTCGCCTCGTCGACGAAGCCCTCCTCGACGGCGAGTTCGACGGCCCGGGTGCCGACGATGTTGGCGACGTCTGCCTGCGCGAGGCTCTCGACGACTGCGCCTTCCTCGACCGCGTCGCCGCCGTAGAACTCTTCGGTGACGGTCAGCGAGAGCTCGCCTTCCTCGAAGGTCTCGCCGAGGACCTCCTCGTCGCAGACGGCGACCAGGAGCCCTTCCTGGGTCTGTCGTTCGTTGACGATCATTCGTTACTCGAGTTCCCACTCGCGGTCATCGTCCTCGCGCTCGTCGGCGTCGCCACCGCCGAGCCCGCCGAGTCCGAGGTCGTCGAGATCGATGTCTCCTTGCCGTTGTGGTGGCTGACGGCCTGCACCGCGACCGCCGCGTCCAGTGCCAGCAGCGGCTCCGCGACCGGCACCACCGCCGGTGCCGCCCGGTCCTTGCCCGTACTGTTGCTCGTGGTCGTCGATCATCTCCTGTTCGGCCTGCTCGCGCATTTGGTTTGCCTCCTCTGCGAGTTCTTCGGCCTGATCGTACTCGCCGAGTTCCTCGAGGATCTCGGCCTTTTCTTCGATCACCTTGGCGTTGCGCAGCCCGAGCCGGATCGCGTTGTCGATGCAGTTGAGCGCCTCCTCGGCCAGCCCGCGCTCGGAGAGGAAAAAGGCACGGTTGAACCAGCCGGCGGCGAATCGCTCGTCGATCTCGACGGCGCGTTCGGCGTGCTCGAGTGCTTCGGAGGTCTCGCCGAACTCCCAGAGGGCATAGGCGAGATTCGTTTCGGCGGTCGCGGCGTGTTCGCTCGCGTCGTCGATCCGCAGCGCCTCGCGGTGGGCCCCGATCGCCTCGTCCCACTCCTCGAGTTCGCCGTGGGCGACGCCTTTGTTCACCCAGGCCTCCTGTGCGAGTTTGTCGTCGTCGGCGAAGCGGGCAGTCCGCTCGAAGGCTTCGGTGGCCTGCTCGTAGCGGTTGATCTGCATGTAGTTCAGGCCGACATCGAGCAGCTCCTTTGCGTCGACGTCGTCTTTGGCGATGTTGTGCTCGTCTAACGTGTCGGTGACGACGCGGGAGTCGACCGGGTCGACCTTCGCCGGGTCGACGCCCAGCTCCGGCGGATCCAGATCGAACTCCTCGTACGGATCGCCAAAGCCCTCTCCCTCGGAGAAGCGATGGTCGCGCTCGTCTCGGTCAGTCATTGGTTGTATGTGGCAGCGACGACTGTTAAGGGCTGCGACCCGGCTACCAACGGCGTTCCGTCTGCACCGTCCCTGGCGCTTGCACACGGCCGCCGAGGCGTCTAGTGACGTCCCGAAGCGACTGCGTCACCGCCGCTGGATGGGGCAATCCGAGGCGGTACCGAACCCGGTCCTGTCGTTTGGGCGGGTCGAGCACCGCGGGTTCCTCGAGGTCCCAGATCCGCGCTCGGCCGCGCGCTCCGTGTCGGTCACAGATCGCGTTGGCTGCCCGGCGACCGGCTTCGTTCGCCGACTCCATCGAGGCCAGATCCGAGTTCGTTCGAACGTAGTCACTCGCGAGCGTGAGGTTCCGGACCCCGACATCGGCCGGCGGCCGGTTTCGCAGCGATCCGACAGTGTTGATCAACAGCGGCGAGCGGTTCTCGACGCGGTCGATGCTGGTGTCACTGTCCGTTCGTTGCGTCGCTGCCCCATCGTCGGTCTCGACGACTGCCGGATCGAGAAACCAGTCGACGAGTATGTCGTCGGTCAGGCCCACCTCGGACGCAGTGAGGTGGGCTTTCAGTTGCGCCCAGATCTCGTCGGCGATCTCCTCGCGCGTACACGCTCGCGCCGGCTTTTCGTATAGGATTCCCGGCGTATCCCAGTCGGAGGCGATCACCGAGAGGACGCCCGCGACGTCGTCGGGGCCGTGTTCGTCGAGGTCGTAGCCGGTCCAGAACTCGCGCTGGGCGATCGAGGTCAGCGCCCACGGCGCGTCGGCGTAGACCTGATGGCCACGCGGCAGATCGACGGGCTCGGAGAGGTAAAACTGGATGCCGCTCATCCAGGCCGTGTCCAGCCGTTTGATGCGCCCCAGTTCCGGCGCGAGCCGTTGCAGCGCTGGCGTGACGAACTTGGGGGCGACCTCGACCGGCACGGCCAGGACGTACTCGTCGGCGCTGACTGTGTCGCCGTCAGCCAGTACGACGCCGGTGACGTGGGTCCTATCGGACTCGAGTCGCTCGACGGGCGTGTTCAGCCGGCATTCGACGCCAAGCGACTCGAGATGACGGACCCAAGGATCGATCCAGGCCTCGTTCGTCGGCGCGTTCAGGATGCGTTCGGTCGGCCGCGTCGGGTCGAGCTGGCCGAACAACAGTTGCAGATAGATGGTGCCGATGGTTCGGGCGCTCCCGACCTGCGGTCGGAGAGCGACCAGCGCCTGGGTGGTGTAGGCGAGCCGATCGCGAAACGCCTGCGAACGGTTCTCGGCGTCGATGAACTCCCACCAGGAGATGTCGTCGAGTTCACCCTCGCGGCGATCTTCGCAGGCGGTCAGCAGGTACAGCAGTCGCTCGAGCAAGAAGCGGACGTCCTCGCGGGGCAAGTCCTCGGCGAACGCCGGGCGAAACGCCTCGAGCCACCCTCGCACCGAGTCGGGCGTGCGCGTTTCGGCGATCCGGCCCGGGCCCGTCGTGGTCGCGATCAGGGTCGCCTCGGTCTCGACGAGGTTGTCCGCGACAGTGCCGTCACCGTCGGGGATCCGTTCCATCGTGTCGATGACGTGGCGGTAGAACGCCGGGAAGAACCGAAACCCGTGTTCGCCCTGCAGCGCGTCCGGTGTGTCGCTGATCGGCATCGATCGGGCCTTCCCGCCGAAGCGGTCGTTGGCCTCGAGGACGGTCACGTCGAACCCGCGTTCGGCGAGTTCGTGGGCCGCGGTCAGGCCGCCGATTCCACCGCCGATCACGGCAACGTCTGTCATTGTACTCTTCTGTGGTACCGATCTACATAACGGGCGTCCCTAACTACACGGCCCCCTGCCCGTCACGCTTGAGTAGGCTGCCCACGAGGACTCGAGTATGCGACTGTTCGTCAGCGTCGACCTTCCCGACGACTTCGCACAGCCGGTTGCCGACTTGCAAGCCGAGTTCGAAGACGCCAGTGGCCTCTCGTTTACCGATCCCGAGCAGGCCCACATCACGATGAAGTTCCTCGGCGATGTCGATGCGGATCGCCTCACCGATCTCGAGCGGGCACTCGAGGCAGCCGTCGACGACGCCGGCGTCGATCCCTTTACCGTCCGCTACGGCGGTCTAGGCGTCTTCCCGACCCTCGAGTACATCAGCGTCCTCTGGCTCGGTGTCAAACAGGGCGGCGAGCAACTCACCGCGCTCCACGAACCGATCGAAGCGCGGACGACCGACCTGGGGTTCGACCCCGAAGACCACGACTTTACACCCCACGTCACGCTCGCGCGGATGGAACACGCCGGCGGGAAGGAACTGGTTCAGGAACTCGTCGAAGAGCGCGATCCGACGATCGGCGAGACGCGCGTCGACGAGGTTCGCCTGACCGAAAGCACCCTCACCGAGGACGGGCCGGTCTACTCGACGGTCGCGTCGTTCCCCCTCGAGTAGCTGCCGCCGTCAGACCAGAAGTTCGAACGCCGACTGGTCCCTGAACGCTCACTGTAGCCCGTCTATACGGAATATAATCACGAAATACAGAACGAGGAATAATGGTCCGGTGTCATGTATCTGCGGTGCGACGATGGCACCCGGCTCCGACGAGTCCCCGTCGAACGAACGCAGCTGGTGGCACGTCTCACGCCGTGAAGCCCTCCGCGATATCTGCGCCGCCGTCGGCGGCGCAGCCCTCGTCTCGCCGGTCGGTGCGTCGGAGACGACCGCCGTCGGCCACGGCGGCGACGCAGCCGTTCGCGTTCGGGTCCACCCCGGTTCCGTGCCGCTCCAGGCGCGATTAGGAGACGGGCTCGATGCATTGCGTCGCAGCTGGCCGGCACCGTTCCGTGACGCGCTGGCGGCCATCGAGGCGGCGTTCGATCAGGTGCTTGCATACGCCCGCGAGCAATCCCGGCTCGAGTCCCTCGAGATCGCCATCGAGCGCGGGCGTCCGATTCGGTTTCCGCCGTCCATGCGGTCGCTGTCCCCCGGCGCCGTGCTCCCGTCGCTCGAGCGTCTCCTCGACCGATTTCGTGAGCGATTGCGCACTCACGATGTGCTCGCCGGCAACACTTGTCATGTGCTGTTACACTGGTCACCGCTGAACTATCGGGTCGGCTACGGCGGCACGCTGTCGCCGAACTCGCTGGTCGGAGCAGGCGATACCGGCGACGCACAGACAGTCGTGAACGTCGGCGCGACGGAACGCTGGGACTCGCGAGCCGTGACGCGGAACATGGCGATCCACGAGACGATCCACACCTTCCTCTCAGAGCCGATCACCGAGGAGGTCGTCGGGACACGCTGTGAGCACGCTCTCGGAACGGCAATCCGGACGGACCCGACCACGCTCGAGATCTCGCCGATCGCTACCGCCTACGCCGGTCGGGACCGGATCGGTTCCGGCACTCGCTTTCATGGCACCGGCTGTTACGACCACGATCAGTTCTCTCGCCATGACGGGACCGACGGTATCGACACCTGGACGTACACGACCGCCCTCAGCGACGCCACCTGTGAGGCGATCACCCGCACCCTCGAGCGCCGCTTCGAGGCCTGATACCCCGCATGGCGTTCGGGCGTCTCGTGTCGACGAGGACGCCGAGATGACCGTGATCACTCGTAGCTCATCGCCGTCGTGAGCGACTGGCGGGGTGCCCTGCGAGATGGACAAGATTTTAAGCCAGCATGGGCTACGTCCGGCCACTATGGGTAAAAAATCGAAGGGCAAGAAGAAGCGGCTTGCCAAACTCGAGAACCAGAACAGCCGGGTGCCGGCCTGGGTCATGATGAAGACTGACATGGACGTCCAGCGCAACCCGAAGCGACGCCACTGGCGGCGAAACGACACTGACGAATAACGATGAGTGCAAGTGATTTCGAGGAACGCGTCGTAACCGTTCCACTGCGTGACGTCAAGAAGGGAGCCAACCACGCGGCCGCCGACTACGCGATGCGGCTGGTCCGTGAACACCTCGCGAAACACTTCGCGGTCGACGAGGAAGCCATTCGACTGGACCCCTCGATCAACGAGGCAGTCTGGGCGAACGGCCGCTCCAACCCGCCGCGAAAGCTGCGCGTCCGCGCAGCCCGCTTCGACGAAGAGGGTGAAACCGTCGTCGAAGCCGAGGTCGCCGACTAAACTTGCAACGCCTCGCCTTCGCCGGGTCGGCCTACGTCGGCGTCTTCGCCCGCGCGACCGACTCGTGCGTGCTCGTTCGCCCCGACATCGACGACGACGTCATCGCCGACCTGACAGACGAACTCGAGGTGTCAGCAGTGCCGACGACCGTCGGCGGCTCCTCGACGGTCGGCGCACTAGCGACGGGTAACGAAAACGGCCTGCTCGTCAGTTCCCGCGTCCTCGAGTACGAACGCGAGACGATCGAGGAGGCAGTCGACGTGCCCGTCGCCGAGCTGCCGGGGACGATCAACGCTGCCGGGAACGTCGTCCTCGCGAACGACTATGGGGCCTACGTCCATCCGGACCTGCCCCGCGAGGCGGTCCAGATCGTCACGGACACGCTCGACGTGCCCGTCGAACGCGGCGATCTCGCCGGCGTCCGCACCGTCGGTACCGCCGCCGTCGCCAACAACACCGGCGTGCTTTGTCATCCGAAGGCCACCGACGCGGAACTCGACGCGCTCGAGGACGCCCTCGACGTGCGAGCCGACGTCGGCACGGTCAACTACGGCGCGCCGCTGGTCGGCTCCGGCCTGCTCGCCAACGACACCGGCTATGTCGTCGGCGAGGACACGACCGGACCCGAACTGGGCCGGATCGAAGACGCGCTGGGCTATCTCGACTGAACTGAACCGACCGGTTCTGGACTCGAGTACTGTCTCGGCCGCCGTCGTTCTGTTACTGGCGTTCGAACCGGTGTAACACGACCTCGCTGTCGTCGTCCCACTCGAAGTTCTCGTGGGCACGATCGAGGACGTGCTTGTACGCCTCGAGGTCGTCCATCCCTTCGGCCTGTGCGTCTTCGTCGGTCAGATCGCCGAGCGTGCGCTCGCGGATGTCGGTCACTTCGAAGGTCGTCCCGTCGATCGTGAACGTATCACCTTCGTCGGCGTACTGGTTCCCGCGGTGAATCTGTGTCACGTCGCCCTCGAGGGCCTGCGTCTGCATTCGCTCGCTGGGCAACAACTCGCTGGGATCGAGTTCACTCATGCCCGCGGATTCGGCCCGACGCGGTAAAATCGTTGACCCTCCATCGGTGGGCGCTCCGCGGTCGCCGTCGGTTCGGCATCTCTTCGTGTCGGCTCCGAACGGCCGAACCGGAAGGGAAGATTCTTCCGACTGCCTGCCGGAGGGGTAGCCATGAGTCAATTTACGGTCAGTGGTCAGTTCAAGAGCCGCGACGGCTACGCGCCGTTCGAGACGAGCATCGAGGCCGAAAACGAGAACGTCGCCCGCGAACACACGCTCTCCCAGCTCGGGAGCCAGCACGGACTCAAGCGAACCGAAATCAAACTCGACGAGGTATCCGAACAATGAGCCAACAGCAACTTCAGCAGCTCTCCCAGCAGCTTCAGGAACTCGAAGAACAGATCGAAAGCCTCCAGACGAACGTCGAGGCAATCCAGCAGGAAAAAACCGAGGTCGACGAGGCCATCGACGCCGTCGAGACGCTCGAGACCGGCTCGACCGTCCAGATGCCGCTTGGCGGCGGTGCGTACCTCCGTACGACCATCGAGAACATCGACGAAGTGATCGTCGAACTCGGCGCTGACTACGCCGCGGAGTTCGAGGAAGCCGACGCCGTCGACGCCCTCGAGAACAAGAAAGAGCGCCTCGACGAGCAGATCGACGAGCTCAACGAGGAGATCGCCGAACTCGAGACCGAGAGCAGCGAGCTCGAACAGCAGGCCCAGCAGCTCCAACAGCAGGCGATGCAACAGCAGATGCAGCAGATGGGACAGGGCCAGGGCCCCGACGAGTAACGCGGCGGTCCCCACTCGATACCTATGTTCGATAACCTGAAAGAGAAGCTCGGAAGCTTCCGCGACAGCGCTGAAGAAGCCGCTGAAGAGAACGTCGAGGACGTCGACGAGGCCGACCTCGAGGAAGAAGAACTCGAGACCGTCGAATCGGAGGCGGAACCCGACGCTGCGGAAGCCACCGATACTACCCCCGACCCGGGGGCCGATGAGCCAGCTGCACCGGCGACAGCCACGGCCGAGACGGAACCGGAACCGGAGCCAGAGCCAGAGACGACCGAGTCCGCATCTGGGGACGCGGCTGGGTCTGCAGGGCAGGAGTCGGCGACCGATGCCGCTCCCGACCGTCTCGAGGCCGACGACGCCGCTTCGGTTTCGGAGACGGCTGCTGACGAGCCCGCAGAGACGGCGACGTCCGACGAGGAACCGGCGGACGAGGGCGACGACGACAGCGGTGGCGGGCTCGGGATCGGTGCTAAGGCGCGATCGCTCTTCGGCGGCTCTAGCGGCGACGCGGACGCGGACGCCGACACAGACGTTGACGCTGATACCGACGCGGAGTCGGACGTGGAGACGCCCACCGAGGACGAGCCTTCACCATCGCCCGCGGACCCGGCCGAGACAAGCGATGCTCGGGAGTCGACGGGCGATACAGACGAGGCGACCGGCGATACCGATACCGACGCCGATGCTGACGCCGACACCGACGCTAACGGCGGCACCGGCTTCGGCGCGAAGGCCAAATCTCTCGTCAAAGGGAAGTTCGTCATCGAAGCGGAAGACCTCGAGGGGCCCTTGCACGAACTCGAGCTGGCGTTGCTCTCGAGCGACGTGGAGATGGGCGTCGCCGAGGAAATCCTCGACAATCTCCGTGACGAGTTGATCGGCGAGACACGGACGTTTACGACCTCGACCGGCGAGGTCGTCGAGGAAGCCTTACACGATGCGATATACGACGTGATCAGCGTCGGGCAGTTCGATTTCAACGAGCGGATCGCTATCGAGGACAAGCCCGTGACGATCGTCTTCACCGGCGTCAACGGCGTCGGCAAGACGACGACGATCGCGAAGCTGAGCCGCTACTTCGAGGAACGCGGCTACTCGACGGTGATGGCCAACGGTGACACCTACCGTGCCGGGGCCAACGAGCAGATTCAGGAACACGCCGACGCGCTGGACACGAAGTGTATCAGCCACGAACAGGGTGGCGACCCCGCGGCGGTGCTGTACGACGCCGTCGAGTACGCCGAGGCCAACGATATCGATATCGTCCTCGGTGATACGGCGGGTCGACTCCATACCGACGAGGGGCTGATGGACCAACTCGAGAAGATCGACCGCGTCGTCGGCCCGGACATGACGCTGTTCGTCGACGAGGCCGTCGCCGGACAGGACGCGGTCAACCGCGCCCGCGAGTTCAACGACGCCGCCGAAATCGACGGGGCAATCCTGACGAAAGCGGACGCCGACTCCAACGGCGGGGCAGCGATTTCGATCGCACACGTCACCGGGAAGCCGATTCTGTTCCTCGGCGTCGGGCAGGGCTACGACGACCTCGAACGGTTCGACCCCGAACAGATGGTCGACCGGCTCCTGGGCGAAGACGAGGAGTAGGCCACCGCCCGGCGATCGCCGATCATATCAATTGTCGACCATTTCAGAAGACACTTATTATCTGTCAGAAACGTCCATGTATGAGCCGCCCTCCCTCCCGGCGTACCCTCCTCGCATCAGTGACGGCCACGGTGGCGGTTACAGCGGGCGGTTTCGAGCGCGGATCGAACGCCACGGAGACACCGTCACTCGAGTCCGGCACCGTTTCCCCCGACTGGTATGAGTGCAACGCGGTTGTGCGTCCCGAACCTCCTGCACCGGCCGACGACGATGCACTCGCGCCCAACCCGTATCCGGCACCGCCGTCGGCGCTCAGCCCCGCCGCAGTTCGCGACCGATCGGCCGACTCGTCACTGAGAGACGAGACAGTCGCATACGTCACCGAGTTCGAGCGGTCGTATCGGCAGAACGGATTTCTCGCCCGGTATGGCGCGACAACACGAACGTTCGAACTCCGACGGACGGGCTATCGAACGCGGACGCTCGGCTCATCGTCGAACCCAGCGATCATGGTGGCGATCCGCTACGATCTCCGGCTGGGGACCCAGCAGTCAGCCACCGGCCCACGCGACCAATGGGACATCCACACCGTCTACTACGTCGACGAGCACGTCGTTCTCCGGGCACGATACCACGGTGTCGCTGGTGAACTGTCGTTCGAACCCGATCCGCGAACACACGGCGAACTCGTCGCCTGTTTCGGCTGAAAACGCCGACTCGGTCAGATAACGACGCCGGATTGCAAGATTGCAATGAGGAGTGTCAGCGCCGGGATCGAAAGCAGGGTCGTGAGAAAGACACACGTCGAGACGTATTCGGAGACGAGTACCCCCTCGGTGCGGGCGCTGCCGGCGAACTCGATGACGAGAATCAGCGGCGTCACAGCGGCGGGCATCGCGGTCTCGAGGACGAACACGCGCGCGACGGTCGGTTGCTCAAAGCCAAGCACAAGCGCGATTCCAAGGCCGACGATGGGTGCGACGCCCATCTTGAGCGCCGTTGCGGGCCAAGCCCGCGAGACCGCCGCGGCGGTGTCGGTGCGTGCGAGTTGAATTCCGAGGATAAGCAACATGAGCGGGATCGCGGCGTCGCCGACGAGTTGGAGCGTCTCCATCGCTGCCGTCTCCTCGGGCGGGACCAGATTCAGTGCCCGCGCGAGCAGCGCCGCGCCGACGGCATAGACCAGCGGAATGTAGAACACTCGACGGACGCCCGCAAGCCCGGCCGACCCGCTACTTCGGGAGGCGAGGTAGACGCCGACGGTGTACATCAACACCGACTGGACCGAGAGAAAGAGGACGGCCGTCCCGCGCCCGAGGTCGCCGAACGCGAAATCGGAGACGGGAATCCCGAGGTTCCCCGAGTTACAGAAGATCGCGACCAGCACCAGCGCGCTCAGCGCCGGCTCTTCCTCGCCGACGGCGCGTCCGACGAGTTCGGCGATCCCCCACATCACCGCGGTGAACGCGACGATGCCGATCGTGACCCGCAGGAGCGTCGCCGCCTCGAGTTGCGTAGTGGCGAGGCTGTGAAAGACCAGCGCGGGTGCCAGTACGTAGACGACAGCCGTGTTCAGCGGCTCCGGATCGATCTCCTTGACGGTTGCGAGTACGTAGCCGACACCCGCAATGGCGATGATCGGCCCGATTGCAGAGCCGAAGATACCGAGCAGATCAGCCATCGATCGGGGTCCGGCGGTCACATCGTAACGTTCGATTGAGGGGACTCAGCGGCCGTGAGACGATCGCACCTTGCATAACGGAGCGATATACTGGTTGCGGCCGATATGGGGGTTCCGATCGCGTTTTCGTCTGGGTGCACCGTCCCGTGCTTTCTTCTGACAGTGCGACTCTATCAAATCCGATTTGACCACCATGCATTGGACGGGAATTGGGCTATTTGTACTGGCGTTGAGCGTCGTACGATGGCACAAGATGAGCACATCTCCCGGCGGCGGATGCTTCAGCTGACAGGTGTCGCGGCGTCGACAGCGCTTGTCGCCGGTTGCGGTGGTGGTGGTGGGAATGGCGGAAATGGCGGTAACGGCGGTGGCGGTGGTGGCATAGAGATCGAGCCCGGTACGGCGATCGAATTTGATGGGCAGACGTCCGGGTGGGAAGGGATCGCACCCTCGGCGATCGAGGGCGAGGTGAACCCGACGCTGATCCTCCAGGAAGGAGAAACGTACGAGATCGGCTGGACGACTGGTGACGGTGCCGAGCACAATATCGAAATCCGTGATGAAAGCGACGAGGTCATCGACGACCTCGCGACTGAGGTCGTCACTGAACCCCAAGACCAGTGGCTCGAGTTCGAGGCCAGCAGGGAGATGACGACGTACATCTGTCAAGTCCATCCGACGACGATGATCGGCGATATCGGGTGGGTTGAAGACGGCGGTGGCGGCGGTGGTGGCGGGAATGAAACCGGAAACGAAACCGGAAACGAAACTGGAAACGAGACCGACGGAAACATGACCGGCTAACAACTGCGACTTTCGCACCTCGTGGCAGTTCTCGCGGTGACGCGACGGACCCAGCGCGCCCTCCTCGAGATGCGAAAGCCAGTAGCAACGATATTGTGTTGTCGGATAGACCCCTCACTGCGTGTGACCTGCCGTCGTTCTTTAAGTGCCTCTGGTCATAAGGTGAAGATACGACGGGAGAACGGATCCTTCTCGGACAGCTTCGACCGCAGAGCATTGCTTCTCGGCGAGGTCGTTCTAAACCGCGCTTTCCTCGTGTGGTCAGGGGACAGTGACTATCAGTGGCTACGATAGCCGATCCGCCAGGTCATCGAGTCCGTCGGCGATCAGATCGGGTTCTGCGCCGAAGGGGTCCCATGGCGTCGCCTTTCGGTCGAGCCAGACGCCTTGCATCCCGGCGTGGATCGCCCCCTGTACGTCGAACCACAGCGCCGAGACGTGGGCGAGTTCGTCGATCGGCGTCCCCGTCCGGCCGGCAGCGTGGCGGTAGAGATCGGGATCGGGTTTGAACGTCTCGAGTTCGTCGGCGCTGATCGTCTCGACGACGAGATCCTCGATGCCGGCGTGGTCGACCATCGATTCGAGCATCTCGGGATTGCCGTTCGAGAGGACGTACGTGTCGTAGCCGGCTTCGTGCAACCGCTCGATGCTCGTTCGCACGTCGTCGAAGACCTCGAGTTCGTGGTACACTTCGAGGATTGCCTCGCGGTCGGCGGGGGACACGTCGAGCCCGTGGGCCGCAAGCGCGTAGGTGAGCGCGTCCCGGTTGATCTCGTAGAACGTCTCGTAGTCCTCGAGGTGGGTCGCGACGAGCGTATACTGCATCGAGCGCTCCCGCCACGTCTGCGAGATCGGTGTTGGGTCGTCGATGTCGGTGTGTTCCGTGAGCGCGGCTGCGGTTGCATCGACGTCGACGAGCGTGCTGTAGGAGTCGAACGTGACCGTCGTGATACGGTCGGGATCAAATGCCATGGCGGCAGTATGGTGAGGAGTGCCAAGAACGTGGGTCGTTCGTTTCGCCGTCAAACCAGTCGACCGAGAGTTTGATCACCGGATCGACCGAAGCCGCTTAGTACGACCACCGACTGGTATCGTCCGTGAATCCCTCGAATTGGCGGACCTACCTCGTGACGCAGGCGTCGCTGTCAGGCGATCGGACGACGCCGGAGATCGTTCGTGCGGCCATCGACGGCGGGATCGACGCCGTCCAGTTGCGCGAAAAGGAGATGAGCGCCCACTCGCGGTACGAACTCGGTCACGAACTACGCGAGCTCACGGCCGCGGCGGGCGTCGATTTGATCGTCAACGACCGGATCGACATCGCACAGGCGATCGACGCCGACGGCGTCCACGTCGGCCAGTTGGACCTGCCGGTCGCAGTCGCTCGTGACCTGCTCGGACCGGACGCGATCGTCGGCTGTTCGGCGTCGACAGTTGCCGCCGCTCGAGAAGCTGAAGCCGACGGGGCGGACTACCTCGGCGTCGGAGCCGTCTACGGCACTTCCTCGAAGGACGTCGACGACGCGAAAGACGGCGTCGGCCCGGAGCGGATCGCCGCGATCGCCGATGCGGTCTCGATCCCGATCGTCGGCATCGGCGGGATCACGGCCGACAATGCGGGGGACGTCGTCGAGGCGGGTGCGTCCGGCGTTGCCGTCGTCAGCGAGATCACGGCGGCCTCACAGCCCCGTATCGCGACCGAGGCGCTTACTGATGTCATCGAAACTACAAAGTCGGTTGCTACCGGAGAACACGGACGATGAGTGTAACCGATGTCGCCGCCGCTGCCCTCACGGACTCGATCCGGACGGTTCGCGGGACCGAACCGCTCGTTCAGTCGTTGACCAACACGGTGACGATCAACGACGTCGCGAACGTGATCCTCCACTGGGGTGGGCTGCCGGTGATGGCCGATTCGCCCGGTGACGCTGGCGAAATGGCCGATCTCTCGAGTGCCCTCTTGATCAATACCGGCCAGATACCGGATGACCGCGTCGAGGCGATGCACGAAGCCGGCCGGAACGCCAACGAGCGTGGCATCCCGGTCATCCTCGACCCGGTCGGCGTCGGGTCGACACCCTCGCGCGAGGCGGTCGCCGAGAGTCTGCTCTCGGAGATCGAGTTTACCGCCATCAAGGGCAATTACGGCGAGATCGCCGCGCTCACGGGCGTCGAAGCCGAGGTCAAGGGCGTCGAATCCGTCGGCGACTACGAGGACATCGAGCGGACGGCCAGTTCGCTCGCCGAATCGACCGACGCGCTCGTCGTTGCCTCCGGCGTCGATGACGTCGTCGCGGACGCCGACGGCGCGGTCCGACTCACTGCCGGCCACGAGATGCTCGGCGAGGTCGTCGGCACCGGCTGCATGCTCGGTGCAACCGTCGCGACCTTCTGTGCCGCCCTCGAGAATCCCCACGAAGCCGCCGTCCACGGCACGCTCGCATTCGGTCTCGCTGGCGAGCGGGCAGGTGAGATGGACCATACGGGGCCGGGCAGCTACCGGACGAACTTCCGCGACGCTGTCGCCGATATGACGGTCGCAAGCGTCGCCGAGTTCGACCTCGAGGACCAACTCGAGCAGGTCCTTTGAGTGCGAGCGACTAGCCTCATCTCCGCAGGTGCCGTTTCCTCGAGCTGACAGGTGTTGAAACCGTTTTGCTACTCTCCGGCGAAGCAACCCGTATGAGTCGAGACGAACTCGAGCACGCGGCCGAATCGATCCGACAGGCAGCCGACGCCGCGTCCGACGACGAGGCGCAGGACCGACTCCAGAATCAGGCAGCGACGTTCGACGACTACGCTCATGCCGACCGTGGTCCGGACCACGGTCAACTCGCACGCCACGAACATATTCTGAACGACATCGCGGACGACGAGGGCGGTGCCGTCGCATCGAATCTCGAGGACGCGCTCGCGTCGATCGGCGCGTTTCGGGAAACGGTCGAGGGCGTGTAGGGCGCTCGAGGCGGTTCGTGATCGTCCACTGCGACGGTCGAGACGACGGCTCGAAACCGGAAGTCGGCATCCGAGAGGGTCAGCAGACCGGCTTCGGGTTCGCGCCCATCGCCTCGAGTGACTCGGCGTACTCGTCGTAGGCGGCCTCGATCGCACCTGCCGCGGCGTCCTCGGCCCGGTCCCGGTCGTCGTCGGTCTCACAGACCGTCTCGAGCAGTGATTTCGCGCGCTCGAGTTGGTCGTCTAAGTCTGCCCCGAACTCGCGGAACAGGCTGGCGGTCTGTGGGTCGGCGTCGCCGACGAAGTAGCCGACGACCTGGTTTTTCGACCGCTGGCTCGCGAGGATGCGGCCGACGAACGCGCCGACGCGCTCGACAGTATCGTCGCGCTCGCGCAGGTACTCGTGGAGCTGTGGCGTCGCCCGTGGTTCGTAGTCGTCGGCAGCGAGTTTCTCATCGACGGTCTCGTAGTGGTCCCGTTCTTCTTCGGCCGTGGTCTCGAAGGCTGCCTGTACCTCGTCGTTGCTCTCGTCGTCGGCCCACGCGCTAAACGTCTGCCAGGCGGCGTACTCGGCGTCGGCGGTCGCCTCGAGAACCGGCTCGGTGTCGATGTCGCCCCCAGTGTCGGCGTACAGTGACTTCGAGGAGCCAAGTCGCGAGAGTGCGGTCTGGTTGTCCTCGGTGATGGTCTCGACGAACGTGTCCGGATCAGTCATGGCGAGTGCTTCGGGTGGGCTCGAGTTATGTCTGTCGAGATCATGCGTGATGTTCCCTCGCGTGATAGCGAGAGCGGTCGCTCAGCGGGCCGGAAAACGGATGGCAGCAGCGGCTCATACGAATTCCTGTCAATCAGTACCGGCGCACTCGCATGACGGATTGGGTGTGCCGGGCCACAGCGACAGCAGACCGTCTCAGTTGCCTTTCTCGATCGGTGCGCTGACGAGGTTGCCCCACTCGGTCCAGGAGCCGTCGTAATTGACGGCGTCTTCGTAACCGAGCAGCTCGTGCAGGGCAAACCACGCGACCGACGAGCGTTCGCCGATGCGGCAGTAGGCGACGGTCGTCTCGTTGCCCGTAATGCCTTCCTCGGCGTAGAGTTCCTCGAGTTCGTCGCGAGATTTGAAGGTGCCATCGTCGTCGGTGACGGCGGCCCACGAGATGTTCTTCGCGCCGGGGATGTGGCCGCCACGCTGGGCGGTTTCCTGCAGTCCTGGCGGGGCCAGCACTTCGCCGGAGTACTCCTCGGGCGAGCGCACGTCGACGAGCGGCACGTCGCGCTCGATCGCTTTCTCGACATCGTCACGATAGGCGCGGATGTTCTCACGCGGGCCGGCGGCGTCGTAGTCGACGTCGTCGAAGTCAGGTACCTCGTCGGTGGTCGGATAGTCGTTCTCGAGCCAGTATTCACGGCCACCGTCGAGCAGATAGACGTTCTCGTGGCTGTAGTACTTGAACTGCCAGTAGGCATAGGCGGCGAACCAGTTTGCGTTGTCGCCGTAGAGGACGACCGTGTCGTCCTCGCTGATGCCGTGGCTGCCAAGCAGGTCCTCGAAGTCGTCTTTCGTGAGGATGTCGCGGGTGGTCTGGTCTTGCAGCTGGGTTTCCCAGTTGAAGCCGATCGCGCCGGGGGCGTGTACTTCGTCGTAGGCTTCCGTGTCGACGTCGACTTCGACGAGTCGGAGGTCGGAATCGCCGTCCTGGACGTCGTCGAGGTGCTCCTCGACCCAGTCAGCCGTGACGAGTGCGTCGGTAGCGTAGTCGTTTGCCATACACAGCCGTACAACTGTGATACACAAAGGAACTGCCTAACCGGTCAATTCGGACACCGGTCGACCGTGTCGGAAACACTTGCCGATGCTTTCCACACCGATTCTGCGGATCGGTCGGACGGGGCCCGTATTCGGCAGCGTCAAGACGCACGCGAGCGCACCGTGCGTGACCGCGACCGAGGCCGCCCTCGAGAACAAGCAAGTCTTGCCTCCGTCTCGGTAGCCACTGTTCGTCGTAATACCGGTGCGTACTCGGGTCTGCGCCACGTATGGCCGGCTAATGGACGACTCCGTCATCGTGTCCCCCGACTGGCTCGCAGCGCACTTGGACGATCCGACCGTGCACGTCGTCGACGTCAGAGACGCCTGGGAATACGACGGCATCGGACACCTGCCCGGCGCAGTGAACATCCCATTCGACAGCTACCGCAACGACAGTGATGTCGACCGGGGCACGTTACCCGGTGCCGAGGCCTTCGCCGATCTGCTCGGCGACGCGGGCATCAGCGAGGATGATACGATTGTCGCCTACGACGACACCCACGGCGTCTTCGCCGCCCGTTTCGTGCTCACCGCCATCGAGTACGGCCACGACGACGTCCGGCTGCTCGACGGCGACTTCAGTGCTTGGAACCGCGAGTACGAAACCACGAGTGAGACACCCGATGTCGAACCGACTGACTACGAGCCCGAGCCGCTCGAGCCCGAAGCGAGCCCGCTGGTCGGCTACGACGCCGTCGAAGCGGCTCTCGAGCGCGACGCCCTCTTTGTCGATACGCGCGAGCAAGACGAGTTCGAGGAGGCGCGTCTGCCGGGTGCTGTACGATTCGACTGGCGCGAGGTCGTCGACGAGGAGTCGCGGCGGCTGAAACCCGAGGCCGCCCTCGAGGACTTGCTTTCCGCCCGCGGGATCACGCCCGACCGCGAGATCGTCCTCTACTGTAACACCGCCCGCCGGATCAGCCACACCTACGTGGTCCTCAACGCCCTCGGATACGAAGACATCCACTTCTACGAAGGTAGTCTCACGGAATGGCGCGAGCACGACGGCGCGGTCGAGAGCGGGCCTGCGGACGCGTAAGCGTTCGCAGACGCATATGGATCGCGACGATCGTCTCGAGACTGCAAGCCGGATCTAGAGCCAGTCGTCGCCCGGATCGTCAGCAGTCGCTTCTTTATATGACTCGACCGCTGCCGCGAGGTTTTCGATGGCTTCCTCGGGGGTCTGTCCCTGACTCGAGACGCCGGTTACCTCGTCGTCGGCGATGTGGAGGCCGTGCTCGTTTTGGCGCATGGTCACGTCCGCGTCCGCGAGCGCTTCGTACTCGGAGGGGTCGACGTCTGCGTCGGAACTCATATGCGGGCGTTGTCGCGGTCGGGTGAAATACTCACCGACGCCGTCCGACTTGTCTCGGTGACCGATCCAGCAGTTCGGATCGGCTGTAGAAAAAGCCTTTAACGCCATCGCCCCGTAGACCGAGCAAATGGTACTCGACGATCTCGGGAGTTCTCTACGGGGCACCTTGGACAAGCTCCGCGGGAAGTCGCGACTCAGCGAAGAAGACATCGAGGAGATCGTCAAGGAGATCCAGCGATCGCTGCTCTCCGCCGACGTCGACGTCTCGCTCGTGATGGAGCTGTCGGACAACATCAAAGAACGCGCCCTTGAGGAAGAACCCCCTGCCGGCACCCCGGCGCGGGATTTCGTCCTCCGTATCGTCTACGAGGAGCTGGTCGACCTCATCGGCGAGTCGACCGAACTGCCCCTCGAGGAACAGACGATCCTGCTGGCGGGGCTGCAGGGGTCCGGTAAAACGACGTCCTCCGCGAAGATGGCCTGGTGGTTCTCGACGAAGGGACTGCGCCCGGCCGTCATCCAGACGGACACCTTCCGGCCCGGTGCCTACCAGCAGGCCAAAGAGATGTGTGCCCGCGCGGAGGTCGACTTCTACGGCAACCCGGACAACGATGATCCCGTCGAGATCGCCCGCAACGGGCTCGAGGCGACCAGCGAGGCCGACGTCCATATCGTGGACACGGCGGGTCGCCACGCGCTCGAGGATGACCTGATCGACGAGATCGAAGACATCGAGGGTGTCGTTCAACCGGACACCTCCTTGCTCGTCTTGGACGCTGCAATCGGGCAGGGTGCGAAGGATCAGGCCCAGCAGTTCGACGAGTCGATCGGCATCGACGGCGTCGTCATCACGAAACTCGACGGGACGGCGAAAGGTGGCGGTGCGCTGACGGCGGTCGATCAGACCGACTCCTCGATCGCCTTCCTCGGGACTGGTGAGGAGGTCCAGGACATCGAGCGCTTCGAGCCCGACGGCTTCATCTCGCGGCTGCTCGGGATGGGCGATCTCAGCCAGCTCGCCGAGCGCGTCGAGCGCGCGATGGAGCAGACCGAGATCGAGGAAGACGACTGGGACCCCGAAGACATGTTGCAGGGCCAGTTCACCCTGAACGATATGCAAAAGCAGATGGAGGCGATGAACAACATGGGGCCGCTCGATCAGGTGATGGACATGATCCCCGGCTTCGGCGGCGGGATCAAAGATCAGCTGCCCGACGACGCGATGGACGTCACGCAACAGCGGATGCGTACGTTCAGCGTCATCATGGACTCGATGACCGAGGCCGAAAAGGAGTATCCCAAGGCCATCGGCGCGAGCCAGATTGAACGCATCGCCCGCGGGTCGGGCACCAGCGAGGAGCAGGTCCGGGAACTACTCCAGCAGTACAAGATGATGGAGAAGACGATCAAGCAGTTCCAGGGCATGGGCTCCGACAAGGAGATGCAGCGCATGATGCAACAGATGCAACAGCAAGGCGGCGGTGGCGGTGGCGGAATGGGCGGTATGGGGCCGTTCTAAGCCGTCTCTTTTTTCGCCATCGAATAGCCAACTCGAGATCAATACCGATACGGCTCGAGTCCGGTGTCACCACGTTAATATCGCTCTAGACGAACCGTTCCGTAGAAATGAACCGTCGGCAGTATCTCGCCCGCACCGGCGCGGCCAGTCTGAGTACAGGGCTCTTTGCGTCGGTCGCAGGCTGTCTCGGTGGCCTTCCCGGCTCGTCGGACAACAGCGATGTGACGGTCAGCGATCGGACGGGTCAGCGCGCGCTCGACCGCGCCGCGGGCAGTCTGAACACGGCCGCACAGTCATTGACCGACCTCCAGGATCTCGAGAACCCCGAGGCGGTCGACTTCGATCCGACCGAGCCGCGAGCGCACATTGAGACGGCCCGCGGCCACCTCGAGACGGCCGCGGCCGAACTGGGCGACGACCGGGCCGCCGACGTGGCAACGCTTCGCTCGTATGCGGACGTCCTCGAGGGGCTCGTTGCCGTGACCGTCACCGTCACCGATGACGCGCTCGCCGACGACATCGACGCCGTCAACGCGGCACTCGCGGGATCGGGCGATCTCGAGGCGGCAAACGAGATCGTCGACGCCCGCTACGAGAAGATCGGCGGTGCGCGTGACCGTCACGCTGAGGCGACCGCGACGATCGCGGCTATCGACGGCGACCGGCTCGACGAATTGGCGGGGATCGATCTCGCCGACCTCGAAGACGGCGCGGCCACGCTCGGTGAGGTGGTGACGGCACTGGAGACGCTCGCCGGCTCTTACGACGCGACGCTGGATGCCGATGATGGGTATGGCGCGCTCGAGCGCGGGCAATCGCACGTAGACAGCGGCGAGTACGAGGCCGCACAGGGCGAGTTTGAGACCGCTGCAGCGACGTTTGCGACAGCCCTCGACCGGCTCGAGTCCGGCCGGACCGACGCTCCCGACGGACTCGACGACTATTTCGAGACGGCCATCTGTCAGAACCGACATCTTACCGACGCGGCAACGTCGTTCGCGGATGGGGCGGCCGCCGCGGCAGACGGCGACCCGACCGCCAGAACCCACCAATCGACGGGCGAAGCCGAACTCGAGGCAGTCCAGAACTGTTCCGACTAGTCGGATGAGTCGGTCGCTGGCGCGTCGCGTTCGTGAGTCGCCATCGGCGGCAGCTCGTCGATCAGGACGACGGCGCTCCCGTCCAGCACCGTCGTCTCGTTGCCGTCTAACACGGTGGTCTCGATCCGATATTTCGACCGTCCGAGATCCTCGACGACCTCGCAGACCGCGGTGGCACGGTCCCCGATCGAAAGCGGTGCGCGGAAGCTACTCTCCTGTGAGAGATAGATCGTCAGTCCCGGGAGCCGGGCGAGCGCCGCGCTGATCAGCCCGTTTGCAAGGACGCCATGGACGATCCGTTCGCCAAATCGAGTCTCGGCGGCGTAGGCTGCCTCGAGATGGAGCCGATTGGTGTCGCCGGTTACGTCCGCGAACGCCTCGACATCGTCGTCAGTGATCGACTTCGAGAACTGTGCGACGTCGCCGACCGAGACGGTCGACTCGTCTGCACTGCGGAACTCGAACGCCCAGTCGTCGCGCTCGTATTTCGTGTCCGTCCTGACCTGTCGGCGCGTCGGCGCAGCCTCGAGTCGACTCGGCCTATGGGCCAGGTGTGGCACGTAGTAGGAGAGTTCCGTCGTCGTGATGATTCCCTCGAGCGCGCCGTTGGCATCGGCAGCGTCGACAACCGGCAGGTGTTCGATGTGCGACGACTGCAACAACTCGACGGCGTCGACGATGGATGCAGTCGACTCGACCGTCGTCAGCGGTGTCGACATGACTGCCGACAGATCAACATGACCGAGGTCCTGCCGTTCGCAGAGCTGTGTCGCGAAGTCGCCTTCCGTGACGATCCCCACGGGCTCACCGGCTCGAGCCACGATCACCGAACTGACGCTCTCGTCGCGTAACAGCGTCGCTGCATCGGTCGCGGTCGCATCCGGCGGCGCGGTGACGACATCTTCGACCATGATCTCGGCGACCGGTATCGTGTCGTGCATTTGACGACCGTACGGCACCGACCCCTATCAGTCATTGTGGCCCCGTTCTGTCGTATCGTGCAGGCTGACGGTCACGACACTCTGTGTGGTGTCGCAACATCGATTCAGACGGTCTGCTGTCCCGCTGTCCCGGCCCGGCCGCAGTGCGGGTCGCGGCCGGCCGGCACTAACTGACAGGCGTCCGTCTCAGACGGGCTCGAGCAGGTCAGCGCCGGAGCCGCCCAAACAGCCGTGTGAGTTGCCGAGAACGCGGTACAGCAGCCGGCTCAGGCGTCGACCGGCCGACCGTCTTCGGTCGGCGGCGCGATATGGTCGATATACTCCTCGATGCTCGGCTCGTCGACCCGGACACGGACGGCGATCTCGCCGAGTTCGTCGGGTTCGCCGACCGAGAAGTTGACGTGGTCCTCGAAGGCAGCCTGCTTTTTCAGTGCGAAGGAGAAACTCTCGCCGTCACGATTAGAGAAGAATTCGCCGCGGGCAGTATCGAGGATCTCCTGACGGTGGAGCAACTCCGAGAAGTGGTCCATCGCGTGGGCCTCGCCACGAACCTCGCCGAACTCCTCTTCGATGTCGGCGTTCGGAAAGATATTCGCGACGGCATCGATCACGCGACTCGTGACCTCGGTGTCGTAGACCGGTGCCGTCACCTCGACGTCGACGCGGTAAATCTCACTCATGGGTCTGCTTCGGCCTCCGTACGTTTCTCGTCGTCGGTCCCGCGGATGATCGAGCGGATCCGGTCGTGAAACGCCTCGAGCGAGTCGGTGTTCTCGATGACGATGTCGGCCCGATCCATCGCGTCGTCCATCCCGAAGCCGCGCTCGCGCTCGTCGCGGGCAGCCAGGTCCTCGCCACCTTCGGCGGCGCTTGCGTCCCGGCCGCGGTCGTCGATCCGTTCGGCCCGAACCTCGAAGGGGGCCTCGATGCTGACCAGCGTGAACGCATCGCCGAAGGCCGCCTCGAAGACATCGACCTCGACACCCGAGCGGATGCCGTCGACCAGCACCGTCTCGTGTTGCTCGAGGCGGTCCTCGATCATCGGCAGCGATCGCTCGGCGATCGCCGTCGGGCCGTTTTCCTCGCGCAGCGCCTGTGCGACCGTCCCGTGGTCTTTCGCGGGATCGAGCCCGCGGTCGGCCGTCTCCTGGCGGACGACGTCGCCCATCGTCACCACCGGGATTCCGTCCTCGCGTGCGACGGTGGCTGCCTCGCCCTTGCCGCTCCCGGGCAGTCCCACCGTTCCGATGACGTGCATCGAGAAACCGTACCGGCGAGACGTGCATAAACGCTGTGTTCGTCGCTCGCACTGACCGTGTGCTCTCGTGGTGCCGGTTCGCTGCAACGGTTTTACCCTCGATTTCGTCACGTTGCAATCCGGTTCGGTGTGTCTCTCGAGGTGTGTCTGGTCGGATTTGCCCTCCTCGAGTCGAGGTGACTTATGCGTCCGCTATCGATCGATTTCTCACGCGAAACCGACGCGTTCGACGGTCGTATCTCGCTCAATCGTCCGAATGCTGCATCATTCGAGCAAACTCAGATTGATCGATGAAACGGAGATACGCTGTTATGTGGCTCTCAGGGACAGAGACAGGTGCCGTATCATGACAGACAAGATCATCGACAGGCGTCACTTCACGGCCGGAGTCGGCACCGGACTGATCGCTGCAGTGGCAGGTTGTATGGACAGCGGTGAATCCAGTAACGAGACGGCAGGCGACGAGTCGGGCGAACCGAGCGACGGATCTACGGAATCCAGTGACTTCGGCACCGGCGGGAACGAGTCCGACGACGGTGGACTCGGGAACGAATCCGACGGCGGACTGGGCAACGAGTCCACTGACGCCGACGCGAACTCGAGCAACGAGTCGACCGACGACACCACCGAAGCCGAGAGCGACAACGAGTCCGAGGTCGCGTTCTGACGCCGGGCAGCGGTAACGGCGATGCGATTGACATCCGGTTTTCTTTTTCGGGCGGTTCGTCGGATACTGGCTGACGGAATCCCAACTGCTTATACTGTTCCGTCGTGGATTTTGACTCGAGGGCACGTAGCTCAGTCCGGAAAGAGCGTCGGACTTCTAATCCGACGGTCGTGGGTTCAAATCCCATCGTGCCCGCTTCTGTCGCGAACACTTCGTGAGCGACAGTAGTACACTGAGATGGGTTTGAAGTAGACGGCGGCGAGCGATAGCGAGCCGCCGGCGTGGTTCAAATCCCATCGATCCTGTTACGGCTGCAGTCCGACAGCTTCGAGAATCGCTCGACGGTTGCCGCGGAGGCCCTCGAAGGCCGGGGTCGGCACGGCGATCGCACCGCAACGCCGGCGGGGTCGGTTTACGCTTCGCACGAAACCCTCCCTGGCGGGTGTCGCCACGGCGACAGCGCCAAAAAATCACAGCGCCCCACCCCCACCTCCGCACAGCAGAAATCCAGTTGAAACACTCGAAACGGTGATGTACTACTGCCTGATAAGACAACAATCCTTATTGTCTTATCAAATACTATATTGGCTATTGATGAAGCTATATTCAAGGGTTTGTCAGAATGGTCATGTATTAGATACAGATCCAAATCCGGATGCTGACCATCGACTTGATAGTCCCGATTTTTGTCCGGAATGTGGCACTGAGGCCTTCAAGACCTGTCCCAATTGTCTGGATACTCACATACCAGTTAATAAACCCTCGGAGGTTCCTCGACCTTTTGATAAAAGAGATCTACCAAACTATTGCTCTGGTTGCGGATCTGATTTCCCGTGGGTTGATCCGGTCAAAAATCACGAGACTCGCGATGGGTCTTTCATTGCTATCTCCGATAAGGATGTGTCTGGGAGATTCTACCTCCAATTAGTCCATGAAATAAATCAGTGCTACAGAGTAAATTCCAATAATGCCACATATGTTCTTTATCGAAAGTTAATTGAAAATCTCATTTATGATTCGCTGAGAGCATATCATGATTCGCCAGAAGATATTGGACTATATTTTGATAAAGAAAATGGAAGAAGACAGAATTTCGATGAACTCGTTAATTCTCTAAAGAAGAGCAAAGATGAACTTAAGCGATTTTCTAGCGCTGTTGATTCAGATTTAATCTACAAAATCAGAGAGTTCCAAGATAAAGGTAATTCTTCTGCCCATACTGTTGAGAACCTTGTAAAGGATGAGGAGATCAGTGAGAAGTCTAAAGACGCGACATACGTCGCTAAAGTTCTATTCCAGCTACGAGAGAACATATATACTACAAGCTAAGTCCAGACTAATCCAGCGCTCCGTTAGCGAACCTGGTTCCGTGTCAGCTGGCTTGCTTCAAGCGGCTCACTCGCGCGCGCCATTAAAAGTGTGGCACCAGATTGCGCGCCCATCGGTCGCGACGTTCCCAATCGGGAGCGAGCAGTGTGCGGTGGGCCAGTGTTCACTATATCAAAGAGGTGTAGCTGAACGTTTACAATTGAACACCGCCGCGCTGTCGTGCGAGTCTCGGTGTGGGAGTGGTCAAGCGATTCACCCAGCGGACTCTCACCGTTTCAATTGGAACAACAGGGCTCAGAAACGTTCATCCCAAGGCGGGTTGCCGCCCGCTGCATGGCGCTGAATAAGTTCCGAGAAACCCATGAACGCGCACAAGACAGTCGCAAACGCCCGACTCAGCGCAGACGAGTTACAGCGTTACCAGTGGCAGCATCGCGAGGACCCCGACGCCGAAGCCGACGGCCAGCTCTCGGTATCCGTGATTCGGCAGGTCCGAACCGGTCTCTATCGCTTCGGGGATGAACTCGGTGGCGACGAGATAGACCATCGCGCCGGCGGCGAAGCCAAAGCCGAACGGGAGGAACGAGTGGGCCCACGAGACGAACGCGTAGGCGATGACGGCACCGATCGGCTGTGGGAGGCTCGAGAAGATCGCTGCGCCGACCATCCGCCAGTTCGAGAGCCCCATTGCTCGCATCGGGATGGCAATGGCGGTCCCTTCTGGGATGTTGTGAATCGAGATTGCGATCGTCATGAAGACGGCGAGGATCGGGATCGAGAACCCGAGGACCGGCAGCCCGCCGTCCATGCCGAGTTCGGCGAACGAGACGCCGACGGCGACACCTTCCGGGAAACTGTGTATCGTGAGGATGCCGAGGATGAGCAGGAGGGTTTTCGGGTTCCCTTGGGCAACCGCTTTTGCCTCCAGTGCGTGGTCGTCGTGTGCGTGACTCCCACCGTCGGTCTGTACCGCCTTTGTGTCGTCGCTGACGGTCGGCTCGTCGTGGTCGTGTTCGGCGTCGTCGCCAATGTCGACGCGGTCAAGCACCCGGTCGCCGACTTCAACCAGCACAACGCCGGCGAGCAGGCCACCCACCATCATCGTGGGGAAGCCACCCGAAGCGGACGCCAGCCCCTCGTCGATGAGGCCGAACACCGACACCGTGACCATGATGCCCGATGCGATCCCCCAGAGGCCGACGTTCCATCGGTCGCTAAAGTCATCGATAAAGAAGAACGGCAGCGCACCGATCCCCGTGGCTATCGCGGTGATCAGTCCCGCGACGAACACCAGTATGATGGTTTCCATGCGTATGCCATTCGTAGCGTACCGTGACAAAGAAGTCTTTCGATTGCGAAAATAATGTTTTTGTCGCCCTAAAAATCCTGCCCGCTAGGGAAGGATAGTTTTTGCACGCCTAGAACTACGCTGGTATAGCAGCTTACTATCGAATCGCAAATCCTGCGTCTGCGTCCCGTCCGCTCGAGCACAAACGCTCAATATTCAAGCCACCAACATGAACGTATGGACGGTCGCCTGTGGCAACTCCTCGTGGATCCGGCGGCGTTTTTCGACGCCGACGTGCCGCCGCTCTCGCAGTCGGTCGGCGTGCTCATCGCGACCGGGGCAGTGTGTCTGGGAGTGCTCCCACCGGTGCTTTCGTTGCTCGAGTCGCCAGTGATTCCCGACGAGGTGGTCTTCGATGCGTTCCCGCCGCTCCGGTATGTCACAGCCGGCTGGGCGGTGTCCGTTCCCGGGATCGTGGGCGTTCTGCTCGCGGCTGTGCTTGCAGTGCCGCTGGTCGCTTGGATTGCGTTTGCGGCGCTGTTTTACCTGCTGTCGTGGCCGATCGCGAGTGAATCCGGCGTCGACCGAACAGTGAGTCTCGTCGCCTGGGGGTTCGTTCCCCAGCTTCTCGCGAACGGCATCACACTCGCGGCGCTGTTGGCTGCGTTTCCGGCGACACCGACCGAGAGCTGGCGGATCGGGGTCACAGTTCCGGCACGGATCTACGCGTCGCCGCCCGCGTTCGAGCCGCTGTTCGCTGTGGCGACCGTCGTCGGCGTGGGCTGTACGCTCTGGTCGGGCTATCTGTGGGCCCACGCTATCGCCGCCGCGCGTGGCCTGACGCTTCGACAGGGGCTTGCCGTCGTTGCCGTGCCGACGATACTCGTCGCTGGCCCGATTTGAGCCACTAACATCGGTGTTACGTGGTTGCGTTGGGGTCGCTGCTAGATTGATACGTCTGCAGTAACATTGTGTAACTACAGATGAGCGACGAGACGACTTCGGACGACGTATCGGTGATCGTTGTCGGCGGCGGCCCCGCCGGACTGAGTGCAGCCCTCTTTACGGCGAAAAACGGCCTCGAGACGACGGTGTTCGACACCGACGAGACGTGGATGCACAAGGCCCACCTGTTCAACTACCTCGGGGTCGGCTCGGTCGGCGGCAGCGAGTTCATGGCGACGGCCCGCCAGCAGGTCGACGACTTCGGCGTCGACCGCCGACAGGACGAGGAAGTGACCGCGGTCAGCGAAGCCGACGACGGCTTCGTCGTCGAAACCGAGGACAGCGAATACGAGGCCGACTTCGTCGTGCTCGCGACCGGTGCGAACCGCGACCTCGCCGACGACCTTGGCTGTGCGTTCGCCGATGACGACACCGTCGACGTCGGCGTCGACATGGAGACGAGCGTTGAGGGCGTCTATGCAACCGGCGCGATGGTCCGCCCCGAGGAGTGGCAGGCCGCTATCTCCGTGGGCGACGGTGCCGCCGCCGCACTCAACATCCTCTCGACGGTAAAAGGCGAACACTACCACGACTTCGATGTCCCTGCCGACGCCGAGCGCGTCTTCGGCGAACACGTCGCGGAGTGAACGCGACGATAGCCGACTCATTCGACCGAACCGACTCACACAACCCCACTACGATGGCTCACGACGAACCCACGCCAGTCACGCACGAACTACCCGACAGCCCCGTCCACACTTCGGGGACCGACCACATCACCATCTGGGGATCCAACGAGGAAGACACGATCGAGTTCTACCAGGACTTACTCGGCATGCCGCTGGTGTTGCGCCAGCCGAATCTCGACGATCCCTCACAGACCCACCTGTTCTTCGATACAGGTGACGGCCGCATCCTGACCTTCTTCGTCAGCGACGACCGCCCGTCTGCCCGCGGCCAGCGCGCCGGTGTCGGCGCAGTGCATCACCTCTGTTTCAGTATCGACCCCGACGAGTACGAGGTGACGATGCAGGCACTCGAGGACGCCGGCCACGGCTACAACGTCTTCGACCGGGGCATTTTCCACTCGATCTACACCCGCGACAACAACGGGCTCGTGATCGAACTCTCGACGGACAAATACGAAATCCCCGACGACCGTCGCGGCGAAGTGCTGGCCAAAGCTCAGGAACTCCGCGAGGAAGACGGGGCCGACTACGCCAAAGACGAGCACCTCCGCGGCGCAATCGAGGCCATCGGGCTCGAGGTCGTCGAACACGACCTGCCCGACGCCAGCGCCGGCGTCGGTGGGCTCGAATGAGCGCCGGCGAGCACGTCGACGGCCCCCATCAGGGCCAGCAACTCGCCACCGCCGGGACCGACCTCGAAGACGCCGAGGCGGCGCTCGTCTGCACCCACGGCCGCGGGGCGACCGCACGAGGGATGCTCCAGTTGGCCGCCGACGTCATTCAGGAGGGGGTCGCCGTCCTCGCGCCACAGGCAGCCCGCCAGACCTGGTATCCGAGCTCGTTTCTCGCGCCTGTCGAGCAAAACGAGCCCGGCCGCAGGTCGGGCCTGCAGGCGATCAGCGACGCGATCAACGAGGCTGCCGATGCGGGCATTCCGACCGAACGGGTCATGCTGATCGGTTTCTCGCAGGGTGCCTGTCTCGCCAGCGAGTATCTCGCGCGCAACCCACGCCGCTACGGCGGACTCGCCGCGCTCAGTGGGGGGCTCATCGGCGAAACACTGGACGACGAGTATCCCGGCGATCTCGAGGGGACGCCGGTCTTTCTGGGCTGTAGTGACACTGACCCATATATTCCCAAAGAACGGGTCCACGAGACGGCTGCCGTTCTCGAGTCGATGGACGCCGACGTGACGAAACGGCTCTACGAGGGGATGGGTCACGGCATCAACGAGGACGAACTCGCGGTCGTCTCAGAAATGGTCACGGCCCTTATCGACGTCTGATTGCGGTCGCGCTCGAGGTCCCCGAGTTAGCGGAAGACGGTCACCGGAACAGGTGCACGACGGACGATCTTCTCTGCGACGCTGCCGAGTAGGACCCGCGAGAGGCCGGATCGGCCGTGGCTGCCGATGATGATGTGATCGATGTCGTTGTCCTCCGCAAAGCGGACGACCTCGCGTGCGGGCTTGCCAACGGCTGTTTCGGTCTGAAAGTCGATGTCAGGATCGCTGACGATCGCTTTGATCTCCTCGGGGAGCTCCTTGGAGACTTTCTCCTCGCGGTCCCGGAACATCTCCTGTGCGGCCATGATCCCGGCTCCCGTGGAGCCGTCCGCCGCTTCGATGACGCGCAACAGCACGATTTCCTCGTCGGGATACGTGGTAAACGCGTGTTCGACTGCCTTCTGTGCGGGTTCGGAGCCGTCGTACGCGACGAGTATTGCCATACCTGTAATCTCGGTTTCCGACGTATAAACCCGATTGGTGCCCGACCGATCGGCTTCGCACCTCGCTGCTCTCGTGAAAACGCTTCGATAAAACTGCCTCGAGAATGGAGCGCGCCGCGTCTCGCGATTCTTTCCCACTTCGTTCGCTCCGAACCGCGCTACTCCTCGAACCCGTCTTCGAATCGGAACGTCCCGTCACGCTGGACGACCTCGCCGTCGACTTCGATGAACGAGTCGTCGCTCATGTCGACGATCATGTCGACGTGGACCGCCGACTCGTTCTGTTCGTTGTCCTCGCCGACGGTGTCGTCGTAGGCCCGACCGACGGCCATGTGGACGGTGTCGCCCATTTTCTCGTCGAACAGCATGTTGTAGGTGAACTGGTCGATGTCGCGATTCATCCCGATGCCAAGTTCTCCGAGTCGGCGCGCACCGTCGTCGGTATTGAGGACTTCCGTCAGGACGTCCTCGTTTTTCGCCGCCGAATGGTCGACGACCTCGCCGCCCTCGAACTCGAGGTAGACGTCCGTAATCTCGCGACCCTGGTGGTACAGTGGCATGTCGAACAGGACCTCACCCTCGACGCTGTCGGGCTGGGGTGCAGTGAAGACCTCGCCGCCGGGGAGGTTGTGTTCGCCGTGGTCATTCAGCGTCGGATTGCCTGCGACGGACATGGTCACGTCGGTCGTGTCGCCGCTTTTGATGCGGACCTCGTCGGCGGGGTCCATGATCTCGACCATGTGTTCCTGATGTTCGCGCTGGGCTTCCCAGTCTTTGTTGACCGCGTCCCAGACGAAGTTCTCGTAGCCTTCGGTACTCATCTCCGCGAGCTGGGCGTTGGCGGGTGCGGGGAACTGCGTGAGACACCAGCGTTTGGAGAGCCGTTCGTTCAAGATGGGCCGGTGGGCCTGCTGGTAGGCGGCGCTGATCTCGGGGTCGACGTCGCTTGTCTGGGTGACGTTGTCGCTGGCCCGGATCGCGATGTAGACGTCGCTGTGCTCGACGAGCGCGCGTTCGTGCTCGGGCGTCTCGAACTCGCCGTCGGACGCCCGCAGGAAGGCCCGCTGACTTCGCTTGCCGGTTCGCTGGCTCGTGGTGACGGGGTTTGCCCCCTGATCGCCGATCACTTCGTGGAGCGCGACGACCAGGTCCTCGGCGACCGGATGGGCGTCGATGATAACGTTGTCACCCTCCTCCAGATCGACCGAGTGGTTGGCAATGATCTCGGCGTGTTCCCGAATGCGTGGATCCATGTCCCGGTATTAGAAGGGGAGGGAAAAAACGGTTCGTGATGCGGAGCGTCGCCGACACGAGGCGTCTGCCCTGCTGTCGTCAGCGCTCACCGCGCATCCCATCGCGGAACTCGAGGACGGTTCGTCGCAAGAGGAGATACGCGAAAAAGACCAGCGACAGCAAAATGGCGACGACCGCGATGATGACGGGGTCGTCGGGGAGGAGGCCGATGATGGTATCCAGCATACGCGGCCGCTACACTGTCACTGTGGTTAACCGTTTCGACCTCGGTCGGTTGTATCCGTCTCAGTACCGCTGTAACTAAAATCGGAATTTCAGCTTGCGCCGACTATAACGTGGCGCGTCCCGTTCGTCCACGTAGGCCTCGAGTCGGCTGGCACGCCCTCCGTAGCGACCTCGTGCTCGAGGCCTGTCGCCCTCCCTGCGACACACCGGCCGTGCGACGGCTGCCTGCCCCCCAGGTTCGTCGTGACGGCCGGCACCCTCTGACATCGCCCTCGCGTCGCTCCCCGCTGGCGTCGTCCCCCAGTCCGAATCGCGTGCCGTCATGTCTGCGTTCGACGTCCGTTTCTGTGCCTCGCGTCACGCCGGCCGAACCTCGAACGACTCGATAGGCATCTCATCTGGTTGCCGGATCGTTCCGTCGAACCCGCCGTCGTCGCGTTTTTCGAGGACGGCAAATCCAGGCCGGTTCCCGCGCGGATCGGCGTGACTGCCGGGATTCAGAAGAGTGACATCGTCAGTCTCGACGACTGTCGGCCGGTGGCTGTGTCCGAAGACGACGAGGTCGGCACCGCGCGAGCGGCCGAACATCGCGAGTCCGGTCTCGCCGCCGTCCTGCCGGTGGGTAACGGCGATTCGGACGCCATCCCCCTCGACAACACGGGCCGCCGGCAGGCGCTCTCGAACTGCGGCGCTGTCGGCGTTTCCGTGGACCGCAAAGAAACGGTCACACTCCGCCTGGAAGGCCTCGAGTGCTGCTTCGCTTGTGAAATCGCCTGCGTGAACGACGATGTCAGCCTCGCGGGCGGCGGTCAGCGCTTCGCCCTCGAGTTCGTTGCCGTGGCGACTGTGTGTATCCGAGAAAATCGCGATCATGGTCGCAGTTGCCCCGGCAGTGACAGGTTCCTTTCGGATGCGATTGCTGCCCGTCGGCGCGGGGCTGGAGGCGTGCTAGTTGGATCGAACTCGAGCCAGTTGGCTCTAGACCGGCTTACACTTTTGGGAGGGCCGTTCGTAGTCGTCGCTGATGGCCAGTAGTACCTCCGTTGTCCTCGCCGCGCTGTTCGCAAACGGCGCGATCGCGGCGCTGAAGTTCGGCGGCTTTCTGCTCACGGGGAGTCCCGCCATGTTGTCGGAGACGTATCACTCGATTTCGGACACGGGCAATCAGGTCTTCCTGCTGATCGGAATCAAGTACGGCGCACAGGAAGCCACCCGCAGCCACCCGTTCGGCCACGGCAAGGCCCAGTTCTTCTATAGCTTACTCGTCAGCGTTATGCTCTTTGGCATCGCCGGCTGGGAGAGCGCCCGCCACGGGATCAGCGCGTTGCGAGCGGGTGGCGTCCACCGCGCCAGTGAGGACGTCACGCTACTCGGACAGACGTTCGATCCGGTCTACGTCAACTATGCCGTGTTGCTCGGTGCGATCGTCTTCGAATCCTATGCGTTCTGGAAGGCCTACCAAGGGATCAGCCGGCAGATGGACGAGTACGGCTGGACGACCTTCCGCGAAGCGTTTCACAAGACCAGCGACGTGACGACGCTGACCGCGCTGACTGAGGACACTATTGCACTCGCCGGCGCGGGGATCGCCCTCTTCGGGATCTATCTCACGCGAGTCACTGAAAATCCGATGTACGACGCCGGCGCGGCGCTCATTATCGGGATTATGCTCATGGGCTTTGCCGTCGCACTCGCCTGGGAGAACAAGCGGCTCATCCTCGGCGAAAGCCTCCCGAAAGCCGCCGAGGATGATCTCCGGGATATCGTCAGGGAGTGGGACGGCGTCACCGACCTCGTCGACTTCCGGACGGTCTACTTCGGGGCCGAAGAACTGCTCGTCACCGCCGATGTCGCCTTTGAGCCCGCCCTCGACGCCGAGACGATCGACGACCGCATTACTGATCTCGAGCGTGCCCTGAAAGCCCACAACGACCAGGTCCAGCGCGTCTACATCGAACCCGAAGCGTAGCGACGCCCGCACTACCTACTCGCCGGTTTCCTCGTTTCGATCGTCGTAGACGGCGACCACCGTCGATCCCGGCGGCTGGTCGTTCAGCACTGCCGTGACCGTCGTTTCCTCGAGATCAACTGTCGAGTGAAATCGCTGCCACCCCGCTCCGGTTTCGACGGCGACCGCGACGTCTGTCGGACTCGCACCGGGTGGCAGCGCTGTCGGATCGTAATCGAGTGTGATCCGGATCGCCTCGACCGCTCGAAGCTCGTCGCACGCGATGCAGTCGACGGGCGCACTCAGCGCAGCCGTCGGCACCTCGGTGTCGCTTCCGGCGAGCCCGAACGCCGCCGGGACCACGTTCGCCACGACGGCGACCCGGGCACCCACCTGCTCGAGGCTGTATTCCGCGACGGTACTGGCATCGTATCCAGGGATTGCCATACCGGAGGCAGCGTCTCGAGATATATGGACCTAGACCGCGCGGTTGCCGGCCGGTCGGCTGGACGGCGACACTCCCGGCCGATCGGGGAACGACGATCGAATCGAGACGAACGTTTTTATCGCAGCGCGAACCACTCACGGACTGTGTCCGAGACCGGGTATCTGCGCTTTTTCCCGTACGACCGGCCGTACGAGAATCAGCGCGAGGCGATGGACCGCATCCACAACGCCCTCACGCGGGGCCAGAACGTCCTCTTCGAGGGTGCCTGTGGGACCGGCAAGACCCTCTCGTCGCTGGTGCCGGCGCTTGAAGTCGCCCGCGAGCAGGACAAAACGGTCGTCATCACGACGAACGTCCACCAGCAGATGCGGCAGTTCGTCGCCGAGGCCCGCGCGATCACACGCGAAGAACAGATTCGTGCGGTCGTCTTCAAAGGCAAGTCCTCGATGTGTCATATCGATGTCGGCTACGAGGAGTGTCAGGCCCTGCGGGACAACACTCGCGCCCTCGTCGACGCCGAACGTGATCAGACGCAACTCGAGCGCCGCCAGCGCGAACTGCTGGCCGAAAGTCAAGACGGCGACGGTGCGGCCGCTGACGCCCGGTCGGCGGTGATGGACGAACTCGAGACAATCGAAGAGCGACTCGAGGATCTCGAGGAGCAAAACGTCTGTGACTACTATCGGAACAACCTGACTGGAGACACGGATGACTTCTTCGCGTGGCTCTTCGAGGACGTTCGCACGCCCGACGAGATCTACGAGTACGCCGACCGACAGCAGTTGTGCGGGTACGAACTCTTAAAGGAAGGCATCGAAGGCGTCGATCTCGTCGTCTGCAACTACCACCACCTGCTCGATTCGACGATCCGCGAACAGTTTTTTCGCTGGCTCGGCCGCGACCCCGAGGACGTCATCGCCGTCTTCGACGAGGCTCACAACGTCGAAGACGCCGCTCGAGAGCACGCCACCCGGACCTGTTCGGAGCGGACGTTCGACTCGGCGCTGGACGAACTCGCCGACACGGACGATCCACGCGCGGACGACGCCGCGAACGTCCTCTCGGCCTTTCACCGCGCACTGGTCGAAACCTACGAGGACTCCTTTGGCTTCGGCGAACGCGAGCAGATCAGCGAAAATTGGGAGGACGTCCCGATCGAAAACGACGACCGCAAGGACGATCTGACCCTCGAGTTTCTCCAGCGCTACTCCGGGCAGGGGATCGGTGAGGACCTCGAGGCTGCGATGCAACTCGGCCAGGAGTTAGACGAGGAGTACGAAGAAGCGTATCGCGAGGGCGAGACGGCCACGCGCACGGAGTGTCAGACCCTACAGGCCGCGGCCTTTGTCAGCGCGTGGATGAACGAAGGGTCCAACGACGGGCTCTACCCGGTCGTCTCCGTTACACGCGACGCCGGCACCGACGAGGTCTATGGGCGCGCGGAACTCTACACCTGCCTCCCGCGGCAGGTGACCGGGCGGCTCTTCGAGGAGGTTCATGCCACAGTCCTGATGAGCGCGACCATCCAGCCGTTCGAGGTCACCGAAGACGTGCTGGGACTCGAGAACGCTGTGACGATGGCCTACGGACTCGGCTTCCCCGAGGAAAACCGCCGGACGTACGCCGTCGAGACGCCGCCGCTGTTCTCATCGGATCGTGATGATCCCGTGGTCCAGAACGAGGTGACCGAAACGATCCACGACGCCGTCCGGATGACGCCCGGTAACACGCTCGCTTTCTTCCCCAACTACGGCGAGGCCAGCCGGTACGCAAAGCGCCTCGAGAACAGAAGCGACCGGCCGGTCTATCTGGACGAGCCGGGTGAGGCCGTCGAAGACCTTCGTCAGGAGTTCGTCGCGGACGACGATGCAGTGTTATGTACCTCGCTGTGGGGCACCCTCGCGGAAGGAGTGAGTTTCGACGGCGACGACGCGCACACTGTGTTGGTCGTCGGCGTACCTTACCCGCATCTAGATGACCGAGCCGAGGCCGTCCAGGAGGCCTACGACGCCGCCTTCGACGGCACCGACACCGGCTGGCGCTATGCAGTCGAAATTCCGACGGTCCGTAAGACCAGACAGGCGCTGGGTCGGGTCCTCCGGTCGCCCGACGAGGTCGGTGTCCGCGCGCTGCTCGACCGGCGCTATTCGCGGTCGGCCAAGTCGGAGCTGGGAAAGTACAGCGTCAACGGCACGTTTCCCCACGCAGAACGCGAGGAACTGATCGATATCGACCCGGGAAAACTCAAGTTCGCGATGCGCAACTTCTACGGCGACCACGACGCGTACGACGGCGAGCCGCCGGCACCGTAGGCTTGCTCGCGGTAAGCCGCTGGCTGCTGTGCGCTGACTCAGTCAGCAGCCACTGCCTCGAGCGGCTCCCAGTCCTGGTAGCCACCGGCCATACTCACGACGCGCTCGGCGTCGCCGTACTCCGTGATAAGCCGGGCGGCTTGAATCGACGAGTTGCCCCGGTAACAGTAGACGACGACCTCGTCAGCCCAGTCGCGGTCGACGACGGTCTCCTCGAGTTCCTCGATAGTGACGTGGTCAGCCTCGGGGAGGTGGCCGTCGGCGTAGTCTTCGTCCTCACGGATGTCGATCAGGTCGAACTCGTCGCCGCGCTCGAGGCGTTCGCGAACCGTCTCGGTGGAGACTTCCTCGATCATGCTCGCTTTCGGAGGTAGATGCGGTAGGTCGCGTCGCCGCTGCGCCAGACCTGTGCCTCGGCGTCGTCGCCGACGGCGCGGGGCACGTTTTCCGTACAGGGGACGTGATCGGTCTCTTGGACGAGCAACTCGCCCGCCTCGAGTTCCTGCAGGCCTTTCTTGGCCTCGACCTGCGGATAGGGACAGACCTCGCCGGTCATATCTTGGACGAGGTCGGCCTCCTCGAGCAGCGCTTCGGCGTCGTCGTCGGTCAATTCGTCTGGCGTGTTCGTGACGTCGTCGATGGATGGCATTGTAATCGTGTATCGTGTTGTGAGTGGCAGTGAGCGAGCGATTCAGATCGCACAGCCGACTTCGCGGTAGATCCAGTGGGTCATCACGTAGACGCCGGCGACGATGCCGACGGCTGCGATAAACGAGTGGATCGACAGCTCCGCGATGCCGGAGTAGATGTTCCCGATGTTGCAGCCAGGGGCGAGCCGCGAGCCCGCGCCCATCATGAGGCCGCCAACGACGGCGTTGGGGAGCCGTCGGCGCTTCGGGACCCGGAGGGCGAAGTCGCCGCTCCAGAGGGCGGCGAGGAACGCGCCGACGATGACGAACGCGATCATCACCATGTCGACGGTCACGCCGACGCCCTGGCCCTGAAAGAGGATTGACCCCCAGTACTCGAACGAGCCGGCGTCGACGCCGACCTGCGAGAGGAGATAGCCCGTCCAGCGGGCCTCGGGGCCGGTGACGCCGACGATCGAGACCTGGGTGAACCAGAGCACGGCGGCGGCGGTGATTCCGAGCGCCGCAGTGCGTGGGTCCCACGGTTGCTTGCTCGCGGCGATTGGGTGTCGCCACGCGCGAACGAGCCCGCGGAAATAGGCGTTCGTTCCGCGTGCGAACCCGCGCAGGCCCGCGACCGGCGCGAGGAACGCAGCCGGGGTGAGCTGGGCCACGTCGGCGCGTTCGCCGAAGTCGGTGGCAGTCGACGCACGACCGGTCAGCGTCGCGTAGACGAGAAGTCCAGCGAGTGCGACTGCGAGGCCGACCAGACCTGCCGGAACGGACGTAACGGTAAACAGGCTCGCGCCTTCACCGACCGTCAGCGGCTCGAAGTACGTGCGCTCGAGCGTCGGGAAGGCGACAGTGAAGCCGGCGTAGCCGACGCCCATGAACAGCAACGTGAGCCAGAACTGCAGATAGCCCTCACCGGCGCGGTAGAGTGTGCCACTGGCACAGCCACCGGCGTAGGTCATTCCGACCCCGAAGATGAAGCCGCCGACGAGCCCTGTCAGCCCCCAGTTGGGCGTCCAGAACCCTTGATAATACCCGAATTGGTACGCGATACCCCAGAAGATCATCGTCAGAAACGTCGCTGCGAGGACGCCTTTCGTGACCCGCGAGTCCTTGTATGCGAAGAAGTCCCGGAAGGCGTTGACGAAGCAGAATCGCCCCTTCTGGAGGAAGGCTCCGAGGGCGAGTCCGACGACCGCTGCGACGAGTAGCGTTGCGACCACACCGGAACCAGTAGCCAGATGGACTTAATCCGCAGCGAGCCGGCTGACGCTACCCCGACTCTTGACGCCTCTCTCTGTGTCGAATTCCGGAATCTCTCCCGTTCAGACCGGTCGCGGCCGGTGACGGGCCGCCGTGGTCGATGACGGCGGTAGCAGCGATATTTGCGGGGACCTCGGACGCGCTATATCACGCGTTTTGGCCGACAGCGCGCGTGAGGGGCCCTACGACGGCAAGGAGACGCGACTCACCGGTAACTTGTACGTCCCGTCCCAGAACTCGAGTTCGCTGACCGTCCAGCGGACGGGCTCGATCTCGCGGTCGGCCAGCCGCTTTGCGGTCTCGATGTCGCCCCCACGGGCCAGCGTCACATGGGGGACGTAGTCTGTCCCCTCGAGGCCCTCGACGACGTCGAAGGCCTCGGTGAGGTCAGCGTGAATAGCCTCGAGGCCGGGACTCTCGACGGCTAGGTAGACGACGGGAGCTGATCCCAGCGGCGGGTCCGCGAAGTAGTCGATGCCTGTAATTTCGGCTTCGACGGCGGGTGCGCCCTCGAGCGCGCGGTGGGCGCGGTGTTGGAGTTGTGCGACGTGGTCGGCCTCGCCGAGTCGCTTGAGCAGACACGAGTGGTCCTCGCGGACGGTCTCGAAGCCGACCAGCTCGGGATAGAGGCGATCCGCGAGCTGGCGAACGCGACCGGGGACTGGGACGTTGACGCTGTACACTTCGGCCGATATTGGGTCGAGGCGGGTATCAGTCTGGTGGTTTCGGGGCTCGACGCCGCTGTCAACGGCCAGTTCAGATGCGGTCGAGCAACCAGAGCACGATCAGGACGGCGATCGCGAGCTGGACGATCACGAAGAAGGGGCCGAGCAGCCAGGCGAGCCCGCTGATGACCGCCTCGAGGACCTCGAGGACGAGCAAGATGGCGATCAGTCCGAGGACGAGTTTGAGCAGCGTCTCGACCTCAAGTTCGCCGCGAATGTCAGACATATATGCTCATATCATTGCGAATGTATGAAAAATATACCGTTACTGTGTCGGAAAGACCTATTTAGATGGCCACGGCATATGTCCGTAATGGAGGTGAGGGGGCTGCGAGCCCTGGTCTGCCTGCTCGTGGTGGTTGCATGTTCGGGTGCGTACGCCCCGGCGGTGCCTGTGACAGCGGATGCTGGGACGCAGACAGTGCTGCGACAGGTCCAAGCGGACAATGGTGGTGCGGCGATGAACGACTCTGTGCAACTCGAGGATGCCGATCGAATCCACATCGACGTCTTCATCGCCGAGAACGGTTCTGCGCAGGTAACCACGGACTATCAGTTCTACCCCGACGAAAACGGGTCGATGGCGCGGTGGGAGTCGCTGCGGTCCAATATCTCGGCGAACACCGACTCGTACGTCGCGACGGAACGACGCCAGTGGAACGAGACGGTTGCGAAGGGTGAAAACACGACCGAGCGGGAAATGAACATTTCAAACCTATCAGTTACGACGGAAGAAGACTCCCAGCCCGAGGAGATCGGGCATGCCAAAGTCACCTTTCAGTGGTCGGATTTTGCCCACGTCGAGCTAAACCGGATCGAGGCGGGTGCTGCCCTGTCCGGGTTTACGCTCAGCAACGAGACGACGCTGCAGTTTCGCTGGCCGGAGGCATACACGATCTATGAGAACGAAGGCGAACCGTACGTCGACCCAGCGCCGGACGAACGATCCGAGGGACTGGTAAAGTGGACCGGTGAGAAAACCTTCCCCGACGATCAGCCACGAGTCGTTCTGATCAAAAACGGCGACTCAACGACGGCGCAGACGCCGACCGACGGTGGCCCGCCAATGCCGTGGGTGATCGTCTTTCTCGCGCTGGCCCTGTTGGCGACCGTTGGCATCGCAGGCTGGTTCCGGAGTCGCAATCGACCCCGTAGTGGTGAAACCGACGGCGAGACCGACGTCGCATGGCGAGCAGACGGCTCGAGTGCAGCCGACTCGAGCATGACTGAGACGCCGCCGGAACTGTTGAGCAACGAAGAACGGGTATTACGGCTGCTCGAGCAACGCGGCGGGCGGGTCAAACAGCAGGATGTCGTCTCGGAACTGGACTGGACCGAGGCGAAAACGAGTCAAGTCGTCGGCGACCTCCGCGAGGACGACGAAATCGAGGTCTTCCGCATCGGTCGGGAGAACGTCTTGTCACTGCCCGACAACGAGTAAGTTCCCGCCCTGTGACGGCGATGTAGCAGGTTTTAATACTGTGGGTTCGCAGTACTCAGACAATGAGCCAGACCGTCGGCACCACACTCGCCCTTTCCGGTACCGACGGGACCGTCGCTCGGCGACGACCGCGGCGATTCCGACCGGGCCTTTGAGCCCGTACTCTACTCCTTCCCCGATCCGGTTCGTTTCAACGTTCCCGAAACTGCAGTATTTTCGGTTAGCAGTCGCTCTACCGATATTTTGCGGGATTGAAACCAATGAGCTTAAGTCCGTCCTGTGAGTTCACTCGAGTACGATATGACCCGCGTGGCACTTGCGTTTTCGGGCGGCCTGGACACGACTGTCTGTGTCCCGCTGCTCGAGGAAGAATACGGATACGACGACGTCATCGGCGTCACCGTCGACGTCGGCCAGCCGGCCTCCGAGTTCGACGAGGCCGAGGAAACCGCCGAAGCGCTCGGCCTCGACCACTACGTCGTCGACGCCCGAGAGGAGTTCGCCGATCTCTGTCTTGACAGCGTTCGCGCGAACGCGACTTACCAGGGCTACCCGCTGGGAACGGCGCTGGCTCGCCCGGTGATCGCAGAGGCGATCCTCGAGGTCGCAGAGGAAGAGGGCTGTACCGGCATCGCTCACGGCTGTACGGGCAAGGGCAACGACCAACTTCGTTTCGAGGCTGTCTGGCGTGACTCCGATCTCGAGGTCATCGCCCCCGTGCGCGAACTCGGACTCACCCGCGAGTGGGAACAGGAGTACGCCGCCGAGAAAGACCTCCCCGTCGAGGGTGGCAGCGGCGGTGACTGGTCGATCGACACCAACATCTGGAGCCGCTCGGTCGAGGGCGACGACTTAGAGGATCCGAGCTATGTCCCGCCGCGTGACATCTACGCGTGGACCGACGAGCCCGGCAGCGAGACCGAGGAAATCGACATCACGTTCGAGAACGGCTACCCCGTCGCCGTCGACGGCGAGGAGTACGAACCGGTCGAACTCATCGAGTATCTCAACGACCTCGCTGGCAGCTACGGTGTTGGCCGCACCGACATGATGGAAGACCGCATTCTCGGGCTGAAGGTCCGCGAGAACTACGAACACCCCGGCGCGACGACGCTGCTCGCCGCCCACGAGGCACTCGAGGGCTTCGTCCTCACGCAGGAAGAGCGCCAGTTCAAAACCCAGATCGACCAGCAGTGGTCCCAGAAAGCCTACGAAGGCCTGATCGACGCACCGCTCGTGAGCGCACTCGAGGGCTTCATCGCCGAAACCCAAAAGCGCGTCACGGGCACGGTGACGATCCGCTTCGAGGGTGGCCAGGCCCGTCCGGTCGCTCGCGAGAGCGACTTCGCGGCCTATTCGGCTGAACATGCGTCGTTCGACACCGAGACGGTCGGCAAGATCACGCAGGAAGACGCCACCGGCGTCGCGAAGTATCACGGCTTCCAGCGTCGTCTCGCAAACGAGGCGATCGCTGCGAACGCCGACGACGAGGACGACGAGTAACCATGACCGAGGAGAGCGCTCACGGCGACGAGTGGTTCACTGGACCGCAGTCCTCGTCGGATCGCCGAGCCGCTGGTGGCGAGTCCTGTCCCGTCATCACTGATGGGGGCACCGACGACGAGGGGGTCGTCCGTCGGGACCGCTTCAGTGGCGGCCCCGCCCGGAGCTTCCTCTCCTCGCTCGCAGCAGACGAACGCATTTTCGAGGCTGATCTCGCGGTCGACCGCGCGCACACGGTCATGCTCGCCGAGCAAGGGATCATTGCCGACGACGTCGCCGGCGAGATTCTGACCGCCCTCGACGCGATCGAAGTCGACGGCCACGACTCGCTGCCCGACGGCGAGGACGTCCACGAAGCCATCGAGACGGCCGTCATCGAACGCATCGGCGCGGACGGCGGGAAGATGCACACCGCACGCTCGCGCAACGACGAGGTCGCGGCCTGCATCCGCTATCGCTTACGCGAGGACGTTCTCGAGGCGATCGAGACGACGCTCGCGCTGCGCGAGTCGCTCGTCGACGTGGCCGACGAACACCGGGAGACGATCATGCCCGGCTACACGCATCTCCAGCCTGCCCAACCCACCACGGTGGCTCACTGGGCGCTGGCCTACGAGGGGGCCGTTCGCCGCGACACCGAACGCCTGTGTGCTGCCTACGAACGGATCAACGAGTCGCCACTGGGTGGCGCGGCATTCGCGGGCACGACGTTCGACATCGACCGCGAGCGTACTGCCGATCTGCTTGGCTTCGACGGCGTCGTCGAAAATTCGATGGACGCCTCCTCGAGCCGGGATTTCCTGCTCGAGACGGTTCAGGCGCTGTCGACGCACGCGACGACGCTGTCGGGACTCGCAGAGGACGTGATCATCTTCGCGAACCGCGGCTTCGTCGAGTTGTCGGACGACTACTCCTCGACGTCGTCGATCATGCCCCAGAAGAAGAACCCGGACACGCTGGAACTCGTCCGCGCGGTTGCAGGCGATGCGGCCGGCAGCGTCCAGGGGCTGACGACGACGCTCAAGGGCCTGCCACGTGCGTACAACCGCGACCTCCAGCGGGCGACAACCCACGCCTGGGAGACCGTCGACGCCGTAACGGAGGCAAGCGAAGTCGCTGCAGGTGCGGTCGCAACGGCCGACTGGAACGAGGAGACGCTCGCCGCGGAAGCCGGCGAGGGCTTCTCGACGGCGACCGGCGTCGCAGACCTGCTGGCTGCGAACGGGTTGCCGTTCCGGACGGCACACGAACTGGTCGCGATCGCCGCGGAAACCGGTGCGGACTACGACGCACTCGAGGCTGCATCCCAAGAGGTTCTCGGCGAGTCGCTCGAGGCCCACGTCGATCCCGATGCCGTCGAGGATGCACTCGACCCGGCCGAAAGCGTCGCAAGCCGCGACTCACAGGGCGGCCCCGCTCCCGAGGCGGTCGACGCCCAGCTCGAGACGGCTCGCGAGGCGCTTGCAACTGACGACGACGCACATGCCGAGTTGACTGCAGCCCTCGAGACGGCCCACGAGACGCTCCGGTCGGAGGTGAACGGCTATGTCTGAGGGCAGGGGTCGACAGCCGAGGACTCGGAGTGGTGACCGACCACTCCGACGACGATCCCCGTCCGGGGATGAATTACTCGCTTCATGATATGTCAAAGTAAACTTGCGGTGTGATGGCGTCTACGGTCCGTTAGAGACGGGTGCAGTTAGTATAATTTTGCTGTTAGGTTCGAAGGCTTTAAGGGATCGCGGCCCCCACGTGCGAGTACAATGACCGAATGCGTCGAGTGTGGGGCTGAACTGTCCCTGCACGACGATCTGGAAGTCGGAGAGATCGTTGACTGTACGACCTGTGGTGCCGAGCTGGAAGTCGTCGACACCGAGCCGCCAGTCCTCGAGCGAGCCCCCGAGCTCGAAGAGGACTGGGGTGAGTGACCTTGCAGACGGGCGCGATACCGGCCCGCGCTGCGCACACGACTCGAGGGGCTCGTAGCGAGTTCCTCACAGCCATTCAGAGGTGGCTCGCGTGAACGTAGGCATACTCTATTCACGGATTCGAAAAGACGAGAAGCTCCTGCTGAACGAGCTTCGCGAGCGTGACCACGAGGTCACGAAGATCGACGTTCGCAAGCAGACCTTCGACATTTCGGAGGCTCCCGAGGCGTTCGCCGACCTCGATATCGTCGTCGACCGCTGTCTCGCCACGAGTCGCAGCCTGTACGCCACGCAGTTCTTCGAGGCGTACGGGATTCCCGTGGTCAACAGCCACGAGACGGCGGATATCTGCGCCGATAAGGTGAAAAACAGCCTCGCGCTCGAGCAAGCGGGCGTGCCCACGCCAGCGACGAAAGTCGCATTCACGAAAGAGACCGCGATGGAGGCCATCGAAGACTTTGGCTATCCATGCGTCCTCAAACCCGTCGTGGGTTCGTGGGGCCGTCTAATGGCCAAGATCGACTCCAAGTCGGCCGCCGAAGCCATCTTGGAGCACAAGGCGACGCTGGGCCACTACGAGCATAAGGTGTTCTACGTCCAGGAGTTCGTCGAGAAACCGGGTCGCGACATTCGCGTGCTCGCGGTCGACGGCGAGCCGATCGCCGCGATGGTTCGCTCGTCGGACCACTGGATTACCAACGCCGCCAAGGGTGCGGAGACGGACGTCTTCGACCTCGACGACGAAGCGCTGGACCTCGTCCAGAAGGCCAGCGACGCCGTCGGCGGCGGCTTACTCGGCGTCGACCTCATGGAGACCGGTAATTCCTACACCGTCCACGAGGTCAACCACACCGTCGAGTTCAAAGCGCTCGACGAGGCCGTCGAGACCGACGTCGCCGGCACCGTCGTCGACTGGCTCGAGGAAAAGGCCAAAGCGGCCGATCCGGAACTCGAGGTGAGCGCCTGATGGCAGCCGATACCGTCACCGCGACCGTCATCGGTGGCTCCGGCTTTACCGGCGGCGAACTCCTACGCCTGCTCGAGGGCCACCCGAACGTCGAACTCGCGGAGGTCACGAGCCGGTCGAAAGCCGGCAAGAGCGTCGGCTCCGTCCACCCACCGCTTCGCAGCACGGACCTGCGCTTTACCGAACCCGACGATCTCGAGTCCGTCGACGTGCTCTTTGCGGCGACGCCACACGGCGTCTCCATGGGCCAGATCGACGAGTTCTTCGAGATCGCGGATACGGTCGTCGACCTCTCGGCTGACTTCCGCCTCGAGACCGAGGATCAGTACGACGAGTGGTACGATGGCCACGAAGCCCCCGAGTACTTGGAAAAGGCCGAGTACGCGCTTCCCGAGATCAACCGCGACAACCTCGCGGGTGCAGACCTCATCGCGGGTGGCGGCTGTAACGCCACCGCGACGATCCTCGGGCTCTATCCGCTGTTCGAACACGGCATCTTAGAGGGCGGCGAACAGGTCGTCGTCGACGTGAAAGTCGGTTCCTCGGAAGGGGGAGCCGGCGGCGGCGAGGCCTCGAGCCACCCCGAGCGCTCGGGCGTCGTTCGCCCGTACGCGCCGACGGGCCACCGCCACGAGGCCGAGATCGAGCAGTTCCTCGGCACCTCGGTGTCCTTTACCTGCCACGCCGTGGACATGATCCGCGGTGCGAGTGCGACGAGTCACGTCTTCCCGTCGGGCCCCGTCTCGAAGGGCGACCTCTGGCAAGCGTATCGCGGCTGCTACGAGGACGAGCCGTTCGTCCGCATGGCCGCCGGCGGCTCCGGCGTCTACCGCTACCCCGAACCGAAGTCGGTTGCGGGGACCAACGTCGCCGAGGTCGGCTTCGAACTCGACCCGTCGAACAAACGCATCGTCGTCTTCTCTGCCATCGACAACATGATGAAAGGCTCCGCGGGCCAGGCGGTTCATGCCGCCAACATCGCGCTGGGCTTCGAGGAGACGGCTGGACTCGAGTTTACGGGACTCCACCCCGTGGGGGCACCGTAGATGACAACTGTTGTCAAGATCGGCGGCGCACGTGCTGTCGATCCCGAAGGCGCACTCGCCGACGTTGCGAGTCTCGTCGAGGACGGCGAAGACGTCGTCCTCACACACGGCGGCTCGACCGCCGTCGACGAGACCTTAGAAGAACTCGGCGAGGAGCCCACCTACGTCGAGACGCCAGGCGGAGTGGTTGGGCGCTTTACCGACGAGCGCACCATGGACGTCTTCAAGATGGTGATGCCCGGCAAGCTCAACACCGATCTGGTCGAGAGCCTGCACAACGAGGGCGTCGACGCAGTCGGTCTCTCGGGTACCGACGGCAAACTGCTTTCTGGCAAACGCAAGTCAGCCGTCCGCGTCAAAGAAGACGGCAAAAAGAAGATCAAACGCGGCGACCACTCGGGGAAAATCGAGTCGGTCAACGCCGACTTGCTCGAGACGACTCTTGCGGGTGGCTACACGCCCGTCGTCTCGGTCCCGATCCTGGGCAAGGAGAAGTCGGGCGGCTACACCGCGGTCAACGCCGATGCCGACCGCGCTGCAGCGGCGATCGCCGGCGCACTCGAGGCCGATCTCGTCTTGCTCACCGACGTCTCGGGCGTCTACGAGGACCCCGACGACGAGGCGACCAAGATCGAGTCGGCCACCACACCCGCAGAATTCGAGGGTGTCAAAGACGCTGCCGAGGGCTTCATGACGAAGAAGGTCATGGCCGCCGAGGAGGCACTCGCAGGCGGCGCGTCCTCGGTCGTCGTTGCGGACGCGAACGCGGACGAACCAATCTCGAGCGCGCTCGCGGGCGAGGGGACAACGCTCGAGCCCGGCGTGCTCGCGGACGAAGACGACGCTGAAACGGAGGCCGCAGAATGAGCGACCTCGATTTCGTCTCCGGCAGTAAGCCGATCGGCATCGAGCGCGGTGAGGGGCCATACCTCTACACCTCCGACGGGACGGAGTACATCGACGCCGGCGCGAGCTACGCCTGTACGCCGCTCGGCCACTCTCACCCCGCAGTCGTCGACGCGGTCACCGAACAGGTCGCCGACCTGACGTTCGTCGACTCGTCCTATCCCGTCCAGTCGCGCGAGGACGCCTACGCGGCCCTCGTCGCGTCGACACCGGACGGCCTCGATCAAGCCTGGTTCTGTAACTCCGGCACTGAGGCCAACGAGGCCGCACTGAAGTTTGCCCGGTCGGCAACCGGCGAATCGAAGATCGTCGCTGCGACCCGCTCGTTCCACGGCCGGACGATGGGGTCGCTCGCGGCGACCTGGAAGGACAAGTATAAGAAGCCGTTCGAGCCCCTTGCCGGCGACGTGGAGTTCGTCCCCTACGGTGACGGCGAGGAGCTCGCGGCCGCTGTCGACGACGAGACCGCGGCCGTCATCTTGGAACCGATCCAGGGCGAAGGTGGAATCAACGTTCCGCCTGCGGGCTACCTCGAGACCGCCCGCGAATGTACCGACGAGGCCGGCGCGGCGCTCGTCTTCGACGAGGTCCAGACCGGAATGGGACGGACGGGGTCGATGTGGGCCTGCCAGAACGCGGGCGTCACCCCCGATATCCTCACGACCGCAAAAGGCCTCGGCAACGGCCTCCCGATCGGCGGCGTCGCGGTTCGGGACTGGATCGCCGACGGCGCGGCCTCGCACAATTCGACCTTCAGCGGTGGCCCCGTCGTCACCGCAGCGGTCCACGCGACGATCTCGACGCTGGTCGAAGAGGAGTGGCCTGCCCACGCCGCTGCGATGGGCGACTATCTCACAACGGAACTCGAGGCAACGCTCGGTGACGAGGTGCGTGAGGTCCGCGGTGAGGGACTGCTCGTCGGCATCGAGTTGAAGCGGGGGGCGAACCGCGTCGCCCGTGACCTCGCGATGAACCACCAGGTGCTGGCGCTGCCGGCGGGTCGAACCGTCCTGCGTCTGCTGCCGCCGCTGGTGATCGACAAAGACGGGGCGGACCAACTCGTGGACGCGCTGGGCGCGGTCATTGCACCCGACTCCGAATCATGAACGCGAGCACGGGCGACCCGACGGACGTCTCGCTCGAGGAGGCTCGAGACCTGCTGGTCGATCTCGTCTCGATCCCTTCCCCGACCCGCGAGGAACGCGAGGCGGCCAAACGCCTCGTGGACTTCTTCGAGGCCCACGATCGCGAGGTCTGGATCGACGCGGTCGGGAACGTTCGCGCGCCAGCGGACGACGCCGTGTTGTTGACCTCACACATCGACACCGTACCGGGAGACATCCCCGTCGAGGTCGAAGATACTGGCGACGACGAGATCCTCTGGGGTCGTGGCAGCGTTGACGCGACCGGCCCGCTCGCCGCGATGGCGGCTGCGGCCGTCCGCACCGGCGTTTCCTTCGTTGGTGTCGTCGGCGAAGAAGTCGACTCGAAGGGGTCGCGCTATCTGGTCGACGACCGAGACGAGTCTCCGGACGCCGTCGTCAACGGCGAGCCCTCCGGGGCCGACGGGATCACGCTCGGCTATCGCGGCCTGATCGCCGGCACGTACGTCGCGACAAGCGAGTCCGGCCATACCTCACGGCCGGACCCGAACGCGATCCAACACGCCGTTCGCTGGTGGTCGGCCGTCGAGGAGCGCTTCGAGGGCGACGAGTACGAACCGATCTTCGAGCAGGTAACGACCAAGCCGGTCGACATCGAAGGCGGCGTCAGCGAGGACGGCCTCTCCGTCGAGGCGACGATGGACGTCCAGTTGCGCGTGCCGCCGGCACTCGACGTCGAGACCGTCCGCGAAGCAGCGGAAGCCGAACTCGAGGTCGGGACCGTCACCTGGAAGGACAAGGTGCCGCCGGTGATGATGAGCCCGCGAACGGAGGTCGCTCGGGCGTTCCGCGTCGCTATCCGCAAGGAAGGCGCTGATCCGCGTCTGGTGCGAAAGACCGGCACCAGCGACATGAACATCTACGCTGGAGCCTGGGACTGTCCGATGGTCACCTACGGTCCCGGCAACTCCGATCTCGATCACGCACCCGACGAACGGCTCCCGCTGTCGGAGTTCGATCAGTCGGTCGCGATCTTAGAGCGCGTCGCGCGGACGCTCAGTGAAGACTGACCAATAAGTATTCGCAGACGAGCTATCATATCATGACGACAAATACGGACGATACACAGCCGAGACATTTCCTCGACGTTGATGACCTCTCCGAGGCGGAACTGTTCGCAGTTCTCGACAGAGCCGATGAATACAAACGCGCCGTCGAGAACGGCGAGGACCACGCCGACCTGTCTGGACAGACATTGGGAATGCTCTTCCAGAAGGCGAGTACCCGAACCCGCGTCTCCTTCGAGACGGGGATGACCCAGCTTGGGGGACACGCGATCTTCCTCGGGGAAGACGACATCCAGCTCGGGCGGGGCGAGCCGTTGAAAGACACCTCGCGTGCGCTCTCGCGGTACGTCGACGCGGTGATGGCCCGCGTCTTCAAACACGAGAACGTCGAGGTGCTCGCCGAATACTCGTCGGTGCCGATCGTCAACGGCCTCACCGACGATGCCCACCCCTGCCAGACACTCGCGGATCTCCAGACGATCCGCGAACACGAGGGCGACCTTGAGGACGTCTCGGCGGCCTGGATCGGCGACGGGAACAACGTCGCCCAGTCGTTCGCGCTCGGCTGTGCGCTGACCGGCGTCGATCTGACGATCGCAACGCCCGAGGGATACGAAGTCGATGATGCCGTGCTCGAGCGCGCTCGCGACCTCGGCGGCGATCCGACGACCACGACCGACCCCATCGAGGCGGCCACCGACGCCGACGTCATCTACACGGACGTCTGGATCTCGATGGGCCAGGAAGACGAACGCGACGTTCGCATGAACGACTTCGAGGGCTTCCAGGTCTCTGCGGACTTACTCGAGCATGCCCCCGACGCATCGGTGATGCACTGCTTGCCGGCTCACCGCGGCGAGGAGATTACCGACGACGTCGTCGAGGGTGACCAATCGATCGTCTTCGATCAGGCTGAAAACAGACTTCACGCCCAGAAGGCACTGTTGAGCTGGCTGCTCGAGTAGACAGTCGATCACGAACGGAGTGAGTGATCGGGTTTTTGGTCCAGATTTTTTCGTGAGTGGTGAGTGGAACGAACCCGAGCGAAAAAAGGTGGGCTGTAGAATCGGCTCCACGCCCAGAAAGCGTTATTGAGCTGGCTGCTCGAGTAGCTGTTCTTTTTCGGTTCGTCACTCGAGGACTGCGTACACGACGCCGAGGACGAGTCCGTACGCGGCGTGGCCGACGAGACTCTCGACGGCGATGTTCGGGACGGCAGGTGCCAGTTCGAACCCGACTGCCGAGAGCCAGATCGGCATCACGAAGACGGCGAGGACCAGCCAGACTCCGACGCCGTAGCCGAGTCCAAGGAGTCCGGCCGTCGTCGGACTCGCGTCGGCACGTCCAGTTGCGACTAGCAGCGCCGCGAAGACGACGCCGATGACCGCGCCGTGGGAGAGGTGGACGACCGTCCCCGCGAGCCCACCTTCGAGCCCGTACATCGCTGGGATCGCCATCTCGAGGACACCAGGCGTCTGGACCACCATCATCGCGCCGAACACGATCGCGCCGATGATACCGCCGACGGTCCCTGCCTGCCAGGGCTCGAGTGCTGTTTGAGTTCGTTCGGGTCGTTTAGTTACTGTTTCTGATGCCATAAGACATCACACACCCTGAGTCAGTGTAGCAGTATCCCGGTTCGGGACTGGTCGTGCACAGCCGGTTCCCGGCGTTCGATTTGGCCTGTCGGGTGGCTCTCGAATTTCCCGCAGCGACCGGAGGGGCCAGCAGTCGGCACGATGACACGAAGTTTCTTTGGACCAGCGCACCCACTCTCACGCGATGTCGAACCCGCTCCGGATCTCGGCTGGCGACCTCGAGGCGGATGCTATCATGGACGCGATCGAGGACGGACGACGGGTCGTGATTACGACGACAGCGGCGCAGGGAGAGTACGAGGTGACGCTGCGATACGACGGCTCGGTGTACTACTGTGATACACCGACGCGGCTCCACCGCCACGAGACCGAACGCGAAATGCGGACCTGTATCCGGAACATGGGCTATGGGGCAACAGCCGAGGACGCGTGACGACGGCGCGTCTGCGCGCTCCGGCCGGCTGTGACGAGTATTTTGACGCTCGCGGCCGTACGGGCCCGTATGTCCGACACCCCCCAGCACCGCCTCGGGGAACTGATGGAAGAATCGAACCCCGCCTTCGAAACCGTCATGAGCTGCGTGTTTGGAATCGAGGATCACGAGACTCGGACCTACCTGACACTGTGTTCCCAGCCCGGCAGTACGATCGAGGAGCTGGCCGCAACACTCGAGCGCGACCGAAGCACGGTCAACCGCTCGCTGTCGACGCTGCACGAGCGCGATCTCGTTCGCCGGGATCGACGGTTGCTGGACGGCGGCGGCTACATCTATCAGTACACGGCGACCGCGCTGCCGGAAGTCAAAGAGATGCTTCACGAAGCGCTGGATGTCTGGACGGCGACGGTCCATGACGTGATCGACGAGTTCGACGAGACGATCGAGTAACCCACGTCATCGCCGAATCCACTCACTTTTTCCCTGTTGCATCCCTCACACCCGATAATGAGTCTCAGTCTCTCGGCCGAGCAGCCTGACGAACCCGCCGACGCCGACAATGGTGTCTGGCTCGAGTGCATCGAGTGTGGCGAGACGTTCGCTCCCTTCGACGACGTTCGCTACACCTGTGATGAGTGTGACGGACTGCTCGAGGTTCGCTACGCCGAGCTGCCGACGCTCGACGATTTCGAGGGCCACGGCGTCTGGCGGTATGCCGACGCGCTGCCGTTCGCAGAAGGCGTCTCGATTCAGGAGGGTGCGACGCCGCTGTATGAGGTTCCGCGACTCGAGGAATCGATCGGTGTCGAGGCGCTGCGGATCAAACACGAAGGCATGAACCCGACGGGCTCGTTCAAAGACCGCGGGATGACTGTCGGCGTCCGCGTCGCGAAGGAACTCGGCGTCGGTCGGCTGGCCTGTGCCTCGACCGGAAACACCAGCGCTGCGCTGGCCGCCTACGGCTCCCGCGGCGGCATGGAGACGCTCGTCCTCCTGCCCGCCGGCAAGGTCGCCGCCGGCAAGATCGCCCAGGCGAGTCTCCACGGCGCACGCATTCTCGAGGTCGACGGCAACTTCGACGCCTGTCTCGACATCGTCCAGGAACTCGCAGCACAGGGCGAGGCCTACCTGCTGAATTCGCTGAACCCCTTCCGGCTCGAGGGCCAGAAGACGATCGGCCTCGAGATTCTCGAGGCCTTCCTCGCCGATTACGACGCCGTTCCAGACCGGATCGTGCTTCCAGTCGGTAACGCGGGCAACACCTCAGCACTGTACAAGGCCTTCCGCGAACTCGTCCAGGCCGGCGAACTCGACGAGGACGACGTGCCCAAGCTGACCGGCGTGCAGGCCGAGGGAGCCGCGCCAATGGTCGAAGCGATCGAAAACGATGCCGACGAGGTCCGACGCTGGGACGATGTCGAGACGCGCGCAACCGCGATCCGGATCGGCAACCCAGTTAACGCACCCAAGGCCCTCCCCGGTATCCGCGAAACCGGTGGCACCGCCGTGGCGGTCTCCGACGAGGAGATCACCGAGGCCCAGCGCGACATCGCAAGCGAGGGGATCGGCGTCGAACCCGCCTCTGCCGCATCGATCGCCGGCCTGCGCAAGCTCCGCGCCGAGGGCGTTGTCGACGATGACGAGCGCGTCGCCTGCCTGACGACGGGCCACCTGCTCAAAGACCCCGACGCCGCGGCTGCCGCCGGCAGCGAGCCTGAGCCCGTGCCGGCCGATACTGCAGGTGTTCTCGCGAGCATCGCGAGCGAGAGTTCGTCGGAGTAGTCGATCCGACGGCGTGCTCGAGCACCTCTCGGAGTACCGTCCGTCGGGCGCATGACCCGTGTCGGACGTGTCTGACACCCGACTGACTGATCTTTTTCTCGCTCCCTGTGGACGTACGATCGAGCCATGTCTGCCGAGCAGGACAACTCCGTCTCCCCCGCTGACGACCGATACCAACCGCTCATCGTCGACGACGCGATCGAATCGACTTCCCAATGTGACCGGTCGATCACCGATTCGACATACCACCCGGCGTTGCGTTCCGCTCGGATCGAGCGGATACGGCTCTCCGCTCGCATCGCCGCACTCGAGCGGGCACTCGAGGCGAGCGAGCGACGCCGACAGGCGATCGTCGACCAGTACGAACGACTGTTGGCCGAGCAGATGGATACGACGGACTCCTCTCCCTGCGACTCTCCATCGCAGTCACAGTCCGTACTGACGTGGCTCTTCGATCGGTAGCTCTCCGCCGACTGTCGTTTCACTTCCCTCGTTCGTTCCCATCTCCAATAGTTTAAATACTATTAAGTATCAACCTAATAAAAGGGGAAATAACCAATGGCAGATGCCGATACAGCACCGGACTGCCCCGAATGTGACGGCAGATTACGGAAGCAGGGCACGGAAATCGTCTGTGAGGAGTGTGGACTCGTCTCAGCGGAAGACGAGATCGATCGCGGCCCGGAGTGGCGGTCGTTCGAGGACGACGACTCCGATCCGAGACGAACCGGGGCGCCACTCACGCGGTCGCGCCACGACCGTGGGCTTTCGACGGAGATCGGATACGGCTCGCACGCAGGCACCAGTTCTCGTCTGACCGGCCGGAAACGGCGACAGATCGCTCGTCTTCGCCGCGAACACAACCGCGCACGGATCTCGTCGAAAGCCGAGCGAAATCAGGTGTACGGCTTTGCGGAAATCAGACGGCTCACTGCCTTGCTCTCGCTGCCGGAGTCCGTCAGAGAGCAATCTTGTGCGCTGTTCGAATCCGCCCAGTCCGAGGGGCTCTTTCAGGGGCGTTCACTCGAAGGATTTGCCGCCGCTGCGATCTACGCCACCTGTCGGACGCGTTCGATCGCCCGCACGACCGACGAAATCACTGCTGTCGCACGCGCCGACGATGCCGAACTCTCGGCTGCCTACGATGCGATGAACCGCGAGCTGGGGCTACGGACGGGGCCGATCGACCCCGCACAGTATCTGCCGCGCTTCGCTTCTGAACTCGAGCTTGGAACCGCCGTCGAGCGTCGCGCGCGAGAACACGTCGAAGCCCTACTCGAGGCGGGCCTGATCGGCGGTCGCAATCCCGGCGGCGTCGCTGCGGCCTGTCTCTACAAGGCGGCCGGAGAACGCGAGGCATGGCCGTCGATCACACAGGCGGCCGCTGCCGAGGTCGCCGACGTCGCAGCAGTGACGATTCGGGCGACCGTTACAAATATCGACGAGCTCTGACGGCGGTTCGCTCAAAACGTCGCGGGACGACGCCGGTTACGTCGTCCGAAGCGTATCCGTACTCGGCTCGTAGACCTCGCCTTTCTGTTTGAGCTTGTCGATCTCGTGTTCGGCTTTCGACTGGTCCATGCCGACCTCTTCGGCGCGTTCGAGGACGATATCGACCGGCGCGCCGTCGTCGTACTCCTCTTCGATGTCGCTGATGAGTCCTTTGAGGTTCTTGATCCGGTCGCGTTGGGACTTCGAGGTGCCGGCCTCGACGATGTCCGCGTCGAACTCGCCAGTTTCGGGATCGACACCGATGTCCTGGAGACAGGAGCGAACGATTTCGACGGACTGTTCGGCATCGCGCTGCTCGACCGTGTCCGAGAGGCGAACACGGGCGCTTGCCTCCGCAAGTCGAACCAGTGCCTCGAGTTTCCGCGCCGTGACGGGGACGGCAGCGTCCTCGTCGGTCCCCTTCGACCGCAGGTCGACGTAGAAGTCTCGAATCGTTTCCTGAGCCTCGTCGGTCATCCGCGGATGACAGTTCTGCTTTGCGTAGGCGATGTATTTGCGCAGGAGTTCGGCGTCGATCTCGGGATCGACCTGTTCGGTCACTTCATCAATCTCGTCGTCGCTGACCTCGAGGGAAGTCATCTCTTCTTGTTGTGTGGTCAACTCCCCTGCATAATTGGTCGTCAAGATGTGTTCCGCGAGATTCCGGTCTTTCTCCTCGTCGGGTTGGTCGGTGACCGTAAAAATCAGATCGAACCGCGAGATGAGCGCCGGCTCGAGGTCGATCTGCTCGCCGATGGGTTCGTACTGGTCGAAACGACCGTACTTGGGGTTTGCCGCACCGAGCAGCGAACAGCGAGATTTGAGCGTTGCGTTGATGCCGGCTTTCGAGACCGAGATTTTCTGCTGCTCTAATGCCTCGTGCATGGCACTCCGATCTTCCGACCGCATTTTATCGAGCTCGTCGACCGCTGCGATTCCCTGATCGGCGAGGACGAGCGCGCCGGCCTCGAGGGTCCACTGCTGGCCGTCGCCGAAGTCGTCGCGGACGGCGGCGGCTGTGAGACCTGCCGAGGACGACCCCTTGCCCGAGGTGTAGACCGAGCGTGGTGCGATGTTCTGGATATAGCCCAGCATCTGGGAATTGTGCGAGATCACGCCGTTTGAAACGTAGTTGTGGGTTCCCTCAACCTCGAGGTCATACACCCAGTCGTAGTCGGGTTCGACATTGTCGATCGACTCGATGCGCTCCCAGCAGACATCCCCTTGGACAAACTGTTCGAGAGCAGCGATGCTCGTCTTTATACAACCCCCATCAGCTACGACACCTCCTTCATATTGCCTAGTTTCTGCTGGTAGCGCGTCGTCGAATGCTGCAACGACCTTCTGAAGACTTTCTCGGCTTGGGTTTCTCGATCCGCGTTCATAATGCTGATATGTGGATCGTGGGAGGCCGCAATCGGCCTGTGTAAGCGATAACGATTCTCGAATTTGCCGCAGTTCTGAACCGATATCGGGAATGATATCGCGATTGGTGTTCCCCTCTGTATCGGCGTATTGTTCCGCCGCTTGCTGCTTTCGTCGAGTTATGAATCCTACTTTGGAGACGTATTTCTCAACTCCGGCTCCGCTGATTCTAAGTCGGAAACTGCCGTTACGTCGCTCGTGAAGTTGTGACCGGATCCCAACTGAGAGCAGTAACGTTCGCACGTTTTCGAGCAGACGACGGCTCATCGACGCGACTGCTATCTCTCTTTGAGACTTCGAAACGTGTCCCTCTCCTTCAATGAACGCTTTGAGGAATTCTGCTCTAGTTTCTGCCGAAGCCGTGAAAATTGGATCGGGAACACGCTGGTTTTCGGACGGCTGAAGAATGCATGGCTCGAGCGTTTTGAGGAAGCTTACGAACTCGCTTGCCGAACAGAGCAATTCATACGCATCCTTTGATTCATGCGGCTCTCGTTCCGTCGTATTGAGGCCTAATTCCCCGAGTGCTTTCGCTGCATCATCCAAGACTTCCCGATCGTTGTTCGTAATCGAAATGAATCCCGTATTGTTGTCTCGTTGTTCAACGTATCCTTCTGCGATGATGTAACCGATCAATCGGGCTAATGACGGTGTCCACTCACTTGGCAAGTCGAGTTGAACTGCATTTCGTGATTGTGACTCTCGAAAATCAACGTCGAGTTTGTCGTCACCATCTACTGCCAGCGTTTTGGGTGCAGCGATGAATTGTCCTTCAGTAAGCTCATCTGCAACTACTGGTTTGAACTGACCGTTATTCTGTACGAACAGCGGATGCGACGGCGTCACCTCGAGTTCCTGTCCACTCGAGGTCCGGATCCGGTACATTCGATCGGGGGCTTCTCGCTTCCAGACTTTTGTCGCTCGCTGTGGGGCGATCGAGCCGTCGTTCTGGAGTGACGGCACCTCGAGATCGATCTCGTCGTACCAGCCGTCGTCGATCGGCTTCGGATCTTCCAGATTTGACTCGACGAGTTCACGAATCGGGATGTCACGGCCATCTGCGAGTGTAACTTTCGTATCCCCGCGGACACACTTCCCAGTCCCCGGATCACCGATCAGCAGCATGTGCAGGTCGCCTCGAATCCGCGAGCCCTCGGGCAACTGCTTGGTCACGCCCGAAAACAGCTGGAGGATCATCGCGAGTTTCTCCTGATTGTAGCCGTAGATCGAGGGCGCGATGGAGGCGATCATCTTGTCGTAGATGTCCTCGCTCGAGGAGAGCCGGACGATCTCGGCTTTGTCCTCGTCGGTGATGTCCATGTCCTCGAACTGCTCTTCATCGATATCGACGGACATGCCCTCCATGTAGAAGTCGAAGACGGGCGATTTGTCCTGGTTGTCGCCCTGTTGCTCGAGGCGGAGGACGCCGGTCGCGGAGACGTGGTCGCCGGGGGTAACCTCGCCGGTGATGTCGTCTTCGATGTGGACGTCGAGCGCCTGTGGGGTTTCGCCGCCGCGCAGGCCCTCGGGACTTTCTTGGATGCGCAGTTTTTGGGAGTCGACGAACTCGGACTGGTCGAAGTTGATGCGGAAGGGGCCCTGTCGTTCACAGCCCTGACATTCGTGGGGTTCCTGGAAGTCGCCGCTGGATTGCGGGACGCGTGTGAGGGTGCCACAGAGCTGGCACTCGAAGGCGGCTTCCTCGATTTTGGGGCGAACATCGGTGGCTTTGCGGACGATTCCGTGGACCTGCACGAGGGAGTTCATATCCGGCGCGCGGATCTCTCTGATCTCGGGCGACTCCGTCTCGGGGAGGTTGCGGATCCGGACATGGGCCTGCCCGAGGCTGACGTCGATCGGGAGGTCGTACAGTCGCAGCGCTTCCTCGGCGTAGCGCTGGAGCTGTTCGGGTTGGGCGATGAAGTCGTCCGCGAGGTCGGGATCGAACCGGTAGAGATCCTGCCAGTCGACGTGCAGCGACCGCTGCTCGTTGGGATAGCGCTGCGCAAGCTGTTTGATCTCGTTGTCGTAGTAGTTGCGGAAGAACTGCTCGAAGGAGTCGACGAGTTCTGAGTTGCCCGCTTGCGCCATTGCACCGTTCTAGGGCTGCCATCGGGTATAAATGGTTGTAAACCGGGCCGAAACTGAACGGCTCGAGGCGTCGACCGCTGTGAGCGGTCAGCGAGCCACTATCGCACGCAGACGGGCTCAAGAGAGCACACGACGATGCGTTCGGCGCTTGGCACCCGCGACTGAAGCACTGCTGATAAAACGAGTTTATTGCCGTCATTGGCCGTCGTTGTCCGACAGGACTGTACTATTGCTCCCACGGAAGGCTTCATTGGTTGTTCCCCACTACATAGAATCGAGGTGATCCCAACGAATAGCGAGATGATCCGTACACAACTCGATCCTCACTGTGGTCAGTCTAATCGTACTCCGTGTGGATCCTGTTGACTGTTTCCACAGAACACCTCACCCCCCGAACTCATAGTTTCGTTCTCTGCCTTCAGTTTCGATACCGCTCGTTGGTCAGTACTACTGCTCATCACACCGGTCGCAGTAGCCGACACTCACGGCGTTGTGCTGTGAAAACGCTGTCTGAATATCCCAGAGTAACCGCTGGCGGTATTGCTCACAGCAGAAAGATGGGATCGCCCGGATTTGAACCGGGGTCACGGGCACCCAAGGCCCGAAGTATACCAAGCTAACCCACGATCCCGTACATATCGATATCGCCCCCATTGCATAAAGCGTTTCGTTCTTCCGTGGCCGCCGCCGTGTGAGACGGACTCCCGGCAGGCGGTTTACTGTCACCAGTTACCAGTGCACCTGACGGACGGTCGCGGTCCCACCGGAAACTCATAGACAGTATGACCCAGCGCACTCGAGACGATGTCTCGATCCCTGACGGACAGTCATCGACGACTGAACGAACGGTTTTGCCCGATGCCGTGATACTGCTCCTATGACCGGACTCGAGTTGCTGCTTTTGATTCTCGTCCTGGTGCTCGTTCTCGGGGCGGGACAGCTCGTTGCGGTTGCCAGGCCCTTCATTATCAACGCGGTGGGTGGGCTCGTCGTGTTGTACCTCGCCCAGGTCGGCTTCGGCGTCACAGTGGCGGTGTCGCCGCTGACGGTTGTGATCGTCGCAGTCGGTGGTGTGCCGGGCTCGGTGCTCGTGCTTGCGCTGTCGCTGTTCGGAATCGCGTTCGTTCCGTGACCGACGAGTCATCCGGTCTGCTGTCCCGAGTGACCGGTGTCCCCGCAGACGGGTCGCGGCCGGTACTGACTGACAGTAATCCGTCGGGTCCATGGTGACAGCGTCGGGGTAGCCCCGTGCTGGCTGTCGATCGTGCGCTCGTCTCGCTTATCGTTGTGGCCGCCAAAGGGGCGTAGAAACGATCGTGGCCGGGCCTGGTGCGTACCGACCGCGACTGGCGCGATCAGCGATCCTCGTCGCGCAGTTCGATGTCCGCGACGAGTTCGTAGGGGTGGGCGTCCTTCCGAATGCCATCGATGAGCGTGAACGCCTCGCCGGGCTCTAAGAAGTGTTCCGTGACGACGCGCCCGAGTGGCGTGGGTTCGAAGCCGTCGATGAACTCGTATTCTAAGAGTTTGCCGATAGCGTGTTTCGTCGGCACGTCGCCGAGCATGCGGTCGTTGAGCGCCTTCGCGGCCTTGCCGCCGACGGTGACGTTCGCCAGCGTCTCCTCGACCGCGGCGGCCTCGTCGTAGTGGGTCATCACCGATTCCATCTCGCCTTTGAGGAGTTTGAAGGCGACTTCGTCCTCGGACATCTCCATCGAGTTGTGGTATGCACAGTCGGGTTCGACGAGGACGTACACGGTCCCTTCATCGTGATAGTCAGGTCGACCTGCGCGGCCGAGCATCTGGTGGAATTCTTGTACCGAGAGCCACTCGATACCCATCGCCAGCGAATCGAAGATCACCTGCGAGGCCGGGAAGTCGACACCTGCAGCGAGTGCGGCAGTCGTCACGACCGCGGCGAGTTCTTGCTCGCCGAACTTGCGTTCGACCTCCTTGCGGCGCTTGTAATCTAAGCCGGCGTGATAGGGCGCGGCTGAGTACTCGAGCTTGCGCGAAATTTCGTGACAGCGTCGCCTCGAGTTGGTAAAGATGATCGTCTGCCCGCGATACCCCTTCGAGGATTCGGTGTCGAACGCGCGTTTGACGAGTTTGTTCTCGACCCGGACTTTCTCTTGGCCGTCCGCGAAGGTGACGTGGCGTTCGATCGGCACCGGTCGCTCCTCGAACTCGATGAGTGTCGACTCGAGCGCGCCCGCGAGCTGTTCTGGGTTGCCGACGGTCGCCGAGAGGTAGATCCACTGTGCACCCTGATACTCGTCGCGGCGCTCGGCTCGCTGCTCACAAGTATACTTGAGTCGCGAGATGAGGCCGTCCAGCCGGTGGCCTCGCTCCTCTTCTTTGAGGGTGTGGACCTCGTCGATGACGACGGTCCCGATGTCGCCCATGTCCTTGCCTGTTCGTAGGGCGTGGTCGATCCCCTCGTAGGTGCCGACGATGACGTCGGCGTTGGGATCGAACTGGTTGCCGTTGTCGGCGATTCGGCTCGCGCCCACGCGAATGGAGACATCGACCAGGTGGCCGTATTCGTCCTGAAAGTCCTCGTACTTCTGATTGGCCAGCGCCACCAGCGGCACGAGAAAGAGCATCGTTCCCTTCCCATTGAGGACGCGGTTGATGCCGGCCATCTCTCCGACCAGCGTTTTCCCGGTCGCCGTCGCCGAGACGACCATCTGGTCGTCGCCGTCGAAGAGGCCGTTTTCGACCGCGAGGCTCTGGACCGGCAGCAGGGTCTCGAACCGGTCCTCGAGCAAGCCCTGCAAGCCGGGATGCAGGTTCAGCGAATCGACTCGGACAGGGTCGACCTCGTCGGTCGTCGCCGAGATGGTATCGAACTTCGTCAGATCGGGATCGAGCCGTCCCTTGAGCAGGTTGACGATCCGCTCTAAGTCCTGCACCTCGAGCATGAGTTCCTCGAGACGCTCTTTTGCCGCGCCGGTGACCGCGCCGCTGCCCGAAAAGGAGAGCTGGCGCTCGAGTTCCTGGCGGGCACAGTCCCGACAGATCCAGTCGTTGTCGTCTTTGATGGCCGTCTCGGTCGTGATCGGCGAATACCGGCCAGCCGAGGCACAGTAGCGGCAGGTCCGGACGGTCTTGGCTTTGTCTTCGAGCTGGTAGCCCGCGAGCATCTCGGTGAGTTCACGCCGTCCCTCGGGTGACGTTTGCTCGGAGATGCGGATACGCGTCGCTCGACGAGCGAGTTCGACGAACTCGTCGGGCTGGCGGGGCTCTTCGCTCGAGCCGTCTTTGAGCCGGAACTTCGCGGGGCGGGGACCGGCTGAGGTTTCCGAGAGTCCGAGTTTCGCTCTGAACAGCCGTTTGCCGTCACGTTCGACGACGATCAGGTAGTCGTCGCCGGTTTCGTGACAGAAGATCGTATCGACCTGCTGGACCTGCTTCGACACGGCCACGAGTAGGGCGTGGCGGTATTTCAGCGGTTCGGACTGACTCGAGCGGGCCGGTGCGATACTGTCGGCCTCGCCGAGTGGCGAGCCCGGGTCCGTCTCGGTTGTCGGCCGGCGGAAATCGCTTTCCAATCTCGAACTCCGACGACGGCTACTGTATATGACCCACGAGTGATCTATAGCACTACATATAACTCTTAGCGAGTTACATACCGGGTGCGTCGAGTCCCATCATCATATGGGTTTGAATCCGTGGGAGCACATCCCGGTTGTTCGCCGCCGCTATGCGCTTCGTTTTCTCGCTGCCCTCGCAGTTATCCTCCTCATCGTGGGTGCGTTCGGCGGCACTATATATGCACAGACTGGTGACGAACTCGAGTCGGACGTCGAGTCACAACTCGTCACCAGCGCCGAAACGGATGCCGACCGAATCGACATCTGGTTTCGATCGACCGAGCGCTATCTGAGTTCGCTGCCCCGCTCGTCGGCGTTTCGCAGCGATGACCGGGTGGCGATCAGCGACTCGTTACACCGGATGAACGATCGCACCGCGTTCGAAGGCGCGTACTACGTCGATGCCGAGACGGGTGCCATCCACGCGAACGCAGGCACGAACGCGGTCATCACCGACGACGGCCGCGTCACCGAAGCGGTCGACGCCCAGCTTTCGACCGTGCTGAAAGACGACTCCCAGGTCGTCTTCTCCGAGGCGTTCGAAACCGAGGCTGGCCGGCCGGCGATGCTCGCCGTCAGCGACGTCCCCGGCGAGTCCGACCACGTCGTCGTCGGGGTCGTCGACCTCGAGTCGCTGTCCCGGTATATGATCGGGGCCGACGACCACGACGACGTGGTCGTCGTCGACCGCTCGGGGACGATCGTCCTCGCCGAGGAACGATCGCTGCTGTTGCAAGACGACGCACTCGAGCCCGAAACCGTCGCGAACGGCACGGGGACGACGTCGATCGATGCCGGATCAGCAGACAGCGAGACCGTCGTCGGCTACGCCCCGCTCGAGCACGACGGGTGGACGCTGACGACCCGCGTCCCAGCGGCCGATGCCTACGCGCTCCAGTCGACGATCTCCAACTGGCTCCTTGCGATGCTCGCGGTTACCTTCGGAGGCATGCTCGTACTCGGTGCGACGGTCGGCCGGAACACGGCTCGCTCGCTGCGCGACCTCTCAGAACGGGCCGCGGCCATCGAGGACGGGAACCTCGACGACCCGCTCGAGTCACCCCGCTCGGACGAACTCGGCGAGTTGCATCGATCGATCGATCAGATGCGCCAGTCGCTGCGCGACCGGCTCGAGGAGGCCGAAGCCGCCCGAGCAGAGGCCGAACGGGAACGCTCGGAATCCGAGCGCTTCTCCCGGCAACTCGAGCAAACGGCCGACGAGTACGGGACGACGATGCGTGCCTGTGCCGACGGCGACCTGACGCGACGTCTCGATCTCGACGCCGACAGCGAGGCGATGGCGACGGTCGCGGCGGCGTTCAACGACATGATGGACGATCTCGAGGCAACGGTGGCTGCGACGCGGGCATTCGCCGACGCGGTCGACGAGGCCGCCGACTCGACGGCCGACGGCGTCGTGGAGGTCCGGTCGGCCTCCGAACAGGTGACGACCTCGGTCCAGCAGATCGCCGACGGTGCCGAACGCCAGAGCGACCACCTCGAGACGATCAGCGACGAAGTCGACGAACTCTCGACGACCACCCAGCAGATCGCGGCGACCTCCTCGCAGGTTGCGACGCTGGCCGAGCAGACCGCGACGACGAGTGCCGACGCTCGCGAGTCGGCCCGGCGGGCGATCGCCGGTATGAACGCCATCGAGGAGGAGGCCAGCGACGCCGTCGCGGAAGTCGCCCGCCTCGAAGAGGAGATCGCGGCGATCGACGACCTCCTCGAGTTCATCGCCGACGTTACCCGGGAGACGAACATGCTCGCGCTCAACGCCAGCATCGAGGCCGCCCGCTCGAGTTCGGACGACGCCCAGTTTACCGCGGTCGCCGAACAGGTCAAGTCCCTCGCCGCGGACACCCAGGAGGCCGCAACCGACATCGAAGCGCGCCTCGAGCAGGTCAGCGAGCAGACCGCCCAGGTCGCAGCCGTCGTCCGACAGACCGACGAGCGGATCGCCGACCACCGCAGCGCAGTCGAAACCACGGTCGCCTCGCTCGAGGAGATTTCGACGTTCGCCGAGGAGACCAACGAGGGGGTTCAGGAGATTTCGGCGGCGACCCAACAGCAGGCCGGCGCGACCCAGGGGATCGTGACGATGACCGATGACGTCACGGCGATCAGCGAGGAAACCAGCGCCGAAGCGGAGACGGTCGCCGCGGCTGCCGAAGAACAGACCTCGTCGCTCGTCGCGGTCTCACACACCGCCACGTCGCTGTCCGAGCAGGCACGGGAACTGTCCGACGCGCTGTCGGCGTTCGAGGTAAACGCCGAACTGGCCGGTCCCGAAGCGATCGAGTCAGAAACGCTGGCTCCAAACGCCGAACTCCCGGCTGCTGACGACTACGTGGTCGACTCGACCGTCCCGGACGACGCGTCGACCGACGACTATGGAGACACAACCGCTGCCGACGAGGATGAACCGGCGTCTCCGTCTCGAGAATTCGACTGGACCAGCCCACAATAGCCGCGTCGAAGCGTCGTTATCTCTCGACTCCGATTTCGAGCGCAGCCATCGGCTGCGGAGATTGCGTGCCTTCTCGACTACCGTCTTACTGATTTCCGGCTGGTGGGATACGTCCGGAATGTGCCTGCATGAACCCGGCAGCGACAGTGATTCCCGTCGTCGGCAGCAGAACTGGCGACTGCGGACGATCAGCGTTACTCGAGCAACTCGATCTCGTCGTCGCCGTGCGGAACTGCACAGATGAACGCGCCCGGCTCGTCGCCGTCGTTGCGGTACCAGTGGACCGTCCCAGCGGGGATGAGCAACGAGTCGCCGGCTTCGACCTCGTAGGTTTCGTCGCCGATACCCACCGTGTACGCGCCCGCGAGAACGTACTGTTCGTGTTCGACCTCGTTGGTGTGCTTTGGGACCTCCCCGCCAGCCTCGAGGACGAACCGCCGGATCGCGAAGTGAGGCGCGCCGTGGTCATCGTTGATCAGGACGCCTTTCTCGAGGCCGTCGGCGGCATCGACCGGGTCGTACTCAATCTCGTCGCTCCGTCGCAGGACTGGCTCGGTCATACTGCGAGTCGGTGCCGGAGCCACAAAATCGTCCGGGTCGCTGGCCGCGTTTTACGACACCAGCTGTCGAAGCCGCGAGAGGAGATACCACAGGCCCCCGATGATTCCACACAGGAAGACGAGGTTGAACAGCAGGATGGCGTACTCGGTGGGACCCATCGTCGTCAGGATCGTCATAGACGACTGTTTGTTGGTCTCTCACATTATCATGTCGATACACTAACTGCTATGGGTCATTCGTGGTATGTCGTCACCGACGACGGCGCTGTCGCTCAGCGGTGTAAAATACTGCAGTCAAGAGTCGATACCGTACGAATTCCGCCTTACAGGCGCTCGACGTTCGTCGCGCGCGGGCCCTTAGGGGCCTGCTCGATGTCGAACTCGAGTTCCTGACCTTCTTCCAGGTCCGGGCCGCCGATGTCTTCCATGTGGAAGAAAACGTCGTCGTCCGCGTCCTCAGTCTCGATGAATCCGTAGCCGCCAGTGTCGTTGAAGAAATCAACGGTTCCTTTCGCCATTGCTTCTAAAGAGAACGCCCGGGGACTGATAAACCCACCGAATCGGATCACTTCTCGAAATTGGTTGTTGCAGGGCCACTTGGTCGAGTTTCGCCGATTTTCAACCGTTGATACCGACTGCTGTCGGTCAGTGCTGATGGGCCTGCGATTTACCGTTCTGGTGTGTCAGGGACCCTGTGACAGGAGGCTGTCTCAGACGTTCTCGCCGTCCTCGAGTCGCTGTACTGAGACTGAGATGAAATACACCAGCATAAACACGAAAAACCCGCCCGCGAGCCCAATGAGTTCGACAGTACCCACGCCGTCGGGGTCGATAATGGCAACCGCCGCCATTCCTAAGACGAATACTGCGATGACGAAGATACCAACGGCGTAGTAGAAGCCGAGATCGGACTCGAGATACTGTCGCATGTGGTGTCATTTCGACGCGATCAGCAAAACGGTACCGACGCTCGGTTCAGGAGGACGCCGAAGTGTGGTGTCGTCGCCCGCTGTGATGCCTGCTTACGCGAGCAGCCGACGAACCGCGTCGGCGTACTCGTCGGGGATCTGCTCGGCGATCGCGTCCGTCTCGGTCTCGCCGTCGTAGTTGACGAGATACGTGCGGCCGCCTTCGTCGCCGTAGATTCCCTGGAAGTCGTAGACGAAGCCGTAGACGGCGACGTCGTCGGGGACGTCCGCGGCCTCGCGCAGGAACTGGACCTGTGTGTCGACGTTGTACTCGACGAGTTGGTTGATGACCGTCTCGTCGTCCGCATCGGTGTCGACCTGCCCGCTCTCGATGGCCTCCTCGACGACCGGCACGAGCAGGTCGACCCATTTGTCGACCCCCTGCGGGCCGGGCATGTCGCCACCGGTCGCAACGTTGTAGGCGGCGGTGACGGCCCCACAGCCGGTGTGGCCGACGACGGCTGCGACCTCGGTGCCGGCGTGTGCGATCGGGTACAGCAGCCCGCCGTTGACGATCTGGTCGCCGTCGACCTCGTCCCAGACCTGATTGCCGATGTTGCTGGGTGTAAAGACTGTCCCGGGCTCGTCAGCGTCCCACATATCGACCTGTGGGACACGTGAGTCCGAACAGCAAATCGAGACGACGGCAGGCTGTTGCCCGTCCTGTACGTCGGCGAAGTGGTCGTCGGCGAGGCCGGCGACGTGGCGCTGGTTGCCGGCGAGCAAGTCTTCGAGGACGTCTTGATCCGTGCCCATATGAGACACAGGCGCAATGGCAGTCAAAATGGTTACGTTCCATTCCGCACCAGCTGTCAACTTTTCAATCTGTGGTCGGTCCTGAACAGCTAGATGTCGATTCCCACGACGACGGTGAGCGCGGCGAGCGACAACAACGGGACGACCCTCTCATCGCTCGCCGGCAGGACCCGAACTAGATCCGAGTCGTCGAGGAAGCCATCTCGGACGCTGCGACGATCAACACCAGGGGGTTCAACAGTAAACTCTGCTATCAGTTCCCTAGCAGCGTCTCGAGGCAGTAAAACACCGCGCCGAAGAAGACCAGCGTGACGAGTAGAGACCGTGGCTGCTCGACGGAGATCGCCGTGACTGTGTGGACATTCAAAGCGGGTGTTGTCTACGTATCACGGCCGCAGCGGAGACGATTTTGCTAATCAGTAATTCCAAACCCTCGCTTGAATAGTACTAGATTGACAAAAAGGACGACGATAGTCGCAGCTGTAAGCACGACGAGAGACGTATTCGGGTTTATCTCACTCATTCCCAGCATTCCGTATCGGACTCCGTTGACCATGTAGACCATTGGGTTGAGCAGTGAGGCGGTGTAGGCCAGCCCGTCGAGCTGGTCTAATGAATAGAACACTCCTCCAAAGAACACCAGCGGCCGGAGCAGGAATTGGTTCATGACCGTCAGATGGTCAAAGTCTTCTGCGATCAGCCCACCGATAACGCCAAGCCCGGCAAAGAGGGTCGTCGTTATGACACCGAAACTAACCAGGTAGAGCGGGTGAGCGAACGGAATTGACGTAAAGAGGAAGCCAACACCGATTATCAGACCACCAATGATGAAGCCGCGAAGTGCGCTCGCTAGCACGTATCCGGCAACGGTATAGCTGTGTGACAGGGGTGATGTTATGACTTCGTGGATGTACTCGTTCCACCGCCCGTGGAAAATGCTGAACGACGCGTTCTCGAAGGCATTCGATATAGCACCCAGTACGACCAGACCGGGCAAAACGAACTGGATATAGGTCACATCACTGATCGTCCCGATTCTACTTCCGAGGATCACCCCAAAGACGGAGAAGTAGAGCACGTTTGTTATCAATGGGGGGAGGAACGTGTTGTACGGACGTCTAACGAATCGGAGTACTTCGCGTCTGATTAACGACTGTAGCTGTCTACTGGCAACGCTCATGCTTGCTCACCGTTGAAGAAACCTTGACTGTTTTGTTTTCTAACACACTGTTCCAGCGACCGTGGCAGATCGAGAACACAGCGTTCTCGAGGTCGTTCGAACACCTCGCGTCGGAAGGGCACGCGGAAGCCGATCGCGGACATCAGGCGACTCCCTCCTGTTCTCGCTTCGGCGGGGTATCCGTCTCGCTCGTTTCGGACTCGTCACCGTCGCTCGCACTCTCGGCCGTCGAGCGGGTCACAGAGCGGTCCTCGCGCTCGGTCAGGTCGACGAAGATCTCCTCGAGCGAGGTCCGGCTGATCTCGAGGTCGGCGATCTCGTAGCCTCGTGCTTCGAGGTCGTTGAGCAAGCGCGGGGCGATCGAGCCGCCGTCGTCGACACGGACCTCGAGTCGGTCCCCGGAAAGCGTCGTCTCGTGTGCGTAGGGGCCGAGTTCGGGTGCACTGGCTGGCGTGGACTCGAGGCCGACGGCGATCGTGTCGGTTCCGCGTCCTTTCAGTTCGTCCGGGGTCGCGACGGTCACTTTCCGCCCCTCGTTCATGATCGCGACGCGATCGCAGAGGCGTTCAGCCTCCTCGATGTAGTGGGTGGTCAGGAGAATCGTCGTCCCCTCCTCGTTGAGTTCGGTCACGAGCTCCCAGAGGTCGTGGCGAAGCTGGACGTCGACGCCAGCAGTCGGCTCGTCGAGAATCAGCAGATCGGGGTCGGTAACGAGGGCTCGAGCGAGCAACAGGCGTCGTTTCATCCCGCCAGAGAGCCAGTCGAAGCGCTCGTTTCGCTTGTCGTAGATCCCGACGCGTTTGAGCACTTCGTCGGCCCGTTCGGCGGCCTCGTCTGCGGGAACGCCGTGATAGCCGGCTTTGTGCTCTAAGACTTCGCGGATCGGAAAAAACCGGTCGACGTTGAACTCCTGTGGGGCAACCCCGATCGCGTCGCGGGCTTGCTGGTAGTCGTCTTCGACGTCGTAGCCGAAAACGCGTGCCTCGCCGCCGGTCTTGCGAACCAGTCCGACCAGCGTGTTGATAAACGTCGTTTTCCCTGCACCGTTCGGACCGAGCAGGCCGAAGAACTCGCCTTCCTCGACGGTCAGCGACAGTTCCTGGAGGGCGCGTAGCTCTCCGTACTCTTTAACGAGATCGACAGTCTCGATGGCCGGTGGCATCGATACAGGGTCAGCCCCGGTTACGGTTAAACCGTTTGTTCGCAGCGTTCCCCACTGCAACAGGTGTGTTCCCGCCTCTCACGATCGGTGGCGAATCGGTTCGCCCGACGGTCTCAGTTCGCCGTTCGCGGCCGACCAGAGAGGGCGGACGCACCGCTTTGCTGGGCAATATCGAGCGCGGTCATCACGTCGGTTCGCGAGATCAGTCCAACGAGATCGTCGTCTTCGACGACGAGCAGGCGGCCGATATCGTGTTTTTGCATCCGCTCGATGGCCGTCATCGCGTCCGAATCGGGCGTGATCGTCTCTAAATCCGTCGTCATCACGTCCTTGACAGTGTATGCATCGCGCTCGACTGGCACAACCTCGCGGGCGTCACCCAGCGTCACGAGGCCGACGAGCCGTTCGCCCTCGAGCGCTTCGTTCTCGACGACCGGGTACCCCGTATGGCGCTCGGTGAACATCCGCTGGAGTAACTCCGCGACAGTCGTCTCGGGATCGACTGTGTGGAGGTCACTCACCGGTGTCATGATGTCGCTGACGGTAATATCCTGAAAGGCGGCTTTCATCGTCACCTGTTGGGCCTCACTCGAGGCGGCGATGAACACGAAGAAGGCGACGCCGATGAGGATGATGTTGAGCGAGAAGAGGCCGAACAGACCCATCACGATGGCAAACAGTTTGCCGACGCTGGCGGCTTGCTGGGTTGCCCGTGCGTATGGTTGGTTACGGGCAAGCAGTGCTCGCAGCACTCGGCCGCCATCCATCGGGAACGCGGGCAACATGTTGAAGATCGCGAGTGCGATGTTGAGGATAGCCAGATACCCGAAGACGAATCGTGCACCGCTGAGACTTGCAGGGATCACGGAGAAGAGTGCATAGGAGCCGACGCCGAGCAGGACGCTGACGATCGGGCCAGCGATGGCGATTGTCAGTTCCTGACGCCAGTTCTCGGGCATCTCCGAGAAGGCGGCGATGCCGCCGAATAACCAGAGCGTGATCGAGTCGATCGGAAAGCCGAACCGCTTGGCGGTCAACGAGTGTCCGAGCTCGTGGAGGATGACGCCGATGAATAGGCCGACCGCCGCAGTCAGCCCGAGGACCCATGGCATCAAACCGGCGCTAATCGCTCCGATATTGATTCCTGCGGTGAGCCCGTCGTTGAGCAATCCCGCAACCTCCTCGATCTGTGACCCGATGAGGTACGCAAACAGCGGGAGCACCAGCAGGAACGTCAGATCTAGCTTGATCGGAATGCCGAATAAGGACCCGATCCGGAAGCTTCTCATACAGTCCCCTTGCGGCGGCGAACCCTTAAACACGCCGTCGAACCGACAACACAGCCGCTGTCTGCAGCGCGGTGCTCGCACGATCAGGATTCACTCGAGTCGAATTGAATCACCTACTGTGACACAACAACCCACGACACTAGTGACCACGAACCTTTGATAGATATAATCCTCCTAGTATCTACTAACCACTATATACTCTCTGCCCCATAGACTTATACAGGAGTTCGTGGATTATGTTGGTACGATGATGGAACTGACCCACGACACCGCTCACCCGGCTGGCCTCCCGTCCGAACTCGACTCCGCGCAGGCGAAACTCGTCTACTTCTATCTCGAGACGACCGACGGTGCGACCGCGGCCGATCTCCACCAGTCGCTGGGGCTGCCGAAACTGGCGATTCTGAGCGTCCTCAAGTCGCTTGCGAGTCAGGGACTCGTCGAACAGACCGACGCCACCTACGTCGCGACCGACTTGGCTCGCCGGAACAACTGAGCCGGAACCGGTTTACACCGATCGCAGGGCTGGCATGCGCCCGGTGGCCGCGACTCCATCGCCTCGTTCTTCCGCTGGCTGCTGACCTCCCCAGCGACATGGTTTGGGGGATCGCCGGCAGTCAGCAGGGAGTAGGGCCTGATACTGCCGGACAACAGTCAAGACGAAGCCGGTCGTGAATTCGCGGCCGGCTCCACCGGTGACGGCCACGGTAGAGCGACCGATCTTCACATCGTTCTGTCCGGGCGTATGACGCGCGGACAGTCTCCCGGAACGGCCGACGCGGCGCTTCGAAGCCTTTATCCGCGCGGTGGGCGTCCGTTTTCACAAGTAACCACAACCATGTCAGACAAGCCTGCCTCCATGTACCGGGAGATCAGTAAGCCGGCCTATACGCGCCGCGAATACATCACTGGCATCCCGGGCTCGAAGATCGCACAGCACAAGATGGGCGACACCTCGGCGGACGCCGACGACTACCCTGTCCAGATCAGCCTCGTCACCGAAGAAGAGGTCCAGCTCCGCCACGGGAGCCTCGAGGCGTCGCGCCTCTCCGCGAACCGTCATATGCTCAAAAACGCCGGCGAGGGCAACTACACGATGATCCTTCGCAAGTTCCCCCACCACGTCATCCGGGAGAACAAGCAGGCGACGGGTGCGGGTGCAGACCGTGTTTCCGACGGGATGCGCCAGGCATTCGGGAAGATCGTCGGCACCGCAGCCCGCATCGACGCTGGCGAGCGCATCTTCACGATCTGGTGTGACGTCGACGACGCCGACTTCGCCAAGGACGCGCTCCGGCGTGCCTACAACAAGATCTCGCCGCCGTGCCGTGTCGTCGTCGAGAAGGGCGAAGAGAAGCTGATCGCGTAAAACCACCTTTTACACTGCGTTCGTTTCGCGTCGACAGCAGCGTTGCTGCTGCACGACGCGCTGTCACTCGGTAAAAGCTGGACCAAAAGCACTCCTCCTTCCGTTCCCTCGCTCCCGATGGTCACTCGGTCACATCAGTCGTCGGCCCGCTCGCTCACTGACTCACGGCCGTCGGCCGTTCGTCTTTCCGCGGCGCGTAGCGCCGCGCTTTCGTTCGCTCGCGGTCAGTATCGGTGAACCGCCTGCCCTCCCCCGCGTCGTGCGTCTCTCGCGGTGCTCGAGCCGCACTCCCGGCCACCGCATCTCATGTTCGGAATCCCGGTCTCGGGCACCTTTTTACCCGTTTGTTCCTGACTACTGTCTATGATCGATCTCGCGGTCGCCAACGACCAGGAGACGTTCGGGCGGATGCGTGAGCCGCTGGCCGACCGGGGGATACATGTTCACCACGTGCCCGTGCGCGAGCGTACGGTTGCGATCGGCGACCCGCCGTGGGACCCCGACGACTACGACGTCGGCTTCGTCTATCCCGGTCGCCTCATGGAAGGCGGGGTCGCCGACGCGTTGCTCGAGATCCCGTGGCTCAACGATCACGAGACGGTGATGACCTCGCGGAACAAAGCCGAGGTGCTGGCCCGACTCGAGCGAGTCGGTCTCCCCGTTCCTGACTCCGTTTACGTCTCGAACGACGTCCCGGAGACCGAACTGATCGAGGTCTTCGAGCGCTTCGAGCCACCGGTCGTGGTCAAGCCGAACTCGACGACGCGAGGTGTCGGCGTCGCGAAGGCCCACGACCTCGATTCCTTTCTGGGGATCTGTGATTACCTCTCGCTGGTCCACGATTATCGGGCGACCGGCGATCGGTCGTTTCTGGTTCAGGAATATCTGCCCGACGCGACTGACTATCGCGTGATGGTCCTCGAGGGTGAGTACGTCGGCGCAGTCGAGCGCCGGCTGCCCGACGAGGCAGTAAGTGAGGGGCAGTGGAAACACAACGTTCACCGCGGGGCGACCGCGACCGGTGTCGAGCTCCCCGAGTCCTGGCGCGAGCTCGCCGAATCAGTTGCTGCCGAACTCGAGATTCCGTTTCTGGGCGTCGATCTGCTCGAGACGGACGATCGGCTGGTTGTCAACGAGACGAACGCCCGGCCGACGATCGACGAGGAAACGAAGTACGGCGCGGGGTTTTACGACCGGCTCGCGGCCGCGATTCGCAACGCCACTGCTCGCGACTGAAACCGAAACTCAAATCGAAGGTGGCGACCGCGACGGCCCGGTTACTCGAGGCTGATATCCGAGGAGCTCTCCGCGCGATCGAAGACGACCTCGAGGACGCCGTTGTTGTAGGTCGCGGCAGCGGTGTGTTCGTTGACGCGGGTCGGCAGGGAGACGCGTTCGTCGTACTGGCGGTGTTCGCTTTCGGCGGAGATGGTCAGGGTCTTGCCGTCACACTCGAGGTCGATGTTGTCTTTTTCGACGCCTGGCAGGTCGGCGACGACGCGGATTTCTTCGTCGGTCTCGTGGATGTCGACGTGGGTGTCCATGCCGAAGCCGCTGTCAGGGTCTCGCGTGGAGTCGAAATCCATGTTGGCGTTCGTGCTGTTCATCATTTCGTTCATCATTCGTTCGATCTCGCGAAACAGGTCGTCGAAGGGTTCGTCGCGGTCGTCTCGGCGCATGGGGTTGCCTAGGGTATCGGATGGCAAAAACTTTCTGTCGTTACTATAACTCTGTCCGTTGATTCGAGAGCAAACGGCGTCTATAGTCCGACGCCGAGCGTCTCGTTGGTCTTCTCGATGCTCTCTTCGGCGTCGGCGCTGCCGGTAACGGCACGGATCGCGTCGACGTTCTCGGGGACGACGTCGCTTTCCTGGTGGATGCCCTGGAAGAGATACAGGTCGTTCCCGACGGTCGAGATCGACTCTTCCCAGATGCAGTTCTCCCAGAGGTCGCCGCGGGGCCGACCGGCGTCGAGTGCGTATTCCTTGAGTTTGCCGCTGCCGTCGATGTTCATCCGTTCGGGGATCAGGAACAGCCGCGATTCGTCGGCGAACAGCTCGCGGACGTCGTCGGCGTCGACCTCCTCCTCGAGCGAGATGTTTAAGCTGTGCATGTGCATCTGCGTCGCGGGTACCTTCATCCCGAGCGTGTCGATATCGAGGTCGTCGAAGATGGTCTCGACGTCGGGGCCGTGGTGGGAGGGGATCGTGACCGGGTTCGGCAGGATGTCGTTGATCGGGCCGCGGTCGGTCTGGCCGGGGTCGCCGCCACGCCGGACCAGCGTTGCGCGGACCTTCTCGACGCCGTAGGCCTCCCGCAGCGGCGCGATGACCCGCGAGAGCCCGGTCGTGTTACAGGAGACGACGCGGACGTGATCGGCGTCGGCGGCCTCGGCGAAGTTCGAGCGTGCGTTGAAACTCACGTCGACGAGGTCAGCGTCCTCGCCACCCTGATAGAGTGCTGGGGTGTCGTATTCTTCGTACAGTTCCTTGTTCTGGGCCCCGATTCCCGACGGCGTCGCGTCGACGACGACGTCGGCCTCGTCGACGAGGTCCTCGACTGGCCCTGCGATCTCGAGGCCAGCCTCGTCAAACAGGTGTTCGCGCTCCTCGACGGCTGCATAGAGCGAGAATCCCTTGTCGATCGCTGTTTCGGCCTCGAAGTTCGGACGCGTCTTCGCGACGCCGAGTACCTCCATGTCGGGTTGCTGGCGGACGGCGTCCGCGACGCGTTTGCCGATCGTACCGTAGCCGTTGATGGCGACCTGTAGCATGTATCCGGGAGTGGACCACCGAGCGGGATAATCGTTTCGAGGACTCGCGGTCGATTCTTACTCGAATCGAAGTTCTCAATCCCTCTCGAGGCCGATCTCGGGAGCCGTTCACACTGCTCGAGACGCCGCGAGCGCGATTGAGACGGGCGATCGTCAGTCAGTACCGGCTGGCCACGACCGCGCTGCCGTCCCTCCAAGACAGCGGGACAGCAGCCCGTATGAGGACAAGACATATCGGCCCGCTCGCCACACACTCCTCTATGACAGCACTTCGCGCCGCGGCGGAGACGGCCGTCCGCCAGTGTCTGGGACTCGAAGCGGGAGAGTCGTGTGCGATCATCACTGACGACGAACGGGTTCCGATCGGGGAAGCGCTCTACGAGGTCGCGAGTGAGATCACCGACGACACCGTGATCGTCCGGTATCCGCCCGGTGAAACACACGGCAGTGAGCCCCCCAAACCGGTGGCGGAAGCGATGGCCGGTGCCGACGTCGTGCTCGCGCCGACGACCAAGAGCCTGAGCCACACCCGCGCTCGAACGGACGCCAACGAGGCCGGGGCGCGGGTCGCGACGCTGCCCGGCATCACCGAGGACGTTTTCACGACCGGGCTCGACGCCGATTACGATTCGATCGCCGCTCACTGCGAGGCGGTCCGCAAGCAAGTCGCCGGGGCCGACGAGATCCGTGTTACGACCGACGCCGGCACTGACATCACCTTCGGCGTCGGTGACCGCGAATGGCTGGCCGACACCGGAATCGTCCACGAGCCCGGTGAGATGTCGAACCTGCCGGCCGGCGAGGTGTTCATCAGTCCCACGACCGCGGATGGCACGTTCGTCGTCGACGGGACGATGCGTCCCCACGGGTTGCTCGAGGAGGGCAACCGGCTCACCTTCGAGGTCGAGGACGGCCTCGTCACCCACATCTCGGACGACGAGATCCGCGAGACGGTCGCGAACGCGGCAGACGAGGTCGGCGACGCCGCCTACAACCTCGCGGAACTGGGTATCGGAACTAACGTCGCTGTCACAGAACTCGTCGGCTCGGTCCTGCTAGACGAGAAAGCTGGCGGTACGGTTCATATCGCGATTGGCGACGATGCGGGCATCGGCGGTGAGACGGACGCGCCGATCCACCTCGACGGCATCATCCGCGAGCCGACGGTCCTCGTCGACGGCGAGCCTGTCGATCTGCCGGTTGCGGACGACGCCTGAGACGGTTTGCTGTACCGAGTTCCCGATGCAACCGCAGTGTGGATCGCGGTCCCACCGACACTGACTGACAGGAGTCCGTCTCAGGACAACTAGTGACACAGCGGCGACGACGGGTTCAATCGCCTTTTCAGTGCGTAGCATCTAGACTGGGTTATGAGCGATACACCGGATCGGGTTCCGACCCCCTGTCCTTCCTGCTCGCCGGACCTCGAGACGGTCCACGAGGTACTTACGACGGGCGGCGGCACCTTGACCGTTCGTTGCAGCGAGTGTGGTCACGTCCACAAGATCCAACCCGACACCGAACGCGAGGTCACCCTCGACGTGGTCGTCTCTCAGGGCGGCGAGTCGTTCACCGCGAACGTCACCGCCCCCGAAGACGAGACCGTCGAAGTCGGCGACGAGTTCATTCTCGAGACCGAGGAAGTGCTCTCGACGGTTCGCGTGACGAGCGTCGAACTCGACGGCCAGAAACGTGTCGAGGAGGCACCCGTCGACGAGATCGAGACCGTCTGGACCCGCGAGGTCGACAACGTGGCGGTCAACGTCACCGTCCACCCACAGGACGGCTCGCGAGACGACAGTCGCAGTATCACGGTCCACGTCCCCGGCGACTACGCGTTCGAGGTCGGCGACGTCGAGAGCTTCGGCGACGACGAGTTCGAGATCGACGCTTTCGTCGTCCGCGACGACGCGTCGGGCTACCGACGGGACCGCTTCGAGGAGTCGGGCGATACCGCCTTCGCGAAGGACATCAAGCGCGTCTACGCCTACGACGAGCAGAGCAGCGCCTGGTCGGCCTGGTAAGAACAGATCGACGGGCCCACGAGCCCCTGAACGCGATATTTACCGTTGGTACAAGACGGTTCTCGAGCAGCTTTTTGATCCCGTTTCGTCTTCGACAGTGACGAGAGCCGCCACGAGCGGGGTACCAAGCCCGTTATCCCGCCCGTCGATGCGATGAGTGGGTGGCTCATGTGAGCGAATCGATCACAGTATGTTCGGTTCGTTGAACTGTAAGCGATCCCCGAGACTGCACAAGCGCGCCATTGATTACCGCCGATCCGATAGCTAGTGTATGGAGCTCGCGGTACTGCGAGAGGACATGGTCGACGGCCTCGAGGCCGCGCCAAAGAACGTTCTCACGGATGAAACCGTCTCTGTCGCGATGCGTGACGTTTCTCGCCACGCGTTTCTCGACGATGAACGGACGGCCTACGCGGACCGCGAGCACGAAGCGCTTGGGACCCGTGTTCTCGCGCCCAGCACGGCCGCTCGCTTGCTGCAAGCACTGGCACTCGAGGGCGACGAGACGGTGCTGATCGTCGGCGTCGGCGTCGGCTACACGGCCGCCGTCGCAGCCGAAATCGTCGGCGAGACCAACGTCCACGCCGTCGACATCTCCCGCCCGCTGGTTGCCGAAGCGCGCCGAAACCTTGCGGCGGCCGGCTACGATGGCGTTCTCGTCGACTGCCGCGACGGCGCGAACGGTCTCCCCGAGTATGCGCCGTTCGACCGAATTCTCCTCGAGGCGGCCGTCGTCGACCCACCACGTGCGCTCCGCGAGCAACTCGCCGAGGGCGGACGGCTGGTCTTCCCGCGTGGCACGCAGCGACAGCGACTTGCAGTCATCTCGGCCGCTGGTGAGCTCGAGCAACTCGATCCCATCACTCTCGAGCCGCTGCTCGTCGAGGGTGAGCAGTCGGGGGCAGTCGAACGAAACCGGATGACCCGCGAGGACCGCGAACGAGCGCAGCGACGCGCCGAATCACGTCGCGGCTGGGAACAAGACTGGATCGAGTGGGACGAGACGCTCGGGACGCAGTCACGGCAACCTCGAACTCGATAGCATGGCTAAAGACCAGTCGTGAGTAAGACGACTTCCTAATTAGCGGTGGTAGCCGGATTTTTCGACACCAGAATGCTCACAACGCAGCAAGCTTATCGCTCGCGACGTTGAATTTTGAGAAAGCGCCCGAGGCGGGATTTGAACCAGAGCCAGACGTGCTCGCTCACTCTGTTCGCTGTGCGCGACTGGCAGGATTCGAATCCAGATTCGCCGCTCTTCGATTTCGGATGTTTACGACACAGCAAAGCTGGTCGCTCACGGAATAGAAATCGAAGAAGCGCCCGAGGCGGGATTTGAACCCGCGTCACGACCGTGACAGGGTCGTATGATGGGCCACTACACCACCCGGGCTTGCAATGCTTTCTTTCCCGGTGATAGTATTAAGAGTTGTGTTCTCGACTCGTTTTTCTATTCTATTAACATAAATTCATGCCCCGCCTCGAGTTCGACCACTGACCATTGTTCAACTATGCTGAGAGTATACACGCCACAATGTCTCCCAGCAATTATTGGTGACTGAACATAACTGCGATGGGCAATACATTCTGATCACAAACGAGCTCGCGTCATGCTTCTCTCGAACGATTGCCACTCCGGATACTGCTCGAGTACGACTGGTTGGAAGACAACAAACCCAGTTGCTCAAGGGTCTGGATTTCTCGAAGCCGAATACTCGCAACGTAGCAAGCCAACTGCTCGTGACGTTGAATTTCGAGAAAGCGCCCGAGGCGGGATTTGAACCCGCGTCACGACCGTGACAGGGTCGTATGATAGGCCACTACACCACCCGGGCTTGCAATGCTTTCTTTCCCGGTGATAGTATTAAGGCTTTTCAATCGAATGCCGTATGGTACGTCCCGCCGAGCCATGATATCGGCCACTCCGACACACAGTCATGTCATGAACTCACACGACCCATAAGGAATATAACTGAGAACCGGATACATTCGAGTGTGATCGACGATTCCGGTCTGGTTCGTCTGGCCGGGTAGCCCTGCTTGTGCCCCGAGTTAGTAACGGTTAAATGCCTCCCGCCGCTACTTGCCTGTAGTATCTCGTGACAGCCGCTTCTCTCCAGATAGCCGACACGCACACGCACACCCACACATGGTAGACGTAAGCCAACACGAACTGGTTCCGGAGCACACCGTCCTCGAGGAGGACACGCTCGAGGAGGTGCTCTCCGAATACAACATCGATCGTACAGACTTACCGAAGATCAAGCGCAACGACCCTGCCCTTCCGGACGAGGCCGAGGTCGGCGACGTGATCAAAATCGTCCGAGACTCACGAACAACCGATCAGGCAGTGGTATACCGACTTGTGGTAGAATAAATGGCAATGGAACTAGATCGCGACGAACGTCGAGAGATCTCGCGCGAATACTTCTCGAAGGAACGGATCGCCGAACACCACTACCGCTCGTTTAACGCCTTCCTCAACCGGGGCATGCAGGAGGTCGTCGACGAGAAGGCAACGATCGACACGGACATCGGCGACAAGGAAGGCGAGGAGCCGGTCCACGTCGAACTGGGCGACGTCCGCGTCGTCACGCCACGAGTTCGCGAGGCCGACGGGTCCGAAGAACTGCTCTACCCACAGGAGGCCCGCCTTCGCAACATCACCTACTCCGCGCCGGTGTTCATGGAGATGTCCATCGTCAAAGGCGAGGAGGGCGACCAGCGGGTCGTCGACTCGACGGAGACGAAGATCGGTCGGATGCCGATCATGGTCGGCTCCGAGAAGTGTAACATCGCCGGCTTCTCCGACGAGGAACTCATCGAGATCGGCGAGGACCCCGCCGACCCCGGTGGCTACTTCATCGTCAACGGCTCCGAGCGGGTGCTGATGACCAGCGAGGACCTCGCCCCGAACAAGATCCTCGCCGAGTACGACACGAAGTACGGCGACGAGATCCAGGTCGCGAAAACGTTCTCACAGCGCCGTGGCTACCGCGCGCTGGTCCTGTGTGAGCGGACGCGTGACGGCCTGCTCGAGGTCTCGTTCCCCTCGGTGTCGGGCTCGATCAACTTCGTGACGCTCGTGCGTGCACTTGGTCTCGAGTCGGACGAGGAGATCGTCCACAAGGTCTCGAACGACCCCGAGGTCGTCAAGTACATGCTCGAGAATCTGGAGGAAGCGGAGGTCCAGACCGAGGAAGAAGCCATCGAGGCACTGGGCAAACGCGTTGCCTCCGGGCAGGGCAAAAACTACCAGCTCAAGCGCGCGAACTACGTCATCGACCGGTATCTCCTCCCCCATCTTCACGAGGATGGCGTCGAGGAAGAAGACGTCCGCATCAACAAGGCTCACTACCTCTGTAGGATGGCCGAGGCCTGTTTCGAACTCGCACTCGGTCGCCGCGAATCCGACGACAAGGACCACTACGCGAACAAGCGTCTGAAGGTCTCCGGCGACCTGATGAAAGACCTGTTCCGGACCGCGCTGAACAAGCTGGCCCGGGACGTCAAGTACCAGCTCGAGCGCGCCAACATGCGCAACCGCCAACTCTCGGTGAACACGGTCGTCCGATCGGACGTGCTGACCGAGCGACTCGAGCACCCGATCGCGACGGGCAACTGGGTCGGCGGCCGCTCCGGCGTCTCTCAGCTGGTCGACCGAACCGACTTCATGGGTGTGCTTTCGCACCTGCGCCGACTTCGCAGCCCGCTGTCGCGCTCGCAGCCACACTTCGAAGCGCGGGACCTGCACGCGACCCAGTGGGGTCGCATTGGCCCCTCCGAGACGCCGGAGGGACCGAACTGTGGGCTAGTAAAGAACTTCGCACAGTCGATGGAGCTCTCCCAGAACGTCGAGGACGAACAGGAGCTCAAACGCGAACTAGCATCGATGGGGGTCGAGGGTATTCCCGGCCTCGAGGGTATCGAACGGACGACTGCAGCAGGGGACGATTAAATCATGAGCAGCCAACAACGAGAGGCGAAAGTCTACGTCAACGGGTCGCTGGTGGGGACCCACCCAGATCCACACGAACTCGCAGAACAGATCCGCGAAGCGCGACGCATCGGCGACGTCTCCGAGATGGTCAACGTCTCGGTCAAAGAGCGCACTCGCGAAGTGATCGTCAACGCCGACGCCGGCCGCGCACGCCGGCCGCTGCTGGTCGTTGAGGACGGCGAACCCCGCATCTCCGAACAGGAGATCGAGGCGCTCAAAGACGGCGACCTCGAGTTCGAGGACCTCGTCGATCACGGCTACATCGAGTTCATCGACGCCGAGGAAGAAGAGGACATCCTCGTTGCCGTCGACGAGGACGATCTCACCGAGAAACACACCCACCTCGAGATCGACCCGTCGCTGATCTTCTCGATCGGTGCCGGGATGATCCCCTATCCCGAACATAACGCCTCGCCGCGTATTACGATGGGGGCAGGGATGATCAAGCAGTCGCTCGGTCTGCCCAGCGCGAACTACCGGATCCGGCCGGACACGCGCCAGCACCTGCTGCACTACCCGCAGCTCTCGATGGTCAAGACCCAGACGACCGAGCAGATCGGCTACGACGAGCGGCCGGCCGCACAGAACTTCGTCGTCGCCGTGATGAGCTATGAAGGGTTCAACATCGAGGACGCGCTGGTCATGAACAAAGCCAGCGTCGAGCGTGCGCTCGCACGCTCACACTTCTTCCGCACGTATGAGGGCGAGGAACGCCGCTACCCTGGCGGCCAGGAAGACCGCTTCGAAATTCCGAGCCAGGACGTCCGCGGTGCCCGTGGCGAGGAAGCCTACGCCCATCTCGACGAGGACGGCCTCGTCAACCCCGAGACGAAAGTCGACGAGAACTCCGTGCTGCTCGGGAAGACCTCGCCGCCGCGATTCCTCGAGGAGCCCGACGACATGGGCGGTCTCTCACCCCAGAAACGGCGTGAGACCTCCGTCACCATGCGCTCCGGTGAATCGGGAATCGTCGACACCGTCACGCTCATGGAGGGCGAGGACGGCTCGAAGCTCTCGAAGGTCTCTGTCCGCGACGAGCGGATCCCCGAACTCGGGGACAAGTTCGCGTCACGACACGGCCAGAAGGGGGTCGTCGGCCACCTCGCACCCCAGGAGGACATGCCCTTTACCGAGGAAGGCGTGGTGCCGGACCTCGTCGTCAACCCCCACGCGCTGCCATCGCGGATGACCGTCGGTCACATTCTCGAGATGATCGGCGGCAAACTCGGCGCGATGGAGGGCCGTCGCGTCGACGGGACGCCGTTCCTCGGCGAGGACAAAGACGAGCTTCGTGAGGGACTCGAGGATGCCGGCTTCGATTCGGCCGGCAAGGAGACCATGTACTCCGGCGTCACTGGCGAGAAGATCGAGGCCGAGATCTTCGTCGGCGTCATTTTCTACCAGAAGCTCTACCACATGGTCTCGAACAAACTGCACGCCCGCTCTCGCGGGCCGGTGCAGGTGCTGACTCGCCAGCCGACGGAGGGTCGTGCCCGCGAGGGTGGCCTCCGAATCGGGGAGATGGAACGCGACGTGTTCATCGGCCACGGGGCGGCCATGACGCTGAAGGAACGACTCTTAGACGAGTCCGACCGCGAGTTCATCCACATCTGTGCAAACTGTGGCATGAGCGCGGTCGAAAACGTCGAACAACGGCGTGTCTACTGTCCGAACTGCGACGAGGAGACCGATATCCACGAGATCGAGATGAGCTACGCGTTCAAGCTCCTCTTAGACGAGATGAAAGCGCTGGGTATCGCACCGCGACTCGAACTGGAGGACGCCGTCTAAACCATGCAAGATACGACACCCAAAGACATCGGGCAACTCTCCTTCGGGCTCATGGAGCCCGAGGAGTATCGGGAGATGAGCGCGACGAAGATCATCACGGCCGACACCTACGACGACGACGGGTTCCCCATCGACATGGGGCTGATGGACCCGCGGCTGGGCGTCATCGACCCCGGCCTCGAGTGTAAGACCTGCGGCAAACACTCGGGTTCGTGTAACGGCCACTTCGGCCACATCGAACTGGCCGCGCCGGTCATCCACGTCGGCTTCACGAAGCTCATTCGGCGACTGCTGCGGGGAACCTGTCGGGAGTGTTCCCGGCTGCTGTTGACCGAAGACGAGCGCGACGAGTTCCGCGACCAGCTCGATGAATCCCGAAAGCTGAGTCGCGACTTAAACGACGTGACCAAGGCCGCGATCCGGCAGGCACGCAAGAAGGATCGCTGTCCGTTCTGTGGCGAGATCCAGTACGATATCGACCACGAGAAGCCGACCACCTACTATGAGGTCCAGCAGGTTCTTACAAGCGAGTACTCCCAGCGCATCGCTGGCGCGATGCAGGGCGACGAGGAAGCTGGCGTCGAGCGAACGACGCCGGACGAACTCGCCGAAAAGACCGAGATCGAACTCACCCGGGTCAACGAGATCCTCTCGGGTTCGTTCCGCCCACGTGAGAGTCAGCGCAAGGCCATCGAGAAGGCTCTCGACATCGACCTCACCGAGGAGGACACGAACAAGCTGATGCCCAGCGACATCCGGGACTGGTTCGAGAACATTCCGGACGAGGACATCGAAGTACTCGGCATCAACCCCGAGCGCTCCCGCCCAGAGTGGATGATCCTCACCGTTCTCCCTGTCCCGCCGGTCACTGCACGGCCGTCGATCACGCTCGACAACGGCCAGCGCTCCGAGGACGACCTGACCCACAAGCTGGTCGACATCATTCGCATCAACCAGCGGTTCATGGAGAACCGTGAGGCCGGTGCGCCACAGCTGATCATCGAGGACCTCTGGGAACTCCTGCAGTACCACGTCACGACGTTCATGGACAACGAAATCTCGGGCACGCCGCCGGCACGACACCGCTCCGGCCGGCCGCTCAAGACCCTCTCCCAGCGTCTGAAGGGGAAAGAGGGACGCTTCCGTGGCTCGCTGTCCGGCAAGCGTGTGAACTTCTCTGCACGTACTGTGATCTCGCCGGACCCGACCCTCTCGCTCAACGAGGTCGGTGTCCCCGACCGTGTGGCCAAGGAGATGACCCAGACGATGAACGTCACCGAGCGAAATCTCGAGGATGCCCGTCGGTTCGTCTCGAACGGTCCCGAGGCCCACCCCGGCGCGAACTACGTTCGCCGACCGGACGGCCGCCGGCTGAAGGTGACCGAGAAGAACTGCGAGCAACTCGCCGAGAAGGTCGAGGCTGGGTGGGAAGTCAACCGACACATGATCGACGGCGACATCGTCATCTTCAACCGCCAGCCGTCGCTCCACCGGATGTCGATCATGGCCCACGAGGTCGTGGTCATGCCGTACAAGACGTTCCGGCTGAACACCGTTGTCTGTCCGCCGTACAACGCCGACTTCGACGGCGACGAGATGAACATGCACGCGCTCCAAAACGAGGAGGCCCGCGCCGAGGCACGCGTGCTCATGCGAGTGCAGGAACAGATGCTCTCGCCGCGATTCGGTGAGAACATCATCGGAGCCATCCAGGACCACATCAGCGGGATGTACCTGCTGACCCACGACAACCCGCGGTTCAACGAGACGCAGGCACTCGACTTGCTGCGTGCCACTCGGATCGACGAACTGCCCGACCCCAGCGGCGTCGACGACGAAGGCAAACCGTTCTGGACTGGCTACGACGTCTTCTCCGAACTCCTGCCCGACGACCTGAACCTCGAGTTCACCGGCACCGTCGGCGACGAGGTCGTCATCGAGGACGGCCAGTTGCTCCAGGGAACCATCGCCGAGGACGAGGTCGGCGAGTTCGGCGGCGAGATCGTCGACACGATTACGAAGGTCTACGGCAACACGCGTGCCCGCATCTTCGTCAACGAGGTCTCGACGCTGGCGATGCGGGCGATCATGCACTTCGGGTTCTCGATCGGGATCGACGACGAGACCATCCCCGGGGAAGCCCAGGAACGCATCGACGAGACCCTCGAGGACGCCAACGACCGCGTCGAAGAACTGATCGAGGCCTACGAGCGCAACGAACTCGAGAGCCTCCCCGGTCGGACGATCGACGAGACCCTCGAGATGAAGATCATGCAGACGCTCTCCCGTGCGCGTGACAACGCCGGGAACATCGCCGACGACCACTTCGAAGACGACAACCCGGCGGTTGTCATGGCCAATTCCGGTGCACGTGGGTCGATGCTCAACCTGACCCAGATGGCCGGTGCGGTCGGCCAGCAGGCAGTTCGCGGCGAGCGGATCAACCGTGGCTACGAGGACCGAACCCTCAGCCACTACGAACCCAACGACCTCTCGGCGGAGGCTCACGGCTTCGTCGAGAACTCCTACACCAGCGGCCTGACCCCACGGGAGTTCTTCTTCCACGCGATGGGTGGCCGCGAGGGGCTGGTCGACACTGCAGTCCGAACCTCCAAGTCCGGGTACCTGCAGCGGCGGCTGATCAACGCCCTCTCCGAGCTCGAGACCCAATACGACGGCACCGTCCGGGACACCTCGGACACGATCGTCCAGTTCGAGTTCGGTGAGGACGGCACCTCGCCCGTCAAGGTCTCCTCTGGCGAGGAGAACAACATCGACGTCGACCAGATCGCCAGCCGCGTGCTCGACTCCGAGTTCGAGTCCGAAGCCGAAAAACAGGAATTCCTCGGCTCGCGGCCGCGGCCGACCAACCTCTCGGAACACGCAGACGATCGCCTTGCCGAGGGCACGGAGGTGACCTCCGATGACTGAAGTCGACTACGACGTTGACGACGACACTATCGCGGTCGTCGAGGACACCGATCTGCCACGGCGACTCAAAGACGAGGTCTACGAGACGCTCGAGGCCCGCGAGGACGCGACGGTCGAAGACGCCGACGAACTCGCGAAGGCCGTCGAGACCCGCTATCTCGACACCCGCGTCGATCCGCTCGACCCCGTCGGTACTGTGAGCGCCCAGTCGATCGGCGAACCCGGGACTCAGCTGACGATGAACACGTTCCACTACGCGGGGGTTGCAGAGATCGACGTGACCCAGGGGCTACCCCGCCTCATCGAGCTCGTCGACGCCCGGAAGACGCCGGACACGCCGATGATGACCGCCTACCTCGAGGGCGACTACGCTACCGAGCGCGAACGCGCCCACGAGGTCGTCTGGAAGATCGAAGCCACCAAGATCCTCGCGCTGGGTGACGTCTCGACGAACGTCGCGGACATGCGCGTCCAGATCTCGCTCAACGAAGACACCTTGAAAGAGCGGCTGATTACGCCCGAGGAAGTCGCGGAGATCATCGAGGATTCGCTGGGTGTCAAGACGATCCAGCAAGGAACCCAGATCGAGTTCGGGCCGGAAGAACCCTCGTATCGGGATCTCCTCCAGCTCGTCGAGGAGCTGCGCGATATCACGTTTAAGGGCATCGAGGACATCTCCCGGGTCGTCATCCGACGTGAGGAGATGGACGACGGCAGCGAAGAATTCGTCCTCTACACCGAGGGGTCGGCCTTCGGCGACGTCTTGGAGATCGAAGGCGTCGACGCCTCGCGGACGACGTGTAACAACATCCACGAGATCCGGCGCAACCTCGGTATCGAGGCGGCCCGCGAAGCGATCATCGAGGAGACGAACAACACGCTGGCAGAGCAGGGGCTTGACGACGTCAACGTCCGCCACCTGATGCTCGTCGCGGACATGATGACCAACCGCGGTGAGATCGAGTCGATCGGTCGCCACGGCATCTCGGGATCGAAGGATTCGGTGCTCGCTCGTGCGGCGTTCGAGGTGACGGTCAACCACCTGCTCAACGCTGCGATCCACGGCGAGATCGACGAGTTAGACGGCGTGACGGAGAACGTCATCGTTGGGAAGCCGATCAAACTCGGAACCGGCGACGTCGACCTCCGGATGGGGTCGACTACCTCCGGGAGCAGTCAGGCCGACTGATCGATGGGGGTTACGCTCGCCGACGACGCCCGGCAGTATCTCGCTGCCTTCGAGGACGTCACCGGTGTCGCCGGCCGCGACTGTCTCGTCACTGACGGCGGCGACCGTCTCCTGATCGTCGTCGAACGCGGTGGCATGGGCGAGGCGATCGGCCCTGACGGCCGAACGATCCAGCGGTTCGAGGATCGGGTCGACGCGCAGGTTCGCCTCGTCGAAGACGCGGCCGATCCCGAGACGTTCGTCGCGAACGCGCTCGCGCCGGCAGCCGTCTACAACGTCACGATCAGCGAGAACAACGACACCGTCGCCTACGTTGAAGTCGCCGAAGCCGACCACGGGGTCGCGATCGGAACCAACGGGCGGACGATCGAGGCCGCCCGCACCCTCGCGAAGCGCCACTTCGACATCGACGACGTGCAGTTATTGTAGGCACGCGCCCGGGTCCGTCGGCCCACAGAGTCCACTCATTTTGCGTGTTGATCGGACGTCTCCGACCGCCGGCCAACCGTCGTCTCGTGTTCTTCAACGCGGGTAAACTCCGATTCGTTCAGCGACTGGATCACCACTGGACTCACCTCGATCGTCGCCGACGGCTGGTGGCTCACGTCGGAAAGCTGTGACCACAGTGACAGTAGCTCCTCGACTGGTTCGTCGACGATCGAAATCGAAAGCGGTTGCTCCTGGCCGAGCGGGGCGGGAGCGTCGGCCGGCTCGATCCGACTATTGTCGTGAAACAGCTGGAGGGCTGCGCCGAGACGCTGTTGGCGTTTGAAGGGGTTCGTCTGCTTCTCGCCGTCGTCACTCCCGTCGCCGACAGCGTATGCGGTCACGAGATAGCGTACTGAAAGCGCCAGCGGCCGGTCCTGTCGCGCCGTCCCGGAGATCGTTCGGCTGCCCGATCCCATCGCCGTGTCCGTTTCGATCTGATACGGATACAGCGTGATATCGACGCTCGAGAGGGAGTCGACATCGGCAGGGGAGGCCACTTCGATCCGATTCGAATCGATGGGGCTCCGCTCGCCAGCGTTTGCCTTCAGGAGCTCGAGTAACACGTTGCTGACGTCGGCAATGGCGCTATATGTCATTAGATAATGGGTATTGAGTCAGCACTTATATCTATTAACCACAACCCTAATTTTTGTGTCGATACGCAAAGCAAAGCAACTCGGCGATCGGCCGTTCCCGTTCGTATCCAGCGCGGTGCTTCTGGTCGAGCCGCTCTTTCACTTCTCGGTCGGTTGGCTCCCGCAGATGCTCATGACACGGATCGAACCGTCGATCGAGCACTCGGCGTTCGGAAACCTCTCGCCTGCCGAGCGTCGCTAACCCGTGCTCCGTCCGTAACTCGAGTCGTCGAAACGGCCGCAGATTCGGCGAGCGATGTATCTAAAGCGATCTCGAGCCGTCTCGCTGATTCGAAACGGGTCGCTTAAGTGGCTTCAACGGATAGCGACGGGTACTATGGCAAACGGCAAATATGCCGCGCGCAAGCTCAAGAAGGACCGCCAGAACCAGCGGTGGTCCGACTCTGACTACGCGCGCCGCGCCCGTGGACTTCGCGAGAAGTCCGACCCCCTCGAGGGAGCGCCCCAGGCTCGCGGTATCGTACTCGAAAAGGTCGGTATTGAGGCAAAGCAGCCTAACTCGGCGATCCGAAAGTGCGTCCGAGTCCAGCTAATCAAAAACGGCAAGCAGGTCACCGCGTTCTGTCCCGGTGACGGTGCAATCAGCTTCATCGACGAACACGACGAAGTCACCATCGCCGGTATCGGTGGGGCAAAGGGTCGTGCGATGGGTGACCTTTCGGGTGTCAACTACAAAGTTGACAAGGTCAACGGTGTCGCGCTGAAGGAACTCGTTCGCGGGAACGCGGAGAAACCGGTGCGATAAACCATGGCTGCAGAAGATCAACCGGACCCGGACGCGCCGGCAGGCGGTGCAGACGTCTCGGCACAGCTTTTCGGTGAGTGGGAAATCGGCGAAATCGAATACGCCGACCCCTCGACAGAGCGCTACATCACGGTTTCGCCCGTCGCTCACACCGCGGGTCGCCACGCCAGCAAGCAGTTCAAGAAGTCCGAAATCTCGATCGTCGAGCGCTTCATCAACCGCTTGATGCAGACCGAGGAGAACACGGGCAAGAAACAGCAGACGCTCAACTACGTCCGTGATGCGTTCGACCTCATTCACGAGCGCACCGAAGACAACCCGATTCAGGTGCTCGTGACGGCCGTCGAGAATGCGGCCCCACGAGAGGAGACTGTCCGCCTGAAATACGGTGGGATCTCGGTCCCGAAGGCCGTTGACGTCGCCCCCCAGCGTCGTGTCGACCAGGCCCTGAAGTTCCTCTCCGAGGGAGTCTACAACGACTCGTTCAAGACGGCGACGCCCGTCGAAGAGGCCATCGCTAGCCAGCTTATCGGCGCGGCCAACTACGACGTCCAGACCTACGCGGTTAGCCAGAAAGAAGAAAAAGAGCGCGTCGCGGCAGCCGCACGCTAACGCGATCCGTCGAGTCCGTTTTCGACGGTGTTCTCGTTTTGCTGTCTCTCGACGTGATCTTGTCGCTGTTACTCCCGGGGTTTCGAGCGCCACCCCGAGCTATCAGCGCCATCGTTGCTGCCCCACCCGGTCGATGCGCGGCCCCATCGGTTTCCAGTCACTAGGTGCCAGTATACACGTGACCGTCTTGCGGTCCCACCAGCGCTGACTGACAGGAGTCCGTCTGACAGTAGACCGTCTCAGTCCGCGGCGAGACGCTCGCTGCTGGTGTACGATCGTGTCGCGTCGACGAGCACCTGTCGGTAGGTACTCGTGTCTGGCTCTCGCGCGAGTTCCCGAAAGCGACGTTTGAACTCCTGGAAATCGATTTCTGGTGCGTCCATCGCGGCCACATGCGCGAGATCGTAGAGTCGGTGTTCACCGTTGACGAGGTCGTGTCGTTCCGCGAGTGCGAGTGCGAAGGCTGCGTTGACCGCTGTAATCTCGGGATCGGCACTCGGTGAAAGTCGCTCGAGACCGGGCCGTGGTGGCGTCTCGGGTCGGTCGATGACCGCCGCGGCGAGACTCGACTCGAGAAAGGAAAGCAGTTTTTCGCCGGGGCCGACCGAGAGCGTGATGTCGTCGGCGTAGATGTCTTTCATGTGGTTTGCGATCTGGTAACAGTGAGAGAGTTTGCGCCGTTCGACGCGTTTGCCGGCCAGTGCAAGATAGAGGACTTCTTCGGTTGACTGGGTGTGAGATGGATGTTGCTGTTCGTGGCGGACCATGTGGGCGAACTCGTGGAGGGCGAGTTCGCGGGCCATCGCCGACGAGGCAGCCTGTTGTGAGATGTTGAGCACGTGGCGGTCGTCGTAGTGGGCAGCCCAGGTCCGTTCGTCGGGATCGTCCCGGAGGTGAACGTAGACCGGCAGCGAGAGGTCGTGTTCGGTCTCGAAGAGGTCTTGGGCACTGAGAAACGGCGCGGTCGGACCAGCCCCCTGGACACGTACATCCATGCTTGTACGTACCAAGGGATCCAGCGCTATTACAGTGACGGCTCCCGTCACGTTTCGAACGGGGGTAACTTGGGCCACGAAATAAACGAGCAACCGCGACGGGTGTGGTGTCCACTCCAGTACGCCCGACCGCCGTTCATCCTCAAACTGCGTGGCATTCACTCACGCAAATTGGACATTCCGGCGCTCGAACCGTGAAATACGACGGATTTCGGCGGCGACGAAACACTACCCTTTTGACCCCGCTGGCGGTAACAGGGTGTATATGGGCCGACGCAAAAAGATCGTCCAAGAGTGTGAACGGCTGATGGACGAACCGGAGAACATCCGGAACATCGCCATCGCCGCTCACGTCGACCACGGTAAAACGACCCTTTCTGACAACCTCCTCGCTGGTGCCGGTATGATCTCCGACGAGACTGCCGGCGAACAGCTCGCGATGGACACGGAAGAAGACGAACAGGAACGTGGGATCACCATCGACGCAGCAAACGTTTCGATGACCCACGAGTATGAGGGCACGAACCACCTCATCAACCTCATCGACACGCCGGGCCACGTTGACTTCGGTGGCGACGTGACGCGTGCGATGCGTGCCGTCGACGGTGCGCTCGTCGTTGTTGACGCCGTCGAAGGGGCAATGCCCCAGACCGAGACGGTGCTCCGTCAGGCGCTTCGTGAGGGTGTCAAGCCGACCCTGTTCATCAACAAGGTCGACCGCCTCATCTCCGAGCTGCAGGAAGGTCCCGAAGAGATGCAGAAGCGACTCCTCGCCGTCATCCAGGACGTCAACGAACTCATCCGTGGGATGACCGAGGACATGGACGACATCGACGACTGGACTGTCTCCGTCGAAGACGGCACCGTCGGCTTCGGCTCCGCACTGTACAAGTGGGGTGTCTCGATGCCCTCGATGCAGCGCACCGGCATGGACTTCGGCGACATCATGGACCTCGAGCGCAACGACAAGCGCCAGGAACTCCACGAGCGCACGCCCCTGTCGGACGTCGTCCTCGACATGGTCTGTGAGCACTTCCCGAACCCTGTCGACGCTCAGCCCCGCCGTATCCCACGCATCTGGCGTGGTGACGACGAATCCGACCTCGCCGAGGAGATGCGCCTTGTCGACGAGAACGGCGACGTCGTCTTCATGGTCACCGACATCGCGATGGACCCACACGCCGGCGAAGTCGCCTCCGGTCGTGTCTTCTCGGGCTCCCTCGAGAAGGGCCAGGAGTTGTATGTCTCGGGCACCGCGGGCAAGAACCGCGTCCAGAGCGTCGGTATCTACATGGGTGGCGAACGCGAGGAAGTCGATCACGTTCCTGCAGGGAACATCGCGGCCGTCACCGGCCTGCGTGACGCGATCGCCGGTTCGACCGTCTCGAGCGTCGAGATGACGCCCTTCGAGTCGATCGAACACATCTCGGAGCCGGTCATTACGAAGAGCGTGGAGGCCCAGACGATGGACGACCTCCCCAAACTCATCGAGACGCTCCGACAGGTCTCGAAAGAGGACCCAACGATCCAGATTACGATCAACGAGGACACTGGCGAGCACCTGATCTCCGGACAGGGTGAACTCCACCTCGAGGTCATCACCCAGCGTATCGAAAAGAACCAGGGCATCCCGGTCAACACCGGTGAGCCAATCGTCGTCTACCGCGAGGCCATCGACCGTGCAAGCGACGAGGTTGAAGGCATCTCGCCAAACCGTCACAACCGCTTCTACATCTCCGTCGAGCCGCTCAGCGAGGAGATCGTCGAGACGATCCGGATGGGAGAGGCGTCGATGAACATGCCCGAACTCGAGCGCCGTGAATCGCTTCAGGAAGCCGGCATGGACAAAGAAGACTCCCAAGTCGTCGAGCACATCCACGGCACGAACATCCTGCTCGACCAGACGAAAGGTATCCAGCACCTGAACGAGACGATGGAGCTGTTCATCGAGGGACTCGAGGAAGCCCTCGACAACGGTCCGCTCGCCAACGAGCCGGTCCAGGGGACGCTCATCCGTCTGCACGACGCCAAGCTCCACGAGGACACCATCCACCGTGGCCCGGCACAGGTCATCCCCGCAACCCGCGAGGCTGTCCACAAGTCGCTGATCGACGGCCAGATCAAGATGATGGAGCCGATGCAGGACGTTCGTATCGACGTGCCAAACGACCACATGGGCGCTGCCTCCGGCGAGATTCAGGGTCGCCGTGGCCGCGTCGACGACATGTACCAGGAAGGTGACCTCATGGTCGTCGAGGGTATCGCACCTGTCGACGAGATGATCGGCTTCGCGAGCGACATCCGCTCTGCGACCGAGGGTCGTGCCTCCTGGAACACCGAAAACGCCGGCTTCGAGTTCATGTCTGACTCCCTCCAGCGTGAGAAGATCATGGAGATCCGAGAGCGCAAGGGCATGAAGCTCGAACTGCCGCCAAGCATCGACTACATCTAACGACCTTTTTTAACCGGGTCCTCGAACGGCCTGCGGCCGCGCTCGAACCCGGCCAAAAATCTCGACCAAAAAACACTGGAAGAGCTACGCTCTTCCAAGCCCTCGTTCACTGCGTTCACGAGGAAGCCACTTGCGTCTTCGACGCTCGCGGTACACTCGAGGCAATTCTGCCGCGGGTGAAACTGAAGAAGCGTAAAGCGCAGCGGAATGATTGAAACTCGCTCGAGAAGCGCTCGGAAACGAGTTACCGACGGTTTTGAACCCCGTCTACTCCCGTTCGCCTGCACCGAGTGCCGACTCGCCGACCTTCTCGTGGCCCTCAATGACTTCCTTCCCGCCCATGTACGGCTGCAGGGGCTCGGGGATGGTTACCGTGCCGTCCTCGTTCTGGTAGTACTCGAGGATCGCGACCATCACTCGGGGGATCGCGAGTCCGGAGGCGTTCAGGGTGTGGAGGTAGTCGGCCGATTCGTGGCGCTCGGGCCGGTAGCGCAGGCCGGCGCGCCGTGCCTGGAAGTCCTCGAAGTTCGACGCCGAGGAGACCTCGAGCCAGCGCCCGCCCTGTTCGGGACCGTCGTCCATGTCGTCGCCGGGGGCCCAGACCTCGATGTCGTAGGTTTTCGCGGAGGCAAAGGTCAGGTCGCCGGTACAGAGCTCGAGAATGCGGTAGGGAAGCCCGAGGCGCTTGAGGACTTCTTCGGCCTCGCCGAGCAGTTCCTCGAGGCGGTCGTAGCTGTCCTCGGGTTCGACGAAGTTGACGAGTTCGACCTTGTTGAACTGGTGGACGCGGACGATGCCGCGGGTTTCGGTACCGTGTTCGCCGGCTTCGCGCCGGAAGTTGGGCGTGTACGCCTGGTGTTTCAGCGGGAGATCGTCGTCCAGGAGGATCTCGTTGGCGTACATGTTGGTGACTGGCACCTCCGCGGTGGGACAGAGCCAGAGATCCTCGTCGTCGTATTCTTCCTCGTTGCTGCCGCCCAGTCGGTAGGCGTCGTCGGCGAACTTCGGCAGTTGGCCGGTGCCACGCATCGAGGTGCTCTTGACCGGAACTGGCGGGAAGACGTCGACGTAGCCCTGCTCGCGGTGGATGTCCATCATAAACTGGATCAGGGCGTGTTCCAGTTGCGCGCCCTCGCCTTTGAGGAAATAAAAGCCCGAGCCGGTCGTCTTGGCGGCGCGTTCCTCGTCGATGATGTCCAGGTCTTCGCCGAGGTCGTAGTGGGGGGTGATCTCGTCGGGCAGCTCACGCAGGTCGTCGAAGCCCCAGCGCCGGTCCTCGACGTTGTGGCGCTCGTCAAGTCCCAGCGGGACGCTCTCGTCGGGGACCTGTGGAATCTCGAGGATGCGTTCTCGGAGTTCGTCCTCGAGTTCGACGCCTTCTTCCTCGACCTCTTCGATCTCGGCTTTGAGTTCCCGCGAGCGCTTGATGGCTTCCTCGCGCTCTTCCTCTTTGCCGTCGGCGACGAGCTTGCCGATTTTCTTGGTGATCTGGTTGCGCTCGTGGCGCAGGTCGTCACCGCGTGCTTTCAGCTCGCGCCAGCGTTCGTCGAGTTCGAGGAACTCGTCGAGATCGACATCGGCCCCGCGGTTCTCGAGGGCGTCGCGCACCTCGTCCGTGTTCTCGCGTAGATAGGTCCGGTCGAGCATTGGTCTTGCCAGTGCGTTCTTTGTGCCCGGGCAAAACCGTGTCGGAAGGCTGCGTCTTCCGAGCGCCTGCGACGGGAGCGGGAAACGTTTTTTTCGTCGGCGGGCCGACTCTCGAGACATGGACCCGCTCGAGGGCGAGACGACGTCAGCGTCGGTCGAGTACGAGCCCGTCAGCGTCAAAGACGTACTCGTGGAGATGAAAGACACTGCCGAGCTGTTGATCGATCTCTCGTACTCGGCGGTCCTCCACCGGAGCGAGGAACTCGCCACCGAGGTCCTCCGGCTCGAAGAGCGCATGGACGTCCTCGAGCTACGCGCGCGGATGAGTCTCCTGATGGCTGCACGGAAGCCGGCCGATGCCGAACAGCTCGCTCCCGTGTTGGGGATCGTTGGCGCGGCCGATGGGATCAGCGACGCTGCTGGCGATATTGCCAAAATCGTCCTCGAGGACATGGGACTACCCGAGGCGATGCGGGCGGCGCTGCCGGAGGCAGCGGGCACGCTGGTTCGGGGCGTCGTTGACCCGAACTCGCCGTATACGGGCCGGACGCTCAAGGACATCGACCTCGAGTCCGAGACGGGCGTCCGCGCGATCGCGCTTCGGCGTGGCACGGACTGGCTGCTCAATCCTGGGCCGAACACGCGCGTCGAGGCCGACGACGTGGCGTTGTTGCGCGGCCCTGACTCGTCGATCGGCGACGTTTACGAGACGTTGACCGGCGAGAGCTACGAGGCACCGACCGTCGAGGCACCTGATATCGACGATCTCGAGCGGGCCGTCGATACGATCATCCACATGAAAGATTTCTCCGAGCTGGCAGTCGACCTGGCGTACAGCAGCGTGCTGTTCGACAGCGAGGAACTCGCCGAGGAGGTCCGCAATCTCGAGGTCGAGGTCGACGCGATGCAGTCGCGGTTCGAGGCCTGGACGCTTCGGGCGGCCGCCGACGCGAGCGATCCGGTCGTCTTGCGGGGGCTGATTCAGCTTGGCAACTCGACGGAGCGGATCAGCGATAGCGCGATCGAGATCAGCGAGGGCGTCCTGCGCGATATCGACGTCCACCCAGTCGTGCAGTTGGCCGTTCAGGAGAGCGACGAGATCATCACCCGCGTTGTGGTCGATCCGGACAGCGACCTCGACGACACCGCAGTAACCGCCGGCGTGCCCGATGCCGACTCGATGATGTCAGTGATCGCCATCCGCCGACCTGGCGAGGGGTGGCTGCTGGTCGCCGACGCCGACGCCGAGTTACGCGGCGGCGACGTGCTGATCTCGAAGGGGACCCGAACGGCCGCAGCCGACTTCCGCGAACTCGCGACCGCGTAACGTTGATTCGGGTTCCGCTCGTCATTTAAGTGCCTCTGGTCACAAGGTAGAGCTATGACGGGAGGTCGTCCGTTCTCGCGTATTCTCACTCCTTAGCACAGCAGCCGTCTTCGCTGCGGTCTCGACACTCGAGCGTGGCTGTGATCGCTCGGCTATTTACGATTCAGTTCAGGACGACGATCGCGACCCCCGAGAGGACGACTACGCCGAGGATGTCACAGAGGTTCGTAACCACTGGGATCGTGGTGTCGTCCGGATCGAGGCCCCGCGTGTAGGAGACGTAGGTCGCAGCGAGGCTCAGCCCGATCGCGATCACCGCCAGGGACATGCCACTGCTGATCGAGATGAGCAGCAACTCGCTGAGCGCCATCGGCTCGGCGATGAGCTGGCCGACTACCCAGGCGGCGACGCCAAGTGCCGAAAAGACAGTCGCCGCCAGCCCCAGAATCGCCAGCACGTTCGTCCACAGCACCTCGTCGCGAACGTCGAACTCGAGGACGCCAAGGTGAAGCCGCGTCGAGAGCCGCGAGGAGAGGATCGCGCCGAGATTCCCGCCCATCCCGATCATCACGGGGACGAGCACCAGCAGGGTCGGGTTCCCGAGGTAGGTCGCCTGCAGCTTTTCGAGGACGTAACCCGATCCCATCTCGAGCATCGAGAGGCCGATCAGAATGGGAAACATCGTCCCGACGATGTGGCTGATCGTCCAGGTATCGAGCGCGTCATCAGCGTCGGCGGCCGCCATCAGAAGATCACCTCGGCGACCGTGAGTGCGATAAAGAGAAAGACCACGCCGAAGAAATCACCGAGCGTGGTGACGATCGGGCCGATCAGGTTGTCCGGATCGAGGCCGTACTCGTAGCTTGCAAACACTAGCGTCAGCAAGCCGAAAATCAGTGTTGTCGACGTGAACACGCCCGAAACGACCATGATCGAAATGAGTTCGATGAGTCGTGCCGATTCTCGCCCCAATACTTGCAAGATCCCCCATGAAAGGACGGCAATGAATACCGAAACGCCGATTCCGTTAATAAAGGAGGCGGCGACGGCGTTGACCAGCCGTCGATCCCACGAGAATTCGGGGTCGATCATCCCCTGATGGAGGCCACTCGAAATCCGCGCACCGAGTGCGCCGTAGACGTTCCCGCGGGTCGCGAGGAACGCGGGTAGCAACAACAGCATGCCGGGAAAGCGCTCGAACCCCTCCGTCATCCCCTCGGAACCGAGCACCGATCCCGCGAAGATGCCGCCAGCAAGACTGACCACGAGGATCGGCAGCGACTCGCGGTAGATGCGCCACGCGGATTGGCGACCCTCCATAGCGGCGAATGACGTAGTCCGAACATAAACCTACCGCGGGTCGAACGTGAGCGAACCGCTCGAGTCCGTGTGGATTGCTAGCAGTCCTGAACGAACGCGAATGTGTTTTGACGCGAGCGAGCGGCGACGCGTCCTCACATCACAGCGACGAACGCCCACGCAAGCCCGATCGCCGCGAGCGAACACGCTAGATTGGCGACGGCGTTGGCGATCGCGCGGGCACGGTCACCGCGTTCGTACAGTCGGACGGTTTCGACCGAAAACGACGAAAAGGTCGTAAACGAGCCACAGATTCCGGTGCCGACCAGTTGCAGTGTCGACTCGCCTGCGCCCGCGAGCACCACGAGTCCGAGGGCGAAACTGCCGATGACGTTGACGGCGAACGTCGACAGCGGGAACTGGCTGCTCGGGACGCGACTCGAGACCTGCTGGCCGACCCAGTAGCGAAGCAGCGCACCGATCGCCCCACCGGTGCCGACGATATGAGCCGGATCGAGATCGACGGTGACGAGACTGCCGGCGAGTGCGTCCGCAACGATCGTCGGACTTCCGCTCACGGCGTCTCACCGCCGGTCGGTCGCGGCGTGTCGAGTCGCCGGGCGAGCGCGCGTCCCGCGAGGACCCCGGCGAATCCGAGCCCGTAGTTGGCGGTGACGATTCCGCCGATCGCGAGCGGGCCCGCCGCGAACGCGGTCTGGAGTGCGAACGTGCTGTAGGTCGTCAGTGAGGAAAGAAAGCCAGTCGCGAAGACGGTCCGCGTCCGCGAGCCGATGTGACCCGTATACTCGGCTTCGTAGACCAGAAAGCCAAGCACCGCACTTCCGACGGCGTTGACGAGGACGATCGACGGCACGTCCGCGAACAGATCCATCGCGAACAGCCGGAGGTTCGAGCCGGCGAAGCCGCCGACGGCGATCAGTGCGAGCGTCTCGAGTCGAACGAGGGGATGATCGGCTGCCATAGCGAGGTGTGTGGCAGGGACCGTCAGCCGACCGCCGCTCGGCGCGTGCTGGCAGCGACGCCAGACACGAACCGGCGCGTATCGCCCGGCAGTTGGATCAGGCGGGCCCCATCGCCCAGTTGTCTCGTCTCTCTTTGTTGCCCCTCAATGAGGATTCCGAAAGCCAGCCGGCGGCTCCCGACCAGTTCGAAAACCGGAACGAAAAAGGCCAAGGTTAGACTGCCTCTAAATCGAGCTATGGCCGAAGACGGTACCACCGACGGCGGGCGAAACGGGTTCGCGCGAGCGTCGTGGGTGAACGTCCTCGGGAACGTCGCCAAGATCGTCGCCGAGGGGGCGGCGGGCTATGCCTTTGGCAGCGTTGCCTTGCTGGCGGACGCGGCTCACTCGGTGGCCGATCTCGTCGCCAGCGTCGTCGTGCTCGTTTGGGGACGAAGCGCGTTCGACGAACCCGACGAGACGCATCCACACGGTCACGATCGAATCGAACCGCTGACCGCGCTGTTCGTCGGTGCCGTCATCGCGCTGCTCGGGCTGAACCTGCTCTACCGATCGCTCGAGGGGATCATCTCCGGAACCAGCGTCGAGTTCAGTCCGTTGTTGCTCGCGGCGCTCGTGCTCTCGATTGTGGATATGTATCTCGTCTACCGCTACACCGTCCGGGTCAACGAGCGGCTTGAGTCGACCGCGCTCACCGCGCTCGCGGTGGACTGTCTGAACGACATCTATACGTCGATCGCCGCGATCATCGGCGTGCTGGGCGTGTTGGTCGGTGTCCCGCTGCTCGACCCTCTCGCCGGCGGGCTGGTCAGTCTGCTGGTTGTCTATCAGGGCGTCGAGATCGGCAAAGAAAACGTCGAGTACCTCATCGGTGCTGCCCCCTGTCCCGAAAAGCGCGCGGAGATCACCCGTGCGCTGCGGTGTCACCCGGCCGTCCAGGGCATCCACGACCTGACCGTCTTCTACGACGGGACCGTCCTCGAGGTCGAAGTCCACGCCGAGGTCGACGGCGACATACCGTTCCGGGAGGCTCACGATGTCGAATCGGAGCTTGTCACCCGGCTGCGCAGGATCGACGATGTCGGTGATGCACACGTTCACCTCGATCCCTCCGGGATCGGCGAGTGGAAGGAGTCGATCGACGACGACTGAGACACGGTTGGCTCGAGCCCCGCGTCGATCGCCGATTGGCCGCGACGCGAGCTTTTATACTATGTGACGACAGGCTACCCGGTATGGAAGTCGGAGACGTCCGCGAGGTCACGACTGGAGACTGTTCGGAGCTCTACTATCTCGATACGGGGATGTACGACACGAACGAGTACGGTGCCGTCTACATCATCGACGACGACCGTCCCGCCGTCGTCGACACCGGCATCGGCACCAACTACGAGCTGGTCCGTGAGGCACTTGCCGAGGTCGGCATCGGTCAGGACGACCTCGAGGTCATCGCACTCACCCACATCCACCTCGACCATGCCGGTGGCGCGGGCTTTCTCGCCGCCGACTATCCGAACGCCGACGTCTACGTCCACCCCATCGGGACCGATCATATGGCCGACCCCTCGCGACTGGTCGCGGGGACGAAAGCAGCCGTCGGCGAGCAGTGGCAATACTACGTCGAACCAGAACCCATTCCGGACGAGCGGATCGTCGAAATCGAAGACGGTGACGTCATCGACCTCGGCACCCACGAACTGCGCGTTCACGCGGCACCGGGCCACGCGCCACATCAGGTGGTCTTCGAGGACCCCGACAACGACGCGGTCTTCGTCGCCGACGCCGCCGGGATCTGGGTGCCCGAACTCGAGGAAATCCGGGTGACATCGCCACCCTCGAACTTCGACTTCGAGCAGTGTCTCGCGGACCTCGAGACGCTCGAGGCGCTCGATCCCGACGTGCTCTGCTATCCCCACTTTGGCCCCCGATTCGTCGGCGACGACGTCGAGGCGGCTCTCGAGGAGTACGCGACCGTCCTCGAGGAGTGGGTCGACGCGGTCGCACAGAAACGAGACGAACTCGCGGACGACGAGGCGGTCATCGAGCATTTCGCCGCGACGACCGACATGGCCGATGTCTGGGGCGAAGAGAAAGCCAGCGAGGAGGCCAAACTGAACACCCGTGGTGTTCTGGGCTATCTCGAGCACCGGGAGTAATCGTCGCCGCAGTGGGCGGGGTGGGTTGCACCGTCTCGAGTGACGCTGTCGAATCGATTCCTGCCGGTTAGTGAATAAACGTGTCAACACCTGTCACCAGTTTCATCACGTTTTATCACCATGGGTGATATTCCCACGCGGTATGGGCTGGCGGGACGCCGAACGAGAGTACGTGGACGCGGTCATCGGAGACACCCCGCTCGGGCAGCTGTTCGAAGACGCCGCCGCGCGCAACGCGAATCGGCCGGCACAGCAGTACAAAGGCGGTGTCTACGAACGATCGCTGACTGGCTCTGCATTGCCCGCTGCGACACCCGGCGAGTTCCGCCCGATCTCGTATGCCGAGATGCGTACGATCGTCCGCCGGCTCTCGGCCGGCTTTCGCACGCTTGGCGTCGAGCGCGACGATCGGATCGCCATCTTCTCGGCAACGCGCATGGAGTGGGCACAGTCGGATTTCGCCCTGCTGTCGGCTGGCGCAGTCGTCACGACCGTCTACACGGGGTCCTCGTCCGATCAGGTTCGCTACCTGCTCGATGACCCCGACGCCGACGGCGTCGTCGTCGAGAACGAAACTCTGCTCGAGCGAGTTCTCGCCGTCGAGGACGATCTCGACCTCGAGTTTCTCGTCTCGATCGACGCCCTCGAGGGCTACGACGACCGCGACGACATCCTGACGCTCGGAGAGGTCTACGACCGCGGCGAGGAGACCTTCGACCGCGAGGCCTACGAGACACGGCTCGCGGAGACAAGCCTCGATGACCTGGCGAGTCTGATCTACACCAGCGGGACGACGGGCCAGCCCAAAGGCGTCCAGCTCACCCACGGGAACTTCCGGGCGAACGTCAACGGAGTTCGGAAACGCTTCGGGCCACGACCGGACAAAGCCGACGACGTGCCGACGCTCGACGAGGAGTCGGTAGCCGTGTCGTACCTCCCGCTGGCACACGTCTTCGAGCGAACTGCCGGCCACTTCGTGCCGTTTGCAAGCGGTGCCTGTGTCGCCTACGCGGAGCGTCCGGACACGCTCCAGGAGGATTTCAGCGCCGTCGAACCGTCGATGGCGACGAGCGTTCCCCGCGTCTACGAGACGATCTACGACGCCATTCGCGATGAGGCGAGCGACTCGAGCGCCAAAGCGCGCCTGTTCGAGTGGGCGACCGACATCGGCGTTGCACACCAACAGGCCGACTCACCGGGACCGCTTCTGAGTGCCAAACAGACGATCGCCGACAAACTGGTCTTCTCGTCGGTTCGGGACGCACTCGGTGGCAACCTCGAGTTGCTGATCAGCGGCGGCGGCAGCCTCTCGGCGGAGCTCTGTCGGCTCTATCACGCGATGGGACTGCCCATCTACGAGGGCTACGGATTGACCGAGACCGCGCCGGTCGTCTCGACGAACCCACCGGAAGCCGTACAAATCGGGACGATCGGATCGCCGCTGTCGAACGTCGAAGTGCGCGTCGACGAGACCGTCGTCGATCAGGCGGCGTTTGCGGACGATCCCGGCACAGTCGGCGAACTCCTCGTGTGCGGGCCAAACGTCACGCAGGGCTACTGGAACGACCCTGCCGCGACACGGCGTGCGTTTACCGATGACGCTCCCGAGCGGGGCACAGCACTCGAGTCAACGAACCGCTCGAGCGGACAGCCCTCTCGGGACGACGACGCTGCCGGAAAGCCAGCCGACGCGTCCACCGGTCGGTGGTTCCGAACCGGTGACGTAATCCACATCCGCCCAGACGGCTACCTCGAGTTTCGCGATCGACTCAAACAGCTCATCGTCCTCTCGACGGGGAAAAACGTCGCTCCTGGGCCGCTCGAGGACGCCTTCGCCGCCAGTGAGGTCGTCGACCAGGCGATGGTCGTCGGCGACGGCGAGAAGTTCGTCGGGGCGTTACTGGTGCCGAACGAGGCACACATTCGGTCGTGGGCCGAGCGGGAGGGGATCGAACTGCCGACAGATTCTCAGGCGATGTGTGACGACGAGCGCGTTCGCGCATACGTCCAACGGGAGGTCGATCGGATCAACGAGGATTTTCAGGCACACGAGACGATCAAGCAATTCGAACTCGTCCCCCGGGAGTTCACCGAGGAAAACGATATGCTCACGCCGACGATGAAAAAGAAACGCCGGGTCATCATGGACCGGTTCGAGGACCGAATCGACCGACTGTACGCGAGTGCGTGACCGGCTGCCGTCGCGCGATCGGCTGCCGTCCGGCACTCGGCGACTGGCTCGCCGTATCTGTGTTCCACCGTGTCTCACAGGAGTTATCCTATTCGAGTGTCTTCGTTGAAACGAATGGATAGCGCTGACGTATCGGTCTCCCGACTGGCCGCGGCCCGGCAACAAGAGCCATGAGTGCGGCTGGTGGCGGTAACCTGCTCGTTCTCGTCGCCGTTATCGTCGGACTCGGCGTCGTTTCACAGCTCCTCTCAGCGAAGTTTCGAGTGCCGAGTGTCCTCTTTCTTATCGTCGCTGGCGTCGCCATCGGTCCAGAGGGGCTCGGCGTCCTGTCGGTCGAGTCGTTCGGCGGGGGCAGCGGGCTCTCGACGATCGTCGGACTGAGCGTCGCGATCATCGTTTTCGAGGGTGCGTTCCACCTCAAGATCAGCAAGATCAGGAAAGCACCAGCAGCCGTGTTACGACTGACGACGATCGGCGCGGCGATCGCGCTTGTGGGGACCGCCGCCTCGGTTCGCTTTTTCCTCGAGGCCCAGTGGGATATCGCACTGCTGATCGGCGCACTGCTGGTCGCGACCGGGCCGACGGTCGTCACGCCGATCCTGAAAGTCGTTCCCGTCCGCGATCGGGTCGCAGCGACCCTCGAGACAGAGGGGATCGTCAACGACGTGACGGCGGCGATCCTGGCGGTTGTGCTGTTCAAGGCGATGACCGTCCGGGAGCTCACTCCCGATATCTATCTCCAGTTGTTCGCCGAGCGATTGGGAACGGGCCTGCTCGTCGGCGTCGTGATCGCGACGATCGTCTGGGCACTGCTGCAGTACGTCGATCTCTCTCCCGATAACGCGCCACAGAACGCGCGGTTGCTCACGCTCGCGGGGGCGATCGTCGCCTTCGGTGCGGCTGACTACGTCTTCTCCGAGGCGGGCGTTGCGGCCGCGGCGACGGCCGGGCTCATGCTCGGCAACGCCAACCTCCCCTACGAGGAGGACATCGAGGCGTTCAAAGGCGACATCACCCTCCTCGTCCTTTCGTTCGTCTTTATTACGCTCGCTGCGTTGCTCGAGTTCGAGCAGCTGTTCGCGCTCGGACTCGGCGGTGTGGCTGTCGTCGTCGCCGTGATGTTCGTCCTGCGGCCGCTACTGGTTTTCCTCTCGACTCGAGGAGATCGGTTTACGTTCCGTGAGACGCTCTTTATGAGCTTCGTCGGACCACGCGGGATCATTCCCGCCTCGGTCGCGACGCTGTTTGCGATCCGACTGCAGACCCCCGAAGCCCCGACGAACCCGGCCGGTGCGGATCTGCTCGTCGGGACGGTCTTTCTTGTCATCCTCGTGACGGTCGTCTTGGAGGGTGGGTTTGCCAGACAGATCGCAGAACAACTCGACGTGATACCAATGCGTGTACTCATCATCGGCGGCGGCCGTGTCGGTCGCTCGCTGGCAGAACGACTCGAAGCGCGCGGTGAAAACGTGGTCCTGATCGAAGACGATCGGTCGACCCTCAAAGAACTTCGCAACGACGGCTTTACTGCTCGCGAGGGCGACGGGACCGACATCGACGTGTTGCAGGGGGCAGGTGCGGAGAACGCACGCACCGTCATTGCAGCGACCGGCAACGACGACGTCAACCTCCTCGTGGCACAGCTCGCCCGGTCGAAATTCGACGTCGAGACGGTTATCGCCCGGGCGAACAACCCCTCGAACGTCGACGCCTTCGAAGAACTCGACGTCGAGACGATCTCGGCTGCCGAGTCGACTGCGTGGGCGATCGACAACGTGATCGAACGTCCCGCGCTCTCGAACTGGATGTCCGAACTCGGTCGGTCGGGCGACGTTCAGGAGATCGAAGTCACCGACGAGAACCTCGTCGGAAAACGGGTCGTCGATGTCGGGGACCAACTCCCCAGCGGCGTCCTCATCGCACTTGTGAGCCGGAACGGGACCAACGAGGTTCCGTCAGCCGACGTCGAACTGCAGAAAGGCGATCACATCACGCTCATCGGCCGGACCGACGCGGTCCGTGAGGCCATCGAGCAGTGTGGCAAACCCGTCTAATCGCACTCGAGGGCGAACGAAGGGGTGATCAGGCTGCTGTCACTGGCCCCCGATGCACTCGCAGACGGGGGGTGTGTCGGTATTCACCGACGGAGTCAGTCTGACGACCTGCATAACCGACACCGTTTTGCACCCGTATCCACCAGTGTGGTAGTATGAACCACTCACGGGGCCCATTGTGTTCGATCGACGTGGGCGAACGCACGGCTGAGTCCGTCCCGATCGACGACATCCTCGAGTCATCGATCGGCGGCCGGGCACTCGGGACGCGACTCGCCCACGACCGGATCCCGTTCGATGCCGATCCACTGGGGCCGGACAATCGGCTCTACTTCGCAACGGGGCCACTCCAGCACTCGACGATGAGCTTTACCGGCCGGATGTCGGCGACCGGCGTCTCGCCGCTGACCGACGGGCTGCTCTCGTCGAACGCCGGTGGCTTCCTCTCGCGGAACTTCACCGGGACGGGCTACAGCGCCGTCGAGATTACCGGCGCGAGCGATGAGCTCGTGATCGTCCACGTCAGAGACGAGGTCGACGAGTCACACTCGTCGGGCAGTGAGACGGCGTCTCGCCCGCGTGTCGAGTTCGAACCGGTCCCCGAGCTCGCCGAGGCGACCGTCCCCGAAACCTGTGCGTACATCGAAGACGAACACGGCCTCGGCTCGGAGCACACCGTCGTCATCGGGCCAGCCGGCGAGAACAAGGTGCGGTTCGCCTCGATCATGACCTCCGAAGAGCGCGCGTTCGGGCGCGGTGGGCTCGGCGCGGTGCTGGGCGCGAAAGGCGTCAAGGCGATCACGTTCGACGGCGACTCGACCCGCGAGGTCGAGCTTCCGCCGCTGCAGATGGAGATCCACGGCGAGGCCGCCCAGTCCGAGAACCCGATGAAAGCCCAGGGAACTACCTCGGTCACGGAGTACGCGAACATGGTCGAAGCCCTGCCGACCCGATACTTTTCGGAGCGTTCCTTCGAGGGAATCGAGGGCGTCAGCGGCGACCGCGTCGAGGAAAAAAAGTACAAGAAAGGCACCTGCTCGTCGTGTGCCTTTGCCTGCAAACTGCCGACCAGAGACGAGGAGTCGGGTCTCGAGACCGAGGGCCCCGAGTACGAGACGCTGATGGCCTTCGGCCCGAACTCGGGCGTCGACGACATCGTCGACGTGATGCAATCGAACAAGCTGTGTGACGAACTCGGGCTCGACACGATTTCCGCGGGCGACACCGTCGCAGCCTACCTCGACAGCGTTGACGAGTTCGGCAACGCCGCGTTGATCCACGACCTCGTCGAGAAAATCGCCTACCGCGAGGGCGTCGGCGACCTGCTCGCGGAGGGTATCGATCGGGTTCACGACGAGTTAGGCGTCGAGAACTGGACCGCCAAGGGCATGGAGTTCCCCGCCCACGACGGCCGCACCCTGAACGGGCAGGGGCTGGCCTTCGCGACCTCGAATCGCGGTGCTGACCACATGTACGCCGAGTTCTACCCCTACGAGTACCCGCTGGTCGACGCCGACGACGCCTTCGACAAAGCCGGACTCGAGGGCAAACCGCCGAAAATCGTCGAACTCGAGAACCTGAACGTGATCAAAGACAGCGCCGTTCTCTGTAAGTTCTCGCGGAATTTCATCACCGAGGCCCGCCTCGAGACGTTACTCGATGTCGACTACGACGAGTTGCTCGCGATCGGCGGCGAGATCGTCTCGCTCGAGCGCCACTTCAACAACCAGCGCGGCTTCGACCGCGAGGACGACACGGTGCCTTACGAGATTCCGGACTTCGAGCAGGGCCTCGAGGAGTACTACGACGAACGCGGCTGGAACGACGACGGGACGGTCCCCGACGCGGTACTCGAGGGGAGTCACGGCGTGGTGGCCGACGACTGATCCCGCCGCGTTCGCGCGTTTGGGGTACCCGGTTCACCTGTCGATTTGGGAGTCGTCGCTGTCGTCCTCGAGGTCGTCTGCCGTGAGCCGGTTGTCACCGCGAGACGGCAGCGAGGTGTCGTCGGCCCGCGAGGGGTGGATGTTGAAATTGTTGTCCCGGTAGGGATCGCTCTCGGGATCGTAGGACAACTCACTGCGCTCGAAGATGTAGATGAAAAAGCCGATCACCGGGATGAAAAAGGTCAGTGCCGCCCACTTCTTCGGTGGCTCGAGGCCAACCCGCCCGGCGTCGTAGTAGGCGACGGCGGTCAGGCCCAGATGCCAGACGAGCGGGATCCCCACGAGTATCGCCAGCAACAGCCGTTGCATACGCGTGCTGATGCGCTCGAGCTACCTAAATCGCCGGTTGCCCGATCGCGCATCTCAGTTGACCTCGAACTCGATCGCCGCACCCTGTCGCAACCACCTTTTGTCTCGCTCGTCACTCCGTTCCTCACTCGCAAAATCTGGACCAAAATTC
>NZ_FOIC01000012.1 GCF_900111485.1 Natrinema hispanicum | reverse complement strand
ATCTGCGGTCGCTTGCTGCTGACAAAGGCTATGACAAGCAACAACTCCGAGAACGACTGCGTGAACTCGACATCCGCCCGCTGATCAAACACCGGATCTTCGCGCCGTACGATCACGCACACAACGCCCGCATTGACGACGATCGGTACGCTCAGCGGTCAATGGCCGAAACCGTCAACTCAGCTGTCAAGCGCTCGCTCGGCTACGCCGTGCGAGCGCGTACCTGGTATCGAGAGTTCCGTGAAATCGCCTTGATGTGTGTCGTCTATAACATCAAGCAGGCCATCAAACAGTGAAATCCAACGCCGTATGGCGATTCAACATAGCCGATCACTCCCAGGGATGGGTTCCGCCCTCGCTGGGCCAGAGCGGATACCAGTACTCCTTTTCGCGCTCGAGTTCGAGTTCGCCGTCTAGGGCTGACTCGAGAGAAAACTCCGCGCTCTGGTCGCGCTCGCGGCCGGATCGTGGGACGAACGGATAGAAGCGGCCGCGTCGGAAGGAGTAGATCCAGTAGGCGGGGCCATCGCGGTTGCTGTACGCGAACACCGCTGCGAGCAACCGCGAGCCGTAGCCGTGTTCGATGAACGTATCGGCGGCGAAGTGAAGACTTGTAATCAGGTCTTCCGGATCGTCGTCCGCAAGGACGACCCAGTGGTAGCCGTGCTCGTCCGACGTGACCGAGAAGTCGGTGCCCGTCTCTTCCTGCCCGGCTTCGAGAATCGCCTCGACCTCGTCGACGGCGTCTCGAAAGTCGGCCGAGTCGACGCCAGAAAAGCAGAGTGCGCCGACGTCGAGTGACTCGTAGCCCAGGTCGGCCTCCATCGTAACGTAGGCGGTGCTCATCCCGAAGAGGTCATCGGGGTCGGCGTCGCGTCCGGCGTCGGTCTCGGCGCGCATCCCGAGGACGGCGCGGAGCCCATCCAGCAGTCCCATAGGTTCTGTGAGCGGTGCGATCCCTTAGAAGGTCTGCATTTCGCGCTCGAGGTCGCGGAGCTGTTCGACACGCCGTTCGGTCGACGGATGCGTGCTGAAGAGTCGGCCGATGACACCGGACTTGATCGGAATGATGAAGAAGGCGTTCATTTCGGCTTCTTCGCGCAGGTCCTCTTTCGGAACCTTGTCCATCTGGCCCGAAATCTTCAGCAACGCGGAGGCAAGCGCGGAGGGGTTGCCGGTGATCGCGGCTGCGCCGCGGTCGGCAGCGAACTCGCGATATCGCGAAAGCGCCCGGATCAACAGATAGCTGATGATCCAGACGACCAGCGAGACGAGGATCGCGACCACGATACCGCCGCCACCACCTTCGCGGCCGCGGCCGTGTCCGCCGCCGAAAAAGGCCCCCCAGCGGACCATCATGAACGCGATCGTCGAGAGAAAGGAGGCGATCGTCATCACCATCATGTCGCGGTTCTTGACGTGAGAGAGTTCGTGTGCGAGGACGCCGTCGAGTTCGTCCCGCTCGAGTGTGTGCATCAGCCCGGTCGTCACGCAGACGGCCGCGTTGCGCTGGTTGCGTCCGGTCGCGAAGGCGTTGGGGACGCTCGAGTCGACGACCGCCACCTTTGGCTTCGGGAGGTCAGCCTGCTGGGAAAGTCGTTCGATCGAGCCGTGCAGTTGTGGATACTCCTCGCGCGAGACGGTCTTCGCGCCCATACTCTTCAGCGTGAGCGTGTCGCTGAAGTAGTACTGGACCAGCGAGAAGCCACCGAACAGCAGCGCGAAGAAGAACAGTCCGCCGCCGACGTAGGCGGTAATCACGCCGGCGAAGACGATGTATAGCGCAAACAGCAGGAACATCGTCACGAACATCCGAAATCGCAGTCCCCAGTCCGCCTGCCAGTTCATATCGATAAGTATGGGCCGCGACGGAATAAGCATCACCACCGACCGATAGCCCCTGCCCGTCTTCGACTACCGAGTGAACCCCTTCGTTTCGGATGGAAACCGTGTGACTGAGTTACGTCTGACACAATCGAATCGGCGGCCCGTCTGACAGGTGTCTGCCGCGTTCGCCGACCCGATCGATGTCGGCTCGAGCAGACGAGCAATGCGAACGACCGCAACCAGTCGGAACGCGGCTCTTAACTCGCTGAGATTCCAAACGAGGCTAATGAGTGAGTCGCGTGCGTTCTGCCCCCGATGTGGGGATGCGGTACCCGAGCGATCGGCGAGCGACGCGAACGATCCGTTGCGGCCCGGTGCAGAAGTCGAACTCTGTGATTCGTGTTATTTCGAGGACTTCGACTTCGTCGACGCGCCGGACCGGATCGACGTTCGCGTCTGTTCGCGGTGTGGGGCGGTCTATCGCGGGAATCGCTGGGTCGACGTCGGTGCCGAAGACTACACCGACATCGCCATCGAGGAAGTGAGTCAGGCGCTTGCCGTCCACGTCGACGTCGAAGACGTCGCCTGGCAGATCGACCCCGAACAGGTCGACCAGAACACGATCCGGATGCACTGTTATTTCACTGGCGTCGTTCGCGGGACACCGGTCGACGAACAGGTGACGGTCCCGGTCAAGATCGCCCGCCAGACCTGTACCCGGTGTGGACGGATCGCCGGCGACTACTACGCCAGCATCGTCCAGATCCGTGCCGAGGATCGCACCCCGACGAGCGACGAGATGGATCGGGCAAAGGAGATCGCGAATCAGACCGTCGCGGACATGGAAGCCACGGGCGACCGCAACGCCTTCGTCACCGAGGTCGGCGAAACCGACGACGGACTCAACATCAAGGTCTCGACCAACAAGATCGGCAAGAAGATCTCGAACAAGATGATCGAGGAGTTCGGCGGCACCGTCAACGACGCCGAAACCCTCGTCACGGAAGACGAGGACGGCAACGAGGTCTATCGGGTTACGTTCGCCGTCCGCCTGCCGCCATACACGCCCGGCGACATCATCGACCTCGCCGACGATGACGGCGGCCCCGTCCTCGTCCGCAGCGCTCGCGGCAACCTCAAAGGCATTCGCGTGACGACCGGCGAGCGCTACGAGGCGAGCTACGAAGAAGGCAACTCGCCGGCGGCACGCAAACTCGGCGACCTCGAGGACGCGGCCGAGGCCACGGTCGTCACCGTCGAAGACGACAACGCCGTACAGGTACTCGATCCCGAGACCTTTCAGGCGAAGACCGTCGCACGGCCGGACTACTTCGATCCCGACGCCGAGACGGTGCCCGTGTTGAAGAGCCGAGCCGGGCTGCACATCTTGCCCGACGAGCGCGATGACTGAAGACGCGGACGACCAGCCGGCAGCCGGGGACGCTCACGACCTCGAGCCCGCAGCCGACGCCATCCTCGAGCGGGCGGCGGCCGACGCCCCGCTGGCCGCGATCGTCGACAAACCCCGGACGGAGACGGCCATCGAGTCGCTGCGTGCCGAGGGCGTCTACGACGAGTCACGGCGCGTCTGCGAGGACGGCCCCGAGAGGGTCGCCCTGCCCGTCACGGAGCCACCGACGGAGACGGAGATCCGTGAGGTCGTCCGACAGCTCGAGCCCGAACCCCGGAATCCCGATCTCGAGGACCTGCTGGCCGACCGGGGCTGGAGCGACGACGACCTCGAGGCAGCGCCGGGCTCGTGGGCGGTAATTGGCTCGGTGATCATCGTAACCATCCCAGCGGACTGTCCCGACGAGACGGCGGTCGGCGAGGCCTTACTCGAACTCCACGGCGAGGCCGACAGCGTGCTGGCCGACGCGGGGATCGCAAACGACGGCACAGCGGGCACCTACCGCGAGCCTCGAACCCGGTTGCTCGCCGGGAGCAGCGACACGGAGACGATTCACACCGAGCACGGCACCCAGTACGGCCTCGATCCGACGAAGGTAATGTTCTCGCCGGGGAATCAGGCCGAGCGCGCTCGGATGGGCGACCTCGTCGACGACGGCGAGCGTGTCTTCGATATGTTCGCCGGGATCGGCTACTTCACGCTGCCGATAGCGCGGGCCGGCGCGCAGGTTACTGCGACCGAACGCAACCCGACGGCGTTTCGCTACCTGCTCGAGAACGCCATGCTCAACGATGTCAGCGACCGGATCGATGCCTACATGACCGACTGTCGCGACCTCGCCAGCGACCTCGATGTCGATCGGGTCATCATGGGCTACTACGGCAGTTCGGACGACTCGAGCGACGATACTGACGAAGGAGAGCACGGCACGCGAACTGAGGAAGCACACGAGTTCCTCCCCGATGCGCTCGACGCGCTTTCTCCCGGCGGCGTCGTCCACTACCACGAAGCGACACCGGAATCACGGCTCTGGGACCGCCCGCTTGCTCGCCTCGAGCGGGCCGCCGATGCGGCCGGCCGCGACCTCGCAGTGCTCGAGAAACGGCGAGTGAAAAGCCACAGCGCGGGTGTCGCACACGTCGTCGTCGACGCCCGGTTCGACTGAGACGGCGAGACACGGCGTGGTCGAGACGCTGGCCGGCCACCGGTCGTGACATTGATACTTGCGGGGCCGTAGTCGTCGACTATGGACAAGAATCAGGTCATCGCGCTCGTCTTCGCGTTCCTCATGGTGTCCTCGATGGTGGCATGGGGCGCGACAGCCATCTTCTAGGCGCTGGATCGTGACAGCCACCTGTCAATCGTAAGTATTTACTGTTGACTGATCAGTCTGACAACTAGATGACCGACGAGCCAGCACGTGCGCTTCGCTATCTCTCCGGCTCGACCGTCCGGCCCACGATTCTCGAGCGGCTCGTCGACGGGACCGCCCAGCCGGCCGAGCTGGTCTCGGTTGCCAACGTCTCCCGGACGACCGTCCACCGGACGCTCTCCGAACTGGTCAAACGCGACTGGGTTCGGCGGGTCGACGGCGGGTACGAAGCGACCGCGATCGGCGAGCTGGCACTGCAAACGTACGAGCGCGCACATAACCGACTCCAAACGCTCGAGCGACTCGAGCCGTTCTGTGCTCACGCCGAAGACACAGCCGCTGAACTCGACCTCGAGTGGCTGTGCGGGGCGCGGCTGGCGACGCCAACCGAAACGAACCCGCAGTATCCACTCGAGTGGTACGGCGACCGGCTCGCGGCCCTCGAGCCGGCCGGCAAGCGCACGCGGCTGCGTGTCACCACACCAGTGCTCACCCGACAACTGCTGGCTGTCCACGAGCCGATCGCCGACGCGGGAACGCCAACGGAATTCGTCGTCGACGAGGCGGCCCTGCGAGCCGTCGCAAGGCAGTCGCTCGATCAGTTACGCGCGTCGCTCGAGGACGACGCGTTCGAACTGTACGTCGCGTCGGAATCGCCGTCGCTGGGAATTACGCTCGGCGAAGAGTGGACGCTCCTGCGTGCGTACGACAACAGCCGTCTCGTCGCCGTCATCGGGAGTACGAACGGGCGGCTTCGCGAGTGGGCAGCCAATCGATACAGTCGACTTCGGGATGACACACGGCAGGTGACCGACGAAACGCTCGGATCCCTGCCCTGACGGTCACGAGAACGTCATACCACGCCGTCGCTCACGCTCGGCGGTCGTCGGGCAGGTCGCCCGCAACTGCCGAACTGTTACACACCGTGCAACATGTTACGCGAGACAGATAATTGGGCGCTGGCCATCTCGACCCAACCGGCGGCAGCGACGGTGGACCGGGGTCGAGGTCATGCCTATTCGTCCACGACGGGACTGGTCCACCGCGAATCGGCCGTCACTCGTCGGTATCCCAGACATCCGCCAGCGGGCTGGAGCGGGATGATCGCCGCGACCGCCGCGATCGCGACGAGGTGCTACTGTTATCACCGGCGTCCGTCTCACTGGCGCGGCTCGAGCGCGATGTCCTCTCCGATCGTGCTGTCCTCGTCGCGCCGCCGAGGGCCGCCTGCGGATCGAATGCCGGCAGGTCCGGCTGTTCCATGCGATCGACCTGCGCTGTGAACCACTCGGGCATGTCCGTCCGCGCGCGCTCGAACAGATCTACCAGACTCGAGTCCGCGAGATACGTCGCGCCGTAGTCGTCCGGGGCGCGAACGACGCGACCACAGGCCTGAATGACCGTTCGCAGCGTCGTCCGGTAGTACCACGCCCACTGTCCCTCCTCGAGCCGGTGGGCGACGCGTGAGTCGCCGGTGTTGAGGAAGGGGGCCTTACAGAGCACCTGCCAGCGACAGAGCTCGCCTTTCAGATCGAGTGCTTCCTCCATCTTCACCGAGAGGAAGACATCGGGCTCGTCGCTGGCCTTCCAGGCTTCGAGGGCAGCGTCGCGACCGTCGCGGTCGTGGGTGCGGATTCGATCACCGACGCCGAAATCGGCCAGCAGGTCGGCAAGGCGCTCCTGAATGTCGTAGGAGTGGGCGTGGATCAACCCCTTCTCGTCGGGGTGGTGGGCCATTAGTCGGACGATCGTCCGGGCGATCTTCGGCGTCGTCTCGTCGCGGTGCTCGTAGGTCATCTTCCCCTGTGTCACGTCGTACAGCGGCCGATTTTCGACGGGGAAGGTGTGTTCGACATCGACCAGCGCGACCCGGTCGGGCTCGAGGCCGACCTGCCGACAGAACGCGGCCTTGTTGAGAATCGTCGCCGACAGGAGCGCGAACTTGTTGCCCCGATCCCAGACGGTGTGCTGGAGGTACTTTTCGGGGTTCATCGGTTTGATCGTCAGCGGGCCACCTGCAGGGTCGTCGGCGTCGGCGCTGGTGTCGCGAGCGTTCGGCTGGGACTGGTCGACCAGCCACGTCGTCGGACTTTGCGGATCGCGGTAATCAGAGACGAACCACTCGAGTTCGCCAATGAGCTCCTGTAAGCGGTCGCGTTCGCGCACGTCGGCAGGCGAGAGCGTCTCCTGGGCGAGCAGTTCGTCTTTCCGGCGTTCGCAGGTACCCACGAGATTGTCGGCGTAGCGGGCAGCACGTTCGACGGAGTCGACCGCCGGGACGCGAAGCTCGTCCCAGAAGGGCACGGTTCGTGGCCCCAGTTGGATCGTCGCGTACATCTCGGCCCATTCGGCGAGACCGTGGGCTTCGTCGACGACGACGACGTCGCGTTTGCGGAACACCTCGCTACCGGCGGTCTGCATGAAGTAGGCCAGCGTCATCGCCGCGATCTCGCGGTTCGATGCGATCGCCCGATCGGAGAAGTACGGACACCGATGCTTGACGGCACAATCGTACCCCCGTTCGCGCACGCAGGGGGCCTGATTGACCGGCGTGTCGCGTTCGTCCGGCAGGATGCAGGTGTAGTTCGATTTGCCGCGGATGACGTTGAGGTCGGCCAGCAACTCGTCGGCTGCCACGTCGTCTAACTGAGACACCTGCGGCGTCGTGTAGTAGGCCCCCGTGGCGTCGCTGGGGTCGCCTTCGTCGGCTCGCCGGGCACAGCCAGCGACGGCGCGAGCGAGCAGGGACTTGCCGCTGCCCGTCGGTGCGCGAACGAGCACGACGTCGTTGCCAGCCGCGAAGGCGTCGCGAATGTCACGCAGCGCCTGCTTTTGTGCCCCGCGATAACTCGGCGCGGGAAACGCATCGAAGAGCCGCTCGGGATTCACCGTTCGTCTCACGGCGCGGCCACGTCCTAAAAGCTGCGAACCGTCGCGCCCGTTGTGAATCCGCCGTGGCAGGCCGGTCGCTCATCGTCGGTGAAACCGGCGGCTACCCATCGGTATCAGCCACCTACGGACCAGACGTGGCCGCCGTCAGGGCGGTAATCAGCCGATTACAAATACGGAACCCGGTGTTGCACTGATCTGTGGAAGGGTCGCTCAGCGGTAGAGCACCGCGGTGCCACCTGGCTCCGCGGCGGCACTTTGCCCCGTGGCGTTCAAATCCCACCCCTTCCGCTTGCGGTCATGGTTCCCCGTGGTTGTGGCTGCGTGCTGCGGTCGCAAGACGACACGCTCTGACGCAGTGTCGCGGTGCAGTACCGACCGGCTCCCGACTCCTGTCATGTTTTTCATTCCGGGCCGAGTTGCGAGGTCTCGTCGTCGACCTGTTCGAGTCGCTCGACGTCCGCGGCCGTCGGGTAGTCGGGCAGTGCCTCGAGACACGGATAACACAGTAGATGCGACGTGCCGTCCTCGAGGTCCAGCGTGATCGCAGTCCCAACGGTGCCGGCATCAGTCCCAAACGACCAGAGGTTGGCGATCCCACCCGAAATCGTGACCGTGCGGCCACAGCCGTCACAGGAGGCTTTCGACATACCTGTGTGTGGGTGTCGAACGATGAAAGCCGTTCGCCTGTCGCTGGGACGGCTGTGTTCGTGTGGCGAGAGCCCGCACAGCGGTTATACGATCCAGCGGTGTAGCGCCGCATATGGAGGTGAACTGTGAAGGCTGTGCGGGCTGTTGTCTGGATTGGCAGGGACTGCTCGAGGACGAAGCGGGCGCTCGAGACGCTGTCGATGACCACCGGCGGCATGAGGTGTTCGAGGACGAAACCCCGGCCGACTCGTCCCGGGAGCCACTCGACGACGACCCCACCTTCGTCCCACTGACCCGCGACGAGGTACGGGCGTTTCTCGAGGCCGGGATGGGCGCGGCGCTGACCCCGCGATTCTGGCACGCCCGCGGCGAGCGCGAGGAATCACGTTCCTCGGACTCCTCGAGCGGAGAGGCTCCGCGACCCGGTGTCGAGATCGACGGCCACACAGTTGCAGCCGTCGCAGGTCGGCCAGTCTTTTTCATTGGCCTTCGGAAGCCGCCGAAGCCGGTGGCCCCGTTCGATCGCGACGAGCCGGCGTGGCTGCCGACCTGTGTCTTTCTCGATCCGACGACGCTGCAGTGTCGGATCCACGAGGACGACCTGTTTCCCGACGAGTGTGGCGCGTATCCAGAACACACTCTCGCGCTCGCACAGGAGACCGAATGCGAGCGCGTCGAGTCGGCCTTCGGCGGCGACCGACTGCTCGACGCCGACCACGACGATCCCGACGGCCTCCTGCTGGGGTCGCAGGCGATCGGAGCGAAGCTGTTCTGTCATCCGCGACCGGCCGCCCTTGAGGGAGTCGTCGAGCGGGCCACAGCGGGTGACCTCACCCGCCGGGACCGCGCCGAGACCATCGCTGTCGCCGCTGCCTCGAGTCCGGGAACGCTTGCGATTTCCGACTTTCACTACGAGCAGGCAAAAGAGCGGATGCTCGAGGAGGCCACAACGGACTCGTGGGTCGGGCCGGCGATCCGCGACTGGGATGAGCGCTGCCGGGCGGCCGGCGAGGCGGTGCCGTCGCCGACCGTCGCCGACGCCGTCGAACGCGAGCGGGGCGCGCCCGAAACGCCAGGCTGGGACGTCGAGTGACGTTAAGAGCGTTCGCTCCGTACTGATCGTATGCGCGTACTTGTAACTGGAGCGACCGGATTCGTGGGTCGGCGGCTCGTGGCCGCACTCCTCGCGGAGACGACCCACGACGTGACGGTCCTCGTGAGAGACGCCGCGAGCTACGACCCGCCGGCCGGCGTCACCGTCGTCGAAGGGGACGTCCTCGAGCCGGGGAGCTTCGAGGCGGCAGTGGCAGACGCTGACGTCGCCTACTATCTGATCCACGCGATGGGGGCCAGCGGGGACTTCGCCGAGCGGGATCGGCGCGCCGCACGGAACTTCGAACGGGCCGCAAGCGAGGCCGGGGTAGAGCGCGTGATCTATGTAAGCGGGCTCGGCAGCGAGGGCGACGCGCTCTCGAGTCACCTCGCCTCGCGCCGGGAGGTCGAAACGCTGCTGCGGGCGGGCAGCGCCGACGTCACCGTTCTCAGGGCGGCGATCATCATCGGCGACGGCAGCGCGAGTTTCCGGCTGATATACCAGCTCGCGACGCGGCTCCCGGTGATGATCACCCCACAGTGGGTCGATACCGACTGCCAGCCGATCGCGATCGACGATGTGATCGCGTACTGTCTGGCGGTGCTCGAGCGACCGGAGACGGCCGGCGAAACGTACGAAATCGGTGGGCCGGACGTGCTCACCTACCGCGAGATGTTACTCCAGACAGCCGAAATCGCGACCGGTCGCCGCCCGCTGATCATCTCCGTGCCGGTCCTGAGTCCGCAACTCTCGTCACACTGGGTCGGCCTCGTCACCGACGTTCCCAAGGAGGTCGCATACCCGTTGATCGAGGGCGTGCGCAATCGCGTCGTCGTCACGGACGACCGCCTCGAGCGGCTCGTCGAAATCGAGTCGACGCCATTTGCGGTGGCGGTCCGGCGCGCAGTTGGGGTCGAGTCGAACAGTGCCGAGGCGGTCGGCCGCGCCGAGACGGCAGCGCCGACGGAGCGGGGCCGGAAATGACGGAGTCACTGGAGTACGGTGAGACGTGGGTCTACGAAAGCCTTCTCGGGACGGTTCCCGGCGTGCGTGTCTCGAGTCGAGCGGCGATCGGACTCCAGTTTCTCGGCTTCGAGGCGGCGATCCTCACCGTCGCAGCGATCTACGACCTCTGGGGGGCGGTCGTCCCCGGCACGATCGCCGTCGTCGTCGCGACGGTCGGGAGCTGGCTCATGCTGCGGTTCAGCCGGGCCGTCCGCGAGCTGCCGACGCCGACGGCGTACCGGCGGTTGCTGTTCGGCTCGAGTATCGACGTCGTCCTCGGCGTGATGGCGTTCGTCGCGCTCGTCACCTATCTGTTCGTCGTCGATCCACAGGGGAGCGAAGCTGGGTCACCACTCCTGGTCGAACTCTTCGGGGTCGACCCGCCGGCGCTTGCGATCGGCCTCGCGTTGCTCGTCCTCTGGGACGTGGTGTATCGGATTGGAACCTGCTGGTGGGCGAGCGTCGTTGGACTGTGGCGGGCACTCACCTACGGGTTCGAACCGGAACCGACGCGGGCGTACCAGCGCATCGATGCGATCAACATCGGCTTCGCGGCGGTGCAGTTGCTCTTGGTGCCACTCGTCGCGGATCGTATGGTGTTACTCGTCGCGGTCGTGGGTCACGTCGTCGCCGTTGCGGTCGTCGCGACGCTCTCGATTACGATTCAGGGACGGCGAAAAACGATGACTGCAGTGTCTGTCGATCACCGCTAGTTCGATTTGATCTGCTCGAACGTATCGAGCAAGTCTTCGGCGGAGTCGCCGGCATCGTACTTGACCTCACCGTGGTAGATCGTCCGCTCGTCGTCGAAGTCCGTATCGACCGTCGAGGCCTGCTTTTCGCGACGCTCGTGCTCGTCTTCGTCATAGGCACCCATTGACATGGTAAGTATACGCATAGTACGGCAGACGCGACTATTAATGTAACGGTCGTTCATACCCGGCCGTACCTCACGCCGATTGGGCCGGAAGCGAGTTGCTCGAGTGTGAGTGCTCGAGCGAATCTGTCCACACAGCAGCAGACAGCGAGACAGCGAACGATATATGCACCCGCACACCCTAACAAGGAGTGTGGCACGGCCGCTTCGCTTTCGTTACTCGCCCCAGTCGTGGAACGACGGGCGCATCCACCAAGAGATTCTCCAGCCGCTTCAGTCGAACATCGGCGCAGAATCCGTCACGCCCTGGTTCAAGATCGGCGGCAACTGGCGGGCACATCGCTTCGAGATGCAAAACGGCGACGTCGCGCTCTTTGCACACGCCAACGGCGACGCCTACTGGATGGGCAACACCGAAACGCCATCCTCGCTATGGAAGACCGACAAGTTCGGCTGGCGGGAAGTCCCCCATCACGTCGCACGATGGGCCAAACGGGAACTGACCGCGACGCTCCACGAGCGGTCCCCCTGGCTCGCGGATTACCCGCATCTCTCGTGGTTTTTCCTGCCTGTCTTCATGTCCAAAGATGGCCGCGACTCCACTCGCGCGTTCTTCCGGGACCACGCCGCGGGCTTTCCTGACGCCGACCACCAGGAGACGACACAGTTCTTCGAGGACTTTCTCTCGACCGGCGTCTTAGACGAGCATCGACACGTCATGTCGGGCAAACTCGGCACCAGCGAGCACGTCGACCGCGTCCGGATGAGTGCCGCGATGGCCGAGTTCATCGCCGCCAAAATTCTCACCGACGCCGGCTACGATGTCGTCCCCGAGATCGAGGTCACGACCGGGCACTCGCTCGATTTTCGAGCTGAAAACGACGATACCAACGTCCTCGTCGAGGTTACCCGACCACAGCCGCCGGGCACCCGCGCCGCCACTGGCCCCGTCGCTGCCGTTCGCGACACTGCCGAGACTAAAACCAACGGCCAGCTGGCTGACCACGGCGGGGGCGCAACCCTGTTCGTCGACTGCTCGAGCTTCCGGGACGACGAGTGGGCCGCCGTCCGCGGCGAGCAACCCGACGTGCGCCACCGTCCCGCCGTCGTCTACCGCACCCGACCGAACGGGCATGTCGAAGGCTACCGGAAAGGTGCGGTTCCGCTCGAATTGGACGATGTCCTGACGGTGCTGGACTGATCGAACGGGATCAACTCGCCACGCTGCTGGGTTCAGAGATAGCAGTTACAACACGACCGCGAGGAGACGTGCACGGCTGTACTCGAGTTGGATACCACGTGAAAACGCACGCGAGTTGTAACAAACCGGTCGCTAGCGCGGTCGGCTGGAATCGATCCGAGAAGCGACGTCGTCTTAGAACGAAACGGCGTCGGGCGAGTACGGACTCCCGACCGGTGTCGGGTCACGGTCGCTGTAGCCGACGCGGCCGACAGCCTTGTTGCTGACAGCAGAGTAGACGGCGAGACGCGCGTCTTCCGGGTGCTCGAAGGTTTCGGACTCGAGGCGGGCGAGTACGTCGCCGACCGTTTCGGACCCGTTGGGGAGTTCGAGGGTCCGATCCCCGTATTCGTCGATCAGTTCCTCAGTCGTGGCGGGGTAGTCGTGGTCGTCGATGACGTCGCCGGTGCCATTGAGCAGCATTACGCCCCATCATCCGTGAACGATAATTATAAACATTGTCCATGCATGTTTTCTAGTCTCACTAGGTTCCTTATATGCCTAGTAGACAGTCAGCAAGTACGTTACTCGTCCGAGGATGGGTCCAGGCCCGGAGAAACGCCTTTAGGAACGGCCCTGTTGAGGTACGATATGCCATACGCGGACTTACACGTCCATACCACCCGCTCGGACGGGAGTCTTCCACTCGAGGCGGTCCCCGAGGTCGCGCGCCGTGACGGCGTCGACGTCGTCGCGGTGACGGACCACGACCGGGTCCAGCCGTTCGACAGCCCGGTCGTCGAACGCGACGGCGTGACGCTGATCCACGGGATCGAGTTGCGGGTCGGGACCGACGCTTCCCAGCGAATCGATCTGCTGGGCTATGGCCTCGAGCCGAGTGCAGAACTCGAGGCGATCCTCGAGTCGATTCAGGAAAACCGCATGGAACGCGGCCGGGCGATCGTCGACTGCGTGGAGTCGCGGCTAGGGGTCGATCTCGGCGTAACGATCGACAGCGGATTCGGACGGCCACACATCGCGCGGGCGATCGACGCTCACCCCACTATCGAGTACGACTATCAGGGCGCGTTCGATCATCTCATTGGCTCTGACTGTCCGTGTTACGTGCCCCGCGAGGTCCCCTCGTTCGAGCGGGGGCGGGCGGCACTGGCCGAGTCGTGTCGACTCGTCTCGCTTGCCCATCCGTTGCGGTACCGCGATCCCGAGCAGGCACTCGCGCTTTCGGCCGACCTCGACGCCGTCGAACTCCAGTATCCGTACGGTCGTGACATCGACCGCAAACCAGTCGAACGCGCGCTCGAGCGTCACGATCTGCTCGCCACCGGCGGCAGCGACGCACACAACGAGCGCCTTGGTATCGACGGGCTCTCCCGGGGGGCCTACGAGCGCCTCGAACTGACAGCCGACGGTACTAACTGACCGCGAGCGGAGGGTTCAATGCGTCGTGGCCCGTACGGCTGAGTATGAACTGCCACTACTGTGACCGCGAAGCTGCCTTCGCAGCCGAGTCCGATGGACTGAAAGTCGGTCTCTGCGAGGAACACTTCCGCGAGCGGTTACAGGAGCTCGCTGAAGCTGATGGGCTCGAGAGCCTCAAAGAGAAAGTCGACGTCGACCGCGCCGAATAATTACGCCGTTCGGCCGGCGTCGACGTCGATGGCGTCGACGGGACAGACGTCGACACAGAGCATACAATCGATACACTGAGCCTCGTTCGCGGGGTCTGCCTTTTCTTCGCTTTCAGGGTGGCCCGGCGTGTCGATCCACTCGAAGACGTCGACCGGACAGTCCTCGACGCAGGCTCCGTCGGCCAGACAGATGTCGAAATCGACCGCGACGTGCGTGCCGTGAATCCCAAGTTCTTCGGGTTCATCGACGGGACCCCAGACCGAATGTCCGTTGTGTTCGTCGACCTGTTCCCGGTTCTCGGTGAACTGTGGATCAATAGCCATGACTAACATGGTAGATGCGAGACGCGCACTTAAAATTGCGTACTCATCTCATTGGGAGTCGATCGGCACTCGAGTAGGGCAACGACCGCCGACGAGTACGAACGCACTGCTTTTGGACGTTCCGTCAGTAACTCCGGTATGGATCTCACACATCGTCCGCGACGACTCCGGCAGGACCGCGTTCGCGATCTCGTCAGCGAGACGAGCCTCGAGCCGACCGATCTAATCGCACCGGTGTTCGTCGACGCGACGACCGACGAACGCGTCCCGATCGAGTCGATGCCCGGCCACGAGCGAGTGCCAGTCGACGACGCCGTCGCCCGCGTCGAGGAAGTGCTCGAGACCGGCGTCGAGGCGGTCATGCTGTTCGGCATTCCGGAGTCGAAAGACCCCGAAGGAACCCGCGCCTGGGCCGACGACGGCGTTATTCAGGAGGCGCTGCGCCAGGTTACGAGCGAGACCGACGCCTACGTCATCACCGACGTCTGTCTCTGTGAATATACCGACCACGGCCACTGCGGGCCACTCGAGGAGGAACTGCGCGGCGGTGCGCTCGCGGACGGCCCTGCCTGTGAGCCGACGATGACCGTCGACAACGACGCGACGCTCGCGGCGCTCGAGAAGATCGCCGTCTCTCATGCCCGCGCGGGCGCGGACATGATCGCGCCAAGCGGGATGATGGACGGCATGGTCGGTGCGATCCGGTCAGCGTTAGACGAAGCGGGATTCGAGCACGTCCCGATTATGAGCTACGCGGCCAAGTACGAGAGCGCGTTCTACGGTCCCTTCCGGGACGCCGCCGACGGCGCGCCGTCGTTTGGCAACCGGCGACACTACCAGATGGACCCCGCGAACGCCCGCGAGGCCCTGCGAGAGGTCCGACTCGACGCCGAGGAGGGCGCAGACGTCATGATGGTCAAGCCCGCCCTGCCGTATCTCGACATCGTCAGCGCCATCCGCCGGGAGTTCGACCACCCCGTCGCAGCCTACAACGTCTCCGGCGAGTACGCCATGCTGCATGCCGCCGCCGAGAAGGGCTGGCTGGATCTCGAGGCAGTGGCACTCGAGTCACTGCTGTCGATCAAACGAGCGGGTGCGGACCTGATTCTGACGTACTTCGCGGAAGACATCGCGCCACAACTGTAGTGTGACGACTGGCGGCGGGACTACTTTTGAATCGATCGGCTGTGAGTGCTCGAGACTGGTATGTAGACGAATGTCAAGAACCGGGTGGCACGCCAGCGCGTGGTGGCAAGATCTGCCGCGCGCGAGCGACGGGCCGCCGAAATGCCCCACAACGACGGCGGGAGACCCGGCTGTTCCCCCGCTGACACGGTGCGTCGACGATCGAGGAGGTTGACAAACGCATAGAATATAACCGCAGCGGGAAACAGTCTCCATTGCTGAGATCCTTATACACATTATACCTAATTTAGCTTTGTCCGTATGGGCCTATTACAGAGTTTATTTTGGACAAACAACAACACTAATCCTTAAATGGTACAAGAGCTACGAGTTGAAACGTGATTTGGAACACGAATGCGGTGCTGATTGCAGGAGAAAAGCACGATCATTCGATCGATAGCGCATGCGATGTGTGGACTCCCGAGGTGAGCGTCTGATGGAAGCGACGCTCTTGCAGGCCGAGACCGAGATGCTGATGGAGTCGATCAACTACACGTGGATCCTGGTCGCCACGTTCCTGATCTTCTTCATGCACGCCGGCTTCGCCATGCTCGAGGCGGGGCAGGTGCGTTCGAAGAACGTGGCGAACCAGTTGACGAAGAACCTGTTGACCTGGAGCGTCGGCGTGACGGTGTTTTTCCTCATCGGCGTCGGCGTCGAGGGCGTGGTGGCTGGAAGCGGCTTCACGCCCGGTTTCCAGAGCGATCCGGTCGGCTGGATGGACTGGCTGTACGGCGCGGTCTTCGCGATGACCGCCGCGACCATCGTGTCGGGTGCCGTCGCCGGACGGGCGAAGCTCCGTGCGTACGTCACCTACACGTTCCTGCTGGCAGCGGTCATCTACCCCGTCGTCACCGGACTCACGTGGGCCGGTGGCTACATCGAGACGATCACTGGCACGCCGTTCGCTGACTTCGCGGGCGGCATGATCGTCCATGGGATGGGCGGCATCGCCGGCCTCACCGCTGCATGGGTGCTCGGCCCGCGCATGGACCGGTACAACAGCGACGGGTCCGCGAACGTCATCCCCGGCCACTCGCTGACCTTCGCCGTTCTGGGGACGTTGATCCTCGCCTTTGGCTGGTACGGCTTCAACGTCGGCACGTCGGCGATCATCGATATGGAAAACGGCGTCTTCCTCGGCGACCAGCTCGGTCGCGTCGCGATGACGACGACGATTGCGATGGCCTGCGGCGCGATGGGAGCCGGCCTCGTTGCCTGGCTCAAGACCGGCAAAGTCGACACGCTATACGTCGCCAACGGCCTGCTGGCCGGTCTGGTCGGCATCACGGCGATTCCCAACACCACTGCGTGGTGGGGCGCGTTCGTGGTCGGTGGCCTCGCCGGCGCACAGCTGCCGATCGTCTTCGAGATCGTCGAACAGTACCTCAAAATCGACGACGTGTGTGCAGTCTTCCCCGTCCATGGCTCGGCGGGCATCCTCGGCACGCTGCTGTTCCCGTTCGTTGCCGCCCCGGGCGTCGTCGATAGCGTCGCAAGTGCGTTCATCGCACAGCTCACCGGCGTCGTCCTCATCAGCGCCTGGACGATCGCGACGACAGCGGCCATCTGGTATGCGTTCAAAGCGGCTGGTCAGGCCCGCGTCTCGCCCGACCACGAACGCGACGGGCTCGACGTCTCCGAACACGGCGTCGATACCTACCCCGAGTTCGGCAAGCCCGACGTTGCGACCGACGGTGGCAGCGCCAGCGAAATCATCCGTTCCGACGGCGGGATGCCAAACGACGGCGAGATCAAGATGGTCACGGCGATCGTCCGCCCCGACCGCCTCGGCCAGATCAAAACCGCCCTCGCTGGCGTCGGCGCACCGTCGCTGACCGTCACCAACGTCTCTGGACGGGGCTCTCAACCCGCCAAGAAAGGCCAGTGGCGCGGCGAGGAGTACACGGTCGATCTCCACCAGAAGGTCAAAATCGAATGTGTCGTCGCCGACATCCCCGCACAGGAGGTCGTCGACGCCATCCGTGGGGCTGCCGAGACCGGCGAACCCGGCGACGGCAAGATCTTCGTCATGCCCGTCGAGGACGCGACGCAAGTCCGGACCGGCAAGACCGGTCCGGACGCCGTCTAACGCACACTCGCCGCGAACGCGTTCCGCTCTTCGAGTCGACGTTTGACGCCGAGCAGTACCACTCAGCCCGGCAGAATCCCCGGAATCATCCGACAGCGTATCAATCGATTACTGCGTCAGCGATTACTGCAGATCCTGCAGTTGGCGTTCGAGGCGGCGTAACTGCCGCTGCATGTAGAACAAATACACGAACAATACCACGAACACGGACCCGTATCCAGCGAGGAGAAGAGTATCCATCTTACCGCACCTCTTCTTTCTGAAGGATAATTTTATCTTCGATTTCGTGGACACGAATGCGAATAGCTAGCACGTATATATAGAGTAACGCCAGCGCGAGAAACGAAATCGCGAGGATCATCGGGTCGATATTCGCACTCACGCTCGAGTTCGCAATCGTCGGCTCATGAAACGTCGGCGACCAGAGTCGACCGGCCGTGTACGTAATCGGGACCGTGACGAACGCAACGACGCCGTACACAGCGGCAAAGCGCTCGTCGCTTCCCCGTTCGGTCGAAGCGTACACGGCGAGGTAGCCAGCATAGATCAGCCAGACGATCAGAAACGTGACGAGTCGAATGTCGCTCCACTCCCACCAGGAATTCCACACGACCCGTCCCCACATACTCCCTGTCGCGAGCGTCAACGTCGCGAATAGGAAGCCGATTTCGCCGCCGCTGTGAGCGAGGCGATTCCAGAATCGGCCGTCGTACCGGAGATACAGCAGGCTCCCGATGAACGTCGTCGACAGCGCAGACGCAGTGAGAAACGCCAGCGGAATGTGCCAGTATGCGATGAGGTTGATCCCGTGTTCGATGCCGTACATGGTCCGGGAGGCGACGCTGAAGATGAGTGCAAGCGAGGTCAGACCGAACGCAAACGCGCCCCATCTTACGACCCGACTCCACATGATCCACCGAAGCAGCCGGATGAGTGATGCGAGCTGTCGCGAAAACGTACGCATACCGCAGTACTTGAAAGCACCTGACTTAGTTTTTTTCCAGTCGTTATCCGACGAGCACTGCCAAGAGCGCCTTATCGAGTTCGAACAACAGGCCAATGCCAGTCAGGACGAGCGCGTACCCGCTCACTCGGCGGACCAGCGCGGGCCGCTCGAGCGAACGGACACGGGTCGTAAGCATCGTACTCGCCCGTTTGCCACCGTAGGCGACCGCCAGCAGTGGGCCCGAGAATCCGACACCATACGTGAACAGAAGCGTCGCGCTCCGCGTCACATCACCGGACGTGCCGACGTACGCGAGGACGCTGCCGAGGACGGGACCGACACAGGGAAGCCAGATGATGCCGAGAAACAGGCCCAGGACGAAGCCACTGGTGAGTGGATGCCGTGTGTTTTCGACGCTCGTCGTCACCCGGGATGCCGGGCCAGTGATCCGTGACGCAGCGGTCGTGTAGGCGTCGTGAAGGTCGTCGTCAGCCATGATCGCGCCAAACGCAATGATCAGGAGCACGAAGGGGACTCTGAGCGTCTCCGGCGTCACGGAACTGAGCAGCGACGTAATAATGCCGAGTGCAGTAAACGAGGCGATACTTCCTGCGACGATCGCGACCGGTCGCAGTCGATGGCCGGTACTGCCCGCGAGAAGGGGCGGGATCATGGGGAGACAACAGGGCGTCAGTGCAGTCAGTGTCCCTGCAACGAACACAGCGACGAGTCCGGCCACATCGAACATGACGCGATGTTATAACACGAGTCAAAAGAACGTGCTGGATCCGATACCGACGGATCCGCGGCGACTATCGGCGACGGCTTAGCCGTCGACCGATTCGTTGCGAAGCGGCTGGTCGTAGTACTCGACGTCGTCGGGGATGTCGCTCTCGTTGAGCGATTCAGTCCCGGTTGGGATCCCGGCGATCTCGAGTTTCTTGCGCATTGGGTTCATGTCGTAGCCGAGCTCTTCCTGCGTCCGTGGGTAGTAGATACCCTCTTTCGGCGGTCCGGACGTCGGGAAGTCCTGCTCTTTCTCGACGAATGCGGGACGGTCGTGGCCGTTCATGTAGCCGGCGATGTCCTGGACGTCACTCCAGTCGCTGACCGTATGTGGCGTGCCGTACGGCATCGCCTCGCGGATGAACGAGGCCGAGGTGTACATCCGGCTCATGCCGGCACCATCGTTGAACGCGCCCGGCCCCCACAGTGGCGGTGCACTTCCCTCGATACCCTGTCCATCATCGCCGTGACAGGACGCACAGTTCTCGAGGTAGAGTTCGGCACCACGCACGGGGTTGACCTCTTCGATCGGTTTCTTCTCGTCACCTTCGGGCTTGTTCAGGTGTGACCAGTAGGGCTGTCCCTTCACTGGCACGCCTTCGCTCAGCCACTGCATGTACGCCTCCATCGCCTGCATTTCGCGACTGTCGTAGGCTGGCGTCCCCTCGGTGGAGTTCTGGGAGTTCATACTCCGGTCGAAACAGCCCATCAGGCGCTGGCGCGAGTCACGCATTCGGTCGCGCCGAGACGTCCACTCCGGTAGGTCCGCGTGGGTGCCCACGAGCGGAATCATGTCGATGTCCTGCCCGACCATCCCCTGTGTCATCCCGTAGCGCGGGTCAGTGCCACCGTGGCAGCTGGCACAGGAGAGTTCGTTGCCGACGTGTTCCGGCATTGCCTGGGAGGTGTTTCGCATAAGTTCACGCCCGTAGAGAACCATCTCGCGCTCCTCTTCGTTCGAGGGGAGCGTCGAGTTGTTCATCTCCTTGGGGGAGAACTGCACCTCGTCGCCGGAAGTCGCGTTCCGGTACGCGAAGTTGTTTTTCGACTCGCCTTCTCTGAGGTCTTCGTCAAAGACCTTCCGATCAGGCCACTCTTTTGGGAGCTCGGTCGTCTCGTTGGCTTGCCCACCGGGTGCCGATGGCGCGGCACAGCCGGCGAGAGCGATTAATACGACAACTCCAAGTAACGAGAGGAGTTTGCGGTTCATCGCCCGATGTCACCTCCGGGTATGATCCTCACCTGGTTTCGTCTCTGCATACTGCCAAGTACAGTAACTAATGATTAAACATTTATGGTCGGGAGAAAGTCATTCTACTAGATTCAAGGCGTGACGTAATGGGAGCCGACTGAGACTATAAACTACAACAATAATGTCAATTTCGCCGAGAAAAGTGTTTACGATCATGGTTTTTGTAGCGGCGATCAGTATCGGATACTACTCGATGAACGCAGCACCGGTACTGAGCGACGACTCCTATACGTACCATGGTGAGACGGAGTGGAGAACAGATATCGACGAGGCGCGGCAGATCGCCGCCGAAGAAGACAAGCCGATCCTCATCTACTTCTGGACGACCTGGTGTACGTACTGTGAGGACTACAACGCAAACGCGTACTCCGATCCGGCTGTCCTCGAGCAACTCGATGACTTCGTCCTCCTTGCGGTGAATCTCGAGGACAACAGTCAACAGGCGGGACAGCTCCAGCAGCAGTACGAGGCGAACTACCCGCCACAGCATGTCGCCGTCACGCCGGATGGCGAGGTCCTGGTCGAAATCAACGGCTACGCCGAGACAGACTCGTTTCTGAGCTATCTCGATGAGGCACTCGAGGAGTGGGAAACCCAATGATGGGCGGAACGCTCTTGATTGGCGCTGCATTGCTGTCCGGTCTTGCGGCGACAGTCCTTCTCATCACGAACTATCTCTGGCGTGAGAAGCGGTATCTCAACGCCGTCACGCCGCTGATCGGCGTGACTGCCGGACTGCTCAGTCTGGCGCTTGCCTATCTGACCTATCAGTTCGTCACCACGGATTACGCGAACGCCTACGTGTGGAACAACACGGCCAACTACATTTCGATCTTCTACCGGATTACCGGCGTGTACGCCGGGAATCAGGGCTCGGTCCTTCTCTGGGCGGCGCTGACGGCCATCGTCGCGTTCTGGGCGGTCGTCGTTCGTGGCCTCGAGCGCCGCGAGACGAGGCTCGTCCAGGGGATCACGATGGGGGTCGTGACCTACTTCGCGGCGATGCTAGTGCTCGACAGTCCATTCGAGCCGATTTCGGCGGAGTTCCCGGAGATGGATCCGGGATTCGTCCCGATCGACGGGACGGGGCTCAATCCGCTGCTCATCGATCCCTATATGGCGATCCACCCGCCGATCATGTTTATCGCGTACGCGCTGTTGACGATGCCGTTTGCCATCGCCGTCGCGCACTTCATCTCGACGATTCGTGGTGAGGGTGGCCTCTTTGACGAGTGGATCGGCAGCGTCACGCGCTGGCTACGCATCGCGTGGCTGTTTTTGACTGCAGCGATCGTGCTTGGCTCGCTGTGGTCGTATCGGGTGCTGGGCTGGGGCGGTATCTGGGCGTGGGACCCCGTCGAGGTCGCCGTGTTGATCCCGTGGCTGTTCCTCACGGCGACGCTGCACGCGGTGATGAACTATCGCTCCCGGTCGACCTACGCAACGCTTGCCCCCGCGATGACCGGGGCGACGCTCGCACTCATCATCTACGCCACGGCGATCGTCCGGAGCGGCGTGTTCCGGAGCGTCCACTCCTTCGCCGACGGCGGCATCGGCGCTGCACTACTGGTGTTGCTGACGATTACGTCGATCCTCGGCATCGGACTGCCGCTTGGATACTGGCTGCTCCGTGAACCGGAGTCAGCGTCGGAGGCGTCGAGTCCCGCACAGCGCTGGATCACGCACGTGAACCTGAAACACCTCGCGGTCCTGAGCATCGGCCTGCTCGGCTTCATCTCCGTCTGGGGGCTGACGTTTCCCGTGCTCAATACCTATGCGACCGGCGTCGAAGTCGCGGTCGGCGGCCAGTACTACAACCTCTGGAGCTATCCGATCGTCCTCGGCGTGTTGCTCATCCTCGGGTTCTACATGGATTACGACGTCGAGGGCCGCCGGCGCGCGCTGATCTCGCTTGGGATCTTCACGCTGCTGACCGTCCTCGCGGCACTGGTCGCACCCAGCGAGACGTGGACGCTGTCGAACGTCGATGGCAACGACGCGCTGTTGTATCGACTCGTCGGGAACGCGAGTGCGCTCTCGATCCTCCCACCTGCGGCATACGTCTGCCTGACGGTCATCAAGCGAACGCTCGAGTTCGTCCCCGGCAACCCGAACCGGAACTTCCAGCTCAAGCAGGTGGGGATTACGATGATCCACGTCGCGTTTGCGCTGCTCGTGGTGACGGTGACGTTCTCCTATCTCTTTACGGCCCAGTCGTCGCTGGTCGTTGCCGACGCCGACCGCGAAGCGACGATCGAGGGATCGGCCGTCCACGAGGTTCCCGAATCCAACTATGCGGTCCAGGTATCCGACTACCGCTCGTATCAGCGACCCGAAAAGCCGAACGTCGAAAACATGGCGCTCTCGAGCGAGCAGATCGCCTCCCGCGGCCAGGAGATACATGAGACGAGACAACCGGTCTACGGCACGGCGACGCAAATAAACGCTGGGCCGGACGCGACCGTCATCCAACTCGATAATTCGGGCGTCTGGATCGGCGTGATGAACGCGAGTCAGACCGACCTTGGTATTTCGGAAGGCGATCAGGTCGTCGGTGTCGGCACCGTCATGTGGGATTTCCTGCCGGAGCTGCCCCAATCCGACGGCGTCGTCGTCACCGAGGCGGCGAACGTCGGCCCGGTCTCGAACCCACCGGCCGCACTCGACCAGACGCGCGTCGAGGGAACTGCCGTCGGACTCACCGTGTATCAAAACGACAAACAGATCGCCCGCGGCAACGCCGGGCAGGAACGCTACCTTCAGCAAGGTGGGATGGAAGTCCGCGACGTCCTCGTCGACCGCGGCCTGACCCACGATACGTACGTCATCGCAGCGGTCGACGACGGGACCGTATCGCTGACGGTCAAGCAGATCCCGCTGATGACCGTGATGCGGTTCAGCGTCGCCGCGTTGCTGGTGGGCATGCTCTTCGTGATCGTGTTCGACCCCGCACACGGACTCGCCCGGGTCTGGCCCCGCGTCACGCGCCAGCAGAACGTCACCGAAACCACATCAGACTAACCTATGAGAAAGACAGTCCTCGGCTTCGTCGTCCTCGTATCGCTGTTAATCGTCCCCGCGACCGCCACTGCTGAGCCGGTTTCCGGAACCGTCACCGTCGACGGCGGCCCCGCAGACGGTGAAACGGTCACGATCGCGCCGCTTGACCCAAGCAACGAACTCATCGGCAACGAGACCGAAACGACGGTCGAAGACGGCTCGTTCAGCTACGAGTCCGTCGAGGGTGCCATCACCTACTTCATCGAACTCGAGCACGAGGGCACGACACACTACGCCCTCGTCGACGATGGTGAACAACCCGACTTCGTCCTGAACGAAACGATCTCGGGCGAACTCGTCGACGAGAACGGCACGCCGATTTCGAACGCCACTGTCACCGTCACGAGCCAGTACGGCCCCACTGTGACACAGACGAACGCGACCGACGGCTCGTTTACGATCGGGCCGGTCCAGCCCGATCGCGTCTACACCCTCGAGATCGAGGCGAACGGGGCCACCTACGAGCGGGCAGTCTCGACCGGCGACGACGCAGCGAACACGACCTTCGAGTTGCCGACGCCCTCGACTGATCGAGATGCACTGACGCTCAGTGGCGACCAACCGGTGAACCACCTCCTGAACGTTGGACCGACACAAAACGGCACCGGGCTGTTCGTCGTCGAGACGGTCTCCGTCAAAAACGGTGCCGATCGGCCGTTCGCCGGTGACGTCTCCTTTGCAGTGCCATCGGACGCGGAAGTCGTCACGGGAATGGTCGGCGACGAACGCACGTCGGTCAGCCAGACGAACGGCACGGCGACCGTCGAGACGATGATCGGTCCACAGGAGACGACCACCGTCAACGTGTACTATCGCCTCGAGGACCGAGCGTTCGAGAAACCGGTCGGCTACGACGTCGAGCAGCTCGCGATCCAGTTCGCCGAATACGACCTGACTCAGGTCGAGGTCTCCGACAACCTCGTCGAAGCCAACGCACCGATGCCGATGGTGACGAGTACGGGGCCGCTCGAGGCGGACGAACAGATCTCCGTGAGCATCACCGAATCCAGTCAATCGGTTGCCAGCGACCAGACCAACGGCAGTCCAGGGGCCAGCGAGTTCCCGCTCGGCCTGGTGAGCGCCGGCTTCGTCGCCGTCATCGCGATTGGACTGGCCGCGTATCGGTACCTGTAAGCCGGTTTGCCACCGGCGGGGAACCAGCGACCGGTTCACAGCGGTTGATTTCGTTCGAATTTCGCTGAACCAGTCAGCATGTAGATATGAAAACTGAACGACAACCCGAAAACATATGTCTCCTCGATAAGGTATTCGCTATATGCCTGCATTCGGAATTGGTACCCCCATCTACCTTGTCATCCAAGCGTTCATTGCACGCTTCGTGTATCGTGAGGCCTCAACTCAAAATCGTCGCTCGCCGCTTGTTTTAGCTGGTAGCATCTTTATCCTGAGTATCGTTGCTGTGTTTATTGTGGGTAGTATTCTACCTGTTCTCCTTGTCGAAGCAGTGGCTATTATAATGTACCGTGCTGGCACATCCAGAAATAAACCACCTACTATACAATAATCAAACACTCTCCTGTTCTACTGAGAATCAAACAGTTCTTCACCTGTACTTATCGTTCGCTGGGTTACGACTCCAGCAACCAGCTGTTGTAAAATACAGCACCGCTAACAGATTGGCGGGAACGGATCGAAGCGGTCCTATCGTTCGACGACGTACTCGAACAGCGCGACTCCGATCAGGAACAACACGCCGTCGTAGGCCAGCAGGAGTCGGAACCACCGCCACAGCGGCAGTCCCTCCGAGATCGCCCGCGTGAGTTCGACGCCAGCGAGCAACACCGGAATCACGAGCGGCACGAGCAACAGCGGCAACAGGAGGTCGCTGAGCCGGGCTCGAGCCGTAATCGTCGCGATCAACACGCCGGTCGCGGCAAAGCCAAACGCCGCGAGGGCGATGACGAGCAACAACAGCGGAGTCGTGCCCGGCAGGACGGTGAAATCGAGGAAGACGACGATACACCCGAGCGTGATGACGGCGACGGCCGCCGTGAACGCGGTGTTGCTCACGACCTTGCCGACGTAGATCGCCGAGCGGTCGACGGGAACGAGCAACAGGCTGTCGAGGCCGGCGTCGGCCTCTTCGACGGCGACGCTCTGGCTTACGCTGAACGTCCCGGCGAAGACGAACGCAACCCAGAGCGCACCGCTTGCGACGACGTCGATGTTCGCGAACGTGCGGGCGAAACTGAACGCGAAGATGATGACGACCAAGAGCGCGAAGACGGCCGCGGTGTTGAGCACTTGCTTCGAGCGCAACTCGATGCGGAGGTCCTTGCGCGCGACCTCGAGGACGGTCCGCCAGTAGCTAACGGCAGTACTGTCGGTCATTGCAGATCAGAGCGGCCGACTGCCTCGAGATATTCGGTCTCGAACGAGTGGCGGTCGAGGTCGGTCAGCGAGACGGTTCGTTCCAGCGTGCCGTCGACGAGTACGAGCGCGCGGTCACAGTCGTCGACGGCCCGCTCGAGGTCGTGGGTCGCGATGACGACGGTTCGGTCGTCGAACCGCGTCAGGATCCGCTGGAGGTCCATCGCCGACCGCTGGTCGAGGCCGGCGTACGGTTCGTCGAGCAACAGGACCGTCGGATCGTGTAGCACCGCCCGCGCGATCGAGAGGCGCTTGGTCATGCCATGCGAGAAGTCCTCGACGCGGGTCGAGGCGTGTGTTCGGAGGTTCACGTCCTCGAGGACCCGTTCGACGCGCTCCGCGTCGACGGTTCGCAACCGGGCGTGCAATCGCAGGTTTTCGCGAGCGGTAAGCGTCCCGTAGACCATCGGCCGATGGCTGACAACGCCGAGTTTCGCGCGCACCGCAGTCGCGTCCGGCGTCACCTCATCGCCGTCGATCCGGATACGGCCATCGTCGGGTGAGGCAAGCGTCGACAGCAGCTGCATCAGGGAGGTTTTCCCCGCGCCGTTGGGGCCGAACAGCCCGACGTGCTCACCGGAGTCGACAGTAAAAGAAACGTCACGAAGCGCGGTCGTCGAGCCGAGCCGTCTCGTCACGCCATCGACGCTGATCGTCCCCATGTCGTTATTCCCGTTCGGTCGGTGGCATTGCAGTACTGTTGGTACTGTTCCCGCCGCCGCTGCCCTCGTGGGCCCGGACGGAGAGTTCGGACGCGTCGAGCGAACCGTCGTCGACGGTGCCTTTCGCGACGACGATCCGGCCCTCGGCCATCGTCTCGGGCATCGCCCCGTCGTAGACGACGTCGACGGACGTGTTGTTGTCCGTGACATCGAACCGGATGTCGGTGCCGTCTTGTTCGAGGTTGGCGACTTTCCCCTCGAGGTTGACCCACTCGCCGTTGTAGTCGCCGTTCTCGAGTGAGGTCGGCGTGACGAACGCCGCGGAGGCGTTCATCACCGTCGTTCCGAGGACACCGAAGAGTAACACGACGCCGACGCCGGCGAAAAGTAACTTACTCCTTCGTTTCACGATCGAATATGTCCGATCGGACTATTTCAATCTTGGCGTGTATCATTGATTTCTGTTACAGTTCCAGAAAACGAGCAGTTCTCCGAGGACCGATTCGGTCTCCAGCCCGGCCGGACATGAGGCGGATGCGGGCGGCCAACGATGGGCCGCGAACCGACCCGACCTCGGTACTCCTTTCCCGTCCGAATCCGAAGGGGCGCGCATGACCGACGATAACTCTCGAGCGCTGTACGACCGGGCACTGTCGGTGCTGCCCGGCGGCGTCAACTCCGCCGTTCGCGCGGCGATCGAACCGTATCCGTTCTTCGTCCAGAAAGGCGACGGCGGCCACGTCATCGACGCCGACGGCAACCGCTATATCGACTGGGTGATGGGACTCGGCCCGCTACTGTTGGGCCACGATCTGCCCGAGCCCGTGCAGGCGGGTATCCAACAGAAAGCCAGCGAGGGACCGATGTACGGGACCCCAACGGAGATCGAAGTCGACCTCGCGGAGTTCGTCGTCCGCCACGTTCCAAGCGTCGAGAAGCTCCGCTTTGTCAACTCCGGAACCGAGGCGACGACCTCCGCCGTGCGTCTCGCGCGGGGTTACACCGGTCGGAACAAGATCGTCGTCATGCAGGGGGGCTACCACGGCGCACAGGAGTCGACGCTGGTCGAAGGCGACGCCGATAATCCGACACCCTCCTCCGCCGGCGTTCCACAATCGTTTGCCGATCATACCCTCCCGGTGCCGTTCAACGACGAGGAGGCCGTCCGTGAGGTCTTCGAAAAACACGGCGACGACATCGCAGCCGTGATGACCGAGCCTATCCTGGGCAACTACGGCATCGTCTACCCCGAAGACGGCTACCACGAGTTCCTTCGCGAAATCACCGACGAACACGGCGCGCTGCTGATCTTCGACGAAGTGATCACCGGCTTCCGCGTCGGTGGCCTCGGCTGTGCCCAAAGCGAGTTCGGGATTACGCCCGATCTGACGACGTTCGGCAAGATCATCGGCGGGGGCTTCCCCGTCGGTGCGATCGGCGGCCGCGCCGAAATCATCGAGGGCTTCGCACCGACTGGCGACGTCTTCCAGGCCGGCACCTTCTCCGGCCACCCTGTCACGATGGCTGCCGGCCTCGAGACGCTACAGTTCGCCGCGGAAAACGACGTCTACGACCACGTCAACGGCCTCGGTGAGCGACTGCGCAGCGGCCTGACCGACATCGTCGCCGATCAGGCACCCAGCTACACTGTCACCGGGACCGACAGCATGTTCAAAGTGATCTTTACCCGTGACGGGCCCGGCCCCGATTCGCTCGAGGAACAGTGCACTGCCGGCTGCCAGCAGAACCCAACCTGTCCGCGGTATGACTACTGTCCGAAAAACGCCGGCGACGTGAAAAACGCCGAGACCGAGCGCTGGCGGCGCATCTTCTGGGGACAGATGAAAGACCAAGATATCTTCCTCTCACAGAACCAATTCGAGTGTCAGTTCGTCAGCTACGGCCACACCGAGGAAGACGTCGAGCGGACGCTCGAGGCCTACAAGGACGCACTATAGTCAGCCGAGCGATTAGTCAGCCGCAGTCACGATATCGTCCTGGTAGTCTGCAACTGCCTCGAGGACCGCCTGCCGGTCGGCCTCGTCGACATCGAACACGGCGAGTGCATCCCCAAGATGGGTCGCGATCGCCTCGAACTCCGAGGGAGTGATACCGAGATGGTCGTGGGCGGCTTTCATATCATCGCCGGTGTACTCGACCGGTCCGCCCGCGACCGAACTGATGAATTGGGTCTGATGGGCGCGCTGTTTCTGCATATCGACGTCCTCGAAGTGGTACGCAACCTGTTCGTCCGCAACGACGCGGTCGTAGAATTCGTCGACGACGGCTGCAATCGCGTCTTCGCCACCGAGTCGTTCGTAGAGCGTATCGCTCATCGGACGTATCCAATCACCAGACCATGATAAAAGAATGGACGAATATATTCGCAAAACCCGTGACACGGAAGTACTAGTCCGTCTGCCCGTGATCGCATCTCGCCTACAATCAGTGCTGGACTCATACGAACTACTGTACGTCAGTTCCGGTGGGACCGCGACCCGCACTGCGGCCGGGCCGGGAAAGCGGGACAGCAGCCCGTAGCAGAGCATCGCGGGGCGAGCATCACTGACCATTGCTCAACTGCATGAGAATCCAGACGGGGAACGCCCCTCGTCGGACAAGCGTGCGCTTTTCATACCCGAGGCACCCACTGACGCCTATGAGAACGCGCGGGACGCTACGACTGGCGACGCGGGGATCCACGCTCGCCCGGCGACAGGCCTCGCTGGTAAAAGAGGCACTGGAGGACCGCCGGTACGAGGTGGAACTCGTCACCGTCGAGACGACGGGAGACCAGATCACAGACGAGTTGATCCACCGCCTCGGGAAGACGGGTGCGTTCGTCCGCGAACTGGACGAGCGCGTCCTCGAGGGCGACCTCGACGGGGCGATCCACTCGATGAAGGACATGCCAACCGAACAGCCCGAAGAGCTCGTGACCGCCGCGGTACCCGAGCGCGGACGACCGGGGGACATCCTCGTGACGCCCGATGGATCGACGCTCGAGGAGTTGCCCGACGGCGCGACTATCGGCACCTCGAGTCTCCGCCGGCGCGCCGAGTTGCTATCCGAGCGGCCGGATCTCAACGTCGAGCCGCTGCGGGGGAACATCGATACGCGCCTCGAAAAGTTGCTCGCGCCAGCGCTACAGGAAGAACACCAGCAGCGCTCGGAGGCGGACAAAGAACGCAAAGGGAATACCGGCAACGAGGACTTCGAGGCCGAGTACGACCGCACCGTCGACGAGTGGTTCGACGAGCTCTCGGAACTCGAGCGCCAGGCGCTTGGCCGCGAGGTCGAGACCGAGTACGACGCGATCGTTCTCGCACACGCCGGCCTCGAGCGGAGCCGACTCGATCACTACGTCGACTATCAGGAGCTGCCGCGGTCGACCTTCGTTCCCGCGCCGGGACAGGGCGCGCTCGCGGTGACCGCCCGGGACGGCGAGACCGCCCGCGAATTGCAACAGCTTATCGACCATCCGCGGAGCCGCGTCGAGACGACCGTCGAGCGGACGATCCTGGCCGAACTCGGCGGCGGCTGTATCGCGCCGGTCGGCATCTACGCGGTCGTTCAGGGCGAGTACGTCCACACGACCGTCAGCGTCTTCGACGGCGACGGCGAGGAGTCGGTGACCGGGAGCCGAGATCTGCCGATCGAGAGCCACGCCGAGGCCGCTCGCGAGTTCGCACAAGACCTGGCGGATCGCGGTGCCGCCGAGCTGATCGATGCAGCTGGCGAGGACGACGTCTCCGAAGAAGATACACCCGCGGGGAAATAGCGAGGACATATCGAATGGCAGACTCCGACATCGACGCGGAACCCGGTACCGTCTACCTCGTCGGCAGCGGCCCCGGCGACCCCGAGTTGTTGACCGTCAAGGCGAAACGGCTGCTCGAGACCGCCGACGTGGTCCTCCACGACAAGCTTCCCGGCCCGGAGATCATCGATCAGCTCCCCGAAGCGCGCCGTGAGGACGTCGGCAAGCGCGCCGGCGGCGAGCGCACGCCCCAGTCGGAGATCAACGAACGGCTGGTCGAACTCGCCAGCGAGGGGAAGTCCGTCGTCCGGCTCAAGGGCGGCGACTCGTTCGTCTTCGGCCGCGGCGGCGAGGAAGCGGAGTATCTCGCGGCCCACGAAATCCCCTTCGAGGTCGTCCCTGCAGTCACCTCGGCGATCGCCGCACCCGCCGTCGCCGGTATCCCGGTCACCCATCGGGATCACGCCTCGTCGGTGTCGTTCGTCACGGGCCACGAGGACCCGACCAAGGAAGAATCCGCTGTCGACTGGGACGCCTTAGCCGCTACCGGCGGCACCATCGTCGTCCTGATGGGCGTCGGTCGTCTTCCCGACTACACGAACGCGCTGTGCGAGGCCGGCATGGCTCCCGAAACGCCGGTCGCGCTCATCGAACGGGGGACCTGGCCCGGCCAGCAGGTCGCCACTGGCACACTCGAGACCATCGTCGACGTGCGCGATGAGGAAGGAATCTCGCCGCCCGCAGTGACGGTGATCGGCGACGTCGCGGGCACGCGCGAGTCGATCGTCGACTTCCTGCAAACCGAATACGGGTCGGCCGCCGAAAACGGCGGCCGGGAGGCGTAACCAATGGGCGAGACACCCACCGTGGCCGTCTTCCGGCCCGACGACGACCGGCTCGAGCAGGCCATCGCGTTCCTCGAGGATCGCGGCGTCGAGCCGATCCCCGATCCGATGCTAGCCGTCGAGGCGACCGACGCCGTCCCGCGAACGGACGCTGACTACATCGTCTTTACGAGCAAGACCGGCGCGGAGCTCATCTCAGAGGCGGGCTGGGAACAGAGCGATGAAATCGTGTGTGCGATCGGTCCCGCGACGGCCGACGCCCTCCGTGCGGAGGGCTATGCGGTCGACGTCGTTCCCGAGGAATACACCTCGAGTGGCCTCGTCGAATCGCTCGGTGACGAGGTCGACGGCGCATGTGTCGAGGTTGCCCGCAGCGACCACGGCAGTCCGGTGTTGCTCGAGGGACTCGCGGACGCGGGCGCGTACGTCCATGAGACGATCCTCTACCGGCTGGTTCGCCCCACTGATAGCGGCGAATCAGCCGCGCTGGCTGCCGACAGCGGGCTCGACGCTGCCTGCTTTACCTCGTCGCTGACCGTCGAGCACTTCCTCGAGGCCGCCGCCAAGCGGGGACTCCGCGGGGACGCGATTGCAGGCCTCGAGGACGCTGTCGTCGGCGTCATCGGTGAGCCGACCCGCGAGACGGCTGCGGATCACGGCATCGACGTCGATCTCGTCGCAAGCGAGGCCACGTTCGAACGGTTGGCCACGGAAACCGTCGACGCAGCGACCGACAACGACTGATCGAACCCACCGCTGTGAGGCGACTCCGCGAACGGGACGCGGTGAGCCAGTGATCCGCGGGTTTATGAGCGAAGCCGACTCACGTTTCCCCGATGGCAGGGCCGGTTCCCGAACTCGAGGATCGTGCACACGCTTGTGCCGAACGGCTGTGTGCGGCCGATCGCGTGTTGCTCGCCTCGCATATCGACGCCGACGGACTCACGAGCGCCGCGATCGCTGCCCAAGCGCTCGAGCGGGCGGCGATCCCCTTCGAGACGGTCTTCGAGAAGCAACTCGACGAGGACGCGATCGCCGCCATCGCGGCGACCGACTACGGCACCGTCCTGTTTACCGACTTCGGGAGCGGCCAGCTCGACGTGATCGGCGAGTACGAGGACGCCGGCGATTTCACGCCGATCATCGCAGACCACCACCAACCCGCCGACCGGGACACCGAGTACCACCTCAACCCGCTGCTGGTCGGCATCAACGGGGCCTCGGAGCTGTCGGGAGCCGGCGCGAGTTACGTCCTCGCGCGGGCGCTCGCGAACGTATCTGACAGTTCACCAGCCACCGCAACTGATGGCGGAACTGTTGCCGGCCCAGCAGGAACGACGGCCCGCGCCGACAACCGCGACCTCGCCGCGCTCGCCGTCGTCGGTGCCGTTGGCGACATGCAGGCCGCCGGCGGCGAACTCCACGGGGCGAACGAGGCGATCGTTGCGGAGGGCGTCGACGCCGGCGTCCTCGAGACGGGCAAAGACCTCGCCCTCTATGGCAAACAGACCCGCCCGCTCCCCAAACTCCTCGAGTACGCCACCGACGTCCACATTCCGGGCGTCTCGAACGACGCAAACGGTGCGTTGCGCTTTCTCGACGGGCTCGATCTCGAGTTGAAACGCGACGGCGAGTGGCGACGATGGGCTGACCTCTCAGGGGAAGAGAAACAGACCGTCGCCAGCGCACTGGTCCGGAAAGCCGTCTCGAGCGGCGTCCCCGCAGCGAAGATCGACGAACTCGTCGGCACGGCCTACGTCTTGAGTGAGGAACCGGTCGGCACCGAACTCCGGGATGCAAGCGAGTTCTCGACGCTGCTCAATGCGACCGCCCGCTATGAGCGCGCTGACGTGGGGCTTGGAGTCTGTCTGGGGAACCGTGACGGCGCACTCGAGCGTGCCCGGCAACTCCTGGCCGAGCACCGACGAAACCTTTCGAACGGGATCGATCTCGTCACCCGCGAGGGGACGACCGAAGAAGCCCACATCCAGTGGTTCGACGCGGGCGAGGAGATCCGCGAAACGATCGTCGGGATCGTCGCGGGGATGGCGATGGGCAACGAGGGAATCAGCCGCTCGAAGCCGATCATCGCCTTCGCAGCGAAAAACGACGACGAGCTGAAAGTCTCCGCACGCGGCACCCACTCGCTCGTCCGGCAGGGACTCGATCTCTCGGTTGTGATGGGCGAGGCCTCGAGAGCAGTCGGCGGCGACGGCGGCGGCCACGACGTCGCAGCAGGGGCGACGATTCCCAGTGAGCACAAAGGAGCATTCATCAAACACGCTGACGAACTCGTCGGCGAGCAACTGTCCTGATCCGGGCGACCCAGGCTATCGGTCCATCGACGCCGGTACGGTCGGCAGTAACGGGGCGCGCGAAGTAAACACGTACGCCGACTTGCGCACCGCGCCCTTTCCGTACTGGACGGCACTTTTGCGAATCGGCGTCCGCTTGCCGTAGATTTGCGTTCGGCCCTCGAGAATCGCCGCGATGAGATCGTCGCCGTCGATGTCGGTTTTCGTCGGGGACGCCGTGTCGGGCGTGACGAGGACTTCGGTGTAGGATTTGCCCACGTTGGGGAGGTAGTGGGCGTCGCTGGCTCCGATCTGGGGATAGTCCCGTCGATTCGCAAAGAGGCGCGCGCGCCGATTTCGGTATCCCGTAAAGACCATCGAGTTGTAGGTCTCGATCGCGTCGGCATCAGCAATATGGCGTTTCCGAACGCCGTGGCGGCTACGCTGGAATGGATGAGGGACGATCGCGACGCCGCCCAGTTCGCGGACGGTCTGGACAGTGTCCATGAACGCCTGGCCGGGCTCCGGTCGGTTCTCGACGCCGATCGCCAGCAGGTGGCCGTGTTTGGTCGAGACTTCGACGCCGGGAATCCCGATCAGATCGTACTCGGGTGCGAGAGCAGCAGCACGCAGCGACTCGTCGATCTCGTCGTGGTCAGTGATGACCACCCCGTCGAGACCGATGTCAGCGGCGTGCTCGAGGATGAGTTCGACCGGCTCGTGGCCGTCGTAGGAGTCCTCGGAATGGACGTGAAAGTCGATCGCGAACGGGATCTGCGTAGTCATGGGGAGCCAACTGTCAGTGAACGACAGACGTCGCTACTGCCAATAACTTGTTATCCGGTATAAACACTGTGCTGCCACCGACAGCCGGTCTGCAGGCGTATTCAATATATCATTATCCAGTTTACGTCTGCCGACAGCGAGCGTGGCTCGAGGCGGCTGAAACCGGCCACAATAGCCGTGAATGAGTAGCTACGTGCCGATCCGACAATCGCTTTTGGCTACCACCGTGGAGCCTAGCCACTATTAGGTCTGCCTAAAATCCGGAGAACTTATAGTGGTTTAGGTTGGCCTAAAGCATACGAACCTACTGGAGACAATCATGGTCGGAACGACGCTCAGAGAGATTCGCCGCTCCATCGAACGGCTGGCCAGCGACGACGGGGAATACAACGTCGTCTGTGCTCGCTCCGGCGAACAGCCCGTCCCGGTCGCCGGGCGGCGGTTCGCGACCCGTCCGGACGCAGCGGACGCCGCACGCGCGACCGAACAGTACCGCGCCGCCCTCAGACGATACGATCCACAACTCCCGTTTTACGATCCAATCGTCCAACAGACGCGAGCGGATATCGAGGGACAGACCAGTGACACGCCCGGGCACGCAACGACAGCACGGGAGCGACGCCGGTCGGCCGATCAAACACACGCTGGGACGACTGACGGCCCGCTGATCGGGTTCTGCCACGATGTCTCCGGTGCCGTCTTCGAGGCGCTCTCGAGTCGCGATCACGAGCGCGTCGAGCGGGCGATCATGGACACGTATCTGGCCGCTGCCGAGGCGACGACCGACCGAAACGCGCTCTGTCTGGTGTTGCTCGAGACGATCGCAGCCGAACTCGATCGACACCTCACGGCGACCGAGCGAACCCGATTGCTGCGGGCGGCAGCAGCGAACCTCTCACCGGTCGATCCAGCCGACGATCCGGTCGCGACGAGCCTCGCATATCTGGATTCGCTGTCGCTGATCGGCGCGTACGGCGTGACACGCGAGTCAGCCGCTGGGACCAGCGAGAGCGTCTGGACCGTTACCCTGCGGGAGTACGCGATCGACAGCGGCGAGCGGCGGTTTCCGACGCTACCGATCGGGATCGACATCCTGCGTCGGACGGCACCATCGACGGCATCGCTGGGTGTACACGAGGTTACCGCGCTCGGCGACGGCGACTGGCAGTTCGTGGTCACGACCGACGAGCGGACGAGTGGCGGCCTCGTCTGCACTCGCGCCCACGCGGAGGATCGATGACGGGGGCGACGACGGCCCACCGAGCGCTCGAGTGTCTCGCCGAGGAGTGGGAGACGCTCGCGGATCGCGACGCGGCACTCGAGGCGTTCGCCGACCGCGTTCGGGCGGTTCCAGCCGCACAACCGACTGCGTTGCAGGCCCAACAGGCGGCAGCGCCGATGGCGACGCAGGCGATTCAGGGACGTGGAGCGACCCCCTCGGCATCGGACGATCACTGTGCTTCTGTCAGGACGGCGTTCGACGAAACCGTCAGACAACACAGTAGCGGCTGCGAGGACGAATCGCGGTTCGAGGCGATGGCAACCACGCTGACCGAAGACGTCGCCGGCGCACTCGCGACCGACACCGGCTGGACGCCGCCACTCAAAGCCGCGGTGCTCGAGCCAGTGTCGACCAGCCGCCGGGAGCTTGCGGCTCGACGGGAGATCGTACGGGAAGAACGGTCGACGCTCGAGACGGCAATTGCGGAGATCGACGAAATCGTCGGCTGGCTACAGATGACGGTTGACGAGTCGTTCTTACAGTGTGGCTTCGACGACTTGCGAGCCAAACACGAGCGGCTCGAGACGTATCAGGATCGCCTCAAGACGTGTCTCAGCCGGCGGCAAGCACAGCTTACCGGGTCGACGCCTCGAGACGAGCCGAGCGGACCACAGTATCGATCAGTCATCGAATCGATCTACGCGAGCGGTCCCGCTCGATACCCGCTGCTGTCGACCGCGACACAGCTGTACGGCATCTGTGGCGACTGTCAACGGACGGTTCGAGCACACCTGACGCGGCGTGTCTAGTAATACCAATCCTACACAGCTGGAGCGAACGGCTCGGCAAGCGAAACGAACCTACCGCCGGCGATCCGGCGACGACGCCTCGTCTGGAACGAGTTCGGAGAAACTGACGCGGTCGAGTATCGCTTCGACCGCGACCGGATCGATGGCTGTGTCGGCGGCCTCGTGGATGCTATGCATACACTCGAGTAAGCCGTCGAGGGCGGCTTGGCGCGTCGAGACGTGAGCGATCGATCGAGCGATCGTCGAATCCGTAAGGAAGAGCTGGTAGCGAAGCTCCCAGCACCGACAGAGCCCGAGCGCTGGATGGGAGCGATCGGGATGGGTACTGTCCGCGATCAGCTCGATCACAGGGTTGCCATGCCGGTAGACGAACCGATCGTCATCGAGTTTCGCCAGTCCCCATCCCGGCGGGAGCGCTTCGGGTGGAATGGGCTCCTGTTTGGTACCCATGTTCTCGGAGTCGCCAAGGGTCGGAGTGGCCGTTCCGCTTGCATACGCGGGCCTCTGTATAGGCACCCAATACAGTTTCAGCGGACTGGTACCGAAACTGCTGATCGGACGGCAGGGACAGACCAGACCAGGGTGACTCGGTGTCGAACGAACCGATCGTCCGACTTTTGTCGTCGCTCACCCTCTGGTCGGATATGGCCGACTTCGACCCCGAGCAGTTCGAAGACAAGTACGCCAACTACTTCCCCGAGCTTCAGCAGGCGTACAAAAACGCGTTCAACCGGATGAACGACCAGTACGACTCCGAGCTCGTCCACGCGATCGACCAGCAGGTGCTCAACGAGAGCGAGCCCTTCTACGAGAGCGACGGCGAGTTCCGCGTCGAGCTTCCCGACGACCCCTACGGTCGGCTCTCGGGCGTGCTCGTCGACGAGGAGCGCTTCGAGCAGGTCCTCGAGCGCCACGTCGAGGAGATCGAAGCCGAACTTCAGCGCGTGTTCGGCTTCGCCTAACGCGGGCCCAGAGCCGTCGGCGTCACCGACGGCCGAACGGTGAGGACGGAAGGTTTAGGGGGGCTGATACCCAAGTGGGGTCCATGAGCACCGAGACCCAAAACGACGGGGACGACCTCGAGGAGCGCGTGACGAACTTCCTGCGACGGAACTTCCCGCAGATTCAGATGCACGGCGGTAGCGCAGCGATTCAGGACCTCGATCGCGAAAACGGCGTGGTCAGCATCGCCCTCGGCGGTGCCTGCAGTGGCTGTGGCATTTCGCCGATGACGATCCAGGCGATCAAGAGCCGCATGGTCAAAGAGATCCCCGAGATTGAGAAGGTCAACGCCTCCACTGGCATGGACGGCGAGAGTGACATGGGCGGCGGCATGAGCCCCTCCTTCCCCGGCGAGACCGTCGACGACGACGGCGAAGCCGACGAAGGACCGGAAGCACCGTTCTAATCCCCGTTTAGCGCGTTCGATCCGTCGGGTTCGGTATTTTCGAGAACGATCGCAGCGATAGCGCGCCAACTGAACCGAGTCACACTAATCGGAGGGTTGTCGTGGGATTGGGTGTGCAGTGGCGACTATCGCTCACCGAAGGCCACGACCCTGTTCCCACGTCCGGATCAGCGCCGTAAGCGTTCGATTCGTCGGCACTTCGAGCCCATTCTCGGCCGCTTGCTCGACGACGTAGCCGTTGATCGCATCGATTTCGGTGCGCCGTTGGGCGGCGAGATCCTGGGCCATCGAGGACGTGTTCGCGGCCGTCGCCTCGGCGACGGTTTCCATTGCGGCCAGTGCCTCGCGGTTCGACAGCGACACGTCACAAGCACGTGCGACCCGTGCCGTTTCGCGGGTCGCTGTGTGTGCGAGGTCGGCCGCTGGCTCGGCGCGGACCGCCTCGTTTTCAGTGGCGGTCAGGGCCGTGACAGGGTTGATCCCGGCGTTGACCGCGAGTTTTTCCCAGAGCCGGCGAGGCATATCGTCGGCGACGGTCGTCTCGAGGCCAGCCGCGGCAAAGGCCTCGCCGACCCGCTCTGCACGTGCTGAGGAGCCCCCGTCTCGTGGCCCCAGCACGATCTCGCCGGGACCCGTACACTCGACGATCCCCGGTTCCTGGAGGATCGCGCCGTAGGTCGCCGTGCCAGCGAGTACTGAGGCATCGAGCCGCGTTGCGAGCGTCGCTTCGTTTCCCATCCCGTTTTGGAGCGAAAGCACGGCCTCGATCGACCCTGTCGCGAGTGTGTCGGCTGCCGCGGCGGTGTCGAAGGATTTGACCGTGACGACGGCGAGATCGGCCTCGAGTCCCGTCCCGTCGGTCGTCGCCGCGGGGACCACACGGGACGGCCCGTCGTCGACGGCACCCTCGAGACGCAGTCCCGACTCACGAACGGCACGAGCGTGGGCCTCGCGGGCGACGAGCGTGACGTCGTGGTCGCGTGCGAGCAGCCCGCCGACGAGACTCCCGAGGCTGCCAGCCCCGAAGACGACGATGTCCATGGCTCGAGGTGGAGCGAGCGGGATAAAAACGGTTGTTGTCCGGCTGCGCTCAGTCTTCAGTCCAGTAGTACAGCTCCTCACGCTTGGCACCGCAGGACGGACATGCGTCGGGGAGATCGCTCTCGAGGCGACCGAGCTCGCCACACTCCCAGCAGCGCCACATGAGCTCCGCTTCGCCGAACTCGTGGCCCGATCGAACGTGTTCGACGCTCAGTCCCTCGATTCCGTCACGGAGCGTGACGTAGATCCCGTCCTCGTCGACACCGCGAATTTGGCCGATTTCCGTACCGTCTTGGGTATAGACCGTCGTTCCGAACGCGAGTTGTGAGTTTTCGATCGCCATGTGTGTCACCATCGTCGATCTACGCCCGCCGTCAGAATAAATCCCTATCCGCTATATAGAATTGCTGCACCGCAGGAGTTGCAACCGGCGTACGTGTGCTATTTTTCCGTAACCACCGACGCCACCTTCTCTACCTCATCGGCGTCCCGTATACGGCCGTCCAGATCCCGATCTGGCTCGTGGCCAAGTCGGAATACGGGGTGGTCGACTACGTCGACGAGGCAGTTCAGATCGTCTTGATCGTCGTGTTGGTTTACCTCTATCCGAACACGTCAACTGAACCTGCCAAGCCCGCGGCAACGCCAGCAGACTGAGCGACAGTATTTGCGGATCTTCCGCCGCTCTCAGTTATCTCTGAGGACCATGATTTTCACCCGGTTCACGCCGTCGAAATCACGAAGCCGGTAGGTCAGTTCTCGGACCCGCTCGCCGGCACCCTGACAGAACAGCGACTCGAGACACCACTCTCCCTGGTGGGTGTGACTAGTGTTGAGGATCACGTCTTGATACTCGTGTTGGACACCGTGGAGTTCCCCGATCACCTCGTGATGACGGTAGTCGAAGGCGACGAGTGCGATGACATCGTCCGTCAAGTCCTCGAGTTGTGAATGCGATTCGATGTACTCCTGCATCGCTTCACGGACTGCTCGTGATCGGTTGGCGAGTCCCTCATCTTGCCAGACCTGGTCGAACTCTTCGACGACTGCATCTGGAATATTGAAGCTCGTTCGCATCGGGTTCTGTTCGTCGCCCTTGGATAAGAGTTCTGAGGAGAGCGACCCTTCGGTTCGGTATTACGTCGGTTCTCGTTCGATAGGTGTCTCCCAGAGCAAGATCCCTGTCGAACTAATGATGAGGATGACCCCAGCCACGGCGAGAGCGAACAATGGGGTGACGATGTCGGAGATGATGCCACTCCCAAGTTGGAAGGGGACAACTGCGAGTCCGCTGACCATCGCCATCGCGCTGAGAACAGTCGCACGTCCCATCGTCTCGAGATGATCGTTGATGTACTGGCTAGCGAACGATCGGGTCACATCAGAAAGCCCGCGAACCAGTAGGAACGTCGGCAAGGCAAGAACCGGGACGAAATACATCCCCACCAGTGCCCCGCCGACGACGAAGGGCAGTCCCAGAAACCACAGTCGCAGTCCGAGACGGTCGCGAATCGCACCAGTGTAGTAGCTCAGCCCTGCGCCGAAAAGACTATACGCCGCGTAGAACCATCCGAGCAGTGATTTAACCTGCGTCTGCGACACACCAAAGTCGAGAACGACTGTCTCGAAAATCGGTTGGAGAAACACGAACACGAGGTACGTCACCGCCGCATAGAGAACGTAGTAATACAGAACGAACGCTCGGATGTTACGCTGTGAGACCGTCCGACGGATCATCGAGAGTGTCTGCCGAAAACTCAGTTCCGTAGTATCGGCTTGTTCGTAGGTTTCAGGTTCGTCTATTGTTAGGAGGACGAACACACCGATTGCCGTGACTGTGGCAGCGACGAACCACGGGTACGAGAGGTCAATACTTCCGAGATAGCCACCGACGATCGCCGCACCTGCGCCAATCGCCAGTGAAACGGACTCTCCCCGCCCACGGACGTGTGCGAACTCGTCTTCCGAGAGGTCGTCGGTGAGCGTATCGTACAGCCAGGCATCTTCGCTTCCCGAGCGAAAGTTGTAACCTGTCGACCAACACACGTACAGGACCACAAGTGCCCCGAAGGAACTGGATAGCCCGATCCCGAGCAGTGTGAGTGAAATGAGGGCGGTTCCGATAAGGAGACTGTTGCGCCGACCAACACGGTCACCGATATAGCCTGTCGGAATCTCCCCCAGCAGCGTCGTCAGATTGTATATCGCTTCAAGAATGGCGATCTGCGTGAAGGTGAGTCCCTGGGCGAGAAAGAAGAGATACATAATTGGCCGATAAAATTCAACCGCTTTTGTCGATTTGTAGAGATAGTATTTCAGAACGCTCGGAGAGGGAAGATCAGCGGAATTTCGGAGCGGAACAGCCATATCTGGTATGGATATCCCGGAAGAATGGATGTTGTGTTATGATCATTCTCGCGTTTCGTAATACTGCTGTACCGAACAGGGAGAGCCGTTCGTCATACTGTCGGACAGAACTATTTGAAGATCGCTCGCTCATATTCGGCCGTCACCGCCGTCAACAGCCGGTTTTCGCGAGCGACTTCTCACTGACTGCTGTCCGACAGTATCAGTGCCCACGAGTGAGACAGCCTGCTGTCAGTCAGTGCCGGTACACCCGCAGGACGGTCGCGGGTCCACCGGCACACAGTGACAGTAAAGCGTCTGAACGTCGATTTGAAATGGGTACCTACCGACGTATCCAAAACCACGCATCACAGCCCCCGCGAAACCCAATAGTCTCCGCTTCAGGTCGCGCCGCTGCCAACTCCGGACTGAATCGACTCGCCTCGAGCCCGCTCAGTCTTCGGTCCAGTACATCAGTTCTTCGCGCCCGGTCCCACAGTTCGGGCACTCGTCGGGGAGTCCACCGTCGATATCGCCCATTTCGCCACACTCCATACAGCGCCACATCAGGTGCGCTTCGCCGAACTCGTGGCCCGACCGAGCGTGTTCGACGCTCATCGCTTCGGCACCTTCGCGTGTCGTGACAAAAAAGCCACTCTGCTCGAAGCCACGGATGTGGCCGAGTTCGTTACCGTCCCCGTCGTAGACCGTCTGCCCGAAGTTGAGTTTCCGAACCGCCTCGACGGCCGCTTCCTCGCCTTCCGATGCCGGTGTCTCGCCAGTGTTGACCATAGACCGACCACGCCGGCGACGGGAATAAAGTCACAGCACGCATTATGCGGGGGTTGCTCGAGTCACACCTCGCTTCCGCCCAACGGGGGCGGGCAGGCCATTGGCCGCGGTGTGAGCGGTTGCTGTTCCGCAAGCGACCGAGCGCACGGTATGACACACGAACAAGAACAGCGTGGCAGGTGGCTGTAAGTCAGGGGCGCAGCGTAAAAGATCGGGTCACATGAAGTCCTCGATCCCGCTTTGCTTGTTCTTGTCATTTTCGAAAATACTCTCGAGCGACCGTTCGAGGACCTCGAGTCGCTGTTTCGTGTAGTCGCGACAGTCGTACTCCTCGGCGACCTGAATCGCGGTCTGCATGTACTTGTTGACCGAGCCCTTGTGGACGGTGAGATTGACGCGGCCGCCACACTCGCGACAGTCGCCGGTCAGGGGCATCCGACGGAACTTCTCGCCGCAGTCGAGACACCGCGTCTCCTGACGTGAGAAGGCCCGCAGGTTCCCGATCAGGTCCGGCAGGAAGTGGTACTCGATAACCCGCTCGGCGACGTCGGTCTCGTCGACCGCCCGGAGCTTCCGTGAGAGCTCGAGTTGGGCGTCCATCTTGTCCATCATCGAGCCCAGCGTCTTGTACGCCGAGAGATCGGGGCCCATCGCGATGTCGGTGGTGTCGTGAGTGTGTTCGAAGCCAGTGTACTCGGTGTCGGTGCCGAGCGTGTCCTCGGCGATCTCGACGTCGACGTCCTCGGGGTCGGCCTGCTCGCGGGTCGCGAGGTAGAACTCGCGGGGGTACTGGGAGACGACGTCCATGTTGTGGGCCTCGTCGTCGATCTCGGAGGGGTCGATCCGCGAGGACATGACCAGCGGGGCGTCCATCTTCCCCCCGCGCTGGTTTGGCAGAAAAGACTTACTGAAGTTGAGAAGTCCGTCGAGAAGCAGCATCACGCAATCTTCGTCACCGTCACAGTTCCTTCGTTTCGCGGCGTGAAAGTACGGATGCGCGTATCCGACCGCCGCGCTCGTAAAGCCAATCACACGTCCGACAGTTGCTGCCGACGTGTGCGGTGCCATCCCGAAGACGAGTTCACCGACGAGGTCCTGGCGGTCCTCGAACTCGTAAAACGGCTCGAGGCCGTAATACTGTGCCAAGAGGTCGTCGATGAAGTCGGCGGTCTGGAGCATGTGCTCGGCCGCACCGTCGGAAAGGACGATGTCCTGCACTTTGAGTTCGACCAGCTGGTCCTCGTGAGTGAGCGGTTCGCCGTGGATGTCTTCCTCGTAGCCAAGGGCCTGGAGCTGGCCGACGTCGACGTCGAGTTCGCTTGCCCGAACTGACGTGACCGGCAGGTCGGTCATGTCGTAGCGAACGGTGCCGTCTTTGAACGCGCTCACGTCGTGTTTCGCCCGCAGGATCCCTTTCTCGATCGGTTCGGGGACCTTGTTCTGCGAGGAGAGTCCCTTGACACCTTTCAGGATCTCGAAGGCGTTCTCGCGTTCGCCGACCGACTCGAGGGCGCTCCGGAACTCATCGTGAACGTCGATCTCGCGGGTCTCGACGCAGGTTCCCTCGCGCTCGCAGCGATCGCACTCGACGCGGCCGGCGTCGTCGGGCTCGAGGCGCTGGTCGCAGTCAGGACAGCGATAGTCCGGCGTCGTCCGCTCGTTGCAGTCGGGACAGCGGTTTTTGAACGTCTCCGTGCCACAGGTCTCACAGCACTGGCGGCCGATCTGGAGTTCGACGACGCCGGGGGTGTCCGACATCGTCTCGGCGTGTTTGGCGGCGTCGGCGACGTTACGCTGTGCGCCACCGGCCTCGCCGATCGGGAACAGCGTGTGGACGGGCGGACTCAGGTCACGGCGCTCTGACTTCTCGGGGCGGCCCATCCGGTTGCCGATCCGGGTGGGGGACCGCTCGCGAACCTGGAAGGGAGCGACCTCGTTGACCGCCTCGATGGCGTTGTCGCCCGCGGCCTCGTGTCCCCACGTCCGCGCGCGTTCGGAGAGGTCGTCGTCAGTCCAGGTGCGCTCGAGTTCGACCGTTGGCGCTTGCTCTGGCTCGAGCGTCGCGCCGTCGGCGACGGTCTGGCGGGGTTCACAGCCGACCGTGTGGACGAACGGCCGCCAGTCGTCGATCTCGATGTGGCCCTCGCTCTCGCGCTGGCGATGTTCGATGACGATCGTCTCGAGCGCGTCGCGGACCGGCTCGGTATAGTCGAGGATGAGCGTCTCGTCTCGAATCCGACCGTCAGCGACGGCCTCGGCAAGCATACAGAAGGCGTCGACGGACAGGTCGTGCCAGAGGTACGTATACTCCGGATGGAGAGGGGCGTCGTATTCCGCGGTCCACTCGAGGGCCTCCTCGGCGTCGGGGAACTCGAGATCGATCCGGGGATCGTCCTCGAAGGCCTGGACGTCCGCACCGGCGGCCGCGAGATCCTGCACCCACCACTCATAGGTGTAGGACGCGGGCGCGAGTGGGTGATTGTTTTCGACGAACTCGCCGTAATTGACGAGATACTCGCCGAGATCGAGGATCTTCTCGACACCATTGCGGATCTCGAGGGCGTCTTGGGGGTCGTCGATTCGCCGAACGTCGCCGTTCGCGAGTTTGATGGTCGGCCCCTCGATGGAGTCGACGGGGACGACGCCCGCGGCTTTCCCAGGGCGTTCGGTCTTGATCTGGGTCCCCGTCGCGAGGAAGTCGTCGACCAGATGCATCGCAGCGGGATGGACGCCGGCGGTCGCGAAGCCGTGGTTGCGCGCCCGACCGTAGCGCAGCCGGAAGCCGCCCTCTGCACAGGGATGAGAGAAGACGGGCCGACCGGCGATCAGATCGCGGAGGAACTTCGTCGACTCCTCGACGCGCGGGGGGCCCTCGGGTTCGTCGTCCGCGGCATCGTCTCCGTCGGCGGCTGCGTCTTCCTCGTTGCCGTCTCCCTCGTCGTCCGCGTCCGCATCCGTGTCGCTCCCCTCGTCGTCCGTATCCGCAGCGTCGTCGTAGTAGGTCCCGTCGATGAGATCCTGCAGCCACGGCCAGTCGACCTCATCCAGGTTTCGGGTGTAGCGCTGGATCTTCGGCGCTTTCAGCGCGATCCCCTCCGCGAGGACCAGACACATCCCACCGCGGGCGCTGTTGGTGTCGACCCGCTCTAAGTCGCGAAAGCCAGAGACCTCCTCGTCGCCGGTGGCCTCTCCATCCAGCATGATCGGCATGTGCTCGGCGATGAACTTCGTCTCCTTGTCCTTGGGCGTGTACTGGAGGCCGGTCTCCTTGTCGTACAGCGAGATCTCCTCGGCGTAGCGCTCGATCTCGTCGTCTCGAGCCTTGTACTGGTCGATCCCCACGAGCGCGCGGGTGTAGTCGGCGACGAGTACCGACAGCGCCTGTGCGGTCCCACCCGCAGAGCGAATCGGGCCGGCGTAGTAGACGTTGACGAACTCGGTGCCGTCGTCGTTCTGGAGGATTTCGACCTTGTCGATCCCCTCGATCGGCGCGGCGACGACACCTTCAGTCAGCAGAGCGACCGCAGTGCGAACCGCCCCCTCGACCTTACCGGCTTTCGACTCGTAGTCACCGACCCGGCCCTCGGCGAAATCTTCCGCGAGCTCGAGGGCAGCTTCTTCCCTGCTCATCTCGCCTTCGAGTTCGCGGACCCGTTCGGCGACGCCGTCGATGCCCAGAATGTTCTCGACGCGGTCGGCCATGTCGCGTGCGGTCGGGATCTCGACTTCGGGTTTCGGATCGCCACCCCGTCGTTTGGCTCGCTCGGCCACGTCGAACGCATCGTCTAACTGGGACTCGAGCCGTTCGAAGTAGCGTTCGTCTTCCGCCCGCATGTCAGAGCCAGAGGTCGAGGTCGGTCGTCTCGTCGTGTTCGCGCTCGAGTGGCTCATCGAAGACGCGCATGTGGACCTCGCCGGCCCAGACCGTCGCCTCGTTCAGGTGGCCGGCGACCGCGTTGCCGTCGGGCCCGGAGAGGACGACGTGGGTGTGCGCGAAGCGCTCGTCCTCGAGCAGCGAGACGTTGCCGACGCAGCTCGCGACCTCGAGGGGCTCGTCGAATTCGATCGGCTCGTACGCACACTCGTCCTGATCGTAGAACCACAGTTCGGCGTCCTGGACCGCGCCGAGCGCGGTAAACCAGGCGGCATCGGCGTCGACCGCGTCGGCGAGGGACTCGATCTCGGCCCGCCAGTCGGCACCCGTCTCGAGGCGGGCGACGTACTCGTCGGTCGTCTCGACGGCGCGATAGTGCATACCGCTACTGTGTCGGCCGGCAGAAAAAGCCCACCGGTCGCGTCGCAAGACTACCACGGCCGTTGATGGGTTGCAGTCCGCCGCGGCGTTCGTACGGTCTGCTATCACTGCGTCTTGGCGCACCCACACGACATGGATGCGTCAAAACGGGCTAACAGGTATCCGTGAGCGTGTCACAAAAAGACTCACAGATGGATTGTTTTAATTGTATTGATGGGCAGACAAACACCTCTAAAATTACTTATTGATTGAACAGACATTTATTGTATGAAACGTCGTACCGTTGTTTCGGGCACGATTCCGCTCTGCTCGGGGCTTGCTGGATGTACGGGGCTGCTCTCTGATCCCCCGATGCTCTCCGTGACCGTCTTTAACCGGTCCGAGAGTCCCTATACAATCGAAATGGCCTTTTCACGAACAGATGGAGACCTCTCCAGAGGCGAAGCCCGGGTGTTCTCAGGATCGATCAGTGTTGAGCCAGACGAGCAAACTGTCCGTAAAGACGTTGCTGAACGACAGCAGTATGTTATAGAGTACAGCCTCTTCAGAGACGATGGTGGTCTAACAGAACAAGACAGCTTCCACTACTATCCGGGTGACGAGAGTGAGGGTGGTGGTCTGACGTTTGATATTACTCCGTCAGGAACCCTGACGCGAAGGTGGGCCGTTTGAACGTGTCCTTATCGAAAATACCTTGTTAGGTAAATTGTTTTTGATTGATAGGAGATGGACGATATACCGGTTATTCAGTTAGTAACACTCTGGTTTGTCATACTAGTCTACATACAAACAAGCTCAGGAGGAGGCGGTGCAATTAATATGATTCTAGGGACAGTTGCTATTCTCCTTGTGTATATTCTCCCACTCATCCTGATCATTTTCACTGTTCTGAGACTGATCGATAACTAATTTAGCAGTACTTACCGTTCACTACGGAGTCCTCTTTGTTATGGTCAATTCTATAATATGAACGTCTGTATCAGGCGTCACCACGGCCGCTCGAGCGAACCCGATCGGTCTCGAGCGAGAGTCGCAGGAAAATCGGGACCGTAACGACGGCGATAGTGATCTCGAGGCCGCCGACGACGAGAAAGGCAATATCGTAGCCATAGCGGCCGGCGACGGTGCCACCGAGGAGGAAGCCGCCGAGGAAGCCGAGGCTGCCGGCGAGGTTGAACCCGGCCATGGCGAGGCCGCGCTCGCTCTCGTCGGCCAGATCGGAGACCAGCGCCATCGTCGCGGGGGCGACTAACGCGCCGAGGACGCCGACGGCGATCATCGCGATCGCGGCGGTCGGGATCGACGGCGCAGCACCGACGGCGATGATGCCGACGCCGTAACACAGCGAGCCGACGACGATCGGGATCGTCCGCCCGATCCGATCCGAGAGCGCGCCCATGGGGTATTGCAGGAGAGCGAAGGGCGCGAAAAAGCACGCCAACATGAGCCCGGTCAGTCCGGCGTCGAGGCCGAACTGCTGTTGGAAGTACAGCGTCCCCACGAGCGCGAAGAAGCCGGCCGTGAGCCGGTCGACGAACCCGAAGGCGTACGGGACGGAAAGCGTCGGCTGCCGGCGAACCCCGTCGATGAGCGCGCGAGCGGTCCGGCGCGTGTCGGGCGTCCGGTCGTCGACGCGCGAGACGGCGAGGCTCACGCAGACGAGCAAGCCGGCGGCGACGACCAGCGGCGCGCGCGGATCGAGCTCGGTCAGTTGGCCGCCGATTGGCGCGCCGAGTGCAGCCCCGGAGCCGATGGCGATTCCGGCCGCGCCCATGTTCCGGCCGTGCCCGCCCTCTAGGTCCATCAGCATCGTCATCGTCAGCGAGAACGCCCCAACGGTCATCGCCCCCTGGAAGACGCGAAGAGCGAGCACGCCCGCGAAGGGGATCGAGCCCAGCGTAGGGACGGCGGCGAGAGCAGCGTAGCCGACCGCGCCGGCAATCGCGCCGGCGACGATAAACGGTGTCCGCCGGCCGGTCGTATCGCTCACGATTCCCCAGACGCCGACGAACGCGACATAGGCGGCGAACTCGGCGATCAGAAACCACATGCTCGCGTCGAGCGCGCTTGCGGCAAAGGCCGAGGTCGTCTCGTCGGCCCCAAGCGTCGCGACGAGCGTCGACACGCCCGGATAGAGCAGTAGCTGCGAGAACAACACCGCGAAGACGAGGACGGCGAGGACGATCCGATCGCGGTCGCTCGAGTGCACGGACAGTCGTTGACGCTACGGGCCTATGAAGCGTCCGTTCTACTTCGGCGTGACGTCGTGTCGACCGCCGGGAGCCACAGTGTGACCGACGCTACGGCCGGATGTAGGCGTATCCCTCGCTCTGGAGTCGTGTGAGTTCACCGCCGCCGGAGGGGACGGGTTCGACGCCATCGACGAGATCAGACTCCGCGAGGTCCTTCAGGTCGAGGGTGTTACTGCAGGCTTTGACTGAGAGACCGCTCTCGAGCAGCGATTCAACCATATCACTGCCATCTCCGCCGGCTGTGAGCGGCTCAATTCCGTCACCCTGCGCAACGATTGCGATATCGTCGATCTCGACCGAGTCGTCTTCGGTGAGGTTCTCAGCGATGGTGAGCGCCGTCTGTTGTTGCTGTGGATCGGCAGCGATGAGGTGGAAAACGGTCTGCACACGTTGACAGCCGGCTTGTCTTTCAATAGAGATTGAGCCTGCAGACGAAACGGCTCCCGGAGCGGCGCTGGCCGACGGTGAATGAGAGTTATTCTCTAGTCTGCTGTTTTTGCCGTTACTGCGACGCATATGAGGATGGAGCAGTATGCATACTAAACATGAGCGACGACGCGAGCGACGGGCACGAGGCCGACTCCGACGCCGAGCGTGGCGGGCGCGGGCTCGGCACGCGCAGCGTCCACGCCGGCCAGTCTCCCGATCCGACGACCGGCGCGAGGGCACCACCGATCTACCAGACCACCTCCTACGTCTTCGAAGACGCTGACACCGCCGCCGACCGCTACGCCTTAGAGGACGACGGCTACATCTACTCTCGGATCGCCAACCCGACCGTTACGGTCCTCGAGGAGCGCCTTGCTGCACTCGAGGGCGGCGCGGGCGCGGTCGCGACGGGCAGCGGCATGGCCGCGCTCGATTCTGCAGTGCTGATCCTTGCCGAGGCGGGCGACAACATCGTCTGCTCGACCGACACCTACGGCGGGACATCCACCTACTTCTCGAAGACGGCCACGCGCCGGAACATCGAGCCGAAATTCGTTCCCACCCTCGAGTACGACGCCTACGAGGAGGCGATCGACGAGGACACCGCCTTCGTCCACGTCGAGACGATCGGCAACCCCTCGCTCGTGACGCCGGACTTCGAGCGCGTTGCCGACATCGCCCACGACAACGGCGTGCCGCTGGTCGTCGACAACACGTTCGCGACGCCGGCACTGTGTCGACCCTTAGAGCACGGGGCCGACGTCGTCTGGGAATCGACGACTAAGTGGCTCCACGGCTCGGGAACGACCGTCGGCGGCGTCCTGATCGACGGTGGTTCGTTCCCGTGGGGAGAGCACGGATATGACGAAATTGCCGGCCAAAACCACGCCTACCACGATACTGACTTCTCGCGGGACTTCTCGGATGCACCCTTCGCCGCCGCCGCTCGCTTCCGCTCGCTGCGCAGTCTCGGCAACCAGCAGTCTCCCTTCGACGCCTGGCAGACACTGCAGGGACTGGAATCGCTGCCACTTCGCGTCGAGAAACACTGTGAGAACGCCGCCATCGTCGCGGAGTACCTCGATGACCACGAGGACGTCGCCTGGGTCACCCACCCCGGTCTCGAGGATCATCCGACCCACGACAACGCCTCGCAGTATCTCGAGGACTTCGGCGGGATGGTTGCTTTCGGACTCAAGGGGGTCGACGAGTCACACTCGTCTGCACGCGAGACGGAGTCTCGCGGTGGGTTCGAAGCGGGCAAGACCTTCTGCGACGAGGTCGAGTTGGCTTCCTTCCTCGCGAACATCGGCGACGCGAAGACGCTGGTGATCCACCCGGCGAGCACGACGCACGGCCAGCTCTCGCCCGAGGAACGGGAAGAGGCTGGCGTCACCGAGGACCTGATCCGGCTGTCGGTCGGGATCGAGGATCCCGAAGACATTCTAGCCGACCTCGAGCAGGCGATCGAAGCCGCGACGCGAGCCTGTCGATCGGATGGTGAGACACGATGACAACGAAAGATACGATCGATCTCGGCGAGTTCCAGTTCGAGTGCGGGGAGTCGATCCCCAGCCTCGAGGTAGCCTACGAGACCTACGGCGATTTTACCGGCGATAACGCGGTGTTGATCTGTCACGCACTCACTGGCAGCGCCCACGTTGCCCGCCGGCCGGACGCCGGCGACGAGACCGCAGGTCAGGCCCGCGCCTGGTGGGGCGACGTCGTCGGGCCCGGGAAGGCGGTCGACACCAGCGAGTACTACGTGATCTGTGCGAACACGCCCGGGTCGTGTTACGGGACGACCGGGCCCGCAAGCGAGAATCCGGAGACGGGCGAGCCTTACGGCACCGACTTCCCGCCAGTCACGATCGGTGATTGGACCCGCGCCCAGCGCCAACTGCTGGACGAACTGGGAATCGGCCGGCTCCACGCCGTCGTCGGCGGCAGCGTCGGCGGCATGAACGTCCTCGATTGGTTACGACGGTATCCCGACGACGTCGAACGGGCCGGCGCGGTCGCCACCGCCGCCAAACTTGATCCGCAGTGTCTCGCGCTCGATACCGTCGCCCGACGGGCAATTACGTCCGATCCCAACTGGAACGGCGGTCACTACTACGGCGGCCCCGAGCCCGAAGCGGGACTGGCTCGTGCCCGCCAGATCGGCCACATCATGTACCTCTCGAAGGCCTCGATGGGCCGAAAGTTCGGCCGCCGATCGGCAGGTCGCGAAACCGTTCGCGAGGAACCGCCGGACCCCGCGGCCGCCTTCTTCCCCTATCGGGAGGTCGAGTCCTATCTGGACTATCAGGCCGACAAGTTCACCGATCGGTTCGACGCCAACAGCTACCTCTACATGACGCGCGCGATGGACGACTTCGACCTCGCGGCGGGCTATGAGTCCGACGCCGACGCGCTGGCGGCCTTCGAGGGCGAACTCCTCGTGCTGTCGTTTACCGGCGACTGGCACTTCACTGTCGAACAGGCCGAGTCACTCTCCGAGTCGGCACGCGAGGCCGACGTCGATGTCGCCCACCACGTGATCGAGTCCGACCACGGCCACGACGCCTTCCTCGTCGAACCCGAAACCGTCGGGCCGCCGCTGTCGGATCTGCTCGCTGACGGCCTCGGCGGCAGCTCGATTACCGACACGGCCCCGGAACAACCCGACGAAACAGGGGAGTTCGCGCCGGTTCACACGAGCCTGTTTTCGAGGTAATCGGGTCTCGAGGCCCTGCGCTGCTGGCGCTGGTATCTCTGCTATTGGCCGACGGGTAGTCAAGCGACGCCAGGTCAGTACGATCGGAAAAGAGAATTAGCGGCCGTTACCCTGTCCATAGGCGTTCGAGGACCCGTGATCGAACGAGACGTACTGTTCGGTGGTCGGCCGACCGGAGCGGCGACGGTCGAGCCAGTATTGCAGATCGGCGACGAACAGGGCGAGGTTTTCACGCGCGACGAGTTTCATCGAGACACCCTGTGGCGAACGGAACAGCGCGATCAGTGACCACATGGTCCCAGCCGCGAGCGCGCCCGCAGCGGAGAAGCTCATCCCAAGCGTGAAAAACGTCGTCGCATAGACGAAGCCGATTCCCATCGACGGCAGGCTCGTGCCGAGGGGAACACGCGCACTCGAGTCACGGAGCGTTGGTGCGAGGAAAACGATCGAAAGGCTGCTCCCAATCATGAATACGAGGTCTTGCCACATCATCATAGTCGCTTACTCAGTTGTGAGTTAAAACTCTCTCGGTCGGGAAATGGGCAGTTAGCACTGACAGTCAGTGAACACTGGGAATATAACTGAAACCGTGAGTAGAACGGGAAGCGACGACGGGAGCGACACATCGAACCGTCGTCGCGGGGCCACAACTCCCTAGTAGGCGGCCTAATTCAGCATTGGTCCTGGCCGATTAGGGCTCGGCGAGGACGGTCTCCTCGATCAGCGTCTCGCGGGCCTCGTCCATCGACGTGACGACGACATCACAGTGGGGTTCGACCGCCGGTTTGGGTTCGAAGCCGATCGCGAGGCCAGCGACCTTGAGCATCGGCAGATCGTTTGCACCGTCGCCGACCGCCACGGTTTCGTCGAGGTCGACGCCGACGTCGTCGGCGAGGTCCTCGAGCGCGTCGTCTTTGGTGCCCTCGATCAGCGGCCCCTCGACGTCGCCGGTGAGCTCGTCACCGTTCATCGGCAGCCGGTTCGAGACGATGTGGTCGACGGAGACGCCTTCACGCTCGAGGGCGGCCGCAACACCGCGCTCGAATCCGCCGGTGAGAATGGCGGTCGTGACGCCGGCGTCGTTCAGTTCCTCGATGAGATCGGCGGCTCCCTCGCGGAGGACGACCTCGTCGAAGGCCGCTTCGGCCTCTGCTTTGGGGAGGCTCTCGAGCAGGGACGCACGCGAGCGCAGACTCTCGGCGTAGCCGATTTCGTCGTTCATCGCGCGCTCGGTGATCTCGGCCATGTCATCGGCGACGCCACAGCGGTCACCGAGCAGGACGGTCATTTCGGAGTCGGAAAGCGTTCCATCGAAGTCGAAAGCGACGACTGTCATTGCTCGCCGCTTGTGGGTCACCGGATAAACCAGTTCAGGTTTCGACTCGCGATCGTGACCGACTACTCCTCGCCGTCGACCGGCGTCTTGACGATCGTCACCGGCCGCGAAGCCAACCGCGCGACACGATCCGTGACGCTACCCAGCAGCTGGCGGTACTCACCGGATCGTTCTTTCGAGCCCATGACAAGCAGGTCGACGTCCGCCTCGTCGGCGTACTCGAGGATCTGCTTGTGGGGATCGCCGTGTCTGACGACCGTGGTCGTCTCGACGTCCGCCTCCGCGGCTGCCTCGGCGGCCGACTCGAGGGCCGCTTCACCGACCTGCTCGAGGGCGGCCTCTAACCCTTCGAACTCGTGGACGTACTCGTCGCCGCTGTAGGAACTGTAGACGTCGCTGTCGACAACATAGAGAAGGTGAAGCTCGGCCCCAGCGTGATCGGCGACGGCGACGGCGTGGTCGATAGCGAGTTCGGTCCCCTCCGCCGCGTCGGTCGGCAACAGGATGCGCTCGTACATGCCCGACCGTACGTGCGTCGTCCGGATAATGGTAGGTGGTACCTCACAACATTCGAGAGAATGGAGACAAATTTTGCCACCGGGCGCGACAACGGAAGGGTTTACGTGCTCCGCACGGTTTGCTCGCACATGAAGGTTCTCGTCACGGATCCGATCGCGGATGCGGGTCTGGACGTACTCAGAGACGCCGGCCACGAGGTCGAAACGGGCTACGAACTCGAGGGAGACGACCTCCTCGAGGCAGTCTCGGACGCCAACGGGCTCATCGTTCGCTCCGGGACCGAAGTCACCGACGAGGTCCTCGCGGCCGCCGAGGAACTGGTTATCGTCGGTCGAGCGGGCATCGGTGTCGACAACATCGACATCGACGCCGCCACGGACGAAGGTGTCATCGTCGCTAACGCTCCCGAGGGCAACGTGCGCGCAGCCGCCGAGCACACCGTCGCGATGACGTTCGCGGCCGCCCGCTCGATCCCACAGGCACACATCCGCCTGAAAAACGGCGAATGGGCCAAAAGCGACTACCTCGGTGCCGAACTCAACGGCAAGACCCTCGGCATCGTCGGCCTCGGCCGCGTCGGCCAAGAGGTCGCCAAAAAGCTCGACTCGCTCGGGATGGACCTCGTCGCCTTCGATCCCTACATCTCCGAGGAGCGCGCCGGCCGCCTCGGTGCCGAACTTGTCGACTTCGAGCCATGTCTCGAGCGCGCTGACTTCCTGACCATCCACACGCCGCTGACCCCCGAGACGGAGGGCATGATCGGCGAAGAGGAACTCGACCTCCTCGAGGACGGCTACATCGTCAACGTCGGCCGTGGCGGCATCATCCAGGAGGACGCACTCGCTGCCAAGGTCGAGGACGGCACGCTTGCTGGCGCGGCACTGGACGTCTTCGCCGAGGAGCCACTCTCCGAGGACTCGCCGCTGCTCGAGCACGACGACGTCATCGTCACGCCCCACCTCGGCGCATCGACGGAGGCCGCCCAGGAGAACGTCGCGACCTCCACCGCCGAGCAGGTCAACGCCGCAATCGCCGGCGAGCCGGTCGCCAACGCCCTGAACGCCCCCTCGATCGACGAGAGCGCGTTCCCCCGTGTCGAGCCCTACATCGACCTCGCCGAAACCGCCGGCAAGGTCGCCGCGCAACTGCTCGAGGGCCGCATCGAGGACGTCGAAGTCGTCTACGAGGGCGAGATCGCCGACGAAGACGTCGAGTTCGTCACCGCAAGCGCACTCAAGGGCGTCTTCGAACCCCTCGAGTGGCAGGTCAACGCAGTCAACGCACCGCAGATCGCCGAGGACCGGGGCGTCGACGTCACCGAGTCCAAGACCCGCCAGGCCGAGGACTTCCAGAGCCTGATCTCCGTGACCGTCAGCAACGACGACGACGACGTGTCCGTCGACGGCACCCTCTTTGCGGGTGACGACCCACGCATCGTCCGCATCGACGGCTACCGCGTCGACGCCATCCCCCACGGCCGGATGGTCATCACGCGCAACACCGACGAACCCGGCGTCATCGGCCTCATCGGCTCCGTGATGGGCAACCACGACGTCAACATCGCCGGTATGTTCAACGCCCGCGAGACCATCGGCGGCGAGGCCCTGACCGTCTACAACGTCGACAGCGAGGTTCCCGCAGAAGCGAAAGCGGAACTCGAGGACGACGAGCGTGTCATCGGCGTCAGCGACATCACGCTGAACGGCCAGAACTAACGACGGACGACGAACGCGACGCACGCGCTATTTTTCGCCGCTCGCGCTCCCGGCGGCAAAAGACCTATCGCTCGGACGACCAACGTCTCGAGTATGGACGACGACGTTGCAGTCGACTTCGGTGAGGACGGCCTCGTCCCCGCCGTGGCACAGGACGCCGACACCGGCGAGGTACTGATGCTTGCCTACGTCTCGCCAGAAGCGCTCGAGCGAACTCGCGAGACCGGTCGCGCTCACTACTACTCGCGAAGCCGCGACGAGCTGTGGGAGAAAGGGGCGACGAGCGGCCACGTCCAAGCCGTTCAGGAGATTCGCGTCGACTGTGACGCCGACACCCTGCTCTATCTGGTCGACCAGGAAGGCGGGGCGTGTCACACCGGCCACCGGTCGTGTTTCTACCGAACGATCGAGGGAGAGAACGTCGGCGAGCAAGTGTTCGACCCGGACACCGTCTACGAGTAACCGATGAGCGAGCGCGTCCCGCCCTCTGACGCCCGCTCCGATGCCGCCGACAGTCGCGACGACGACCCGACACCGCTCGAGGCCCTCGAGGACGCCCGCGACCGCCTCGAGACGATCAACGCGCAGATTGCAGATCACGACGCGGACACCGTCGAGACGGTCGCCACCGCGTATCGGACCGCGACCGACCTGTTAGAGGACTACGTCGACCGCGCGACCGGGACCGGCAAGGAGAATTTTCAGGCATACATCGAACTCGAGGGCAAGTTCGACGGGCTGGTCTCCGGACTCGACGAAGACCTCCCCGAATACGAGTCCTTCGAGGACGCCCTCGAGGCGATCGACAAACGCCGGCTGAGCGAAGCCGATTTCGAGCGGGCTCGCGACGCCCTCGAACCGGCAGCAAAATACGCAGACATGCTCGACGAACGCGAGGCTGCCCGCGAAGCACTGGTGGAGGCCCGCAAAGCCGCGAGCAAACGACTGCGGACGATCGATGACGAGATCGACACACGCGAGCGGCTGCTCGAACTCGCGGACGCGGATCTCGACGCCCCGGTCGAGCGACTCCGCGAGCCGATCGAACGCTACAACGAGGCGATCCGCGAGGCATTTCGAGCGTATCGCCTCGAGACCAGCGCTCGCGAGGTGTTCGCCCTGCTCGAGCGAAGCCGGTGGTACCCGTTCGTGAGCTACGAGCGCCCACCCGACGACCTGGCGGCGTACGTCCGCGAGAATCCGGCCGGCGAATATACGATTCCCGAGTTGCTCGAGTACGCCGACTACTCACGCTCGAAGCTCTCGCATTACGTCGAGAGCGCTGACGAACTCAAACGCAACGTCGCGACCCAGCAGACGTATCTCGAAGGGATCAACGCCGAACCGCTGACGATCGACTGGCCGCCCGAGCCTGCGGGTGCCCTGCAAGCCCGGACGCGAGAGTATCAGCCGTTCGTCGCGCGAATCGCCGACGAGGACGTCGTCGCAGCTTTACGTGAGGTGCGGCTGCTCGCGACCGATCCCGACTACGACCGTCTGCAGACCGCAGCCCGGGCCGTCGATCAGCTCTCGCCCGCCGAACGCGAGCGGCTGGCCGACGGCCGCGTCGCCGACGAACTCGAGACGCTGCAGGCCGAACAGGAGCGACTCGAGGATGCACTGGCCGTCGACGATCCAGTGTGAGGGCGACCCGGCAGGCGCGACTGGACAGGGGATACCCCCGTGGAACCGCGCCCGCAAACGGCACCGTATATATGACACTGGGCCGTTCGCACGACTATGCGAACGACGCGGCGGTCAACCCTCGCTGCACTCGGTGGAACGATCGCGCTGTCGACGACGGCCGGCTGTCTCGGCGGTTCCGGCGGCGGCTCGTTTCCCAGCGACTGCGACGGCACAGAAGTCGAGACGGTCAATTCGCTGCCCCGTCCCGCACTGGGTCCGGAAGACGCCTCCGTCACCGTCGACGTCTTCGAGGACTTCGCCTGTGGACACTGTGCGACGTTCACTAATGACGTCTATCCACAGATCGAATCGACCTACATCGAGCCCGGTGAGATCCGCTATCGCTATTTCGACTATCCGATCCCCGTCGATGAAAACTGGTCGTGGCGTGCTGCCTCGGCCGCCCGCGCAGTACAGGATCGGACCGACGCCGAGACGTTCTTTTCCTTTGCCAAGGGGATCTACGAGCAGCAATCCCGGCTCATCGAGGACGGCTACCAGTTCATCCGCGAGGTCGCCGACGACAACGGCGTCGACGGCTGTACGGTCGCCACAGCGGCCAAAGAAGAGGCGTACCGCGAGGTCGTCGAGGCAGACAAACAGACGGGAGACGACCGCGGCGTGCCCGGAACGCCAGCAGTCTTCGTCGATGGCGAACTCCTCGAGAATTATGCGTGGGATACCGTCAGCGCCGCGATCGACGGACAACTCGCGGACACCAACTAAGCAGTCGGCCGCCTAACAGGTAGTTTATACGGCGGAAGACGAGTCAGAGAGCATGAACGATTCAGGACCGGGACGACGGGACGTCCTCATCGCAACGTCGGGAATGCTCACGCTTGCAGGCTGTGCGAACAGTGCGGCCGTCGAATCCGGTTCCGGGTACGGAACGACGTACGGAGACGCATACGGGAGTGAGTAACCATGGTCGATCACACGCCGCGTCTCGGACTGGGAACGTACGAGCAGGGCGAACAGTGGGACCACACCGACGCAGTCGAGGCGATCGACGCGCATGCGATCGTCCACGGGCCGATCAGCGAGCGACCGGCAACTGGCGAGTACGACGACGAACTGTACCACGCGACCGATCAAGGAATTACCTGGCGCTGGGACGCCGCGAGCGACGACTGGGTGTATTTCAGCGGCCGCGGAAGCGACGAGCAGCCGGTACCGGGAACGAGCCACTTCGAGGCAGCCCAGTTCGCCCACGCTCGCACCGAAGAGACCCCCGTGTGGAACGTCGAGGCCCACGGCATCGAAGGCGACGGGGAGACCGCCGTCGGTCAGGCAGTCCACGACCTCCTCGAGGACGTCGCCGACGCCGGTGGCGGGATCGTGTACTTCCCGCCCGGGCGCTATCTCCTCGAGCGGACGCCACTGATCGGCGACGACACGATCGTGCTCGGTGCGGGCCGTTCGACCGTCCTCGTCGGGATCCGTCCCGACGGTGAGAACGGGCGGGCACTGCTCTCGAATATGGGCTACGACGAGCCGGGATACGACGGCGCGTCGAACTGGGGCGTTTGCAACGTCCGAATCGATTCGCCGGAGTCGACGGGCATCATGCCTGCCCACGCGGCAAACGTCCGGCTGGAGCGGATCTACGGCGACCGCATCTACTACCACCACATCGACGTCGTGTCGTCGAAAAACGTCGTCATCGACGGCTACTGGGCGACCCGCGGCGGCGAGGGTGAGTCAGATGCGCCAGTGCAGTTCGACAGTCAACAGCCGGATACGAGCTGGAACAGCGTCTGGGACGGCAGCACCGACGCGCTCGTCGCGGACGACGGGACGCCGACCAGAGACTGCACCCTCACGAACTTCGAGATCGCCCCATCGAACGACCCCGACTACGGCATCCACCTTCACCGCGGGACGAACGAATCGCTCACCATCACGGACGGCCAGATCACCGGCTGTGAGTATACGGCGATCAGAGCCGATCCGGACGAGCAGATCGTGGATCTGACGATCGACCGCGTCTCGTGTCTCGAGAACGCACGAGGGATCACGCTAGGAGAAATCGAGGACGGCCGTCAGGGGTTGACGATCAACAACGTCACGATTAGAACCACCGACAGCGACATCGCCAGCGGCTCGGGGCTGTACGCGGCCGGATTCGACGGCGCTGCGATAGCAAACGTCACCGTCGACGGCCCGTTTACGAACGCGATTATCTTCGACGATATGGCCGACCTGAAATTGAGCACCGTAACCGCGACGGGCGCAGACCATCAATCGTTCCGATTCAGGGAGAACGTCGACGCAACGCTTACCACTGCTCGAGCGGCCGACTGTGGTACTGTGGGGCTCTATGTCGGCCCTGACAGTCGCGTCGCCTACGGCGGCGTCACGTTCGACGACGTTGGGGACGAAGTCGTCGTCGACGGCGAGCTTCGGGAGTGGGCCTCGTCGTGATCAGGGTGTCGACCGCACGGACTCGAGCAACGGAACCCGGCGTTACGCGTCGGCTTTCGCAGCGGCCAGCGCCTCGTATATATCGCTGGCGAGAGCTTCGGCGCGATTTCCATCACGGGCTTCGGCGTAGATCCGGACGAGCGGTTCGGTGCCGGAGGGACGGGCGAGCACCCACGCGTCACCGTAATCCAGTCGGTAGCCGTCGCGGGTGTTGAGGTCGGCGTCGGCAGCCTGGGCCTGGTTGGCCGCCGCATCGAGCATCGTGTCGCGTTCGGCTGTCGACTCGTATTCGACGTTGTGTCGGACGTTGACGTAGCCGTCGTAGGGCGCGACGAGCTCGCTGACCGGCTTCTCGGCGACTAACTCGAGAAAGCGCGCGGCCGTGTAGGCCCCATCTCGCGAGAGCCGGTAGTCGGGGAAGAAGATCCCGCCGTTGCCCTCGCCGGCGATCGGCACGTGGCTGTCGTTTGCCGTGAGTTCCTGAATGCGGGTGATGATGTTCGTCGAGCCGATCGGGGTGAGCTCGAGATCGGCCCCGACGTCGTTGACGACGTCGACGAGGCGCTGGGAGACGTTGACCGCCGAGACGGCCGTGTCGCCGGCCTCGAGTTCGGCAGCCGCGAGCGCGGCGAGGGTGGCGTCACCCTCGACGTACTCGCCGGCTTCGTCGAAGAAGATCGCCCGGTCGGCGTCACCGTCGTGGGCAACGCCGACATCGGCGTCGGTCGCGCGGACGAGTCGGCCGAGATCGGTGAGGTTGTCGGGGACGGGCTCTGGGTCGCGGCCGGGGAAGTGGCCGTCCGGCTGGCTGTTGACGGTGACGACGCGACAGCCCAGTTTCCGGAAGAATTCGGGACTCGTCAATGAACCCGCACCGTGGCCCGGATCGAGTGCAACGGTGAGGTCGGCGTCGGCGATCGTCTTCCGGTCGGTCGCTGCGAGGAGTTCGTCGACATATGCCCGGCCGACACCGTCGATCTCGCGAACGCGCCCCGTCTCGTCCCACGAGGCGACGGAAAACGATTCGGCGAGCAGGGTTTCTTCGATCTCCTCGAGTGCGGCGACTGAGAGTTCGACACCGTCGGGCCCGACGAGTTTGACGCCGTTGTACTGGGGTGGGTTGTGCGAGGCTGTGATGACCACGACCGGCACCCCTTCGCGTTCGGCGTAGGCCTGTGCCCCCGGCGTGGGGACGACCCCGAGACGGTCGACGTCGGCACCCGTACTCGCGAGCCCGCTGGCGGCCGCATCGGCCAGCATGCGCCCCGTATAGCGGGTATCTCGAGCGATCGCGACTCGGTCCCCACCGTGGCCGTCACCCCAGGTCGTCCCCGCCGCTTTCGCGACGCGTAGGACGAACGCGGGCGTCAGCTCTTCGTTGGCGACGCCCCGCGTCCCACTCGATCCGAAGACTTGCATCACGCGCTAGTCCGGGCGGACTCCCCAAAGGGATTCCGCAACTCGATCCGAAGGCTGAGACGGGCTGCTGTCACTGGCTCCCGGCGTACCCACATGGCGGATTGGGGTGTGTCGGCGCGAACTGATAGTCGTCCAGATGAGGGCGGAACGTTTTCGGGCCATCCCTGTCACGTTCCTGTATGCAATCGATCGAGGAAAAACGCGTCTACGGCGATCGGCAAGGGGCGGTTACGGCCTACGTCGCAAGCGCGATGGGCGTCGTTCGCGTCCGGGTCGCCGGCGACACCGTCGGCGAATTCGGCCTCTGTGAACGCTGTGGTGCTCGAGACGTCGCAGCGAGCCCCGACGCTATCGCCGTCGCGACGGCCGAGGACGTTCGCGTCCTCGCACTCGAGGCGGAATCCACGTCCGACCGCGAGGGTGACGCGCCGGTCGTGGCCGACGACGAGTCGTTCGTCGAGACTGGCTTCGGCCCGGCGGTCGCCGTCGGCTTCGATGGCGACGACGTGCTCGCAGCCGGGCCGGACGGTCGCGTCGCGCGTCGCACAGCCGGGACCGACGAGTGGACGACGCTTTCGGACGACCTCGAGACGGCGGTGCGAGCGATCGACGAAGATCTCGTCGGCACGGCCGACGGCGTCTATCGGGTCGGCGACGATGGCCTCGCACACGCCGGGTTGTCGGGCGTGCGTGACGTCTCGGCTGCCGGTGTGCCACTCGCGGCCACCGCAGACGGCCTCTACAAACTCGGCAACGGCTGGATGACCGTGCTCGAGTGCGCGTTCGAGACCGTCGCCGCGGATCCGCGCTCGGAGCGGGGCGAGCTCGTCCGCGCCCACGCGGTCGCCGCAGACGGCGTCTACGAGTTCGTTGCCGACGAGTGGCACGCGATCGACGGCTCGAGCGAACAGATCGTCGGCGTCGGCTACGGCGAGACGACCTACGCCGTCACGGACGAGGGGACGTTCCTCGCGTGGAGCGACGGGGAGTGGCGGACGCGAGCGTTGGGCGTCAGGGACGTGTCGGGGCTTGCTGTGCGACCGGAGCGGCAGTAGACCCACCACAGTTGGTTCTCGCAGCGGTACCGGCGACCAACACGCGAGCGTCGCATTCCCAGAGAGAGCGGAGACGGAGTATACAAGAGTTAACGATGCTGAATGACAGCCGTCAATAAATGAGCGATCTCTCACGACGACGGCTGCTAGCTGCGACCGGCACCGTCTGTACCGGTGCTGTCGCCGGCTGTACGGGCAGCGGCGACGAAACGGATGGAACCGATGGGAGCGAAGATAACGAATCCGCTGGCAACGACGGGGCCGATGGGAGCGCGACGGTCAATACTGGCGGGACGCTCCTCGGAGACATCACTGTCGACAACCTCGACAGTACAGCCCACACGGTCGACGTCATCGTCGAGTTCGACCGGACGATCGAATCGTGGGCGACCGAGAACCTCGCGGCCGGCGGCGGGGCAACCCTCGAGCGAAATTGGCCGTCCGAACCGGGGCAGTTCCGCGTGACGGTGCGACTGGATCAGGGCGAGCCGGTCGAGGTGACGCCGGCCGACTGGAACGAGCCGTCGTGTCTGAACCTCTTCGTCCGGGTCGATCGAAACGGGGAACTGACGGTCCTGAGCGATACGAGCAGCGGTCCGTGCAGTGGCGACGACACGAGCGACGGCGACACTGACGCGTAGCTACTCGCACCGACCGACGAGGCCGACACGCAAGGGGCGAACGCAACACAGAACGAAAGCTGGTTTAGCCCCCGGAGTGTGCCACCGACTATGATCGTCAGTGGATCCACGTCTCAGGCACTCGCCGCAGCACTCGCTCGTGAGCTCGATGAACCGCTCGCCGCCGTCGAGTACGACAGCTTCCCCGACGGCGAACTGCTCGCGGCCGCTCCCGGCGTCGCCGACGCAGAGCCCGACCGGGCGGTCATCGTCGCCTCGACCGTCTCGAGCGACGCCCACCTCGAGGTACTCCAGTTGCAGGATGCCGTCCGCGAGGCTGGCGTCGAGGAGGTCGTCACCGTCCTGCCGTACATGGGCTATGGCCGGCAGGACAAGGCGTTCGAGCCGGGTCATCCCATCTCCGCGCGCGCGGTGGCGCGGGCGATTTCGACCGGCGCAGACCGGGTGCTGACGGTCGATCCCCACGAGGAGGCAGTCTGTGAGTTCTTCGAGCCGACGGCGACGGCCGTCGACGCCGCGGGCCGACTGGCCGAGCCCTTACCCGGCGACCTCGTGGACCCGGTGTTCCTCTCGCCCGACGCGGGCGCGATCGACCTCGCCGAGACGGTCCAAAATGCCTACGGCGCGGGCGAGACCGACTACTTCGAGAAGGTGCGCCACTCCGGCACCGACGTCGAGATCACACCGAGCGACGTCGACGTGGCAGATCGCGACGTCGTCGTGGTCGACGACATCATCGCGACGGGCTCGACGATGAGCGAAGCCGTCGGCGTCCTCCGGGAGCGATCGGTCGGCCGCGTCTTTATCACCTGCGTCCACCCGCTGCTGGCTCGCAACGCCGTCACGAAGCTCTCGCGGGCTGGCGTCGAAGCGATCTACGGCACCGACACCATCGAGCGCGGTGTCAGCACCGTCTCGGTCGCGCCGGCGATCGCATCGCACCTGTGAGTAAACGGGTAAGTACTCGCCCGCACGTGGCCTAGCGGTTAGCGTTTCACACGGTGCGGTATCGGCTGTGTGAACTGCGGCGGAATCTGCACGAGCGTATCAATGCACGGACTCGTCCACAAGACCCTCAAGGAGTACGTCGTCGACCAAACCGACGACGCCGAGATCGACGCCATCCTCGAGACGCTATCGGGGATGGCCACCCAGGACAGACGCGCGATCGAACGCGACGTCGGCCGCACGCTCGCACCCGACCTTCTCTCGACGTTCAGCGCCCACGTCAGCCCCGACTGGGAGGCGTCGGACCTGCTCGCCGAACTCGAGCGAGTCTACGACGATGTCGAAACCGCTACCGATGACGTGTCGCTGCCTGCGATTTCCTCCCGCCACGAGTTCGATCACGGGGTCGTCACCTACGAGACCCACCGCGACACCACCTACTGTGGCATGGCCCACGGCGTTCTCGAAGGAGTCGTCGCCGCGTTCGACGGCGACGCGACCGTCACCGAAACAGCCTGTGTCGACGACGAAGCCGACAAATGTCGGTTCCGCGTCGATCTCGAGTAACGACGAAACGGACCCGAGGCCACCTATTGCTTCCCGTCAGTACTGGCGCGATCGCACTGCGACGATGAGGAGCATCGCGACCGCGACGAGCGCAGCCGGAACGCCGAAGCCGGGCACCGTCTCGATCGCCGCGGCCGGCCCACTGCCGACGCGCGCGGTAGTGGTTCGGTCACCAACCGCGATCTGGTACCGGCCCACCTCGTCGAACCGAAGATCCGCCTCCACCGTCGTCGACTCCCCGACCCGAAGCGCCACGGGACGCTCGGCGACGATACCCTCGACGGTCCGGAACTCGAGGACGGCCGCTGCCGGGCGCTCGTCGGCAGCCTCGACCGTCGCAGTCACCGTCACCGGCTCGCCGGAATCGACGCGCTCGGGCGAAACGTGCAGGTCGGTGACGGTCACGCTCGCATCCGAGCGAACGACGGCGGTCAGCCGCTCGGAGCCGACGCGAAGCGTGGACGCGCCAGGCTCGGCCGGCGTCCACGAGAGGCGGTTCTGTGCCGTTTCGCCGACTGCAAGTCGATCCCGGCGGGTGTCGACCGGGCGGCCGTCGACCTGCAGCGTCGCATCGTACGCACCGGCTCGGCTGCCGACGTTGGTGACCGTGACCGGCAGGGATACCTGTTTACCGGCTGGGACCGCGATCACGTCGCCAGCTTCATCGGCAGTTCCCGTCGACCCCGAGGCGTTCCACCGTGGCCACTCCCGGCCCGCCACCTCGAGAGAGTCCGTCTCCAACTCGGACTCAAACTCCGCGACCGGCTGGTCGAAGGCCGCTGCGTGCTGGCTCCGGGTCCACATCTCGGGCGTCGCCTCGGTTTGGGTGTATCGTTCGGCAGCGTCCCGGACGTCAGCCCCGCCGTACTCTTCGAGCGTCTGCAGGAAGTCAACCTCGGTGATTCTGCCCTCCTGAGCGTTCAACGAGCGGAAAACGTCCTCGAGCGTCCGGTCGCCGTCAGTCGCGAGCCGCAGTCGGCGGTCGAGCTCGCCGTAGACGAGTGCTCCCTTTGCGTAGTCCGTCTTCGGATCTGCCCACGTCGAGCGATCGACCAACACCCCGTCGGCGTACGGCGATCGCTCGCCGCGCTCGAGGAGGGCGCTGAAGTCGTCGAAGGCAGTGCGACCGCGCTCGAAGGCGAGCAGCCCCGCGTAATAGTCGGCCTGGGCTTCGATAAGCCACGCCGTCTTCGGCGTGGTGTCGGTCGCCGCATTCGAGAAGCGCTGCCGGACGTGGACGTACTCGTGAAGCCAGGCCGGGTTCGGCTCATCGAGCGTGGCGTCGGCAACGACCCACGCATCGGCGCGGCCGTACTGAATCCCGCGTGGCCCCCAATCGGCCCCGGTCGGTGCTGCGATCACGACCACCTCGTCGCGTCGCATCCCCACCGCGAGACTGTTGCGTGCGTCCGCCAATGCCGCCAGGATCGCGTCCGGCGACTCCTCGAGCCGTGCCACGTCGGGGACGACCAGTCGGATCGTCCCGCCATCGGTCGCTCGCTCGTAGGTCGTTACGTCGCCGAAGACGGCGATGTCGCCGCTGGTCGCGCCCGGGCCGTCGACGGTTACCGTCTCCTCGATGCCGACCGGGTCAGTCCGTCGCAGGGAGACATTGAGCGATGGCACCGCGACGATCCCCCAGTCGCCGGTGTCGACGAACGTGTATCCCGTCTCCGACGAGCGCGTTCCGTACGTCCCGCCCCGCCGGTCGGCCGGCATCGTGTAGCGGATCGTCGGCCGGTCGGTCGCGCCGGTCCACGCGTAGGTCCGCTCGCCCGTCCGCTCGAGGCCCGTCACCGATTCGACGGTCGCACCCTGTTGGAGCCCGATCTCGAACTCGGTGACGGCGTCGGGGACGTGAAACGTCGTTTCCGTCTCGAATACGTCGGGGTCGTCGGGGCGATGTCTGAGAACGGTCGTGCGGTCGAACACGTCCTCGGCGCTCGTCCGGGTTCCGACCGCACGCAGAGTCTCACTGGGGCCCACGACCACGTCGCCGCCGGGATCGGCGGCCTCAGTGGGTGCAGCTGCCTGCGCCGGCTCGAGGATACCGACGCCGGCTGGCAGGCTACAGACGAGCACGACAACAAACGCGAGGGCGGGGACTCGAGAACTCACTACCCATTGCTGGTCAGTCAGCGCGCAAGACAGTTACGGCAACGTGGCTGTCAAGATTGCTCTCCCGAACCAGTGCAAATCAAACCGAATCGCTGTGAGTCGCTACTCATACGCTTCCACAGCCGCCAGCGCCTCGAGTGCGATCTCTGCATCCACCTTTTTCCGTTCGGATCGCTCGCAGTGCTCGCGACCGCTCACGCAAAAATCTGGACCAAAAAGCTGCCTCGCTGCTCACGGGTCGCTTTGCTCCCCGTTCGCTTCCGAGGGCTTCGCAGTCGCTCAGCCCTCGCACCGCTCGGCAGTTCTATTCCGAGGCCTCAGCAGCCGCCAGCGCCTCGAGCGCAATCTCCATCGTCACACCGTCAACATCCCACTCCTTGCGGTGGCCGTCCTCGACTGTGCGGCGCTCGTCGGCGCGGACTTCCTCGTTGATCAGGTCCGCGCGCTCGGCGACGAGGTCGGCGACGCGGTCGTCGTCGATTGCGAGGTCGAGTGCGATCCGCTCTTCGACGTCGAGATCGAGATCCTTGCGCATCTCCTGAACGCGGCGGATGACCTCGCGAGCGTAGCCCTCACTTTCGATGTCATCAGTCAGGGAGGCGTCGACGTAGGCGACGCCGCGGTCGTCACCGTCGGTGCCGAAGGCAGTACCGGCGATGTCGTCGGGCGTCTGGGTAACGAACGAAACCATCGACTCCTCGAGTTCCTCGTCGTCTTCGAGGACATCCGCGACGGCAGATTCGAGGTTCTCGAGCGTTGGCTCGTCGATCCGGGCCTCGTTGAGTGCATTCATGACCTGACCGGCGCGACCACCGAAGGTCGGGCCGAGTTCGCTCATGTCGGCCTCGGCGCTATACTGGAGTTCGCCCCACCGGTCCTCCGGCGAGACGAGTTCGATCTCACGGGCGTTGAGCCGTTCCTCGAGCAGGCCGGTGTGTCGCTCGACGGCCGCGACGACGCGCTCGTCGTCGGCGGCGACGACCACACGCGGGACCGGCCAGCGGAGTTTGCGACCCGCCTGCTGGCGGGCGTTCGCACCGGCTTCCTCGATGGCGCGGAGGAGGGAAACGTCCTCCTCGAGTTGCTGATCTTCCCAATGCTCGTCAACGTCGGGCCAATCTTCCATGTGGACGGTGTCGAACCCGTCCTCACCGGTGAGCGTGCCGTAGATCTCCTCGCTGATAAAGGGGGCGTACGGCGCGAGCAGGGCGACGCTCTCTCGCAGCACGCGATAGATCGTCGCGTAGGCGGCCTGCTTCGAGGCGCTGTCCGCTTCGTCCCACATGCGCTCGCGGACGGCCTGGACGTAGAACCGGGAGACGTCCTCGACGACGAACTCAAGGAGTTCATCAACGGCCTTGTCCTGGCGGAAGTCCTCGAAGTGGGCGGTCATCTCGGCTTTCGTGGATTGCAGTCGGGCGAGCACCCACTCGTCGAGGGGCTCGAGGGCATCGTCAACGTCCTCGAGCGTCGTTTCGGTGGGGTCGAAGTCGTCCAGACGCATGTACGGCAGCGGGAACCGGAAGACGTTCCACAGCGTCCGGAGGTGGTTCTCCATCGTCTGCATCCCGTCCCAGTCGAAGCGCATGTCCTCGCCCTGCGGGTTGTTCGAGAGGAGGAATAGCCGCATGACGTCTCGGCCGTGGCGGTCGATCGCCTCGTGGGGGTCGACTAAGATGTCCTTGGACTTGCTCATCGCGCGGCCGTCGGGCATGAGCGCGTGGCCGTGCATCAGGACCTCCTGATAGGGGCTTTCGCCGAGTGCGGCGGTGCCCATCCCGAGCTGGGACCAGAACCAGCCGCGGGTCTGGTCGTGGGCCTCGAGAATCAGGTCAGCGGGCCAGAGTTCGTCGAATTGGCTGTCGTCCGAGGGATAATCGAGGGTGCCCCACGACGCGACCGAGGAGTCGAGCCAGACGTCGAAGACGTCGGGAACGCGGGTGTAGGTGGTGCCGTCCTCGGTGATCGTCAGGTCGTCGACCGTGTCCTTGTGGAGGTCGACTTCGTCAGGGTTGACGTCCTGATCGACGCGCTCGGCGAGTTCTTCGCGAGTGCCGATGACGATCATATCCTCGTCGTCGTCCCGATCTTCGGGCGTCCAGACCGGCAGCGGAATGCCCCAGTAGCGCTGGCGAGAGACGTTCCAGTCCGGCGCTTCCTCGACGAAGTCACGGAAGCGGCTGTCGCGAGCCCACTCGGGGTGCCACTCGCTGTCCTCGATGTTCTCGAGCAGGTCGTCTTTGATATCCGTGATCGTGATGAACCACTGGTCGGTGACGATCTGGAGGATGCCCGTGTCACAGCGCCAACAGTGGCCGTAGCTGTGGTGGACGGTACCGGAAGCCAGCAACGCGCCGTTGTCCTCGAGGTCGGCGGTGATTTCGTCGTCGGCGTCCTTGACGAACTGGCCTTCGTACTTGCCAGCTTCTTCGGTGTAGACGCCGTCGCCACCGACCGGACAGAAGATCGGGAAGCCGAGTTCGCGGCCGCGCTCGAAGTCGACTTCACCGTGGCCGGGCGCGGAGTGGACGAGGCCAGTGCCGTCACCGTGGGTGTCGACGTAGTCGGCAGCGTAGACCTCGAAGACGCCCTCGGCGTCGACGTGGTCGGGGACTTCCGCTGCGAGCGGATGCTCGTAGGACCAGCCGAGGAGCTCCTCGCCGGAGAGTTCCTCGACGACTTCGTAGTCGTCGTAGCGGCCCTCTTTCAGGACTTCTTCGTGTTTCGCGTCGGCGAGATAGAGGAGTTCCTCCTCGCCGTCTTTCTCGGCGCGGACGCCGACGTAATCGCCCTCTTCGTCGACCGCGACGAAGGTGTTCGCGGGGATCGTCCACGGCGTCGTCGTCCAGATGACGATCGAGCCCTCGCGCTCGGCGAGATCGAATTTGACGTAAATCGAGGGGTCCTCGACGTCCTCGTACTCGACTTCGTTGTTCGCGATGGCGGTCTCACACCGGGGACACTGCGAAATCGAGCGGTGGCCCTGCTCGACTAAGCCGCGGTCGGCGGCGTTCGAAAAGCCCCACCAGGCCGCTTCCATGTACTCCGGCTCGAGGGTCTTGTAGGGGTTGTCCCAGTCCATCCAGACGCCGAAGTCCTGGAAGTCGGACTGCAGGCCCTCGAGTTGCTCGTTGGCGTAGTCCTTACATTCCTGGATGAAGTTCTCCTCGCCGAACTCCTCGATGTCTTTCTTGTTCTCGAAGCCAAGGCGCTCTTCGACGCGGGTCTCGATCGGCAGCCCGTGCATGTCGTAGCCCGGCCGATCCGTGACGTCGTAGCCCTGCATCCGCAGGTATCGCAGGTAGACGTCTTTCAGCGACTTGTTCCAGGTGGTTCCCATGTGCGCCGACCCCGACGTGTACGGCGGGCCGTCGACGAAGAAAAAGGACTCACCGTCCGATCGGTGCTCGACCGTCTGCTCGTAGGCGTCGACGTCGTCCCAGTACTCGAAAACCCGTTGCTCGAGTTCGTCTGGGTCGTACTGGTCGTCGACCTCGCCGAACCTGCTCATATCCGACCTAATCGCCTCCGGCAGTAAAGAGGAATCGATATTGCGGGTTCCGCCGCGCCCCGCTGGTCAACACAAACCCGAGTCGTGATCGCTTAGACGTATTTCGCGAGGACCTTCTGGTAGCCGAGCCCGTACACGCCCGCATAGAGCATGACGCCGCCCAGGGCAGCCAGCCACAGCGCGATCATCGCCTCGCCGGCACCGAGATGCTGGAGGCTGGCCTGTTCGACGAGTGCACCGCCGACCGTCAACACGCCGGCGATGACGGTGTAGACGAGCAGCGAGAGTGATTCCGTGAGCAGTTCCGGACCGATCGATGTCATTAGCACGCAGGTAGCCACCCAGCCAAGGTAAACCTGTCCCCTCGCGTGCGACGCGATCACACGACCATGGTCGCGCCGAACCGACTCCCATTACTGCCTCGGCGACGGACGCTCGAGCGTGCCCGCGTCCGACGCTGACACCAACGGCGACACCGACTCGGAAGCCGGCGAACCAGTCTATCCGACCAGTCGCAACGTCCTCGCAGCCGACTGTTCGCGCTGTCCTGCCCTCGCCGACGCTCGCGAGTGCATTTCGTGGGGGACCGGCGACTGCGACGCCGACATCGTCGTCGTCGGCGAGGCACCCGGCTACGGGAACCCAGACGCGGAGCGATGGCGAGGCGGCAACTGGACCGGCAAGGCCTACACCTCGCGTCACTCCGGGCGGCGCATCCGCCGGCTGCTCGAGCGACTCGGCTACGACGAGGACGCATACTATACGAACGCGGTCAAGTGCTTTCCCGCAGACCCCGACGATCCCTCCACGAACCGCGAACCGACGGCCGACGAGCGGGCGACCTGTCGAACGCATCTGTTGGCCGAACTCGAGACAATCGACCCGACTGTGGTGCTCGCGACCGGCAAACACGCGACGACGAGCGTCCTCGCCGCTGAGGGACGAGACCTCGAGGGGTTTCTCGACAGCGTGCTCGAGCCGGTGTGGTGTGCGCGCCTCGACGTGTGGCTCGTCCCGATTCTCCACCCATCGTACCAAGACGTCTGGATCGGCCGACTGGGATACGAGCCGACGGAGTACCGCACGGCGATCCGCGAGACGATCGACGGGCTGTGTGCGTGATCGTCTCAGCCCGCCCCAGCCTCGATTCCTCGCGACTCGAGTCGTGCTCGCCGCCATATTGAGTATATAACCGTCTCTAGAGTCCTCACTCGCGGTAGTATCATACAACGGGCAGATTTAATATACCGTCATGCGGTACCACATACCATGTCTTCCAGCGAAAAGTTCGCGCGAACGGCCTACACCTGCCCGGAATGTGCTGGCAAGCTCATGAATCACCAGCACACGTTCGAATGTCGGACGTGTGGATACACGCCGTTTCGCATGCCCTGATACGGACTGCTGTCAGTCGTTTCCGGCCCAACCCGTCGTACGATTGTGCCGGGACATGGGTATAGAACCCGTATGAGACCGCGAGACGAGTCCGCAGCTACTCGATCGCGTCTCGACGACCGTCGCCAGCGGTGAGCGAGTCTCGAGCGCGCTCGGGAAACCTTCATACGGCGAGGCGACACACACTGGCGTATGAGTACGATCTTCAGTCAGATCGTCGAGGGAGAGATCCCAGCGCGAATCGTCTACGAAGACGAGACCACGGTCGCGTTTTTGGACGCGAATCCGCTGGCTCCCGGACACACGCTGGTGATCCCGAAAGACGAGTACGAACGAGTCAACGACGTGCCCGAGGACATCGCAACGGATCTCTACGCGACCATCCACCGCATGGTCCCCGCCGTTGAGGACGCTGTCGATGCCGACGCGACGACCGTCGCGTTCAACAACGGCGAGGCCGCAGGCCAGGAAGTGCCCCACGTTCACTGCCACATCGTTCCCCGCTTCGAGGACGACGACGACGGTCCCATCCACGCCATGTTCGGCCAGCGACCCGACCTTGCCGATGACGAACTCGACGACGTCGCCGCCGATATCGAATCTCGAGCCTGAATTGGCCACGCTCGTCAGCGTTCGCGATCGGGTCGATACACAAGTGCCGTGACGTTTTTACCGTCCGACTGGACATATCGCGTATGACTCTCGCCGAGCTGATCGCCACGGCCCTCGAGCTGGGCAGCGTCCTCGTCTCGTGTCTGCTCTTTGTAGGGACGTTCCTCCTCCTTGCGAGTGGGCCCCCGACCGGCAGCGGCGAGCCGTGGCTGGCGTTGATCGGCGTCGGAACGGCGTTCGTGCTCGTCTGGACGGTGGTCGTCCCGCTGTACGAGCGCACTCTATAGCAGCGTCCCCAGTAACAGATCACCATAGCCGAGCGCGATCACCAGCCCGGCGAATACCGGCACGAGAAACGGCGTGCCTGGCGAGATCCAGACCGTCTCTTCGGTCACGAGCACCTCGAGTCCATCCCGAAGCGTCTCCGGTGTCGTCCCATACGCCGAGCCGTCGATGTCGTCGAGAAAGGCCGCAGCACCCCACGGATCGTCGGCGGCGGTCGGCAAGGTGTCGTCGCCATCAGACTCGAGTGTCCTGCCATCGCCACGGACCGAGACGTCCGCGCTTACGGCCCCGTCGGTCGGCGGATTTGGCTCCGCGGGCAGCGTCGCCGGATCGCGGTATCGATCGGGGTGTTCACGCAGGTCCGCAAGCGAGAGGCCACGCCAGCGGAGGTACATCCGCAGGGCGTCGAGGTCGAGCCCGCGACGGGTACGTCCTGTCGGTGTTTCGAGAAGACTGCCGTGCGTGTCCGGAATCCGCTCCCAGGAGATCGGCCAGCCGATGACCATCACCGGCGCGATCCGGCCCGCGACCGCGTTGCGAACAGCGAGGGCCAGCGGCAACACGACCCCGACGAGGACGGCGTTCGTCAGGATCGTAAACGAAAACGCCCCGAGTGGCGGTGTCTCGAGCGGGACCGTCCACGACCCGAGCGTATACTCGGGAAACGTCGGGAAGCAGACGGCCAACACGAGCAGCGCCTTCGCGTCGGCCCCGCCGAAGCCGCCGATCCACCAGAACAGGTAGGCGATCGGAACGACCAGCCCCAGACTGATCGCTGTCGGCAGCAGGAACTCATAGCTCCACGCGTACTGGCCAGCGTTCCAGGCGATCCAGCCATCCCAGACCAGCGCCGCGGTCCCGAGAAGGGACAGCGGGATCCAAACGCTACTCGAGATCCGTCTGGTCGCGAGGTCGCGGACAGCGGTCCAGGCAAAGACCGGGACGACGAGCAGTCGAAGGAGATCCGGACCCGTCGCCACGGTGCCAGCGAGCGTCACGTAGGGCACTCTCGAGCGCGGTGCCGTTACGTTTTCGGCCTGTCGGGAACGCACCAGCCGTTGTACAATTGCAGACCAATCGGAGTGGCTCGTAACCGCGATTCGGCGATCAGAGACGCAATGATGATCGTCACCGCACGGTTGCGTTTAAATGGTGAGACGACAGGCTACGCAGTAGAACTCAGTGAACAAGAAACTACCCCGACGCGGGGCAGCCGTCACGCGACGCGGTGCGTGCCGTTTAAATGACGCGGTTCTGCAGGTAGTCGAGGTGCTTTGCGTTGTAGACGATCTTGACCTCGTCGGTCTCGGCCGAGCCGATGCAGGTCAGACGGACGTTCTTGTCCTCGACTTCCTCGTCGGAGAGGATCTGCTGCATGTCCATCTGGATCTCGCCTTCCTTGACGATTGCTGCACAGTTTGCACAGGCACCGGCGCGGCACGAGAAGGGCCAGTCGTAGCCCTGCATCTCGGCCGCCTCGAGGATGTATTCGCCCTCGGCGACGTCGAGCGTACCGTAGTCCTCTTCGCCGAGGCCAGCATCAGCGGCCTGCTCGAAGAGGTCGTCGTCGTCCATGTCCCAGCCCTGGTCGTCCAGTACTTCGTAGTTGAGGTATTCTACCGTGGGCATCACTTCACGGTTCGAGCGCCGTACTGGTATAGCTTGCTGTTCAGACCTCAATCGTCTTTGAGTCAGGATCGACTAATTCGAACCCAAGACAGACAGGACTCGGTGAACGAAAGCAGGAACTACGGGGAAAGTGAGAATCCGTCTCACGGACGACCAGTTGATTACAATGATCGCCGGGTTCGGACGCACGGTGTCGATCACGTCCCGGCCGGCTCCGATCAGAACCCGAAGATCGGCAGGAACCGGAACGTCAGATAGGCACCGACCGTCGAGATCGCCGGCACGACGTTTTGCATGAGAATGACCCGTGCCGTCGTCGAGGGATCGAACAGGTCCGATGCCTGCGGGATGTCCTCGGGTTCCTCCTCGCCGATCTCGGGGGATCGTTCGCCGGTTTCTTCGGCAGTCAGCGCGCCGACCGAGACCGGTGTCTCCTCGCCGCGAGCGGCATCGGACAGCGTCGTCGTCCGGGTAGCCCGGCCCCAACCCAGTCCGACGATGCTCATGGTCGCGATGACGACGAAACTCGCCGGGACGCCGATCGACGAGAGACCGACGACGATTCCCGAACTGATGACGGCGACGACGATCGCCGCCGTCAGCGGGAGGTTCGTGATGTCATTGCCCAGCGTATCGAGCGTGCGTCGGGCGATCGTAAAGCAGCCGACGGCAACCGCTGCGGAGCCGATCAGGATCAGCGTTGTCATGTCGACGTCGCCGGTGCCGTAGATCGGCGCGATCGCGTTGGCGATGTTGCTCGTTCCCGAGGAAAAGCCCATCAGACAGCCGATGGCGACGACGGTCAACGCACCGGTGATCTCCCGGCGATCGGCGTCGACGCCGAACTGGAGCCGGGGGGCAAGTCCCGATCGATCGACCGAGACCATCGGTCGGCCGCCCTCTTTCTCCTCGATGGCGACCCAGGCGTTGATCCGAGGGTAGAAGTATCGCCCGACCACGCCAGCCACCCAGAAGCCGACGATCGGCGCGACGACCCACCAGACGACGATCTCGCCGAGTACGTCCCAGTTGAGTTCGCCGGTCGCCATCCCCAGTGCGGCGATCGCTCCGACCGCAGTCATCGACGTCGAGGCGGGGACGCCCGCGTAGTTGCCGATGAATAGTGCGCCGCCGATAAAGAAGAGCACGGCGACGTTCGACCGCAGCGTAAAGATGGCGGTGTCAGTGACGAGTTCCTCGCCGAGCGTGGTGACGACCTTCGGACCGATGGTGTAGGCTCCGAGGAAGAAGAAAATCGACATCAGCCCGGCAGCCATCACCTTCGTGATTACGTTCGCGCCGACAGCGGGTCCGAACGCGGGGCCCGTCGTCGATCCGCCGATGTTGTAGCCGACGAAAACCGCGGTGAGTATTCCTACGATAAGCAGTACTTCCGGCACATCCGAGAGTCACGCAGTCCGCGCCTAAAAGCGCGACTGTTTCGGTGAGCCACCAGCGCTCGCTCGAGGATGCATTCGAACCTCCCATTAGAGGCCCCAGAAGACCGCGATCCCGAGGACGGTGACGATCGACAACACGAGCTGGAGCGGCGCGCCGATCCGCGCGTAGTCGCTGAAGCGATAGCCGCCGGGGCCGTAGACGAAGAGGTTCGTCTGATAGCCGATCGGGCCGAGAAAGGCAGTGCTCGCGGCGAACGTCACCGCCAGCACGAACGCGAACGGGTTCGCACCGATGCCCGTCGCCGCGGCCGCCGCGACCGGGAGCAGGAGGACGACGCTGGCGTTGTTGCTGATGACCTCCGTGAGCAGCCCGGTCAGAACGTAGAACAGCCACAGCACGACGATCGTCGGCAGGAACCCCGCGGACTGGACGACCAGCCAGGCGAGATACGCCGCGCCGCCGGTCTTCTCGAGCGCGATCCCCAATGGAATCACACCAGCAAGCAAGAAGATGATGTCCCACTCGACGGCGTCGTAGAGTTCGTTGGGCTCTAAGACGCCGGTGACGACCATCGCGACGACGCCGGCGAGCGCGGCGATGAGGATCGGGTAGAGTTCGAGAGCGGCGACGGCGACGACGCCGATCATGATGGCGACCGCGATCGGGGCCTTGTCCGCGCGATACTCGGGTCGGGGTGGCTCGCGCGCGACGATCACGTCGTCGCGGCGGGCAAGCCGGTCGAGCGTGTCCGGCGGGACCTGGACGAGCAACGTGTCACCGACGTCGAGGCGCGTGCCGACGATGCGGTCAGCGACGAGGTCGCCATGGTGGCGAAGGCCGAGGACGGCCGCATTGAACTCCTCGCGGAAGGCCTCGGGATCGAGCCGCTCGCCGACGAGCCGCGAGTCGAGCGAGACGACCAGTTCCGTGATGATGCCCGCCTCGGCCGGCGCTGCGAGGTCGTCGACGGCGGTTGCGCGACCGACCGGCTCGACCCCTTCGACGCCCTCGAGCGTCGCGATAGCGTCGCGGTCGGTCCGGACGACAAGGACGTCGCCTTCGGCCAGTTGGGTTGCCTGCCGGGGCGCGACCGATCGGGCCTCGTCGTGGACGACCTGAACGATGTCGACATCGGACCCGAGGATGGCGGTCGCCTCGCGGACCGTCTGGCCGACCAGCGGGGAACCCGGTACGACGGCGACGTCGGCGACGTAATCTTCGACGTCGTACTCCTCGAGGTAGTCGGCCCGCGGCGGGACGCGCTCAGGAAGCAGGCGGTGCCCGACGAAGATCAGATAGAGCGAGCCGACGAGGACGACGATCACGCCGAGCTTCGTGAACTCGAACATCGAGAATCGGTGCAGTTCGGGGTACTGAGAGCCAAGGCGTGCGCTGACGTCGCTGGCGAGGATGTTCGTCGAGGTGCCGATAAGCGTGAGCATCCCGCCCATCTGTGAGGCGTACGACAGCGGGATGAGCAGCTTCGACGGCGACGTGTTCCCGCGGTTCGCAACGTCTGTGACGACCGGCACCAGCAGGGCGACTACCGGCGTGTTATTCAAAAACCCCGACACGGGGCCGGTCGCGGCGACGGTCGCGAACAGTTGCCTGCGAAGGCTGTCGCCCGCGAACCCAGCCATCCGCCGGCCGAGTTCCTGAACGAGGCCAGTTCGGCTGATGCCACCGCTCAATATGAGCATCGCCAGCACGGTGATCGTCGCCTCGTTCGCAAAGCCCGAGATGCCGGTCGCGGGATCGACACCCGTCCAGGGCTCGAGCACGACCAAACTCACGATCAACAGGATCGCAGTCACGTCGATGGGCAGGCGCTCGGTGAGAAAGAGCACGAGTGCGAGGCCGACGACGCCAAAGACGACGAGCGCGTCCGTCGTCAGGTCGGGTTGAGAGACAGTCGTCTGTGCGATAAAATCGCACGCCGACATCGGCATAGGGCGACCGACACCGACCACACTTGTAACGATTCTGTCGAGAGTAGGAACAGTGTCGCGGCGATGGCGGTCGGCGAAACCGTCGCCTTTACTCGCGCCGGCCTCGCGCACTCGAGTATGCACACCGACGCCGACGACGCGCGCGAAGAGTTCGAGGTGATCCCGGCAGTCGACGTTCAGGACGGCGAGGTCGTCCAACTCGTTCAGGGGGAACGTGGCACCGAAAAGACCTACGGCGACCCCGTCGAGGCCGCCCAGCGGTGGATCGACGCCGGTGCCGAGACGCTGCATCTCGTGGATCTCGACGGCGCGTTCGAGGGCGAGCGCGCGAACGCCGACGCCATTGATGCGGTGATCGAGGCCGTCGGCGTCCCGACACAACTGGGTGGTGGGATCCGCACCGCCGACGACGCTGTCGATCTTCTTGAGCGCGGCGTCGATCGGGTCATCCTCGGCACCGCGGCGGTCGAGAACCCCGAGATCGTCGCCGAGATCAGCGAGGAATATCCCGACAGCGTCGTCGTCAGCCTCGACGCGAAAGACGGCGAAGTCGTCGTCGAAGGCTGGACCGAAGGAGCGGAGATTTCGCCGGTCGAGGCCGCCGAACGCTACGACGACCTCGGGGCCGCCGCGATCCTCTTTACGAACGTCGACGTCGAGGGCCAACTCGAGGGCGTCGCGACCGAGCCCGTCCGCGAACTGGTCGACGCGACAGATATCCCCGTGATCGCCAGCGGTGGCGTCGCGACGCTCGCGGACGTCCGAGCGCTTGCAGAGACCGGTGCCGCCGCAGTCGTCGTCGGCAGCGCGTTGTACGAGGGCGCGTTCACGCTCGACGAAGCACAAGCTGCGATCGAGGGAGACGACTAGACGGGACTAGTGGCTCGAGCGGGACGCTTCGCTCAGTGGTCGCAGTGCAACCGTGAGCGGACCATCGACAGCCCCGGCGTTTAGCGCTCCCAGAACTCGGGAGTCAACAGGACGAGCACGGGGACGATTTCGATGCGGCCGATCCACATCATGACGATCATCACGGTTCGGGTCAGCGGCGAGAACGCGAGGTAGTTGTCGAACGGACCGGCGACGCCGAACGCGGGACCGATGTTGAGAAAGATCGAGGCGGCCGCCCCGAGCGCGTCGAACTCGTTGACGGGAGAGCCGACGCGGGCGGCGTCGACAACGATGACGACCGTCAGCAGGAAGAAGATGACCAGCGCGAGAGTAACGTACGTAAAGACGTCACGGACAGTCTCCTCGTCGACCACCGTCTCGTCGAGTCGAAGCGGCCGAACGGCGTCCGGGTGAACGGCCAGAAACAGGTTTCGGCGGAACGCCTTGAGGACCACCAGCCAGCGCAGCGACTTGATCGAACACGTCGTCGAGCCGGCCATCCCGCCAGTGAACATACAGAGAAACAACATGTGTTTCGCGCCGGGCGACCAGAGGTCGAAGTTCGCCGAGGCATAGCCCGTCGTCGTCACCATCGACACCACGTTGAACAGGCCATGGCGAAGCGTCGGCTCGAGCCCCATCGCAATATCGGGATCGAGCGCGAGGGTGGCGATGACGATCGTCGTAATCGACGTGAGGATCCCGATATAAAACCGGAACTCGGCGGACTCGAGCGGCCGACGGAGATTCCCCTGTGTGACGGCATACAGGACCACGAAGTTGGTCGCGCCGACGATCATGACGGGAATGAGCGTCCACTGGACGAGCGGCGAGAACGCGCCGATACTATCGGGCTGTGGCGAGAAACCCGCAGTCGAGACACTGGTCAGGGCGTGTGCGACGGCGTTGTAGAGGTCCATCTCGGGTGCGAGGCCGGCGAGGTGAAAGGCGAAGAGCACGACCGTCGTCAGGACCGTCAATCCGACATAGAGTCCCCAGATGAGACGAGCCGTCTGGTCGAGGTGGGGATGGAGTTTGTGGACGCTTCGAGTCTGGGTTTCGGTCTCCATCAGTTGGGCACCGCCGACGAGTAGATGTGAGAACAGGCCGATCGCGACGATCAGGATTCCGAGGCCGCCAAGCCACTGGAGGAGCGCCCGCCAGAGCAAGAGCGCCCGGGAGTGAACCCCAAAGTCCGCGATCACGGTCGCGCCAGTCGTCGTCACGCCGCTCATGCTCTCGAAAACGGCGTTGACCGGCCGTGCGAACACGCCCGTCCCCGCGACGAGAAACGGGATCGCCCCGACCAGCGCGACACCGAGCCACGTCAGCGCAACCATCAAAAAGGCCTCCCGCTGGTCGATCTCGCGGTCGTCGGTCAGTGACTCAAGGCCGGTCCCAAGGACGACGGTGACGGCGAACATGACGAGAAACGGCAGCGGATCGTCCCCGTCGACGATGGCGAGGGCAAGCGGCGCGACCGTCGGGACCGAGAGCCACTTGAGGACTGTCCCGGCGAGGCTACAACTCGAGCGCCAATCGACGCGAAGCGCCATCTACCGATATGTCGACGGCGGATAGGATAACAGTTCGGAGTGGGGAGACGACGCAGCTGGACGACTGTCACTGGGTGCCGACACGGCCGAAACTGAGACGGGTTCCTGTCACTGGGTCCCGGCGGGACCGCAGGACAGTCGCGGCCGGCCGGCACTGACCGAGAGACGACCGGTTCACTCTTGTTTGTATCCGTGACCGACGTAGAGAGCAAAGACGTTGGCGGCGAGCAAGAGGAAAAATGCCAGCGTCACGTCGGGATCACCGAGCCCCTGTGTGAGCAGTGGGAGATGGACGAACGGGAGCGCGATCGCGGCCCAGAACGAGAGAAACTGCGTTGGGCCCTTGAGCGAACGGAGGATCCAGTTCGACCGATCGCGCTTGGCCTCCGGCTCAGGGCTTGACGGGGCGATCGAGTCGTTCGAAACGGGGGAGTTTGACATCGAGACGGAGCACCTCTTCTTGAACACACCATTCACCACAGGGCCCATATAACGGGTCGAAGATTGGCGCGGTTTCGGTCCGTTTTACGTGAATGTTGTAATCGAGCTAATGTTTTTATACCGTGTAAGAACCGCCCAGACATTTTATAACTGATTTTGAGAGTTCTTCTTGAACTAGTGTCAAACGAAGAGGAAAAAGGTCCGAACCGGCGTCACTGGGCAGCGAGCGGAACCCCCTTGTATCGGGGGCGGTATGCGTTCGACATGAGCGAGCGAACGGCGACCCGCACGCGCGAGACGGCCGAGACGTCGATCGAGTGTACGCTGACGATCGACGGAACCGGGACGGCCGCGATCGACACCGGTATCGGCTTCTTCGATCACATGCTGACGTCGTTCGCCAAACACGGCCTGTTCGATCTCGAGGTCGAGTGTGACGGCGACCTCGAGGTCGACGACCACCACACGGTCGAGGACGTGGCGATCGTCCTCGGCGAGGCGTTCGACGAGGCGCTGGGCGATCGCTCTGGGATCGTCCGGTACGCCGACCGGAAAGTGCCCCTCGACGAGGCCGTCGCAAGCGCCGTCGTCGACGTGAGCGGCCGGCCGCGCTTTTATTTCGACGGGACGTTCTCTCAGGAGCAGATCGGCGACTTTACCAGCGACATGGCGCGTCACTTCGGCGAGTCGCTGGCGATGAACGCCGGCCTGACGCTTCACCTCGAGGTCAGCGGCGAGAACGCCCACCACGAGGTCGAGGCGCTGTTCAAGGCGCTGACCCGGAGCCTCGACGATGCGACCCGGATCGACGAGCGACGGCAAGGAACGCCGAGCACGAAGGGCACGCTGTAGCGGCTCGCGACCGCCGCTGTGTTACGGACGGTGCAGTTCCCCTCGGTTTTCGACGAACTCGCCGTCATCGATCGCGTACTCGACGATCGCTTCGGCTTCGTCGCTCTCGAGGTCGTAGGCACCCGCAGCCAGTTCCTCGACGGCACGTCGCTGCATGGGGAACTCGCGGTTTCGGAGGAGTCGAATGACCTTGCGATAGGCCCGTGGCGGGCTCGCCGACGAGGGTGACGCGTCGGCACCGGCGGCCGCGTCCGCAGCTTCTGAGCCGGTGTCGTCCGGTTGGTCGTCGCGCTCGAGCGTGATACCGCCCTCGAGGGTCGGCGCGTCCGCGTCGGTTTCGTCGGCTTCGTCGGCGTTCGGATCGGACTCATCAGCGTCTGTGTCAGATTCGCTGACGTCCGTATCGGCCTCGTTGTCGGCAGGATCTGCTTCTGACACGTCGGGAGCGGCCGTCTCGTCGGTGGGAACGTCCGTGACGGTCGCGTTCGAGTTCGCCGACGCGGGGCGAGACCGGGTCGTCGCGCTGTCGGCGGCGGTGACGACCGAGCCGTGTGTGGGTGGGCTGTCATCGGTCGCGTCGGAATCCGTGATCCCAAGGCGGGCGAGCAGCGGTTCGAGCAGCGTCTCGAGTCGATCCCGGCAATCGGGACAGCAGACGACGCGGCGTTGTTCGGCCTCCGTCGGCTCGAGTTCGGGCGGGACGATTTCGAACGTGCCGACGGCGTCGGCGGCACAGAAGTCACAGGTCCGAAGTTCGCGCATACTGACTGATCACGTGGCCGAGTTCTAAAAGCATCCGTCAGACGCCGGTGTCGACACGGGATCGGCTGTGACCACGACCCGTCGCGGTGGGGCCACGCGCACGATCGATCGCCGGACATTATACCCACGCACTCGTAGGGGTGATAACGGATGTTCGACGAGATCATGGAGAAGTTCGAGGGGTCGCCGAGTCAGCAGGCCGTGATCCGCCTGCTGCTCGAGCGAGGGTTCTCCGTCAACGACGACGGGCGCGTCGTCTCTGGCGGCATCGAAATTCCGAATACCGGGATTGCCCGCGAGATCGGCATCGATCGACGGGTCGTCGACTCGACGACCGACGTCATCCTCGAGGATCCCGAACTCCGACGTATCTTCCAGAACATCTCGCAAGTGCCGAGTCTAATGGACCTTGCGCCAGTGCTTGATCTGACGGTGCTGACGATCACGCCTGACGACGCCGAACAAGAGGGGATCGTCGCCGAGGTAACGGGAACGCTCGCCGACAACGGGATCTCGATCCGCCAGACGATCAGCGAAGACCCCGAGTTCACCGACCAACCCCGCCTCTACCTGATTACCGACGAGGAACTCCCGGGCGATGTCATCACCGAACTCCGCGACCTCGAATTCGTCCGGAAGATCGAGTTACAGTAGCCGCCAGTCGCTCAGACGGTCTGCTGTCCCGCTGTCCCGGCCCGCCCGCAGGACGGGTTGTGGGTACACTGGCACTGACTGACAGGCGTCCGTCTCAGTCGTCGGCAGCCTCGGCGTCGGCGACATCCGCGAAGTCGGTAAGCACTGTCTCGAGCGCGCTCGTCAGTTCCTCGAAGCGGTCGATCGACATGGCGTCGGTCGTCACCCAGACGCCGTATGGTCCCCGGATGACCCGCGAGAGGTAGCCGTTTTCGAACAGCCGAATCGTCGCCTGATACTCGCCGAGTTGCGTATTGCGGTAGGCCGACTGCGAGTGAAAGCCCCGCCGTTCGTGGTCGGCAAAGCCGACGAGGTCGGCCGTTCGCTCCAGATCCGAGCGCAGATACAGTTGCTCGACGACATCCTCCGTAAAGTACGTGATACTACGGAGTTCGTCGCCCACCGTCGTCCGGCAGACGCTTCGGAGCTCGTCCGCGAGTTGGGAATCGATCGCCTCGCTTTCCATGTGCCCACACACCGCATAGAGAAATAATAACGTACTGGTCGGGGCGAAACATACCTGGCAGCCCATCTACAGCCGCCAGACGAGGGGACCGACGGGCTCTTTTCACCGGCCGGAAAAGTGTCGCTATGGCCAGTCTCGAGCACCGACAGGGGGAAGCCGACTCGAGAGGTGACGGCCCGTGAGCGACGCATATCTGACAGTCGCCGACGCTGCCACCGCCAAGTTCGTCGTTCAGGGCTCGGAGTTCATCGGCCACGTTCGGCCGGTCGACTCCGTCGACGCCGCTGAGGCGTTTATCGACGCCGTCAGCGAGGAGTACGCCGATGCGACCCACAACGTTCCCGCCTATCGCGTGCGGACCGGTGATGACGGCGAGGGCTACTTCCTCCGGGAGTACGCAAGCGACGAGGGCGAGCCCTCCGGTTCGGCCGGCAAACCGGCGCTGAACGTGCTCACCCAGCAAGAACTCGAGAACTGTGCGGTCGTCGTGACCCGCTACTACGGCGGGACGAATCTCGGCGTCGGCGGCCTCGTCCGGGCCTACTCCCGGGCGGTCAAAGAGGCCGTCGAGGCGGCGGGCGTCGTCGAAGAACAGCCACACGAGCAGCTGTCGATCACCGTCGACTACGACGACTCGGGAACGGTTCGCTCGATTTTAGAAAGTGAGGGTTACGAGTTCGACGCCGACTACGAGGCCGACGTGCAGTTTGACGTCCGCGTCCCACGTGCGGACGCAGAGGCGTTTTGCGATCGGGTTCGCAGTGCGACGAGCGGCCGGGCCGATCTCGAGTGAGCCGCGGCCACTCACGGTGAGCGCGAACTGAAACGCGACGAGTGCGTTACGCTTCGCTCGGGTTCGGCGTGGCGGATTCCAGGTCCGTCCCGGACAGTCGCGTGTAGTTGCGGTGTGACAGCGAGACGAGGATCGCCAGGCCGAGCACGCGAAGCAGGAGCGTCGCCGAAAGGCCGGTGAGCCCGACGGAGACGCCGGCAAGTGCGAGTGCGCCCTCGAGGACGAGCAGCGGCACTTCGGGCACCATCAGGAGGATCGAAGCGATCGCGTACAGCGTGCGTGTTCCAGCGCTGACCGACGAGTACTGGTAGCCAATGATCGTGACCCCGAGCGCGTAGACGCCGAGGAACATCCCGAGGATGGGGACGACGACCTCGGGGAGGAAGAAGCGAAGCTCCGTAACGTCGCTCCAGCCGATGAGACCCCACTGGCCGTTGACGTTCCGTGCGAGCAGGATGCCCGGGGAGAACACGAACGCGAAGGGGACGAGGATCTTGTTCAACGAGAGGAGGAACGCGGCGGTCGCAGTCTTGAGTTCATCTGCTTTGGCGACGCCCGCGCCGGCGAAGGCGGCGACGGCGACCGGCGGCGTGACGTCAGCCATTAGGCCGAAGTAGAGGACGAAGAGATGAGCCGCGACGACCCAGACACCAAGATCCTCCATCGGACTGCCGAGCATCGCGACCAGGATGATGTACATCGCGGTCGTGGGCATCCCCATTCCGAAGATGATCGCGGCGACACCGGTCAGAGCAAGCAGGATCAGGATCGAGCCACCGCTGACGGCGTCGATAAGCGCTGCGAGGTTCGGACCGAGCCCGGAGACGCTGATCACGCCGGGGACGACGCCCGCGGCCGCGACGGCGATGACGACTGTGGTCGCGGTTCGTGCGCCCGAGTCCATCGATTTCAGGACGAACGTCCCGAAGCGGTAGCCGGCGTTGTCGGCGAGCGACGGGCGACCGAGCGACGCCGCAGACCGACGTGCGGACTCGTCGATCGAGTCGTCAAGCTCGAGCAGCGGTGCGTTCGCCTGCGGCCGAGCGAACAGGAAGACGGTGCTGACGGCGATCGCGATCGATCCGAGATCCGCGGTGGCAGCGCCCGCTGCGGCACCGAGCGCGTACGGATTGGCCGCCGACTCGAGGCCGAGCAGGACCTGCACCGCGCTCACGAGGCCGACGCCGTAGGTCGCGAAGGCGGCGGTGTGAGCGAGCGTGATCGCGGCGATCGAACCGAGCAGCGGCACACGGCTGCGCTCGTCGTAGGCGGCTACGACGGCGATCAACGCGGTGATGGCGATGATCGTATACCAGCCGGCGCGGTTGATCGACAGGCGAGCGATGACCAGGAAGTAAATCAGGAGGACGAGCGGAATCAAATAGAACCAGCCGGCGCGGAACTTCGCGAGGCCGTCGGGGAGTTCCCCACGCGCGAGGCCGCCGATTCCGCCACGGACCGCCTCGAAGTGGACCATGACCCACATCCCGAAGAAGAACGCGATCGCAGGCAGGGTCGCGGCCATGATCACGTCAGAGTACGCCGTTCCAGTGAACTCGACGATGAGGAACGCGGCCGCGCCCATCACGGGCGGAAGAACCTGGCCGCCAGAGGAGGCCGACGCCTCCACTGCCCCCGAGAACTCGGGTGAGTAGCCAGAGCGTTTCATCAGCGGGATCGTAAACGCGCCCGTCGTCACCGTGTTGGCGATCGACGAGCCGCTGAGCATCCCCATGAAGCCACTCGAGACGACGCTCGCTTTCGCCGGGCCGCCCTTTCTGGTGCCGGTCATCGAGTACGCAAGATCGATGAACCACTTACCGGCACCGCTCATCTCGAGGAAGGCCCCGAAGAGGATGAAGATGTAGATGAAGCGAACGCTGACGGAAACGGGCGTGCTCATGATGCCCGCTTCCGTAGTGTACCAGAGGTCGTAGACGATGCTTGCCCAGGTGTCGGGCTGGATCGCCAGCGCACCGATCGCCGAATCGCTCGGGATGAAATACCCCCAGCGGGCGTAGACGATGAACGACGCGATCAGCGACATGAGCACGACGCCGAGCGTCCGGCGCGTCGCCTCAAGCACGAGCAGAATGCCGAGCGCGCCAAGCAAGAACGCGCCGGACTGCCCCTCGAGTGGCAAGATCATGGTCAGCACGGCGGCGAGTGGCTCGAGTGGCGGGACGGCCTCGCCGAGTGGCGCACCGGATTGGATACCGAAGGTCGCCAGCCGCTGGATTTCGTCGTACGAGGTCACGACGTAGTAGGCCGGGAGCAGCGAGATAACGGCGAGACAGGCGTCGAGCGGTGTGATCCGACGCAGGCTCGGGTCGATAGCTGCCCACCGGACGCCGTCACGGAGTCGTTCGACGGCCCGCGTGACGGGGCTGTCCGGACCGAGTCGGTCGCTGACGGCGGGAACGATTGCGCCGAGACGGCGGGCAACGAATCCGTCGCCGGTGCTCGCCGGGAACAACAGAAACGCGAGGACGAGCGCGAAGGTGACGTGGATCGTGTACACCTGCAACGGCTGGAGCGACGCGATTTCGACGGTCCCGATACCCGGCAGTGTCGCGCTGAACTGGTAGCTGCGGGCTGCGATCCACATCTGGAACGCCGAAAACGTGATGCCGATCAGGGCGACGAATGCAGCCGATAGCCCCTGATGAGAGCGACTTCGCTCGACCTCCTGTAGTAATTCGTCCTGTTCTTCGTTCGAAAGAGACTCCGCGTCCTGTGTGTCTGTACTCATGGTATCATGTGTGAACTTCTCGGTTCGTCTATCGATACAGCTCGGGCCGCAGATTGGCGGAGCTCGTCGACGAGCGTGCGCTCGGTTACCGAGAGGGTGACTGCGTCATCGGAAAGCGAGACCAAGTCGTAACGTTCACTGTCGACGATGAGTTCGTGTCCGGCGATCCAGCCCGGAACGACGCCGACTTCGTCGTACGATTTGTCGAACTCGAGGACGAGTCCCTCCTCGGTCGTCTTAATCGGTGCATCCGACGGCAGGCCAGCACCGTGTGAATGAAACACCATTCGATCCATTCGGAGCTGAGTCCCGTCGACGACGTAGATATCTTCGACGGTCGTCTTCTCGACGCTGTGAGTGTACGAGAGCGTCACGACGTCGCCATCGTCGACCGGCACCGAAAGCAGCTCGTCGCCGGTGTCTGCATCGGTGACGACGAGCGTTCGCTGTGCCGACGCAGTCGATGTAACGGTTGCTGTTGCTCCAACCAGTACGAGGACGGCCACGATAACAGCCAGATAGCGGTACGGTGGGCGATTCACGGTCGATAAATTACGGAGGTGGTTGCGCTGTTTGGCTTAGCCGAAGTATGCCGCAGCGCCCGGATGAAGGTCAATCGGCATGCCGTCCTGTGCCGAGTCGACAGTGATGAACTCGGACTTCTGATCAATGGCATCGGCGTTGTCGAAGATCGCCGTCGTGACGGCTTCGACAACCGCTTCGTCGACACCGTCGTGGGTCGCAATCATCGCCTGCATCGACACCGTCTCGACGGCCTCGCTGATGCCGTTGTAGGTATCGGCGGGAATCGAGTCCTCGGCGAACCACTCAGCGTCGTTCATCACGTTCTCACGCGTCTCGCCGGAGATTTCGACAAGTGAAATACCTGCACTGGTCGCGAGGTTCTCGACGGAGCCGACCGGCCACCCGCCGACGACGAAGGCTGCATCGATGTCGCCGTCGCGAATCTGGTCTGTCGCCGTATCGAAGTCGGTATTTTGTTCGGTGAAGTCGCCTTCCTCGATACCGGCGGTCTCGAGGATCTGCAACGCGTTGACCTGCGTCCCGCTGCCCGCGTCGCCAGTGTTGATCGTCGCACCATCGAGGTCTTGGATCGTCTCGATTCCCGAATCGGCCTGCGTGATGACGTGGATCGTTTCGGGATACAGCGTTGCGACGCCGCGAATGTTTTCCATCGGGTTGCCCTGGAGGTCCTCGGGGCCTGTACCGTTGACCGCGAAGTACGCGACGTCGTTCTGGATCAGCGCAAAGTCGGCATCCTCGCGGTTGAGGCTACCGACGTTCTCGAGGCTCGCCCCGGTCGACTGTACCTGCAGCGAGTAGTCCGTGTTGTCCTCGACGATCGTCTTGAAGTTGTTCGAGAGTGGGTAGTACGTGCCGCCAGTGCCACCAGCGTGCCACGAGAGAGTGTTTCCGCCTCCACTGTCACTGCCGCTACAGCCGGCGAGTGCCGTCAAACCGACAGCACCTGCTGCTGTCACGAATTGTCGTCTGTTGAGATCGTATGACATACTTCCACGATAATAGCGAGGCTATTTATGCATTATCAATTTTAAAGGGTCATATTTCCACATTTGTTGCCAGTTATGGACAACTAACAAATGTTTGCTCACCAATATTATCCAAATCACATGATATAAGATATATAATTAGTATTCTGACTGTCGGTAGCGATCGGATCCGACTGGTCCTAACGAAGGCAAAGGAATCTAGACTCGACTTCGTCGTGTTCGACTGCGCAGGGACAGGAACGGCTGTGGAATCGACCGGGCCGGCCGTGTGCGTCTCGCGAGGGAACACCTCGTCGTCGGCTATCGAACCCGACAGCGGACGCCCGAGACGCTCGCGTTCGTCGCCGGTAGTGACCGCCTCGCCACCGCAGTCATCCAGCGCTGCCCGGTAAACGCACTGCTCAGGGTCGATACCTGCGACACGGCACCGTAGTAGAAGAGCGGACACTCGAGCCCGGATCGACGACGCTGTCGCTCATCGCAGTTCGATTGACGACGATCATCAAAAGTCCGGGTTCCCGTTCAGTGAGAGTGCGCGCGCAAGCGGCTCACGTCGTCCGGAACGCCCGGTCGCCGGCATCGCCGAGACCAGGAACGATGAAGCCGTCGTCGTCGAGGCGGTCGTCGATCGAGACCGTCAGCAGGTCGGCCTCGTCGTGTTCTTCGCCGACACGGAGCAGGCCTTCGGGGGCAGACACGGCCGAGAGAACGATCAGGTTCTCGGGTTCTGGTGAGTTCTCGATGACATGCTCGAGGACGGTACACATCGTGCTTCCCGTTGCGAGCATCGGGTCGGCGATGATGACCGTGTCTTCCTCGGTGATCTCGGGCAGTTTGACGTAGTCGACCGTGATAGGGAACGAGCCGTCCTCCTCGCGACCAGCTTCTTCGTCACGGCTGGCGCTGATGACGCCCTGTCGTGCCCGCGGGAACGCCTTCAGCAAGCCCTCGACGAACGGCGTCGCAGCGCGCAAGACGTTGATGATGACGACGTTGTCAAGTCCCTTGACGCGCTCGCCCATCGTCGACTCGAGCGGCGTCTCGATCTCGACGTACTCGGTTTCCATCCGCCCGTCGATGATCTCGTAGCCACAGATCCGACCGAGTTTGACCAGCCCCTTCCGGAAGCTGACCTGCTCGGTCTCGACGTCGCGCAGGCGCGAGAGCGTATCCTTTGCCAGTGCGTGCGTGATGAGATAGGCATCATCCCGGTCTTCAATCGGCATACCCGTACAGCCACTCGCCGGATAGTTCACAGTATCGATCAGCCACAAGCCTCACACCGATCCCCTCGGCTACCGGTCACGAGAGACATGATCGCATTCGACGATGGGTGATCCGTCATGTCCCCACGGCTGGTGCGGGCCTCGAGTCCAGATAAACGAGAACAAGGCCATTGTCACCCTGACAGGTGCCGGCAGAGAAGTTTATACTCGTTCGCACGTTATCAGTCGGCCAGCCGAATGGAAGAGAGTATCTCGGGATTCAAGGTTCGCGGTGACTGGGGCGACATCGTCGAACACGGCGAACGCATCACGCGCGCGCTTCGGGAGATCGATGTCCACGCCTCCGAACAGGCCGCCGACACGGACTACACTGGAGCCTTCGAGGAGTGGGACGAGTGGCGTCCAAAAGCCCACGAGACCCTCGAGTCGGACGTCAGCGAGAAGACGGCCGATCAGGCTAGCGTCGAAGAGGGCAAGGGTGAAAAGGCCGGGAAAGGTCCCGACGAAGACATCAAGACTGCCGGCGAGAAACTGTCGGAGTCGTACGAGCAACTCGAGGAGGACGAAGCCGGGGCAGCAGTCGACACCTGGAAGGAGTCGATCGACTACGTTGCGCGAGCGGCCGACTCCGCAGGGCGCAAGGCGCTACGACGAGTCGAAGACACGGTCTACCAGAACGTGATGACCCAACTCGCACCATACTACTTCGACAACGAACTCGTCAGCGCAAACATCCAGCAGTCGGCACGCAACGCCGACAACGGCGAGCAGTTCGTCTTCGAGATCAACGTCAACGACGACACCCTCAAGGAGGCCGTCTCCGATCGCCTCGCCGAGTACGAAGACGAGATCGACCGCTGGCACGTCGAAGTCGAGAAAGATACCGACGCTGCCGAGGCCATCGAAGGCGCAGAGCCCCCACCCGAACCCGACGACAACTCCAAGTCGACGACGAACTGACCGCGTCGGCACAAGAGACAGCGAGCCCCTACCGCCAGCCGAAGGTCGGCACACACTTGTAGGAACATCCAATAGGAAGGGAGTAGATGGTCGATATCGCTACAGCCGGCGCATTCGCCGTGGCCGCGGTCGCGAGTCTCTTCATGGCCTGGGCGATCGGTGCCGGCTCGAGCGGGTCGACACCGTTTGCCCCGGCAGTCGGCGCAAACGCGATTTCGGTGATGCGAGCGGGCTTTCTCGTCGGGTTGCTTGGCTTTTCCGGCGCGGTGTTGCAGGGGGCAAACGTCTCCGAGGCGGTCGGCACCGAACTCATCGGTGGGGTAACACTGTCGTCGACCGCCGCCACGCTCGCCTTGCTCATCGCGGCTGCGCTGGTGGCGACCGGCATATTCACGGGGTATCCGATCGCGACGGCGTTTACCGTCACCGGCGCGGTCATCGGGACCGGCCTCGCCATGGGCGGCGACCCAGCGTGGGCGAAATACACCGAGATCGCCACCCTCTGGGTGCTGACGCCGTTCGTCGGCGGCTCTATCGCGTACGCGGTCGCTCGAGCCCTGCGGGCCGACGCGATCGCAGAGGAACACCTCGTGATCGGGCTGGCCGCCATCGTCGGCGCGATCGTCGCCAACATCGAGTTCGCGATCCTCGGCTCGGGGGCCGGCGGCGCATCGATCGCACAGGTATCTGGCAGGTCGCTCCCCGTCCCCGCGGCTGCCGGTACCGCTGTGGCCACGCTGCTCATCGCGTCGCTGTGGGCGGGCGCGATCGCGCTCGATCTCGGCAACGGAACCGAACGCGGCGAACGGCACTTCCTACTCGTCCTCGGCGGCCTCGTGGCCTTCTCGGCCGGCGGCAGTCAGGTCGGGCTCGCGATCGGCCCATTGATTCCGCTCACGAACCAACTCGAGTTACCGTTGCTCGCGATGCTCGTCGGCGGCGGCTTTGGCTTACTGCTCGGGTCGTGGACCGGTGCACCGCGGATGATCAAGGCGATCTCGCAGGACTACTCCTCGCTGGGGCCGCGCCGATCGATCGCGGCGCTGATCCCCTCGTTTATTATCGCACAGGCCGCGGTGTTCTTCGGTATCCCGGTCTCGTTCAACGAGATCATCGTCAGCGCGATCATCGGCAGCGGGTACGCGGCGGCCGGCGCTGGCGGTGGCGTCAGCGCTCGCAAGATGGGAGTGACCGTCCTCGCATGGGTTGGCTCGCTCGCCGGTTCGATCGTCGTCGCCTACGTCGGCTACACCGCTGTCAGCGCACTCCTGCTGTGAGACGGGCTGCTGTCCCAATTACCCGGGGCAATCGCAGGCCGGGTCGCGATCCCACCGGCACTGACTGACAGCAGATCGGATGCGGTCCTCATACTGCCGGATAAAACGGTGCAGACATCGATCGCACTCGAGACGCTGTCGCCGACAGCGACAGCCGTCGAGACGCGATCGAGTAGTCACTGACTGTTGTCCGGTAGTATCAAGCAACATCGAACGGTCTTTACACGACGGGTCGTGACATCGAGTATGGACGAGGACGCCGTCGACGGCACCGAACTCCCCGACGATGCGGTCCAGTGGCGACGTGACGCGAACACTTCGCGTACCGTTCGGCTGCTCTGGACCTTCGGCGTCAGCACGTTCTTCGCCGCGATCAGTATCGTCGTCAGTTGGCGGCTGTACCGAATGGCCAGCGGAGTCGGCGGTGGCATCGTCGTCATCGCCCTCCTCGCAGCGCTGGCCACGACGGTCCTCGCACTCGCCGCCACGGACGAGCCCGAGCGCTATCTCGAGTGGCTCCCGGGCGATGTCCCGTCGGGGACACGCCTGGATCGGGCAATGGACGCTGCCGTCGGCACTGTTGTGATGGGAATCATTATCGGCTCGCTGCTGGGTATCGGCCGATACATCTCACAGAACGAATTGCTAGCTGTCGGTGCCAGCCCATTCACCGCGCTGGTCACACTGTTACTCCCGCTTGCGCTCGTCGCGCTCGTGCTGGCCTCGTTTCTGCAGTCGGTCGGCACGTTCGACCGCGACGCGCAGACGATCTACCTCTACGAGCCGAAACAGGCGATCGATCTCGCGGTGATCGAGGACGTCTCGGTTCGCCCGATCGGCGATGCCGCCGTGTTGTCGCTTCGCTACGCCCAGCCGGGCGGACAGTACGTCCAAGGGCCGCGTCGACTCGTCGTCCCGCCCGCAGTCGCACGCGATGTCGCAGCGATCGTCAACGGGGAGCAGTAACCGCGACGCGATTACGTATTGTTCTCGTCGATCTCCACCGGATTTGTCTCGTCGTGTTCCGCTGCAGCGTCGTCGTCGGGCACCGCCAGTTTCTTGAGTCGCGCTTTCATGATCCGCGTGTTCTCGACGGTCTCGACCGTAATGCGGACACCGTCGTAGGTGATCTCCTCGCCCTCCTCGACGAGTCGACCTGCGCGGTTGAAAATAAAGCCGGCAATCGTCTCGAACTCTTGGCCCTCGGGCAGATCGATCTCGAGGGTTTCGTTGACGTCCTCGATGTTGACCTCGCCACGGACGAGGACAGTATCCTCGTCGATCGCCTCGATCGGCTGTTCCTCGCCACCCTCTAAGATCTCACCGACGATCTCCTCGATCATGTCCTCCATGGTCACCAGTCCCTCGGTGGTACCGAACTCGTCGATGACGAGCGCCATGTGCATCCGGTTCTCGCGCATCTCCGAGAGCAACTCGTCGACGTTTTTCGACTCGGGAACGTGCAGCGTCGGCTGGATGAGATCGGCGAGCTCGAGTTCGTCGGTGCCGGACTCGCCGTAGTTGAGATCGCGGACGAGATCGCGGATGTGGACGACTCCCTGCACGTTGTCGAGGCTGCCCTCGTAGACCGGTACGCGAGCGTGGCCGCTCTGGATACAGGTCTCGATCGCTTCGTCGATGTCGGCGTCTTTCGGGACGGCCGTCATGTCCAGTCGTGGCGTCATGACCTCTTTGACGATCGTGTTGTTAAATCGAAATATCCGCTGGAGCATCTCGTGTTCTTCTTCCTCTAAGACGCCCTCACGCTCGCCGGACTCGATCATCTCCTGAATCTCGTCGCGGGTGACGTAGGGCGTCTCGATTGCCCCCGTCGAGCCGGTCAGTCGGTTGATCTGTCTGGTGAGATAATCGAAGAGGACGACGAGCGGGAACATCAGCTTCTCGGCGACTTTCAGCGGCCCGGCGACGCGAATCGACCAGGATTCGGTGTTCTCGACCGCATAGGACTTGGGTGCGCTCTCGCCGAACAGCAAGACGACAGCGGTAATCCCGAGCGTGGCAACTGTCACGGCCGTCAGACCACCGAGGTACAACCCGAGGATCGCCGTCGCGATCGACGACATCGCGATGTTGACGATGTTGTTCCCGACGAGGATCGTCACGAGCAGCCGATGCGGGTCCTCCTTGAGCGCCTTCACGCGCTCTGCGCCAGGAATCCCGTCTTCGGCCATTCCTTCCACGCGGTGTTTCGGGATCGAAAACAGCGCGATTTCGGATGACGAGAAGAACGCTGAGAGACCAACAAGTCCGACGAGGGCGAGCGCTCCGAGGATCGTCACCACCGACTGATCGATCTCGAGTCCCACCAGCGGGACCTCATAGACAGCCAACACGGCCTCGAGGGGCGGAGACAACGCCATTGATATACAGCCTTATCCCTGAATCGGTTAACAGTTTCCTATTCGAGGATCACTAACGGCCATCGCCGCCGCCGACGACACGTTTACCCGGTCGTTGGCGCTACATTCGCCCATGAGTGAGACCGCCGAGCCACCGATTACGTTTTACCGGCTGCAGGGCTGTCCGTTCTGCGAGCGGGTCGCCCGGCTGTTAGGCGAGTACGATCTCGACTACCGATCGCGGTTCGTCGAACCGATGCATTCCGACCGGGACGTCGTCAAACGCGTCGCCGGCGTTCGGACCGTCCCCGTCATCGTCGACGCCACTACCGGCGTCACAATGGCCGAGAGCGAAAACATCGTCGGCTATCTCGAGACGACCTACGGCGACAGTGACGCCGACCGTCCCGACGCAGCCGCAGCGAGTGCAGGAGGTGGGGACTAATGCTCGGCTTCGACGTCGTCGATCTCGGCCCAGCAGACCATCCTGAACCCGGCGACTCCGCCCCCGCATTCACTCGGCCGCTGGTCACCGACGAGTTCTGGGAGGACCGATCGCTCGCAGCGCTCGTCGAGGAGCACGATGGGCCGACCGTCCTCGTGTTCACGCCGATGACGGGCTCCTTTCTCGCCAAGTACGTCTGGGACGAACTCACGGCCCGCGACTGGGACGAGCGTGTGGGTCAAGTCGTCGGCCTCACGGCCTCGACTCCCTACGAAGTCACGCGGTTTCTCGAGGACAACGACTACCCCTTCCGGTTTTTTGCCGATCCCGGAAACGAGGTCGCCGAGTCCTACGGCATCGCCCACGACCTCGACGGGATGACCGGCATCAGCGAACCCCGTATCGCCTTCTTCGCGATCGATGCGGCTCGCACCGTCGAGAGTGCGTGGGTCGCCACCGACTGGCCCGAGTTCCCCGACTACGACCACCTCGAGACCGACCTCGGTCTCAAGTGAGCACAGCCCCGAGCGACAGCTTTTTGCTCGAGATCGGCCGAGTTCGAATCGAATGAGCGAATTCGACCGTGCAGCCGAGGCGATCGACACCGGGGATCTCGTCGTCTACCCCACCGAGACCGTCTACGGCCTCGGCGCGGCGGCACTCGAGCCCGACGCCGTCGAGCGGGTCTTCGAGGTGAAAGGACGCGATCGATCGAAGCCACTGTCGTTTGCGGTGCCGTCGGTGCCGTCGGCGCTGCAGTACGTCCGCGCGACCGAACGGGAACGGCAATTCATGGCGACGTTTCTGCCCGGACCCGTGACGGTCCTCTGTCGGCGACGCGAGAGTGTCCCGGACGAACTCACCGCGGGTCGCGACCGCGTCGGGGTCCGCGTGCCGGATCATCCCATCGCGCTCAGACTCTGTGAGCGCGCCGGCACGCCGATTACGGCGACGAGCGCGAACGTGAGCGGTCGACCGAGCGTCCGGGAACCCGGCGACCTCGATCCCGAGATCCGCGAGGCCGCCGCAGTCGTTCTCGACGGCGGCGAAACGGACGGCACCGAGAGTACCGTCGTCGACGTCTCGTCGGCGACGATCCACCGCCGGGGCGCGCAAGCCGACGAAATCGAGACCTGGCTCGAGACGCACTGATCGACCCGTTAGCCGAGTCCCAGCAGTGACCGCAAGGTCCGCGTTTTGACCCCACACTCCGAAGCGAACTCACAGGCGTTGCATTTCGAACGGGCCGTCGTCCGCGGCGGTGGCCCGTCCAACTCGCGCACCGTCCGAAGTGCGCTGCGATACTGGGCTTTCCGTCTGGTCGTCATGTCGAGCGACCGGATCACACCGTAGGCAGGATACTCGAGCCAGGCTCGCTCGACCGATTCTTGATGCTCCCAGGCGAGTGCTTTCGCAGCCGCGACCGCGTGAACCGACTGCGATTGCCAGACGCCGGTTTCGGGCGGCGCACCCGACGAAAGCACCACCGGCTCGAGCGGGTCAGCGAGCACCTTGTGAACGATTCCACGACAGTGGCGGCCAGTCGCGAACACGTCCCGCTCGTCGGGATTCCGAAGCCGTTCCCAGTCGCCTGTGTCCTCGAGGCGCTGTCTCGTCGCCGCCAGCCGCTCGCGGTAGCGACCGGGCGAGATGGCGATCGGCTCCGACGCGAGGGCATCCGGCGAGGCCTCAAGCAGGGATTCATAGCGAGGCTCGAGTGCGCGGATCGCCTCGACTTCCGGCGGTGGCTCGCGCTCTTCGGCCGGCAGCGCGCGCTGATAGTAACACTTTCGCGCACAGTAGGCGGCGGTTCGGAGGTCGCTGAACGCGACATGGGTTTGGGTCATGGGCCGTCTGGTCCCGCTTTCCTATATAAAGGCTCGCGTAGGTGAAAGAACAGAGTTGCATCCGCGAGCGACTAAAGGGAGCGAGCGGGCCGACGACCGATGTGGAGCGAACGCAGTGAGCGGAACGGAGGGAAGAGTGCTTTTGATCAACCCTAAGCGGGAGCGAAGCTCCCGCGAGGTCCGAGAGAGCTTCGCTCTCTCGAGATTTTACCGAGGGACGCTGCGAGCGAGGCGCGAAACGCCTCGCTCGCGGCAGACCGCAGGGTAAAAGGTTGGTTCTAGAAGTCCACGTCCGTTTCCATGCCCTCCGTCGCGTCCTCGAGGCCGTCTTCGCGGACGTCAGTGGTCATGCGCTCGGTGATGTCGGCGTCGGCAAGGATGCTGTCGAACTCGTCGCGGTAGCGGTCGTTGGCCGTTCGGGACTGGGTCTGTGCCTCGGCGACGCGGCGGTGCCGACGGATCTGAGACTCGCTAACGTCGTATTCTGCGGCGAGCGCCGCGTCGTCTTCCTCGCGATCGCGGATCACCGCGAGGTCGATTTCGTCGGCGTCGTCCTCATCGATGAGATGCAAGGACAGCCGCGCGTCGAAAATCACGTCTTCGTGGACCGCCAACTCGGCAGCGAGGTCGGCGTCGGTTCGGTCGTCGTAGAACCCTCGTGCGACCGTGATCAACTCGTCGTCGGACAGCGGCGTCTCGAACGCGTAGCGCTCGCGCATCTGCTGGACGACGCTGCGGAGGCGTTCTTCGTCCGATCGCTCGTCTCGCTCGAGCGAGCCGCGGGTATCCTCCTGTGATTCGGTGATGGTGTCCTCGCCGTCGGTCACGTCGGTGAAGATATCACGGAGTTCCTCAGTTTTCTCGTTCATGGGTGGACACTCCCGACGGGAGTCTATTTAAGCCTGTTGCCAGATAACGTTGAGAACGGGTAGTCGAACGCAGACCGATGTTATAAACTAAAAATAGTGATGGAATTTCCGCAAGACTGCAACGGGATCGGCTACGAGTGTAACAAGAATTAAGTCACAGCCACCCACCTCATTGTGCATGAATACGTTAGCACAGGCAGACGTCGCAAGGGAGACATACTGGGGAATCACCAGTGTCGAGTACGCGGTGTTTTATTTCCTTGCGTTCGTTACGGTTGCCGTCTTCACCTACGGTGTCTACCAGCGGTTCGCCCGGTATACACAGGGCGATGGTGAGTCGTTCCCTCGTGTCGATGATCTACAACGCCGTGTCGTAAGCGCGGCCAAGATCGTGCTTTCGAACGAGAAGCAGTTCAACAGAGACCTCTACGGCGGCTTGATGCACTCGTTTATCCTCTGGGGGTTCCTGACGCTGTTTATCGCGACCTCCATCCTGATGGTCGAAGAGTACGCTGCGAAGAAACTCTTCGGCCTCTCATTTTGGAACGGTGACTTCTATCTCGCCTACCAGTTCATGGTCGATGCGATGGGCCTGCTGTTCGTCGTCGGCATCGGCATGGCCCTCTACCGGCGCTACTGGGTCCGCAATCACCGTCTCTGGGACCGCCACACCTCTCTCGAGGACGATCTGTTCATCTGGACGTTGTTCGCCCTCGGTATCGGTGGCTTCCTGCTCGAGGGGCTGCGCGTCTACAGCGCCGGAATTCCGGACCACGAGGTCGTCAGCTTCGTCGCCTACGGGATGGCGCTTGGCTTCGACG
>NZ_FOIC01000059.1 GCF_900111485.1 Natrinema hispanicum | reverse complement strand
CACCGTTCCGGGCTAAAATGAATCTGGTCTCGACGCCAGCATTAAGCGCGTTTTCGGTTGCGCCCCTCGCGGGCTTTCGCGTTCCAGCGCTTGGTGCCGCCTGCGCTGTCGCGCGCCACACCGCGGCGCGCGTTCTCGATGACAGTCGCGCTGGACACGAATCCGCAGTCCGGGCCGGACACGAGAAACGGCTTAAAGCTGGCCGCTCGCTTCGGGCAGGACGCCGCGCGGTGCTGGTTGGAGCACCTCATTCAGGCGCGCTCTCGCTCGCGCCCAAATGGGCGCTCACGAAGGCGCGAGCGCGAGCGCGCAGATAGATCTAGTCGGTCGGTGTCGTCGGAAAACCGCGATGTCACAGCATCGCGGTGGCAGGCGCGTGAACGCCTTCGGAGATACAGCAATGTCTAGTAACAACTCGAGTAGCAAGGTCGTTACGGTCGATGAACAGGCACTCAAACAGGCGGACGAGCAGGCGGTCGATGAAGACGGCTTCCCGGTCATCGACGAGACGCCGGAATTCGAGGCAACGGTCGAGCAAGGGGTCCAAGCAAAGGTGGATGCGAACCACCCAGATGGCATCGTCGATACGAGCGACGACCGGATTCACGGCGCGACCCTCGAGCAGGAAGAGCGCATTCGAGCACGAGAGGATGAACTTGAGCGAATCAGTGCCCAGGCCGGGATGGGACTGCAGGAAGGTCGTGCAAAGCGGACACGGGCGATCGCTGCGGACCAGAACAAAGCGAGCCGTGTGGAATTCCAGAAACGGGCGGCGAGCGTGGACCCAATGGCGGATCCGGAGCGAGCGGATCCCCGTACAGAGCTCTCTCGAGAGCAGTTGGCGGCCGTGAACAAGCAGTCGATGCGACTCGCGAAGGAGTTGGATGGCTGGTCTCGAGCGGCGATCAGCCGGCGGTTGAGTGAGGCCGTCGTCGGTGGCCAAGACCTGACGAGTGCGGTTGTCAACGTGTTCGAGGAGCTGCAGACGGCGCCCGGGCACGTGATCCCCATCGCGAAACTCGAGGAGGTTTCTCGAAAAGAGGTGAGCATCGAAGGGCGTGTCGAAACCCTGTGGGATCCCTCGCATCCAAGCATCGCACAGGTCGGGCTCATCGCAGACGACAGTGGACAGACACGCGTGACGATCTGGAAGTCTTCAGACGCGCCATGGATTGAGGAAGGCGAGCAGGTGCGGATTCACAAGGCTGCCCGGAACTGGCACGAAGGCCGTGTTTCACTGGCCGTGACCGGGTGGTCGATGATCCACTTCCCTGAGCGCGGCCGCTGGTGGGAATAGCCGAGGCGAAGCCCCTTTTTTGCCGGTGTGAACGCAGTCACCGCCACCTCCCACCACCTCCACGGTCCGGGCTGCTCACGGCCGGTGGCCGTTGCGCTGCCGGGCTTTCGCCACGGCATAAGTCCGTACCATGTCATGGCATTGTCGTTGTCTGGAGAGGATCTTCACGTGTGATTGGTGTACTCGTCTTCCGATCCGATTCAGAGGTATATGATGACAGCCTATCGTTTCCGCGTCAAAATCAAGTGGGACCGATCGCACTGTAGCATGATACCGTCATCAGGATAGTAGTGCAATCGCGGACGTACAGCAGTTGCTTACCTCTGTGCGCGGACGGTTGTCCGCACAGGTTTAGCTTATTTTCAAGAGATCCGCTATTGATCGGTCAGTCGTACTTTCGAAAACCCATGTCACGGGCCATCTCTCGAAACGACTGCCGACATAGCCAGATATCGTACTTGCCGATCAAGCCCTGTTCTCGGCCAGTGTCTCTGCAGACGCGTTGGTTTCCGGTACGTCCGCTGTTCGCGCCGATACTATCATTTGCTTCACTTTTAGAGTCGATCGACGATCCATTGGTCATATCAACTCCTCCGCTTTCCGTCTCAATGAGGGTTCGATCGTCGTGTCCTCCGAGAGTTCCTCGAGAGTCGTCATGGCATTACAGTCGGCTAAACCGTTGAGTGCATGTCGACGGAACTCACCGCGGAGGCCGCCCATTCGGACGAGAATTCCGAGGTTCGTCGTCTCTCTCGCTCGAACGAGCGAATCGATCGCCTTGTACCGTTGCGTTGATGAAACGTTTTTCTTGACTGCCGTTTGGAATGTTGTAGACATCGTTCAGTAGGTTCTCTGGTCAATTATCGTGCGTCCTCGAGATCGCAATACGATCCTTCGTGAGCCGAAATCCACGCTGTCACTAGTGAGTCCTCGGGCGAGATCGAGTAGATTGTACACAAGTTCGGACCCGAGTCCATCGATTCAATGATCGCACAGCACTCCGGTGCCGGGTGCTCAGCCGACGATGTGAATCTCGTATCGGTCACGTGGTCAGTCAGGTATTGTCGCTTAATCTGCAATTCCGATCTCTTCTTGGCCGTCGCGTTCGGGGTTCTCTGCCTCATCTTCGTCAGCATCTTCGGGCGGCTCAAACGTCGGGAAACGATCGTTGAACGTCTCCCACTCGGCGTCCATCTCCTCATCGGTGAGCAGACAGCGCTCGAGATGTTCACGGATCGACTCGTGATCAATCTCGGTACCGATCAACACTAGTTGACTGCCGCGGTCTCCCCACTGTTCGTCCCACATCTCTTCGAGTTCGGGGTACGCTTCGAGCTGTTCGTCGCGTTCCTCGGGCGGGAGGGTCGCGATCCAATTCCCAGCGGGTGCGACCCGAATCGACTGTCCAGCGACGTTCAACATGAGCGCCATCTCCTCGCGCCCGGCGAGCCAGAAGTGTCCCTTGGATCGGACGACGTTCTCGGGGAACGCGTCGAGTAGTTCAGCGAACCGCTCAGGATGGAAGGGACGCCGCGCCTCGAAGACAAACGAGGTCACGCCGTGTTCTTCTTCGGCTGATTCATGGGGATCTTGGAGCTCTTGCATCCAGCCGGCCGATTGGCTCGCTTCCTCGAAGTCGAACCGCCCAGTGTCTACCACCTCATCGACGTCTACCCGACCATGGGTCGTTCGGACGATCTCGGCACGGGGCTGGAGGATCTCTAGGGTCTCTTCGATCTCGTCGAGTGTCGCCTCGTCGACGAGGTCACACTTGTTCAACAGGAGGATATCACAGAACTCCACCTGTTCGACGAGCAGGTCACCGAGGTGTTTCTTCGTCCCGTCATCGTCGAGGATCTCGTCCGACTGCATCGCCTCGTTGAACTGGTGGGCGTCGACGACCGTCACCGTCGTATCGAGGTGACAGTTCTCGAGCGGCTCGATACCTGTCTCCTCGTAGAACTCAGTGGGATCGAGATCCGACTGATCGAATCCAAGCGTCAGCGTTTGCGCGACAGGTAGTGGTTCGGCGACGCCCGTCGACTCGACCACGATCGCATCGAACTCCTGATCACGTGTGAGTCCGCTGATCGCGTCAAGCAGGTCACCACGCAGTTCGCAGCAGATACAGCCGTTCGAGAGTTCGATCAGCTCCTCTTCGTCTGCCGAGATATCTGATGATTCGGCGACGAGGTCCGCGTCGACGTTGACTTCGCCCATATCGTTGACGAGTACGGCGAGATCTCGGTCACCGCCCTCGCGCAGTATATGATTGAGTGTCGTCGTCTTGCCGGCACCGAGCGTTCCGGAAAGAACTGTCACGGGGATTGTCTGCTCATCCATGTGTTAGCAACATCTACTTCCATGGTAATATAAGTTATTACTCCGTACGAAGACCTTATTAACAGTCGCGAATTATGTTCAGACACCGACGCGACGAATCTCGTATGACGACATGCAACTCAACCCGGAAATTCGGCTGTATCATCGTTGGAGGAGGAATCCACGGAACGTATCTCGCCCAGCGGCTCCTCGAAGACACTCCCTTCAATAGGTCCGACGTTCTCATCGTCGATCCCCACGACCGATTGCTGGCGTCGTTCCGCGAGAAGGCGAGAGCCTGCGGCATGGAGGAGCTCCGATCGACGTTCGTTCACCATGTCGGAACCGAGCCGTTTGGTCTTGAGAGCTTCGCCGAAGCGAACGATCGGGGGAATGAACTCGTCCAGACGGTCGACTACCCGCCGCGCCCATCCCTTGATCTTTTTCTTGATTATTCAGAGTATGTAATCAAACGGAAGGATCTCGAATCGCTGCATCGTCGGGCCGCCGTCGACGCCATTCATGAACTGCCCAGTGCGACGGGACTTCGGCTCGAGACGACTGCGGGACCAATTGACACCGAACATTGCGTTCTGGCGATCGGCCACGGCAATCGGTATCGATGGCCCAACTGGGCGGCCGGTCTCGACGGCGTCGACCACGTGTGGGAGGGGTTCGATCCCAACACTTCGGTCGACCGAACCATCGTTGTCGGCGGTGGCATCACGGCCGCGCAACTCGCGTGTACGTTGAGCGAGACGCAGTCGGTGGTTCTGCTCTCACGACACCCGCTCGAGTGGGAGGTCTCCGAGGCGGATCCGCCGTGGATTAACTGGTCGTACCTCGAGCGGAACCTCCACGTCCATCCGCCGGGCTCGAGCGACCGGCTCGACGTAATTTTGGATGCTCGACACACCGCGACGGTTCCGCCGTATCTCTACGCCGAGTTCGAGAACCGAATTGACGACGGCGTGCTCACACTCACACAAGGAGAAGTCGACTTAGCGGCGGAGGAAGACGAATCGGTTCGGCTCTCCCTAGACCACGGGTTGCAGTTACTTGGAGACCGCGTCGTCCTCGCGACTGGATTCGAACCGGTATTCAATCACCCGCTCATCGACCGAATTGTCGACGAACTTGAACTGTCTCGTGGCTATCGAGAGATGCCCGTTCTTGACGACGATACGCTCGCTTGGCAGTGCGACGACGAACGATTCGTTCCGTTGTATGTCTCCGGAGCGCTTGCCCTCGGGTCCGTCGGTCCGTACGCACCCAACATTCCGGGAGCTAGACGAGCCGGCGATCGGATTACGGCAGCCATCACGCGACGTCTTCGCCGTTCTGGAGCAGGAGGTACGAGCGGATCGGTTCACGAAACGAATGTGTCCGATTGACCTACTACAGTCTGGCGGTGACGAACGTGTTATATTCCGTTCACTTCAGGCGCTGTATACGTGTTCCTCAATGAATGTGTAATTTCTGTCATCAGTATGTCCGGCATTAAGACGCTGATGACCGCCATATATCACAGATGCTATTCAAATGGAATGGGTGTTAATAGGATGTCGGATAGCACAACACAATAACTAACAATTTAGTGCCTGCAGTTCATAACTACATCTCGATGAGCGATACCATCCCAGTAACCGTGCTATCGGGTGCGCTCGGTGCCGGCAAGACAACCACACTCAACCACGTCCTGACCGAAGATCACGGTCACGAGGTCGCTGTCCTCGTCAACGACATGGGCGAAGTCAATATCGACGTCGAACACATTGAACAACAGTCGGAACTCTCACAGTCTGACGAAGAGGTCATCGAGATGTCTAACGGCTGTATCTGCTGTCGACTCCGTGGCGATATGCTCGACGCCGTCGGCGAACTGGTCGAGAACCGCGAGTTCGACTACCTCCTCGTCGAGTCATCCGGCATCTCAGAGCCGATCCCTGTCGCGCAAACGTTCGCGCTCGGCTTCGAGGATGCGGAGTACGATCCCACCGACGACTACCACCTCGATACGATGGTATCGGTCGTTGACGCACACGCGATGTACAAGGGATTCGATTCCGGGAAAGCGCTCACGAGCGACGAACCGGCCGCCGGGACCGATCGCGTGCCCGAAGAAGTGCTGCTCGATCAGATCGAGTTCTGCGACGTTCTCTTGCTCAATAAGTGCGATCTTGCCCCCAGCGCGGACCTTGATGAAATTGAGGCCGTCCTGAAGGCGCTGCAACCGCGTGCGAAACTCGTCCGCACCGAGTTCGGGCGTGTCGATCCAGGGGAAATTCTCGATACGGGGCGGTTCGATTTCGAGGAGGCGCAAAACTCCGCTGGCTGGAAACACGAACTCCAGGAGGGGCACCATCATGACGCCGCCGCGGAGGAGCACGGCGTCGAATCGTTCGTCTTCCGGGCAGATCGGCCGTTCCACCCAGAGCGATTCGCAGACCTTCTGCGAAACCTTCCGTCGGCTATCATTCGTGCGAAGGGGTTCTTCTGGTCGGCTGGCCGCGAAGACGTTGCAATGGGTCTTGACAAAGCAGGCCAATCGGTACGAGCTGGCCCCCAAGGACAGTGGATCGCAACGCTTCCAAAGCAGCAACAACAGCGGTACCTCCAAGCAACCCCTGGACTTGAAGACGAGTGGGACGACCAGTGGGGAGATCGCGGTGCCAAACTCGTCTTCATCGGTCGTAACTTCGAGGCAGCTGAAATGAATGCGTGGCTCGAGGACTGTCTGCTCAGCGACACGGAGATGGACGAAGACTGGAGTACGTATCCCGATCCGTTTGGAGTCGAAGAACGGGAACTCGCACTCGCGGACGACTAGACCGGCTTCTTTTTGCGGCGGCCGACCTGCGGGCTCGTAGTCATATCTCTGGTCTCGAAACGCCACGCTGTTTCATTTTGAGTTCGGACTCAAGCAACCCAGCGATCAGCTCTCCCGCTCGTCTGGCACCGATTACGTTCCGAGCAAATGGGCCGAGAACCTGCTGTGCGGCAACGCCTGAAACCGCGATCCGCGAGGGTGTCCCATCCTGACGCATCCATCGGAGCGTATCGTCGTCCAGAACGGGCGCCCCACGGTAGCCCGTCTGCAGCGTCGATTCTCGGCGTAGATGGCGAAACAGCTCATTATCGTACTGCGATCCGAATCCTGTCGCGCAGACCAGTTTGTCGAGACAGAACGCGCTGCCGTCCCGACAGGTGGTGACGACCGTTCCGCCGGCTTCGGTTGCGACTGTTATTTCGGAGCGTTCGAGAGCCTGTCCAAGAAACATCGACAGAGAAATCATTTTCGACGGATTCCCAACCCCTCATGACATAGATTTTATCTAGTAGAAACCCCTATACTGGGTACGATTCTATCTGTGACATCTAACTTTATCCAATACGACCAAGATCAGCAACACCTCTTGCCGAAGAACCTCGCGGAGTGGGTCAAAGAGGATAGCCTCGAACGGTACGTCTCCGACGTCATCGATCATCTCGACAACGAGGGTCGGCTCGATCCGTTCTATCCAGAGGAACGGGAGGACGGCCGCGGGCGGCCGTCCTTCCATCCCGTGATGATGCTGAAAGTCCTCGTCTTCGGCTACTGTATCGGCATCCGCAGCTCCCGCAAACTCGACCGTCTCCTCGAACGTGACATCGCGTTTCGCTACCTTGCCGCGAATCAACAGCCCGACTTCCGCACGATCAGCCTCTTCCGCAAGAACCACCGCGAGAAGTTCGAACACCTCTTCGTTGAGATTCTTCGTCTCTGTCGGGAAGCTGGGATGGCTGAGATGGGCGAAGTCGCCCTGGACGGCCGTCGCGTCCAGGGCGACGCTGCCCTCGACCAAAACCGGACTCGTGAACAGATTACCGAAGAGATCCAGGACATCCTCGATGAAGCCGCCGAGATCGATGAGGCCGAAGATGACGAATACGGCCCCGAACACCGCGGGGACGAGCTCCCGGAGGAACTCCGGGAGCAAGAAGACCGACTGGACCGATTGCGGGAAGCCAAGGACAGACTCGACGCCAAGGAACAGCAACGCAAAGCAGAGCAAGCCGCGAAAATTCGCCAACGAGAACGAGAAGAGGAAGAAATGGGGCGAAAGAAACGTGGCCGGAAGCCCACACCTCCGGAGGAGGTGGAGCTTCCGGAGGACACAAAAGCAAACACGACAGATCCAGCGAGTCAAACGCTCAAAACCAGCAATGGCTGGAAACAGGGCTACAACGGCCAAGCAATTGTGGACTGCGACACGCAAGTCATCGTCGCTCAGGATATCACGACTGACGCAAACGACGTCCAGCAACTCAAGCCGATGCTAGAGACCTGCGAGGAAGTGAACGGCAAGCGCCCGGAGAAGGCGCTTGCCGACGCCGGGTATTGGAGTAATGCGAACGCGCAGTTAGCGGATGAGCAGACTGAACTGTTCATTGCCACGACCAAAGACTGGAAGCGACGGAAAGAACTGCGAGAGGCGGATCCGCCCCGGGGGCGGATCCCCGATTCGTATGGCCCGAAAGAACGCATGGAGCGGAAGTTGCGAACGAAACGGGGCAGACGGATCTATCGCAAGCGGAGTCAGACCGTGGAAGCAGTGTTCGGACAACATGTTACACGGGGTTGTGATCGGTTCCTATTGCGAGGAACGAAGGGAGCGAATGCAGAGTGGTCGTTGTTTGCGGCGACACACAATCTCCTGAAGCTGTGGCGGTCCGGCCGAGGGCCGGACAGCCACGCAGTCGCCGACGCGATAGCACGATAGCCACTCCCGATCTTTTGGTTTTGTCGATGGTGAACAGGAGTGGAGTCGCCCGCGTATATGATAGAACCGGTCAACTGGATTCTTGGACAGGCTCTC
>NZ_FOIC01000023.1 GCF_900111485.1 Natrinema hispanicum | reverse complement strand
AGCGTTGCCATCAAGTTTGCGTTCGTACTCCCGATCGGGCTTGCGGCGATGAATCGCCGCGAGCCCTCGTTCAGTGTAGTCTTTGCGCGTGTTGTGGACAGTTTGGGGATGACAGCCGACGTGCTCACTGATTGTCGCATCAGTGAGCCCGTCGTCAGCTTTCAGAAGGATGCGTGCGCGTGTGTTCTCTTGTGCTCTCTGTTCACCAGTGGACGTGAACTGTTCGAGCGTCTTGCGGTCTTCGTCGCTGAGATCAACGATATACTTCTTCGCTCCCATTCTGTGAGATACGCGTTCAGAGAATATATCGTTATACGCTCACGCTTGAAGCTACACTCAGAGTCCCCCGACCGGGGATATGAGTAACGGCTGGTTGGCACAGCCCGGAGTCTTCCTGTTCGACCGCGAGAGCGGACGGTTTACACCGAGAGAACAGGGAGTCTGCAAACCCTAATATCCCAACGCTCGGGATTCCTCGGGCTTCAGCCGGAGGAGGATGTCAATATTCAATCGGAAGACGAAGAAGAGGCGGTAGAACTGGCTCAGAGACACATGAAGGAGGTCCACGGACAAGAAGTCACGGACGACGAACTCCGGGAGGAACATCTCCAGGCCGTCTAACAAGCAGATGCAGTTGATTTATTTATCATTTCTTATCTACAATATTCTCACTGATATTTAAGAAGGCATATCTCATATAGACAATTCTCCCCGGTGGGTGGGTTAACTCCCACCGAGCACGCGCTTGAATAGCGTGAACGTAAGGAGGGTGAAGAACAACCCGTTCAACATCCCCTGACTCGCGGCGAGCACCCGTGCTGCGGGGCCGAGCGGGTTGATGTCACCGTAACCGACCGTACTGAAGCTGATGTAGCTGTAGTAGACGCTGTCGAAGAGGACGTCCGGTGGCGTCTTGTCGACCCCACTCGCGTTGAAGACGCTTCCTGCCTGAGTCAGGAACGGACCGCCGAGGGCATATAACAGCCCGAATAGTGCGGGCAACAGGAAGGTGAACGCAGCAATCCGTGGGAGTCGATTACCGTACCCGCAGGTCACCTGCATGAACATATTGAGAATGACGCTTGCGCTCTTTTTGACGCGTCCCAACGCATTCAGCGAGTATTCGCTGCGGATGATGTCGAGGTTGGTCTTGCGGTTGTAGTAGTAGCGTTTGAACTCGAACTCCCTGCTTGCAGGCGTATCGCCGACCGCATCGGCGCTGTCCTGAGCTTTGCGATACGTTTCCTCGATGATTTCGTTGTTCATCTCGACAGCAAACTGGCCGGTCGCGTTGTTGCCGACGAAATCGTGGATCGTCCAGTCGTTGCGCTCGAGATACGCGTGATGAGTGCTGAAGTCGAAGTGGTCGAACTCGGTCAGACAAAACCGGAAGTGGTCGAGCAGTTCGTGTTCGTTCCCTTGTCCCTCGAGCTGAATATCGCCGATCGTTGCCCGCGTGAGGTCGTACGGAATCGCGTCGCCGCCGACCTGCGAGATCGTTCCGCCATTGATCGTCGCATCGGTGAAATCGACGTACGTATCGCGCTCACCATCGAGCAGCCGGAACTGTGCCGACTCGTGGATGATTGCGTGCCGGAAGTCACACCGCCCGTGGAACGTCGCGTCCCAGAACGAGACGTTCGTGAAGTTCGCCGCCTCGAACTCGGCGTCTTTTCGGAAGACGGCCTCCCTAAACGATGCGTTCTCCTCGAGATGTCGCGCTTCACCTTCGAACACCGCTCCGCGAAACTCGGCGAGCCCGTGGAACGTCGCCGCAGAGAAACTCGCATCTCCGTTGAAGCGGGCTTCGTCGAATCGCGCTCGAGCGTCGAACGTCACCTCGTCGAACGTCGCGTCGCCCTGAAATTCCGTCTCGACGGCAATGACGTCGTCGCCGAAACTGCTCTCGCTGAACTCGACTTCGTCTTCGAAGGTCGCACAGGCGAGGTCGAGTTCGTCGGCGACCTGCACACGGTGGCAGTCCGCACGGGCGGTAAACGTTGCCCGATCGAAGTTGACCTGTCCTTTGAACGTCGCGTCTTTGAAATCCGCGAATCGGAAGTGAGCGAGTTTGTAGTCGGCCTCACTCTCGAAGACTGCCCCCTCGAAGGTCACATCGTCGTTCGTGGTTCGACTGCCGCCGTTGAATTCGACGCCGCGAAACTCGGCGAGTTGCATGAAGCGTACGTCCTCGAAGCTCGCGTCGTCGTCGAACCGCGCTTCGTCGAAGTCAGCCATCTGCTGGAACGTCGCGCCGTCGAACCGGGCGTTACCACTGAAATCAGTGTGTTCGAAGTCGGAACCGGCAGTGAACTGTGCGCCTTCGAACGTGACGTACTCGAACGTCGCCTGTCGGAAACTCGCGTCGTCGCGAAACGTCGCGTCGGCAAAGGAGATGTGATCCTCGAGGACGTGACTACTGCCACTGGTTTCGACGTTTCGGAAGTGAGCAACGCCGTGGAACGTCGCCGCTTCGAACGTGGTATCGCCTCGAAACGTCGTCTCATCACAGTCCACGTCACCGTGGAAGACGGCCCCGTCGAGTCGCACGTCCTGTTCGAACGTCGCTTCGTCGGTCGTCACCGTTCCCTGGACGGTCAGGTCGCTCGCCTCGACGACGCCCGTAACGACCGAGTCTTCGAACTTGAGCTGCCCGATGGTCGCCTCCCGAAGGATGAGTCCTTGATCGAGGCGGCCGTGGGTGAGGTCCAGCCCGTCGATGTCAGCATGCTGGAAATTGAGAACGTGGTTCGTCGAGCCGTTGATGTCCTGATACGTAAGCGAGAGGTGTGGCAGGTCCGCACCCACGTACTCGTTGACGCGGGTGTCCGGCGACTCGAGGTTCGTTTGGAGGACATCGACGATGTCGTCGGCGGTGACGTCGTGTGCCACGCGTTCATCCCGACTCATGTGGAACACGCAGTATTCGCTCTCGGGATGTGCCTCGTGTGGACACTCCCACGTCGTCTGGAGTTCGGCGTCCGTCTGCGTCGATGGGTCGAACGTGTACCGACAGGCCGACGATGACATCAGGGCCGGTTTCGGCTCGTTTTTCGACATGTTATTGCACCACCTCGTGACACCCCGATTGACGCGATGTAGCTCTCGATATGACGGTCATACTCACGATAGATTTCAGTGTGCTATATAGTTTCGGTGGATACGACCGTCACTCGAAAACTCGCCGCCGTTCTTCGGGTAAGAGTTCGGCGTGAACGACGTTTGGCGAGCAGTGTTCACACTCCTGTGCGGGGTTGGTACTTTGCTCGTAGGTCCACACAGGGATACGAAAGAGGAAGAACGCCTCCATCTGGTGGCGTTCGATAATCGCATCGGCATCCCGTCCGCAGTTCGAACACCAGTTTTCGTCGTCTGCTGGGACCTGAAAGGTCACTTTCCGGCGGCCGAATCCCGCGTTCGCGTATGCCTCCTTGCGGGACATCTCGATGAGGTCGGCTGCGGGATACGGTTCGGCGTCGATTTCGTTGTCGAAGCCAGTATCGGAGACGACGTTGGTCGCGAGATGTGGGCCGACGTGGACGGTATTGTCGTACCCGAGAAAGTGAACGGAAACGTCGGCGCTGCGACCGTCGACGGACACCTGGTGGCCGTGGCCGACGAGGTAGAGTTCGATGTCCGTCCGCACCCCCTCGAGTTCGATCTCGTGATCCATTCCAACCGCGTAGACGCCGGCCGATGGATCGCTCGCGTGCCCGGACTGCTGCCAGCCGACGGTCGAGACGTCGTATTCGTCAGGCGTCGCTGTTGCCGAAATGTCGTCCGTATAGACGTTCTCCGCGCCGGGTGCGGAAAACTCGCCGTTGACAGCGTCGGTGGCGACGAACACGTCTTCCGTATCGGTAATGCGGATGTCGCCATCGGTCCGTTCGACGTAGCCGTCCTCGAGCTCGCCACGGATCGTCGTCTCCGCATCGGCGACGCTGACGCCGCTGTCGACGGACTGGTGTGTGAATACGTACTCTGCGTTGCGAACCTCGAAGTCGCCGCCGACGCCGTCTGTTGTGACGAACACGTCGGCAGGGTCGTGTAGTTCGATCGGTGGGCGTTCCGAGCCGTTGATCGTGACATCACCGTTGTAGGTCGTCTGCGTAGAATTACCTGTCATCGTGTGTGTTCGCTGGTCTGTTGTGGTGTGGTGGCAGTCGTCTCGTTGACTGTATCGTCAGTCAGTTCGTCGCTCGAGCGCCCGGCACGCGACGCATGCGGGCGCAGGTTCGTCTCGGTATAAAGCGCCAGTCCGTACTCCGGATAGGTGTGATACGTTTCGTAGCCTGCCTCGTCGACGCAGATCGTGGTCCACGCGTTAGGACCAAACCGGAATGCAACCGTTGCCGCCTCGGGGCCGGGGAACGCGTCGATCGGTCGACCCGAGACAGTCGTCGTCGCGAGAAGGGTGTCCCCGTCGAAGCGAAACGTGCGTTCGACGTCGGTTGACAGTGGTGTCTCGTAGGCAGTTTCCAGCGACACCGGCCGACAGGAACAGAGTTCGTGAAAGCCGAGCGTGGGCAGCCCGACGTAGTGTGACTCGCCGATGACAGTAAACACCGCCGGCGACTCGAGCAGCGTGTCGGGGTGGACGGTCTTCACGTCGAGTGTCTCGAGCTCCGGCGTCGTATCGGCATAGCCGAAGTACAGTTTTGTGGGCCTGTCGTCGGTGGAGTGAGGGATGTCTTCGGGCATGGTCAGGTATCGACGAGGACATCGTAGTTCGGATGGAAAATGGAGTTCACCCGTACACCACGGTAGCGGGGGACACGGTGCCACTGACGGTCGTGATAGCGGTCACGGTACTGCTGGACGTACGCGGTCCCATCGGCGACGGATAGCGGCTGTCGACCGCCGGGTGCGAAGGCGTAGAATCGCTCGACCCGTTCGGTCTCGCCGTCGCTGTCGATGTCCTCCCACGCCCAGTAGGGCAGTTGTCGGGTGAATCCGGCGGCACCGACCGTGTTCACGAACGCTTTGTGATGTTCGGGATAGCGGTCTGCCGAGTACGCCCACGTCACCATCATGCCGTCGTCCGTGAGATGCTGGCGGACGGAGCGGTAGAACTCCTTCGAATAGAGCGTGAGCAGGTCGTCGTCGGTCGCACCTGGGACGTCGAGGAGAACGAGATCGTACGTTTCGTTCGTCTGCTGGAGATAGCGGTAGCCGTCGGTGGCAGTCGTCTGCAGGCGGTCGTACTCGTAGGCGTCGTCGTGCCAGTGACGGAAGAACGGGTCGTGCTTCGTCATGTTCATGAACTGGGCGTCGAGGTCGACGTGGTCGACGGTGACGTTGTACTGTCGGAGATGGTCGATGGCGATCCAGTCGCCGCCGCCGACGACGAGCACCTTCGTCTCGGGGCCGTGGTCGACCAGCGACATCGGCACGTCGACGAGGCCGTTGTGATAGCTATCGGCCCAGCTATCGCACAGTTGGACTGCCGACCCGAGCCGGAGACACTGTTCGGAGCGCCCAGTGAAATGCGGGTTCGGCCCGGCACCGGTCCAGGTGCGCTCGTAACGGATGACGTGCTGGTATCGTGTCGTCTCCTGGTCGGTGATCTCGACGCTCATCGCGCCCGGGGGATACTCGTTCTCGATTTGCTGCTCGAGGTAGAGTTCCGACAGTCGCTCGTCTGCCGTCTCGTGGTTAGCCACGACGCCCGCGTACGATGCGGTCAGCAACAGACAGACGACGAGCAGTGTCTTCGGGACGCGACCGACGAGCGGTGTCGGCGTCGAGTCACCGAACAGTCTCCGATCATCGTTGTCGGACGACGGCCACGACCAGCCGCTGAAGTAGCCGACGAAGGCGAGTGCTGCGACGGCGTTGAGCAGCGCGAGCACGAAAATCGTCGGGATGAGTCCCAGTCTTGGATACAGCAGTCTGGCGTACACGACCGCCCCACAGAGGCCGCCAACGTAGTCCATCGCCAGTACGACCGACAGTCCGCTCCGTCGCCCTTCCTTGCGCTCGACGTTCCAGAAGACGCCGAGGCAGGTAACGGTCCAGTCGTGAAGCCGGTCGCCGAGGCGATGGATCCACGCGGGTGTTGTCGTGCCGTCGTCGTCACGGTCGTCGACCATGTGGGTCAAAAGCGGGAGTTCGAATCCCGAGAGAAAGCCGACGACGACGACGGGCAGCCGTGCGACTGTCCAGAGCAGTTCCGGTGGAACGGCTCGTGGAACCCGAACGCTGTTGAGGCCGACAATGAGCAGAAAGCCCGCGGGAGCGACGGCAGCGAGAAGCACTTCCGTTCGAAAGAAGTTCCCGCCGTAGTCCTCGGGATTCAGGTCGTCTGAGAGCGCAGCGCCGACGCCGAGGCTGAAGAAGTACAGCCCGACGGTGATGACGTACTGCGTCACGGTCCCGCCGTACATCACCGTTAGCAGTTCGGAGTAGACGAACTCATAGACGAAACTACAGAACGAGACGACGAACGTCAGCACGAGGAGGGCAGCCGTCGCAGTTCGTGTATCGGACATGGGAAAGCGGCTCACCGTTTGCTCAGATTTGCCTCGAGCGGGCACGTCGAGGGCAGGGGAGACACACAGCTTAGATGCGTGGCGACACCTTCCACTGTTCGTCGATCCGAAAGCCCGTAGCGCCGTCGCTGACCTCGAGATCGTAACACTCCCAGCGGAAGTCGTGATTCGAATCGCCACCGACGATGTTCGCGCCGACGCGATACCAGCCCGCCTGAGAGAATTCCGGACGGTTGGTGATGTCGTACATGACGGTCCCGCTCGGATTCTGGAACGTCTCGTCCCAGGAGACTGTGCCTGCGTCTGGTGCCTCGTCTTGCATCTGATCGGTGCTACCGAGATAGGCGACCCCGAGTGCGGCGACAGTAACAGGGTACTGCGTCACTTCCTCCTCGTGATCTTCGTACCAGTCGTCGGCGTAGTCGCCACCGTGGTACCACGCGTGTCCGTGGCTCGTATGTGGCGCGGAGGTGTATCCGCCGGTGCCGCGTCCGGTTGCGCCTCGGCCACCGCCACCGCCACTACTGCCTTTCGCGCTGGCGATACCAACGGGGCTTACCGTGGCGGGAGACTGTTGCGACCCGTCGTAACGGGACATGACCCACTTATTGTCGGCAAGATCAACGACGAGTGTGCCGTCGCTCACCTCGAAGTCGGAGACGACGCTCGACTTCCGTGGTGGTGGTGACTTGCTACCGAGGCATCCACCCAGAGCGGTGACCGCTCCGAGACCGGTGGCGACAATAAATTGACGACGGCGCATGGGTTTCGATTCCTCTCTGAAATATTAGACAACTGTATTAACTATCTTGCGATTTGTTCTATCATTAACCGAACGCTGCTGTCGCCAGCAACACTTAGGAGGCTGATTTTCAGAATTTTGAGAGTTTTACCAGCCATGAGATCCTGCTGTCCCGGAAGGACGTCCGCATAGCTGGACTATCGGGTATTTTTATAATATTTCCGAATTGTAAATAACGCTTATGATTGTGTGGTTATCTCTACCAAGTATGGTAGACGAAGGTACTCCGGACGGCCGCGGCCGCCCCGATTTCTCGAATGACGAATTATTTCACGTACTCTCCGACGCCAGTCGGCGAACTGTTCTGTTCCACCTTCGTCAGCATAGAGCTGCGACGGTCGACGAACTCGCCGACGTGATCGCAGAGGTCAATGGAGACGAGTCTCGAGGGGTCGATCACGAGCACCTGCGCACGTCGTTACATCACAGCCATTTTCCTAAACTCGTGGACACTGGACTGATCACGTACGATCCGGAGCAACAGATCGTCGAGTCTACGAGCCTTCACGGTAACATTGGCGAGTGGCTCGACCTCGCGGTTCGCCATCAGATCCAGTTCGAGAGTGTGCACGAACCGGACAGTCAGCCTGACGAGCGCGAGACAATTCAGGTGTTACTCGTCGACGACGAACCGGGACTTCCCGAGACGATCGGTGCCTACCTCGAGCGCGAGAACGACGATATGACCGTTACCACCGGAGCGAGTTCCCTCGAAGCGGTGACCAGACTCGAGGAGGAATCGTTCGACTGTATCGTGAGCGACTATCAGATGCCAGCGATTAGCGGGATCGACTTTTTAAAAGCCGTCCGCGAGGAGGACGCGACGATGCCGTTCATCGTCTTCACTGCCAAAGGCAGTGAATCGGTGGCCAGTCAGGCGATCGAGACTGGCGTAACCGATTACGTCCAGAAGGGGCCAGATACCGAACAGTACGACGAACTGGCTGATCGGATCCGCAAGGCAGTCACTGGAGACTAACCCCCCGCGGAATTGGGACGAAACCGCCGACCAGAGCACGGTTCGGCGATCGCCCAACTTGTCGGACTGGATGATTATCTCAGCCACGAATGAACGCCGAAAACGTGTCCCGACGGAACGTATCGGAGGTCCATCCAGAACGCGCAGTCTCCGCCCGCTGTGTCACCGCCGACGCCCGTTTCGAATCGGTTGCGGGAAGCGAAACCGACGACCCGACCGCTGGAGCCATCGCACGGGGCGTAACAGCGTCTCATCAGTCTGCGCCCGGAAGTGACCAGTACTCGCTACTGATACGGTGTCTCGAAGACGCCGTCGGACGATAATGATCAGATGAGCAATAGCCAATCAACATATGAACGATTGACCGAGCGTATCTCGGACGCATGCTGTGCAGTAGATACCGAGTGTCGAGTCACGTATTGGAACGACCGGATGGATGAGTGGACTGGCGTCCCAGCAGCGGCTATCGAAGGCGAAGTCGTGTGGGATGTCGTTCCATCGTTTCGGGGGTCCAAATTCGAGGGACAGTGTCGGGAAGCGATTCAAACGCAAGAAGCACGCTCGTTCGAGACACGATTCGGCGATCCACTCGACTCGTGGATCGAGGTGTCCATTTACGTTAACGCGGATGGTCTCACGATACTTTCCCGCGAAATTACCGAGCGCAAGGCACGTCAAGAACGAGTCGAACTCGCAGAAACACTGTTCGAGAACACGCAGGATGCGCTTTTCCTCATCGATCTCGACGAGGAGACGGACAAGTTTCAGTTAGAACGCGTTAATCCCGCGTATGAACGCCACACGGGACTTACAAGCGACGAACTCAGCGGGCGGGGGTTACGTGATGTCTTCGGTTTTGAAGAGGGAAATTCCATCCTCGAGAAGTACCGCGAGTGCGTTGCCCGGCGTGAACCAATCGAATACGAAGAGCTCGTTTCGGTCCCCAACGAGGGACCCTACTGGGAGACGCGGATTGCTCCCGTCATTGTCGATGGCACCGTCGAGAAACTCGTCGGAGCGACGCGCAATATCACCGCACAGAAAGATCGAGAGCGCCGGTACGACGCCATCTTCAACCAGACGTACCAGTATATCGGGTTGTTAGACACCGACGGAACATTGCTCGAAGCTAACGACTCCGCGCTCGAGTTCGGCGGTCTCAAACGCGAGGAGGTCATCGGCGAACTGTTCTGGGACACGTATTGGTGGCAGCGAGACGAGCACACTCGGATGCAGCTGAAAGACGCCGTCACGTCGGCTGCGAACGGCGAATTCGTCCGATACGACGTCGAAGTACAAGGTGCTGATGAAACGGCAATCATCGACTTCTCGATTCGACCGATCACGGACGAACGGGACAATGTCGTCCTACTCGTCACCGAGGGGCGAAACATTACCAAACACAAACAACGTGCCCGTGAACTCGAGCAAAAGCGGGAGTTCCTTCGGCAGATCCAGAGCGCCGCGGATATCGGCGGCTGGGAGGTCGACTTCCGTACGGAGACGATGCGATGGACGGACGAAGTCTATCGCATCCACGAACTGCCAACCGAGTACGAGCCGGCGGTTGAAGACGGAATCGACTTCTATCATCCACAGGATAGAGCGACGATTACGGACGCGTTCGAACGGCTGCGGAAAACAGGTGACGGCTACGATCTAGAGTTACGGATCATCACGGCTGCCGATGAGAGACGCTGGGTTCGAACGCTCGGAGCGCCGTGGTACGACGACGATGGCACCCTCATCGGTGCGCGCGGCGCGTTTCAGGATATTACTGAGCGCAAAGAACGCGAGCGTGAACTTCAACGGACCAATGCCCGTCTCGAGGAGTTCGCCTCCGTTGTCAGTCACGACCTCCGAAACCCGCTGACAGTCGCCCAGGCTGCACTCGAACTCGGCCGTGAGAGCGGCGCAGCGGAGGACTTCGATCGCATCAAGGCTGCTCACAAGCGGATGAACGCGCTCATCGGCGATCTGCTAACCCTCGCACGCAACGGCCAGCAGGTCGACGAGACCCAGCCGATCGTCTTGCAGACGCTACTCGAGTCGGTCTGTGAGACGCTTCCGAACGACCGTGCGACCATCGATATCGCGCTCGGGGACTATCGCCTCGAAGGTGACGAGGCTCGGCTACGGCAGCTAATCGAGAATCTCCTCTCGAATGCGCTGACCCACGGCGGCGACGATGTGACGATCCGCGTTGGCCGACTCGAGAGCCGTGATGGATTTTACGTCGCAGACGACGGGCCGGGCATTCCACCCGCGATACGTGAGGAGATATTCGATCAGGGCTACTCGACGACGAGTGAGGGAACGGGCTTCGGGCTCGCCATTGTCAAGGGAATCGCCGAAGCTCATGGCTGGACAGTCGGCGTGACCGAAAGCGAGGACGGGGGCGCACGATTTGAAGTGACCACAGCACAACGCAATCCGGCGTAGTACGATGCGGTCGATGGCAGGACGCATCCGGTGATAAGATCTGTCTCGAGTGGAAATTCACTATTTGCTGTCGCGCAGAATCATTATTGAATCGGTAAGTACAGAGCAAGCAGGTAACAGAGTATGATTAAATATCTTAGACACACACTTTTATTCCATTTAGAATGGAGACGGGATACTTCCAAAAAGAAGGTCAAGAAGCATGTAAATCGCCCAGAAAACCCCCCACAGTACGACACCGATTGCTATCCACTTGGGAACGTTCCCTGAGAGACTGGGAGTTTCTGATGGGTAGTACGGCGACAGTGGGTTGTTCGGCTTCTTATCACTCATACTTAGACCTTGTTTCGAAAACAGTTTAAATCCTCACATTAGTTAATTGATGATGAATCCATAGTGTTATCTTCGCACACGATTCTATCGATGAATCTGGAAGATTGAGTGCGAATGAGGAATCACTGCAGCTTCCTCTGCGTATGCGCACCCTCCTGAGAATACGGAGTTCCAAGGGGAGTACTCCACAACGCTGGCTCACTGTTCAGGCAAGGACTCGGGATTCTCCATCGATGTGTCTCTATCCTGGACCGAGATACTCACTGTGGGGCCGTTCCGGATCTGAACGATGTAGTCCAGGTATGTGAACTCGATTTCCACCTGACTGGTGTTCGAGTCCACATCCTCCTGAACGAGCGCGTCCAGCGCCTCCGGATCGATGACGCTGAACAAGGGAGGGGATAACTCGGTCGGCGAAACACCCTCTTTCCGGGCTACCGCCTTGACCACCCGATACGACGTGACGTGTGAAACCATTACCCACCCTAAGCTGCAACAATATATAAATATTTGCTCAAATGTTCCACATTACGCAAATATAGCCCCAGTATGTGCAAAAACCGCAGTTCGGCTTTCGAATGAGCAGCCCCGATACGTCGCCCTCGCTGTGTGATACATCGACGGTGTGAATTCCCGCGACGCGGACGAAGATTTACGCAGATGGCGAGTTTGTACGAACCTATGGGTGAAGTCGCACTCGACGATGTCGATCGTGGGATCCTGTTTTTGCTACAGAAGGATGCCCGGAACATCACGATCGCCGAAATCGCAGAGGAGGTGGACGTCTCCGCCAGCACCGTCCGCAACCGCATCGAGAACCTAGAGGAGACGGGCATCATCGAGGGGTACTTCCCAAAAATCAACTACGAGCTGGCGAACTACCCGCTGCACGTGCTGTTCGTCTGTAGCGCCCCCGCCGACGAGCGCGAGGAGTTGGCCGTCAACGCACTGGATCGCCACGGAGTGGTCGACGTCCGAGAGATGCTCACCAGCACGCACAACATCTACGTCGAGGTCGTCGCCACTGACACTCGGGACCTGACCGAAATCACCAACAACCTCGCTTCGATGGGCTTCAGTATCGAGTCCTCCGAAATCGTCACCAATCACCACACTCGCCCCTGGGCGGAGTTCGAGTTCGAGGGAGACGAGGAGTAGTCCAATCGGCAGACTGTCGAACCATCCGAGCAAGGTAGTGAATCAGCAATTAAACCAGTGAAAGGTGCGAATTTCACAACCCATTTTCTGCGTTTTGCACAGTCTTTTTGCTGGACCGAGCCAAACAGTAGCCTGAATCAGATGGGTCGGTTGGAGAACCTCATCTGATCCTTCGCAATCATATGACCGACCATTCGCCACGCGATCAGACTGTTCAACGGGAGCGTCCCACGCTCGACGAGTTCTTCGAAGTACTCAGCAAGTCCCCTCGGCGCCGCGTCCTGACGGCGCTTGTCGACGCAAACCCAAGAGACGTAGCCGAGTTCGCCCCGGCGGATTTCACCAACGACGAGCGACGCGAGGATGTCGTGACGAGGCTGTACCACATCCATCTCCCGAAGCTCGACGAGGCGGGCTTCATCGAGTGGGACTCCGATTCGGAGACGGTTACGCGCGGGCCGCGCTTCGACGAGATCGCGCCGCTCGTCGAGTTGCTGACCGCCCACCCGGACGAGCTTCCAGCGGGCTGGCCGTAGGTCAGAGCGACGTTCCGGTGTCGATCCCAGATTCGTAGGTACCAGTCCGGCTCTACTGGTGAAGATTGGTGAGTGGCCAGGAGCACTGGCTACGTCCTCTGTACTGAACGAACACCTTTCCTCGAGAACTGGACTGCATTCGCGCTCTGTATTCATCACGACTCTTCGGCCAGATACGCTGATTGGTCGGAATCCCAGTAGTCAATAAGCACATCTACTTATTGGCCAATTCATGATAATGTGGATGTAATCAACATCGCAGGAATACTTCTATGATACGGACTACTATCAGTCAGTTCCGGTGCAACCGCGACCCGCACTACGGTTGCACCGGTAACTCGTTACAGCAGACCGTATGAGCCACTCAGTAACGACTGTTATTTCTCGTTCTCCCAACCGCCGAAATCGGACGATGCTACACGGCGAACACTGTGCCGTTGTACGTAAAATTCAAGAGAGCGAGAACTCGAGCGGTACCGGTTCTGGTGGAGTCACGCGATAAACAGGCAGTATCGGCTGACGCTACCCGGGATACCCCATCAGGCTTTAGTCCTCCTCGGTGAGTAGCTACATGATGTCTCGCACACAGGAGCTAGACGAATTCAAGGGGACGCTCGGCGACCTCGTGGAGGAAGCACCGGAACTGAAACAGTTTTCGGGCTTCATCGAATCGGCAGAAGCAACAACCGTCCTCGATCACAAGACCAAGGAGCTGCTGTCGCTCGCGATCGGCGTCGTCACCCGCTGTGACCACTGCATTCTCTGGCATACAGACGCCGCACTCGAGGCTGGTGCAACCCATGATGAAATCGTCGATGCGCTGAAAATCGCCGTCGTCATGGGGGGCGGCCCGGCGATGACGTACGCGGTTGACGCCTACGAAACGCTGCAGGCCCTCGAAGCGGAACGAAGCGAGTGAACTGCCTCGGGGAATCCTGTAGTCAACCCTCATCGTTGTGCATCCAGCGGACGGTGCTTGTCGTTGTGATGTCTCCGCTCATGAAGACCGACAGTGACGGGCACGGTCACCGCACCTCGCAAAGAGGTGGTAGCAAGGTCCACAGTGATGTTGATAACACGCTCTGTGATACTGGGCAATTTTATTAATATCCCCACTTGCTATCATAGCTATTATTATCTAGTGGGTCAGACTTAGCAACAGATGTCGCAACATACCCGCCGGCAAGTTATTGCAACGAGCCTTGGAGCAGCCACGCTCGGGACGGTCGCAGGATGTCTCTCGGATTCTTCGGGCAGCGACGGGACAGTGGCACAGTCATCCTTTTTCGTATTCGGGGATTTTGCGAGCAAGGTCGCAGGCGATACTGCGACCGCAGAGACGCTCGTCCCAATCGGACAGCACGGACACGGCTGGGAACCGGGTCCGAAGGTCCAAGGGACGATTCTCGAGTCCGATCTGTTCATCCACGGGATGGAGGGGTTCCAGCCCTGGGCTGACGACCTCGTCCATAGCGTTCAAGACGACGACGCCAACGTGCAAACCGTGGCCGTTGGCGAGGGGATATCCCTCCTTGAGGGCGGTCACGACCACGGTGGAGAGGATGACCACGGTCACGACGTCGCACACAGTGACGACCCCCTCGACAGTCACGCGGTGTCTCACGCGTGTGGCCATATGGAAGACGGCGATACGGACTCACTCACCGCAGCTCCGTCTGCAGCGAACGCGGCGACGTTCTCACAAACCCACCAGCCGTACGCCGTCGAACTTCCCGAAGAGACCGGCTACGTTGCTTTCGAAGCCGACGAGGGCGGTGAGTACGCGTTCTTCACGGACACCCACGACACCGTTCACCCGACTTCAGGTTCCGTCGTTCACGAAGCCCACAGCGTCGAGAGTTGCGACAGTATGGCGGAATACTACGTGGTTCACACCGAATCCGGGACTGTCACGCTCGAGCTTACCGATGACACCGGGTCGTCTGTAACGGTGCTAGCGGAGGGAGTCTCTCATGACGACGGCGAGCACGATCACGGAACTGCGGACGACCACGATCACGCCGGTAGCGACGAGGAAGCGCACGCGGCCGAGGAAGACGGTCACGATCACGACCACGCCAGCAGTCGCGATCCCCACTTCTGGCTCGATCCAATGCGCGCCAAACAGGCGGTCGAGACCATCCGCGACAGCTTCGCCGATGTCGACGGCGACAATACCGAGGCGTATACCGAAAACGCCGACGCGTACAGCACCAGGCTGGACGAACTCGACGACGCGTTCCAATCTAAACTCCAGAACGCGTCCAAAGACGTCGTGTTCGTCGCCGGACACAACGCATTCCAGTATCTCGGACAACGCTACGAGTTCGACGTGCAGACGCTTACCGGTCTCTCGCCGGATGACCAGCCCACCCCGAAAGATATCGAACGAGCACAGGAGGTCATCGCGGAGCACGACCTCGAGTACGTCTGTGCGGATCCGCTCGAATCGCAGACAGCAGCGGAGCAACTCGTCGAAGAGACCGACGCAACGGACGTGCTCCCACTGACGCCGATCCCCGGACAGACCCAAGAGTGGGCCGATGAGGGCTGGGGATACGTCGAGATTATGGAGAACATCAACCTCGAGACGCTGACGGAGGCCCTCGACGCGTAATGAGCGACTCAGTGCCGACCGATTCCGAACCGGAGTGGACCGGATCGGCAGAACCAGGGGCGACTGACTCATCGCGTGCGGGACTGCTGGCGGTCGTCGTCGGGACGACGGGACGATCGGCCTGTACGATCTACCCGCCGGATGTGGCCGCCCCGTATCGGACGACGGCGTGGATAACAGCCCACGGCGACGCGTTCGTCGATCTCGAGGACATGCGATGACAACCGAAACAGCGACCGAACGGCACCCAGCGGATCCGATCATCAGCGTCAACGAGGTGTCGTTTCGCTACGGTGAGCGGCCGGTCCTCGAGGACGTCTCGATCGACGTCGAACCGGGAACGTTTCTCGGGCTCGTCGGTCCCAACGGGAGCGGCAAAAGTACGCTCCTCGAGCTCATGCTCGGTCTCAAACGACCGGATACGGGATCGGTGACGCTTTTCGGCGACCGTGCTCACGAGTTTGACGATGGCAAACGTGTCGGATACGTCGCACAGAACGTCACCGAGACGGCACGCGATATGCCGGTGACGGTGCGCGAAGCGGTCACGATGGGGCGATACCCCCACCGGCTCGTCGGCCGGTTTTCACGGGCGGATCGCCGTGCGATCGAGGATGCGATGGACCGAGTCGGCATTACGGATCTCGCGTCGCGGCGCGTCGGCCGTCTCTCTGGCGGCCAGCGCCAGCGGGTTTTCATCGCCCGTGCGCTGGCCTCGGAGGCGGATCTCTTGGTTCTGGACGAACCGACCGTCGGCGTGGACGCAGAGTCCCGGGAGGAGTTCTATCACCTCCTTCATACGCTCAACGCGACTGGGCTGACGGTTATCCTCATTGAACACGATATCGGCGTCGTCACGACGTACGCGACCGAGATCGCGTGTCTTAATCGCCGACTGTATTTCGATGGGGATCCGGACGAATTCGTCTCGACCGATACACTCGCAGCTGCGTACGGCACCGATCAACACGTCATTCACCACGACCACTGACCATGACCCCACAACCATCACCCGTACCTGAAACGACAGTCGAGAGGATGTCGATGCTCGGATGGCTCCTCGGGGAACTGGCTGGACTCTTCGAGTGGTTCCTCGAGGACGTCTACGGTGCAGCGATGGGGCTTCTCGCCGAGGTCCTCGGTGTTCCGATGCTCGGCTATCCCTACATGCAGCGAGCATACCTCGCTGCCGTCTGTGTTGCTGTGATCGGGCCGCTCGTCGGTACTTTCCTCGTGCATCGCGAAATATCGATGATCAGCGATACGCTCGCACACACTGCATTCGCCGGCGTCGCCGTCGGCCTGTTTCTCAACGCGACGTTCGAGCTGTCGCTGTCGCCGCTGCTGACCGCGTTTATTGTCGCGGTCGTCACGGCCCTCCTCGTCGAGTTGCTAGTCGAACACGCCGGCGCGTATACCGACACGTCGCTGGCGATCGTACTGACCGGCGGATTCGCGGTCGGGAGCATCCTCATTACCGCGACCGATGGCGGTATCGCCGTCGGGATCGACGCCTACCTATTTGGAAGTCTGGCGACCGTATCGAAAGGTGACGTCGGGCGTCTCGTCTTCATGTGCGTCTTCGTCGGCGGGCTTGTCACGCTGGCGTATCGGCCACTGTTGTACGTCACCTTCGATGCGACGGCCGCTCGCGCGGTACGACTCGGCGTCAGACGCTACAAGCGACTCATGGTCGTCCTCACGGCGCTGGTCGTGGTCAGTGCGATGCAGATCATGGGTGTCATCCTCGTGGCAGCAATGCTCGTCGTTCCGGTTGCCACCGCAGCGCTCGTTGCACGGAGTTTCAAACATTCCATTCTTCTCGCAATACTCGCCGCCGAGTTCGCGGCGATTGCCGGCGTCACCCTCTCGTACGTCTACGGCATTGCCGCCGGCGGATCGATCGTCGTCGCGGCGATTGCGGTGTATACAGTCGTCCTCATCGTCCGAAAGCTCCCTGCTGACGCTTCACTCCGTGCACTGAACCCGTCGAATCGACGTCAAGCCGGCCGGTCCCGAGATGTCCTCGAGGCTGACGGCGGCGACGAGCAGCAGTAGCGCACACAGCCACCCAACAATCACCGACCGAAATCCAATGTACGAGTACGTCATCATCGGCGGCGGCGTTCACGGAACCTGTCTCGCAAATTACCTCCTCGATAGCGGCGGCTACACGCACGACGACCTCCGGATCATCGACCCCCAAGAAGAGTTGCTCGCATCGTTCGCCACCAAAGCGCGACAGTGTGGCATGCAGACGCTCCGTTCGTCGTTCGTCCACCACATCGATACCGAGCCGTTCTCGCTTGAGACGTTCGCAACGGGACACGACCGTGAGGACGAACTCGTTGCGACCAACGACTACCCGAACCGGCCCACCCTCGACCTCTTTCTCGACCATGCCAGATATGTTATCGACCGCCACAGCCTTGCTGACTGTCACGTCCAGGGAACAGTGAGCGCTATTACGGATCCGGGCTCCAGAGACTCCCTTCGAGTCGAGACGGATGATGGGGCGTTTGATACTCGTCGCGTCGTTCTCGCTCTCGGGCTCGGTCCGCAGCCGACGCACCCGGAGTGGACGGCGACAGTGCCAGACACCGCGCCCCTCGCTCACGTCTGGGATGACGGATTCGATCCGATGGCGGCGACAGGGGTCGATGGCACGACGATCATCGTCGGTGGCGGCATCACAGCCGCACAGCTCGCGTGTCGCCTCGCTGAACAGACGCACGTAACACTCCTTTCTCGACACGACTTGCAGACAGCACTCCCGGAGGCCGACCCATACTGGATCAACTGGGGACATATCGAGACCCACCTCCACACGCTCCCAGCCGGTTCTCAGGCACGACACGACCGAATCCGAAATGCCAGAAACGACGCGACGATTCCGCCTTACGTCATGGACCAACTGACCGATGCCCGTGATCGTGGTTCCCTTACAATCCGTCTCGGCGAGATTGCATGCGCCCACGCCACCGACGATGGCTTGCTCGTCCGGTTCGCTGACGGCGCGTCCACAGCGAACGCACAAGTCCTGCTTGCGACGGGCCTCGAGCCGGCACCCAACCATCCGCTGGTCAGCCAGACCGCCGAGACGCTCGGCCTCGAGCGCGGTGCAAACGGCTTTCCCGTCCTCAACGATCGGACACTCGCCTGGCGACGAACCGACGGCACCGACTCGAGGGTATCTGTCGCGGGGAAACTCGCGGAGACAACAGTCGGACCACTGGCTCGGAACATCGTCGGCGCGCGTCGAGTTGCTGAGCGACTCCTCGCGAGGTGTCCAGATTCGCGGGGACAGCGCCGAACCGCAGTTGAACCTGCACACCCCACTTGAAGGGGGTGTCCGTAATCTTCGCCCGCTGTGTTCTCTCGACTGCGCCGATATCGTAACTGCGATCTTCAGTTACAACGCGACGAAAAGCAAACCGCGAGAAGCGGGACTACACCAACGCTTCAGCCTGTTTTCGGAGCGATCGGTGAAGGCTCGAGTCGGCAGCGAGTCGGTCGAGTTCGTCGGTCGCTCCACACAGATCGAGTGCAGACAGTGCCTGCCGCCGATACGGTCCGGCGAGACCGCTCGTGACCGCGATGACGCGAAGTTGCGTCGTCGCACCCGCCATGGCAAGCCCATTGATCGCGGCCTCGCGTGTCTGGCGCGGCACGTTTGCATCGACGGCCGTCTGAAAGAGCGAGCGTGGCGACGGCATCGTTAGCCCGACAGGCCGATCTCTTCGGCTTGATCCTCACTCGTCTGGTCGTCCTGTTCGGTCGCGTCTTCGGCGTTTTCTTCGCCACCAAACGTTGGGAAGCGGTCCTCGAAGGCAGTCCAGTCGGCATCCATCTCTTCGTCGGTCAGCGTCGCGTCGTCGAGGTCACTACGGAGGGCATCGTGGTCCATCTCGGTGCCGATGAGAACGAGCTGGGTCCCTCTGTCGCCCCACGTCTCGTCCCAGACATCCGCGAGCCCCGGATTGTCTTCGATGTAGGCCTCGCGCTCTTCAGGTGGAAGGGACGCAATCCACCTGCCAGCTGGCGTGATTCGGATCGACTGCCCGGCGACGTTCAACTCTAGCGCGATTTCCGCTCGTCCAGCCAGCCAGAAGTGTCCCTTCGACCGGACGACGTTCGTAGGAAGCGAGTCGAGTAACTCTGCGAACCGTTCGGGATGGAAGGGACGCCGCGACGAGTAGACGAACGAGGTAACGCCGTGTTCGTCCTCAGCGGACTCGTGGGGCTCTCGCAGCTCCTGCAGCCAGCCGGCCGACTGACTCGCTTCCTCGAGGTCGAACCGACCTGTATCCAAGATCAGTTCCGGGTCGACGTTCCCGTGTTCGGTCCGGACGATCTCCGCCCGCGGTTGGAGCACGGAGAGCATTTCCTCGATTTCCGCGAGCGTCTCGGCGTCGACGAGGTCACACTTGTTCAACAGGAGCATGTCACAGAACTCGATCTGTTCGACGAGCAGGTTCCCGAGGTCCTTTTCGGTGTCGCCGTCCATCAGCGATTCTTTTGAGTCGAACGTCGTCCAGAACTGGTGGGCGTCGACGACGGTCACCGTCGTGTCGAGTTCGTAGTAGTCCATCACTTCGATGCCGGTCTCCTCGTAGAACGCGGTCGGATCGAGATCCGACTGGTCGAACCCCATCGTGAGCGTCTGGGCGACTGGAAGTGGTTCGGCGACCCCAGTGGATTCGATGACGAGGTAGTCGAAGTCGCGTGCCTGTGCGAGCTTTGCGAGTGCGTCGAGCAGGTCTCCACGGAGTTCACAGCAGATACAGCCATTTGATAACTCCACCAGTTCCTCGTCGTCCTCCGAGATGTCGGAGTGTTCGGCAACGCGGTCGGCATCGACGTTTACCTCACCCATATCGTTGACGAGCACCGCGATGTCCAGATCCGTTCGCGTGTTCAGCAGGTTGTTCAACACGGTCGTCTTCCCCGCGCCGAGAGTGCCGCTCAGCACGGTGACGGGAATCGTCTCTCGAGTCATCTGTTATTAACTACTGTGCTTATCTTATTTATAATTGGGTGCAAGCAAATTCGAGTTATTAATAGTGGCCAGACGACGCCGCAATGATGTCAACGCCGTCTGGTCTCGATCTCGGCTGTCTCGTTCTGCGACCCTGTACAGACGCCACACCGTTTTCGTGTCCCGACGTAGACAGCCAACCGCCGCGATAACAGTTTTCAGTATGTTCAGGCGGTCGATAACCGGCCTATATTATGAAGTTATAAGTCGGCAAAGCACCCATGAGCACGTATGCGCGCCACTGATGAACTGTCCACGATCGGGGACCCGATCTGGGAGGCGATCCTCGAGCACCCGATGGTCTCCCAGCTCGGGGAGGGAACGCTCGATGAAGCGCCCTTCCGCTATTGGGTCCGTCAGGACTACGTCTACCTGATCGAATACGCCCGCGTGTTCGCCCACGGCGCGGCGATGGCTCCCGACCTTGAGCGGATGGGAACGTTCGCCGAGTTGCTGGATTCGACGATCAACACCGAAATGGACCTGCACCGTGCCTATGCCGAGACCTTCGGGATCAGCGAGGCCGAACTGGAAACGACCGAGCCGTCGCCGACGACGCAGGGGTACACCGATTTCCTCGTCCGGACTGCGGCGACGGGGAGTTTCGGTGACCTGATCGCCGCACTGCTGCCGTGCATGTGGGGGTTCAACGTCACCGGGAAGCGACTGGCAGATCGGGGCCGGCCCGACCACGAGGGGTACGCCGAGTGGATCGATATGTACGCCGGCGAGGAATTCACGGAACTCACCGAGTGGTGTAAGGACCTGATGGACGAGGTGTGGGCCGAGTCGACTCCCGACGAGCGTGACCGCTACCGCGAACTGTTCCGGACCTCCGCACGGTATGAGTACCGCTTCTGGGACGCCGCCTGGCGACAGGAGGAGTGGTCGATATGAGCGGCGATTCCGTCGCCGACACGTTCGAGGAGTACGCTGCGACCGTCGAATCTGAGTCCAGCGATGGCGCGAACAGCGACGGACCGCAGTTTACCGAGTGGTGTCGGGCGCGTTCTGAGCCCGACTGGACCGGTGCGACCGAACACCGGTTTACCGAGGAACTACGCGACGGGACGCTCGACGACGCGGTATTTCGTCGGTATCTCATCCAAGACTACGCCTTCCTCGAGACATTAGTCGGGACCTTCGGCCACGCACTCGGCGATGCACCCTCGATGGCTGCCAAGTCCCGGCTCGCGGACTTCCTCGGGACACTCACCGACGACGAGGACGACTATTTCGAGCGATCCTTTGACGCACTCGAGGTAGCCGCTGCCGAGCGAACCGATCCCCCGCTACAGCCGGTGACGCGAGCATTACAGGACCTGCTCGAGCGTGCCGCACGGGAGGGTGGCTATGCAGAAACCCTTGCAGTTCTCGTCCCGGCCGAGTGGATCTATTGGTCGTGGGCCGGCATGGGGGCTGAGCTACCGGGCCGGGACTACCTTTCAGAGTGGGTCACCATCCACGACAATCCCGCGTTCGACGAGTTCGTCTCCTGGCTCCGGACGGAACTGGATCGAGAGGGCGCGGCCGCATCGCAACGACGACAGCAACGACTGGCACGGCTTTTCGAGCGGACGGTCGAACTGGAAGTCGCTTTCTTTGATGCCGCGTTCGAACCGTCTGGCGAGCTGGAAGATACCGTTCCAGATGGTGATTGATCGTGGTAAGCACAGCTGTGGCGCTCGGCCTGACCATCGCAGTGCTGGTCGGATTTACCGTCATCGGACTCTGGTATTCGCGGCGACGGGTCGGAACTGTCGAGGATCTAATCACGGCTCGGAACTCGACCGGAACCGGCCGGACGACAGCGACGCTCGTTGCCTCCGTGATGGGCGTTTGGATTCTGCTGGCAGCGCCGGAGGCCGGGGCGAGCTTTGGGATCGCCGCCGTCGTCGGCTATGCGATCGGCGAAGCACTTCCGATGCTGGCCTACTCGAGAGTCGGGCCACGCATCCGGGAAGTAATTCCGAACGGCCACTCACTGACGGAGTACGCCCACGCACGGTACGGCACGGCGATGTACGCGTTCGTCCTGCTGGTGAGTTGCCTCTATATGTTCGTCTTCCTCGCCGCCGAGTTGACCGGGATCGCCGGCGCACTCTCGCTCGTGGCCGGCGTCCCCCAGTGGCAGACCGCCGTCCTTGTTGGCGGGTTCGTCCTGTTGTACACGAGCTACGGCGGTCTCCGGGCGTCGATCTTCACGGACTCGATTCAGGCGTTACTCGTTTTGCCACTGCTGGTCATTGCCTTCGCGGGTGCGATCGTCTCACTCGGCGGTGCCGGTGAGATCCACGACGGAATCACGGCTACGAACCCATCACTGCTCGATCCTGGCTTTGTGCCTGGCCTCCAGTTCGGGCTTGCGCTTGCCTTTGCCATTCTCGGAGCCGAGTTGATCAACCAGCTGTGGTGGCAGCGGATCTACGCCGCCGAGGACGGGCGGACGGTCGAGCGCGGCTTTCGCAACGCCACCATCGCAAACGGTCTCATCGTCTTCCTCGCGGGCCTCTTCGGCCTCGTCGCGGCCGGCAGCGCTGACATCGTGACTGACGTGACGAGTTCAGCATACAACGCCGACATCGCCTTCTTCGTGCTCCTGCAGACCGCGTTCCCCGAGTGGATCGTCCTTGCGGTCGTCCTCATTGCGCTCTTGCTGGTGATGAGTTCCGTCGACACGCTGTTCAATGCCCTCTCGAGCATCGTCACCGCGGATTTGCCCCGGCTACTGTCCGACCCGGACGACCGATCGCTCAAACTCGGTGCGCGCCTGTTGACCATCGTCGTCGCCGTCAGTGCGATCTACGTCAGCCTCCGTGCCCGGAGCGTCCTCCGACTGTTCTTTCTCGCCGATCTGCTCGGCGCGGCGGTCGCGTTCCCGCTTCTGTATGGTCTTTACTCGGAGCGACTCACCGGCACGGGCGCACTCGCCAGTAGCGTGCTCGGGCTCGCGGTCGGGCTCGCGTACTTCCCCGATTTCGCTGGCCTCTTGCGGTCGATTCCGGTCCTCGGAGGTCTCCTCCCGGCTGCGGATCCGCTCTACTTGACCGCCTTCGGTGGTGCCTTTCTCGTCTCGACCGTCGGAACGCTGGTTGCGGCACAGCTCTTTGCCGGCGAGTACGACCACGGCGAGCTCACAACCGAAATCCAGCAACTCGACGAGCCGACGACCGACGGCGGGGAGGTGCGCGACTGATGGCTGTCATCGGGTCGACGCTGTTTGCTGTGTTGTTGTGGGGCGCAATACTCGGCGTCGCGATCGTATTCGTCTACGAACTGTATGCCATCGCCGCCGATGCTGGCTGGCTCGAGAGTGCCTGAAGCCGGTTCTATCGTCGCTCTGTCGACTCGTTCCCTCGCTGAGAGCAGGAATGGAGCTCTCGGCATTCAAGTAATTCCGGGCGTGGAGCCAACAGTACTATGTGTGATATCGATGCCAGTGGTAACATGGCACATGCTCCAGAGAAGCCGGTACAATACGTCTGCGAGAACTGTCAAATAACCCATGCAGGTACGCCGATCCACGAATCTGGAGGCGAGCATACGTTCGAGCCACCGGATTCGTGTGGCGCGTGTGAGGAGTCCTCGTTTATTAAACTCACTAACTGGGTGCACCACCACAAGTGAACGCTGTTTCCACGCCGTTTGGCTCCGATAGCGCTCCGTTCGCGAAGCCATTGCCGACTCGCTCGTCTCGAAACACTTGCCGGAAGAACTGACTTCCTTCGCAATCTCGATCCACGACAAACGAGAGGTTCGAGGACGCTCGAGCGAAATAACGCGGAACGCGAGCGTCACAGAGGGCGGCGTATCTGCCCCCTGTCGTTCGCTTAATGCGATGTCGTCCCATCAACCGAAACGATGAGCGAGGCAGACCATATCCAACAGTTCGCGGTTTCAGCAGAAAGTGAGAGCGAGACAAAGACGGTCGTCGAGGCACGGGACTTCGAGTTCGTCATTGATGAGCCTACAGCATTAGGTGGCACCAACGACGGCCCAAACCCAGTTGAGTACCTCATCGGCGCGTGGGCTGGCTGCCTCAACGTTGTCGTCCATACCGTCGGCGAAGAGCGGGGGATCGACCTCGACAATGTCGAGATCGAAATTCAGGGCGATCTCGACCCGCGAAAATTCCTCGGCACGGCCGACGATGTTCGCGCAGGCTACCAGGAACTTGGCGTGACGATCCACGTCGAGTCTGCTGCCGATCAGGAAACCCTGGATGCGCTGAGCGAGGAAGTCGAGGAGCGTTGTCCCGTTGGCGACAATATCGGGAATCCGACGCCAACGAACGTAACTATCGAAGCAAATTAATCGGTTATCGCAGGAGGGTTCCAACACCCACGCTGCGCGTAGTCGTGGACACGACGCTGGATGTCGAGCCATTCTTTGGACTGGTTGCTCGGGATGGCGTCTCCGACGTCTCTGATCAGCTCCCAGGCCGTGGTTCGATCGTGCTGTATATCCTATTCTGCAGGAGCCCGGATCCGCGGGCGTCTCGAGTCGCCGTACAATCGGTGATCGGTGGACGCTGGCGACTCCGTTGTTCCCTGTGTAGCTCTTCATATCTCGTTCTTGTTCACGTTCGATGTTCTCAAATAGTGTCAGTAACACTATATTGTGAACTTGTATACTTGAGCCGTTAATTAGAGGGGAATATACATCATATAAAACGTCATAAGCGAGGTCGATGCCGGCTTACTCGATGTCACGAGATAATACCCGTATTATGGACCGTGTATCACGACGGAACGTCGTCAAAGCGACTGGCGCGGCGCTCGGTGTCTCGATGGTAAGTAGCACCGGAACAGCGCATGGGAGCCCAAGCCAAGGATCGCAAGAGAAACCCCATATAACGGCACACCGCGGGTTCAGAGACGTGTTCCCCCAAAATACGATCGCGGCCATGGAGGGCTCGTCGCGGCTCGGGGCTGATCGAATTGAAATCGACGTCGAGGCGACGAGCGACGGGAAAATCGTCGTCTTTCACGACGCGGCACTCGATGACCTCACGGATAAAGACGGCCTCGTCAGTGAAACCCCATCCGAAACAGTGTTGAAAGCCGAAGTGCTCGAGTCCGGGGAGACGATCCCAACGCTCGCCGAAACGCTCGATGCAGTCAAGCCGAGCGTGACGATGAACATCGAATTCAAGGATTCAGGGCCTCTCTCTTGGGACGAGTTTGCCGAACGCGCGTTGGGTATTGCATCACAGTATCCAGGAGAGTACTACGTGTCCTCGTTCGACCCAGACGCGCTTCGAGCGGTTCGAGACGTCGATCCGCGCGTGGACGTGGCTCCGATTTTCGGAGCGAACAAAGCTGAGAATGTAGACATTGCCCGCGAACTCGACGCTGTAGCAGTTAATCCATCTACAGGCATCCTTGACCGCGACCTCGTGGAAACTGCACATAGTGAAAATCGGGACGTGAACGTCTGGACGATCGATAGCTGGCGGGAGGCACGAGCCCCGCTCGAGTTGAACGTCGACGGGCTGATTGCAGACTTCCCCCACATGGCGGCCTTCGCGACTAGTGAGACGCGTCGCGACCGCGAGAGTGGAGAGACCACCATACTCTGACCGCGAAGTCGGTTGAATCAACGACTGCAAACATCACCCGCGTCTCTCCTCTCTAATGATTTATGACAGCGAAACAGCGAGATTGAAAATACGGCCGCTCAGCGCCCCCATGGTGAGATGGGGCCACCGGTGATAATCGGCTCGTGAGCGAGATAGCGATCGTGGACCACGCAGGCACTCGTCGCGAGGATCGCCGCTCCGATCCCGGCGATACCGACAGGGGCGATCACGAGGTTCGTGGCACCAGTGAGATAGACTAACGAGAACCAGCCGACCGCGTTGAAAGTCCCGTGAAAGAATGCGGCGGCGAGGACGGATTGCGCCCGCACGGTCAGATAGGTGAACACTGGCGACGCGGCGACGGTCCAGACGGACATCATGATCACGCCGACCACCGGTGCGTCCGGAAAGTTGTGGCCTTGCAGGATTATCGGTGCATGCCAGATACCCCAGACGACGCCCGTGATACCCGAAACACGCCAGAATCCCAGCGGCGAGAGTTCTGCCAACAGTAAGCCGCGCCACCCGAGTTCCTCACCCAGCGCTGCGAGGGCGTTGATCGTTAGCCCCGCAACGAGTCCCTGTACGACGAACAGAACGATCGGCGGAACCGGAACCTCGTCGAGAACAGCGAGGGACTCTGCAATCTGGTCCTCCGACAACCCCTGTTCGACGAGGAACGCGCCGTAGTCCGTGGTGAATTCGACGCTCGGCAGTAGGAGGCCGATTCCAATGGTCACGGCCAAGAGAACGATCGGAGCCAGCCACGCGATGGCGACCCAGCGGAGTCACCCGCGGACGAAACCGGTGTCCCTTCGGATCGGGTCGCCATATCTGAGTTGAACCCCGATGGCGGCGATTGCAGGTGCCCACATGAAGAAGACGACAACGAGTACCGTGCTCGTGATTCCGCCGTACTCAATTCCGGAAATGTACAGCATCGCGGCGGCAGTCCACGAGATACCGAACGCGAGGACGAGAAACGCACTCACTTTTCGCGTATTCACTGCGGAATCACTCGAGCTCGGCTCAGCTATTCCACGCGAGTTCATGATTCACTCTGTGTCGGAGGCATCCTAAGAATGTGTTACAGCTACGTGCATATATTATATTCTCGTGAAAAACAACGTAGCTATAGCAACAACTGAAGTACGTTTCGGGGCGGTGGTGCAGGCACGTTCCTGCCACGGATCCTTTTGCGAGCCTTCCTATTTTCCGCATGGCCCCGACTACCCACAACTCCTGCACTTCATAACCAGACGTGCCGGCGGGGCCACTGAACGCGACCTCACCGGGTCGTACTGTTTTATGCGTCCTCCCAGTTTAGAATGATCCCTGTTCTTGCCAACCGTGTTTCGCCGCGAGTCGTAACCCCATACCCACTGCCGGAACGGAAGAGGAACGTTCACCGATCGCCGGGTGCGGAGATCCCACCGCTGTCAGTCGGCGCGTTAGTCATCATCGGCCGCCTGTTCCCGATCGCCAAACGTCGATTCCGGACCAGAGAGGTCCCGAATAGAGCGGTCGGTCCACGTGTATGGGACGTACGGTTCGTCACCAACGTCGAGCCACGTTTTGTGTCCCCGTGTGGGGCTGTCCCACATCGGACGAAGTCCGGAGTCGAACCGGTTATCGAGTGATTTCTGTGCCTTCTTGCTGAGGTCGAACCCGAACTCGTCCGGTAGCTCCCAGAAATCGCGGAAGAAGGTGGCGAACTGCGTACTCATCCGCATGCTGCTCTCGTAGGTCTTCTTGACGTCGTCGATGAGGTCGTCCCCGTTACGAATGCGCTCACGTTCTTCCGCATACCATTCGGAGACCGGCTGGGCTGTCTCGGCGCGTTCTCGCATCCGCTCTTCGCGGAGCTGTTCGGTCGCGTCCGCGTCAAGCTCCCATTCGCCCTGGACAGCGGAGTTGTGCCTTGCTTCGTCGTCGACTTTCTCGACGATGACGCCGTAGGCGTCTTCCGCATGCCGGGGCAGCACGTACCCATCGTGGATGTCTGCGAGGACATCCTCGGGATCGCGCTCGAGTGGATCACCAAGCCCCGAGCCACCGCGGAGGTAGTTCAGGTACATGTCGTAGTCGTCGAACTCCTTGGGGGTGCTGATTCCCTCCGGGCGGCGAGTAACGTCGCCATCGATCTTGGATTCGAAGTCACCACTTTCGGGGTCGAGATCGTGTTGCGGGTAGTCATCGCGGTTCTCGAAGCGTTCCTCGAGATCGGTATTTCTAGCGTTGAGGATATACCCCGATGCAGCAGGATAGCCACCGAAGAGACCGCCATCGCTGGTCATGTACCCGTTGCCCATCTCGTAGAGCAGCCATCTGCTGACGTCTTTAACCGTTCGCATGGACTCGAAGCCGGCACCGCCTGCCCGGCGGCCTACACCGCCCGTATTCGGCTTGACTGCCCGTCCAAGGAACGGAAGTGGTTCGACTGTTTCCCACGCTTCGGCATCACCCATATCACCTTCCGGGTTCCAGACCGCCGAGGCATGTGGTTCACCGTCCTCAACGTAGCGGGCACCGACGCCCTCACAGGCCGACTCGAAGGAGTTGACGGCGTGGAGTTTGTCGAACTGGTCGATACCGCCGCCCTGCAGCCAGTTCGACGTGTTGGCGTTCCCGGCGTTGATCTCCTCCCAGAAGCCGCGGGCGAAGTACCCTCGTGAGAGATGCTGCCAGAGCGGTGCCCACGCTGAGACGAGGAAGTGCCAGGCGTAGGCGTGGGCTGTTTCCGTGTTCTGGGTGTTGGCCCACGAGCCAACCGGCAGGTGGAAATCACAGGCGTAGTAGGCACCGTCATTAACCAGTTCGTTTGGAATCACCGTCTGGGTGAGCATTACCCAGATGCCGCCCTGTATCGCAGCCGGCGTACAGTTAAACGGGTGCCAACCCCACTTGTTCGCGCCCTCGAAGGAGACCTGAAACGTTCCGTCTTCTCGGATGTGGAGTTCCGAAGGCGCGTGCATGATGTGATTTTCTTGGGCATACTCGCGAGTGACGTTTTCCTGGCCCTCGTAGAGGGCGTCGACGAACGAAGCACCGCGATAGGTTCCGGGAAGCATAGTTTTCTTGATCCGGCTCCGAAACCCTCGACGACCGTCCTCAACGGCTTCACGAGAAAGTTGCTTGAACGTCTCGACCCCGTGTTCGGCTATCATCTCCTTGACCGAATGGCGGATCATCAGACAGCCGGTCATCCGCGTCCGCTCATCGAGCTTGAGGAAATCCGGTGTCCGGGTCTTGGCAGGGTATTCCTTCTTCCAGGAGTTGTAGAGGTCGAAGTTTTCGCCGATCTTGCGGGCCGTGTAGTAGGCACCATCGCCAAAGCGAGAGGCCTGCGAGACGTTCATACTCCCCGGGCCGATCGCACCAGTGTCGATGACGTGGTTTACCCCACCAACCCAGGCGATGAGTTCTCCCTCATGGAAGATGGGAATGATCGTCATAAGATCACACGGATGCACGTCGCCAACGTGGGGATCGTTGTTGACGAAGATGTCGCCCGGTTCGATACCAGGGCTCTCCTCGTAGTCGTGGTTGATCATGAACTTGATCGCCTCACTCATCGTGTGGACGTGGACGATGATTCCCGTCGAGACGGCGATCGAGTCTCCTTCAGGAGTAAAGAGGCCGTAGCACAGCTCACCCTCCTGCTCGACGATCGGCGTCGCGGACACCTCTTTCGACGTCTCGCGTGCTGTCACGAGATCACCACGGAGGCGCGCGTACAACTGCTCGTATCGAATCGGATCCTCGTTTTTCAATTCCAGCTCCGACAGCCCACAGTAGTGATCCGTCGCTTCCGTTTTGTCCTCGAGTTCGGCCAACTGCTCGCGGAGTGTCCGGCCGTTCCAGCCGATCCCCTCCCCTCGTCGTCGCTTCTCGCGGACCGCTTCTTTTTCGCGTCGTGCCTCGGTGCGTCGGTCGTCGGCTCGATCGGATGGACTCATAGCTTACTGAGTGGTGCTTGGATTCGGTAAACTGGTGTTCGTAGGCCGGTTCGGGCTCGCAACTGTCTCGTACGGTTAGTCTCCATACTCGAGCTCCTCCAGAATGATCGCGTGTTCGCCGACGACGAAGTCGCCCGAAATGTCGTCGTGGAGTAAAATCGATTGCGTCAGATCGTCGATCCGCGCCTTGCCTGTTAGCGTTCGGTCGGAGATGCCGATGCAGATTCTATTCGCATCGAATTCGGTCGCGAACTCGACGAGCGTGGACACGTCGTATCCCTCGGGAAGCGGAGTGATCGTGTAGTCGACACCGTAGTTGATCATCGGATTGACCTCCTGGATGAGCGGTCCGAGACACCGGACAGTCGGCAGTCTGAGAAAGTAGACTCGTTCACCGTCATCTACGACCGATCCGAGGATCTCTCGAACGGACGCATGATGTTCAACCGATTTGATGATGATGATCGTTGTCATTCTTGAGGGCCGAAGAGGAGTGCACAGAAGTTGTGTTCGACACGGCGCAGACGCGCGGACAGCGTCGATCTGCTGATATCGAGTTCGCTCGCGATCTCTTCTGCGGTCACTTCCTGTGGAACCTTGAAATAGCCCATCCGGTAGGCCGTCTCCAGAACGTCCAGTTGTTCCTCCGAGAGCTTCCCCGACATGCTTTGTTTGAGCTTGTTGCTCCCGAGTGGAAACCCGATACTGTCGGTCTGTGTCGTACCGAGCAACTCGAGCGAGCCGTGTTCGGTTTCGATCGCGTCGGCCACCTCCTTGAGATGGTTCCAATCACGGACGGACGCCATCACCTCGAGATGCGCGTTCTTTCCGACGATTCGGTGTGGGATCGCCTGATTTTCGGTTAACAGCGACAGAACGGAGGCGTCGGAAAGTTGGGCCATCACACCGAGATAGTAGATCTGAGGGTTCAGCTCCGCTTGCGTGACGTCGACTACTTCTATACTTGACAATTCCTCCGACAGGCGGTCTACTGTGACTTCGGAATCAAATTTAACTGATAAGAAGAGGAACACCATGTCTCCCGAGACTGGCAGCGCATTGTCAATTTCGATGCTCTTGACTGGCTCGTCGATGTCGAACAGGTGTGACGAGATTCCCGCTAACTTGACCTGGAATTCTATTCGAAGCATCTCTTCAGCACGTTCCTCCGCAGTCTTCTGCCACGAACGCGGTTATTCCCCCATCCCCGTCGATGGACCGGTTACGAACACATGCAGACATCGATTGGCGTTCGCTGACAGCTGTTACTTCTGTTACCAGTACGGGGTCCAATAGGTACAGTATTGTTATCTATTGCCACGGGTGTGGGTGGCATATGTGGACCGCCCATAAAAATCCATACCATTTCGACGATTCCACTCAACTGAGTGTCAAATCATTCTCCCGCTCGACGAGTTCGACTCGAACGCCATTGGCCGCTCGCCGCTCGAGAAACGCGACGGACGCGTCTCCCGCACCCTGGCGGGGTTTTTCGTCTGCGAGGGCCACGCCAGCACGCCGTAATTCGGCCAGTTGGCCCTCGAGATCATCGACGCGGAACGCGAGATGGTGGAGCATCGCTGTCTGGTCTGCCGCCTCGAGATCGGCCGCGAGACCGGAGTCCGGATCGATCGGTTCGACGAGTTCGATCAGACTCTCGCCGACCCTGATGAAGGCGATCTCGACGCCGAACGACGGCACCCGCTCGACGGTTCCGACTGCGAGACCGAGCCGTTCGAACAGCGACCGGTTGTGGTCGATATCGTCGACGAGGACCCCGAGGTGATCGATCTTGGAAACCATCGTTAGCTGATCTCCCGTGATTGATCGTCCCAGTAGGGTTCGCGGAGCCGTTTCTTGTCGAGTTTGCCGTACGGCGTCGTTGGGAGTTCGTCGACGACATCGAACGATTTCGGGCATTCGTAGTCGGCGAGTCGATCCGCACAGAACGACTCGAGGTCGGCGCGGTCGATCGTGGTGTCAGCCGGGACGACGACGGCTTTGACCGCCTCTCCCCATTCGTCGTCGGGGATGCCGATGACGGCGACGTTCGCGACGTCCCCGTGTTGCTGGATGACGTCCTCGACGGTGACCGAGTAGACGTTCATCCCGCCGCTGATGATGACATCGGAATCGCGGTCGACGATGTAGACGTATCCGTCTTCATCTCGCTTGCCGATGTCGCCGGTGTGTATCCAGCCGTTGTCGATCGTCTCGGCGGTTTTCTCGGGGAGCTCGTAGTAGCCCTCCATGGAGTACGCACCGCGGGCGAGGATCTCGCCCGGCTGCCCGGGTGGGACTTCCTCGCCGTCGTCGTCGACGATCTTCACCTCGCACATCGCGGTCGGGAGGCCACACGAGGAGAGCCGTTGTTCGTCGTCGGGGTCGTGTGCCGCCTTCGGCAAGACGGTGATGAGGTCCGGTGTCTCGTACTGGCCGTACAGTTGCACGAAGACGTCGCCGAGCTCGTCGATCCCCTCGCGCAGTCGCGCCGGTTTCATCGGCGCTGCTCCGTAGACGAGCGTCTCGAGCGATGAGGTGTCGTACTCGCGTTCCGCGAGGAGATCGAGGACACGGTAGATCATCGTCGGGACCATGAACGTCCACGAGATACCCTCGCGTTCGATCGTCTCGAGGGCCCGTTCGGCGTCGAACCCCTGCGTAATGACGTGAGTGCTGCCCTGTGTCAGGCCGCCGGCCATGATGAGGCCGGCCGAATGAGGCAGCGGCGTCATCAACAAGAGGTCGTCTCGCGGCTGGATATCGAGTTCGATCGCGTGTGCCAGCGCGTTCAACGCGAGGTTTTCCTGAGTGTGTTTCACCCCTTTGGGGTCTCCAGTCGTCCCGCCCGTGTGGAAGACTCCGGCCAGGGTATCTGTCGAAACGGCGATGTCCGGCAGTTCGGGGGCTGTCGTTTCGAGGAGTTGCTCAAGGCGCGCGACGCTATGGTCGTCCGCTACGGCAGGCAGAGCCGCGGTATCGATGGTGATGATGTGGTCCAGCGACGGGACGTTCGGGGCGACCGTCTGGATCGTCTCGCTGAACGTCGGGCCAACGATGACGGCGCTGGCGTCGCTGTTGGCGAGCATGTACTCGATGTCGTCGGCCGACAGCATGTCGTTCAACGGGACCTTTGCGAGCCCCGCGCGAGCGAGGGCGATGTCCGCGATGGGATACTCGAGGCGATTCGAGAGCAAGAGCCCGACCCGATCCTCCGGCTTGAGGCCGAGATCGACGAGCGCGTTCGCGAGCCGGGCCGAACGGTCGTCGAGCGTCCCGTAGGTAAGCGTCTCACCCTCGAACGAGATGGCTGGTGCCGTCTCGTACCGGCGGAGTACCGAGTCGTAGAGCTGCCTGAGCGTCGGTGTGTTTTCATCTAGCATAATCTGTCACGTGATGATCGGATCGTGCAGAACGGAAAGGAATCTCCCAGGAGGTTACGCCGATTCGGTCTCGGGCGTCGGAATCGGCTCTTCGATCCACTCGCTGTAGAACGTCTCGATGTCGGGCTCGAACTCGTGGATGAGCGGGTAGCCCGGCATGACGTTCGTCACCTCGAGCAGCGTGTTACAGCCCGGACAGAAGAACTCCCGTAGCTCCATGTAGTCGGGATGCGGGTGCATGTCCTCGGGGTAGATCTCGAGGTACGCCTCTTCGGAGTCGCGGACGTTGATGAGCGCGTCCATCTTCCAGTTCTCGTCGTGTTCGCAGAACTCGTGGCCGCAGTCACATTTGATGACCCATCGGCCATCCGGTTTCGCGACGACGTACAGGTGATCTGCATAGGGGATAATGATCGGGTCGTCCCAGTCGACCCGTTCCTGTAAGACGTCTCGGACCTGCTGGAAGCGGTCCGCGTCTTTGAAGTCGCTCATCATGTCGTGCAACTGGTTCCACTCTAAGTTGTCGTCGACCAAGTCTTCGATATGCTCGCGTGGGTATGATTCTGGCATTGGTAGTCACCTCGTGTTAGTCGTCGTCCGTTGCTGGTTCCGCTTTCGTGTCACTGAACGATGCGTCGGGCGTCGGCAGATCCTGAATCGTCCGGTCGGCCGTCCAGGTGTAGGGCACTTCCGGTTCGTCGTCGCGGCCGACGCCGAGCCACGTCTCGTGGCCCTTCGTTGGGTTGTCCCACTTCTGTTTGAGCCCGGTTTTGAATCGGTTCTCGAGCGATTTTTCCGCCTTCTCGCTCAGCGTGAACTCGAAGTCCTCGGGTAGGTCCCAGAACTCGTGGTAGAACTCGGCGAACTGCTTGCTCATCCGCATGCTGCTCTCGTAGGTCTTCTTGACGTCGTCGATGAGATCCTCTTCGTTCTGGATCCGCTCGCGTTGTTCTTCGTACCACTCCGTGACCGGCTTGGCCGTCTCGGCGCGTTCTTGCATCCGCTCTTCACGCAGTTCCTCGGTCGCCTCCTCGTCGAGTTCCCACTCGCCCTGGACGGCGGAGTTGTGCTTGGCCTCGTCGTTGACTTTCTCGACGACGACGGCGTAGGCGTCCTTGGCGTGACGTGGGAGCACGTACCCGTCGTGAATGTCCGCGACGACGTCCTCGGGATCGCGTTCCAGCGGGTCGCCCAGCCCCGAGCCACCGCGGAGGTAGTTCAGGTACATGTCGTAGTCGTCGAACTCCTTGGGCGTGCTGATCCCCTCCGGGCGGCGGGTGATGTCGCCCTCAATCTTCGACTCGAAGTCGCCGCTTTCGGGATCGAGGTCGTGCTGTGGGTAGTCGTCCTGGTTCTCGAAGCGCTCCTCGAGATCGGTGTTCTGGGCGTTGAGGATGTAGCCCGACGCAGCGGGGTAGCCACCGAAGAGGCCGCCGTCGCTGGTCATGTAGCCGTTGCCCATCTCGTAGAGCAACCACCTGCTGACGTCTTTAACCGTGCGCATGGATTCGAAGCCGGCACCACCTGCACGACGGCCCGCGCCGCCGGTGTTCGGCTTGACGGCCCGTCCCAGGAACGGCAGCGGCTCGGTCATCTCCCAGACCTCGGCGTCGCCCATGTCGCCTTCGGGGTTCCAGATCGCCGCGGCGTGGGGCTCGCCGTCCTCGACGTAGCGTGCGCCGACGCCCTCACAGGCCGACTCGAAGGAGTTGACGGCGTGGAGTTTGTCGAACTGGTCGATGCCGCCACCCTGGAGCCAGTTCGAGGTGTTGGCGTTCCCGGCGTTGATCTCCTCCCAGAAGCCACGCGAGAAGTAGCCTCTCGAGAGGTGTTGCCAGAGCGGTGCCCACGCCGACACGAGGAAGTGCCAGGCGTAGGCGTGGGCGGTCTCCGTGTTCTGGGTGTTGGCCCACGAGCCGACCGGTAGGTGGAAGTCACAGCTGTAGTACGCGCCGTCGTTGACGTTCGAGTTCGGGATCACCGTTTGGGTGAGCATCACCCAGATCCCACCCTGAATGGCTGCGGGCGTACAGTTGTACGGATGCCAGCCCCACTTGTTGGCACCCTCGAAGGACACCTGGAACGACCCGTCCTCCCGGACGTGCAGTTCCGAGGGGGCGTGCATGAGGTGATTTTCGTTCGCGTACGCACGGGTCAGGTTCTCCTGGCCCTCGTAGAGGGCGTCGACGAACGAGGCCCCGCGATAGGTACCGGGAAGCATCGTCTTCTGGATGCGGTTTCGGAAGCCTCGACGACCGTCCTCGATTGCTTCCCGCGAGAGCTGTTTGAACTGCTCGACGCCGTACTCGTTGATGATGTCCTTGACCGCATCGCGGATCATCAGACAACCGGTCATCCGCGTCCGCTCGTCGAGTTTCAGGAAGTCCGGCGTCCGCGTCTTGTCCGGGTAGTCTTTCTTCCAGGAGTTGTACAGCTTGAGATCCTCGCCGACCTTGCGGGCCGTGTAATAGGCACCGTCACCGAAGCGAGACGCCTGCGAGACGTTCATACTCCCCGGGCCGATCGCCCCGGTGTCGATGACGTGATTGACGCCGCCGGCCCAGGCGACGAGCTCCCCCTCGTGGAAGATGGGGATGAGCGTCATGATGTCGCACGCGTGGACGTCACCGACGTGGGTGTCGTTATTGACGAAGATGTCGCCGGGCTCGATGCCGGGACTCTCCTCGTAGTCGTGGTTGATCATGTACTTGATCGCCTCGCTCATCGTGTGGATGTGCACGATGATCCCCGTCGAGACGGCGATCGAGTCGCCCTCCGGGGTGAAGAGGCCGTAGCAGAGTTCGCCCTCCTGCTCGACGATCGGCGTCGCAGCGACCTCCTTCGAGGTTTCACGCGCGTTCACGAGGTCGCCCCGAAGCTGGGCGAACATCTGCTCGTACTCGATCGGGTTGTTCTGTTTCAGATCGAGCTTCTCGAAGCCGGCGTAGTGGCCCGTCTCTTCAGTTCGCTCCTCGAGGGCTTCGAACTGTTCGCGAAGCGTCTGGCCGTCCCAGCCGATGCCGACACCCTCCTGTTGTTGTCCGTGGACCCGTTCCTTCTCGCGTCGCATGCGGGGAAAGCTTTCCCCCTCGTCTGGTTCCGTACTCATGGTGGATTCGTGTTGGATTGGTCACATCTGTTTTGAGCCAGATGCGGGCTCGTACAGTGCACCTGCCACACCGGTCGACCGGGCTCGCGCGCGGCGGTCACGGAGACGGGCAGATGCATCTCCGTACGAAAGCGGTTTTCCGCGCTATTCGGTCGTGGTGAGGTGGTGGACACGGTGTTCGTCTAACCGGGTCTCACAGTCCGGTGGCAACGCGTAGGTCGTGGCAGCGCCCTCGAGGACCGCCGGGCCGCTGAGTTCGTTGCCGGGCTGGAGCGCATGGAGATCGTAGATCTCCGTGTCTAGCCACTCGCCGTCCCAGTAGGCCTCCCGTGTCTCCTTGTAGGCGTCTGCGGGCGGTTCCGGCCCCTGCAGTTCCTCCGTCGGAATTTCCGGCTTGACGACGTCCCGGACGCCGCGGACGGACGCCTGCGTGATGGTGTGGCCGAGTTCCGGCGACCGGGCCTCCTCGGAGTACTGCCGGCGGTATCCCTCTTCGAACGTGTCCAGCAGTTGCTCGAGTTTTTCCGGCGAGTCGACGCGGCCGACCGGAGACTCGATGTCGATACTGTTGAGTTGGCCCTGGTACTGGCCGAGGATGTTGTACTGGAAGTCGATCTCGTCGCGGCCGATGTTGCTATTCTCGAACTCGTTTTCGACCTTCTGCTCGAGGTTCGTCCAGACCTCCGTCAGCGCCTCGCCGGCGGTTGCCGCTGCTTCCTCCATCGAGAGGTCGGGATCGATGTCGATGCTGGTCGTCTGGTCGTAGCGGTACTCGTAGTCCGCTGCGCCACAGCCAAACGCCGAGAACCCGGCCGCCCACTCGGGAATGAGCACCTCGTCGAAGCCCAGATCCTTCGTGTATCCGGCCGTGTGGACCGGACCGCCGCCGCCGTAGGAGAGACACTTGAAGTTCGATGGCGCGTATCCTTCGCCGGTCACGACGGCCTCGAGGTCGTTTCGCAGCTTGCTCTCGAGGATGTCGATGACACCCTGGGCCGCCTCGTAGACACCCATATCGAGCGGGTCGGCGATCTGCTCTTTGATCTCTTGTTCGGCCACCTCACGGTCGATCGGCATGTCACCGCCCAGGAAGTTCTCCGGGTTGATCCACCCCATCGCGACGTGACAGTCCGTCACCGTCACCGTCTCGACGTCGGTTTCGACCGCACTCACGCCGACCTGGTCACCAGCGCTTTCAGGGCCGAGTTCGATCTTGTCGAACGTCGGGTTCACCCGGACGTAACTGCCCGTCCCGGCACCCACACTTTCCATGTTCACCATCGGTAGCGACAGGAGCAGCCGTGCCATCTCCGGGCTGTAATCGATCTGCCAGTCGTTGTCGATGATGATGCCCATATCGAAGCTGGTGCCACCGATGTCGGTACAGACCAGATTGTTGTAGTCGAGTTTCTGCCCGAAGTAGTTCGCTCCGATCATGCCCCCGATCGGGCCGGAGATCAGCGTCCGTGCTAGCTCGTTCGCGTTGATGTCGATCGTGCCGCCGTGACTCGCCATCACCCGCACACCGACGGTACCGCCCTGTTCGTCGACGGCCTCCTGGATGTTCGACAGCTGGTCGCGCGATGGCTCGGCGGCGAACGCCTCTGCGGTCACCGTGTTCAGCCGTTCGGACTCCTTGAGCGTCGGGTAGTACTCGCTCGAGAGCATCACCGACGTCTCTGCCCCGCGCTCGTCGATGATCTCGCGGGCGATCTCGGCGGTCCGGTGTTCGTGCTCCCCGTTCTTGTAAGAGTGGAGGAACATGACGACGATGTGGTCGACGCCCTGGTCGAGTAAGTCGTTGACCCCCTCGCGGACGTCGTCTTCGTACAGCGGAACTAGCGTGTTCCCCTTAACGTCGATGCGTTCTCGAACGCCACGAATTCGATTGCGTGGGATCAGCGGCTCGGGGTGTTTGTGGGTGTTGACGTGGAGGCGATCCGAATAGGAGTAGCCGGTGTAGGATTGGCGGCCACGGCCCATGCGAAGGGTGTCCTCCATTCCGCCGGTGATGAGGATGCCAACGTCGACTTCGCTTTCTCGTTCGACCAGCCGGTTGAGCATCGCCGTGCCGGAGTAGACCGTCGATACGAGGTCCGGGAACCCCTCCTCGACGCTCAGGTCCCAGTCCTCGAGAGCGTCCTGAGAGGACTTGATGAATCCTCGCGATTCGTCGTCCGGCGTGGTTTTCGCCTTCCCCACGGTGAACTCGCCGTTCGAGTCCATGAGGAACGTATCCGTCATCGTCCCGCCAGCGTCGATCGACAGGATCTGTGCGTCGTGTTGTGTTGTGGGATCGTCTTCTGAACTTGCCATCAAGGGTTGCCATACCATGTGGTAGGTTAGGCATTATCACGAACTGGACTGGATAGAAATGACGGGCGATGACAGCACGTGACATATGTTTTCGCTTTAAGATAGTTCGGTCAGAGTCAGTACACAGACCACCAGACCGACAGTTCGTGTCTTGACCAGAGACTATTGGTCGAATCTGAACTCACTCACGGTCTGGTTCCAGTCGTTTGCGTCGGGACCTGCTCGTCCGCGTCATCAGAAGGACGCGACCGGCATATCGGGACGGTGGTACTAGTATTCGCAATGACAGTTCCCATCGGGACAGAACGTCGGTTCTCGGTCACCAATCGAGAGCCCGAGCGTTGCCAGCGAACTCTGTAGTCGCTGGCTGGCGGACGTTTCAGGTCGAATCATTCCGCCGACAGCACCCGTCGGGGCTTCGCCGGTCTCGATGGTGGTACTAACCTCCCGTTGGCCGTGATCGATCACTGCGACGTGGTTTGCCGTCTGGACTGGAACGTACAGTTTCTCTCGAGCAGGCCCCCAGGCACCGGCGATCGCGCTCCCGCCGATGTCGAGTTCCCGGTCGACTGCCTGTGCGTCGAGGTCGATGACTGTCACGGCATTGATCTCGGGGGTGAAGAGATATGCTGCGTCGGTCTCGGGGCCGATCTCGCTCGTGATCGGTGGTGCCGATAAGCCGTCGTCTCGAGTAATGCGCGTGAGTTGGGTCGGTTCCTCGGGATCGGAAATGTCCCAGATACTCTCGGATCCCCGACGTGGGATGTCCGGATCGGCTCCGAGTTCTCCCTCGCCGTTTTCGACCAAGAGACGGTTGCCGTCGAACGATGCCGTGGACATGAACGGGAGAACGTGTCCGTCTCCTGCAGGTTCGCCGACGTCGATTCGAGCGGCGATTTCGAACGGATCGACGCGAACCACGGCCACCGTCTCGTTTGCGATCTCTGGGACGAACCCGTACTCGCCGTCCGGGCTGAGTGTCATATCACATGGGCCGGTATAGCCGACCTCTATCTCTCCCGTGACCTCGCCGAACGTCTCGCTATCGCGATCGGCATCGATTCGGACGAGGACGTGGTTCGCCGGATCGTCCGGATCGGGTTCGATGGTCGTCGTTCCGCCAGCGGCGGCGAGTAAATACTCACCTGTCGGTGTTAGATTCGGGTAGTTCGGCCCGAAGCCGGTCTCGATCGCTGCAACCTCGTTTAGCGTGCTCTGTTGAACAGCGATCTAATCAGCCGATATCACTGGCTTAGAAGGATGAAGCCGAGGAATTCGATTCTGTCCTATGGAAATCGATCTCCT
>NZ_FOIC01000020.1 GCF_900111485.1 Natrinema hispanicum | reverse complement strand
GAGGTTCTCTCGATCGAGACCGAGTACGTCACAAATCTCGGTCATGTACTTCAACCGATTCGGCGTTTCACGGTAGCTGTGACCTTCTTCGAGCCGAAAACAGTGTAGGACGACATGGACCCAGCGGGCGAACCCGCCGCTGGCGGGCTCGCCCGCGTGCTTCCCCAACGCTTGTTTGGCTAGGTCACGACACTGCTCAATGAAGTCGAGGAGATCGATTTCCATAGGACAGAATCGAATTCCTCGGCTTCATCCTTCTAAGCCAGTGATATCGGCTGATTAGATCGCTGTTCAACAGAGCAGTGTGAACAACACTGCAATCAGTGTAAATAAGTGCTGTGGCGGGCCTCCTGAAGCGGATCGCCCCGGAGTGATCCGGGTATCTTCGAGCGAACCGGTTCTCTACAGGCGGAGCAGGCCGAGTGCCTCGGGGCGTGATCCCGAGGCGGTTCACAGGGGCCGCCGTTCGAGTCACTCGTCTGCCGATACCGCTTCGCCGTCTTCCATCTGCCATTCGAGTTCGACTTCTAGCTCAGCCTCGTCGTCGGTGACCTCGTACTCGACTTCCAGTTCGAAGCGCTCTGGTACCGCCACCGTGAAGCCGTTCTCTCCTTCGATGTCGATCGTCCCGTTCTCGACACCGGCAGCGACTTCTCGCAGGATCTCCGCACCGTCTCCCCGGTTCATCACTCGCTCACCTTCGCGTTCCGTCTCGTTGTCTGTCGAGTCCGCTTCGGTCTCAGGGTCTTGTTTTTCGTCTGTCATACTGAGTCTATAACGGCTGCCGATAAAGTCTATCGGGCTTCGTACCCAGGTTGTTCGGCGGTGGTCACCACTGCCGTCAAGACATGACCGAGAGGTCTCGCAACGATGCTGAATGGGGTTCTACTACCAACTCTAGCCGCCGTCGACCTGTCGACCTTCCCGATCACCGAGTTCAAACCCAGAGAGATCGACGGGGTCATCGGCGGTGTTCTCGAGGTCCGACTCGAAGTCCGCCATCAAGGCCCCAGCGACATCGGCCCGCGAAAGTTCGTGACCGCGACGGTTCTCGAGGTGGTTAGTTAATCGGGGGTTCGCACGTTGGAGTGACCTGGAGTCGAGAACAGTGTTCTTTCCAAGCTTTTACACAGTATTTCGAGAGTGTATCCGTTATTTGTTCTGAGAGACGACAACCGCAATATGGGCTCGTATGTAGGAGTAGACTGGGCGTCGCGGGGCTGGCTTGTCGTGGAAACGGACGGCCATGAGTGGACGGCACGAATGCATCCCTCAATCCACAGTGTCTGGGTCACGCATCGGGATGCGAACTCGATTTTGGTCGATATCCCGATCGGGCTGCCTGAGGACCGACGACGCGAGTGTGATCGAGAAGCGAAAGAGTTCCTCGGCTCAGAACGGGCACGGAGTGTCTTCTGGACGCCCTGTCGAGCCGCTGTTGAAGCTGACACCTACGACCAAGCAGCCGAAGCGAACGAAGCATGCCGCGGCGACGGCCTCTCGAGTCAGGCATGGGGCCTTATTCCGCGAATTCAAGAGGTCGACCGCCTTCTCCGAGACGACGAGAACGCCAGGGAAACGATACTCGAGTCCCATCCTGAAGTTTGCTTTACTACCTTCAACGAAGGCAACCCACTGAACTCCAAACACGGTCGTGCAGGTGAGGACGAGCGTGTTGCGTGTCTGGAACAGGTAGATGACTCCGTGCGAGAGACATTCGAGAGTTTCGTCTCCGCGTATATTGAGGACCAACCTCCCTGGGCTCGACGAATAGGGACCTCAAATAGAGACGATCTGCTGGACGCGATGGCGCTTGCACTTACCGCGAAACTGGGGGATACAAATTTCGAAACGCTACCAGACGATCCACCGGTGGATCAAAAAGACCTGCCACTGCAGATCGTTTATACTGATATGTAGTGGAAACGACCACAGGTCGGGTGACCCGTGGTACTTTATCGCGATTGGTCGTGTTTCTCGAGTGATCCGTTTCGCCCCTCCGAAGTCGGACGGGCAGGTCCAATACCGCTGTCCTCGCGACACCCAGCCAAAGAATTTCAACTCCACCTACCGTACGTTCCGGTATCATGTGCTTCGAGAGGGATTTCATTCTACGACGGAAACGACGAGACGTACCTTTCGACGGAGCGATTCGAACTGAAATCGGCCGACACGTGGACTACCTCGAGCCGACCCAGCTGGGTGACGGTCGACGATGCTGAGTCCAGCTCGCGTCGACGCAGTCATCGATCTCGCGTACGGCGCGTTGATCATTCTCTCGATCGGCCTGATAGCGACGCTCGACACGAGGGTCGGGCTCGCGTTCGGCGTCGGCGTGTTCGTCTCGTATGTTCTTCACGTCGTCTGGAAGATGGCCCGGTTCGATCCAGACTGGATGACGAAAGCGGTCGAGGAGACGGTCGAGAAACAGGTCGAAGACGTCCAGACACAGGTCGAACAGACTGTCGGTGAAACGGTCGAAGAACAGGTCGAAGATGTCCAGACACAGGTCGCACAGACAGTCGGCGAAACAATCGAAGAGACCGTCGGCGAAACGGTCGAAGAGACCGTCGAACAGACCGTCGGCGAAACGGTCGAAGAACAGGTCGAAGACGTCCAAACGCAGGTTGAGGCTGTCAACGAGCGAGTCGACCGTCGCCCTCGAGAGGACGAAGTCGAGGAGATCATCGAGGAGTCGGTCGAGGACGAGTCGGAAACCTAGCGGCGCGAACGTTCACGAGACGTCACCGGACGATGGTCACCGGGACCGGAGACCGCTTCGAGACCGTCTCGGCGATGTTTCCGACTAAGAATCGGCGCGTTGCACGGCTCCAGTCTTCGCCGTGACTGCCGACGACGACCGTGTCGTACTCCTCGGCGCGGTCGATGATGTTGCGAGCCGGATGTCCGATGCCGACGATCGTTTCGATCTCGCGGTCGCGTTCGGCTGCGATCTCGCGAGCACGTTCGAAGACCGACTCAGCACGCTCGGCTGCAGCGTCGTCGAGGTCATCCTCGAGGGTAAGACTCACAGCGTCGCCCATCATCATCGACGGGACACCGACGGTATGAAGCACGGTAACCTCGGCGTCGGGATGGTTATCGAGCGCATACTCGAGAGCGTGGCCGGCGTGTTCTGAGTCGTCCATCGGAACCAGAATCTTCGAGAGCATGCGCCGAGATACTGCCTCCAGTGACGTAACGTTAAGCGACGCCCGGGAGGATCGAGAAGAACGCGTACGCGAGGATCGTCGACATCGACGGGCCGATGATCCACATCGTGACGTATTTGATGATCGCGCGGGGGTTGAAGAGATCCCCGCCGTGAAGCACCTCTTCGGGCTCAGGTTCGCCGATGTCGGGTGCCGTCTCGCCCGCCTTCTCTTCGGCGACGATAGCGCCCAACTCGATCTCGGGGTTCTCGACATCACGGGCGACCGCCTCTCGGACCGTGATCGGACGGGTCGCCCGGCCCCAGCCGATGCCGACGATCGTCATCACCGTTGCCATCACGAGGCTGATCGGGATGCCAGCCCACGAGAGCAGCGTCGTGATCGTGGACGCGGTCACCATGACGAACAGCGCCGCGAGGAGCGGGATATCGCTCAGTTCGCCGCCGACGGAATCCATCGTTCGCCGCGCGATCGTGAAGCCGCCGAGTCCGATCGCGAGTGTCGCGACGACGATTGCAGTGTCGGCGTCCAGTCCGCTGGCGGTCCCGACGAGCGGTGCAGCGGCGTTCGGGACGTTGCTCGCGCCGGCGCTGAACGCCATGTAACAGCCGATAATGAGGACGACAACCGTCGTGACGAGCTCCTGCCACGTCGTGTTCGGGCCCAGTGTCGGCGTCGGAACCGCGCCGCGACGATCGAGGCGCAACAACTGTCCCTCGGACTTCTCGATCTGCACTCGTCGATTGACCCACGAATAGATGTAGCGGCCGATCAGTACGCCGATCCAGAGGCCGATAACCGGCGTCACGATCCACCAAGTGATGATCCCCGCGATCGTCTCGTAGTTGAGCGTCCCAGTCGCAAGTCCGAGGCCGGCGATCGCGCCGACGGTCGTCATCGACGTCGGGACGGGGACGCCAAAAATGTTAGCCACGAGCATCCCCAATCCGATGAAAAAGAGCACACCGACACCGGCGGTCAGCGTGAGGTCCATCGTGACGATCCCCTCGCTGAGCGTGTCCATCACGTTCCGACCGACGGTCCAGCCCCCGAAGAAGACAAAGAACGTCATGACCGCCGCCGCCGTCGTCTTCGTTACGATCCCAGCGCCGACGGACGGTCCCCACGTGATCCCCGTCGACGACCCGCCGATATTGAAGCCGACGAAAATCGACGCGACGACTCCGACCAGCAGCACGGTTTCGACCATCGGCCGGCAGTACACCGCTGCTCGTGAAATAAGTGCTGGCAGTATGTAACACAGAACTCGGAGGAGTGATCTGTGATTGGTACGTGCCGTCGATCAGTAGGCTCTGTCCGAACTACTGTACTACTGTCGGAATTACTGTGGTAAATAGGGCGGTGTTAATTTATATGTATTTCCGTGTGAGCTCCAATCAGACACCGGACCAGACGTGTTGGTACTTTCCACTCGTGAGATCTCGAGCCGGTGATTCGGCCGCCAGCTCGACGGTCAGGTCTTGGACCCCGTATGTATCAAAGAAGACCACAAGAGCTGAATTGACCCTTTCCCACACCGCCGCTTCGTTGGCATCGGCCTCGACCTCGAGGCGAACGCTGACCGTCTCTGGGCCGGTCTTGACGATCTGAGATCGATGGACGCCTGGGACCTCCTCCACAACGGTCGTGAGTGGGAGCGGAAAGATCGGGATTTGTTCGCCAGCGACCGTTTCGAAGTGCAGAATATCACCCTGCCGACCCTCTACCTCGATCACCGGGAAGGCGCTCCCACAGGAGCAGCGTTCCTCGTACATGGTGATGCTGTCGCCGAGATCGTATCGGACAATGGGCTGAATTCGGTTTGCCAGGTTCGTCAGGAGAACCGTCTCGGATGGGTCCCCAACCCCGACAGGCTGATAGTCTGCGTCGACCGGTTCGAGAACGAGCCAGTCAGTATTGGCGTGTAAGTTCCCGTGATCACACTCGACAGCGATGCTATAGAACTCCGTCGCACCGTACACCTCGCGGACGATACAATCAAACGTCTCGCGGAGGCGGGCCTTCTGGGCTTCCGTAATCGGCTCGCCGCTGGGTACGATGAACGCTGGTGAAAGGTTCAATCGCCCGGCCCGCTGCTCTCGCTCGAGCTCCATGAGGACCGTCGAGTATCCGACCAAGATCGCTGGCTGAAACGCGTCGAGTTCCTGGATGATCTCCGAGAGTGGCCGATCCGGGGAGACGAGGCGCATCCGGTCGCGAAGAAACCGATTCTCCCTACGAAACATTTCGACGCCCGAAGCGGCGGCGAAGTGCCCGCCACCGACGGCAATCTCGGCGGTCCGTGCGTTGTGCGTGACGAGTCGTTTGATCGTCTCACGGTCGATGAAGGCAGGGGCCGACCATCGGTCACCGACCGAGTCCGTGGCCAGCAACGCCCAGTCGTCTTGTAGGAAGCTGCCCGGTTCGCCGGTCGTTCCCGAGGTCAACCACACTGGGTACCGGCCCAGAAATCGTTGGCCAATGGTCGCTGTTTCGCTCGTGAATGCCTTGACATCTGTGAATTCAACCGCCGTATCGGTCACCACTGAATCGAAGTGCTCCATCAACTGGGATTTAGTCACCGGCGGGAGCGATCGCAGGTCAGTGATCGGTCGCTCGACGTCTGCATACAGGTGCTTGTAGAATCTGGATTCGCGGATGACGAAGTCGAGGAGGTCCTGGAGACGTTGGTTCTGTCTCGCCTGGATCTCGTCGCGTGATGCGCCTTTCATCCGGAAGGCACCGATACGCGTGCGAACTTTATCCAGCGCCGAGGGCTGTTCCATCGTCTACTCCTTCGTCAATGAGGAAAATAAAGCCCTCAACCCGATAAGTCCCGATTCCATTCACTGGCTTGATTCCGTTGGATCGGACGGAATCTGGCCGAGCTGTTGCAGTACACTGAGATAGTCAAAATTATCCCACTGTTCGATTATCGTTCCATCCTCAAATCGGTAGATCGAAATTCCCGAAGCCTCCCATGACTTGCCGGTTGGTTCCTCTGTCAGAAGGGACGGGCCGGTGTTGGTCCCGGCCATCGTGTACCGCAGAACGACCTTGTTGCCTTCGCCGACGACGTCCATAATCGCGAATTCGAAGTCTGCGTTTCCTGCTCGCACTGCCTCAATTGTTTCTTTCACATCAGCCAACTCCTGATCGCCCAGAGGACTGTGCAAGACGTACTCGGTCGAATAGACCTCATCGTATGCGTCCACATTGCCCTCGTTCCACGCTTCATGTTCTGACTCCTGCACAATTTGTTTTTGATCCGTCATCGTCGTGTCGCTCATGGAACTTGCATACATTGAACACACATATAGTACATCAAGAGGCTTCCACGTCCTGAGAAGCACTGGTCGCAGCAAATGAGAACAGCGTGGATAGCAGTATCATTCCGTCACCGTTGTGTTAAACTGGAAACAATCCTATGACGCCAGCTATTGCAACGATAACCCCAACGACCCCAAGAAGGCCGAGATACTTCAGTTTCTCGTGGTAATATTGGAAGTAGGACAGAAAGCCGAAAAACCCAAAGTAAAACAGAAAGAGTGGTTCATCAGTCGGGAAGGCCTGGAAGCCCATTAGTCCGAACAACCCAAAGAGGCCAAACCGCCAATCTTCCGCCTTCTCCGTCATAGACGATACTGTTCGGATCGCTTTCTAAAACCAGTTTCTGTTGTGAGCTAGATATATACACGAGTGCGACCGCAACTACTCCCACGAATATTCCTATCCGTCTCGAGCTGCCGACTAGCGGGAATTGGGTCCGCGTCGTCAAGGAGATCACTGGCTTCGATAGGCTTTACCACCATCTCACCTAGTCAATACTATGAGTCAGTTCGACCGGACGGTCGGATCCAACGCGGAATCGGGGACGGATTCCGATCGTGACACCGAACCGGTGACAGAAGCGGAATCCGTCACACAGACCGAATCACAGCTGCTCCCTGCGGACGTGTTTGCAACGCTCGGTAACGAGACACGGGTCGATATTCTTCGGTCACTGCTCGAGCTTGGGGCAGACGACTCACCGGTCAGTTTCACCGACCTATTCGAGGCGGTCGATATCGAGGATAGCGCGAATTTCAATTATCATCTGCAGCAACTCACGGATCACTTCGTTGCGCAGATCGACGAGGGCTACGAGTTCCGCTACCCCGGACGGAAGGTCGTCAGCTCGATTTTCAGCGGCACGTTTACCGAACGTGCTGAGCTGGGCTTGTTCCCCGTCGACGGCTCGTGTTACTCGTGCGAGAGTTCGCTTCAGGGACGGTACGTCGACGATACGCTCACGATCGGCTGTACCAACTGCGGGACGATCCAGGTGAGTTATCCGTTCCCGACTGGCGGACTCGACGACCGATCGACCGACGAACTCCTTCAGGCGTTCCATCACTACGTGCGGCATCACTACTGCCTCGCTACCGATGGCGTCTGTCCGGAATGTACCGGAACTGTCGAAACGGATCTCGTCCACGGGCTGGATGCAGACGATCAGGATGTCGCTGTCGAACATACCTGTCAACGGTGTGGCTACCAGTTACAGTCAACCGTCGGCCTCACGCTGCTGGATAACGCCGACGTCCTTGTGTTCCATTCTAAGCGTGGCGTTGATCTGAATACTGAACCGTTCTGGCACTTCGACTGGTGCGTGAGCGACACCCGGACGACGATCGTCTCGGATGATCCACTCCGTGTGCAACTGGCACTCCCCTGTGAGAACGACGAGATCCAAGTCCTCGTCGACGAAACCGGCTCTGTCATCGGGACGGCGATCGTCGAACACCTTCCGCGGTAGGGGTCATTCGACGGTCTTCAGTAGCTGAACAAGAATGCGGCGAGTCGAAGCAATGCCCGCCGTATCGAGTGTCGGTTACTCGAACTGTTCGACAGCCTGTTCATAGCGTGCCGACGGCTCCTCCCAGTCAACGACCTCGAAGAAGTTGTCGATGAAGTCACCACGTGCAGGGCCGTAATCGTGGTAGTAGGAGTGTTCCCAGACGTCCAGCGCGAGGATCGGGTGGCTTCCCCAGAGTGCGCCCTGGTCGTGCTTATCCACGACGACGTTACGGAGCTGGTTGCTAAAGGAGTCGTAAACGAGGAGTGCCCAGCCGCCTGCGGCGGATGCGACACTCTCGAACTCGCCTTTCCAGGCTTCGTAGGAGTCGAAGTCCTCCTCGATACGATCCGCGAGGTCTCCCTGGGGCTCGTCGCCACCGTCGGGGCTCATCGACTGCCAGAAAAGGTCGTGGAGGATGTGACCCGATCCATTGTGCGTGACGTTGCGGATCGCGCTCGGCGAATCAGAGAAGTCACCTTCCTCGCGGTTCTCCGCGAGCGTCTCCTCGGCACTGTTCCAGCCGTTAACGTAGCCCTGGTGATGCGTATCGTGGTGCCAGCGCAGAACCTGTTCGCTGATGTGTGGCTCGAGTGCGTCGTAGTCGTACGGTAGTGGTGGAAGTTCGTAATCGCTCATATGACGTGCAAATCTGACTATACACGGAACAGGTATGAAGATTCTCTGTATAATATTCAAGTAATAGAAGTATCATTTCTACGCTTCATATTTAGGGAGGTAATTCGCCAGCATGGTCCGTTCGTCCGTTAGCTTTGCGTCAGCGTTTCCCGCTTTGAAATCAGTACTTCACGAACCAGGTCCTCGTGGATTACATCGTCTGCTTGTCCGATAGTAGATACACCTCATGCAAGCATATTTTTCAACTAACCAGCTTCGTGAAGTACTGAAACTTACTTGTCCCGTGGGTACTGAACACTAGAAACTCAATGGTCGAGATTCCCGATTCCCTTTGCTCTCTGTTCAGCGCCCCAGTCAAAAAGCGAAATGGAACATACGTTGTTGAAGTTCCCTCGAGTGAAGTCGATCACGAGGCGTTATCAGCTGACGAAACGTATCGCGTAGCGATTCTTGCGTCTCCTGCTTCGACAGAGTCATCGATGCAACAGGGGACACAGCAATCCCCCTCTCAGGAGCCCGTAAGCCACACCCCATCGGGACCTCCTGTCGAGGAAGGCGAAGTGCGCGATGTGACAATCGAGACTGTCGGCGATCAGGGCGACGGCATTGCAAAAGTCGAACGTGGCTACGTCGTGATCGTCTCTGGGGCCCAACCTGGTGATGAGCCTACCATCGAAATCGAGCAGGTTCAGGAGAACGTCGCGTTTGCGAGTATTGTCGATAGCGACCCGCGAGCACTCTAACGAGTATAGTGCGAGTTCCACGGGTCACCTGACCCGTGGTCGTTTACTAGGAACCCGCCGGAACCCGCGCTAAGTGCATGTGTGAACTTCGTGTTGCTACTTCTACCACCTACCAGAGATGTTGGCAGAGTCGCACTGAATCGAGAGACGCGGATGTGGTGCAAGATTCGGTGACGAGTATGGTGTGGAAGGATAGAGTACGGCCTCGATAGCGTCCCAACCAACTAGAGACACTATCGAGAAACCGGTTTAGCAGGGTGCTGGCGCTTGTCAACACCGGTTCGCAATTCCGGAACGACATCCATCACGGCACATTTATATATTAGTATACATAATGCTTAACAATCATTGTTGCGTGGTAACAGTTGTGATGCAAGCCGTACTGCTAGAAGAGTTCCAAGAGCCGCTAACCGTCCAAGACGTCGAACGCCCTGAACCTGAACCGGATGGTGCCGTTGCCGAAGTGATCGGCTGTGGCATCTGCCGATCCGACTGGCATTGCTGGCAGGGTGACTGGGACTGGTTTGGCTACCGACCCGACCCCCCACACGTTCTCGGCCACGAGCCGACCGGCCGTATCGTCGCCGTCGGAGAGGACGTCGAAAACATTGAAGAGGGACAGGAGGTCGCCATCCCGTTTAATTTTGCCTGCGGGACGTGTGACCTCTGTCGAAACGGCCGAGAAAACATCTGTGAAAACCACATCGGTCTCGGGTTCATGAACGAGGCACCCGGGGCATTCGCCGAGGAGGTACACATCCCCAACGCGGACATCAACGCCGTTCCGCTTCCGGACGGTATCGACGCTGAAGCAGCTGCCGGGATGGGCTGTCGGTTCATGACGTCCTTCCACGCGATGGCTCACCGGGCACCGGTACGCGCCGGTGATGATGTCGTCATCCACGGCTGTGGCGGCATCGGGCTGTCAGCAGTCCACATCGCAAACGCCCTCGGGGCGAACGTCATCGGTGTGGACCTCATGGACGAGAAACTGGACCGAGCAGAAGAACTCGGTGCCGTTGCCACCGTCAATGCAGCGGATGTCGACGACCCTGCTGCTGAGGTCAGAGATATTACAAACGGTGGCGCGGACATTTCTGCGGACGCACTCGGAATCGAAACGACGTGCCAGAACGCAGTGAACTCGCTCCGGAAGGGCGGAACACACGTCCAGATCGGGCTGACGACCAGCGATGAAGAAGGGATGATCCCACTCCCAACAGACGAGTTCGTCGCCAAGGAAATCGAGTTCAAGGGATCGCTCGGGCTCCAGCCCTCGCGGTACAGCGAAATGCTCGATATGGTCGAGTCAAGCAAGCTGGATCCGACGGCACTGGTCGAAGAAACGGTCGACATCCACGAGGTACCCGACGAACTGGACGCAATGAGCGATTACAACACGATCGGCATTCCCGTCTGCAACGAGTTCAGCAGCTGATCCTCCGGCCACTTTCACCACTTTTTCGACAAGCGTACGTGTGATAGGCGGACACTTGTCAGTGACCGCTCGAGCGCCAATCAAAATCACTCGTCAGGAACCACGGCCGGATCACCGAGTCGAATCCCCATCGGGTCCGGTCCGGGCAGTTCGTGGCCGTGGACGTAGCCGAGGTACAGCGCGCTATTGACGATTCCAATGTGGCTGAACGCCTGTGGGTGGTTCCCGAGCTGTGTGCCAGTCTCGGGATCGATCTCCTCTGCGACGAGCCCCAGCGGACTCAGGTACTCGAGCAGTGACTCGAACCGTGACCGGGCGTCCTCGACACGCCCGGAGAGCGCGAGTGCGGTGACGAACCAGCACGAACAGAGGACGAACGCGCCTTCGTTGCCAGGGAGCCCATCATCACCATGGTAGCGAGCCACGAAGATGTCGTCCGTAACCAATCGCTCGTCGATCGCATCGATCGTCTCCTGGACGCGCTCATCATCGAAGGGCAAAAAGCCGACGACCGGTAGCAAAAGCGCCGTCGCATCGAGCACGTTCGTTCCGTAAGACTGGACGAACGCACCGATCTCCTCGTCGTACCCGTTCTCGAGCACGTCCGCTCTGATCTGCTCGCGAGTCTCCAGCCAGCTCTCGAGCGGGGCGTCCCGATCGCGTTCACGAGCGAGTTCGATCCCGCGGTCGAGGGCGACCCAACACATCACTTTCGAGTAGACGAAGTGTTCGTTCCCACCGCGGACCTCCCAAATACCCGCATCCGGTTCGTCCCAGACGTCGCACACGTAGTCGACGATGTCCCGGATTCGAACCCATTCGTCGTCGTTCAGTGCTCGACCACGCTGGCACATTTCATCGACGGCCAGCAGGAGTTCACCGTAGATATCGAGCTGTCGCTGCTGTGCCGCTTCGTTGCCGACCCGCACCGGCTGCGAGCCGCGATATCCCTCGAGGTGCTCGAGTTCTCGTTCCTCGAGGTCCGCCTCGCCGTGAAGGCCGTACAGCGGCTGAATTGTCTCGGGATCGGCCGTCTGACAGAGATCGACGAACCACTCGAAATAGTCGATCGCTTCCGTGACGGTCCCGAGGTTCATCAGGGCCTGGACGGTGAACCCAGCGTCGCGAAGCCAATTGAACCGATAGTCCCAGTTGCGGACGCCGCCGATGTCCTCCGGCAGCGACGTGGTCGGTGCGGCGGCGATCGCTCCCGATTCGGCGTGTGTCAGGAGCTTGAGAACGAGCTCCGAACGAACGACGGCGTCGTGCCAGGGCCCTTCGAATGCACAGTCGTCCTCGGGACCGCAGCTATGTCCCCACTCGGTCCAATACTCGATCGTCTCGTCTAACGCGGCGTCAGGGTCTGTATTTGCGTTTTCGGCACCAGTACATCGGAACAGGACCCACACCGTCTCGCCCGCCTCGAGCGAGAACTCGCCGGTGATTCGCCCGGCTTCGATCTCGAGGTCGACCGCAGTCTCGAGCAGTACCCGCTCGGTCTCGCCAGTGGCGAGAACACCGCCGTCGACGGAATCGAGCGTCGTCGCTGCGCGACCGTAGTCGAACTGCGGCTCAAGGTCGAGTTCGAGATCGACGGCCCCGTCCGTACAGGTGACTTTCCGGTAGAGGACTTTCTTCGGCTGGTCGATCTGTCCGGCCGGCGGCATGAAGTCGGTCAGCGTCGCTGTCCCGTCGGACGTGTGGAAGCTTGTCTCGAGGACGTTCGTATCGTCGACGTACCGCCGGTTCGTCTCAAAACGGGTGGTCGGTCCGATTCGGAACCGCCCACCACGTTCGGCATCGAGGATCGCGGCGAGGATACTCGGCGACTCCAGATGTGGGAAGGGAAACCAGTCGATCGAGCCGTTCGGTGCAACGAGCGCACACGTCTCGAGGTTGCCGATGACGGCGTAGGACTCGATCGGCAGATACGTGCTGGGGTCAGCCATTGTCACCACCAACGACACGGCCCAAGACGTCGAGCGAGGCACAACCGAACCAGGGACAGCGGGACATGAGATCCTGTTCGAGGGCAAGCACAAAAAAGGCGAATTACATGTGGCGTGAGATACGTGACCGCCGAACAATGGGACAGACGGCACTGCCTGAACTGTCTGGGTCGATCAGAAATATTTAAACTCATAACCGGAGCAACGCGCTATCCGCGACCGCCAGCCAGTCGATCTGACTCCGGCAAGGACCGTAATCGAAGCATCGAGAGCGTCCCGATCAACGGCCCGATAGCGAGCGGGATGAACGCCCACCGCCAGCCGACGGCACGCTGGACGACGGGAATGAGCTGAATCGACCCGATGGTGATCAGAAAGCCGATAGCGGTCTGCAGCGTCAGTGCAGAGCCGACGTAGCTATCGTCTGCGAGTTCAGAGATCGCCGCGGAGAACTGCGCGGAGTCCGCGACGATGAAAAAGCCCCAGACGAGCACGAAGGGGGCGACGACGGTTAGCGACGAGCCGTAGACCACGCCGGCGAGCAGACACGCACTTCCGGAAACGACCATCGACACGCTGGTGACGACGGATCTCCCGGCGCGGTCCGCGGCCGACCCCGCGATCCACGCCCCGACACCGCCAATCGCGATCGTCCCGAACGCAAGCAGTGCCGCGTATCGCTCCGGGTTTGTCGTTCCGCTGGCCTCGAGGCTGGCGAGGAGATAGACCGGAATCCACGTCCAGACCGCGTAAAGCTCCCACATGTGGCCGAAGTAGCCAGTGTTTGCGAGGACGACGCCGCGGTCGGTCACGATACGGCGGATCGCGCTTGGATCGAACGGTGCTGTTTCAGGCTGATGAGGTCCGTCCTCGTAGGCCAGTACGAGCAGGCCGCCGACCGCTGCGATGGCGGCTGTTCCGTAGAGGACGACTCGCGGCTGTCCGATCCCACTAACCGCTCGAAGAAGATGCGGCGAGGCTGAGCCGACAGTGAGCGCGCCGACGAGGACGCCGATGGCGAGGCCACGTCCCTTGACGAACCACGAGGCCATCATCTTCATCCCGGTCGGGTAGACCCCGGCCAGCGCGACGCCGGTGAGAAAGCGCAGGACAATCGCCGACACACCGCTCTCGACGACGCCAGCGATGAGGGCGGTCGCCGCCGCACCGGCAAACGCACAGCCTGCGAAGAGATATCGTGGTCGGATCACGTCGGCGATGGTGAGCGAAGCCGAGAGCAGCGCTCCGACGACGAATCCGAGTTGGACGGCATTGGTCAACCACGCCGTCTCGGCCGGCGTGAGATTCCACATCTCGGCCAATTCAGGGCCGACGGCACTCCCACTAAACCACAACGTCATCGCGAACAGTTCGGCAATTCCGACGAGAACAAGTGCGCGCCACTTGGTACCAACAACCATTGACATCTCCCGATACACAACGGATGACTAATATAAAAATGTGGTCGCTCAATCAGGTAGTTTTCAGAAACGCTGATTCCATGTGACACTAACCAAGTTGCGCCACCCGTCGGCTGTTTCATGCAGTTTGCTGTCACTGTGCCTCGACACATCCGCACGACGAGGTTCGGGTGCATCGGAGCTAGCTGACGAGGGTCCGTGTCAGCTTCGGCGTTGAACTGATTTAAGAACGCGGGAGTTCGGCGTTTTATTTCGCTGCAGATCCGTTCGACAGCGTTCCGAGTTCCGTGTCGTTCGTATCCAAAATCGAGAGCTGGTCGAGACTCCTACCGAGACACGCGTTTTCTGGCATGGGTGCACAGAAAGCGTGACGTCTCTCCCGTCACTCCGTATCTGAACAGCGCCGTTCGGACGCTCACTTCCGAAACGTCACGGCAGCCTCGTTCAGCCGCGCTGCAATGCGGCTCGCGGTGATCCGCAGCTGCTCGCGAGCGGCACCGCCGTCGGTCCGACAGGCAAGTGGGGGCGCTCTATCGCCCCGCGTTCGCTCCTCGTGGGTCCGCGGTAACTCGAGGCGGCCGACGAGGGGAACGTCGATGCCGGGTGGACGCACCGGTTCGCCGTCACCGTCCATCGTCCCGAGGGCCGGCTCGAGTGGGATACGACCGAGAACGGGAACGTCGAACTGCTCGGCCAGATCGTCGGCACCGCCGGTTCCGAAGATATCGTGAAGGGACTCGCAATCCGGACACTCGAACCCGGCCATGTTCTCGACGATCCCCAACACCGGCGTGTCGTGACGTGCGAAACCGACGAGGCCACGAGCAGCGTCGTCGACCGCGACTTCCTGTGGCGTGGTCACAATAACAGCGCCAGCGACGGGGAAGTGCTGCACCAGTGAGAGGTGTGCGTCCCCCGTTCCAGGTGGCAAGTCCACGATCAGATAGTCCAGTTCACCCCACTGAACGTCGCCGAACAGTTGTTTGATGAACTCGTCGACCAGTGGGCCGCGCCAGATGATTGGGTCGTCCTCGCCGGTGATGAACTCCATGCTCATCGCCCGAACGCCGTAGGACTCACGCGGGACCATCTCGTCGTCGCTCGTGGCGTTGGGTTGTCGCTCATCGAGGCCGAGCAGCGTCGGCGCGTTCGGCCCGTACACGTCGGCATCGAGCAGGCCGACGGCCGCGCCCGTATCCGCCAGCGCGACCGCAAGGTTCGCCGCGATAGTGCTCTTGCCGACGCCACCCTTGCCCGATGCGACGGCGACGACGTTTTTGACGCCGGGAAGCATGTCGATTCGCTCCCCTCGATCGGCAGCGCTGGCTCGGAAGTCGACGTCGACCGACTCGACGCCAGCGACGGACTCAGCGGCAGCCACCACGTCCGCGGCAAGTTGCTCGCGGAGCGTCTCACTCGGCACCGGAAGAGAAATCCCGATCGACGCCACGCCGTCGCGCACAACAATGTCACCGACGCCATCGATCGCCATGAGATTGGCATAGAGGTCCGCCGTTCCCACGTCCGCCGAGGCGATTGCCTCCTGGACGGCCGCGGCGGTATCGTCCCTCCGTCCGGCGTCGGCTGGCGCTGTCGGCACCCCCTCGTTCTGCTCAGCGTGAGGAGTCTCGTCGGAATCAGCCATCGCAGGTCAGTCCTCACCCTGCGGGCCGAACTCGTCTGGGTCCCATCGCTGCTCGCGACCGATCGGGCCATCCAGGTACCAGGCATCGTCCTCGTCGGGGTCTGACGGCGGCGCGATCGGTCGTTTGAGCCACTTCGGCCGGCGCTTTCCGTCTGGCCCAGCTGCCGGCTGGGTCTTCTCGACCCACTCACGGTAGATCTCCATGGCGCGGTCGGTATCGACGTAGACGTCGCCATAGTAGTCGTCCGCTTTCGCTGACCGAACCCGGACTTTCTGGTGCCAGCAGTGCATTCCCGAAATCGGGTCGGGATGGGGCGCGTGCGTGAGGTTCTGTGGAACGCCGCCGTCGGTCCACCAGACCCTCGCGGAGTCGGGATCGTCACTCTCGAACGGCTCGATGCCGGACTGCTGGCGCATTCCCCACTGGCTATCCTCGTCTTTCAGATCGACCGTGACCTTCCCGTAGGGATCGCCACCCTCGTCGAAGTCTCCGTCAGCCTCACCGTCGCCGTCACGATCGACTTTCCACTGACCCATATGGTGGCTCATCGCTGCGATACCGGGCTTGATCGACTCAGTAACCCAGACCTCGTTGACATAGTAGCCGATCTCGGTCTCCACGCGCACGAGGTCGCCCGTCTCGACGCCCAGTCGCTCGGCATCCGTACGGTGCAGCCAGACCGGGTTGTTGTGCGAGATTTCCTCGAGCCACTTGGAGTTCGACGAGCGGGAGTGGATCGCCGTTGGCAGACGGAACGTGGGCACGAGTACCATCTCGCCGTTCTCGTAGTCGATATTTTCGGGGTGGACGTGGCTCTTCAGGTAGTGAGGAATCGTGTATTCCTCGTCATCCCACCCCCATTCGGCGAGCGTCTTCGAGTAGAACTGCTGCTTGCCAGTCGGCGAGGGGAACCCACGTTTCGGTTCGCCGTCGACGAGCACGCCGAGCACTTGGGTCTCGAGGTCCGCGAGAGAGCCGTGCGGAACTGTATCGTACCCTTCAGGATGGTCGGCTCCCTCGTCGATTTCGGCTGACTGCGCCGTCCCTTCGGGGATCGAGACGTCGTCGTCCTCGTCGAGCAATCGGTGGATGGTCCCGTACTCGTCGACAAACACGCCGTCTTCCTCGAGCAGCGCCGGATCGAGCGGCTCCTCGTGGAGTTCGTAGTCGTTCTCGCTGGCCTCGAACGCCCCGTGGTGTTTCATGTACTCGAGGGGTTCCATGCCGGCTTCCTCAGCCGCCTCGACGAGGTTCTCCTCGTGCTCGAAGACGTAGCGGTAGTACTCGTCGACAGTCATCTGGGGCGGTTCGTCGGCGGCCCCGTCACTGCTCGGTGCTCCCCGATCGGCCACGCTGTCGTCTCGCTGTGTGGCCGCACCGCCGTTTGCTGCGGCCGTCTCGCCATCTCGATAGGGGCTCTCGAAGTGCTCCCGGATACCTAGCTCGCCGTCCTCGTCGACGCGCCAGGAGAGGTCCATCCAGAACTCGTCTTCCTCCCAGACCTCGCCAGGGTTGGCCTCGTAGGTTCGCTCGATGTCTTCGCCCTCGCGTTCGGCGAACTCCCGCTGGACGGGCTGGCGGTACGTGACCCACGTCGCGGCGTGGGTCTCCTGACTCTGGATGTCGTGGCGTTCGGGACTGTGGCCCATCGGCAGGACGTAGTCCGCGAAGTACGCCGTCTCGTTCCAGGTGGGCGTCAGCGCGACGTGCATCCCGACTTTGTCCTCGTCGCTCAGCGCCTCGATCCAGGAGAAGCCGTCGGGATAGGTGTAGACGGGGTTGAACACGCGGGTGAAGTACACCGACAGCTTGCCGCGACCCTCCTTGAGGAAGTACGGCAGGAGCTGGCTCATCTCGTAGTGGGCGAACGGCCACTCCGGCGGTAACTGAAGTTCGTCCCAGAGCTGCTGGCGCGGTGGCTCCTTCGGGAGCTCCGGCTCGAACTTGTGCCAAGCGTTGGGCGAGGTGCCGCCTTTCGTACCAACGCTGCCGGTGAGCACGGAGAGGAAGTGCAGCGCCCGACTGACCTGCCAGCCGCCCTCGTTGCCAGACGCCGCAGAGCGCCAGATATGGCTGGCAAAGCGCGACCCGGCAGTGCCGATTTTCCGGCCTACTTTCTCGATGGTCGCGGCGTCGACGCCGCTCTCGGCCTCGGCGTACTCGGGTGTAAAGCCCGCGTACGTGTCCCGAAGCACGTCGAGGTACGTCTCGAACGTCCGCTCGCGGTCGGGATGTTTCTCATCGAGGAACTGCTGCCAGTTCACCCAGTTGGAGAGGAATTCCTCGTCGTAGAGTCCCTCTCGAAGGATGACGTTCGCCATCGCCAGCAAGACCGCGGCCTCGCTGCCAGGCTGGGTGGGCAGCCAGTAGTCCGACATAGCGGCGGTGTTCGACAGCCGCGGATCCAAGACTGCGAGCTGGCCGCCCTCCATCACCCCCTCGATGATGCGCTGGGCATGGGGATTGAAGTAGTGGCCGGACTCGAGGTGAGCGGACAACAGCAGGATGAACTCGGCGTTGGCGAAGTCCGCGCTCGGCCGGTCGTACTTCTGCCAGAAGGCATAGCCCGCCCGGGCACCCGCCGAGCAGATGTTCGTGTGGGAGTTATGTCCGTCCAGCCCCCAGGCGTTGATGACCCGGTCCATGTATCCTTCGTGGCCGGGCCGGCCGACGTGATAGGTGATTTCGTTTTCGCGACCGTCGGTGATGGTCTCGCGCATTTCGCTAGCGATGTCCTCGAGAGCGTCGTCCCAAGACACGCGAGTCCACTCGCCACTCCCGCGTGGGCCGTCACGCTTGAGCGGATAACGGATGCGCTGAGGGTCTTTGATCTGGTTGATCGTTGCCGGCCCCTTCGCGCAGTTTCGCCCCCGGCTCCCGGGGTGTTCGGGATTGCCCTCGATTTTGCGGATGTCGCCGGTCTCCTTGTCGATGTAGGTGAGCAGCCCACAGCCGGCTTCGCAGTTGAAACAGGCTGTCGGGACGACCGAATACTCCTTCGGGAGTCCCTCGGACTCGTACTCGACCCAGTCGTGCCACTGGTCGGGGTCGGGGTACGAGCCGAGTTCACCCTCCGGAGCGATACGGTCGATGCCGTCGACGCCGCGACGTTGACGCTGTTTTTTCGTGTTCTCGGTGCGATTCGAAATGACGCCGAGTCGTTCGGCGAGTTTCTCGATGCGGCTCGGATCGAATTCGTGTCCCATGATCAGGCGAGTGAGATCGTCTGCGGAGCGGTTATCCAGCAATACTCGAAGGCGAACAGCCCGACAAGCGCGAGCGCGCCAGCCACCGCCGCGAGGATCGGTAACCCGACGGCCAGCGCCGCAAGCGGCAACAGGATGCCGACAACGACGCCGCCGATCCAGAACGCCGTCCGGAACCGGCCGCGAGTGATGCGCGCGGCGGCCTCTTCGGCGTCCTCGGTCTGATGGGGTGTGAAGATCTCAGAGGCAACCAGCACGGCATGGCCGACGAGGCCGGCACCGAGTGCCAGCGCCGCTGGTCCGACCATTGCCTCAAACCACGGCACACCTGCAACGCCAAGGACGGCCAGCGTCGCGCTGCCTGCGATGACCGACTGCGTGAACATGTGCAGCGGCATTGCGGGGCTCTGCCAGAGGTCGCGGCCCTTCGATTGGCTGAACAGGAACGCCGTGTAGACCGCCGTCGCCGCACCGAGGACAGCAGCCACACCAAGCGAGAGCGGGGTGACAATGGCCTCGATTCCGAGAAGCGCCCCCAATACGACGAGCCCGAGGTACGCGCCAGTTGCGGAGATGATGTAGGCACCCTTCACGAGCCAGGAGTTCCAGTTCGGCCGCAACAGCACCCAGTGGAACCGCGTCGGCTGCTCGAGGTCCAGGATGAGGAGAACACCGGTCGCCGCCAGAAACAGGCCGCTGACGAACGCGCTCGCGCCGAAGGCGGCCACGTTAGGGTCGACCAGTCCGAACAGCATGAACAGCGCCGGGAGCATGAGCATCCCGGCGGCGATTCCCTTCGTCCAGGTGTAGGAGTACACCTCCCACCCCCAGGAGCCATAGTGGCTCTCACCGATGTCGTAAACCCGCGTTGCCTCCTCGTGGAGGAGTTCATACGCGCGCTCGGTGCGACTCGCGTTGCCCTCGTCGTCGCGCGTCCGTCCGGACGGTTCAGTGGCGTAGCCACCGTCGGATTGGTAGCCACCGTCTGACTGCCGGTCTGCGGTCCTGGTGGCTTCGGACCGCTCGGTGGTCTCTCCGTCGCCACACGCACAGGAGTCACAGCCACACTCGCCCCGCCCACCGTCCGCGCGGGCCTCCGAATCCTCCGAGCTGTCGGCACTGCCAAGCGAGACATCGGACGCCGCGAGCGACTCGGCTGCCTTCTCGAGGTCGAAATCGGGAACCGAGCCGCCCTCGGTCTCGACCTGATGGGGCGCGTCACTCCACATGTAGTGTTCCTCGCGGGCGGTCGTCCCCGGGGTGGTACTGCCTTCGTCGCCGTCGACGTAGAACAGCTTCGGCTCCGTCCCCTTCTCTGGTTTGCGGGCCTGAACTTCTTCGCGGGAGATCGTGCGAGCGATTTCAGTGTCCGGATTCTCGAGATCGCCGGCGAGAATCGCGTCCTCGGGACAGACGGTCACGCAGGCGGGCTCGCGCCCCGTGTCGACCCGGTGGCTGCAGTAGTTACACTTCGCTGCCGTCTCCGAGTTTGGATCGATATAGAGCGCGTCGTACGGACACCCCTGCATGCAGGCCTTGCAGCCGATACAGCGCTCCGGATCGAAGTCGACGATGCCGTCCTCGCGTTCCCACAGCGCCGTAACGGGACAAACATCGGTACACGGAGAGTCCGCACAGTGATTACACCGCATCACCGAGAAGTTTCGATTCGTATTGGGAAACTCACCTTTTTCGATATACTTGACCCACGTCTTGTTCACGCCGATCGGATCGTCATGTTCACCCTTACAGGCCACCGTGCAGGCATGACAGCCGATACACCGCCTGTTGTCGATAACGAAGCCATAGTTCGTGATGGAGACCACCTCTGTTGGTTCGTGGCAACAATCAACGTGCGTCAAGATAACACTTAAAACTTGCGCGGATTGCACAATATACCGAAAGAAGAGCATTTCAACCGGCGAGATGACCTGAATCAGCGCCATTGCGTCTCGCCCGTCATCCGAACACCGCTGTCAAAGAGAGACGATACCGCCGCGAATACCAGTGTCTGCGGTTGAAAATATCACTCAATTTTCAGAGGGACGAAACTTTATCGACCTGTGCGCGATAGATAACGCTGTACGAGGCCGGCAAGACACATGAGTACAGACTACGACATCACCGAAACGGTCGACGTCAAAGGGTTGAATTGCCCAATGCCGGTTGTGAAGGCGAAGCAGGCAGTCGACAGCCTCGAGTCGGGAGACGTTCTTGCGGTCATCGCGACCGACCCCGGAAGTATGTCCGACATCAAAGGGTGGGCGAGCTCGACGGACGGGGTAGAACTTCTCGAACAAGCCGAGGGCGACGAAGACGGTGAGACCGTCTATCGGCATTACGTCCGGAGGACAACGACATGAGCACCGATTCGCCGACCGCGTTCGAGCACATGGCCGACACAGAGATCCAACGAGTGGTGTAACAATGCCAGCAATTGACAAGATCGGTATCATCGTGTACAGTGACGATCCGAAAAGCCTCGCGATGGCGATGAACCTCGGTCAGGTTGCCCTGGCGATGGACACGGAGGTAATCGTCTACTTCACGTTCGACGGCCTCACACATCTGATGGCGGGCGAGAAGGACCTCGGCGACTTCGAGCGAATGGTCGAGGCGGGCGTGCCCGACCCCTACGACATGCTCGGAGATTTCGTCGAAACCGGGGACGAACTCGTCACGACCGTCGCCTGCACGACGACCATTGACATGCTCGGCTGGGACCGCGAAGGAATGGATGACGCGGTGACGACGGAATTCGCCGGTGCAGCCGCGTTCCTCGACGAAACGGCGGACGCTGCCCACGTGTTCAGCTTCGGGTAATCAGTCGCCCGTCATCGCCTCTTGGGTTGCAGCGCAGTTGTTCGGGCCGAGCTCTAACTCGAACGCACGGTCGTCGTCGACGTCCTGCTGGCCGAGATTCGTCGCGATGATCTCCTCGAAGTTGGCCGGCCGTGGCGGCATATCCGACAGGATGAACTCGACGAACTCGTCGCGGTCCATCGACAGCGCCGCCATGCGGTCCTCGAGGTCGCCCAGCCGCGCCGTGTAGGTGCCGTCCGACGCTGGCTCGGCCGCGTCGCTGAAGTGCCCCGGTGAAATGACGGTGTCATCCGGCAGCGACAGGATCTCCTGTAGCGTGTCATACAGTTGGCGAGCGGCGTCGGGTGCACCCTCGGCCCCCTCTTCGAGATCCGGTCGCGCGATACTCTCCGTGAACAGGCCGTCGCCGGTCAGTAACACACCGTCGTCGACGAGGAAGGACGTCATCCCCGTCGTATGCCCCGGCGTCGCGTGAACCTCGATGGTGGCGTCACCGACCGAGAGAGCGTCACCGTCCTCGACGATGCGGTCCACATCGTACTCGACGCCCCGCTCGATGGCACGTTGTGACAGCACGGCGGTGGCATCAGTGCGGTCTGCAACCTCGCGAACGCCGCTGATGTGGTCCGCGTGGACGTGCGTGTCAATCGCGTACGTCAGTTCGATATCGAGATCATCGGCGAGATCGACGTAGAAGTCGGCGAACGCCCGGAGCGGGTCGACGAGCGCCCCCTCGCCGTCGTGGTGAACGAGATAGGAGAAACACCCACTCGAGGGCCGCTGGAACTGCAGCACAGTCGCCGGCCCGGGCGCGCGCGATACCTCGACGACATCGTAGATGCGAGCCCAGCCGTTCATCCCATCGGCCATGTTTACGGCGTCGATATCGTGCTCGAGGAGCGTTCCAGCGACGAAGTGGCTCGAGCCACCTTTCGCACAGACCGCAACGATCGGATCTCCCTCCGGGACTTGCTCGAGCAGTTCGTCGTCGACATCGTCAAGGAATTCGTAGTACGGGATGTTCACCGTCGTGATGTCGTCATCTTCGATGTGCCACTCTTCGTACTCGTCTTCTGCACGGACATCGAGGATGGTTACCTGTTCGCCCGCAGCAATACGGTCGCGGAGTTCCTCCGGCTCGATGGACGTCACCTCGAGGTCCTCGGGGAGGTACTCCGCCAGTTCGTCTGGCCCAGGCATACTACATACTACCACAGAAATCGTCTTAAGATCTTTCTCAGACCGTTTGAGTGGTTGAAAATCGAGCGCATGGCGAGATACTGCGTTTTTCGAGACCGGCATCAAAAATTCGAGATCAAGCAGGGACACGGAATGTCCGACCGGGACACGATGAACGATTCCACACAGGAGCATATCGGCTGTACGCTCGGAGAGTTCCTCGGACGACAGATGTTTCAGCGATCCGTTACCGAATCACCGACTCGGTGTTGGAGTGCTGGCCCCAGTTACGATGGGAAACGACGTATGCAGCGAGTACTCCCGAGCCAATTCCGACCAGGACGCCACCGAATAGCATCGCTGCCGCGAGTCCGATAGCCTGCATTGAGAGAACGATCATGGCAAGCCCACCACCACCGAGGAATCCGAGTATCGCTGCAACCGTCGTCCAGAACCGTCGCGACGTTTCCGGCGACGCCGTGCCAGTGGCGGTTCGCTCCTCCCAATAGGTCAGCCCCAGATACGTAAGCGGGAACAAGGCGGCTCCGGCGATGACGCCAGCAGGCAAGCCCAGCATCGCGGACGGCCAGATGTAGGGCTCGAGTGCGACTGTCACGCCGATCCCGACGGCGAGAAAGCCGAATACACCAACGAGGAGACTTCCAAGACGTTTGATCCATTTCCCCATAGATTCCGTTCACGGACGTTCTATATGATCATGTCGGCGATAGCTATCGCATGTCTTCCAGCGATCGGACGGTATCGGACATGATCCACGCCGTCTCGCTGTCCTGTTCTTCGATACAGATCGCATAAAACGAGTCACGGCCGTCATCGACGGTGATCCGATAACCACGACTGATTAGCGCGTGGTCCTCGCCTGCACGGGATTCTGCGGAGGTCACATTCATCTTCAGGGCCACCAGCGGATAACGAACACGATTCCGACGAGTACGCCTAGCTGAACTTACCGTTTGTTCCGATGGCTTCAACAGACTGGTCACCAGCGATGGAGCTTCCACATCGTGGGAACACCAGCAGGGGTACTTCAACCAGTATCTCGATAGTCGGTTCAACTCGAGCCATGACCGAGTTCCCGATCACAGACAACGACGGGCTCGTGCAGAGTACCTGTGAGACAGATGAGGTGCTTCGTCTGCTCGCAGACGCCTCCCGACGACGGGTTGTCGTATCGCTAGAGAACTGTGAGAGCAACTGGATTCACCGCGAGCAGTTGGCACAGCGGCTGGGAGTGCCACACGAGGACGAAACGATCAGTGGTTGGGAACGTGACCTTCACCACATCCACTTACCACTGCTCGAGGACATGGGGTTGATCGAGTACGATAGCCAAGAGGGAATGATACGACACTATCGCTGTGAGAGGCTCAGCGACATCCTCACCGCAGTCGATCCGCAATAGCCCACAGCAAGGAGGCGACACAGGACACCGCTCGAGTCCGCTAGCCGACCGTCAAGACGGGAATCGACGAGCGTCGGACGACGCGTGCCGTCGTGCTGCCTAGCAATCGATCGGTTCCGACGGTTCGGCCACGCGTTCCCATCGCAACGAGGTCGGCATCGACCGCCGACGCCGCCTCGAGGAGCTCGTCTGTTGGCTCGCCGCGACGGATGGCGGTCGTCACGGAGAGATCTCGATCGCGTGCCATGGTCGCGATCGTCTCCGTCGCCTTGCGGCCGCCCTCTTTGAGAGAGCCAATGATGCTCCGTGGTGCATCCTCGAGATCGTACGGTGTCGGATCGACGACGTAGACGACGTGCACGTCGGCGTCGTATTTCTCGGCGACATCGAGTGCTGTTTCCGCGGCGCGTTCGGCGGCATCGCTCCCGTCGGTCGGAATCATCACCTGCTTGTACGGTCCCGCCGCCGCTGTCTCGCGGTCATCACCCAGTCGGACCGAAAGCACCGGCACGTCAGCGAGCGTGAGGACGCGTTCGGTCGTACTTCCCAAGCGAGCGCGATCAGCGCCAGTCCGACCGTGCGTCCCCATCACGATGATATCGACGTCGTGTTCGTCCGTGTACGCGAGAATCTCCTGATGCGGGACTCCCTCGCGTACCTCTCGAGCAGCCGTCAGGTCGGCGTCCGCAGCACGGTCCGTAATCCGGATCGTCGCCTCACGTCCCCGTCGTTCGGATGGCGCATAGAGTGTTTCGCGATCGGATCCGGCGATACCTGCGGGCTCAGCACCGGTATCGACGACGTAGAGCGTGTGCACGGCCGCGCCGTAGGTCCGAGCAAACTCGACTGCATGACCGATCGTCGCTTCGGCACCAGCGCTCCCGTCTGTCGGGACGAGCATCGTGCTGAACATAGCCGGTCGTTCGACCTGAACGGGCATCAAACGCACCCACACGTTTCGCGATCGTGATACGACGGCTGGCTGCCAGCAGCCGAGAGACCCGCACTCACCGAATTACGGTGACCGGAACCGGTACCCGACGGACGACGGTTTCAGTGACGCTCCCATAGAGCGGCCGCCGGTCGTCCAGTCGGCCGTGCGAGCCGATGACAACGTGATCGACGTCTTCGACCGTTGCATACTCGACGATGAGCCGCTTCGGATCACCGATATCCGAATCGGTCACGACCGACCGATCGTACTCGTCAGCAACGTCGGTGACCTCCGCAAAGAGCTGGTCGGTGGCGTTATCGACGGCATGGTCCCACGCTGCGGTCCCGATCATCGGTTCGTACGTCGAGTCGAGGTCCTCGAGCGTCCCGTAGTCGGGCCTGAACAAGTCGACGACGTGGTACGCGACGATCGCTGCGTCCGGGAACTCCCGAAACGCGTGCCGGAGTGCGTCGAACGATAACGGCGAGCCGTCGACGGGAACGAGCACTGTCCGCGACATACACACTGCTTTCCCACGGAGTGCTATAACCTCCTGGGGCACGTACACGCTCGAGATGGCCTCGATCGAGCTACCCGATCCCGAAACCGACGGATCGACGAGCGTCGAACAGGCGATCGCGACCAGAGAAAGCCGCCGATCGTTTGCCCGGACGCCGATCGACATCAACGACGTGGCACAGCTCCTGTGGGCGGCACAGGGACGAACGCACGTCCGAGACGGCGTCGAGCTACGCGCCGCACCAAGCGCCGGTGCGACGTATCCGCTTACCGTCGTTCTCGAGATTGCGCCGAACGGAAGCGAGGACCTGGAGCCGGGCGTGTACCGCTACGATCAGCAGCGACACGCACTCGAGTGCGAACTCGAGACAGCCGTCCACGACGACCTCACTGCCGCATCGCTCGACCAGTCGGTCATCGCGGATGCACCGATGACGATCGTGGTGACGGCAGACGGCGACCGAACGAAACGACAGTATCCGGACCACGGTGAGCGGTACGTCCACATGGAGGCCGGACACGTCGCGGAGAACGTCCACCTCGTCTGTGAGGCGCGCGGGTTGAATACCTGTCCCGTCGGCGCGTTCACGGACGCTGCCGTCGCAGCAGCGCTGTCGCTGCCGACACGGCTCGAGGCGCTGTATCTGTTACCGGTCGGTCATCGACCAACAGCGCAGTGACGCAGCGATCGTGGTCCGATCGACAGAACTCGGCTGTCAAGAATCATATAAGAGAGCTATGAGACGAAAGCGTTCAGAAATCACACGACGGGAACTCTCTGTCGCGCTCGCACTCGGAATTGCTGGTTGCATCGATCGGAGCGACAACGGCGGCAGTGACGAGACCGAAGGAACAGAAGCGAACAATCCCGCACTTTCAGAGGCGACCCAAGAAGGCGACCTGCGGCTTACGAGCCCTGCTTTCGACGACGGCGAGCGAATTCCCGACGAATACGGATACGCCGAGGCGAACGTCAATCCCCCGCTCGAAATCGGCGGCGTTCCGGACGACGCCGAGTCGCTCGTGCTCGTGATGGACGATCCCGACGCAGTCGAGCCAGCAGGTCAGATCTGGGTTCACTGGCTGGTGTGGAACGTTCCACTGGAGACGTCGACGATACCGGAAGGGTGGGATCCCACCGACGCCGTCGAAGGCGAGAACGATTTCGACGACGTCGGGTACAGTGGACCGAACCCACCAGATGAGACACACACCTACCGGCTCAAACTGTACGCGCTAGATACCGTACTCGACCTCGAGGAGGGGGCGACGGTCGACGCCCTCGGTGAGGCGATGGACAAACACGTCGTCGCTCGAACGCAGTTGACCGGTGCCTACGCGCCGTGATCCTCCCTCACAGAGACGTCCCGGCCAAATTCTGTTCGTCCGCTGGATCGCTTATTCCTCGAGTAGCCACCCGAACCGCTTCTCCCAGAACTCCGCGCTCGGAGGCTTCTTGCTCCGACCGTGTGTCTTCTGGTCGCGGATCTGTCGCTCCAGTACCTCGCGGGCCTCATTGAGCGCGTGACTCGCGCCGTATCCTTCGCCAGAGGCGATGTAGAGCCCCCGATCGGTATGCAATCGGATGCGAGCAAGCAGGAGTGGCCGCCCGCGACGTGTCTCGTCGTGCTCGTGGAGGTGAATCTTTGCGTCGAGGACGTTCATCCCGTGGTCTCTGTCGTCGAACTTCTCGACCATTGCGACGATCTCGTCGTAGGTCGCGTCGTCTATCAAATCAGTCCCGTAGACCTGGACGCCCCGATTCCCGCCTGCTTCCCACGTGAGCGAGTCGAGGACATCGGTCTTCGTGACGATTCCATAGGGCTGTCCGTTCGACGTCACCACCAGCGACGAGCCACCGACCTCGAACATCTCTTCGACGGCCGTTTCGAGCGTTTCGGTTGGCGGGATCGTACGCACCGGCGAGGCCATGACGTCCCGAACCGGAAGGTCGAGAATCCGTGCCGTCTCGCCCTCTCGAGCGCCGAAGCCGCCGCGCCCTGAGCGACCAGTGCTCGAGGAGATTTCGCCACCGAACGGGTCTGTCCCGCCCGCATCGCCGCCCTTGCTCTGGACCTCTGCTCGGACCGTCAGGTCGGTCACGTCGTAGAGGCTGAGGATACCAGTTGCCGAATTCCCGTCGACGACCGGGAGGTGCGTGATCTTGTTTTGCCGGAAGACGTTGAGCGCCTCACCGAGTGTCGACGCCGGATCGAGGACGACGAGATCGCTCGAATACGCCTCGGCGACGGTCGCAGCGTCAAGATATGGCTTGACCTTCTGGAGAATTGCATCGACGGTGACGACGCCGATCAGTTCCCGTCCCTCGAAGACCGGCAGGAGCTGTGAGTCGCTCTCGATCATGAGCTGTGCGACCTTGCGGATGTCCTCGTCAGGTGTGAGTCTGGGGACGTGCCAGACCAGCGACCCGAGCTTTTCGTCGGGTTGGCGATGCGATGTCGCAAGTTGTCGTCTGGTGACGACCCCTTCGAACTCGGTGTCCCGTATCAGGACACCCTTGACGTCGGAATCTTCGAACGTTCCGACGAGCTTCGAGACCGGTGTGTCTGGCGTGAATTCGACGTATTCGTCCGAAACGATGTCAGCGATATCCATGGGTGTTGGTGTGTATCCGCTCGAGTGTTCGATCTGTCGTCCGATGCGACTGTGCTGCTTGCAGCTGCGTGTGGTGTCTGTCTCCCACGTCCTCGATGAGTCGTCTCGGGATCCCAAATCGAGACGTGGGCCGTCGTAGTTCGGTCACGGCTCTGACTCCAGATATTCCATCGCTTCCTCGTCGGACACTTGCGCGAAGTTCTCGTAGAACTGCCCGACGCCCCGGAAGCCACTGGGCGTCTCGAGACAAACGACCTCGTCAGCTTCATCCTGCAACTCATCAATCGTACTCGGCGGGCCGACCGGCACTGCAAGCACGATGCGCTCGGCGTCCGTGTTCTGAAGCCGCTTGAGACACGCTCTGACAGTCGATCCCGTTGCCACGCCGTCGTCGACGACGACAACGGTCTTCTCGGTCAGGTCGGGTCCCGACCGGTCGCCACGATAGCGGTCGGCCTTTTGACGTGCGTTCGCTGCTTCCGTCTCACGCATTTCCTGGAAGTAGTCTTCATCGGTGCTCGTCCCCCGAAACGCTGTTTCGTTCCGCCAGACGCTCCCGTCGCTTGCGACAGCACCGATCGCATACTCCGGGTTCCCCGGGGCACCGATCTTCTTTGCGACGACGATATCGAGGGGGACGTCGAGTGCATCGGCAACTGCACGCCCGAGCGGGAGGCCGCCTCTCGGGATGGCGAGTGCGATATCCGCGTCGAGCCCCCGCTCACGGAGCGCCGTTGCGAGTTGCGCTCCCGCATCAGTTCGGTCGGTAAATCGACGTGCTCCTCCCATCGGGTCATCGAACGATGGACAGTAGCATATAACATAGGTGTGTCTCGACAAGCCATGACGAGCGCGCACAGAGCGCTGGCTACTCACCAGCAGTGTCAGCGAGCATCGACACTAGCGTTCGCCCGTGTCGATAATGCCGTGCTGTTCGAAGTAGAGGTGAAGTTTCCGAACCGATGTCACGGCGACATCACAGTATTGCTCGACGACCGGCTCCGGATTGAAACCAACGGCAGTCCCAGCAGCACGAAGCATCGAGAGATCCGTGGCCCCGTTGCCGACCGCGATCGTCTGCTCGAGATCGACGCCGTCGGCAACGGCGAGTTCCCCAAGTGGCCCATCCTTCTGGCCATCGAGCACGGGGCCATCGACACCGCCAGTTACTGCACCGTTTTCTATCACAAGGCGGTTCGCCACGACGTGATCAACCGTCGTTTCGGCCTGCTCGAGCGCTGCCTCGACGGCTCGCTCGAAGCTGCCCGTGAGAACGGCCACACGGATATCCGACCGTCGGAGTGCAGTGATCATGTCGGCAACACCGTCACGAAGTGAACACCGCTCGAACGCGGCTTCGACCCGACGTTCCGGCATCCCCTCGAGCAACGAGACGCGCTCTTGCAGGCTCGTTTCGAAATCGATGTCGTCACGCACACCTTGCTCGAGGAACCCGCGCATTTCCGTTGCCACGTCGTACTCTCTCCCGAGGAGGATACTCGGGTCTGATTGGGAGAGCGTTTCGTCGAAGTCGAAGGCAACGAGCGTCATGGCACCCCGTTCACCTGCCGGTCCAATAATACCCGGCTGTCAGGATTTCGGGAGTCGCTGCCGTTCTGTTCACAGCCCCCACGGATAGAGGTCTGGCACGTGTGTTCGGTCTGCATGAAGCGAAAACGGATGGAGTGCGCTCGTTTCGCCGAGGTAAACGAACGCGTCGTAGCGGTCGGGGAGGACGGTCGGTACGTAGTTTCCGGATTCACGGTTCGGATGATAGACGACGCCGATCGCACGATTGCCCCGCGGTTCTCGAAGTGGCGTCTCGTCATCGAGTTCGTCAGTGAGCAGGAGCTGATCGGTTTCGCTGGCTTGTTCAAAAACGTGTTCGTAGCTTCCGGATCGTGCCGGCGGCACTGTCAGTTCTTCCATCGGCGCGTCCCACGAATCGGCGGCGATGACGCTCCCACGAAACGTCCCCATGCCGATCAATGCCACCTCGGACGCGCCCTCGTGTTGCCGAACGAGTTGTCCGATGTTGAGCCGACCGCGCTGTTCCATGTCCGTCGCTCGAGCATCGCCGACGTGGGTGTTGTGCGCCCAGACGATCCCCTTCGACTCCGCACCGTGATGGCGCTGGAGGCGCTCGAGCGTCTCGACCATATGTCGGTCCCGCACGTTCCACGAGTCAGTGTTGCCGCGGGCCATCTCCCGATAGTACTGTTCGGCGTTTTTCGCGACGAGCGCGTTCTGTTCGGCATTGAAATAGTCGTCCTGTCCGTGATCGTACGTCGGGGCCGCCTCCTGCAGGTTCGTCAGCGTCTCGAGGACCTCGTCTTCACACGTCTCAGGGACCATCCTGAGCGCCTGCGCGTACTCCCGCGCGTCACCACCGTACGGGTCGAAACATCGGTAGGCGTCTCTCGCTTCGGCTGCGGCATCCGGGTCGACGTCCTCGAGATAGTCGATGACCGCGTCTAGCGACTCGAACAGGCTATACACATCGAGGCCGTAGAAGCCGATTCGGTCGTCCTGCTCGAGCAGTTGGTTGTGCACCTCGAGCCAGTCGAGGAACTCGAGGCCCGATCAGCACGTATTTCCTGTCGCCGAATCGCTCGACGAGTTGGTCAAGGTCAGCCGGGCTCGTCAGGTCGTGTCCAACCGACCGAACGTCGGACACAGCAGCCTCGATATCGGTGGACGCTCGCCATGCTGTTCTGTCGTGAATCTCGTTCATCGTCTTGGCCAGTAGCTTTCGCACACGCACTGAGTGGTGTCGTCGTTCTGTTCACCCCGTCGTTCTGTTCACCCCTCTCGTTCATCGCAATCGGTGTTCGTCGAACAGGAGAGAGTGGGCAGCGTGTCGCAGTGGTCATTCGTACTCGAACCCGTGTAGTTCGTATCGATAGGTTCGAGCCGCTTTTTTGACGACGAGATGCTGTGTGCCACCCGCTTGCTCGAGGCTGTCGAAGTGGCTCCCGAGATTACCGGGATTCAACGACGGCGCATCGCCGTCAAGGGCGAACCGAAGGACGGCTTTCCGTTGGCGAACGTCGTCGACTTGCTTCGCTTCGACCGCAAGCATGGTACCGGTGTTCCCGACATCGACTGTCCCGGTAAGTTCCCACGTGTGGTCGCCGTACTGTAGTTCCGTTCCGCTGAGCTCCGGCCATTGTGTCTCGTCCATGCCACTAGATACCAGGAAGAACCCAATCGTCTTTTCGGTCATCAGATTTTCTAGGTGTTCGCCGTCTTGAATCGCGTCGTCCCGTCGACTCGAGTGACCTGTCGCCCGTAAGTATAAGATACTTGATGGCCAGCCGCCGAAGACAGCGACCCCCTACAATTATTCGGCGAGTCGGTGAACAGCAATACGATGCCATGGGCAACCCAGTCGATCGATGCGGTGTTGCTACCGACAGACGGGAGCGATGGCGCTCTCGCGGGCGCAAAGCGTGGTATCGACCTAGCCACTACAGTGGGCGCGGAGGTCCACGTCCTCTCGGTCGCCGACACGACAGACTTCGATGATCTCTCGTTGGTTCTCGACACCGACGCGGTAGCAGAGGAACGAGACGCGCTCGAAGCCGACGCCGAGTCGGCCGTCGAAGCCGTGGCGACGATCGCTCAGGAACAGGCTCCCGACCTCGAGGTCACGACGGCGATCGAACAGGGCACGCCGTTTCAGTGTATCGACGACTACGTCGATACGGCCGAAATCGACCTCATCGCGATGGGAACGAAAGGCCGGACGGGACTCGAGCGGGTCGTCCTCGGGAGTGTGACCGAAAACGTCCTTCGGACGGTCGACATTCCAGTGCTGGTCGTTCCACCGGCGGCAGAAAGCGTCTCACTCACTCGGGAGACCACTGAGCATATTCTCCTTCCAACGGACGGAAGCGAGGGCGCAGCGGCTGCCGTCGACCGGGGCGTCCATCTCGCGGACGTATTCGACTCGATGGTGCATGCGCTGTACTCGGCCGACACGAGCCGGCTCACGATGGGATCGAAGCCGAGTACGATCCTGTCTGAACTCGAGCGCACAGGCGAGACCGCGCTCGAATCGGTTCGTGACCGTGCGAAAGCGAGCGGTGTTAGCGTTACAGGAACCGTCGCAAACGGGCCACCGGCGAGAGTTATTCTGGAGTATGCCGATGAGAAAGCGGTCAATCTGATCGTAATCGGAACGCACGGTCGCTCCGGACTCGAGCGTCACCTTCTGGGCAGTGTCACGGAAAACGTCGTCCGGAACGCTGACGTCCCTGTGGTTTGTGTCCCGATGCCCAACGAATGACAGCGCGGCCGAGCGCAGCGAGGCTAGAGATACCGGTTGCACTGGGTGAGTTACCCCGTCGGTTTGCGCGAGTTGGCTGCTCACACTCGGTGAGCAAACACGCCTGACTCGTATATTCTGGGTCAATCTTAACACTGTGACCGCAGAGCGAGCCGATGACGGCAGTATCACGATTACTTTCGGTGCCGACCCCGATCAGTCGAACGTCCTCTACACGCCGGAGGGATGGCGAGATATGGGCCGGCTCTCTCCCTCACGAAGAGATTCTCGACGGGAGTTGTCAGTTCCCCGAAGCCGAGCCAGTCGAGTGACAAGAGCGCAATCATCGATGTGCTGGCAACTGAGCCGGCGTGACCCGACCGTCGCTCGGTTTTGTCGTTGTTGTCACAGGTACGCGCTTTACCGGTCTCGTCTTCACCGCTTGTCTCGGAATGCTGTCCGCGGAACGCCCTCGATATCCACTCATGGCAGCCCTGCTGGACGCACAGCGGTACGTGTTCGCCTTCAACTCTCGGCAGGTTGTATAGTGCCCTCCTATCACACCGGTAACTGATTCGGAAGGCAACCGACGAGACGTTCACCCTCACAGACAGAAGTGTTTTGTAGGATTGTCACAATACTACACAATATCATGGTGCAGGATTCGATACGACGTGTGTGGGTCGCAACGACCATCGAATACGGCCGACACAGCGCGGAGAGTGGACGATGATCGGGGACGCACTCGAGACGGTCAAGCAAAACCTCATCTACGTCGTGGTGGGCTCGCTGTTCGCGGGACTGGCCGCCGGACAGGTCGTGGGTCCGGCGACGCGGTCGCTCCTCAAGCAGGCGGTCTTGCCGGCCCTGTTGGTGATGATCTACCCGATGATGATCAACCTCGACGTGCAGGAGATCTTCCAGATCAGAAACCACCTCCGAGCGATCGTGCTGGGGCTCGTGGTGAACTTCGTGATCGCGCCGGCGGTCGCCGTTGGCCTCGCCCAGCTGTTCTTCGCGGGAGACCCCTACTACGCGGTCGGGCTGTACCTGATCGCCCTGATCCCGACGTCTGGGATGACGGCAGCCTGGACCGGGCTGGCGGGAGGCGACCTCGAAAACGCCCTCGTCGCGATCGCCGTGAACCTGATCGTCGCCGTGTTCGTCTTGCCACCGTATCTGTCGGTGCTCGTCGGGGATGCTGTCGGGTTCGATCCGGCCGCGCTGTACCGCCAGCTGGCGACCGTCGTCGTAATCCCGATGGTCGCCGGCAACCTGACCAGACGGTGGCTGTTACACCGATACGACACCGCGGGATTCAAGCGTCTCAAGCCGAAGCTCGGCGGGGTCAGTTCCGTCGGCGTGATGGTGATCGTGTTCATCGCCATGACGATGCAATCGGGGAGTATCCTCGCAGCGCCGGTCGCCTCGGCGCTCGTGATCGTGCCGCTGGTGGCCTTCTACGCGCTGATCCTCACTACCGGGGCCGCCATCGGTCGCACGCTGCTCGATAACGCCCAATCGGTCGCGCTCGTGTACGCGACCAGTATGCGTAGCCTCTCGGTCGCGCTGGCCATCGCAGCCGCGCCCGGGTTCCCGCCAGCAGAAGCGGTCTTGCCGATCGCGCTCGCCTACCTCATCCAGCCGACACTCGGTGCCGTGTACATGCACTATCGCCGTGACATCGTCGGGCAGGAACGGGGCCTGATGGAGGCTGTCCGTTCGTGGGCAGCGACCCGCTGACAATCCCCGAGGACGAGTACTAGAGCCTCGAAGGTGTTTTTATTCCCGCAACACGATCTACCAGTATGTCCGAACAGAACGTCCTCGGTGGGGAACTTGCCACCTGTAGTGCTGATCCGACGACCGGGTTCGAGCGTGACGGCTGCTGTGGAACCCATCCCAACGACCGGGGCCGACACGAACTCTGTGCGGTGATGACCGAGGACTTTCTGACGTTCAGCAAAGAACGGGGCAACGATCTCGTGACACCGCGCCCGGCGTTGCAGTTTCCCGGCCTCAAGCCGGGAGATCGCTGGTGTCTCTGTCTTGGACGGTGGATCGAGGCCCTCGAAGCGACCCGGACCGAACGGCTCCCGGAGACGACCGTCCCGCCGGTTGTTCTCGAAGCAACGAACGAGGTAGTGTTGGATTCCGTGGATATGGAGACGCTCGAAACCCACGCGTATGACGTGTGAATCGCCTGTCGGGATGTGATCGAGACCGTCCATCGTCGCTATTGATGGCACCAGCTGGAACGCGACGATTGCTCTCGATAGCACCCACCGATCGACGGACGGAAACAGAACGCTTAGCACGGCGCTGTTCGCAGTCTCGAATAGATGACCGACCTCCAGGCAGTTGCTCTTGGCGAAGCGACAGCAGATCTCGTCGTTCGTGGTGGCCACGTGTTCCTCCCGGAACGTGGCGAATTCCAGCGGCTCGATGTCGCCGTGTCGGACGGAGTCGTGGCCACTCTCACCGACGACGCGTCCACAGTCACGGGCTCAGAGACGCACGTGATCGATGCGACCGATCAGCACGTGCTTCCGGGATTCATCGACGCGCACACACACGTCGATTTACATCAGAGTCTCGAAGGAGCGGTTCATCGTATCCTGGAGGGCGGCACGACGGGGCTGATCGCCGAATGCCCGGGTATCTCCCTCGTGCTTGGTGCCGATGGCGTGACGACGCTACTCGACAGGACAGCGACGCTCCCGATTGACGTCCGGTTTACCGTTCCACCGCAACTGTTCTTCGACACGTTCGAGCCCCAACCGGGGCGGCCCGAAGATCACGAGGCACTCCGTGCGCTGCTGGATCACCCCCGTATCGTCGGCGTCGGTGAAACCGACTGGATTCACGCCGTCGGGAACGAAACGCCCGCAACCGCGCTGTACGACCGTGCCGCCGCCGTCGGCAAGCCGGTCACCGGGCACGCTGCCGGCTGTCGCGACGAGAACCTCTCCGCGTTCGCGACGCTCATCGACAACGACCACGAGGCGATCACCGGTGAGGAGGTGATCGAACGCGTCACCCGCGGTATCCACACCGTCGGCCGCTACGGGACCATTCGTGACGACATCGGCGCGATCGCCGAGGCGGCCGAACAGGTACCGACACGAGAGCTCTCACTATCGTCAGACGGCATGTGGCCCAGAGACCTCGTCAGTGAGGGGTACATGGACGTGGTGGTCCAACGGGCCATCGAGGCTGGCATCGATCCGATCGACGCGTTCCGGATGGCGACGCTGAACCCGGCCCGCCACTTCGGCTTGGACGATCGCGGCTCGCTGTCTCCGGGCAGCGTCGCTGACATTCTCGTCCTCGACGAACTCGAGACGGTTTCGGTCGACACCGTCGTCGCTGATGGGGACGTCGTCGTCCGGGGCGGTGACGCGCTGGTAGAGCCGATGCAGCCGGACTACCCCGATTCGTTCCGCGAAACTGCGACCGTTTCACGCGAGCCCGACCGATACCGGGTGCCCAGCGATGCGGTTTCTGGCGACGCCGTCCGCGCGGTCGAGTACGTTTCTGGCCTGCTCACTCGAGAAACCCGCGAGCCAGTCGTCGAGCGTGACGGCGAACTCGTAGCCGATCCCGACGCCGGCTTACTGAAAGCTACGCTCGTCGAGCGGCGACCGCACGGAGACGGAGCGTCGTTCACGGGATTCGTCACGGGACTGGGCCCTCTCCGGGGCGCTGTCGCCACGTCGATGCTTTGGGAGTATCCGGGTCACCTCGTCGTCGGATCAACAGCGGCGGCGATGCAGCGGGCACTGGACCGAGTCATCGACATGGACGGTGGGTGGGCTGCCGTCGCCGACGGCAACGTCGTTGCAGACGTTCCGCTGCCGCTTGCCGGGCGATGTGCTGATATGCCGGTCGAGGAAACGGCCGCCGCCTACGAAACGCTGGAGAGCGCGCTCCGAGACATCGGTATGGACGTCGAGCGGCCTTTACTCGCCATCCAGACACTCACGACACCCGGCGTGCCTCGTCTTCGCTTCACTGCTTCCGGCTACGCCGACATCCGGAATCAGCGAACGGTGACGCTCGATCCGAACTGAACGACGACGGACATCCGCTTGACGATGGCGTCGAACGGCCCGATCTGGAATTCTAAAGCACCAAGCGATACAAGTTGCTGAAGCATTCCGCCGACTGCTGGTTGGGTAGGCACAATCGATAGCAGGAGGCGGGATGCTTTCCGTACTCTGGAGTCGTTTCGCTCGTTTGAGCAAGAGCGTGACAGCTACTCGGTAGTTCGGACAGGATCTGCTGAATCCAAGGTGTGAATGCGACACGAGATCTGACCAATCTACGAAAGTGGTGCTCGCTTAGTACAGGGCAAGCAGTTACCGAAGTGGCTATCGATCTATCCGAACGATGCTAAAAGCCGCCTGCTGAATAGAGAGGATGAATTCAGCATAGAGTGTCGACTACTCGACTTCTGACTGGGGCCCATCAACGGAAACGGCGGGCGGCCCGGACCCGATGAAGCTGATGACGATCGTCCAGTCTTCATCGGTGGGGTTCACCACCCGTCGAATAGTTTGGGGTGGAACGTACACGAAGTCGCCCGCGTCAAGGTCAATCGAGGCGTCGCCTGTAGGCCCATATTCGAGTATCGCGTGCCCTTTCACGACATATCCGTAGACGTGGCGGTCACCATTATGATGCCATCTGGTTGTGACCCCGCCAGCAACCCGCGACTGAATCATGATGGTATCCTCAGTTTCGAAGACGACTTGTCGAGAAACATCGACAGTTCGGTCTGGTTCTTCCAACTCGGCTTGTGTGGTGACTGTAATTCCGTCCATATCGATAGCCCCCGTCCATAGACGAGTGGCATCAGAATAGTCTTTACTCGGAGGAGTGATCGGTGATTGGTACGCGCCCTGTATTCAGCACACCCGCTGAAACCTATCACCGAGTGAGGGTTTCAACAAGGCCAAAATCTCCACTATCGGCTCAAACAGTTGCGGGAAAATGGACTGTAGTCCGCGTTTAGCAGCCCTGACTGTGTTTAGCTTTCAGTTCTGCTACGGTTGCCAGTGGTCTTACTGTTAACTGGTATCGCAGTTGTCGTCTGCGGACGATCGGCGAACGGTGAATTCAGAGGTGTAGAACGCCAGTACAAACTGGCTTATGTCCAGGTCATCCATCGAGATACCCTGTAGCGAGGCACCCTGTAGCTCGTTAATTATCTGTGGAAGCACCTGTATAAAGGCCTCCCATTCAGCAAGCAGCGAATCGACATCCTGAATGCGGATCCATCCTTGTGGGCCAGCGGTTCTCGGTCCCCACGGAATGTCCCCGACATCGATGGTTAATATCGCATCCTCGGAGTCCATGAATCCCAGGGCAATCTTGGGACTGAGGGTTCCTTCGACCTCTGAGTACTCCGTCTTGAAGTACACGTCAACGGGTGAACATCGGTCCCTCGGGATATTTCGATTGATTTTCACACTATTGGGGACAACGAGTTTCTCATCTTCTCCAGCGGTTTGTTCGTAAACGCAGGGATCCGTCCCATTAAAGGGCTGACCTTGAAGTGTGTAGGTAACGGATTGGGATGTCGACCCATCACCGTGTGCACCGGCGGTCGCCGACATTCCCCCAAGGGCTGCCATACTCACGCTACTGGCTCCAATTCCCTTCATATATTTTCGTCGATGGACGTTACCGTCATGGTTATTATTATTTTAAACCACTTCGGCATTATTCTGATCGTCTTTCATCACCGCATTCAAATGGGGGTTGATTAATTGTTATTTGCTAGTGAGATCGGTTGTACACTACCTCTAACGATATAGGCTCTGCGTATGAGGGCCCTCTATTGGCCACTATTCTTCGAAGACTGATTCTCAGTATTGTACCACATTCGCGCTCTGTATTCATTACGACTCTTCGAACAGATACGCTGATTGGTAGGATCCCCAGCGGTCAATAAGCACATCTGCAGAACGGCTAGTTCAGTAGGTTGGCCGTGAAATAAACGAGATCATCGTGTTGAATCAGCCTCTCTATTCAGCAGACCGATCTTGGTAGCAGACAAATAGGCGGCATCTCACGCCGATAACGGTACGACCTGTACGTATCGAACCTGGGGGCAGCATAGTAGGTGTAAGTCCCACATTCTATGACACTCTCATACTGTGTTCAATCGGCTCAATAGTCACAGCTAGAGAGGTGGCATGGGTACCCTCGAGAGAGCCAGTGAATCGCCGCAGGGCATTCGCCTCGGCCGCCTCTCAACGAGTGAATCAGCCACATCGTGACTGTCATAGTTTGACAAAATCACATGTGGCTGTTTAGTCAACTCACCAGTATTATTCAGCGTGTTTCTAGATAGTACTAAGCCGCTCAGCAAAGAAGCAATCAGTCATGTGGAGAGGAACGAGTCATAGCAGTGATGAGCGGCAAAGTCTACAACCACTCGATGAGACGTTCTCGGAAGCGAAGACGTTCCACGAGGCGGATCAACTCCGCGTTCGATTATCCGGTGTAATGGTTCAGGAGCGGCGGGATCGGTTCAAACCGCCCGGCAGATGGCACAACGATCTCATCGTCAAAACGAGATATCGGTTCAAGAACGAACCACCGGTAGATCGGCTCCATTATATCGAAAAAGAACAACGGCTTGGCTGGCGAGGTGACTTTTTCGACGATGTGATCGTATCGGTGCCAGATCTGCAGAACGACCGACTTCATCTCCGAGTGCAGGTATACGATGTCGACGGCGTCAATACCGACCTCGTGGACACGATACAGAAGTTTTCAGAGAGTTCCGCTGTCCTCTTTCCACAACTCGCTACGTATGCAAACATCGCCCGTCTCGGTTCGAAGCCACTGGTCGACCTCGTGAACAATATCGATCAGCACGACGAGATACTCGACGAAGAACTTTGGCTCGAGATCAACCAGCCACAGACGAGACACAAGCTCCTCCAGCCCGGCTATTTCGTCTGCTTCCGAGACGAGTCCGTCAGCGGCGACCTGACGTTGGATGACGACCTTCGAGTTTTGCAAGATGGGGACGCGTACACGGACGGAAGTTATGCCGTCCTCGAGTTAGATAAGAACCACGAGTTGCAACCGAAGCGAGAGATCGACCAAAAGGTCGCAAAGATGGTTGCAGAACTCGCCGGAAAGGGACGAAGCTCGGAATCCGCGCTCCACTTCCTCAGAGAGACGCTCGAAGCGTATTCGAAGTACGAGAAACTCGAGCGGCTACGAGAGCTCGACGGCGAGCCGCATCCATCAGCACGGTGTAACGCGCGAGCGGAAGAGCTCAGAGACGAACTCAAAGCGGATCCAGTACTCGGCCCTGCGCTCCGGATGAAAGAATCAGGACAGGCCGACGACTGATCGGACAGACACGTCGACGGCCTCGACTGTCCCGGACGATTGCCGATTCGCGCGCACGGGCAACGCTCGGGTCGCAGCGCAACCGCTGTCGTTCAAGGACTATAGTAGCTGTCCAGTTGCAGGTCAACTCGTATGTCGATTCCTCCGTAGCACAACGTAGATATGGCGACCGTTGAGACAGTCCTGTCCTCGATTTTTAGTACGATTCCTGAACTTCACTCCGGCCAACTCGGCCTCCTCGCGGGACTCCTCGTCGGCGTTCTCTACTGGCACGAGTACCACCGCTCGTCGCTTGGTCTCCTCACCGGTTGCTATCTACTGGCACTCGGTGTCGTCCCCGCTTCCACGAAAGGACTCGCCGTGGTGCAATCCAAGCCGTGGTATTTTTGCTCGTTTCTGATTCTCACCGCACTCGGTGCAATCGGTGGACGTGCTGCTTGGCGTCTGGTATCGCGATCGATCCGGACTCGATCCTCGACGATCAGACACCGAGCAGCCGATCGTGAGACGAGGGGCAGCTCAAACCAGAACCGCACGTGACGGTCGTGCGGAGGGACGACGGCCATCGACGGCGAACTGAAAAACGGGCAGCGATTTAACTCGCTCCGGAACGAATTCACGGCTATGAGGTTTCTGGTAGCCGTTGACGGCTCCGACGAAGCCGAAAGCGCCCTCGATTACGCTCTCGAGATCGCAAACGCAGTCGACGGCTCGATAACGGTGGTCCATGCGGTCGATCCCGCCGTCTACGACGAAGGTGGCAGCGAACCGATTTCGACGCTCTCGGACGCCGACCAACGGCTGGTCCTCGAGAGTATCGAAGACGCCGAACAACGCGGCGTCGCCATCCTCGAGGAGATGGTCGAGGTCGCCGCGGAACGCGACGTCGACGTCGAAGAGGAACTCCTCTACGGCGATCCGAGCACGGAAATCCCAGACTACGCCGAGACGGAAGGGTTTGACGCGATCTATCTCGGCCACCGCGGCCGCTCGGAGCGGATGGAACGGTTACTCGGCAGCGTGGCAAAAGTGATCGTCGAACAGGCGACCGTTCCGGTCACCGTCGTCCGCTGACGACGACCCATCCCAGCGTGTCGTCAGTGACTCGCGCTCCGTCCCCGCGGGTGGCACTGCAGGCGGACGGATCGAACGAACCGCCAGCGAGCCGAGCCGCAGGAATTTATCCATCCATGGAGAAGGGGCCGTATGTCCGAAGCCAACGGTGGCTGGGCCGCGCTCTTTTCGGGAGGCAAGGAGTCTTCGTGGGCACTCTACCAGGCCCTCGAGTCCGGTCGTGACGTCCGCACACTCGTCGTCGTCCAGCCGCCGGAGACGTCGTCCATGTATCATGCGCCCGCACAGTCGATAATCCGACTGGCTGCACGCAGTATTGGCCTTCCCCTCCTCGACGTTGGGCTTCCCGTCACCGACATGGAGCCACCCGACTTGCGGACGAGTGTGTCAGAAGGGCAAGCGGATGAGCTAGAAGCACTCGAGCCCGCCCTCGAGCGGCTGGACACCGAATTCGATGGCGGTTTGTGCGGCCTCGTCGCCGGGACCGTCACGAGTGACTATCAGGCTGATCGACTGCAGTCGATGTGTGACCGTCTCGACTGTGCGTTCTTCGCGCCGCTGTGGCAGATGGATCCGCGTGAACTCGCAGAGACGATGATCGACGGCGGACTGACGATACACATTGTCGAGGTGGCAGGGCCGGGCTTCGACGAGTCGTGGCTCGGCCGCCAGCTCGATCACGATGCGCTGGCGGAACTGGAAGCGCTCCACCGCGAATACGGTGTCCATCTGCTGGGCGAAGGCGGCGAGTTCCAGACGATCGTCACCGACGGTCCGCACATGTCTCGTCCCATCGCGTTCGAATTCGAGCGGGAGTGGGACGGCACGTGGGGACAGATTCGAATCACCGACGCCAAGCTCGAGGCACCCACGTCAGCAGACGAGCATCGATGACCGACCGACACCGTCCGTTCACAGCGACCACTGCGGGATTGCGCCTGTGCTGGTCGCAGCGTGCGCCGCTCGAGCCTCTCAGTCACCCCTGGTTTATTTCTCTCGGCGTCGTCGGGATCACTGTCACGCATCGTCGCCGGATGCTGTGATCCCATCAGAGACCATGTCAACGACCATTCTCGTTCCAATCGATCGCTCGTCACAGTCGACCGCAGGGCTCATCTATACGCTCGTCTCGTTTCCCGATGCCACCATCACCGCGATACACGTCACCGACACCGAACACGACGCGTACGCAACGGTCGGCTCCCCCGAATCGAGCGAGGAGCGGCTTGAACAGGCTGGCGAACAGCTCCTCGAGCGTGCACGCGAGATTGCATTGGAGCACGGCCGCGAACTCGAGACGATACTCGAGACAGGCGTCCCACATCGCACGATCGTCGAGTACACCGTCGAACACGACATCGACCACGTCGTCATGGGAAGCCACGGCGAATCACCGATCGTTCGTCCGTTTCTCGGCCACGTCAGTGAAGCGGTCGTCCGGCGAGCCCCCGTCTCGACGACGATCGTTCCGGAGTCCCAGTCGGAACTCCTCGAGCGAGAGCTCCCCGGTCGCATTCTGGTTCCCGTCGACGGTTCGGATCAGTCACTCGCCGCGCTCGAGTACGCGACCAGCCAGTTTCCGGAGGGGCGGATCACGATTTTCCACGCCGTAGCGCTGCCGTTCGAATACGATGTCGATGCTATCGACGGCACGTACGCAGCGCAGATCGTCGACGACCTCACTGAGCACGGAGAATCGATCCTCGAAGCAGCCGTCGAGACAATCGAAAACGATGATCTCGCCGTCGAGACGGAACTGATATATGGGGAGCCGTCTCGGTCGATCGTCGACTACGCAGCCGACAACGAATTCGACCAGCTCATCATGGGGAGTCACGGTCGGTCCCTGCCTGCGCGACTCATCACTGGCAGCGTCGCTGAGACCGTGTCACGCCGATCGACAATACCTGTAACGCTGATACGGGGACGGCCGAGCGGATCGGCATAGTTCCCGGTCACGTATCGAATCCACTGTCTGACACCATGCGTCGATCACTCAGTTAGACACTCCTCGAGGTCGTCGTGTAGGGTCTGTGCTTGCTCTTCTGTCAGGTCGATGATCGCGTGTCGTCTGTATTCAGACGTCTTCGATTCTGGATGTGGTCGGAAGTACCCGTCTATCTCGATGATTCGCTGGCCGTCGCGCTCACGCAGCCGGAGATCGATCTCGTCGTACTCCATACGCTCGAGCTACGACCCCGAACGTCAAAACTCTTGGAGGGAGTGGCGGGGGCGATACCACAGTAACGAAGTTTACCTGTTCACGTCCGATCCTGCGTTTCATCTGCCGACGACACCGCGTGAACGCGTACCCATCGTCTGCCCCCGGGTAATCGATGAGAGGCAGAGAGCGGACGACAGTAACGAGCCATCCCGAATCGCGAGCTGGCCAATGGCGACAGCGCGATTACTCGACTTCTATCGTGTGTCCACCGACATCGCTCGGTTGCTGCTTCGGAAGTGTAAGCCGCAGGACACCGTTCTCATACGTTGCAGTTACGTTTTCTTCGTCGACCGGTTCCGGTAATCGAATGGAGCGACTAACCGACCGGTGTGCTCGTTCGCGCTTGAGGTACAGTTCCTCTTTTGCTTCGGTCTCTGCTTCGCGCTCGGCTGTGATCGTCAGCGTGTTCTCCGAGATCCGAGCGTCGATCTCGTCACGATCGAAGCCCGGAACGTTCGCCGTGAGTTCGAACTCGTCTCCGTGATCGATCAAATCGATTCCAATCGACGTCATCTCCGATTCCGAGAGCCCGAACCGCTCGAGGTCCCACATCCGCGAGATGTTTTCGAACTGCCGTTGGAGCCGCTCTAGTTGCGTGTCGAATCGGTCGGTGGAATCACGTTCCTCAGTCATAGCGCTTCTCACGGGCATACAAACTGCCCAGTGGACGGGCCACTCGAGATGAGTTAAAGCTTGGCCGTCGGGAGATGCCGCCGGCTCGTTCAATCGCCGGGAGAATCGGCCGGGAGCTAGTCAGGTCGTGCTGTAATTTACTATCCTATGAATGTAATTCTATGCTGATCGTCATCGACAGTAGCAACTGACCGGCAGTGCACACCTGCTCGCCCGACTGCTGTGGGATGGGTGTGCCACTCAGCCCAATTGTTACGATCGCTCGTCTCTCGAGAGCGGCTGTCGTGTCCACTCGCATGTCTTTCATACGTCGTGACCAACGGAGTGATTATGTATCTCGTCGATGTAGGGGTCGCTCGAACCGGGGTCGAGTCACACGGGACACTTATAAGTGTACGTCGTGGATCGACTCCGGCTCGAACCGGTGATTACCATGGAATACGTCTATGCAGCCCTCATCTTACACGAAGCCGATCAGGAAATCACAGAAGAGAGCGTTACCGACGTGCTCGAGGCCGCGGGTGTCGATAGCGAAGAATCCCGCGTGAAGGCACTCGTCGCCGCACTCGAGGACGTCGATATCGAGGACGCAATTGCAGAGGCAGCAATCGGTGCGCCAGCACCTGCTGCACCCGCTGCAGAGGCGGACGAAGCGGAAGAGGAAGCAGAAGCCCCAGAGGAGGAAGCGGAAGAACCAGAAGAAGAGGAGGAAGAAGACGTGTCGGGCGAGGGGCTCGGAGAACTGTTCGGATAACCATCCTCTTTTGTTGCTGCCGGGATGTGAGGGCTGCTGCTCTCGAGCGCTGACTCGCGAAAGCATTTGACGATGCCGGTGGTACGTCGTGTGCCACGGTGTCAAACAACCGTGGGTCTAATGGAGGAGAAACTCATGACAGCAATCGCCAGACTCGAGATTATTCCGATTCGAGAAGAACACATGTCGGATCAGATCGCCGCCGCAGTCGATGCGCTCGATCAGTTCGACATCTCATACGAACTCACACCGATGGATACGATCATCGAAGCCGACGACGTGAGCGAGATCTTCGACGCTGCAGCGGCCGCACACGAAGCGATCGACGAGGACCGAACCATCACCTCGTTGGAAATCGACCATCAACCCGATCGCGAGCAGCATACGGCAGACAGAGTGGCAACGGTTGAACGCGAACTCGGCCGAACGCCACAAGGGTAGTCGCGAGCGATGGAAACCGACTCGGTGATCGTGATCGTCATCGACCGACCGCGTCTTTTCGATGGGTTTCCGTCCCTGACAGCCGCCAGCGTCGGCAACGCTCACTCGGCCACTGGCGATGGTCGAACGCCTAAGAAAAACGGAGCTCTTTCGCGGGATCTTCCGCAACGACCCACCAGTGGACGTCCTCCTTGGGATGGCGGCGCTCGACGTGTTCACGAAGCTGTTCGCCGGTGTCGAAGTCGTCGCCACAGAAATTACAGCGATGGTGGTGGTGCTTCGGCGACATACCGTGCGTACGACAGCAGCCCCTATGAATCAGGGGGGTCAGTGGGCCTGGGAATCGTCATCGAAACGAGCGCCCAAAGCGTATTCACTGCTGGCCGTCCACAGGAAGACCATGGCATCTCGGATTCTGGTCGCGTTCGACGAATCACCGCAGGCGACCGCCGCATTACATTACGCACTGTCGACGTACACCGACACCGAGATTCACGTCCTCCACGTGAGTGATCCACAGGAGTGGGTGAGTACCGACGGCATGGATGGCTTCTACTCAGAGACGGCCTATAGACAGTCACAGGAGTCCGCCGAACGACTCCTCGAGAAAGCGACCGAGATCGCACAGGAGTACGACGCGGACCTGACGACTGACACGACGGTCGGAACGGCGGCGTCGTCGATCGTCCGGTATGCAGAGGAACACGATATCGATCACATCGTCCTCGGGAGTCACGGCCGGCGTGGGCTGTCACGATTCTTGGTCGGGAGCGTCGCCGAACAGGTCGTCCGTCGGTCGCCGGGGTCCGTGACGATCATCCGCGAGCCACACCCGTCCGACGAGAGGTAACCGCAATCACGTTCCGATTTTCGGACGATCTCGTGTATGCCGCGTCACGCCGCATGAATACGTGATTCAACAGCGGGAGATGCTGCACTAGCATCACCGAAACGATCCACGGGATGCCAGTATGGAAAAATTCACTGCAGGTAGATCTTCGGTTGGAGGAACAATACCGTTTCAAGGGTTTAGTTGTGGTACCGTGTGCGTGCCATGAAAGCATTTGTCATGGAAGCGATCGGCGAAACCGGGTTCACAGACAAAGACAAGCCAGAACCGGGTCCAACCGATGCGATCCTCCGGCCAACGAAGGGGCTCGTCTGTACTTCCGACGTGCATACGGTCCACGGCGCGATCGGCGAGCGGGAAGCCCTCACGCTTGGCCACGAAATCGTCGGGGTCGTCGAGGAAGTCGGCACCGACGTCGACTCGTTCGAACCGGGAGACCGTGTCGCTGTTGGTGCGATCACCCCCGACTGGGGCTCCGACGCGGCACAGGACGACCATCCATCACAGTCGAACGGTGCCCTCGGCGGATGGAAGTTCGCGAACGTCAAAGACGGCACGTTCGCCGAGTACGTCCACGTCAACGAGGCTGACGCGAATATGGCCCACATTCCCGACGATGTCAGCGACGAGGAAGCCGCCTACACCACCGATATGATGAGTACAGGGTTTATGGGTGCCGAACACGCCGACATCCCGATCGGCGGAACCGTTGCCGTGTTCGCTCAGGGTCCCGTCGGCCTTATGGCTACCAAAGGGGCTGCACTGCAGGGAGCCGGCCAGATCCTCGCAGTCGAATCAGTCCCCAAACGCCAGGAGCTCGCCGAGCGCTACGGCGCGACGGCGATCGTCGACTTCGAAGAACACGACCCCGTCGAACGGATTCACGAACTGACCGACGGCAGAGGCGTCGACGCCGCCATTGAAGCGCTCGGTTCCTCGACGACGCTCGAGCAGTGTGTCGCGGCGACGAAACCCGGCGGAACCATCTCCAACGTCGGCTACCACGGCGAGGGAGAGTACGTGAACATTCCACGCGAGGCGTGGGGCGTCGGGATGGCCGAAAAGGACATTGTGACCGGCCTCTGTCCCGGCGGTCGACTCCGATTGCGCCGGCTCTTGCGATTGCTCGAGGAAGACGTGGTCGATCCAACGCCGATGACGACCCACGAGTTCGCCTTCGACGAGATCGACGAGGCGTTCCGGCTGATGGAGACCAAAGAAGACGGCATCATCAAACCCCTCATCGACTTCGATTGACATCCTCCTCCGCCTTCAGGCGGAGGAATCCCAAGGTTGGGATATTACGGTTTGCAGTCCACCACCTCTCGTTGCGGTTGGAATCCGCAGGAGAGGTCATACAGGTAGACTCCGGGCTGTGCCAACCAGCCGGTACTCCTATCCCTACCCAAACCGGGCGCAGACTCAGAGTTACTTTCTTTGTTGATGCCGAGACGGATGTTCTCCGCCCCGTTCACATCAGCGTTGAACGCCGCGTCACACGACTCGCACACATACAACCCGCGTTCAACACGCTGACCGTCGTCTTCCCTACCGCACACGCAACACGTCTTGCTCGTGTCCCGTTCGGACACTTCTACGACTTCAATACCCTCGACCTTCGCCTTGTAGGTAAGAATCGACGTGAAGCGGTCGAACGCCCACCCGTGCAGGTCAAGGTTGCCGTGCCGACCCCAGTTCTTCGAGTCGCCGTCTTCGTCCTTGCGGACGCCTTCCAAGTCTCCGACATTGATGCGGCCAACACTCTTCTCCACGCATCGCTGAACGATGTGTTTGGCGAGGCTGTGGAAGAAGTGAGTGCGGCGTTCTGACCACTTGTGGTGCAAGCGAGTGGCTCGTTCACCACCGCTATTGTCGCATTTAGCAATCTCCTTCGGAAAATAGTACCCGTCTTGCTTCAAGCGATTGCCGGGGTATAGGTCGGCGTCTTCGGTGCTGTAGGCGACGGCGGCGAAGTTGCTGATACCAAGGTCGATACCGGCAGTCTCGTTGCCGGGAGCGGTGGGTGTCTCGATCTCGTCTTTGCA
>NZ_FOIC01000016.1 GCF_900111485.1 Natrinema hispanicum | reverse complement strand
TCCAGGCTGAGAGCCGTATTCCGGATTAGCCTCAGTTTCCCGAGGTTGGCCGGATCCATAGGGTAGTTTGGCCACGTGTTACTGAGCTATCTGCTACGAGTACAAACTCGTGCAACTAGCATGGCTAAATCGGACTCCAATAGCAATGACCTCCGGCAGGATCAACCGGAATGTAATGCTCTTCCCCAGCGAAGCTGGGGGAGTTGGCGGTGAATGTTAAGATACACTCACACATGGGTCCACACGTTCGCTGACGCAGATCGAATAACCGATCGGGCGTCACCGAACTACCAAGGCTAACATCAGATCCCATCTGTACGGCGGACCGCAGGGGTAGGATCCTCATTTTCTTCCGGACGTATTCGTAGGCCATCGGGGGTACATAACCCCTTCGGACCTGAACCGTCCGAGTCGACGGCGCGTGTCATCCACGCCGCCTCTTTCTTCGTATATAATCACAATCGCCGATCACTACTTAAGGCCTACGAACCAAGACTTCAAAGAGAGAGAATACCATACAGAATGAATGGACAATATTCAGTTCTGGTTGCCAGTAATTCGATAATTCGTTCGGTCTGTATCGATCAAGGGCAGGCATGCAGTCTAACGATTGGTATCTACCATCGATAGCTGAGGACCGAGTCACTGGCAAACGTGACTACTGATTTCAGTTTCGACGGATTCCGTCACGGAACGTCTTTACCCCAGGCGAGCGCGTGCAGAGATATGAACGTCGATATCGGTAATGCGCTTGCATCCGTCGCATCGCCGGGTGTCTCGAGAGAATCGCTCGAGCGACTGGACAACCACGTCGCGGCCGCCCACGAGCGCATCGAGCGCGGAATGGAAAACCAAGCGCATGGCTATGAGGCACTGAATCTCCCGCAGCGAACCGATCCCGACGAGATTCGGGCGGCGGTCGAGCCGATCGCCGACGCCGAGACTCTATTCACCGTCGGTATCGGCGGCAGTTCGCTCGGCGCAGCGACGATCACGAACGCACTCGAGTCGGATACCGAGACGATCTTTCTGGACAACGTCGATCCCGAGTGGATCACGAGCCATCTCGAGCGCGTCTCGCTCGAGAACGCGGCGATCAACGTGGTCTCACGGTCGGGGACGACAGCGGAGACGCTCGCAAACTTCCTCGTTGTGCGTGAGGCCTTCGAATCGGCAGGCGTCGACTGGACCGAGCGAACGATCGTCACGACCGGGGAGTCCGGGCCGCTTCGCGAGCTGGCCGACCGCCACGACCTTCCCGCACTGAAGGTACCCGACGGCGTGCCGGGGCGGTTCTCGGCGCTTTCGGCCGTTGGGATGGTCGCTGCGGCCGTCTGTGGGCATGATCTCGAGGCGTTGCTCGAGGGCGCGGCCGCCGAAGCCGAGACCCTGTCGGGATCGCTGTTCGAGTGCCCAGCCTACGCCTACGGCGCGACGGCGTACGCGTTAGACGAGCGCGGCGCGGGCGTGAACGCGATGATGCCCTACGCAGAGTCGCTCGAGACCTCCGCCGAGTGGTTCGCCCAGTTGTGGGCCGAGAGCCTCGGTAAGGACGACCTCGGACAGACGCCGGTTCGAGCGCTCGGCGTCACCGACCAGCACTCACAGCTCCAACTCTATCGCGCGGGCCCGCGCGACAAACTGGTTACTTTCGTCACGGCACAGGAGGGGACCGACCGACAGATTCCGGATACCGACGTCGCGGAGCTGTCGTATCTGGGTGATGCGACGCTTGGTGAGTTGCTCGAGGCAGAGTTCGAAGCTACGGAAGCGAGTCTTGCGGCTGCCGGTCGGCCGAACGTCCGCATCGAGATCGAACGCGTCGACGAGTACGAACTCGGCGGCTTGCTCTATGGACTGGAAGCCGCCTGCGTGCTCGCGGGTGAACTCTACGGCGTCAACACCTTCGAGCAGCCGGCCGTCGAGTGGGCAAAGAACGCGACGCGTGGATTGCTCGGCGGTGGGGAGTTCGAGGAGGCCGAGGCGGTCGCCGACAAGACCGAGCTCCGAGTCGAACGGTAATCGAGTACAGCACGCGCTCCCCAGTGTCATCCGGTTGCGGTGAGCCTATGGGTCCTCGCACGAACAGTGAGATATGACCGAAACCGCACGGGCCGACGACGCCGGCCCGATCACCGCCAGCGTGATTCCCGGTCTCGGGACCGCCCTTGCGGGGATCACGATGGTCGCCATGCTCGTTCCCGTTCGTCGCGGTGTCGACGATCCGGTTGTCTGGGCTGGCGTTGCGTTCGCCGCTGCCGCTGCCCTCGCCTTTTTGATCCGTCGCCACAGCGATATCGATCAGACGGTCAGCGGCTCGATCGCCGCCGGCTCGAGTATCGCCGTTGTCTTGCTTGCCGGCTACGCGCTGAACCAGGGGACCATGGGTTCGGTATCCCTCCCAACGGTCTCGTCGTCGATACCGGTCGTTTTCGTCGCTTTCGTAACGGCGGGGTTGACTGCCGGCGTCGGCGTCGCGGACTACTTCGGGATCGGCGTGGGTGGATTGAAACGGCGGGGACAACAAGTGGTCGTACTCACCGGTGTCGGCTTCGCTGGCCTCTTTTCCCCCTATCTGACGACGCCAGTGATCGCAATTCCGGTGGTACCGTTTCTCGACTCGTTTTCGGAGGTCCAGCGGACCCTCGCTAATCAGGTCGTCGGCCAGGTCGGCATGGCACTGGGGACGGTGCTCGTGGTTGGTGCCTTCCTCAAGGTAACGGATCGTGACCTGTCGTTCATCGATCTTCGGCGGCCAACGCTGCGAGATATCGTCTGGATTGTCGGCGGTATCATCGTCCTCTTCGGGGTGCTCTACGCGATTTCGTTGTCCATGCAGGCGACCGGTGTCGAAAGCGCAGACCACGCGACGACCCAGAATGCCGAGAAGGCCCCAGAAATGTTGCTGGTGTTGATCCCGCTTGCCATTCTGGTCATTGGCCCGTTCGAGGAGTTGCTCTATCGGAACGTGATCCAGAAGTCGCTGTACGAGACGTTCTCGCGGGCCGGTGCCGTCGTCGTGGCCAGCGTCATCTTCGCTGCCGTTCACGTCCTTGCATACAGCACTGCAGGACTAGGTGCGGTGATCGCCAGTCTTGGTACTATCTTCGGCCTTTCGATCGTTCTCGGCGTGATCTACGAGCGAACGGACAATCTGGTGATGCCGGCGCTGGTCCACGGAATCTACAACGCGGTCGTCTTTACGAATCTCTACTTTCTGGTCGGCTGAGAACAGTAAGTGCGCCTACGAGGGGTTCTTTCGGGCCAGTTCAGACCCGCAGATCGGACAGCGATCCTTCTCTTCGTCGAACTCGCGGCCACAGCCCTGACACTGGAACGTCCAGTGGCGCTGTTCGTCGATCCCCTCACGAGCGATCACTTCGACGTCGACGTTGAGTTTCTCCGCGACGTTTTGCATCGCGTAGTCGTCGGTCACGAGGACGCCGTCGAGTTCGAAACTCGCCGCGATGAGCCGAACGTCGGTTTCCGAAAGGACGTCGAAATCACCGGACTCACGGGCCGCACGCTGGACCTTCTCGGTGGTATCGTCGTTGGGAATGTGGATGTGCATCCCGGAGCCTTCCATCGCGTCGTAGCGATAGGCACTCTCGTCTTTGAGTTCCTCGCGGACGAGCGGGATCGTCGCAGTCTGTTCTGTCGTATGGAAGTCGTGGATAAAAGCCGAGGAGTCGAGAACGTACATACCGTTAGCGCTGGACAACGATGTAGTCTTTGACCGCTTGGACGCGGTTGACGGGAACGAGGAAGTGACCGGCGTCGTCGAGGTCGAAATCGACGGCGCGCCGAGAGATTTCCTCGTCAGGCTCGATGACGAGATCGTTCAGTTTCCCTGATTTGAGATCCATCGTAATGTTGTAGAGCAATCCGAGCTCGGTGCCGTCGGTACCCATGACGGACTTCCCCGAGAGGTTTTCAGCGAGTATATCGCTCATGCATACCTGTACTTACTAATCGGTATTAAAACCATGGAGACGGCCCGAAACAGGGCCATCTCCCAACAGAGAGTCATCAACCATCGAACAGGCGAGTGGCTGTCAGCGACCCACTCGAGTGGTGATAGCTCGAGGCGACCGGCACACCGGACAACTGCCTAGCAGCGGCGGCCACGACTGTCGGAACGGCGATGACGATGGGTTTAACTACGGCGATACGGACGATTTAGGTAAGACCTTCTCGGGTGGTTCATCATGTCGGACACGGATACACGCGACCCCACATCCCTCAGAACGCCGATCGTCGCCGTCCTCGGACACGTCGATCACGGCAAGACAAGTCTCCTCGATAAGATCCGCGGCTCCGCGGTCATCGAGGGCGAAGCAGGCGCGATCACCCAGCATATCGGCGCGACCGCCGTTCCGCTGGATATCATTTCAACGATCGCGGGCGATCTCGTCGACCCGGACGATTTCGACCTCCCTGGCCTCCTCTTTATCGACACGCCGGGGCACCACTCCTTTACCACACTTCGATCCCGTGGGGGCGCGCTGGCCGACATCGCCATCCTCGTCGTCGACGTCAACGACGGCTTCCAGCCACAGACGCTCGAGGCCCTAGATATCCTCAAACGGTCGCAGACACCGTTTATCGTCGCGGCGAACAAGATCGACACCGTTCCCGGCTGGAACGCCCACGAGGACACGCCGATCAACGACACCTACGAGAGCCAGTCCGATCGCGTTCGCCAGCGCTTAGACGAGAGCCTCTACGAGATCATCGGCAACCTCTCGGACGAGGGCTTCTCCGCCGATCTGTACTGGCGCGTCCAGAACTTCCAGCGTAACGTCGGCGTCGTCCCCGTCTCGGCGATGACCGGCGAGGGGGTCCCCGACCTCCTGACTGTCATGATGGGGCTGTCCCAGCGCTACATGAAAGAGGAAATGGAGATCGACGTCGCCGGTCCCGGCGTCGGCACCGTCCTCGAGGTCAAAGAGGAGAAAGGCTTCGGGACGACGATCGACACGGTTCTCTATGACGGGACGATCCGCGCGGACGATCAGATCGTCGTCGGCGGACTGAACGAGCCGATCGTCACCGACGTCCGCGCCTTGCTCCAACCCCGTCCGCTCGCGGAGATCCGCACGGAGAGCCGCTTCGAGAAAGTCGACGAAGTCTCGGCCGCCTCGGGGATCAAGGTCGCCGCACCGGAGCTCGCCGACGCGATGGCCGGCGCACCAGTCCGCGTCGTCCGCGATCGTGACCTCGATCAGGTCATCGACGAAGTGCAGGCTGAACTCGCCGATATCGCCGTCGACACCGCCGAAGAGGGCGTCGTCGTCAAAGCCGACACGCTCGGTAGCCTCGAGGCGATGGCCGACGCCTTGGATGGGGCGGAGGTCCCGATCGTCCGCGCGGAAGTGGGCGACGTCGCCCCGCGGGACGTCTCAGTCGCCTCGACGGCCGAAGACGGCAAACAGAAGGCCATTCTCGGGTTCAACGTCGATGTCCTCGATGACGCCGAACAGCGCGCAGAGATCGAGGACGTGACGATCTTCACTGACGAAGTCATCTACCAGCTCATCGAGGAGTACGAGGAGTACGTCGAGGGGATCGAGAAGGCCCAACAGGACACCATCCTCGAGAACATCACACGGCCCTCCCGGTTCCGGATTCTGCTCGACCATACCTTCCGCCAGAACGACCCCGCGGTCGTCGGCGTCGAGGTCAACGCAGGGACGATCCAGAACAACGCGAACGTCGTCAAGTTCGAGGGCAACGAACCTAACCGCGTCGGCCAGGTCAAGGGGATTCAGGAACAGGGCGAGGACGTCGACGAGGCTCGCGCGGGCAACCGCGTCTCGGTCGCCATCGACGGCCCGACCGTCGGTCGCCAGATCGAGGAGGGCGACGAACTCTGGATCGAGATTCCAGAGAAACACGCGAAGATCTTAGAACAGGAACTCGCCAGCGAGATCCCCGGCGACGAACTCGAGGCGCTGAACATGTATCTCGACAAGCAGCGCAGCCGGGACCCCTTCTGGGGGAAGTAAACGACGATCCGCCGCGTTCCGTTTTTTCTCGCGTTTCGGTCTCGGTTCGGTCGCCACGCTACCCGCTCAGTCGTCCGTTCGCTCGAGTCGAACCCGTGCCCCACCCTCGATCTCTGTAAGCGGCTCGGTATCGGTGACGCGTGCGACGACGTTCACGGGTGAGGTGGCCCGTGGCTCGTCGTCCTCGCTAGCTGGCGTTGGCCCCCAGAAGAGACACAGCACGTTCCCAGTCGGCCAGTAGGCGATCGCACCCTCGGGAACGGCTGCGCGGGCGTTTTCCGCTGGCACATCGATCGGCACGTCGAAATAGAGTTCGTCGCCCCAGCGCGTGGCCTCGCCCGCGACGGGCAGTGCGTCCGCAAGCGCGGCTTTCGTTTCGGGTGCGCCGTCGGTCCAGACGGCCTCGAGTTCGCGGCCGTCGACGGTGACGTGTAGATCGGTCATAGCGGCCCAACGAACGGGATATACTTCTACCCATCTCTCGAGACCACTGTGCGCAGACGCACCCACCGCGCGTTCTCACCTGGCACCTGCCCCGAGAAGCGTTAACCGCGACGGTCGGTCTAGCACGGCCATGCTCGCACAGCTTCGCCAGTACAAACACGAGGAGGTGCAGTTCGACGACAATCGGACGACAGGCGAGTCACAGACCGAAGATACGGTCAACCCGAACGCGGAGGATTACTTCGGCCAGGAGATGGACGACCTCGACGTCGAGACGTGGGACACGGTCGAGTACGAGGGCGATCCAATTCAGCGCCGCGCTCTCACAATCGACGGCGTCATCGCCGTCTCGGTCCCTGACGACTCGCTCGAGGAAGACGAGTCGGCCCTGCCCGGCCACACGATTCAGATTCGGACTGCAGGCGACATCGAGACGATCGCGAACGCCGAGATCGTCGAAATTCAGGACGAGCAACCATAAGCAGCGACAACCACCAAGACCCACGTGACGCTAGCTGGCGGGAGTCGCCGCCGACCGCGAAGCGCAAGTCATCGTTCGGGAGGATCCACTGACGGGGGATGATAACCACTGTCGGTGGCGGTTCGCTCCCGAAATCGTTTTCAAGCGGTCGCGCTCACACTCGGTATGCCGACGGAATCGGACACTCATTATGACCCCTCGCTGGGGAACAAGTTCATCTTCGTCACCGGCGGCGTCATGTCGGGACTCGGAAAGGGGATTACGGCCGCGAGCACGGGCCGACTCCTCAAAAACGCCGGGTTCGACGTCACCGCGGTGAAGATCGACCCGTACCTGAACGTCGACGCGGGAACGATGAATCCCTATCAGCACGGGGAAGTCTACGTCCTAGAGGATGGGGGCGAGGTCGACCTCGACCTGGGGAACTACGAACGGTTCCTCGACATCGACATGACCTCGGACCACAACATCACCACCGGGAAGACTTACCAACACGTCATCGAGAAAGAGCGTGCCGGCGACTATCTCGGGAAGACGGTCCAGATCATTCCCCACATCACCGACGATATCAAACGGCGCACCCGCGAGGCCGCCGAAGGCACCGACGTCTGTATCATCGAAGTCGGTGGCACGGTCGGCGACATCGAGGGGATGCCCTACCTCGAGGCGCTGCGCCAGTTCGCCCACGAGGAACCCGAGGAGAACGTCCTCTTTACGCACGTCACCCTCGTTCCCTATTCGAAAAACGGCGAGCAAAAGACCAAGCCGACCCAGCACAGCGTCAAGGAAGTCCGTTCGATCGGCCTTCAGCCCGACATCATCGTCGGCCGCTGTGAGGACCGGCTCGCCCCCGAGACGAAAGAGAAGATCGCCCTGTTCTGTGACATCCCGACGGAGGCGGTGTTCTCGAACCCGGACGTCGAGGACGTCTATCACGTCCCGCTGATGGTCGAAGAGGAAGGCTTAGATCAGTACGTCTTAGAGCACTTCGGACTCGCCGACGAGGCCCTGCCGGAGGGCGAGCGCGCAAACGAGTGGCGCGAGATCGTCACGACCGAGAAAGAGGACGACGTCGACGTCGCGCTGGTCGGCAAGTACGACCTGGAAGACGCGTACATGTCGATCCACGAGTCGCTCAAACACGCCGGCTTCGAACTCGGTGCCGACGTAAACGTCCACTGGGTATCGGCCGACGAGATGGCTGACGGCCACGACGGCCAACTCGAGGACGTCGACGGTGTCATCGTCCCCGGTGGCTTCGGGATGCGGGGCTCCGAGGGCAAAATCGAGGCCGTTCGCTACGCCCGCGAAAACGACGTGCCGTTCCTGGGACTTTGTCTTGGCTTCCAGATGGCCGTCGTCGAGTACGCCCGGCACGTCCTCGGGCTCGAGGACGCCCACTCTGCGGAGATGCTCGAGGATACGCCACATCCGGTCATCGACATCCTGCCCGAACAGTACGAGGTCGAAGACATGGGCGGGACGATGCGACTGGGCGAGCACACGACCGTGATCGAACCCGAGACGCTGGCCTACGACCTCTACGAGGACACGTCCTGTACCGAGCGCCACCGCCACCGCTACGAGGTCAATCCAGAGTACTTCGATCAGTTCGAAGACGAGCCGCTGACGTTCTCGGGCACTGCGGGCAATCGGATGGAGATCTTAGAACACGAGGATCATCCGTTCTTCCTCGGGACGCAGTTCCACCCCGAATACACGTCCCGCCCCGGACAGCCGAGCCCGCCCTTTGTCGGACTGGTCGAGGCCGTTCTCGAGCAGGCCGGTGAGAGCGAGGCCGACGAGGCAGAGACAGACACCGACACTGAAACAGAGGTAACCCACTGATGGTAGACACTGAGACGTTCGTTCCGGACGCAGTTGCAGAGATCGAAGACGAAATCGGCGACGCACACGCCGTCATCGCCCTCTCGGGCGGTGTCGACTCGTCGGTCGCCGCCGCGTTGGCCTACGAGTCCATCGGCGACCAGCTCACCCCGGTCTACGTCGACACCGGCCTGATGCGGAAAGGCGAGACTGAGCAGATCCGCGAGACGTTCGACTACATGGAGTCGCTGCGGATCGTCGACGCGAAAGACCGCTTCCTCGAGGCCCTCGCGGGCGTCACCGACCCCGAAGAAAAGCGCGAGATCATCGGCGAGCAGTTCATCCGCGAGTTCGAGCGCGAAGCGAAAGACGCCGATGCTGACTACCTCGTCCAGGGGACGATCTACCCCGACCGCATCGAGAGCGAGGGCGGAATCAAGTCCCACCACAACGTCGGTGGCCTCCCCGAAGTCGTCGACTTCGAGGGCATCGTCGAACCCGTCCGCGACCTCTACAAAGACGAGGTTCGGGAGGTCGCCCGCCACCTCGGCTTAGACGAGATCGTCGCCGAGCGGATGCCGTTCCCCGGTCCCGGCCTCGCCGTGCGCGTCATCGGCGAAGTCACCGAAGAGAAACTCGAGGTCGCCCGCCACGCGTGTCACGTCGTCGAAGAAGAACTCGAGGAGTACGAGCCGTGGCAGGCGCTTGCGGCCGTTATCGGCAAAGCGACGGGTGTCAAAGGCGACAACCGCGTCCACGGCTGGGTCGTCTCCGTGCGCTCGGTCGAGTCCCGTGATGGCATGACCGCTCGCGCCCAGGAGATCGACTGGGACACCCTCCAGCGGATCCAATCTCGGATCACCGGCCAGAACGACAACGTCGCCCGCGTCGTCTACGACGTGACCCACAAACCGCCCGCGACCATCGAGTACGAATGAGCACGACGACTGCGATCGTCGCCGGCCCCGACGACGACGGCATTGCCCCGGCGCTCGAGGCCGCGGGCGTCGACGTGACCCGTCTTGACGGCGTCATCACGCGACCCCAGCTCGAGGAGGCTGGCATCGTCGCGGCCGAGCTGTACGTCCTGACCGATGTCGGCCAGGCGACGACGATTCCGATCGCCTGCGATCTCAACGATGAGCTTCGAACCGTCGTCTACGCTCGCGATACGATCCCGGAGTTCATCAAGGGACAGCTCGACCTCGCGATCGATCCGCAGCTGATGGACGCAAGCGTCGTCGCCGACGAACTGATCGACTAACCCCCACCACCCTGTGCTGACGACGCACAGAGACGACCGACACCGACCATCCCTCCGTTTTCGGGTCGAATTCAGATTTACCGTGGATAAACGTTCTCGAAGCCGAGAGAGGCAGTCTAAATCCGATTTAAATTTGGCGGAACTCGGCGTAAGACCCGTATACCATCACCCCCGTTCAAGTGGGAGTCGCTGGTAGCCGCGTGTGGAGGTCGACGGGCAGACCCCACCGATGGCACCCACCACCTGCTCCCGCGACTTCCAGCAACCCCACCACAGCACCCTTCCCCACCACTGCCAATCGATTCTTTGTGACGCGGGCCCGCCCCACCGGCTCGCGTCACACCCTGCGGTTTTAGTATTCGAGACACAATCTCGGTCAGGAATACGTCGACCGTCCACTCCGACAGTGAGTTATGGGTCTCGAGCGTCCACCGCGTCCTCCTCGAGTCGCCGTAGCACCGGAATTTCGTCGCGCCGCTCGTCATCGAGCAGGTCCCAGTCGAGCCCGGCCGGCTGGTCGCTGCCCTCGGGTCGCACCAGTCGTTCAGGCGTGACGACGAGATCCATCGCAACGTCGTGGGCCGCAAGCGAGACGGCCTCGTCGATGAGCTGCCGGTCGTGGACCGTCGTCGCAACCGGCGTTGTCTCGTCGACCAGCCCGAGTTCCCGGAGAACGGCGTACTCGAGGTCGCTGTACCCCTCGCCCTTGCCGATGCGACCGCCGTCCTTTGTGACCGCGACGCTACCGGAGACGATCAGGTCGACGCGGTCGATCTCGTCCGGGCCGAGCTGCTCGCCGTGTGTCGACGACCCCGAGACCGTCGTCGCCGCGTCGTAGTCCTCGAGTTCGTCGGGATCGAGTTTCAGGAAGCACTTCTCGTCGCGAAGGCGGGGAACCGCCATGTAGACCGTCTTTCCATCGCGCAACGCGCGCCGTCTCACGGGGAGTTGTGGCGCGTCGGGGTTTGCTTTGATCGTCGTCGCTGACTCCCATTCCGGTTGTGCGGCCAGCCGGTCGGCGGCCTCGCTCGCTCCGGCGAAGTTCGGAATCCGGCCGTGGGGTGGGAACGGAAAGCGGGCGACGCCGCTTTCCTCGAGGTCGTTCCACACGCGTTCGCGAAGCGCCTGTTTTTCCATGTTCTCCCCGTGGTGGCTCGGCCCTATAGTAGCAACTGAATGGAAGAACACACCCCTCTCAGCTCTTGCAGCCAAGTACGCACCGACGGCCACGACGGCCAGCGCGATGATCGCATCACCCGCCGTCGGCGACTGTCACTCCTCGTCGGTGTCGGTCCCGCCGTTCGCGAGCGTTGCAAGTCGCTGTGCCTCGGGGACGATGATCGACTCACAAGCGATCCGTATGGCCTCACAATCATTGGGGAGACAGAAGATCGGGACTCCCTCGGAGATACCGCCCAAGGCGCGGCTCGAGACGATGCCGGTCCCCCGCTCATCGTAGGAGAGGGCATGAAAGAGATCGAGAAACGCCGGAAGGTCTTTGTCGAGCAACGGCCGAACCGCCTCGAGGGTCGCATCCCGCGGTTCGACACCCGTGCCGCCGGTTGTGACGACGATGTCCGCATCGTCGCGGTCGACGAGCCGCGACACTTTCGACTGAACGTTGTCGTGGTCCCGCTGGATCAGTTCCCGCGTCACGATCTCGTGGCCTGCCGTCTCGAAGGCTGCCACGATCGCTTCGCCCGCGTCGTCTTCCTCGAGCGAGGAGTCCGACGAGACCGTGACGACAGCCGCGCCGACCACATCGGGCTCGTCTGTCGAGTCACTCATGGGTCGTGGTTGGGACGCTGACGTGAAAAACGGTCCCCGTCGATTACATCCCACAGTCAGCGATCGGACCAGTCGCGCCCGCAGTGATTTCGTCAATTGACGTACCCTGGTTCGACGTGCTTGCCCCTTCCATCACGATTTTATATAGCCTGTTCGTTGAGAGCACTATGCAAGCAGTCAAGATCACGGAACACGGCGACAGGGATGTCATCGAGTACGGCGAGTACCCCGACCCTGAGATCGATCGGGACGAGGTACTGGTCGACATCAAGGCGGCCGCGCTCAACCATCTGGACATCTGGACCCGCCGTGGCATGCCGGGAATCGACCTCGAGATGCCCCACATTCCGGGCAGTGACGGGGCCGGCGTCGTCGAAGAGGTCGGCGAGGACGTCACCCGGTTCGAGGAAGGCGACCACGTCGCAGTCTCGGCTGGTGTCGGTGATCTCCGGATGGACGACCCGACGCTCGACCCGCGCTTCCACATCATCGGCGAGCACGTCACCGGCGTTCACTCCGAGTACGCCGCGGTCCCCGAAGACAACCTGATCCCCGTCCCCGAGCACGTCGACTGGGAGGTCGCCGGCTCGGCCTCACTGGTCTTCCAGACCGCCTGGCGGATGCTCATCGAGCGTGCTGAGCTCAAAGCCGGCGAATCCGTACTGGTCCTCGGTGCAAGCGGCGGCGTCGGCCACGCTGCGCTCCAGATCGCCGACTACGCGGGTGCGGAGGTGTACGCGACCGGCAGCAGCGAAGAGAAGCTCGAGTACGCCGAAGAACACGGTGCAGACCACGTCTGTAACTACGAAGAGGAGGACTTCGCCGACTGGGTGCTCTCGGAAACCGGCGGCCGCGGGGTCGACGTCGTCGTCGAACACGTCGGCGCGCCTACCTGGCAGGACTCGCTGAAGAGTCTGACCAAGGGCGGCCGACTCGTCACCTGCGGTGGCACCGGCGGTGGCAACCCCGAGACGGACATTCCGCGCATCTTCTGGAACCAACTCGAGATCATCGGCTCGACGATGGCCACGCCTGACCAGGTCGACGACGTGCTAGAACTCGTCTGGGACGGCACCTTCGAGCCCGCGATCCGCGAGGTCCTGCCGATGAGCGAGACCGCCCGCGCCCACGAGATCATCGAGAACCGGGAAGGATTCGGCAAGGTCGTCGTCCGACCGGACAGCGAGCTGTAGCCGATTACGGGCCGGCCACGCCCGGGTGCCGGAACCGTGAGGGCTTTCACGACGCGCTCGATACGTCCGATAGTGACCTCGAGCGACGACGGCGGCTACGTCCACGATCCAGCGGCGTTCGACGCAAACGGTGAAGAGGGGGCCGAGGAGCCAGCCGGCGGTGGCGGAGGTCTCGAGCCGACCCACCCCGATGCGGTCGACCGGGAGTTCGACTGGCGCGGCTGGCTTCTCATCGGCGTTATCGTCTTTGCATTTGTCATCGCTCCAGTTGCGATCTATCTGGTCCCACCCGGTGGAGAGGGATACCGGTTCGCGTTGCTGATTCTACCGCTTGCGCCAGCCGTTTTGCTCGCGATTACGGCCGTCTGGGCGACGACTCGGCCCTGAGATAGCGACGGCTCGCTGGCGCTGTATAATCGACTGCAAAAAACCGACCTGTGACCGTCTGGTCAGTCGGTACGAACGTCCTCGAGTCGCGCAAGCACGGTCGTGGCGTCACTGACGTCTCTTGCTGGTGTCTCCTCACGGTTGACGTACGTCGCCAGCGTGTCATAGAGCCGGTCGGCTTGCGACCCGGTGAGCCGCTCCGTGTCGCCGTCGGCTTCGATCGTCTCGAGTACCTCGAGTGTCCACTCTGGTGGTTTCTCATCGGCGTCGAGGGCCGCGTCGAGGTGGTTCGAGAGCGCGTGATGGGCGACCCATTGCTCGTCTCTGGAGAGCGTGACTTCGTACGTCTCGGTTTCCGGTGGTGAGGAGCTCATTTCGTCACACGGGACCTGTTTCGTCGGTCCTCAGACAACGCTACGAACAGGAACGTAATAAGCCTTGTTACCGTACCCCATAGTTGCAGCGTAATCGTATTTTTACCGGGACAGCAGTCGCTGCAGCGACACGGCGTTTCGAGACCCATGTCGGGGACACCAAGGGCAAGGCGATCAGTACGATCGCAAGCGCGCTACCGACCGACGATACCTACCGGACGTCCCGGCGCATGGCGATCTCGAACCACGGACAGAGCCGAAGCTGTCGGTACCACTCCGGATGCGAGTGGAGTCGTTCGTAGGGAACCCACATCAGTCCGGCAACCTCTGTCTCGTCGGGCTCGAGGCTGCGATCAGTCAGTGTTAGCTGCAAAACGGCACAGACCTCGTGTTCGACGCCCTCGTTTTCGAAGTAGCGTTTGTACTCAAAGCGATCGGTCAGCCGCAGGTCGTCGTACTGGTCGGGCGTGATTCCGAGCTCTTCCTCGAGTCGCTGTCGGGTCGCTTCCTCCTGGCTCTGGCCCGCGACAGGGTGGGAGGCGACGGTGCCGTCCCAGTAGGTCCCCCAGAGGCGTTTCTCCGGCGCTCGCTGGGCAAGCAAGATGTTGCCCTCGCCGTCGAAGACCAGCGAGGTGAACGCGCGATGGCGGATTCCGTCGCCTGTATGGGCGTCCAGCCGGTTGACGAGCTCGATTTCGTTGTCGTCGGCGTCGACGGCAATCACGTCTTGCCCGGCGTTCTCGTGTTGGACGTCCTCCTGTGGCGTGCTCATAGAACCACAATTACGTCGACTCGTAAAACCAGTATCGCCTCATGAAGTCGGGTCACCGCGATACGCGAACGCACCGCGACTGCTCGAGGGTCACACAGTCCGACCGACACTCGAGGTCACATCAATCGCATGACGGTCGTACGATCGAGTGTCCACTGTCGATCATCGGTCGTTAGAATATCCCAGTATCCGGGTCGGATTGATAGTTCTCGCCGACGGCGATCTGGAGCGTCCGCGGGACCGTCTCGAGGCGCAGCGAGTGGGCCTCGAGTATCTCGCCGTCGAGGCTGTATGTAATCGCATCCCGATTGCTCTCGATCACGAGCGACGGGGCGCGCCGACGAACGACGTAGTTGCTATCGCGTCCCAACAGCCGCTGGAGAGCCGCATCGCTGAGCAGGTTCATCGCCGCGGCGTCCTCGACGATCGTTACCTCGAGCAGCCCATCCTCGACGTTGGCTTGTGCCGTTCGAGCGCCAGTGAACCGTCGACAGTTTCCGATGAGAACGAACATGGCCCGGCCGTCCCAGGCTTGTGACCGGTTCCCGTTCGATCCTGAAGCCGTCTCCACCTGGAGCGGCAGCGAGTCGAACGACCCCATCGTCGCGAGCATACTTTTGACATATGCGAGCACGCCCAGATTCGCCTTGCTCTCTGACTCCGTCTTGCTGCTTGCTTCGGCGGTAATGCCGCCGACACAGGAGTTGACGAAGATCTGATCGTTCGCAGTGCCGAGATCGATCCAGCGCCGTCGTCCCTCCTCGATCACCCGAAACGCGTGGTTGATCCCTTGGATTCCGATATTCGTCGCGAAGTTATTGCCCGTCCCTGCGGGGACCACGGCGACTGTCGTCGTCTCGAGTTCGTTCGCGGCGGCGATCCCGTTAACCACTTTGTTCACCGTGCCATCGCCGCCGCCTGCCGCGATCAGGCCGGCATCGGGTGCAGCGTCGCGGGCGAACCGTTTCGCGTCGCCGCGTTTCTCGGTTTTTCGGACATCGAAGTCATGCTCGGTCCCCAGTTCGACCACGGTGTCGACGTGGGATTGACTGCCGCTGACGGGGTTGAGGATGAGCACGCGGCCATCGACGCGACCGCCGGCTGTCCCCTCCGGGCACATGATCTGGAACACGCCAGCCGAGGGCAAAAGGGCCTCGCTGGCGTATGCGTTCCCGTGTATACCGTCGATTTGCACGCACACACGCGGTTCTTTCATGGCTATCGGAGGCTCGGCGATCGGTTCGACCCGCTGGGCGTCCGTCTACTCACCGGAATGGCTGACCGGCGCGGCCTCGACGGGGTCGCGACAACGAATCACGATTACTACACGCCATTGACGCCGACTGGACCCGTCGAACTCATCCCGGGGATCGAAATCACGACCGACCGCGGCCACGTCCTCGTCGTCGGCCCCGACCCGCCCGCAGAGACGAAGCCGGGGGCGCTCTCCCCGGCGGACGCAGTCGCACTGGCACACGATCGCGGCTGTGCCGCGATCGTTGCGCACCCGTTTCGAAACAGTTCCGTCCGAGAACTCGAGGGGATCCTGTTCGATGCGATCGAAGTCAATGGAAAACATCCCCGTTCACGGCCGCTCGTCGAGGAGCTAGCAGACGACCGTGGGCTGCCGCTGGTTGGCGGGAGCGATGCTCACTATCCGTTCGAGGTGGGCCGGGCGTACACGGTTATCGAGGCTGACCGGCTCACGCCCGAGACAGTCGTTGCTGCGATCCGTGACGGACGGGTCCAGGCACGCGTTTGCCGGACGGGATTCGATCGGCTCCTCCGGCGAGGATATCGGAAAATCCATCGCCACAAAGAGGAACTCGACACGCACACGGGGCAGACGCCCGGTGTCGGGAGCCCACCGGATGAGAACTGAGCGCGTCGTCCAATCCGACCCGGTTGGCCGTCAGTGCCGGCGTCTCCGCGACCGTCATGCAGTGACGCTCGGAGACGGAATCGACCGACAGTCGGACCGGCGACTACACCGCACGGACTCGGATCGTGATCCCGTCCGGATCGCTGAGTTCGATTCCTTCGTCCCAGTCACTGACCGTGATGTCGGCGTCCTCGAGTCGCCGTCGAACCGTCGTGAGCGTCTCGTCGTCCGAGACGACGACCTCGAACCACGCCAGTCCACGCCCGCCTGCCGGCTGTGACCGACCGTGCCACGTGTTCACGCCGAGATGGTGATGATAGTCGCCGGCTGCCAGGAACAATGCCGACTGTGCCTCGGTCTGGACGGTCAGTCCCAGCGTGTCGACGTAGAACTCGCGTGCTGCCTCGAGTGAGGTCGCCTCTAGATGGAGGTGTCCGACCGTCGTGCCGGGCGGTGCGCCAGCGCTGCCGTCGGACTGGGAAGCGACATCATCGAGGTCGAGCGGAACGGTCCCGATCTCGACCGTCCCGTCTGCTGCGCGTGGCCACTCCTCCCGTGGCCGATCCGTATAGATTTCGACGCCGTTGCCTTCGGGATCGGTCAGATACAGCGCTTCGCTCACGTAGTGGTCCGATGCACCATCGACGTGCCAGCGGTCGCGAATCCGCTCGAGTGCAGCCCCCAACGCAGCGCGTGAGGGGACCTTGAACGCGGTGTGGAACAGTCCTGCCTGCGCCCGTCCGCGAGGCGAGACGTCTTCGGCACGGTTCAAGACGAGCAACGGTGTCTCATCGACACCGAGTGTCGCCACCGTCGCACGTCGCGTCTGTACCGTGAGGCCGACGACGTCTCGATAGAAGTCGATCATCTCGTCGAGATCCGAAACGAGCAGTGCAGTACGACCGATGCGTGCGGTCTCTGGAATGACCGGCGTGTCCGTCATACACGACGTTGGTGCGTTTGCTATGTGTGTCTTTGCGGACAGGCACTTTACTAGGTGACACCGAAGTTATCAGATTACGTTGTGCCTGCCGGAACACGGAGCGTAACGACACTGCCCCGCGGATCGTTGTCCGTGATCCGCATCTCGCCGCCGAAGCTCTTGGCGATCCAGTAGATGTGCCACAGCTCGAGGCCGGTCCCGTGGACGAGTTGTGTCTCTGCTTCGCGTTCAACCATCGGTCGTTCCTGTGGCGGAATCCCCGGCCCGTTGTCGGCGATGGAAACGTCGACCCAGTCGCCCGTGTCGGGTCCGTCGACCGGGGTCGCGCTGACGGTGATCTCGGGCACTGCCCGATCGGTGTGGGTGATGGCGTTGTCGACGGCCGTCCGGATCGCCGTCTCGAGTCGGTCGTCGGCCTGGGCCGTGACGGGGTCGGGTGCGGTCACCGTGATGTCTGTGTCCGGATAGTCGTCGTCGAAGTCAGTCGCCAGCCCCAAGAGCATCGCACCGACGTCACAGGTGGCATCGGGATGGCGGTCACGCTGGAACAGGTCCCGCACGGCCGCGGCGTTGTCGCTAATCTTGCACAACTCGGCGGCTTGTTCTTCGATCGCAGTCAGCGCCTCGTCTCGCTCGTCGTCGGTGAGATTTCGGAGCCGCGTTGCGTTCCCTTGGATGACGTTCACCCCGTTTCGGATGTTGTGTCGCAGAATCCGGTTGAGCACGTTGAGTCGTTGTTCGCGCAGTCGTTGTTCGGTGACATCGGACTCGATCGCGACGAAATGCGTTATTGCATCGTTGTCATCGGTAATCGGCGCGATCGTCTGCTCGACGTGGTACAGTTCCCCGGATTTCCGGCGGTTTATGAGTTCGTGTTCCCAGACCTCGCCCGAGCAGATCGTCTCCCACAGCGTCTCGTAAAACGTCGCGTCGTGTTTGCCCGATTTGACCAGCCGTGGATTCCGACCGACAGCTTCCGTGTGGGAATAGCCACTGTCTCGCTCGTAGGCCGGATTGACGTACTCGATCGTTCCCTCGCGGTCCGTGATTACGATCCCGTGACCGGCCTGTTCGACCGCCTTCTGAAAGAGCTGAAGCTCCTGTTCGCGTTCCCTTCGCGCCGTCACGTCTCTGACAGCGCCGCGTAACGCGACGACCTCATCGCCATCGGCGACCGGCTCGCCGACAGTGTGGACCCATCGTTCGTTCCCCGCAGCGGTGATGATTCGCAGTACCACGTCGTATGGCTCGCCGCCGTCTCGACACGTCTCGACGAACGAGCGAATTCGGTCCCGGTTGGCAGGGTGATAGAACTCGAGTGCCTCGGACAGCGTCGGGTCGTATCCAGCATCGACCTCGAATATCTCGCGTGTCCCATCGGTCCACCGGAGGTCGTTCGACCGCAAATCGAGTTCCCACCCACCGACGGCCGCGAGCTGCTCCGCTTTCTCGAGGAGATCGCGACTCCGTGTAAGTTCACGTTCTGTTCGCGTTTGCGCGGTGACGTCACGAACGATCCCGACGAGCTGCTCGACTGTTCCGTTTTCGACAGTCGGCGTCAGTTTCGTCTCGAGCGTGCGTTCGCCGGCGGGAAGCGACAGCGTCGTCTCGTCGTCGATCGTCGCCGCCTGTTCGACGCATGCGTCGTATCGCTCAGTGACGGCAGCCGCCGTTTCTGTGCTGAAGATCTCGGCCGGTGTCCGTCCACGGATCTCCGTGTCGGTCAGGCCGGTGATCGTCTCGTAGGCGGGATTGACGCGTCGATATCGGTACGTGCGATCGTCAGCCGTTCGATCGACATCGAGGAGCAAAACGGCGTCCTCGACGGTGTCGAATATTGTTTCGTACTCCTCGAGCGTCGTCGAACGCTCCTGATCCGACCGTGTCCAGCGATCGGAGGACACTGCCGAGTCGGGTTGCTCGGCAGGCTTCTCCCCAGTAGTCATTAGTTGTGAATGTGAAACCAACTCGAAAAAGGAATCGAGGTTTTCCAACGCACTGAGAATACCGACGTACTCCGGACCCCAGACTCCTAGCCAGCAGTCACGACGACGCCGGTCGCAGACATGCGGCCATCGCCTGTGTGAGGACGGCCGCGAATTCGCCCGGCGTCACGTCGTTTTGTGCGGCAGTATCAGGTCGCTCAAGTCGACCCAAGACCACGCTTACCCGAGTTCTTCATCTAAGATCAGCCGCGTCTTCGTGCTGACAACCTCGTCCTGATCCCGGGCCTTCGTAATGAGATCGTTGACCCCGCGCGTGTCCGCGGCGTCGACGACGAGGACGATGTCCTGCTCGCCCGAGACCATCCAGACGAAGTCGACCTCGTCCCACTCCGCCATCCGCTCGGAGACCCCCTTGGTATCGACGTCGACCGCGACGCTGATCTCGAGCATCGCTTGGACGTTCCCCGTCCGAGTCGAGATGGTAAAGCGCTCGATGACGTCGTCGTCCATCATTCGTTCGACACGGTTGCGCACGGTCCCCTCGCTCGTCCCGACCTCGTCTGCGATCTCCGTATACGGCGTTCGGGCGTCACGCCGGAGAATATCGAGGATCTGTCGGTCCAGGTCGTCCATAGAGATGCGTACCTATACTCGACGTGCACTTACCGATTACGAAAATCGTAACTGAGCTTCGAAGACAACACTTATGAGCATCCATCCGATACGTAGATCGTAATGACGGAAGCCTACGTCGCACTGGAAGGCGGCCACGTACTCGAGGGACGTGGTCGTGCGTCAGGTACGGCCCGCGGTGAACTCGTTTTCACAACAGCATATACAGGCTACGAGGAGAGTCTGACCGACCCCTCCTACGAGGAGCAGGTCCTGACCTTCTCGTACCCGTTGATCGGCAACTACGGCGTCCGAGAGGAGCGGTTCGAGTCCGACCGCGTCCACCCACGTGCGGTGCTCGCGAAGGAACTCACTGAGGATGTCGCCGAGTGGCTCGAAAGCGAAGGTGTCCCGGCAGTCGACCACCTCGATACGCGTGATGTGGTCACTGACATCCGCGACGGCGGCGCGATGAAATGCGGTATCGCCGTCGGCGAGGACGTCACCGAGGAAGACGCACTGGCCGAACTCGAACAGTGCAAGGCCATGAGCGACCACACCGACATCGGCACACAGGTCAGCGTCGACGAGCCCGTCGTCCACGGCGAAGACAACGACGGCGAGACCGTCGCGCTTATCGACTGTGGCGCGAAAGGCTCGATCATCGACTCGCTGCTCGAGCGTGACGCGACCGTCCACGTGTTCCCCTACAACGCGACCGTCGACGACGTCGCGGCCGTCGAGCCGGACGTCCTTTTCATCTCGAACGGCCCCGGCGACCCGGTCAACTTCGAGCAAGCCATCACGCTCGTCGAGGAGTTCGTCGAGGACACGCCCGTCGCCGGCATCTGTCTCGGCCAGCAGATCGTCGCCGAATCCCTCGGCGGCTCGACCGAGAAGATGGACTTCGGCCACCGCGGCGTCAACCAGCCCGTGCTCGATCTCGAGTCCGGGCAGGTCGTCATGACCACCCAGAACCACGGCTACACGGTCGCCGAACCGGGTGACCATCTCGAGGTCACCCAGATCAACGTCAACGACGATACGCCCGAGGGAATCGACGGCGTCGAGTACGACGTGATCACCCGCCAGTACCACCCCGAAGCGAACCCCGGTCCCGAAGACACCCTCGACTTCTTCGACGACGTGCTCGCCATGGCTTCCGGGCGAGCTGACTCGCGAGCGGTTCCAGCCGACGACTAACGACGACTGCTGACTGAGCGTTTCGTCTTTCGTGCGTCACCCACGCAGTGACACCTGTTTCTTGGAGACTACTCGGAGTGTCCGACAGCAGAAAACGAAGGTGATGGCTGCTTTCGGGCGGTGATCTGATCACTCGTCGACTATACTGTCCCGATCGCGGTCAGCCACCCTCACAGTCGCCGTTTACGCTGTAAACGCGTACGTGATCGTCACGCTGGCACTCACGCGAACCGGCTCCGTCCCGATTTCCGTCTGCGGTGCCCCACCGCTTGCCGCGTCAGCGCTCGTCATGGCTTCGGCTTCGAGATGGACCGGGTGAACCCGTACGTCACCGGTCGAAACGGCCGTCGTCCCCTCGAGTTCGACGCCACGGTTGTCCGCGATGTGGGATGCCTCCTCGTCGGCGTTTGCCAGTGCATCGTCGATCGCGTCGTTTCGCAGTTCGGATCGCGTCTCCTCACGGAGCGTAAAGCGAACGTGACCCACGTCGTCCGCACCGGCTTCGGTCACTGCATCGATAATCTCGCCGACGCGGTCGACGTCGGTGACCGTCACCTCGAAGGAGTGTACCCCCTCGTAGCCGGTTGCAGTTCGACCATGTGCTTCATGAACCCGATATCGTCCATCCTCGATGTTCTCTTCGGGAATCCCGAGGTCGTCGAACGTCGTCCGCAACTCGTCAGCGCCGGTCGAGAGTTCCTCGGTGACGGCGGCTGCGCTTTCGCCGGACGCCTCCACACCGACGTCGATGACTGCCTGATCCGGCTCAGTTTCGACTTCGCCGCTGGCGCTGACAGTGATCTCACCGTCTTGTGCCGTCATGTCCGATTCCGCTCCGGGGTCGGCCTCGGAACCGGGTTCGGGATTCTCACTGCTGAGCGGACTACCCAGACAGCCCGCCGCCGCTGCTGTGAGTCCGATGCTCGAGGCCGCCAGAAACTGTCGTCGATCCATACCTCATCGACGGTCGGGGATGGGGATAAAAGTACCTTAGACTGAAATGTTCATTTGACGTATCCCAACAGGCGAAGACATTCTGGAAAGCTGACCAGTATGATCAGTAGCGTGAGTGACGCGAATGACCCACCAGATCGCCCGCGCGATCGTCGATGTCGCCGAACGAACTGACGTGCTCGAGTGTCGCTTTTGAGACCGGCAGTTAGCGCCAGTCGTAGACCTGCACTGCGCGATCGTGTCGCTGTGAGAGCCCGTTGGGGTTACGGCGAGGCGAGCGATCATTGTACCGAGCACGAACGCCATCCCACAGGCCGCGTGTGACGTTCCTGACGACATCGGTTCCATCAGAGAGCCAGCCCGTCGGTGTCGCCTCGCCGGCCGCCAGCCGGCAGACGCCGGCAGCCCCCTCTCGCAGCGCACTGCCGGCAGTCCGTGCGAGAACGTTCGGCCGCAGCCCGTAGTTTTTCGCCAGCCGGTACGACAGCGATCGATAGGCCGCCCCCCAGTCAGGATCGGTGCGGCCACCGTCAGAACGAAGTTCCGACGAAGCTTCCTGCGAGTCGATCACCGCGTCGCAATCGGTTCTGACCTCACAGCGAGCAGCCATCGCCGCGTTCCACGACACCTCGAAGTCGAGGCTCGCGATCCGATGTGCACAGTCGCGCTCACCCGCCTCTGTGAGATACTCGTCGAAGCCATCCAGCGCATCGAGGACGGAGCGATCGAATGCAGCGTTGTCCCCGTGGAAATGGGTTACAGTCCGGCCAGCGACGGCGTCGGACGACTGACCGGCGTGAAGGGGATGACCGGTCACAGGACCGGTGACGACATCGGTCCCATCAGTCATTGACTCGTCGATGGCTGAATACCAGCTATGGTCGATCGCGTACTCGCCGTCGAGGAAGGCGACGACCTCGCCCGTCGCGAGCTCGAGGCCGGCGTTGCGGGAGACGTTCGGATTGCGCTCTGAGATTTCGACGAGCACGTCGATGTCGTCGCGGTCGCGGACGACGCCAGTCGTGCCGTCCGAGGAGGGGCCGTTGACGACGATGCACTCGGTTTCGCTCGGCGTTCGCTTGGCGAGTGCATCGAGACACGACACTAATCGCTCTCGGTCGTTGAGCGTCGAGACGACCACCGAGAGCTCCATACCTTCCTATAGGAGACCCTCGTAGTAAATAGGTTGGATTTCGATCGGATCAGCGAACACGTGCGTTCCAGTACGAGACCGATGCGACGTGGTCGGTGGTCGGCAACTCACTGATCGCCTTGTCCAGCGTCCGAAGCGGTGACGCGAGGGAGTTGGGGATCGATCGATAGAGCCCGTAGGGAAGGAGGAAATCGTCCTCAACGTCGACGAGCGTCAGGTCCGTCTTCGCGAGGAGGACCGCGATTTCGCTTTTCGAATAGAGACGCGATCCCATCGGCAGCGCCCAGTTGTAGATGCTGCGAGCCGAAAAGCGGTTGAACGTATCGAAGACGATCTGATCACGGGAAACGCGGCGCATCTCCTCTAAGAACGCCTCCGGATCGTCCGCAAGGTGGAAAAACCGCATCGCGATGACGGTATCGAAGTGATCGTCCGGAAACGGCAATCGGCCCGCATCGCCCCGGAGAAACTCGAGCGTGCCTGCGAGTTCGGTGTTCTGTGCTTTTCGTCGTCCCTGCTGTAGCATCGCTGCCGAGATGTCCAGTCCCACGACATCGGCTCCCTGATGAGCGAGCATGACCGTAAACCGCCCGGTACCACAGGCGATTTCGAGGACCTTCTGATCCTCGACTGGCATGATGGCCTCGAGAACGGCTTCTTTCTCCCGACGGTCGATCAGCTGTCCGCCCCGGGAGAAGCGCTTGTCGTCGTATTCCTCGGCGACGTCGTCGGCCTGGTACCACTCCTGTCCTTTCACACTGGGCGAATCTACTGTCGTGCTGGGATAAAACGATACTGGAGTCCAGCCGACGAACCCGGCTCTGTACTGCTATCTTGCGTGACCATCGTTGCCGAAAGCCGAACTATATGCCTGTGTTAATACCTTATTTATATCCCTTATACAAACTTCAGTATCCGTATCCACATATAGGGAAGCTTTACCACCGACGACAGCGCTGGCTCGAGTATGAGCATGAGTACAGCCGAAGACCGTGCCACTGCTGCCGAGGAACTCCTCTCGGAGGAGGAATACCGTGACCGACTCCGTGACCTGCCACCGAGTGCGAAGCTCGTCGCGAAAGTGTTAGAGACCGACTCGCCGCTCTCGCAGGGCCAACTCGCCGAGGAATCGCTGCTGCCCGATCGCACCGTTCGCTACGCGCTCAACCGACTCGAGGACGTCGGCCTCATCGGCTCGCGGTACAGTTTCCGCGATGCACGCAAGCAGGTTTACTACCTCAACCACTGAGACGGGCTGCTGTCACGAGTTACCGGTGGGGTCCCAAGGCAGTCACAGTCCCACCGGCATTGGCTGACAGGAGTCCGTCTGATCGGCTCGCACACACATTCGACGAGCACGGACGGTCCTGTGTCAGAGAGCACCCGGCGTCGATAGATCCTTTTTGACCCGCTCACACTGTCGAGATATGCACGTCACGCGGTGTCCGATCCCGGTCGCGACGCGTGCACCGGGTGGAGAGACCAACGCCTACCTCGTCAGCGCGAGCGAGACACGACGCGACGAGGCTGGCCGCGAGCCCGCGATACTCGTTGATCCTGCGGCGAAAACCGACGCGCTCGACCGACTGCTCGAGGCACACACCGTCGACCACATCCTCGTTACGCACACCCACCCCGACCACGTCGGCGGCGTCGAGCCATACGCGGCCGCAACTGACGCGACGGTGTGGGCTCGCGACGGTCGCACCGATCGGTTTCGGGACGCGACTGATCGGGAGCCCGACTGCACGTTCACACCCGACACGACGATCCCGCTGGGCGACGAGCGCGTCCGGGTTCTGGACGCGCCAGGGCATGCCCCCGACCACGTCGCGCTCGAGGCCGGTCGCGGCGGCCCGATCTGCTGTGGCGACTGCGCCATCCGCGAGGGCAGCGTCGTCGTCGGCACGCCAGAGGGAGATATGCGCGCGTACATGACGACGCTGCGTCGACTCCGGGCGATCGACCCACCGACGTTGTATCCCGGTCACGGCCCCGCAATCGAGGCCCCTCGTACGACCCTCGAGCGTCTGCTTTCCCACCGGGCCGAGCGCGAGCAGCGAGTGCAGGAGGCAGCCGCGACTGGTGCCGATACGATCGCGGAAATAATCGAGACGGCATACGACAAAAACCTCGCGGGCGTGCGCGACCTCGCGCGGGCGACTGTCGCCGCCCACCTCGAGAAACTCGCCGTCGAAGGACACGTTACGTGGGACGGCCGGCCGGTATCGCCGTTCGCGGACGACTGACTTTTCTCCATCGACACCGACCATCAGGTGTGCAATCGCTCGAGGATGAACTCGACACCGCTCGCCAGCTCGCCGTTGCCGATCTCGCCGACGCGATCGAGTCGATCGGCTTCGAGTGTACCCGCTGTGGGGCCTGCTGTACGGCTGACGGTGAAGACGATCACACCGCGACGGTGTTTCCAGACGAGGTACGCGATCTCCAGCAGACGACCACGACCGACGACGAACGCGACTGGCGCGACATCGCCCGCCCGATGCCCTACGGACTTGCCGAATCCGAGAACGGCGACCTCGAGGGCGAGACCTTCGAGTGGGCGCTCCAGACCGACGGCTGTGGCGACTGCGTCTTCTACGAGGAAGACGAGGCGGGACATGGTGCCTGCATCGCTCACGACGACCGCCCACTCATCTGCCAGACGTATCCGTTTAGTGTTGCGCTCGCAGGCACCAGCCAGCCGATGGGTGAAGCTGTCGAGAGCGTTGCGCTGGAAGCGCAACGGGAAGCCGGCGAAGCCGGCGACGAAGAAGGCATCGTCCGTGCCCACGAGTGTGAGGGCCTTGGCCGCGACATCTCCCGCGACGACGCCGAGGAGCTGGCTCGAGCGCTGAAAGAACGCGCGGTCCGGGAACTCGAGGAAGCAATCGCCGTCCGAGATCGCTACCGGCCCGCCGATCCCGGTCCCGGGGAGGTCGTCGTCCACGACTCTGAAGGGGCGAAACGGATGGATGGAACGCCGCTCGAGGACTGAGACGAATCCGTATCGCCGCGACTCGGGTAGCGAAACGAGAACCGACAGTACCGAACGGCAGGAAACGCTTCTGTGGGGCGCACTTCGCGCGCCGTTTCACCGAGCGCTCGCTCCGCTCGCGCTCGGTCTTTTTGATCGAGATGTTTTGACGGGGATTGCGGCTGGCGTCTTCGACGCCGGCCGATGTCCCCGTCGAAAAAGGTCGTTATTAGAACGTCTCTTCGATGATCTCGCCGACAGCGAAGTTCGATTTGACTTCGGTGACTTCGATCTTGACGCGTTCGCCGACGTCAGCACCGGGTACGATGATAACGTAGCCGCGTTCGACGCGGGCGATCCCGTCGCCCTGTTTGCCGATGTCTTCGATCTCGACGTAGCGCGTTTCGCCGACGTCGACCGGCGGCTGGGGCTCCGATGGTGCACTTTTGGGTGTCGTAGTCGTCGTCCCTTCGTCGCCGCTCGTTTCGTCTTCGCGCGAGATAAGCGCGACACGATAGACCTCGCCGGGGTCGATGTCGCCGGTCTCGACTTCCTGCCGCGGTACCTCGATGACGTAGCGATCCTCCTCCTCCGATACGTCCGTACTGAACAGACACAACAATTTTTCAGAGATCTCCACAGGTAGACCCTCTATTTCACCTCTGATTCCCATCCATAATAGAACTACCGACACAGAACTGCCAATTGACGGAAAAAGCGTCCGTTCATGGGGCGAATCAGACGCGATTGCGGTCAGTTCACACGCTCGAGCGGCCGGGTTGTAACGAACTGGGAGAGATCGACCGTCGTGTCGAGCCCGGCGTCGGCGACCGACTCGTAGGGGCGATCAACGACGATATCACCGGCGGTACTGGAGCCGATACCGGGGATGGCGGTGAGTTCGTCCATCGACGCCGCGTTGAGATCGAGCGGATAGGGGACGGCCGTCACCGAGCGGTAGCCGTGATCGACGACCGCGACGTCGATCGTCTGGCCGAGCGCGCGCTCTCCTGGTATGCCGACGAGCAACGGATAGGTACCGAGCTGGCGGCCGAAGGTCGTTCCGTCCTGATGATACTCGAGATGAACGTCCGGCAGGACAGTGCCGGGGGGAGCGACCCGCTCGAGCATCGGGTTGTCGATCTCCTCGCGAACCTGCTTCTTGTAGCGTTTGAATAGCTTCTTGTGTTCGTTGGCGATCTCGGCTCCGGTATCGGACATGTCGGTGCCGTCGAAGGCCATCACCTGCCGGATGTTGATCCGCCGGAGCATGTAACCCTCGTCGTAGACCCGCCGAAGGAATGCCATGTTGCGCTCGTAGGTCTCCTCACGTTCTCCCTTGAGGCCGTGCAAGAGGTTGATTCCGGGCAGCAGTTTGGGGAGTCGCCGTGGCGCGTCGTCGCCGAACGTCGGCGCGTCATCGGGGTCTTCGCCCGGTCGCCAGCCGCCCTCCTCGTTGACGATCCGCACCGCTTCAAAACACTCTTCGGCGGAAACGTTCAGGTTGTTCTCCTCCTGGACGACCGGATCGGCCGACTCGAGGCCGAACGCGGCCGTGTCGCCGGGCGTGTTGTGCTCGGCGATAATCCGGATCCCCTCGCGGCTCTGTTCGGGCCACTCGACGATCGTGATGGGGTTCATATTGTCCAGATGCAGCGTCTCGAGGTCGGGGGCGACCTCGCGGATACCGCTGTAGAGCTGGCGCAAGGCGTCGGGGTTGGGCGCTTCGCCGTCGCCGCCGTAGGCGAGGATGTCGGCCTGGCGGCCGATCCGGAAGTGTTTCACGCCGTGATCGGAGAGCGCGTCGACCTCGCCGACGACGGTCGGTGGCGGCCGAAACGAGGGATTGCCATAGAGTGGTTCCGTACAGAACGAACACCGGTAGGCACAGCCACGGGAGGTCTCGAGTTCGGCGATGAGGTGATCGGGATGATTCGGGTGTTGGTCGACGACGAACGCACCCTCCCGGGCCCACCGCGATACCTCGTCGACATCGCGCATGCGGTTGTTGAATCCCTCGAGGCCGTTTTCGACGAGGTCGAAGACGGCAGCCTCGACGTCACCTTTGGCGACGAAATCGAAGTCTAAGTCCTGCCGTTCGGTCTCGGTCGCGCCGGCGTTTTCGTCGCCGACGCCGAACTTGACGGGGCCACCCATCAGGCTCGTGCCGCTTGCGGTCCAGGCGAGCTTGCGAACCTCGTCGGGTTCGGCCGGCGTGCCGCCGACGTACTTTCCGGGGACGGTCATACCCCCCAGATAGATCATGAGATCGGCCTCGTCGACATCCCGCCAGCGGTCGGGATCGTCGCGAAGCCCGTCGATCGTATGGTACGTGATCTGCTCGCGGGGAACCCCCGCGTCGACGAGCGCCCCGGCCGTATACCGGGGATACGTCGAGATGTACGGCGGCACCCCGAAGTGAGCGGGCTCGTCGACGTAGCCGTCGACGATTGTCACCGACAGCGTCTCGGGGTCAGTCATGACTCCCGGTAGCGCCTCGAGTGGTAAAACGGTGACTACACGCGCGAGCGAACCCATCGCCAGTTTTCCGCCACCCCGGTGTTGATAGGCGTCGTAGCGTTAGGCACTGCTATGCCAGCGACAGAAGAGTTCGTCTGTACCAACGAGGATTGTTTTCTCGATCTGTTCGAGAATCATTACACCTACGACGTGCCCGACGACGTCGAGCTCTCGGAGCTTTCGTGTCCGGTCTGTGGCGGCACTGACTGCCTCGAGCGGGTCGAACTGTAAGTGAACTATCCACATGTCAGACGTTTCTTTTGTACGGAACAAAAGGGATATCTACGGGGCGATCATAACCGTTCACACGGTCATGTCTGCCATGTACTGTCAGGCCCTTCTCTCGGTCTCCGTAACCGCCGCCCACGCCGCACGCACCGTCCGAGGTGACGCCCTGTGAGGTTCAACGATCTCGGAAAGTCGCTCGGCAACGCCCTCTACCGTCAGGTCGGCCGTGCGAGCGGTCGCGTACAGAACCACCGATCGCTTCCTGTCGATATTCTCGAGAACGACACCGCCTATCGCGTCGTCTTCGATGCGCCTGGTGCCGAATCGGACGACGTACAGGTCCGCTATCTCGATGGCACCGTCAGGATCCAGATCGACCGGTTCCGGCAGTTTCACGAGGGTTACGAGATGCAGTTTCCCGGGCGGGGGATGTCGCTATCCGGTGACGCCGAGTTACCGGCCGACGCGGTCGTCGATCCGGATGCCGGGACGGCGCGCCTCTCCGAAACCGGGACACTGAGCGTCGAAATCCCGAAGGCGTCTGCGATCGGGGACACGACCGAAACGGAGGCAGGACTCGACACATCCGACGACGCCGACCCGGATTCGAACGCGGAGCCGGTCGCCGTCGACAACGAGTGAGACTGGCTGTGCGAGCAGCGTGTGAACAGTTTCAGTTGTTACGATAGCGCTGCTTGAGCGACATCCCATCGACGATGTCGAACGACTCGTCGCCGTCGAACCGCGTCGGGTCGAAAGCGTCGATCCCCGAGCGACCACAGATTTCTGCCGCAAGCCGCTGTCCGATCGCCGGCGCACGCATGAAGCCGTGCCCCTGGAAACCGGTCGCGACATACAGCCCATCACGGACCGCGCCGACGAGCGGATCTCGATCCGGTGTCGCCGTACAGAGGCCAGCCCACGCCCGCTCGAGGCCGCCGTCCGCGAGACCCGGAACCCGGTGGGCAACTCGATCACGGATGTCGGCAGTGAACGTCGAATCAGCGTCGCGGTCGTAGCTGTCAGGGTCCGCCTCGCGATTCTCAGTGCCGTCGCCCACGAGGACGCCGTTCGCGTGGGGTCGCAGATAGAAGCCGCCCGTCGCGTCGTAACACATCGGTTCCGTGAGATCGCCGGCAGCGATCAGCGCCTGCACGCGATAGGGTTTGACGGCAAGGGAGATGCCCGCATCCGCGAGCAGCGCCTTCGTGCGTGCACCTGCTGTAACGACCACTGCGTCGACGTCGTGGGCTGTCCCATCCGGACGGATGACGCGCGCTGGGTCGGTTCGAACGTCGACCGGCGTGTCGGTCTCGAGGGTCGCCCCGGCACCGGTAGCCGCAGCCGCGAGACAGGCGGTGTACGCGGCCGGATCGGCATACCCTGCCGCGCCGGCGATGCCGGCGACTGCAACGTCGTCCGTCCGCAGAGCCGGGAACCGGTCGGCGAGTGCGTTGCCGTCCATCTCGAGAGCGACGACACCGTTGTCCTGCATCCGCTGTATCTGATCGCGAATCGCGTCGGCCCGGCCGGTGTCGCCCTCGCGGGCGAGCCAGACGTACGGACATTCAATGAACGGGAAGGTATCGTCGCCTGCGAGTGTGCGAAAGCGCTCGATCGCCTCGCCAGCGAGTTCGGCGTCGAGCCCATCCGCGAAGGCATCGTAGCAGATCCCTGCGGCCCGGCCGGTCGCACCGCTTGCGACGCTGCCGCGGTCGTAGAGCGTTACGTCAGCACCCTCACGTGCGAGATCGTAGGCCGTCGTCGCACCGATGGCACCCGCGCCGACGATCGCGACCTCGAGACCGGCACCCTGGTCCGTGAACGCGTCAGCACCGACGGCCAGTTCCGGGTCGTCGGCGTCGTTCATGGCCGATCACTCGTCGAGAGGAGTCGATACAGACAACTCGAAACACGTCTCCACGTCGGTCTTACGTAGACGGGATCGCCGCTCATACCCATCACTCGTGATGCTGTCTACTTACGTCTGGGTGGTTACGGCAGGTTCGCGACCAGCTGGGCCGCCCCGGATGCTGCTCGTTCGTCGACGATCATCTCGGGAAGTCTGTCGGAAAGAAGGGGGTACGACGGCAGGGCGGAGCGCCATGGTTCATACGGTTTCCTGTTGTTGGGTACCGGGAGGACCCCAAGACGGTCGCGGTCCCACCGACACTGACAGCAGACCGTGTCAATGCTCGCTAGTCCCAACTGAACCGAGTCACACCGATCGCACAGCAGTCGTGCAAGCAGGTGTGCAGTGACGTTCAGTAGTTACTAGATTTCCCTGCCGCGTGCCGACGTATTGCCCGATCACGCATACGAGTGATCCCAAAACAGTTTGGGTTCGTATACTGCCGGACACCAGTCCGTGAGTGATTGATCGTATCTCGCGTTCGATCGACGTCCGATAGACGTCAGGTGACGTACAGCGAATGCGCGATCACGAGAAAGCCAGCCAGAACTAGCAGGCTCTCGAAAAGGATGCCTGTCATTAACGGAACAGTGAGCAACTCATAGAGCATGCCGGCGAGCACCAGCCCGAGCGTCACGAGTCCGAACCCAAGTGTGAGATAGCCAAGGGCTGGCTGCCGGGTTCGCCGATAGGCCTTGTACGCAAACGACGTGATAACGCCGCCGACGATGAGGACGAGCGTTTTGACGACCGCGAGTGCGACCGCCGTCGGCATTGCCGCAGGAGACGACATAGCTGTGCGTACCCCGATATTCGAGAGCCATACCAAGAACCTTGCCGTTCCCGGAACCCGTGCAGTATGACAGCAACGGGCGTAGTCGTCCGTTCGACGACCCCCGATGCGAGCGAAAGGTTTTGTCGCCGGCGATCCGAGACGAAGTCATGTCACGACTTGTCGAACTCGAGGCGACGGGGCCACGAAAACTCGAGCCGTCCGATATCGACGACGAAAACGGTGATATCGCGGTCTGTCAGTGCGGCCTGTCGGGGTCGTTTCCCTTCTGTGACGGCAGTCATCGACGGACACGCGACGAGGACGCGGAGACGACCTACGTCTACGAAAACGGCGAGCGCCGGGAACTCGAGCGGGTCGTCACAACTGACGAGGATACAGTGGAGTAACCGGCAGCCGAACCGAGTCGGCTCACGTGGCTACATCGACCGCGAGGAGTTGAGGACGACCAGCGCGCTACTGGCAGCCATCGCGACGGCGGCGAACAATGGGTTCAACAGGCCGAGCACCGCCAGCGGGATCGCGACCGCGTTGTAGGCAAAGGCCCAGCCGAGGTTCTGCCGGATTCGCCGATGGGTGCTCGTCGCGATATCGAACGTCTCGGAGACGGCACCGAGGTCGTCGCCGACGATCACCGCGTCGGCTGCGTCAGTCGCGAGTTTTGTCCCACTGCCCATCGCGATTCCGACGTCCGCAGTTGCCAACGCGGGCGCGTCGTTGCTCCCGTCGCCGACCATCGCGACCGTCCCTCGACTCCGCAACCGGTCGACGGTCTCGGCTTTTGCCTCCGGCGGAACACCGGCAAAGACCTCGTCGACACCCTCGAGCGCGCGGAACCGATCGGCCGCCGCGCCCTCGTCGCCAGTCAGAACGACGACGTCGCGGCCCGACGAGAGGGTCTCGAGCGCGTCATCGAGTTCGTCACGCGGTGAGTCACCGACGACGATCACGCCGTGAGCCTGCCCGTCCCAGCCGACGACGACCGGTACATCACCCGCGTCACGGGTTTCGGTGATTCGAGACGCGAGCGCCTCGGGAACGGCGAGCCCGTGCTCGCGGAGGAAGTCGGGGTGGCCGACGACGACGCGGTCGCCGTCGACGCAGCCGCTGACACCGCGGTCGGCCCGCTCGAACTCGTCGACGGCGGTCGTTGCGTCCTCGGTCGCAGACTCGGATGCTGCGTCCGCGATGGCGGCTGCGATCGGATGCTCGGAGAGTGCCTCGACGGTGCCAGCCCGCCGGAGCAGTTCGTCGGCATCGACGTCATCGACGGCGTGTACGTCTTCGACGGTCATCGTCCCAGTCGTGAGCGTCCCCGTCTTGTCGAGGACGACGACATCGACGTCTCTGGCGTCCTCGAAGATCGTCTCCGCGGCGACGACGATCCCCCGCTCGGCGGCGGACTGAATCCCCGCGGCGATCGCAAGCGGCGTCGCGAGCCCAAGCGCACACGGACAGGAGACGATCACGACTGTCAGCCCGATCAACAGCGCCCGCGAGACGCTCGAGCCGGTCGCGAGCAAGACGGCGGTTGTCCCGACCGCGAGGATGACGACAAGCGGGACGAACACCGTCGCGAGCTTGTCGGCGAGTCGCTGGACGCCTGGACGGGCGCTCTGGATCGACCAGAGCAGCGAAACGAGCCGGTCGAGCGTGCTTTCGGCCTCGTCGCCGACGGTGACAACGAGCGGGGCGTCGGTAACGACGGTGCCACCCCGAACCGGATCACCCAGCGTCTTGCCGACGGGCAGCGATTCACCGGTGACGAGCGACTCGTCGACGGCAGCCGAGCCTTCAGCGACGTTGCCGTCGAGCGGGATCCGCTCGCCGGGACGGACGAGCAGGCGATCGCCGGGATCGACGTCCTCGAGGGGGACCGTCTCGCCGCTCTCACGGCGGGCCTCGTCGACCTGCTGTTCGGTCAGTTCAGAGAGGAGGCCGGTCGCACGGCGTTTGACCGCCTGCTCGTAGTGGGTGCCCGCGGTGACGACGATAATGATCGCAACGGTCACGTCGAAGTAGACGTGGGTCCGCCCTAGCAGAGTCGCGATCGCGCTGTAGCTATACGACCCGAGTGCGGCGAGCGCAACGAGCAGGTCCATGTTCGGTCGACCCGCCCGGAGGCTGACGTACGCCCCGCGGAGGGTCGGATAGCCGGTATAAAAGAGAACGAACGAGGTAAACACCCAGATGTTCGCCGTCAGAAACATGCCGTCATAGCCGCCGAAGTCGGCGATCGGCTCGAAACCGAAGTAAGTCGGGTACAGAAACAGGATGTACCACGTCATGACCATCATGCCGAAAAAGGCCCCGAACAGGAGCGCACCGAGCCGATCATCGGCGTCTTCATCGTCGGCACTCGAGCGGTCTGACGCAGTATAGCCGTAGCCGGAAACGATGTCAGGAAGCTCGTCAGCCGCGAGTTCGTCGGGATCGTAGACGATTCGGATCGTGTCCGTCGCGTAACTGGCCGTTACGCCACGGACGCCCGCTTCGCGTTCGGCGGTCGTCTCGAGGAACGCTTCACACGTCGAACAGTGCATCCCATCGACCGCGAGGAAGGCGTCCTCACCCTCGAGCTCATCGAGGTCGGGACCGTCGTCGTCCAGTCGTGACTGTAGCTCCGCCTCGTCGGGGCCGTCGGTTCGCTCGAGCGTCCGAGCGACCTCGAGACAGCCCTGACAACAAAACGAGCCGTCGACGTCGGGCTCGGTGATCGGAGTCGGCGGAGTCGGCAGCTCACAGAGGTCGCAGGTATCGGTGTCGGCCTCGGGCTCGGCCGGTGACCCGTTGCCGGTTGGGTTCGCAGTTCCTGCATTGGCTGCCGCCGCGGGCGACTGCGCGGACTGCTGTGGATTCTCACCCATCGTTAGAACAGGTTAATGTACGGGAGCGGGACGTGTGGCAGATGGATGCCGTACAGCATCAGCCCGTGTGAGAGGGGAATGTAGCCGAGCACGACGAACGCAGCCCCCAGTCCACGATGGAGTCGAACGCGCGTGTCGGGCCCGATCGTGTTCAGGACGGTCCCGTAGGCGAACAGTGTGGGAATCGTCCCCAGCCCGAGAGCGGCGAGTGAGAGCGCTCCGCGCGTCGGTGAGCCGAGCGCGAACGCATAGAGGTACGCCGGATAGATGATCGGACACGGCATGAGGCCATGAACCGCACCGAGTGCGAAAATCCCCGGCGACGTCGCGTAGCGGTCGATCCGGCTCGAGAGGAGATCGGAGAGTCGGCGGAAGGCCGTTCCGATGATCGGCAGTCCGTGACCGGGAACGGCAGTTTGCCCCCGGAGATAGTACAGGCCGCTCGTGACGATCGCGATCCCGACGAGGATTCCCGTCACGCCCCTGACGCTGTCGCCGATGGCGGCGACGGCCTCGCTCGAGGCGATCGTGATCGCCCCGAGCAGACCGAACAGGCCGCCGACCACAGCGTAGCTGGCCGTCCGACCGAGGTTAAACAGCGCATGCTGGCGCACCTCGTAGCCGGTGAGCGTGTCGTCGCGGCGTTTACTGCTCGCCGCACCGATCCGGTCGGCATACGCCGTCACCAGTGGGCCACACATCCCCAAACAGTGTGCGCCAGCCAGCAGTCCGACGACGAACAGCAAAAGCAGGTTCACGCGCTCGAGGACGGCACCCGACGGTACCGACGCACCCATCAGCGGTACGATCAGTGAGTGGACGCCGGACTCAAGCGGAAGAGCGGTCGAGAGCGGGCTCGATACGGATGAAACGAGGGTCATCTGAACTGAAAGCGTTAGCCGAGGGTGCCGCTGCCGTCACCATGGTGGCCGTGGGACGTCTCGACCGGTGACATGGCGAGATACAGCGAGCCGTAGATGAGGCCAGTGTTGAGCATGCTGACGCCACCGGCGAATACCGAATCCGTGATTCCATAGACGATAAGCGGGATCAACGCAAGCAACCCGACAGCTGCCGCGTGTCGAGGTTGGAGTGTCTCGAGGCTCATACACATTGGTTTAGACGGTGGATAGCTTAATTCCCCAACCCGTTCCCAGTGGCCGGGAATGATGATTGGCAGTAAGTCATGCCCTTTCCCTACCACTCCGTATGAGTTCGGCTATCGAAAAAGGGGTGGATGGGAAGCATCCCACTGATGAGACCGATCAGGTTCGTGAACTCGATCACGACGAGTACGATCCGATCGGAACAGCGATTCTGGTTGGGATCTACTTTCTCATACTGGTGGCACTGTGGATATTCATGTACTTCATCGAGTTCCTCGGTAACGGGCCGACCGTCACCGGGGTGCTGTTGACGGTGGTGGGGCTTGCATGAACATTCACACCTACGAAAAGACCTGGCTGGCCGTCGCGATGGTGCTGATCGTCGGCTTTATCGCGACGATTACGTACGGCGCGGTCGGGCCCGGCATCGCCATGATCGACGACGATGGCGGCACCATCGATCCGGACACGATCAACGACGACGAGCGGTTCAGTGACCCTGGCGTCACACACGTCGGTGGCAACGAATACGAGGCGGCCGTCGTCGCTCAGGCGTGGGCGTACACGCCAAGCGAGATCACGGTGCCGGCGAACAGCACCGTGACGTTTTACGTGACGAGCCGGGACGTGACACACAGCTATACTGTCGCCGGGACGAACGTGAACACGATGGTCGTCCCTGGACAAGTCTCAGAGATGACCGTCGAGTTCGACGAACCCGGCGAGTACGGCATTCTCTGCAACGAGTACTGTGGTGCATACCACCACACGATGGAAGGCAAACTGAACGTCGTTCCTGAAGACGAGTTCGATCTGACCGAACTGTCGACTGAGGCCCCCGACGAGGCCCAGCTCGGCAACCAGACGACGATCAACACCACCGTCAGCAACGATATGAATTACGACCTCGAAACGACCGCAACCCTCGAGATCGGCAATCAGACCGTCGAGCAGGATCAGACCGTCGAGCAGGATCAGACCGTCGAGCAGGACGTCACGGTGCCCGCACACGGCAGCGAAACCCTCGAGTTCGCGGTCGACACGACTGACTTTGGAACAGGCGATCACGACTGGACGGTGACCGTCGACGGCCACGAGGGAAGTGGGACGCTCACGGTCACCAACGCGACCGAAGGAGGTGATGGCGATGCGTAACGCCTACATCGACCAGTTCCCAGAGGAGGCACGCGTAATCAGAGCCGCACTCTGGAGTTCCTTCCTCGCGCTGATGATCGGCGGGACGCTCGGGCTCATTCAGGGCCTGCACCGAACGAACGTCTTGCGGTTCATCCCCTCGCAGGACTACTACACCGTGTTGACTGCCCACGGCGTGTTGCTGGTGATCACGTTCACGATCTTCTTCCTCGTGGGGATCTTCACCTGGGCAGTAACGACTAGCCTCGATCGCGGTGTCAAAGACATCCGCTTTACGTGGGGCTGGTACGCAATGATGTCGCTCGGAACGCTCCTGGTCGGCGTCTCGATCCTCGGCGGCGTCGTCGACCAGATTCCGATGAACGCCGACGTCCTGTATACGTTTTATTCGCCGTTCCAGGCGCATCCGGCGTTTTATGTGGGCTTCGTCCTGTTCGTCGTCGGGACCTGGCTCGCTGGCTTCGACTGGTTCCGGACATGGTGGGCCTGGAAGAAGGACAATCCCGACGAACGGATCCCGCTGCCGACGTTCATGGCGTTGACGACGATGCTGTTCTGGTATCTCAGCTCGATCGGTGTCGCCATCTCGATCCTCGCGTTCCTGCTCCCGTGGTCGCTGGGGATCATCGACTCCGTTAACCCGCTGCTCACCCGGACGCTGTTCTGGTTCTTCGGCCACCCAGTCGTGTACTTCTGGCTGATGCCGGCGTACATGCTGTGGTACACCATGCTGCCGAAGCTCTCCGGTGGCAAGCTGTTCAGCGATCCGCTCGCACGTGTCGTCTTCGTGCTGTTCCTGATCCTGTCGACGCCGGTTGGGATCCACCACCAGTATCTGGATCCCGGCATCGCGGAAGGGTTCAAGTTCATCGCGATGACGAACACGATGTTCCTGCTGTTGCCAAGCCTGCTGACCGCGTTTACCGTCGTCGCCAGCATGGAACACGGCGCGCGCCAGCGCGGCGGTGAGGGCTACCTCAGCTGGCTCAAGGCACTTCCATGGCGTGACCCGGCATTTACCGGGATGGCGCTTGCCGGCCTCATGTTCGCTGCCGGTGGCTTCTCCGGCATGATCAACGCCGGCCTGAGCATCAACTACCTCGTTCACAACTCCTGGTGGGTCGTCGGTCACTTCCACCTCACAGTCGGCACCGCCGTCGCGTTGACCTTCATGGCGGCGTCCTACTGGTTCATCCCACAGTTGACCGGCAAAGAGATCTGGAACCGCTCGCTCGGGCTGGTCCAGGTCGTGCTGTGGTTCATCGGCATGACGTTCATGTCGAACGCGATGCACCGGGCCGGGCTGTTCGGGATACCCCGTCGGACTGCTGAACCGCAGTACGAGGGCTTTAGCTTCGATCCCGCCGTCGGCACCGTCGCTGAGATCGACGCACAGGTCGCTCTGGGCGCGGCGTTGCTGACCCTCTCGGTGTACCTGTTCATCACGAACATGGTCCTGACGACCATCGGTGGCTCCACCAGCGATGCGATTCCGGACAACACCTATGCCGGCACGCTCTCGGGCCCCGAGGACTCGCCAGCGATCATCGACAACCTCAAGCTCTGGACTTCGATCGCCGTCGTCCTCGTGATCATCGCCTACTCGCTCCCGCTTGCGAGCATCATCGACGCCGGTGGGCTGTTCGGCCCCGGCATCGACCCCTGGAAGCCAAGCGTCGTCGTCGACCCGAGTCTCGTCCTCGAGTCCGTGCGTGGGGTGATGCCCTAATATGCGTATCTCGAAGGGCGGACTCCTCGTCATCATGGCGTTCCTGACGCCACTGATCGTCGAGTTGCGAACGGTGCTCTCGTGGTTCGGTATCAGGCTGTCCGTCGTGGAGACGGGCGCACTGGGACTGGCACTCATCGTTGCGGTCCTCATCTGGGCGATGTGGCCGTCAAACGGTGACACCGAGGCCAAGCTAGCCTGATAGTCGCGAGCGAATTCTAACTTCGATTTTTATTGCCAAACAGCAGTCAGAACCACTCGATCACCGCTCGAGCGTAGCCGATGTGTGGCGTGTTGCCAGATGCATTAGAAGGCGTCCCGATGGCGCAAGCGATCGACCACGTCACGAACCCGTTGCGACGCATCCCGCGGAGCGATAAGGAGTCGATTCCCGAACGCCGTCACGATCAGATCGTCGACCTCGAGCAGCGAGACGTGGGCGTCGGGTGCAGCGACGACGTTCCCAGTGGCGTCGATCGCGAGAACCCTTCCTGCGACGACGTCGTTCGACTCGTCGCCCGCTCGCTCGAGGATCCGGCCAACCGCGTCCCACGTCCCGAGGTCGTCCCAGCCGACCGATAGCGGCGTCACGAAGACGTTTGTCGCGCGCTCGATGATTGCGTAATCCACGCTGCTGGCCTCGACAGCCTCGAAGCCGCCGCGGGGGTCGCCAGCTGCGAGTGACTCGACCAGCGGCGCGAGCGGTGAGTTTCGCGCCGCGGCTAACAGGGCACTGGGTTTCCAGGCGAAGACGCCGACGTTCCAGTACGCACCGGCATCGATGAGTTCGCGTGCGTGTTCGCGGTCGGGTTTCTCGGTGAACTGCGTGACGGCTGCGTAGTCGTCGGTGTCGGCCTCGAGTCCGTCGGTGGGAACGACGTATCCATAGCCCGGCGACGGCCGCGTCGGTTCGACGCCGACCGTCACCAGCCCGCCTGTTTCGACGGCGATCTCGGCGGCGCGCTCGAGCCGTGTTGCAAACGCCGCGTCGTCGGCAACGTAGTGGTCACTGGGGAGACAGATCAAGACCGGCTCCGTGTCGAACTGCTTGCGGAGCCGCCAGGCCGCATAGACCAGCGCCGGTCCGGTGTCTTTCCCGGCCGGTTCGACCAGCACGCCCGCTTGTGGTGCGTGCTCGGAGACTGTGTCGGCGAACGACTCGCGGGTCAGGACGTACTGTTCGTCGGCAAACGCCGTTCGGTCCATCGTCCGTGCGAGCAACGAGCGCTCGCCGACGAGCGACCGCAACTGTTTGGGTCGGTCACGTCGGCTCGCAGGATAGAGTCGACTCCCGAGCCCGCCGGCCAGCACGCAGGCGACGACGGGACGATCCATCTCACCAGGTCTCGATTCGGCCGTTGCGGACGTCTTCTGCACACCCCTCACAGTCAGGATGACCCGCCTCGTAACAGGCCGGTCGGTACTCGTCGTCGAGCTTCGCCGCCCGCTGTTGGGCGTAGCGCCGACAGACGATTTTCGCCCGTCCCGCCTCATCGGTCGGCAACTGACGTGCGTGTTTCGCCATCTCGTATGCCTCGCGGGCCTCCTCGAGTTGCTCGTCGGTCGATCTGCGAAGCTCCTCGAACTGCTCGCCTGCGCCCTGCAGCGTCGAGCGCACGAATCGCTCGAGCCGACGCCGATCCGCCATATGCGTTCGTTCGACTGCCGGACACATATACTGTCGGACGGATCGACGCAGCGGTCACACTACAGCTACCCGTCGTGGTCGTGGGTCACCGATGGCAACGATTTTGACGTGGTCGCACGTCGAACACGGACATGGCACTTCGCAACGCGCTGCAGGGAATTACCTGTCCAATGGTGACGCCGTTCGACGACGGCTCGGTTGACGAATCGGCACTCGTCGACGTGCTCGCACACCTCCAGGACGGCGGCATCGACGCCGTCTTTCCCTGCGGAACGACCGGCGAGTATCCGAGTTTGACAGCCGACGAGCACCGTCACGTCGTCGAAACGACCGTCGACCACGCCGAGGTTCCGGTCATCGCAGGTGCTGGTGCGACAAGCGTCGATGAGACGGTCACCGCGATCGACCGCGCCGCCGATGCGGGAGCAGACGCCGCCGCGATCGTCGCGCCGTATTTCACGACCGCGAACGCGCCCGAGGGCAACCGGCGGTTCTTCGAGGCCATCATCGACGAGGCGTCGCTGCCCGTCCTGTTGTATAACATCCCGCAGTGTACGGGCCAGCGCATCGAACCCGAGACCGTCGCCGCCATCGTAGCACACGACAACGTCGTCGGGATCAAAGACTCGAGTGGCGATCTCGAATATTTCCTCTCGGTGCTCGAGGGGACGCCCGACGAGTTCCTGTGTCTACAGGGGTATGACGCGTTGCTGGTGCCCGCGCTTCGCATGGGCGCGGATGGGGGGATCAACGCCCTGTCAAACGTCATCCCCGAGGTACTGCGGGAGGCATTCGACCACGCCGACGACGAGCGCGGGCGAGAACTCCAGCGGGACGCGATCGCACCGCTGTTCGACGCGTGTACGACCCACGATTTCGCCCCGGCGACGAAGACGGCACTGGCCGAACGCGGCGTCATTCCCTCCGACGCGGTCCGCCCGCCGCTGGTTGCCGTCGACGATGCCGGCAGAGAGGCTATCGGCGACGCGCTCGAGTCTGCACTCGCGGTCACAGAGCAGTAGGACAGATCAGTGTCTCGATGGGCGACGACCACGGTCTCGAGATGTCCCTCGACGCCCGCTGGCGGTTTCTTTCGCCGCGATTCACTTTCACTCCGCTCCCCTCACTTTAAATACGATGGGGCGCGAACAGCGGTATGCCTCCCAGTGAAACCAAAGAGGAGGCGAGACACTATGAGCGACGTACGACAGCACGCGGACGACATACATGCGCAGTTTTCGGATCATATAGACGTCGACATCGAGGACGTCGAAGAACGTCTGACGACGCTCGTCGACGAGTACAAAGTGCCGATGGACGAGGCACGCCGGAGCGTCACGAATCACTACCTCGAGGAAGCCGGCTTAGAGCGTGAGGACATCTCGGGTGGCGACAGCGAGGCGGCAAAAATCGAGGATGTCGACGAACCCGAAGAGTGGATCGACCTCACCGCGAAGGTCATCGAACTCTGGGACCCACGGAGCGACTCGGTCGCGCAGGTCGGTCTGCTGGGCGACCCGACCGGGACGATCAAGTTCACCAAGTGGGCGAAATCAGAGCTCCCCGCACTCGAGGAGGGCGGCGTCTACGAACTTCGCAACGTCGTCACTGACGAGTACCAGGGCCGGTACTCGGTCAAACTCAACTCGACGACGGTGATCGAGGAACTCGACGAGGACATAGAGGTCGGCAACGACACCAGCGAGGTCGAAGGCGCACTGGTCGACATGCAACGCGGCAGTGGCCTCATCAAGCGCTGCCCGGAGGACGACTGTACCCGCGTCCTCCAGAACGGCCGTTGTAACGAACACGGTGAGGTCGAAGGCGAGTTCGACCTCCGGATCAAAGCCGTCGTCGACGACGGCATCGACGCCCACGAAGTCATCTTCGACAAGGACGCCACCGAGGAGTTGACCGGGCTCAGTCTCGAGGAAGCAAAGGAGATGGCGATGGACGCGCTGGATACGACCATCGTCGCCGACGAGATTAGAGAGGATATCGTCGGTACCTACTACCACATCGAGGGGCCGACGTTCGGCCGGTACGTCCTGGCCGACGACGTCGAAGAACTCGGCGGGCCAGCGGATCCAGAGGAACTGCTGATCAAAGCGAGGTCGATGTAACATGAGCCAGTCTGAACTTACCCGCGAAGTCGCCCGCCGCGTCTTCGCATCGGAATTCAACGATTCGACGTACGCCTTCAAAGAGAGCGACGACGAGCGCGCGCCGAACTACGCATTGCTCCCGACGGGCGATCGCGCGAACCGCGTGTTCGTTTCCGGGACCTTGACCGAAACCGAAGACGTCGGCGAGGAAAGCGAATACTGGCGCGGCCGGGTCGTCGACCCGACGGGGACGTTCTTCGTCTACGCCGGGCAGTACCAGCCCGAGGCCGCCTCGGTTCTGCGAGAGACGGAACCGCCGGCGTACGTCTCCATTGTCGGTAAACCCCGCACATACGAGACCGACGATGGCACCATCAACGTCTCCCTGCGACCCGAATCGATCTCGGTCGTCGACGACGAGACGCGCGATCGGTGGGTCGTCGAAACCGCCGAGCGCACGCTTGACCGCATTGAGGCGTTCGAAGCGTGGGAAAGCGAACAGGAGGCTCCCGAAAGCGCCTCGACCGCACCGACGAACGAGTACGCCCAGATGGCCCGCGAGCAGTACGACTCGCCGGTGGTCAACTACCGTAACGACGTGATTCAGGCACTCGAGAGCTTAGAGACCATCGGAAACGACGACGCGGAAGCGACGGTCTGAGCTCGCCTGTCTCGATTTTTCGCGGTTCGATCGATACCGGCCGAGTCGTGAGTTAGTCGTTCAGTATCTCCTCGAGGAGCGTGCCGATTGCCGCGAACTCGTCGTCGGTAACCTCGTGTCTGGTGTCGGAATAGCACCGTTCGTCGACGACGGCATCCGCTCGCTCGAACGTACGAACCGTCTCGGCGACGCCCGCGCGGTCGACGTGCGGATCGGCTTTGCCGTAGCCGACCAGGACTGGTGTTCGCGCGAGCGAGCCATCGATCGACGTCGAGCCAAGCTCGTCGATCGTCCCCGGAAGTGTCCCCGAGAGGAGGGCGAGACCACCGTAGCGAGCCGGGTTGCGTCGGACGAACTCGGCGGCGACGCACGCACCCTGTGAGAAGCCGACGAGGACGGTCCGTTCGGACGGCACGTCGATCGCCCGGGCGGCTTCGAGTGCGGCCGCGACACAGTCGACACTCGAGGAGAGCCACGGCTCGTTGGCTGACCGGGATGCACTCGCGGGTCGCGGGAACCAGCGGCTTCGGTCGGCCTGTGGCGCGAAGACGGCGACGCCGTGTCGGGAGGCCGGGTCGAAGAGGTTGATACCGCCCTGTGCAGTCGCGCCGCGGCCGTGACAGGCGACGAGGGCAGCGTTGGCGGCCAGTGCAGGTGCACCGGCCGTAAGCAACGGCTGACCGGCATGGGGGCCAGAAACGGAGTCCATCGACCGATACCCTCCCGACCCCGTCATCGATACTTGTCTCGTCCCGTCGGAACCCGCAACGTTGGGAGCTGGCTCTCGATCAGGTCGCGGTCGGCCTCGAATCGGTCGGGCAGGTATAACGACTCGCCGGGAGCGCCCGCATCGTCACTCGCCGCGACGCCGTCGGTTTCGGTCGCCAACTCGAAGAGGATTCCACCTGGCTCACGGACGTACAGCGAGTGAAAGAAGTGGCGGTCTTTGACCCGCGAGACGTCGTAGTCGCGGTCGTCGAAGAGCGTCCGCCACTCGTGGAGGTCGGCTTCGCCCTCGACTCGAACCGCAACGTGGTGGAGCGTCCCCGCTCCTTCGCGACCGAACGGAACGTCGCGGTCGAGCACGTCGACGACTGTAGCTCGCGTCCCGGGTGCTCGGTACCGAACCCGATCGTCGGTTTCCGTCTCGTACTCGAACCCCAGCGTCTCGAGTAGCCCGGCCGTCGCGTAGGGGTTGGTAGAGAGTGTCGACACGCCGTGGAGTCCTCGAATCGCGTCTGCCGCCGGGACAGATCCCGCAGTCCAGGGGTCGATATCGCTCGGCACCGACGGGCCAGCGACGAGTTCGATCCGCGTTCCTGCAGGATCTTCGAGTCGCAGTACTCGGTCACCGAATCGCTCGAGTGGCCCCTCGACAGCGAGATCGTGGGCCTCGAGTCGCGCGTGCCAGTGTGTGAGCGTGCCGGACGGGACGACGAACGACACCGATTCGACCTGCGGCGACCCGTGCCGGCCGGGGTCGCCGTGGGGGTCGGGAAACTGCGTCAGAACCGTTCCCGGCGTGCCGGCGGCGTCGCCGAAGTAGAGGTGGTGCTGGAGGATGTCCTCGAAGTTTACCGTCTGGATGACGAGGCGAAGGCCAAGCACGCCGCTGTAGAAGTCGATAGCATCCTGGGCGTCCCCGACGATCCCCGTCACGTGGTGGAGTCCCGGCGTGTCTGTCAGCATCACGTAGTGTTGGTGCCCCGTGCGGATAGCCTGTCGGGTCGGACCCATCGCGACGATGTGGCCGTCGACACGCAAGTGTGGAGAGTCGCCAACCCGGTCAGAGCCGGTCGTCTGACGAATGATTAAGTTCCGTGAACGACGACTAGGGACATCGATGGGGAACAAGAACAAGACCATCTCGTTTCGGGTGAATGAGGACGCGTTCGAGGCGCTACAGGAGATCGCCGCCGAGCGCGATATCTCGCTGTCTGCGGTCTTCCGGGATTACGTCGACCAGCTCGTCGAACACGACGGACAGGTCGAGGTCGTCCCTGAAGCCGATCTCGAGGCTCGCACGAGCGAGGACAACGACGAGGTCTCGTTCCCGCCGACCGTCGAAGTGCCAAAACGGTTCATCCGCGAGCACGAGCGGCTGGAACTCGAGGCCGAGCACCTTCGGGAACAACTCGACGAGTACAAAGGCTACGTCAACGAGCTCCAGGACCGACTCGAGGACGAGGAAGACGAAGTGCTCCTCCTGGATGAGTTAGACGACGAGAGCGACTCGTTCCAGCTTCGGTAGCGTCCTCACCCGTATCCCATCCGCCCTTCTCTTCGCCAAAACTCGTTAGGTTCGAGCGTGTCAGTCCTGCCGACGACGAACTCGTGAGACCCGCGATTGCGTCACGATGGCGCAAGCCTTATGTACATATGAGTACGTCGATGTACAATAATGAACTCCGAAACGGAGCTCGCTCCCGCGGTGCAGTCGATTCTCGAGGCGGCACGGGAGCGGTCGGGTGGTGACGGCGTCGTTTCCGTCGACGCGCGCTCGCTGCCCGACGCGCTGGCCGACGCCGAGGCCGCGGGGCGAGTCCCAGTGATCGCGGAGGTAAAACCGACGAGTCCGACGGCCGATGGGACACGAGACGACGACCCAGTCGCGTTGGCGCAGGCGATGGTCGACGGCGGCGCGGCGGCGCTGTCGGTCCTCACCGAGCCGACCCATTTCGGCGGCTCGCCCGACGCGCTGAGTCGGATTCGTGAGGCCGTCGATGTTCCCGTCTTGCGCAAGGACTTCGTCCTCGACGAAGCCGGGATGGATATCGTCGAGGCCGACCTTCTGTTGTTGATCGCGCGGTTCGTCGACGACCTCGAGGGACTCATCGCCGCCGCCCGCGAGCGCGGCTTTCAGCCGCTGGTCGAGGTTCACGATCAGGCGGAACTCGAGACCGCCCTTGAGGCAGGGGCCGAAATTATCGGCGTGAACAATCGCGATTTGGCCCGACTCGAGGTTGACCTCGAAACCTTCGAGTCAGTGGCAACCGAGGTACCGGATGACGTGACACTGATCGCCGAGAGCGGAATCTCGTCGCCGGCCGACGTGCGACGGATGCGCGAAGCGGGTGCCGGCGCGTTGCTCGTCGGCAGCGCCATCATGGACCACGGCGCAGGCGACAGCGACGTGACCGGGAACACGCGCCGACTGGTAGATGCGAAATCAAGCGACCACGACGGAGACTGTTAGATATGAGCACGGAACGCGAACGCGACGGAAAGAGCAGTCGAACGGGAACGTTCGGCGACTACGGCGGCCAGTACGTCCCCGAGGCGCTGATGCCAGCCGTTCAGGAACTCGAGGACGCCTACGAGCGCTACGTCCTCGAAAACGAGGATGGCTTCATGGACGAATTCCGCGAGCGGATGCGAGAGTTCGGCGGGCGACCGACGCCGCTCCAGCGTGCGGATCGGCTGAGCGAGCGCTACGACCGCGAGATCTACCTCAAGCGCGAGGATCTGCTCCACGGCGGGGCTCACAAGCTGAACAACGCGCTCGGACAGGTGCTGCTCGCGAAGTACATGGGCAAAGAGCGGATCATCGCCGAAACCGGTGCGGGCCAACACGGCACCGCGACGGCGATGGCCGCCGCCCATCTCGACATGCCCTGTGAGATTTACATGGGCCGGACCGACGTCAACCGCCAGCGGCCCAACGTCTACCGGATGCGGATGAACGGGGCCGAGGTGAACCCGGTCGAGGCCGGCAGCGGCACTCTGAAGGAGGCGATTAACGAGACGATGCGCGACTGGGCGACCACCGTCGAGCGAACGCATTACGTGATCGGCTCGGTCGTCGGTCCACACCCGTTCCCGAAAATGGTCCGGGACTTCCAGTCGGTCATCGGCACGGAAGCCCGGAAACAGATTCAGGAGCAGGCCAGCCGCTTGCCCGACAGCGTCGTCGCTTGCGCCGGCGGCGGCTCGAACACGATGGGGACCTTCCACGCGTTCGTTCCAGACGAGGAGAGCGCGGAGCCACGCTCCGCGGATGACTCGAGCGGGCAAAGCCCGCGAGAGCACGTCGACCTCTATGCCGTCGAGGCCGGCGGCTCGAGCCTCGAGATCGACGAAGACGAAGGACTTGCGCCCAACTCCGCGACGCTGTCGACGGGCACTGACGGCGTTCTCCACGGCGCGATGACGAAGCTCCTCCAGAGTACGGAAGGCCAGATCATGGAATCCCACAGCGTCAGCGCGGGGCTCGACTACGCCGGCGTCGGTCCGGAACTTTCCCATTTGGTCGAGACGGGCCGCGTGACGCCAGCCAGCGTCGACGACGAGGTCGCGCTCAACGGCTTCCACCGACTTTCGCGACTCGAGGGGATCATCCCCGCACTCGAGTCGAGTCACGCCCTCGGGTTCCTTGAAGAGGCCCACGAAGACCTCGGCGATCTCGTCGTCGTCAACGTCTCCGGCCGTGGCGACAAGGACTTAGAGACGGTGCTCGAGGAGACCGAAAAACGCGATCTCGCGGCCGCTCCCGACGTGGAGGTGTTCGACCAGTGAGCGACGAGACATCGATCGAGAGCGACATCGAAGCCGCCATTCGCGAGAACCACCCTGCCCTGATCACCTACATTACGGCGGGTGACCCCTCGCTCGAGGATACCAAAGAATACGTCGAGGCGCTGGATCGCGGCGGCTCGGACCTGATCGAACTCGGCCTCCCGTTTTCGGAGCCGATCGCCGAGGGGCCGACGATTCAGGCCGCGATCAACCGCGCGCTCGATGCTGGAACGACCCCCCAGGGATTCTTCGAACTGGTCGATGACATAGAGACCGAGGCACCGCTGCTGGTGATGACCTACTACAACATGATCCTGCAGTATGGCTCCGAGCCTGATGTCAAGCCATTCGTGGAGCGAGCCGCCGAAGCCGGGCTCTCGGGGATCATCGTCCCTGACCTGCCCGCCGAGGAGTCCGAACCGCTCCGTGCGGCCTGTGACGATCATGGGCTCGATCTCGTCTTCATCGTCGCGCCGACGACCGAGGGCGAGCGCCTCGAGACGATCATGTCGCAGGTTTCGGGCTTTGCCTACGTACAGGCCCGGCTCGGGACGACGGGTGCACGCGCGAACGTCTCCGGAGCGACCCACGACAGTCTCGCACGCCTCTCCGAGTACGACGTCCCCAAGGCAGTCGGCTTCGGCGTCAGCGAGGGCGACCACGCCGCCGAGATCATCGAGGCCGGCGCTGACGGCGTCATCGTCGGCAGCGCACTCATCGATCTGATCGCCTCGAGCGACGATCCAAGCGACGCGATCGACGCGCTCGAGGCCAAAGCCGCGGAACTCAAACGCGGCGCACGCCGTGGGACCGAGAACGAGGCAGACGAGGAAGTGGCACCGGAACCAGAACAGCCATAACTGCAAGCTTGCTACACTCCCGCAATGACTGTCGGAACTGACGCACGACTCGATCGAATCGGGACAGACGGATCGTACGTAATCGTCCCAATGGACCACGGCATCACAATCGGTGCCGTCCAGGGATTGAAAGACATCGAATCGACAATCGATGGCGTCACCAGCGGTGGCGCGGACGCGGTTCTCACACAGAAGGGGATCGCGCCGCGCGTCCACGACAACAAGAACGACAAGGGCTACATCGTCCATCTCAATGGCTCGACGACGATCGGCCCCGACGAGAACGACAAGCGCATGACCGGCACCGTCGAGGAGGCGATCCGTGCCGGTGCCGACGCCGTCTCCTTCCACATCAACGTCGGCTCGGACCACGAGCCCGACCAGCTCACCCAGCTCTCTGAGGTCACCGAGAAAGCAGACCGCTTCGGGATGCCGGTCCTCGCGATGGCCTACGCCCGCGGCCCGGGCGTCGACCCCGAAGACCCCGACGCGCTCGGCCACGCTGTTCGCCTCGCCGAAGAACTGGGTGCCGACATCGTCAAAACGGGCTACAGCGGCGACGCCGACAGCTTCCAGCACGTCGTCGAGTCGACCCGGCTGCCGGTCGTCATCGCCGGCGGCTCGAAGGGAACCGACCGCGAGACCATCGAGATGGTCCGTGGCGTGATGGACGCCGGCGGTGCCGGTGTCTCGATGGGCCGGTCGATCTTCCAACACGAAGACCCCGAAGCGATCGCCCGCGCGGTCGCCGGCGTCGTCCACGACGATCTCTCGACCGAGGACGCACTGGCCGAAGCGGGACTCGCACTCGAGGCCTGAACAACTGACTTTTCGCTGTCAGGCTCTCTGCTCGGTCCGTTTTGGACCGCCGTTCAGCTATCCGGATAGTGGCCAGTCCACGGCCGGACCCGCTCGAGGGCCGCAGCAACCGCGAGCACGTCCGCCTCTGCATATCGGCGGCCGACGATCTGCAGGCCGACCGGCAGGCCATCGTCTGTAAGGCCTGCGGGGACCGACGCGGCCGGATGGCCGGTCAGATTGAATATCCAGGTGAGCATCGCATCGGTCGGAATCCCGTCGACGTCCTGTCCGTCGATCGTCGTCGGATACCGGTCGGCCAGTCGTTTCCCGTAGGGAGGTACCGTCAGCGTCGGCGTCACGAGCGCATCGTGGCCCGCCAGCGCGTCCTCGATCGCGTCGTAGGCCTGCGTCCGGAGGCCGTTCGCGAGTCGTTCCTCGACCGCACTCGTGTCGTTTGCCAGCGCGATCGTTGACAGAAGTGTTTCCTCGACGTCGGCAGTCTCGAGGTCGATCCCGAACCGCTCCTCGACTCGGGCCGCGAGCGCAGCGAAGTAGCCGCCGACCTGCGTGTAATACGCCGATCGCAGCGGTTCGTAGTCCGGCAGCGAGACGTCGACATCGGTGACGGCCACGCCCGCAGCCGCGAGGTCGTCGACGGCGTCGCCGACGATCGCACGGACGGTCGGGTCGACAGGTTGTAGATCCAGATTCGGGCTGTACCCGATGGAGAGGTCGTCTGCCAGCCGATCCGTCGCCGGGAGCACGTCGTCGCCGTCCGGCACGCTGAGCGGATCGCGGTCGTCCTGTCCCGAGAGAATGTCGAACGCGAGCGCGACGTCTTCGGTCGACCGACCGATCGGCCCGCCAATCATGAACGGCGTGTGTGTGCCAAAAGAATCGAGCCGGGAACCGGCCGGCACGCGCCCGAAGCTGGGTTTGAGGCCGACGACGTTACAACACGACGCCGGCACCCGAAGGGAGCCGCCGATGTCCGAGCCGGTGGCGAACGTCGTGAGGCCGGCCGCGACCGCCGCCGCGGAGCCACCGGAGGAGCCGCCGGCCGACCGCTCGAGGTCGAACGGCGTCGCCGTCGCCCCGACGAGACGGTTGTCGGTCTTGATCGTGTGAGCAAGCGCCGGCGTGTTGGTGGTGCCGACGATCACTGCCCCAGCCGCCTCGAGTCGCTCGACGGTGATCGAGTCCGTGCTGGCGACGTGGTCCGACAGCGGAGCTAGCCCCATCGTGTTTCGGACGCCCGCTTTTCGATCCCGGAGATCCTTGATCGCGACCGGAACCCCGTGTAGCGGGCCGAGATCCTCGCCGGCCGCTGCCGCGCGGTCGGCTTCGCGAGCACGCTCCCGAGCCGCGTCCGCGATGAGCGTCACGTAGGCGTTCAGGTCGCTTGCCGCCTCGATCCGCTCGAGGAGGGCTTCGACAACTGCCAGCGAGGATCGCTCTCCGCGTCGGATCGCGTCCGCGAGTTCCCGCGCGGACGAGATGGTGTCAATGTGCATAAACCATCGAATTGGTTCGAGATGATAAAGGTCCGGGTGGCTGCTCACTCGAGATCCGACCGATGGAGACTCGATCGAGAGACGTTGTGACCCCGAACCACTGGGTCCTCAGTGACAGTGCGTATCCAGATGAAGGTCGCGGTCGTCGTAGCGCGGCGAGAGTTCGACGGTGGCGTGATCGACGCCGTGGCCGGCGAGTTCGTCGTGGACCCGGCGCGTGACCGACTCGGCTTCGAGCATCGTCTCGACGTCTGTTTCGACGTGGACCGTCGCGACCGTGATCTGACTGCAGATCTGCCAGGCGTGGAAGTCGTCGACCGCATCGACGCCGTCGATCTCGCGGATGTGCGACTGAATCTCGTCGCTCTTGAGGGGCGTTTTGAGGAAGAAGATCTCGCCGCTGCCACGCAACACCGTGATCGCCGACCAGGTGACGACGACGGCGATCAGCGCCGCAGCAATCGGGTCGATGACGCTGATTCCGGTTACGTCGATCGCCACCACGGAGACGATGACGGCGACCGAGCCGCCAGCGTCGCCCAGCAGGTGGTAGAACGCGCCCTTCTCGTTGAGACTCATCGCGTCGCCATGGAGGACGAAGACTGAACCGACGTTGACCAGGAGGCCGCCGATAGCGATAGCGATCGTCGGCCCAGTCCCGATAGCGATGGGCTCGAGAAACCGCTGGTATGACTCCCAGAGGATGAACGCGACCATCGGCAGGAGCAACAGGCCGTTGAGGAAGGCAGCAAACGGCTCGAGGCGGTGGAGGCCGTACGACCAGCGCTCATCGTCGCCGTAGTGTTCGGCGACGTAGGAGGCGGCGAAGGCCATCACGTACGCGAGCGCGTCGAACAGCATGTGGACGGCGTCGCTGACGAGCGCGACCGAGCCAAACGCCAGCCCACCCACGAGTTCGACGAGAAAGCCGACGACGTTGATCAGCGAGACGGCGGCAAGCTTGCGGCTGCTCGTCGACTCGCCACCGTGGCCGTGGCCGTGTCCGTGCCCATGTCCACCGTGGTCGTGATCGTGGCCGTCGTGTGAGTCGTCGTGGGTGTGCGCCGACTCGTTGTGACTCATCGATAGTCGAACTCGGTGTGTCTAGCTTATTAATTCGGCTGCTATTAAGCAGCCTATAGACTAGTAACCTTAACAAAATTCTTCAGCTAAATTGCTAACACCTGCGGCAGTGTCTCGAGTTCGATCGGTGCACGGTCGTATCACCGGAAGAATTTCGGCGACGGTCTCCCTTTTCGAGGTCGTGACAGACGGCGAGACGACCACGCTCGACGATGAAATCGTCGCCCGCGCTCGGATTCACGCCCGCGAGGTACGCGACGAACATGAGCTCGCGATCGACCTCGGAGCCATCGAGTGGGCCGTCTCGACGCGAGCGCGCCGCCGGGCGGGCGCGTGTCGGTGGCACGCCGATCGCGAGGTGGCGACGATCGTCCTCGCCCGACGGGCCTACGAGCGCTACGAGTGGCCCGCGTTCGCAGGGATCGTCCGCCACGAACTCGTTCACGCATGGGAGTTCCAGCAGTTCGGCGAGTCCGGTCACGGCGACCGGTTTCGAAAGCGAGCGGCCGCGCTCGAGGCCCCGCGCTATTGCGAGACGTTCGTGGAGCCACGGTACGTCCTCCGGTGTCTCGAGGCCGACTGCGACTGGCGCGCGAAACGCCACCGGGCCTCGAAACCGGTGAAGACACCCGACCAGTACCGCTGTGGGGCCTGCGGCGGTGGGTACGAGGTCGAACACGTAGCAAGCGATCGCACGTGGACGACGGCAAGCGGCTACGGCGGCGCGAAGGCGGCACTTGGCGACGATTGGTAGCACGACAGCGTGAGCCGGCCCGTTTCGGTCGTCGATAGCATCTCGATTGCTCACCGAAGAGCGATCGTAATCGAAGACATCTCGAGTTGACCGCGGAACACTTATTCGCCTCACGACACCTGTTTCGGGTATGGGAATCCTCGATCTAATGCTGGGAAAGACGAGCCCTGGGGAGCAGGGCATCGAAGGGCAATCGTACACGCTCCCGAAGGAGACACACGACTTCGTCTATCCCGTCGCGGTCCGGCGCGATGAACTGGAGGCGTTCGCCGAGCTCGTTGAGGCCGAAGCGGACGCGCCGCCGCTTACAGACGCCAGCAACGACCTCCAGTCGGTCTTCGACGGGCTGGTCGGTGAGGGCGGCGTCGACGCGACGGAACTGGCCGAGCAACTGCGCAAACCCCGGCAGGCGGTCGAACCGATGATCGAGACCTGGCAGGACGCGGTCGACCAAGACATCGGCGTCGTCTACGCTCGCATCGGTGCCCACGAGAACCTGCTGGCGTTCGTCCAGTTCTGTAAACAACGCGACGACGACGACAGTGATCCGTTCGAACTCCCCGAGAGCTTCACCGATGCGGCGGCGCTGCTCAAGCGCCTCGAGGAGGGAACCGATACGCAGTACCGCGCGCTGGTCCATACGGACCTCCTGCCCGAAAACTAGCCCAGGCCAGTTGCTCAGACGATCGTCTCGAGCCCCTCGAGCGACGCGAGTTCGTAGGTCGGCACGTGATCGCCGGGGCCGTCCTCGCGGCCGAGATCGAGCCAGGCCGAATCGAGCCCCATCGCGTTTGCACCCGCGATGTCGGCGTGGAGTGAGTCGCCGACGTGGATCGCCGCATCCGGCGTGACCTCGAGTTCGGTCAGCGCGTGTTCGAACGGTGCCGCGCTCGGTTTGGGAGCGATGCCGGCGCTCGGTTCGGTAAACACCCGCACGTCGAAGGCATCCTCGATACCGAGCGTCCGGAGCTTCTGGGTCTGTGTCGGCCGACCGCCGTTCGTGATGAGGCCGACCTGCCCTCGGTCGCGGGCGTGCTCGAGCGCGGTTTGCGCGCCGGGACGGAACTCGACGGCGGTTGGATCTCGCACTTCGAGGTACTCCGCGGCGAGCGTCGGCGCGATCTCCGTCTCGACGCCAGATCGAGTTGCGACTTCGGCAAAGAGGTGTTCGTAGAACTCGCGATCCGTCTCGGCGGTCGGCAGGTCGGGGACTGCGGCCCGCAGCTCTGCCGGCGTACAGAACTGCTCGTAGCCGGCGCGCTCGAACGTCGACGCGAGCAGGTCGGTGGCGTCCTGAGTCGGCTCACAGAGGGTGCTGTCGAGATCGAAACAGATCGCGTCGTAGGCGGCCATCTGTTCCGACGTAGGGCGGCGGGCGTTCTCAACGTTTCGCCGAGTGTGTCAACAAGGTATTACTGTTACCCCCACCGCCATCGAGAATACGTTGAAAGCCTTGTCGTCCCTTTCACTCCCACCCCGAAGATAGAACAGTCGGATAGCCGAACGTGCCAGTGGTCGGTCGGGTTCGACTCGAGTCACGACCATCGATTCCGGAGTTGTTATTTTTTCCTGACACACCTCTCGGGATATGGATATCGTCAAGCGCGTCCACGTCGTCCCGCTTGGCTACGAGTTCGATCGGATCCTCGAGCCGATTCGCGACCAGCGAGCCGATCTCGTCTATCTGCTCGAGGACGATCACGCGGTCCACGACCATGGGGACAGCGATCGACAGGATGGCCACATCGAGCGAAACGCAACCGCGACAGCCGAGTATCACGACGAGTTACGCGACGAACTCGAGTCGATCGTCCCGGAGGTTCGGACCTGGAAATGCGATCTGACGGACGTCTATGCGGTCCTCGGAGACGTGACGACGATCGCCGCGAAACACGCCGACGACCAGGTGTACGTCAATGTATCAGGAGCGGGGACGATCCCGGCGATCGGCGCGACGATTGCGTGTATGGACGTCTCGACTGACGCCCACGCATACTACGTCGACCCGTCGACGTACGCCCACGACGGGACGACCGAACCCGGCTCCTTCGGGGTCGACGAGATCGAGGGGATTCCGACCTACCCGATCGAGTCGCCGACACGCGATCAGGTCGCGATCATGGAGTTTCTGGCCGATCCTGACGCGTGGGAGGGATATCACGACGATCGGACGAGCCCACCGAAGAAGAAAGACCTCATCGAGTACGCTCGCGACCGGAACCTCTCGTTTATGGCCGACCGTCGCGCACCCGACGAGCGCGCCGGCGATGACAAGGGTGCGTTTCGGGTGCTAGATACCCACGTCCTCGAGCCGCTGGCCGATGACGGCTACGTCACGATCGAGTCCGTCGGCCGTCGGCGCGTCGTCGAGTTGACCGAGCGCGGCGAAAACGCCTACCGGGCGTTCCGACACAAACTCGGCGACGAGGCCAACTACATCCGGTAAGCGGCTCGCTTAGTTCTCAGTAGACACCAGTCCGTAGAGTTTCGTGCCGAGCCGGGCGAGTTCGAGGTCGGCCTCGAGTCGGTCGATGTGGTCACGAAGTGCCGCCGCGTCGAGCCCCGGGTACTCGCAGTCGGTGCGGGCGTCGAGGTGGCTGCTCGCGCGGGCGAGCAGGAAGGGCGCGGCGTCAGCGAGGTACGAGCCCGGAAGCTCGGGGCCAGCGCTGCGGCCACGCTCGACCGCGGCCAGGACCTCCTGGGCCACGATGAGCGTCCGCCGAAGCGAGCGGATCTCGTCGGCATCGGCAGGCGGACTCAGATACGTCGCCAACAACTCGTCGGCGTGGACGACACGCTCCGGATCGACATCGAACGTCGCCGCGATCCGGTCGCGGTCGGGTTCACCGACATCGGTGCGACGGGCGGCGAGCCGGACGGCACCCAAGACGGCAGCCGGGCGTCCGTACTCGAGGGTTGCCATCTCGCCTGCATGCTCGAAGGCTGCTCGCGCGACTGTGGCCGCAGCATCCACCTCGAGTCGGTGGGCGGCACAGTCGATCGTCAGTTCGGTGGGCGTCTCGAGGTGGCGCTGACCCGTATCGTATCGGTCGACCGATCAGATATTATCAACTTTGGAGAAAGTATCGGTACTTTCGTTACTATCAGAACTGTTGTCAGTTTTCGCTCGGCCGTGACGGGGCGACTGTGTCGACCGCTGTGTGCCTGCTGGCGTGTCGTGCATCCCTAGTCCGTGGCAGGAACCCATCGCACCTGCCCGATTCGCCACGTTCAAGCCGGTCCCCTTCGAGGATCGATTTATGACGCGAACTGTTTGGGTAAAAGCCGACGACACCGTCGGCGACTGGGACGACCGCCGGGCACGGATTACCGCCGCGCTCGAGGCGGGTGCAGACTGGGTACTGGTCGACGAAGACGATGTCGAGCGCGTCCGCGAACTCGGCGACATCAACGTTGCGGCGTTCCGGACCGACGGCGACGTAACGCTGGTCGACGACATCGACGACGCCGAGAGCGACGACGAGCAGTCGACACAGGCTGACGCCATCGTCGTCGGCAAAGACGGCGAAGGTGACGCGACGATCGATCTGCCGGAGGACTTTTCGGGCTCGGCGGACCTCTCGACGCTGCGCCGCGATGGTGACCTCGATCGTGGTGCGTACGTCCGCATCCTCGGCAAGGAGTACGAGCACTTCGCCGAGACCGCTGCCGATGAAGCCGACTACACGATCGTCGTCGGCGAGGACTGGACGATCATCCCACTCGAGAACCTGATCGCCCGTATCGGCGAGGAGACCGACCTCGTCGCGGGCGTCACCAGCGCAGAGGAGGCCAAGACGGCCTTCGAGACCCTCGAGATCGGCTCCGACGCCGTGTTGCTCGACTCTGACGACCCTGACGAGATCCGCAAGACGGTCGAGGTCCGCGACGAGGCCGCACGCGAGAGTCTCGACCTCGAGTACGCCGAAGTCCTCGACGTCGAGCGCGCGGGCAGCGCCGACCGGGTCTGTGTTGACACCGGCAACCTCCTCGAGCACGACGAGGGGATGCTCGTCGGCTCGATGAGCCGCGGGCTGGTTTTCGTCCACGCCGAAACGGCAGAATCGCCGTACGTCGCCTCGCGTCCCTTCCGGGTCAACGCAGGCGCGGTCCACGCCTACATCCGGACGCCCGACGGCGGAACGAAGTACCTCGCGGGCCTGCAAAGCGGTGACGAGGTACAGGTCGTCGACACCAACGGCAACACCCGTGAGGCTATCGTCGGCCGGGTCAAGATCGAACAGCGGCCGATGTTCCGGGTCGCACTCGAGACCGAAAACGGCGACCGGGTCGAGACGCTACTCCAGAACGCCGAGACGATCAAAGTCGCCGCCAAAGAGGGGCGCAAGGCTGTGACGGAGCTGGAAGCCGGCGACGAGATCCTGTTGTACTACGAGGATACGGCACGACACTTCGGCGAGGCCGTCGACGAGAGTATTATCGAGAAGTAACGGCTCGGCTCTCTCAGTTGTCTGTCTCCGATTCGGGCGCGTCAGGCTCGAGTCGCGTCGTACACCAGTGACAGAACTCGAGGTCCGGATCGACGTCTTTCCCACATTCGGGACAGGTCGTCCCGTCTGTGTTTCCGTCGCCGCCGGACGGATAGCCGAGTGCCCGAAAGGCCGCGTCGATCGTGGCAAACAGGGCGATAAACGAGAGGGAAAACTGTGCCATTGGATCCACGTCCGCGGCCATAGCGGTCGCCTGTGTGATGGCCTCGTCGTAACTCGTCGGTTCGGCGGCCGCGAGTTGCTCGATCGGGAGCAAGAAAGCACTCGCAGCGAGGAACAGACCAGCGAAAGCGGCGGCGCGAAGCCAGTCACGAGAGAGGACGTGACCCGCACCGGGTAAGATCACCGACAGACCGGCGGCGAGGATCGCGCGGAGCCATGTCATTGTCGGCTAGTGGGGGACCGCTGTCCTTAACATTCCGATTTCGGCTGTTTTTCATACTGCCGGACAGAACGGTGTGAAGCTCGGTCGCTCTGCGACGGCCGTCACCGGTGGAGACGGCCGCGAATCCGCGATCGACTTCGTATTGACTGCTGTCCGACAGTAGCAGCTCACTCGAGGTGTGCCACGAGCTCCGCGAGCGTTTCGAGGTCGTACTGCCCCGGCGCAGTGGCGTTTTCGGGGTCAACAGGTGCATACCCAATTTTCGATCCGTACACCGGTGCCACTGCTCGCGTGTGACTTCCCACTTCACCCATCGCCATCGTCGCGACGGTGTCCCCATGCGAGGTCAGCTGCTCGGTCGCCGACAGCAACGCGAGCGTATCCGCTTTCGATTCAGCCGTCACCGCCAGCTTTGCCACGTCTGCGTACTTGCCCGCCTCGGTCAGCGTCCGCACCAGCTCTTTCCGGGGCGGCGTCCCCTCGAAGTCGTGGACCGAGGCGACGATCGACACGTCGCGCTCGCGAGCCGTCTCGAGGAGCGCCTCGGCCTCGCCCTCGAGAATCGACTTGAGTTCGATGTCGATCGCTTCGACGGCCTCACACGCGGTCGCGTCGGCCAGCGCCTCGAGTCGACCCTCGTCTTTCGCTTCACCACCCTCCCAGTCAGCCCTGTTCGTCGCGAGGATCGGTAACTCGCCGTCGTAGGCCTCGAGCGCTGCCAGCGGCTCGTCAGCGAGGTCCATTCGGAATTCGACCGCATCGGCGTGCTCGCGGGCCGCCGGTTCATCCGAGAGGTCCGCCGTCGCTGCTGTGAGTACGAACGAGTCGAAATCAAGTCCCATTGCTACCGACTGGGACCGAGCGCGATAAAAACGGTATCGTTCCAGCGACGTGTAGTTCGACGACCGCGATTACGCCATCCCGATGGTCTCCTCGGCCTCGAGGAGCTCGTGGTACCGGTTGCGGATGGTGACTTCGGAGATGTCGGCGACGTCGGAGACGGCAGCCTGCGTGGTCTTTTCGTTAGTCAGCAGTGCGGCAGCGTAGACCGCGGCAGCCGCAAGGCCGACCGGGGACTTGCCGGAGTGAACGCCCTTCTCCTTGGCGTTCTGGAGCAGCGAGCGTGCGCGGTGTTCGGCTTCGTCGGAGAGCTCGAGCCCCGAGGCAAAGCGGGGGACGTAGCTCTCGGGGTCGGCCGGCTGGACCTCGAGACCGAGTTCGCGGACCACATAGCGGTAGGTGCGCGCGATTTCGTTTTTCTCGACGCGGGAGACGTCGGCGATCTCGTCGAGGCTCCGGGGGACGCCAGCCTGGCGGGCGGCGGCGTAGACACAGGCCGTCGAGACGCCCTCAATCGAGCGTCCCGGCAGGAGGTCCTCGTCGAGTGCGCGCCGATAGATGACCGACGCCGTCTCGCGGACGTTCGTGGGGAGGCCGAGTGCGGAGGCCATCCGGTCGATCTCGCCGAGTGCCTGTTTCAGGTTGCGTTCCTTGGAGTCACGCGTGCGGAAGCGCTCGTTCCACTTTCGCAGGCGCTGCATCTTCTCGCGCTGGCGCGAGCCAAGCGAGTTGCCGTAGGCGTCTTTGTTGCGCCAGTCGATGTTCGTCGAGAGCCCCTTGTCGTGCATCGTGTTGGTCGTGGGCGCGCCCACGCGGGACTTCTCGTTTTTCTCGGCGGCGTCGAACGCACGCCATTCGGGACCGCGGTCGACCGAGTCCTCCTCGACGACCAGCCCACAGTCTTCACAGACCGTCTCGCCGTGCTCGTCGTCGACGACGAGATGGCCAGCACATTCGGGACAGACCAGGTCCTCGTCCTCGGTTTCGGTCTCCTGTTCGTTCGTTTGGGGTTCGCTACGTCGTACTCTCGTGTTCGATGGTGCGTTAGTCATACGATGGCGAGTGCTGCCCGGCCGAACCGATCGCAAAAGCCCGGACGGATCCGTTACCTCCCACGTTCAGACACTCAAAGGATAAGGGTTTCGAAATCTCACCCAGATACCCCTCGAAAACGGGTAATTCGGGCAAAAGAGTATGATAAATAGAAACATTAAAGCATAGTATCGGTTCGAACCGGAGCCACCAACTGCCCGCCGTCCGAACGGCCGCTATGAAACTTGCAGTCGGGAGTACGAACCCGGTCAAGGTCGATGCAGTCGAGCGAACCCTCGAGTCATACGAGCCGACCGTCATCGCCGTCGACGTCGACTCCGGGGTGTGCGAACAGCCGTGGTCGATCGAAGAAACCGTCACTGGTGCCGAAACCCGCGCCCGGCGAGCGCTCGCAGCGACCGACGCCGACTACGGCGTCGGACTCGAGGGAGGGGTTGCGCGACTCGAGGGCGTGCCGGGACTCTCGTTGATCATGTGGGGAGCCGTGACCGACGGCGACAGAATTGAGCGTGGCAGTGGCCCGACGCTGCGGCTTCCTGACGGTGTCGCCGAGCAGGTCGAAGCCGGTGGGGAACTGGGGCCGGTGATGGACGACCTGCTCGGAACTGACGGCCTCGCCGAATCCGAAGGGGCCGCAGGTGCGCTGACGGCTGGACTGACCGACCGAACGCAGGCGCTCGGCGAGGCAGTTGCGTGTTCGATCGGTCCCTTCCTGACGGCGTATTACGACAGCGACGACTGATGTCGCGTGACGGTCGTGATATCGACCCGCTCACCCGTCGAGAACTATCACGACCAGGCGAGTGTCAGCGTTGCGAATGGTTTAACCGGCCGTACCAACGAAAGCTTTCCGACCGATTATTCGTCTCTTACTCGGTGGTGAAATCGCACGACTGCGGCCAGTTAACTGTGCGTACCAAACCCCCTAAGACCGTTCCTGTCGTTCATCTGTGTATGAGCACTGCAATGGCCCCTGACCTCACGAGCAAACAACAGCGGATTCTGGAGTACCTTCGGAACAATGCGGCGACGAAGACGTACTTCAAATCTCGCCTCATCGGCAAGGAACTCGGGATGACGGCGAAAGAGGTCGGGTCGAACATCACCGCCCTGCAGGAGGGCGACTACGACGTCGAAATCGAGAAGTGGGGGTATTCCTCGAGTACCACCTGGAAAGTCGACGTTTAACGCCACCCCGGCACCCGGTGCCATTTCAGCTCGTTTTTACCGATCGTTTCGGTCGTAGACGTCCGGCGACCAGCAACGCCGAACCCTCTTTTCGCGACACGCCATATATCCGGATAGATGACGCCGATACTGTTCGACATGGACGGGGTTCTCATCGAGGGACCACGGACCGATCCGCAGGTGTACGCTGACGCTTCCGACGCGGCCCTCGCCGAACTCGACGCCGAGCCGACGCCATCACAGCGCCGCGATTTCAGAAATCACGACGTCGAACGGATTCGAACACACTGCGAGGAACTCGGGATCGATCGAGCGCGGTTCTGGAAACTGAAAGAAACGTACGCCTCGAGTGGCACCCACGACCGCCTTCGGTCGGGTGAGCGTGGCATCTATGATGATGTTGACGCGATCCGTGAACTAAGCGACCGAACCACGACCGGACTCGTCACCAACAATCGCCACGAAACCGCTGCGTTCGTTGCAGAGTTCGTCGGGATCGATTTCGATGTCGTTCGCGGGCGCGAGCCGACGCTCGAGGGCTACGAACGTCGCAAGCCGGATCCCTACTATCTCGAGGAGGCACTTGCCGACCTTGGCGTCTCGGACGGGCTCTACGTCGGCGACTCCCCGAAAGACATCGTCGCCGGGCAAGCGGCAGGCCTCGAGACCGCGTTCCTGCGGCGGTCACACAACCGCGAGCGCGAGTGCCCACTGAACGCGACCTACGAACTCGAGTCGGTGACCGAGGTGCTGTCGGTCATCGACGAGCGAGAGTCATAGGTCGTTGTAAGCCGGTCTTACTGCTTCTAACAGCGTCTTAACCCCGGTAGTCGAGTAACTGATCTGCGTTACGGGCGAGGGCTCGTGCCCGATCGCCGAAGGAGTCGGCGTGACCGACGACCAGTATCAACACCGTCTCCGGGCGCTCGACGGCGTAGCCGTCGTCCCGCGAGAGGAGGCCGGCGTCCTCGAGTTGGCCAGCGTACTTGCTCACCGTCGGGGCCGACACGTCCAGCGCCTCGGCGAGGTCGCCAGCGGTGGCGTCGGGATTCGACAGGAGTTCGATGAGCATGCCACGCGGGGTCTCCCGTCGGAGATAGCCAAGCGCTCGTTTCTCGAACTCGTCGAACCGGCCGGCCGTGACGAATCGCTTGTAGTCGCCGTCGCGATAGCGCTCGATGACGCCCGCGTCCTCGAGTTGGCGCAGATGATGTTGGGTTTCGCCGGTGCCGAGTTGCAGATCGTCACGGATCTTCGAGAAGTGTGCCCCGGGTGTCGTCGAGAGATAGCCCGCGATCGCATCGCGAGCCTCGCTTTCACCCATCTTCGCCGTCGATGAACTCGAGCGGCCAATCAGCGGCGAGGCAGCACCGATAGCGGCAAACCGGCGCAGGGTCGCTCGTTTCTCGTCGTCGACCCCATCGGGCGATGTCATTTCGATACCTATAGTCCAGAACGGGGTGGCGCGTAAAACCGGTTTCGCTCCGCTTTGTTCACTGAAAGTGACTGATTTCGTCGCATGTGCGTTTCGGTAAGCGATGTTGAACCGCCGATCGGATCGGCAGCCAGTGTCTCCGCGCCGGCGTTAGACACGAACAGTGTGGAGAGGGAGGTCAGACTCTCGCGTCGCGCCGACGCCGTTACTACTGGCGGTAATCCACTGGGAGTATCGACGAGAGCGACGAGACAGCGGCGAAAACGGAGTAGTGCGAACCGATCTAAGCGAGGGGACACGCACGAACCGGCAACACGGGACAGCCGGTCACAGCATGACGTGGCCGCTCACTCGCTCGCGTCGTCCGCCTCGTCAACCGAACCGTCGGTCCCGCCATCGGTCTGTCCCGGGAACTCCTGATCCATCTCCTCGATGACCTCGTCGGGATCGGAGATCTCCGCGGGATCCTTGCCTTCTTTGATGGCTTGGGCCTCCTGTTCCATCGCCTCGACGTCCATATCCGCCTCCTGGTCGATTTCGCCGATGATCTCGGCGATATCGTCGAGTCCGATCAGTTCGCGCGTCTCCTCGTCGAACTCGCGGCTCTCGAGTTCTGCGCCGTCCCCTTCGACGTCGCTGCCCGAGAGGTGCTTGCCGTAGCGGCCGACCAGTGAGGTGAGTTCCTGGGGCATGACGAACGTCGTCGATTCGCCCTGGCCGATGTCGGCCAGCGTCTCCATGCCCTTGTCGATGACGGCGCGTTCACCCATCGACTCGGCCGAGCGCGCACGCAAGACAGTCGAAATCGCGTCACCCTGCGCTTCGAGGATCTGGCTCTGTTTCTCACCCTGGGCGCGGATGATCTCACTCTGTTTGTCACCCTCCGCTTTCTCGACGGCACTGCGGCGTTCACCCTGTGCCTCGAGGATCATGGCACGGCGTTTCCGCTCGGCGGAGGTCTGTTGTTCCATCGCGCGCTGGACGTCCTTCGAGGGGTTGACCTCGCGGACCTCGACGGACTCGACACGGATCCCCCACTCGTCGGTGGGTTCGTCGAGTTCCTCGCGGATGCGCGCGTTGATCTCTTGGCGTTTGTTCAGCGTGTCGTCGAGTTCCATGTCACCCAGCACAGCACGCAGCGTGGTCTGGGCGAGATTCGAGACGGCGCGCTTGTAGTCGTCGACCTGGAGGAAGGCCTTCTTCGCGTCCATCACCTTGATGTAGACGACGGCGTCGGCGGTCACCGGCGAGTTGTCCCGCGTGATCGCTTCCTGTCGGGGGACGTCTAACGTCTGTGTTCGCATGTCGAACCGGTAGGTGTTCGAGACGAACGGCGGGATGAAGTTGATCCCCGGCTCCAGGAGCTTGCGGTACTCACCGAAGACCGTGAGGGCGCGTTTCTCGTAGGCGTCGACGATCTCGATCGCGCTCAACAACGCAGCGACAACGAGAACGAGGACGAGGGCACCGACGAGCAACAGGGCAGTGCCGGCGGTTTGCAGTGGAACCAATGGTATCTCCATATTTCGGAGTTACGACGGCGGGGAGAAAAGCGTTCCCTTGTTTCAGCAACATATGCGCGAGAATGTCACTCAATTTCCCGACCGTTCCGTCTCGGTTTCGGGCTCTCGCTCGTCGTCACCATCGTCGGTTCGTTCACTATCGAGTTGGGCGGCGGAATCGTGCTCGGACTCGGACGACTCGTCCATCCGTGCGAGCGCACGATCGATTTCGTCTTCACCGAGTGCCTCGAGCGATTCGACCGTGAGTACGTTCCCACCGCCTGGGTCGAGGACGATGACCTCCTTTCCCTCCGCGATCGTGCCGTCGGTCGTCCGCGCGCTGAAGTAGGGCGCGAAGCCGCCGCCGTCGAGTTTGACCTCGCCATCGCGGGCCGTAACGGTCTCGGTGACATAGCCCGTCCGGCCGGCAAGCGAGTCCGAGTCCGTCGTCCGGGCCGTTCCTTTCCCGCCGTAGAAGTCGAACTCCCGGTAGACGTAGGCCGCAGCGAGCCCGATCACGAGCGTCAATGCAGCCAAGATGAACGGGCTCGCTGCGGGCGGGAAGACCATGCCAACGAGACCGGCACCGACCAGCGCGATCCCGATGACGATGAGGTGGGCACCGGGCGAGATGGCCTCGAGGACCATCAACACGAGCCCCACAACGAGCAACAGCAGTGGGATGTTCCCGACGAGGGATTCGACCATATGCGGGGATTAGGCCTTGTGCCGATTAAATGTTTACCGCACGAAAGAAGTGAGATAATCGGTCGAGTGCCGAACGGCCACGAGTTGGTGACTGCCATTCCCCGGACGATTCATACAGGCACCACCCAGTCAGTTTCGGCGCACCCGCGACCCGTCATGCGGGTGCGACGGGACAGCGTGACAGCAGACCGTCTCAGCCGAGCGGCAGCATCAACAATCGAGCGATGACGAGCACCATCATGATCGCACCCAGCAGGACGAACAGCGCGTTCTCGAGGTCGGGATCACCGGGTTCGATCGGCGTCGAGCTGGCTTCGGGTGTATATCCGTTCGACTCGGTCGCGGCCGCGTCATCGTCGTCGCTCCCAGAGAGATCGAGCGGGATCCGATCGTCGTTGGCTCGCTCGACGCGATCGGCTGGACTCGAGTCGGACGCCGGTCCGCTGTCCTGGTTCGCCGTCGACGACTCGTTCCATCGATCGGCGGCGTCGTCGCCGGGTCCGGACGGCTCGGATACCATACGCGGCTATACTGGCCGGGGCGTCAAAAACCCGCGGTCCAAGCCGGCAGCGACGTGCGGCGGGAAATCCGATGGTGACCGACAGTATCAGGCTCGCTCGTGTCGGTCCCCAATATCGCCGCCGTAGACGACGCCGTGTTCGGCATCGAGGGTTACCGGTTCGCCATCGGTGAGTGCCGAGATCTCAGCATCGCTGACCATCGGGATTCCCAGTTCACGAGCGACCAGCGCCGGATAGCCGGTCATGCCTCGTTCGGCGTTGACGATGCCGCCGAGCCGGCTCGTCTCGCCCGAAAACTCCTCGTCGAAGTCGGCTGGCAGTGCGACGATAGCCCCGTCGGGCACCACCGAGAGATCGCCGTCCGACAGGTGGACGACGGGACCGGTCGCCCGGCCCTCGACGACCACCTGGCCGGTGGTCAGCGTGTCGGCTGCGACGTGGACTTTCAGCATGTTCGTCGTGTTCGCCCCCTCGAGATCGGTCATCATTCCACAGAGGACGACGACGGTATCGCCGCTTTCGGCGACGCCGGCGTCCAGAGCGGCCTGGACAGCGTTTTCGACGACGGCGTCAGCCCCCTGTCCCGAGACGTCGGCGTACAGCGGCGTCACACCCCAGCTCAGCGCAAGCTGGCGGCGCACCGCCTGGCTTGGCGTCGAGGCGACGACCGGGACACCGGGGCGGTACTTGGCCGTCTTCAGCGCCGTGTAGCCCGACTCGGTCGCGGCCACGACCGCGTCCGCGTCGATGTCCCGCGCAAGGAATCGCGCCGACCGCGCAAGGGCGTCCGTTCGCGCCTCGCCCGAGGCGGGAACGCGTTGCTCGAGTAACTCGTCGTACTCGTCGGATTCTTCGACCTGTCGGACGATACTGTCCATCGCGTCGACGACGGCCACGGGATGGTCGCCGACTGCCGTTTCGGCCGAAAGCATGACTCCATCGGTGCCGTCGAGGACGGCATTTGCGACGTCCGAGGCCTCCGCGCGCGTCGGGCGGCGCGCGTGGACCATCGAGTCGAGCATCTCCGTCGCCGTGATAACCGGTCGCCCCGCCTCGCGGCAGGTGCGGATGATCCGTTTCTGGATCATCGGGACGTCCTCCATCGGACACTCGACGCCGAGGTCGCCGCGTGCGACCATTACGCCGTAGGCAGCGTCGATGATTTCGTCCATGTTCTCGACCGCCCCAGCGCGTTCGATCTTCGCGATGATCGGGATGTCCGCCCCCAGGTCCTCGAGCACTTCGCCGACCTCGTAGACGTCCTCGGCGTCCCGGACGAAACTCGCCGCGACGAAGTCGACGCCCTTCTCGGCTGCGAGCTCGAGGTCTTTCCGGTCAGATTCCGTAACGACATCCAATCCGAGTTCGACACCGGGGACGTTGACCCCCTTGCGGCCGCCCAGTTCGCCGCCAGTGTCGACGCGGGCGCAGACCCCGTCGTCGCCAGTCTCGAGGACGGTCGTCTCGATCAGACCGTCATCCAGCAGGATGCGGTCACCCGGCTCGACGGCATCGATCGGCAACGAGAGTCCGACCGTCTCGGGAGTTGCCTCGTCGCCGTCGACGAACCGGATTTCGGAGCCAGTCTCGAGCGTCACGGTCTCGCCCTCGGGTAGGGGTGCGGTCCGGATCTCCGGTCCCTGTGTGTCGAGCATGACCGCGACGGGTTCGGCTCGCTCTTCATCGACGGCGCGGACGTGATCGATCAGTGCCGCGCGATCCTCGCGAGTCCCGTGGCTCGCGTTCAGACGTGCGACAGACATTCCGGCCGCGGCGAGGTCCCGGATCGTCTCCCGGTCGTTCGACGCTGGCCCCAGCGTACAGACGATCTTCGCGTTTCTCATACCGGGAGCTACCGCCAGCACCCCCTAAAAGATGGTCACTTACTCGTGTTCGAGTAGCTGTCCATCTCCCGCCGACCATCACCCCGTCGTCTGCCACGCCAACCGTTTTTTGCGGATCGCCCTTCCGACGTGACATGCCAACCTACGCGACGCTCGTCGATCTCGACGACCGTGAGATCCAGAACGCACAGGAACTCGCCTCGGTCTGGGGCGAAATTCGAACGGAGTTCGAAACACACGGAGCGGACCTGCGAGACGCCTACGCCGCCCTCGGCGAGTACGACTTCCTCATCGTCTTCGAGACCGATGACAACGAGGCAGCGTTCAAGTCGGCACTGACGCTCCACCGCCACGGCCTCGAGGGGAAGACGATGGAGGTCATCCCGACTGAGGACCTCTCACAGGTCGTCGACGAGGTGTGATTCGTACGGTCTGCTGTCAGTCAGTCCCGGTGCACCCACGATCGTCCTGCGGGTACACCGGAAACCAGTGACAGGAAACCGTATCAGTCCGCCGGCCGCTCGAGCAGCCGGGTCACGCGCTCGCCGCTGACGACTTCGGGGATGATGACTGCGTCAGCACCGGCTTCCTTCGCGACGGACTCGTACATCTCCTCGCCGACGCGAACGATGATTTCGGGCGCGTCGGTCGCCGTCCCGCTGACGACCGCGATCTGGATATTGACGTTCGAGTCGTCGATCGCGGCGACGAGTTTCGTCGCTCGCTCGACGCCCGCAGCCCGTAGCGTCTGTTCCTGTCTGGCGTCGCCCTCGACGAGGAGATGGCCGTCTGCTCGGACGCGTTCCGCGGTGTCCTCGTCGTGCTCGATGACGACGACCGTTCGGCCGGCCTCGGCCAGCCGGTTGGCGATCGTTCGTCCGAACATGCCGTATCCACAAACGATAACATGTTCGTCGCTGTCGTCGATTCGTCGTTGCATTGTTGCTCGTGATACCTCCGTTGGAATCCGCCCGCCGAACGTCTCGGTGACGACCGTTTCGCCGATCCACAGCCCCGAGAGGACGAGTCCGGCCGTCACCACGATGGCGTAGGCCTTCGTCGCTCGCTCTGCACCGGCGTGCTCCTGGAAGTGCAGTTCGATGCTCGTCAGATCGACCAGCCAGAACGTCGCTTCGAGGAGACCGACACCGCCGAGAACCGAGAAGCCGACGATGCCGGCGACGACGACCGCGGTGAAACAGCCGATCGGGACCAGCACCCGTCGCAGGACAGGTCGCCCTGCGAGGTGGGAAACGAATCCTCGGTGCACAACTGAGGCATGATACCAGCCCACATATTTCTATCCGTTGGCGCAAACGTTAGTCGATCCGCACGGCTAACGCGACGACCCCGTCCGATATCGGCAAAAATTCGACGAACAGGACGCCGTTACTGGATCTTCTCGCCGAGCGCGGCGTCGCCGTGAGTCGTCAGCAGGTCCGCCTCGTCGCCCGCTGCGAGGATCATCCCGTTGGATTCGACGCCGAACAGTTCCGCAGGTTCCATGTTCGCGAGCAGCACGCATCGCGTTCCCGGCAGTTCCTCGAGATCGTGGAGTTGCTTGATCCCGGCGACGACCTGGCGGGTCTCGAAACCGATGTCGACCTCGAGTCGCGCGAGGTCGTCTGCACCCTCGATGCCCTCGGCCTCAACGATCTCGCCGACGCGAATGTCAAGTTCCTGGAAGTCCTCGAATCCGATCCGGTCCTCGAGCAGCGGCTCGAGGTCGTCCGTGTCTGTCATAGCGTCGGCTTCGCCCGCCGCGGTGTCGTCGCTTTCGGTTTCGTCCTCGTCGTCATCGTCGGTTGCGGCGGCTGCGACGCGTTCCTCGAGTTTGGCGGTCAGTTCCTCGACGCGTTCGTCTTCGATCTTTGCGAAGAGTTCGCCGGGTTCCTCGAAGGACTGTGGTGGGGCCGCGAGTGCCTCCTCGAGGTCGGCATCGCCGATCTCGCCGTCCTCGCCGATCTGTGTCCACAGGGCCTGTGCCTTGTCCGGCGTGATCGGCTCGAGGATGACGGCGACGGCCTTGGCGATCTGGACGCAGTCGCGGATGACCTGTGCGGCCTCCTCGGGGTCGTCGTCGGTGAGCTTCCAGGGTTCGTTGCGCTGGATGTACTCGTTGCCGAACTGGGCAAGCTGGGTCGCTGCCTGGCCGACCCCGCGCATGGAGTAGTCGTTGACGTGCTCGCGGACGTCGGCGATCGCTTCTTCGATATGTTCCTCGACCTCCGCGGAGACGTCCGCGTCGGGGGTGCCCTCGTAGTTGCGGTAGGCAAACAGCAGCGAGCGGTACCAGAAGTTGCCCACGGTGCCGACGAGTTCGCCGTTGACTTTCTCCTGGAAGGCTTCCCACGAGAAGTCGACGTCCTGCTGGAGACCGCCGGTCGTCGTCAGGTAGTAGCGCAGCAGGTCGGGATGGAATCCTTCTTCGAGGTACTCTTTCGCCCAGATCGCGCGATTCCGGCTGGTCGAAAGCCCCTTCCCGTTGATCGTGATGAAACCGGTCGCGGCGATCCCACGCGGTTTGTTGTAGCCTGCGCCCTCGAGCATCGCCGGCCAGAAGATCGTGTGGTGCTGGATGATGTCCCGGCCGATGATGTGCATGATCTCGCCGTCGCCTTTCCAGACCTGCTCCCAGTCGAAGTCGTCGTCGCGCTCGGCGTACTGCTTCGAACTCGAGATGTACTCGATCGGCGCGTCGACCCAGACGTAGAGGACGAGGTCGCTCTCGCCGCCGGGATAGTCGATCCCCCAGTCCATGTCGCGGGTGATACACCAGTCCTGCAGGCCGTCTTCGATCCACTGTCGGGGCTGGTTGCGCGCGTTCGAGGTCCCCTCGAGGTCGTCTAAGAAGTCGGTGAGGAAGTCGGCGAACTCCGAGACCTCGAAGAACTTGTGGGTCCGCTCGCGATACTCCGCGGGGTTGCCCGTGATCGTACTCGTTGGATCTTCGACCTCGCCCGGCTCGAGGTGACGCTGACAGCCCTCGTCACACTCGTCGCCGCGGGCTTTTGCGCCACAGTAGGGACAGGTACCCTCGACGTAGCGATCGGGCAGATACTGGTCGGCATCGGGGTCGTAGGCGACCTGAATCTCTTTCTCGTAGATGTAACCCTCTTCGTCCAGCGTGCGGACGATATCTTGCGTCGTCTCGACGTTCGTCTCGTCGTGGGTGTGGCCGTAATTGTCGAAGTCGACGTTGAACTGCGGGAACGTCTCCTCGTACTGGTGGTGCCACTCGAGCGCGAAGTCCTCGGGCTCGACGCCCTCCTGTTCGGCGTTGACGGCGACCGGCGTGCCGTGCATGTCCGACCCGCAGACGTAGATCGAGTCCTGACCAAGCGTCTGCAGTGCGCGGTTGAACGCGTCTGCGCCGATGTACCCCCGCAGGTGACCGATGTGCAGGTCGCCGTTGGCGTAGGGCAACCCGCAGGTCACGACGGCGGGTTCGTCCGTCGGAAACTCGTCGTTGCTCATGATCGTCACGATGGGACGGCGGGCGTAAAACCCGCCGGTTTCGATCGTCCGGCTGCGGTTGCACTCATTTGGTCTGCCGAGCAGCGGTAGTGTCGACACTGCGTGTCCACCCTTGGTATCAGTATGAGCGGCCGCAGAGCTCACTATGGGTCCAAGCCGTCCCTAAGAATAGACTTCGGCGGCTCGTGTGACGTCTCTCCGGTCAATCGTCGCTCGCGACGGGAACGCTCGCCCGCACCTCGAGCCGGTCGAGATCGCCGACGAACGACGCCAGCATCTCGCGGGTGACGTGGGGCATACAGACGACCCGCAGCTCACCGGTGGCAGTCCGCGAAATGCGCCAGCCCTTCGCTCGCAGTGCGTCGAACGTCGACCGGGGCACGTCGGCCGCGACCAGCGGTAAGGTCGGATCGGCGACCCGGTAGCCACGTTTCTCTAGGGCATCGGCGAGCCACTCGGCGTTGTTCTGTGACCGGATGTACTGGCTGCGATAGCCAGCGGGCCAGAGTTCTTCGATCGCCGCGACGGCGCTTGCGACGCCCGCACCCGAGCGGGTACCCGTCAGCGTCGCCTGCGAGGTCGACTCGAGATAGGGCGTGTCGACGGCGAGTTCGTCGAGCAGGTCCGGCGAACGCACGAGCAACCCGCCCGAGGGCACCGCGGCCTGACCCATCTTGTGGGGATCGATGGTCATCGTGTCGACGGCGGCGTGACCGAAGTGCCACTCGTAGTCGGTAAAGGGGAGCACGAACCCGCCCCAGGCAGCGTCGACGTGGAGCATGGCGTCGGCCGAGTGGGCGATCTCGCCGAGGGCCGGAATCGGATCGACGCGGCCGTACTCGGTCGTCCCCGCGACGCCGACCACCAGCGCCGTATTCTCGTCGACACTGGCACGGACCGCCTCGAGGTCGGCTCGATGCCGGTCGTCGGTCGGGACGATCCGGAGTTCGACGCCGAGCAGATCGGCAGCCTTCTGAAAGCTGAAGTGGCCGGACTCCGGCATGACGACGTTTGGCGTCCGACTGTCGGTCCGCTCGCGGGCGATGCGAACGGCCTGAATGTTCGCTTCCGTGCCGCCGCTGGTAATGTAGCCAGCCGGGTCGTCGAGACCTGCGATCTCGCCCAGTAAGGCAACGGCGTCGTCCTCGAGCGCCGAGACGTTCGGATACGTGCCTGGATCACCGGGATTCGTCGCGAGAAACCGCTCGGCCGCGTCGCGCGCCGCCGGGTGGGGTTCCGTACACATCGACGAGAGAACCCGGTCGAACGCTTGCGGCTCGATTTGCATATCACGTATGTAAACGGTCGTCGGTTTATTTGTTGCGTTTGACGACGTTTCTCGACGGCAGCCGTTTCGACACTGCCGCGGACTGGACGTTCGGTGAGTAATCGAGAGTCACCACTGACCAGTTCTGTCTGCCCGATCGCATGACAGCTCTCCAGTCAGTGTGTCACGCAGTTGGTGTGGGACCTGCCACCCGACGGCGTCAGGTCACGCCGGCCGAAAGCGTGCCTTCAAGTCCGCCGCCGCGCAACGCCTCCCTATGAACCCAGGCGACCGCGTCCGCGTCGACCGCGCGGATCGCACGTACGAAGGCGTGTTGCTCCCCTCGAGTACGGATGACCACCTCGTGGTGAAACTCGAGGGCGGCTACAACGTCGGCGTCGATCGCGACGGTGCCGACGTCGACGTCCTCGCCGAAGACGTCTACGAGATCGATGGGACGGACTCGACGGGGGCTGACGAGGGCGAAAGTTCCGAAATCGAGTTCGACGACGACCTGCCGACGATCTCGCTGATTTCGACTGGCGGGACGATCGCCTCGACGGTCGACTACCGCACTGGCGCGGTGACAGCACAGTTCGACGCTGAGGACGTCCTGCGCGCCGTTCCCGACCTCGCAGGCCGGGCGAACTACCGCGGCCGCGTCGTCGCCAATATTCTCTCGGAGAACATGGAACCGCCGCTGTGGCAGGACCTCGCACAGGCAGTCTACGAGGAGATCGAGGCCGGTGCCGACGGCGTCGTCGTCATGCACGGCACCGACACGATGCAGTACTCCGCGTCGGCGCTCGCGTTCATGCTCGAGACGCCAGTCCCGATCGTCTTTACGGGCTCGCAGCGCTCGGCCGACCGGCCCTCGTCGGACAACGTCATGAACGCCGTCTCGGCCGTCGAGGCAGCCAAAAGCGACTGTGCGGAGGTCATGGTCTGTATGCACGCCTCCGAATCGGACGACGCCTGTGCGCTCCATCGCGGGACTCGCGTGCGAAAGAATCATACTTCGCGCCGGGACGCCTTCGAGACCATCGGCGCGAAGCCGCTCGGCGAAGTCGACTACGAAAGCGAGGAGATCACGTTCCGACGCGACTACCAACAGCGCGGCGCTGTCGATCTCGCGATCGAACCCGAGCTCGAAGACGACGTCGAACTCGTCAAATTCACGCCCGGGATGGACCCTGCGTTCCTCGACATCGCCGAGGGCAGCGAGGGGCTGATCGTCGAGGGAACCGGCCTCGGCCACGTTCACACCGACCTCATCCCGCGACTCGAGGAACTGATCGCGGACGGCACGACGGTCGTCATGACCAGCCAGTGTCTCGAGGGCCGGGTCTGTGATCGGGTCTACGACACGGGTCGTGACCTGCTCGAGGCAGGGGTCATCGAAGCCGGCGATACGCTGCCGGGAACGGCCAAAGTCAAGCTGATGTGGGCACTCGAAAACAGCGCGGACGTCGAAGAGGCGATGGAAACGTCGCTTGCGGGCGAGCTTCAGGTGCGGTCGGTACCCTGGGAGTAGGCGACGGGCCGTCCGAGCGAGAAACCACGCCTCACTGCCTTCCGTCGAAATACCCCCGCAGTCCCTCGTATATTCCCTCGACGAGTCTGTACAGAACGATCAACATCAGGAGGGCGATTACGAGTTCGGTTAGTTCCATATCTGTCACGTCATCACCGTCCTATAATATCGTTCTCAGTCATATCGCCGACACGAATCCGCTTGTCTCTTTCTCGACGGTCTGCGAACCGATTTCACGGAGAACAATGCACACTCGTCACCCGCCTATCCAGTTATCCAGCAAAGTGCTCTGTTGAATAGATGCTGAATCACGGTTACAGCGGCTCACACAGCGATTCTATATTGATGAGGGCGAACATCAAGACAATTTCACGGAACTGGCGATACCAGCCCAGCGCTCGCACGGCGTCGCCGAGCGAGCGCTTCGTTGTTGAGTACGAGGTTTCGGCCATCCAGCGCTGAGAGTATCCTTTTGCCCGGATGAGCGCGTTGTTCATGACTGCATTCGGTGATGAGCCGCGGTAGTGAACAAGGTACTCAACGTCAAGTGCGGAGATTTCGTACTCAGTGTGCCAGTCTTGGAACGCGTTGTCGGCAACCACGGACTGCAGGTCGTCCGCGTT
>NZ_FOIC01000050.1 GCF_900111485.1 Natrinema hispanicum | reverse complement strand
CAGTCCCCCTTCGACCCCACAAGGGTCCGTCTGAAACGAGAGCCTGGGAATGGGGAAACATGGACTGCAAGCCCTTCGACCCCACAAGGGTCCGTCTGAAACTGTCCCCACCGACAGGGTACTCGTTTCCACATTCTCCTTCGACCCCACAAGGGTCCGTCTGAAACGACCTGGGTCGTCGTCTCGTCGAGGAGGTCGTCGAGCCTTCGACCCCACAAGGGTCCGTCTGAAACGAGTCCTCGAGGAGGTCCACGAGATCGGCGTGATCACCCTTCGACCCCACAAGGGTCCGTCTGAAACACCCACATTCAGCATCCTGCTATGAGTTCTCGATTCCCTTCGACCCCACAAGGGTCCGTCTGAAACTTGATCGGCGACTCGTCTTCCTCGGCTTCGATTTTCCTTCGACCCCACAAGGGTCCGTCTGAAACTCGAGACGTCGAGCGCACGGCGGGTGCTTTCCCAGCCCCTTCGACCCCACAAGGGTCCGTCTGAAACATGTATATCAGGAAATGATGCCGTGGATGTAGGCCTCCCTTCGACCCCACAAGGGTCCGTCTGAAACCGAGGCGCGAAGTCCGGGACGTCATCGCCGCCCACCTTCGACCCCACAAGGGTCCGTCTGAAACTCGAGACTGTCGGCGAGCGTGATCGGCTTGCCCTCCCTTCGACCCCACAAGGGTCCGTCTGAAACGTTACGTTTGTCCACTCCGTATCAGAGTCCGCATATTCCTTCGACCCCACAAGGGTCCGTCTGAAACTTGACGATCTTCCCGACGCGCCACAGCATCGGATCCTTCGACCCCACAAGGGTCCGTCTGAAACCGTAGTCGGCGCTGTCCCCTCGCTCCTCGGCGGCGTCCTTCGACCCCACAAGGGTCCGTCTGAAACTCCGTGTTACGGACAAGACATACAACGAACAGGAGCACCTTCGACCCCACAAGGGTCCGTCTGAAACCATGCGAGACGTCCTCGGCAAGTGGATCGAGGGAGACCTTCGACCCCACAAGGGTCCGTCTGAAACCGACGGGTCAAAATCCGGGTTGTCTGCGTGTTCGTTCCTTCGACCCCACAAGGGTCCGTCTGAAACCTGGATCGTCCTCCCACTGGTCGCGGTGGTATCGACACCTTCGACCCCACAAGGGTCCGTCTGAAACTGTCGCTCACGATCGTGTTTGCCGCCGCGGTCGCCCCTTCGACCCCACAAGGGTCCGTCTGAAACGCCTCGCCGCCAGCGACACGTTCAACCTCCCAGTTCTCCTTCGACCCCACAAGGGTCCGTCTGAAACATTGCCTTTGCCTGTCTCGAGTGCCGTACCGAGCGACCTTCGACCCCACAAGGGTCCGTCTGAAACGATTCGCTCAGTGGGTCAATAGAGCCGTCTGAACGCCTTCGACCCCACAAGGGTCCGTCTGAAACCGCGTGTGGTGACACTTCATCCGACTCCTGTCTGTCCTTCGACCCCACAAGGGTCCGTCTGAAACGCCAACTCTCGAATGTCTTCGTCGTAGTAGCTGCGCCTTCGACCCCACAAGGGTCCGTCTGAAACAATCAGACGTATACGGAACTCTGTCAACTCATTCTCCTTCGACCCCACAAGGGTCCGTCTGAAACCGAACCCGCAGGCGCTAATCAAAATCGGTGATTCGCCTTCGACCCCACAAGGGTCCGTCTGAAACTAGCGGATCAACTTGGGAAGTCGAACCAAGCGATTCGCCTTCGACCCCACAAGGGTCCGTCTGAAACCATGGCCGGTTAGACCACGTAAATAGCTCTATTGACTGTTTACACTTCATCGTTTCCGTCGACCTGCGATAACCTCTGTACCCCCAGGGGTCGATGGAACAACCGAGGACAGTCAGAGGAACTGATCGTCTGCGGCAGGATCGTCACCAAAGACGGTTCTCTCGACCATCTTTTCAGAGGAGACGTGGTAGATGATAGTTGATTCTCCGGATTTGAGTATTTCGTCGACGCCGGATCGGATCTTTTTGAGGTCGCCTTTGGTCACATCTCCTTCAAGTACGGAGTTTTGCACGTGTGTGAGATATCTGCGGAGGAACTTCAGCATCTTGTGAGTACGATCGGCTTCCATGTCGTAGACCACAACAATGTAGACCACACTCACCACCACCGTTGGAACGGGACGTACTCCTCGCCGGTCAGGAGGTGTTTTTTCAGTTTGTACGCTTCGACACGAAGGAGATACTGGTAGCTCACCTTCTTTCCCAAGTCCGGGTGGTCAATCGTCTCGTCGAGAGTCTCCTCGTATGCTTTCGAGTAGGTCTTTCGGCCGCCTTCGTTCAGGAGACAGGAGTTCATGTCGTCTTCAAAGTCGTCGATAGTTAGCTGGCCGCGGTTGACGAGTCTGAAAATGATCCGATCGGCCAGCAGCGGCTTGAACAGGTCAGCAATGTCCAGCGCTAGCGAGTACCGTCGTTCGCCGGGTTCGTGAAGGTAACTGACCGTCGGGTCTAGTGCAGTCGCACGGATCGCCGAGACGACGTTCGCGTAGACCAGCGAGTTGCCAAAGGAAATCAGGCTGTTGACCTCGTTGTTCGGTGGGTTGTACTGTCTGCCGCCGAAAACGAACCCCTCGGGAAGGATGTCGTCGAAGGTCGAATAGTACGCCTTTCGAGCGCGCGCTTCGACACCCATCGTCTCGTCGATCGTCCCCATTCTGTCGAGCGACGCCCGCGCATCCTCCAGTTCCTCCAGCACATGCTCAAAGTCGTGTCCACGCCCATTGTAGTAGGTGACGTTCGAGCGCATGTTGTGGATACTGCCGTCGACGAATGCCTTCGCAAGCTCGAGGCGGTGGTCCGGATCGTCGTAGGCTCGGACCTGATCGACAATCGTCTGACCGGAGGTTTGGCCCCGCTTTGGCATGATCGAGCCAGCGTAGTGGTCGTGCCAGCCGAAGACGTGGACTGCGACTCCTTCCTGATTGAGAAAGGAGACGAAACGAGTGTTGTAGTCGATCTGGCCATGGAGGAAGATCGCCTCGGCGTTCTCGATCGGGAGATACTTTTTCTCGCCGTCGTCGGTGACGACACGCACCGTGTCGTCTTGGCGTTCGATCCGTCCGTCGGAAAACACGTGGTAGTTGTCGTTCATGATCAACAGCTCCAGCAGAAATCGTGATAGGCACACGAGTCACAGACCGGCTTCTCTTCGGCCGGTGGCGGCGATTCTGCGCTGACGACCTCACAGATTCCACGGATAGCCGATTCGACCTCGGCGCTGGTTTCCGGAGTCAGTTCGATCGTCTCGCGTCGTTTCTCTGTCGGATGTGCCAGGACGCCGGTCTTCTCGACGCCGGTGACCCGATCGAGATACCAGAGGTAAAACAGCAGTTGCAACCGCGCTGGTTCGGTCATCGACGACGAGGGTTTGACCTCTAAGATTTCACCGCTGTCCAGTACGTCGATCGCGATGATCCCGTCGACACGAACGTCCCGGCGCTTGTCGGCGTATGCCGAGTCGTCCACATCGCTCCCGCGGACGATCGCTGGCGTGTCGCGATCGATCTCCACGTCGCGGCTGAGGAACCAGAGTTCACGCTCACAGACGACGTAGTACTGGAACATGACGCCGGTCAGTCGGAAGGGGAGTTCGGCGGTCTCGTCTCTGGCAGCGTCGAGAAACCGGTCGACGGGGTCGGCCGACGAGTCGGTCATAGAAACCGATCGTCGACGCTTGGCTCGTCCACAGCGAGACCCTTCGTCGTGTCGAAGTACGAGGTTCCCTGTGGCCGCCTGAGTACACGGAGGTCGGTATCACCAAGCGGTTCGAGGTGTCGAGCTGTCTCGGCCTCGGACGAGTCTTGGCTGTAGATCGGAAGCGAAACGGTGATGTCCTTAGCTTCGTCGCGACGGTTGCCGAAGGCGTCGTAGTCGAATTCTCTCACGGCCGACTCCATCGCATCGACAAGCTCTCGGTCGGCGTCCGTTCGGCAGACGATCACGTCCACGCTCTCGCGCTGGCCGATCAGTGAGAGTGTCCCGAGTTCGTCTGCTTTCGCCTCGTCGACCCACTCGACGTACTGTGGTGATCCTGGATTCCGGCCAGCGACGAGTCCGTAGTAGTGTTGAACGGCCTCGCGGGTCATCGTCCGCTCGGCGACGGTTCCATCGTTCGCGCCGATCGCGTCGAGCGTTCTGGAAGTCAGTGAGATCGTACTCACTCCCTCGGAGTCGTAGACGGCTTGTGCTGGAGTCTTGGTCGTGCCCGCTGGTGGAGCGAGCCACCAGAGCGTCACGATCCCGCGGTCGCGCTCGAACGATCGGTTACACCGACCCGCCGCCTGAACGACGCTATCGATCGGTGCGATGTCGCGGTACACTCGATCGAAGCTGATGTCTACCCCGGCCTCGATGAGCTGCGTCGACACCGCCACGAGCGGAACGTCGCGCTCGGTGAGTCGCTTCGTCGCTTCGATGAGCACGAGGCGGTCGTGCGGGCGAAGGCGAGTCGAGAGGTGGACGAGTGCCCGTTCGTTCGAACCGAGCGTCGCCTCGACCCGTTTGACGAGAGCGTCCACGTCAGCTCCGTCATCGTCGAGTTCCAACTCGAGACACCGACCAACGTCGACGACCGCTTCGCGTTCCTCGATCGCATCCGTGAGTTTGGTGGCGCTGTCGATGGTGTTACAGATCGCGAGTACCGACTCGGTCTCGCCGGTCTCGTTAAGGATCGTCCGGCCAGCAGTCTCATAGTCTACTGTCGCGTCGGTGTCGTCGAACGCGAGTACAGAATCGTGAATGTCGTACTCGACTCGTTCGAAGTGATCGAAGTATCTATCCACGTCGTTGACCAGTTCGAACGCGTCGTCGAACAGGGCTTGAGACGCCGCATCCTCGTCGTTTGCCGCCGGCTGGGTCGCAGTCATCGCGATGATCGTCGCGTCGTACTCTTCCGTGAGGATCGTCGTGATCCGGCGGACGAGCTTCCACCACTCCATTGGCAACGCCTGGGGCTCGTCCAGCACGATCACGGAATCGTACAGCGCCGGCAGTTTCATCGACTGGGTGTTGCTCGGGCCAACGAGGCTCTCAAAGAGTTGGACGAACGTCGTGAGCGTCATTCCGGAGCGCCAGCTCTCGGCGACCATCTCCGCGAGTCGGGCATGCTCGTCGGGATCGTCATCCGGATCACCGAGTTTCGTTACCGTCTCGGCCAAGTGGTGGTGGATCGTCAACAGGTCGTCTCGAGCGTCGGTGTCGAATACGTCCGTGAGTTCGTCGGCAACCTGATCGATGACGGAGGTAAAGGGCAATGCGTAGACGACCCGTTTATTCTCGCTTCGGAGCGCGAGAGCAGCATTGAGACCGGTCAGCGTCTTTCCCATTCCGGTTGGTAGTGTCAGCGTTGCAATCGACGTATCCGAGTCGCGGAACTGCTCGACACCGTTGAGTACGTCGTCTCTCGCCTCGTCACGGAGCGTATCGAGAGCGTCTTCCTGACTGTCTTCGTCGGTATCTCCTCCCAGGTCGGCGATGTACTCGGAGAGCGTACGAGCGTCCGGTTCGGACGCGTCGAGATTGCCGTCTTCGATACCGGCAGCCACCGTTTTGTCGGCGAGAATCAGTCCACTCCAAAGCTGGAGAAGCAGTTCGTAGAACTTGTCGGAAGGTGCCGAGCGGTCGTTACCGAAACCGAACATGGAGACGTGTTCGTAGACGGTCTCGAACAGGGAGTCGTCCTCCTCGTCGACCTCTTCGGCGAATTCATCCCACGATCCATTACCATCGGTGGCGTCAGAGACGAACGATCGCGCGAATTCCCGGCGATGGTCGTCGACGTTCGCTACCTGTTCGACTAGGATTCGCTGGCGTTCGTTACTCGCCTCGCTCGTGTTGTCGAACCGAGATACTTTTTCGACGTATTCCTCCGTATCGGGGAGGCGACCGTGGTGTTTCGCGAGTGCGACGAAGGCCGCGAGACAGTCCTCGCTGTCGTAGCCCAGCCGGTCGAGGACGTAGTACCCGAGATAGGCCCCGAACAGGGAGTGGTTCGTCCGCTTACTGGTGTCTCGCACGTCAACCACGTACTCCTGAAACCACGTCGTCGCCTTCCCGAAGTCGTGACATCGTGCCACGATCGCCGTCATCTCAGTGAGCGGGTCGCCGCCGATCGTCGTTGCGTCCGCGGAGACGACGGATTCCACCCGTTTAGCTACCTCGTTCAGGTGATCGAGGAGCAACGTCGCCTCGTCGCCGTCCTCGGCAGGATGAGAGATCGGCGCATCCACCATCAGGTGAACACCACGGTTCGGTCATCGACTGAGTATGTCGACAGGTCAGCGAACGTGAGCGAGCCACCGTCCGGGTTGTAGGCGTAGGAGACGAACGCGCTGGTCGTCCGACCACCGTCGTCGCGTTCCATGAACGCGGGCGTCTGCTCGATCTGGTAGCGCGTCTCCGGCTCGGGAACGATCGAGTCGACGGCTTCGGGGACGGTCGAGTCGATAGTAACCGTCTCACCGCCGGGCCCCTGCTCGATCGAGAACTCACCGTGGTAGTCGACTGTCGCCAAGTACTCAGAGAGACCAAGGCTCGGAACGTAGTACGACTTCCCCGACTCGAGCAGCGAGCGTAGTTGGTCGTACCGCTCGTCGTCGGCGAGCCACACGTCGATCCGGTAGGCAGGATCGACGAGGACCTCGTAGTTGTGTTGCTGTCGGGGCTTGGACGGATCGGGGAGCTTGATCGAAAGTTTCCCGCGGGGGTTCAGCGACGCCAGATGTTCGTCGGCGGTCGAGAGCGTGTTCATCGGTAGCTTCATCGTCCGCAGTTCGCTCGTCGGTTCGATTGCGACCAGCGACTCGCCCGGGGCGAACAGATCGTAATAGCCGTCGCGTTCGATGCCCAGCATCGCGGCGATCAAGCCGGCGACAGTCGTCCGCGGGATGACCCGATACGTCTGTTTCACGATGTTACCCTCGATACGCCGGAAGTGCCCCCAGGGCCCGCTGACGGTAAACGACAGGCACGTCTCAGCGCCATCGGGGAGCCCCGACGCGGCCGGTGCGTGCTCGGTCACAGGTCACTCCTCCGGGGCGGTCGCCTTCGCGTCCTCGTACACGTCGATCACGCGGACGGCTTCGCTCCCGACGGCCGATTCGAGGGCGTCGTAGAGCAACTCGTGGCCGCCCGTATCACCGTCGATGGAGACCTCGAGGACATCGCTGGCGACGACATGGACGGTGTCGATCCGATCGGATGCACCCTCGAGTCGCTCGAGCAGTGCTGTCACGTCGACACAGATATCGCGGACGTTCCGGAGTTCCTCGACAGGGTTAGATTCCTCACTGTTGAGCTCGAGGTCCTGATCGAGCCCGCCGAGATGGAAGCTCTCGTCGGCGTACTCGACTCTGAGGTAGAGCCGGGGTTCCTGTCCGACCTTGCTCCGGCTGATCGTCTGATTCTTCAGCGCACGCCAGCACAGCGTATCCAGCCGCCGCACGTCCCGATCCGACAGGAGCGTGTCCTCGGCCCCGTGTTCGTCGACGAGCCCGTGGAATCCGATGAACGCGTACTGGATCCGGTGGTCGTCGAGGTCGAACCCGCCCTGTGCCTTGTCGTCGCCGGTTGCGATGACGCTGGTGAGGCTGTTGTACTCCTCGTTTTCCATAACTCGGTGGAGCGACTTGCCAGGTGAGAACTGGACGGGACCAGTGAAGTGATCCGGGAGGTGATCGACTTTCTCGTCGTCCATGTCGACGCTCATCGTCGCGCCGAAGTAGCGAACGTCGGCGCTGTTTTCGAGGAACTGACTGAAGACAGCGTTCTCGATGTCATCCTCGTCGACATCGTCGAGGTCGATATCCTTGAGCCGGTCCTCGAGGAGGTCCTCGCGGGTCGCCTGATCGCCGTCGTCTTCCTTGACGTTGCGAATGTAGACGCCGTGGCCGTCGTCCTGTAATTGATCCCGCAGGTATCGCTTGAGTCGAACGTCGGTAACGATCGCCTGATCCGTATGGGGGTCGATTCGCGGTCGGTTCGCGCCGCTGAGGGGGTTGCCGTTGGGGTTCGCGTCGACTGCGTCGTACGCGAAGACGATCTCGGATCTGTTCGAGACAGTGGGGTAGTGTTCACTCATTGGTATCGGGGGATTCGTCGGTGGTTTCGTCGTCGGTTTCGTCGTCGGTCGTTGCGTCGTCCTCGTTCGTCGATCGGTCGTTCATGCCGTAGGTCAAGCCGAGGGCATAGTAGAAGCGCAGATCGTCGGTGCTGATCTCCCAGCCCGACGGATCGTTTCCAGCCATGGTTTCGACGATGGCGTTCGTGACTTCCTTGTACATCGTCGAGTTGATGTTCGATCCTTTCTTGGCCAGCTCCCGAGAGTAGACGACGTCTTTGTCGATTACCTCCTGGGTGATGCGCTTGATCTTGGTTTTGGTCATCGACTTGATCGGGTACTGGTCGATGACAGTCGTAGACCGGTCGTGGTAGCCCTGCTGGTAGGTACCGACTTGGCCGACGAGCGTGCCAAGCAGGAACGCACCCTTCCGCTCGGGGTCGTCTAGACCGTCAGTCTGTTCGATGAACGATTCGAGCTTCTCAGTGCGATCGAGGGCGGCCGTGCCGCCGTCGGTTCGCGCGTGTTCTGGTTCCATGGTGTCGTAATCGGGACCGTCGATCAGTGTCGATTCGGCATCGCCGGCGTCCGTCGTGACGAGATCGGCGTTTTCGAGCGCGCACAACTGTGCGAACTGGGAGGCGATCAGGAGTTCCGGCACGTCGTCGCCGTCTCGATCGAGCAGTCGCTCGACGTAGGCGCTGACGAGTTGGGTCCGCGGTACGGGGTCGCCGGCAAGTATCGAGACGTGGACATCGATTCGCTCGTCGTCGACCGTCGCATCGGTGTCCTCGTCAGTGAAGGGGAACGTCCGGTAAAGATAGGCTCCCGATCCGACCATCTCTCGGAAGTCCTGATACGTGGTAAGCGACCACTCCTTATGGGAGGGCATCGGTGGTGTTCGATCCCCGTTTCTGTCGTCGTTCTCGTCGAAGACCCAACTTTCCGTGATCTGTTCGTGTCGCTCCCCGACCGCAGTCGGGTAGTGGATCCGCCCGTTCAGCGTCTCTCCGTACACGTCGAAGCGGGACATCTGGTGTTTCATGACTGCTGCGACGTAAAACCGCAGTCGGCCCTCGGAATTCGCTTCGTGATCTCCCAACTCGTCGTAGAGCGTCTGGACCGGACCCATGTCGTCGGCCTGTGTGACGCTGTGAAGGGCCGCGTACAGGTTGTAGGTTTCCGCAGGCGTCGGTCGACCGAGGAAGTACGGGAGGTAGTACACGTCGGCGTTGAACGTCCGGTAGGAACAGGCGTCGACGAACTCCTCGGCGTTCATCAGCGTGACTGCCCCGTCTTCGGAGATGGGGTGGCTCCGCCACGCTTCGTCCGGATCTAATCCCGGGAACTTCTCCATCTGCTTGCCGAGGAAGTAGTTGAGCGGATCCTCCGCAGTGCCGACGGTTCGGGTGCGCTCACCGCTGATCAGATCGGTGGCCTGGCCAGCGGAGTTCGTCGCCTGTCCCTTCGAGACCAGTTTCGAGAGCTTCCGTGCACGCATCGCCTCGTTGAACACTGGCACGTCGCCGGGCCACTCGTAGTCCGCACCCGCTTCTCGTCGAACCTGTACGGTTAGGAGTGCCGTAGTCGAACCGCCGAGTTCGGCCTTGACTGCAGACCGGATTCGGTCGAGGTTCGATTCCTCATCGCCGACGGTTGCTAGCCCGCGAATGACTTCTCCATCCGGGTGTTCGTCGGCAACATCCTGAACGATATCGTCAGTCGCCCACTTGGTCAGGCGCTCGCAGGCGTAGCGGGCCAACTTCTCAGAATCGCTGTTGCGTCCCGAGCGGTGAGTAACGCTGTGGTCAATCCCGCGCGCGGCGTTGTACTTGCAGTGGGCGACTTTCTGGACGAGGTCGTCGGTGTACTGAGTGATCTTGACGGGTTCATCTGCGTCAAGTGTAGGTTGGTCGTCGGAGAGATCGACCCGGACGACGATTAGGCTCTCTTCCGCGCCGATCAGGTCGTTGGCCTGGTCGGGTGTCAGATACGCCGCGTAGTCACCGCCACCGGCCGTCGCCAGCGTGTAGAGGCGGCCGTAGAGGTGCTGGATGTCTCGAAGCGACGAGATTGGTCGCTCCGGGAGTTCGCCCTCCAATTTCTCGGGCTGGTACTCGTCGTAGAACTCGTCAGGATCAAGCATCGACGCGCTCCCTCCGGCCCGATCGCTGGTCCTCTTTCTCGGTGATGTTGACGAACCCGAACCCGAGCGAGTTTCGCTCGCCGATACCGGTGTCGAGCGCGAGATTCAGGTGGCGTCGGTGGTGGTCGTCGCGGACGGTGTAGTCGAACCGCCATTTGCTCAACACCCATGTCTCGCGTTGGCCCTGTGTCACGGTTACTGGGATCGAGAACGTCTTGATAAGGTCTGCCCCGTCGAACAGATCGCCGTCGGTCTCGGACGGGCCGGGCAGGTAGTCGGGACAAAACAGGTCGTGTTTCTTGTCGAGGTTGTTTTCAATCTGGTTGCGGAACGGCTCCATCGTATGTTGGGGCCGCCAGAACTCTGCCTCGTCGTGGTCGGTGTCGATGCCGTACTCCTCAAAGCGCCACGGCGGAATCCGAACCAGTACACCTGTTCCCGTCTCGATCGTGCCCGACGTGCCCGGTTCGCCTACGTCGGTCGCCAGCCCGTTGACCGAATCAACGTGGAAGGGCATCTCGCCGATATTTAACTCCCGGTCGTCTTTGAGATCGGCCGCGACGTTGGCGAGTAGTTCTTCGTGCGGCGACGCTACGAGTAACGTTCGCTCGTCGCCCTCCCGCATATCTCCCGGAGGGAACGGATTGCTGTATGTAAATCCCTTCGGTCGATCCTCGTCGTGTATTTCGTCGTATTCGGTCCCGTCAAGCGCGTTCCAGATTCGGCCTCGAAGCTTGTGGTGATACGTATTATCGTAGGCCGTGTCCGCACGTGCTCGCAGGTGTGCTATCACTCGCATTCGTGTATCTCCCTATTCCATGTCATTATGTCATTGCGATATTCTAACTAATCGTATCATGATAAATGTGATTGTAATAGAGTGACACTCAGTATTCTTGGAACTTCTATGAAGACCTCGACTCTGCACGTTTATATGTGGGCGTCGTCAGAGGCGTACAGAACCGCTGAAGACAGAGATTTCTGATAGCGTTTTGTCGATGCTTCCTGTTGGGATCACCAATCTGGTGCGGGTACTGGCGGAAACGACGGCTGCAATCGAGGTACAGAGCAATTGGTCGTCTTCCGAGACGGTTGAAAACAGATGTTTTAGATCCTTTATCGAACTCACTCATAAACGTGCAGAGCCGAGTAAATCATTAAAAAATGGTCTTGTGGCCGGTTGGGGGATGTCGTTCATTGGCTTGAGGTGATGCTCACAGTAGTTTCAGTGTAAGGACTTTGAGCTATGTCAAAATAGTGACTTGATATCGAATCGTGCCTCGAGGTCTGACAGCGGCTGCTGGTCACTCATCGTGATCGCTCTCTGGTACTTCGTCTTCGTTGATCTCATAGATGCCATGCCCCAGTGGCTTGACGATATCGTCCTGTTTCAGACGCCCAAGTCGCTCTCGGACGTACTGTGAAGAGTAGCCCGCTTCTTCGGCGATAAGCGGTGCATTTGCACGCCCTTCGCGAAGCACGTTAAGGATCGCCCAATCAGCATCGCGCATATCGTCTGCGTCCATGGATTTGGTTGCTATACTCATCGGTGTATGATAAGTTGATGGCAATGGCCAAAAACCTACTGGTGATAACCTACAACCAATAGGTTTAATAGATTGGCTGATAGAGTAGTAGCTGTGAGGCGCAGGGGGCTGGGAAAACCGATTCTCGGCCGGGTGCTGGAACACCCGACCTGCGTCCTCCGTGCTAGAAGGACAATGAGTGTTCAACCGCGAACCCACGAAACGGTTTCGGAAGCACAGACCACCGACCCACGTTCCGACTACATTTCCGTCGGCATCGACAACGAGGGCGCACACCACGTCTACCGGACGACCGACGAGTCTGTTCACGTTATCGAGAACGGCGAGCGCACCGTCCGCTACGACCTTGAGGACGTCGAGAAGACGATCGACGACTGGATCGACTACATCGCCAACCGTCGCGGCGGCTTCGACGTGCAGTACCTGTTCAAGACGATGGCTGACGCGATCGTCGGCGCTGTCGAGGTGGGCGACCAATGACGTTCGTCAACGATCACGAAGCTGTCGCAAAGCGTGCCGAACAACTCGAGTGCGAAGGCGCTCGCGAGATGCGCCTGCGAGCGGAGGCCCGCGCCGTCGCCGGCTACGAACCGGGAGACATTGAAGCGACCGACGGCTCAGAGATCATTATCGCCGACGACGATAGCCGAGGCTACAATTTCGAGACCGAGGACGGAATTCTACTCATCAATGCCGATAACGATCCACGTCTCGCAACTGATGGCGGCTGTGACCAGTCCACCGAACCGACCGTCGAATTCGTGTTCGAGTACACGATGATCAACGGCCGTCGCCGACGAGTGATGGTTGTCCCCGATACTGGTGGCGAAGCCTGGCGGATCGAACATGAACGTCGCAACAGCAATTGGAGAGAAACGGGTCGCGAACCGATTACCGAGGTTGACCTTCACGTACAGGGATGTCCCAGCGAGCGCGATTCCAGTGAACTCGAGCACCAGAGACAGTCTGCCGTGCCCGATGGCGGCCACATGAACCGTGAGA
>NZ_FOIC01000076.1 GCF_900111485.1 Natrinema hispanicum | reverse complement strand
TTGATGAGGAAAGTCTCTCACATCTGAGACGAACCCTAACGAATATCTACGCAAACGTGGTTAATTCAGGTAGCAGGCTTCTCATAGATGGAAATTCTGCTGACTGACCAAACCACGCTTGCCAAGATAATTCTTCCGGCGACGAGGACTTGCTGTAGTTTTCGAACGTAGAATCGACAACCGGCGAACCGATAGCTACTGAGACAACCATCAGGCGGGGGACTTCTTGTTTGCGAGAGCAGTCGCTCACGCTGCCACCAACCGGCCAATGAGCGCCGCCGGAGCGGCGCTCAGGTACTCACCCCTGGTGGGTCGTACACCTCCTCACGATCCAGCATGTGATACATTGAAACCAACAGCTTTCGGGCGGTTGCTACAATCGCTGTCTTCGAGTTCTTTTTTCGAGCTAACCGGTTGTAAAACCGGCTGAGGTACTCATCTTCGCACGTATGTACCGCTGAGTATGACGCTTGAACGAGCAGCCACCGGACTCGTCCTGATCCTCGCTTCGAGATGCTCCCCTCAAACCGCGAGTCGCCAGACTCGCGGATTATCGGGTTCAATCCAACGTAACTTACGACCTCTTTGGCCCGATCAAACCGGTTGATCTCTCCCAACTCCGCGTAAATCGTCAACGCCGTAAAGTAACTCACACCAGGAATCGTCATCAGGAGCTGGGTCTCCTTCAGAGACCCAGCCCGCTCCTCGATCTCTGCTTCTAACGACTCAATCTGTTCGGTGAGCACCTGAATGAGTTCCAGATACGACTCCAACAACGCGTCCCACGGGGCCGGGAGCGAGAGTTCCGCCAGGAACTCTCGTCCCTTCACACTCAACGGCTTCACCTCCCGAGTGATGCCGTGATCACTCAACAAGCCATGGATCTTGTTCGCGTACTCGGTCCGGTTCTCGACGAGCTTCTGGCGCCCGCGCACAAGTGCGCGGGCTTGCCTAACCTCGTCAGTTGGAACGTAGCTTTCAGGAATTGATCCTAACCGAACCATCCGAGCGAGTTGTTTCGCGTCAACGCGGTCAGTTTTCTTGTCCGAGTCGGAGATCAACTTCAATTCGCCGGGGTTAGCGACGGTCACATCCAGATACTCTGAAAGAGTGTCATGGATGTGGTAGTAGTTGCTGGTCGCTTCAAGCGCGGCTTTTGACCCAGCGTACTGCTGGGCGAAGTCGTCGAGGTTCGCGTTTTCGACGCGAACCTCTTCGACGATCTCACCGTTTTGGTCCAATACTGCGATTTGTGAGTACCGCTTGTGTACGTCGATTCCGATGAACATTGGGTTCACCTCGGGACGGTGGTGCGTGAAACAGAGATTCACCTATACGGGCTTTCCCGACTGCCGCCGGGAGCGGCAGTCGGGCTGTAATGCCCAGGACTCGGCTTCCTACGCACTTGGGCCAGTCAACAGCACGTGCTTCGGAGCACGGAATAGTTCTCGGCCTCTTGCGTCCCATACTTGTTTCACGCTCTCATGGGATAGCAGGATTTCCATCGAGTCAACAGAGCACAAGAGCCAGCTTTGTGAAGTACTAAAACTTACTTGTCCCGTGGGTGCTGAGTACTAGAAACTCAATGGTCGAGATTCCAGATTCCCTTCGCTCTCTGTTCAGCGCTCCAATCGAAGAGCGAAATGGAACATACGTTATTGAAGTTCCCTCGAGTGAAGTTGATCACGAGGCGTTGTCAGCCGACAAAACGTATCGCGTAGCGATTCTCGAGTCACCTGGCTCGACTGAATCATCGATTCAACAAAAGCCACAGCGATCTCCCCCTCAAGAGACCACGAGCCGTGTCCCATCGGGACCCCCTGTCAAGAAAGGCGAGGTCCGCAACGTGACAATCGAGACTGTCGGCGATCAGGGCGACGGCATTGCAAAAGTCGAACGTGGCTACGTCGTGATCGTCCCTGACGCCCAACCTGGTGACGAGCCCACCGTTAAAATCGAGCAGGTTCAAAAGAACGTCGCATTTGCGAGTATTGTCGATAGCGACCCGCGGACATTCTAACTGACGTCACCTCGTAGGCCGATCTCCTTCTCGGTAAATCACTGGTACTGAGATGGCTCCGCTCAAGTTAGTCGTTTGTGAACCATTAGCCCCACCCGTTATATTTTGATGCAAACTTGCGGCCTGTACAATTCTCCGTACTTAGTCCAAACAAGCGGAATTCAACGTCCTCGAACGGAACTCCCCAGACACCAACGTCAGTAGGAAACTCTGCATTCGAAGCCAAACTCGCATATGCTCGCTCTTCATTTTCTTCCTCTATCTCGTATATCTCACCCGTGATGACTATACTTCGCCAGACCTCTTCGTCATCAATATCTTGTTCATAGACAGTAAGACAGACATTTGAGTTAGATTCAATAGCTTGATCTTTCTGACTCCCATCCCCCTTCCCCCACTGTATCGTGCATACCATCTGCTCAGGATCGTATCCGAAAGATATTGGGATAGAGTATGGTTGCTTCCCGTCAACCATTGCAAGGGTACCAATACCCTTTCGCACAAGCATTTTGTCGATCTCCTCCCTATCAAGACATTCCATCATTATTAGAATTGGTTTATCGTAGTTGGATAGCGATTTGCCGTCAGACCGATTTCGTAGCAGTCTCATGAATGGTCTCTCAATAGTGAACCAAGTGTGTCGCTGGGGATTGGCG
>NZ_FOIC01000021.1 GCF_900111485.1 Natrinema hispanicum | reverse complement strand
CCTTTCAACTCGCGTTTCAACTCCTCGTGGTCGGGAATTTCGCCCGTGTCCTCCCAGACTTGGCGGGAGTGATAGTTGGCAACGTTCCAAAGTTTGCTGGCCGACCATCCGTGGCGGTCGAGCGAGTCCTCTACCTGTGAGCGGTTGAGGATTCGTGCTCGGTGGGTGCGATGGACTTCCAGCATTCGTGGAACGGCTGTATAATCGCTTATACTTGCTTCAATTGTAAAAGATTGGATTGAGAACCGTGGAATATCCAGTCCTGTCGGAGACGGTGGGGCGTGACACTGAGTGACGGCGCGTATCCACGGCCTAAAGGCCGTGGTATTGCGCCTGTTCAGCGTATAACACTCGGTGTTAAATACACCACAGATATTATACTAAATAATAGAGTTGGCAAAGAACCTCTTGTTGTCATTATCGAAGTTACTCGTCCATCCCGTAGATATAGTATAGTTCGAACTCGCCATTAGACTCAACTCGATTGACGCCATATTGCCCACCAACCGAATTCAATTGTCTCCGTGAATACCGTAATTCTTGGTAGGCACGTAGTTCCCGACCCTTATCTGCTTGTGTCACGATCAAATATCGGTCATCGATATATTGTCTGGAGAGTCCATTATCAATCTCCTCGCTAGTTATCCCATCGTACTGCTGGTTGCGAGTCAATTCACCGCGTATCGCATCTGCGTATCGGTTCGGTCCGGCACGGATTCCGACGAACGTCACATTCTCATCTCTGTTGTCAAAGGCAGTCTGGTGACCGGACATAGACATATCAGTAACGTGTGGGGAGGCGCTGTAGATATACGGCGATGGGAACACAGCCACTAACGAAATCAATAATAAGAACCCCAATCCGACAATGACGATACCGTGTACACCCGCTGGCAAATGTTCTCTTGCGAACGTAGTTAAACCATATACGATCGCAATTGACCCTGTGATCGTGATCAGGACTAGCATCAACCCGAGCACGCGGAAGTACATATTTCCGTAGGAACCGAGAAAATACAATGCGAAAACGCCGGTCAGTCCGGCCAAGCTGATGATGAAATACGGAACGAAACCGTTCGTCTTCCGCATCATTGTTCCATCGTTCTCCCAGATCGTCCACAGCATCAAGAGTCCGGTCAGGCCGATAAATACGAGGCTTGGGCTGAAGAGTTTTAGAAATAGTTCAGTGGCGCTGGCACCGAGTTCAGCGAGTGATGTACTCTGTGAACCGATCGAATCGCTGGCTGACCCTCCTCCGATAAAGTACGCAAGGGCTCCGGAGACAGCGTACTCGACCGAGCCTAAAAGGAAGTCATGCTGGGTGGTCCACGCGAGAAATGCAGCCAGAAGTACGATAGTTTGACCGTAGATCGGACGATGGTCTACAATCGGATGATCTGTACGATACCGTCGGTATAGATACTGCAATACACAGATACCAAGAAAAACAACGAGTAGATGCGCGACGAGCTGTGGGTGATAGAAGACGAGCGTAATCGATGTGATCGCAAAGAGCACTCCGATAGCAGATAGGAGAGGGTGTACTGCCCCACCGCCAACGTACTTCAGCAAGAGGTATAGAGTGACCGAAAAAAACAGGATTGCCTGTGACATTGCGTGAGGAACGAGATAAGTACTGAGGTTCGTGATTGGCAAAAACAGAAAGGCAGAAAAGGCACCGATAACCGTGCTATACGGACTCTCAAGTCCAACCGACACCGACAGTGTCACAAACAAGAAAAAAAGAGACGACAGAGTGACAATCACGAACAACGCTGCATGAGCGAGATCGATCTCGAATATCACGGAGAGGATGGTCGTGACTGTATGAAACGCAGGATACTCGAGTTCGATAGGTGAAAATGACCCTGACTGGATACCACGTATCCATCCAAGATGGGTAAGCGCATCACCGGCACCATAAAACCGATATCCGCGAAGAATCGGAAGTCCAACGAAGGCCACGAGGGACCCACCACCGAGTCCGAGCCCGAGCTGGCGGTACCAGTCGGTCGTCGCCCCGAAAGAAACGAGGAGGGAAACGAACAGCGCACACCCGGATAGTATCCAGAACGCGAGTGGCGTGTTCGTATACAGGGACAGCTCGTATCCAGTCGCCGGTGTCGAGTGAGCGGCGAAAACGGCACCACTGAGAGCGAGGAATCCGATTGCGAGGAGTCCACTCTCTCCCAGTGTCGAACGCGAACGCGCCTGTGGCATTATTCGCACCTTCGCAAGCCCACACCTTGTTATGAAGCGCGTGAATACCAGTAACTTCGATATAGAGCCATCCCGGAAATTGAGACAGAACTGATTGTCAGATGGTGATTGCAGAATTATCAGCCGTTCGCTGGCAGTAACGGACGCGTTCGGATTGCCACCTCAGATGCTTCATAACAAAACCTCCAACTCCAGAACGTCCGGACAAAGACACCCACTCGAAGATGAATGTTCTTAATCTGACATCGAAATCGAACTCGCCACCGTTCGAACTGCAGATACGGGCCCTCGAGGAACGCGGCATCGACTGCACGACGGTTTCGGTACCGGGGATGGTGACGGCGGAATCGGGCCGATCCGTCCTCGATTACGTGCGATTCTATCCGACGGTGCTGACTGAATCACTCGGGTCGTACGATCTCGTTCACGCGAACTACGGACTGACAGCGCCGTTTGCACTGGCGCAACCGCGATTGCCCGTCGTGCTCTCGCTTTGGGGGACGGATCTCGACGGTGAACTCGGCTGGGTGAGCAAACGCTGTGCGCCCTACTGTGATGCCACGATCGTCATGTCGGAACAGATGGAACGTGAGTTGGGACAGGACTGTCACGTGATTCCTCATGGGGTTGATTTCGATATCTTCGAGCCGATGTCGCAGTCGAACGCGATCGATCGACTTGGCTGGGACCCGGATGCGAAACACGTGCTCTTTCCATACAAGAAAGAGCGTACAGTGAAAAACTATCCACGAGCGGCACGAATCGTCGACGCGGTTCGTGACGACGTTTCGGGACCGGTCCACCTCCAGACGGCTCGTGAAGTGCCACACGCTGAGATGCCGATCTATATGAACGCTGCCGACTGCCTGCTGTTGACCTCCGACCGTGAGGGATCGCCGAACGTGGTCAAAGAGGCACTGGCGTGTAACCTGCCGGTTATTTCCGTCGACGTCGGCGATGTCCGTGAGCGACTCGAGGGTGTCACACCCTCGAGCGTCTGTCAAACAGACGCGGAGCTTCGACGCGCGCTGGCTACTGTTCTTACCAGCGAAACTCGGTCGAACGGGCGTGAGCAGGCCGAGAAAATCAATATGGGGTGGATGGCTCCACGGATTCACGACGTGTATCGTGACGTCGTCGATCACTAAGCGGATGTCGACGGTGTCCTGTAAATAAGGCAAGTGATCGCGTTGACCGTGTGAGAAACAAACGTCGAGAGTGTTCCTGATTTTTGCCCGATCGGAGAACGACGACGACGGACTACAGGCGACGATAGACCACGAGCGTTCCGAGAAGCGCGGCCACTGCCACGGCAGTCACACCGAAGCCGGGCAATCCATCACCATTACCGACGGTTACATCCTTTGTTTGGTCTGCTGCTCCGATCGTATATGTGCCCGCTTCGTCGAACGTGGTCGTCGTCGACAGCGTCACGGTCTCGCCAGGGTCGAGGGACACTTCTTGTTCGTCAACGGTCTCACCATCGACGGTAAACGGCACGGTAACGTTCTTGGTGACGCCGCCGTCGTTTTTGACCGTGGCCTCGATGGTCGCAGACTCGCCCGGCGACACCGTCTCGTCCATGGTCAGTTCGGTCACGGTATGCGAGCTACAACTCCCGGACTGGATCACGACCGGTTTGTCCATATCGAGCGAGATTCGTTCGGTGCCGGTCTGGGTCGCAGAGACTGCGTCCCACTCACTGATCCGGCCGTCGGTCGACTGTACGGTAGCGGCGTCGCTGTTGAACCGTGGGCTGATCTCGATCAAGAAGTCGTCGTCCATGCCGCCGTTGAACGCAGCGCCGTCACTTCGGCCCTCAGACCAGAGCCACGTGATGCGACTCGAGGTGTCGCGGTGATCGAACTCGTCGTCGGCTCCATCGTAGTTATCGTCCTCGACGACCCACTCGCCTTCTTTTGGCAAGTTGGTAAACGTCATCGTCGCTGCGCCACCGCCGGAGTCACCGCGATTCCGATCGTGGAGCACCACGAGACTGAGACCGTCACCGCCTTCATACAAGAAGAGCGAACTCGTATCGTCTTCTTGGAGATGAGTCGTTCCGTGAGAGCTGTAGGAGTGCGAACTCGGAGACGTATTCGGGGTCCGGTAGTCGTAGAACTCCTCGACGGTCAGGTGCCCGTTGCCGAGCGGTTCGATGGTCGTACACTGGTCTCCCTGAGAGATTGTATACGTGTCTGGTCCGGACTGTGCTGTGGCCGTGCCGGCCACTGCAGCCACGCCGAACGTCGAACTGACGACGAGAGAGGCCACGACTGCAAACATCGTGAGCGACGAGTACGTTGCAGGGTTCATGCTACTGGATCGTTGTGACATTATTCGCCTCAGCCATGCCGATGCAGTTCATCCCAATTGTTATGTCATCATTTCTCAGGGAGTGAAGCGATAGTCACGAGATGTGGACGATGAAGGCAGCGAGCGGTCCGCAAACGTGTTTTAATTCACTATTTCTCATACGGTCTGCTGTAACGATTTACCGGCGCAACCGCAGGACGGGTTGCGGTTGCACCGGAAATGACAGACAGTAGTCAGTATCAGTGCCGTTTTCGGTTTCGATACTGGTGGGCAGAGCGAATCGCTTCGACGCTCAAACGTGGACATGCGGTCGCCACTTGCCGTGAGCCTCCGTCTCGAGCGAATCACGAGTTGAAAGGAGCGAAGAAGATCACGGCTCGAACAATGTCGCGATCGAGGTGGCGTTGACTTACTGGCGATAGCGGATGAGCAGGACACCGGCCAGCGCTGCCAGCGAGACGGCAACAACGCCGAATCCAACCATCTCGTCGCCGCTTCCAGTGACGGACATCGTCATGGTTCGGTCACCTGCCGCGACGGTGTACGTCCCCGTATCGTCGAACGTCGTCGTCGTTGACAGGGTCGTGGTCTCGCCAGGCTCGAGTGTCACATCCCGTTCGTCGACGATTTCGCCGTCGACGGTGATCGGAACTGCCGTTGTCGCCGTTCGCTGGCCGGCGTTCTCGACGGTCGCCGTGATAGCAACGGACTCACCAGTCGTCACCCTGTCGTCGATCTCTAGTTCGGTGACCGAAACCGAGGGACAGCCGTCGGATCGGATCTCGATCGGTTCGGTCATGTCAAGCGAGGTCCGTTCGTAGCCGTTCTCGGTCGCCGACAGCACCTGCCAGTCGGTAATCGTGCCCTCGTACAGCCGGAAATCGGCTGCGTCGTTAAACGCGGGATCGATCGTGAGTTCGACGTCGTCATCGAGGCCACCGCGGAAGACAGCTCCGTCGTTCCGCCCATCGGTATACACCCACGTGATGCGACTCGAGGTGCGATCGTGCATGAATTCGTCATCACGTCCCTCATAGCCATCGTCCTCAATGACCCACTCGCCGGCGTCGGGCAGCCCAGTGAACTCCATCGTCACCGCACCACCGGCGGTATCGCCAGCGTGCTGGTCGTGAAGCAAAACGAGACTGATGCCATCACGTCCCTCGTACAGGAACAGCGAACTCGTATCGTCTTCCTGAAGATGTGTCGTGCCGTACGAGCTGTAGTTGTACGAACGAGGCGCGGTATTCGGCGTTCGATAGTCGTAAAACGCCTCAACGGATTGTGAGCCGTTGCCAAGCGGATCGATAGTGACACACTCGTCCCCCTGAACGACTGCATACTGACCGTCAGATTGTGAGGGCACCGATTGGGCAGTGACGATGCCAGCCCCAATTATCGTTCCAAACACGATCACAACGTTCGTGATAACGAGCACGCACGTACTGCGTGCGGGAATTCTGTTACTTATTCTCATGATATTGGTTGTGTTCTCTATCGAAGTGTCTGCTACTCGAGTCAGTCAGGAAGCAAGCTATTGTTATGGAGGAGATTATCCGGCACTGACCGGATTTCGGTGCGCTCGAGCGAGGACCAGCGGAGAAGCGACCGGAGTCAGCGATACCAGTGGCGCGGACGGATTCGTTGCCGTCGACCGCGTCTCGGTCGCAGCCGCAGTGTCGATGGTGTCACCACCTCCGCCGATGTATCACACCGATCAGGCCGAATTACTTGCGGCGCGATCTCGAGACGCGATATCAGTCGTCTATCGGTACGTCATCGGCTCCGTCAGCCGGTTCACCTTCGGCCTCGGCGTCATCGATCTCGTCGTCCGGTTCGTCTTCGGCAGCCTCATCAGCCGGTCCGGCTTCGCTTTCGGTTTCGGCAGCCACATCGTCGTCAAATATGCCGTCGAATGGATCGCCGATCCCATCGTCCGTGTCACTGGATTCGGTCTCATTGTCTGTAGAATCGGTTTCGTCCTCACTGCTACCGCCTTCGGGCACAGTACTGTCTGTCTCAGCTACAGTCGTCCAGAAGTATGCGTTCCGATAGGCGTTCTCGAATGTCGGTGTCTCCGGTGTCCCGTCAGGATACAGCAGGACAGCAATTCGAACGGTCCCCTCCTCGGTCGTTGGCGTGACGGTTTGATCGACGTAGTCGGTCGTCCCCTGATTGACCTGCATGTCAGTCCGCTGTAGCTCCGTCCGTTCGACCAGCTCGCCGTCCACGAATCGCTGTTCCTGCACGACGACAGTATAGGTCATTTCTCGTTGCTCCTGGTTCTCGACACCGACGACGAACGGGACCGACTCGTTCGGTTCGATTTCCGGCGGGTACCCCGACGCGACGAGTTCTCCAGACTCGTTTTCGGTGAGCAGTCGAAGGCTCGTATATTGCTCGCCCTCCTGTGGAGAGACGAGCGCATAGCCGACTGTCGTCACCGCAAGCACCATGCTGAGGACGAGTACGACGTTGATAGCAACCTGCAGTGTCGATTTCGCGCCGAAGACCGCTGTGTGAGCGGCCTCGAGCCGCCGACCGAATCTCACCCGGTAGCGATCGACTGGCGGAACGGACAGTCGGCGGGCAGTAGCGAGACTCGTACCGACAATCGAAAAACAGGCCACTGCACTACCGACGACCGGACCGGTGAACCCCCACGGCGTTGCCGCAATGACTAGCCCGAGAAGCGGTAAGACCGCGAAACTCAGTCCGAACGAAAGCGCCCCACGCTCGATGTCGGTCAACGCCTGCGTTTGCTGAATGAACCGACGACGACCGGCTTGGGGCTCCTGAACGGGGGTCGCTCGCGGGAAGAGCGTTGCAACGGTCACGTAGCCCGGCACGAGAAACAAGAACGGAAATCCGACTGCTGCTCGCACCACCGGTGATGACACGTTCGCAACGACCAAGACCACAGTCGCGACGACAGTGAAGCCAGCGACACCGATCAGATCAGTCGGTATCACCGTAGCGAGGCGCTTGCTTCGCCGACGCAGGGTCGAGACAGGCTGAAACGGGAGGCCTTTCATTGTACTTGGCAGTTATCAGTCGCTCGCATCCCCTAGCCATTGTTACTTGTAAGATAACGATCCCGCGCGATCGCGTATCAGCGCCATTATCAATATCGACAGCGGCGTCCAACCAGCTATGTGGCCGTGGGAACACGCACTCTTCGGGTACCTCGTCTACTCGGCGGTCTGTCACGCTCACTACCGGGACGCGCCCGGCGAGTACGAAGCGGCGGTCGTCCTAATCGCATCCGTTCTGCCGGACGTGGTCGACAAAACGCTGGCCTGGCAGTTCGACGTGTTTCACTCCGGCTACGCGCTCGCTCACTCGATATTCATCACTGTCCCGCTCGTGACCATTGCGGGACTGGTCGCTCGAGAATACGGTCGACCCGCGCTCGGACTCGCGTTCGCCATTGGGTATCCGCTTCACCTCGTGGGTGATGTGATCCCCAGCTACATCTCGAGCGGCGAGTGGACGATCTCCCACCTCCTCTGGCCAGTCGTCATCATCGAGGGTCGCGATCACGGCGGCCTGCTCGAGGGATTCCGTCACAACTTCGGCCCATATCTCGCAGAGGTGCTTGCGCTCGAGCCGACACCGTATCTACTCGTCCAAGTCGGTATTGCCCTCACAGCGGTTGGGCTCTGGATCGTCGACGGCTGGCCGGGCTGTCGGCTCGTTGTTCGCTGGAACCGGCTGCTCTACGAGCGGCTGAGTTGAGGGGATGGTGGCAACAACGCGGAATGGGCAGAAGGCAATCGCCGCAGGTAGGACCACCGTAACGCGTGCTGCCGACACCGACCGGTCTCCCGAATACTGATACGGTCTGCTGTAAGTCATTTCTGGTGCAACCGCGACCCGTCCTGCGGTTGCACCGGTAAATCGGTACAGCAGACCGTATGAGACGATCACACCTGTCTCGTGGTGAGTCAGGAAACAGGCTGCTTACAAAGTAGCTCTGACGCGAGGCGATCCCTATGGACTGGACCGTGACGAGCGAATCGAGACGGCCGACCGACAGCGGGGGACCGCAGCCATGAGCATCGATGTCCGCGTCGCGACCGACGACGACCTCGAGAAGTGGAACGGATACGTCGAGCGATCGCCACAGGGAACGCTCTGTCACGAACTCGAGGCGCTACAGGTCCAGGCCGACCACGCCGGTGCGACGTTGCATCCGCTGATCGGATTCAAGGGACAGGAACCGGTCGGGCTCTTCCCCGTCTTCGAGATCAAAAAGCAGTTCGTGACGACGGCGTTTTCGCCGCCGCCGCATCTCCGCGTGCCGTATCTCGGGCCGGCGTTTCTAAACATGGGGAAGCTGAAACAGCGAAAGCGCGAACGGCGGCGACAGCGATTCATCGACGGCTGCTTCGAGTGGATCGAGACCGAATTGAATCCGAAGTACAGCCACGTTCGCACCGCGACAGCCTTCGAAGACGCACGTCCGTTCAAGTGGCAGGCGTACGACGTGACACCGGAGTATACCTACGTGGTCAACCTCGCGAGAGAGGAAGACGACCTGTTGATGAGCTTTAGCAGCGACGCACGGAGCAACATTCGCAACACCGACGACGATGCCTACGAGATTGCAGTCGGCGGCTCCAAGGAGCTCCGTCTGATCCACAAGCAGGTCCAGAATCGCTACGAATCACAGGGGATCGGCTTCGACGTACCGGTCGAGTTCATTCTCGATCTCGCCGAGCGGTCGCCAAACGGCCACGTCCGACCGTACACGCTCCGTGTCGACGGTGAGTTCGTCGGTGGCATCGTGGCCCTCGAGTACGGCGACACCACGGGCCGGTGGATGGGTGGCGTCCGGACCGACGCCGATGTCGACCTCCCGACGAACGACCTCCTCGACTGGGCAGTCATGCAAGACGGACGCGCGCGTGGCCTCGAGACGTACGATCTCATCGGCGCGGATACGCGCCGGATCAACCGGTACAAAGCGAAGTTCAACCCCGAACTGCGGACATACTACAGCCTCGAACACGGTACGTGGGGAATGCAAACGATCGCATCGCTGTACGATAGCGTCAAGTGAACTGTAGGTCAGCACTGGAGACGGACGAGCGCAAGCCAGTCGAGACAGGTACACGGTCGTTACTTCAGCTGGCGAACGCATGATGGCAATCAACTCGTGACTGCCGACCAAGGATAGATTCGAACACAGTCTTTTCTTGTTGGTAATCTAAGGCATAACAAAGACCGACCGAGATGGACGAATCGACGATGGACGACGGATCTTCGCTTCAGACACTCCTTGTCGGCATCGATGCTGCCTGCGATCGGGTACTGGCACCGCTGTTCGAAGACAACGAGGTCCCCACCCTCGAGTCGATCTATCGGAACGGAACCAGCGGGGCCCTCGAGTCACAGATTCCACCGTGGACGGCCTCGGCGTGGCCGTCGCTTTACACGGGGATGAATCCCGGCAAACACGGTGTCTATGGCTTTCTCTCGTTCGATGGGTACGACTGGGATGTCGTCAACGCGACCGACGTTCGCGAACGGACGCTGTGGGAGTTGCTCGATCGCCACGGCGTGACGAGCGTCGTCGTCAACGTCCCGGTCACGTATCCGCCACGGGCGTTCGATGGGGCCCTGATTCCAGGATACACTGCACCGGAGGACCCGGACTGCCACCCCGAGGGGGTGCTCGAGGACGTCCGAGGGGCAATCGGTGAGTATCGCGTCTATCCTGACGGCGATACCGACGATCTCGGTACTAAATATAGTGACTGCGTGCGCATGCGAGGCGAGGCGTTTCGGTATCTCGCCGACCGATACGATCCCGAGTTCGGCTTTCTCGAGTTCCAAGCGACTGATTCGATCTTTCACAAGCGGCCCGACGACAAAGCAGCGATCAGCGCCATCTACCGCGAGGTCGATCGGCAACTCAACGAGATTCTCGAGGCCCACGAGCCGACGAACGTGATCGTCGCCAGCGATCACGGAATGGGGCCGTACGACGGCCACGAGTTCCGGATCAACGAGTACCTCCGCGAAGCGGGGTTCGTCGAAACCGAACGCGGCGGGACGGGAATGCCGACGTGGGCGACCGTTCGCGACGGTAATCTCAAGGAAGGGAAGGACGCAGCGGAGTACGAACCCGGGGTCGCCGAGCGGGCGATGGCAGCCGCCGCGAGGGTCGGACTCACGAGCCAGCGACTCGGTGCGATCCTCGAACGCCTCGGCCTCGACGACCTCGCCGCGGCCTATGCCCCGGCCGGGCTCGTCAGCGCGGGGGCAACCCAGGTCGATTTCCGTGCGTCGAGCGCCTACGTTCGCTCGCGGATCGAACTCGGCGTCCGAATCAATCTCGAGGGGCGGGAACCCGACGGCGTCGTCCCGCCGTCGGAATACGAGAGCGTCCGAACACAGCTTATCGACGCCTTACGAGCGGTCACGACGCCCGATGGCGACCCTGTGTTCGAGACGGTTGGGCGCAGGGAAGAGTACTTCCACGGCCCCGAGAGCGACGACGCCGTCGACATCGTGACCGTCCCGGCGGACTTCCAACACTTCATCTCGGCGACGTTGCGAGACGAGCAGTTCGGCCCGCCGAGCGAGCCCTGGAACCACAAGCTCGAGGGAACGGTCGCGGCGTACGGCGACGATATCGATCACGCTGCTGGCGTCGGGGATGCCCATCTCTTCGATATCGCGCCGACCGTCCTCTCGACGCTCGGGGTTCCATTCGACGAACGGATGGATGGCGAGCCTCTCCCGTGTGTCGAGGCGGCTGGAACGCGCCAGTATCCACGGCTCGAGGAGGATCGATCGATCGAGACGGCAGACGAGGGCGTCGAAAAACGACTCGCTGATCTCGGGTATCTCGAGTGACAGCCAAAGAAGGGGACTATCGATCGGACCGAACGAACTGCAGGCCGGCTTTTGCCGTCCGCCAGGCCGGATACACCGTACTGTAAACGCTGTTCGGCGTGTTTCTCGCGCCGATCCAAAAGAGCCGGTGTGTCAGCGGCGGTTCGGACGACGAGACCAGCTCGTCTAAATCGACGGTCTCGAGCCACTCGAAGAAGGTCCGCTCGGCCGACGACGCAGGTTCTGTCTCGCGAGCGCGCTCGCGGATGTCAGCCCACATGTGACGTTCGTCCTGTCCAAGCACCCAGTCGCCGCGCTCGAGCGAGCGTCGGAGGTCATGATAGTCCGCGTCCGAGAACGGATAGCCGTGGGCCGACGGCTCGAGACCCGAGAGCCGGAGCCCAATGGCAGTGCGATAACACTTTTCACACTCGCCACAGTTGCCGTCCATGCGGTTGTTACAGGTCTGGAGCTGGAGGTCCGGATCCTCGTTGCGGACGTAGTCGGCGATGACGTCGAGGCGTTCCTGTCGGGTGAGTTCGTAGACGTCGTGGTGACACCCCGTGCCGGTCCAACGGACGTGCTCGTCGATGTCGGGGCGAGAGCCCCACTCGAGATCGATGCCGTCCCAGTGAGTCGCGGCGACGTAGAGATCGGTCATCCCGCGTGCGTAGGCCATCGGCGCACAGAGGCCCAAGAGTCCGAGGCCGTGGCCGACGGAGCTGTACCAGCCGCCGTCGACGTAGCGCTTGTAGTGGGCCAACAGCATGGGATGGTCCAGAAAGGAGAGCATGTTCGACTCGACGAAGGCGGTCGCACAATCGTGATCGGCAGCGAACCCAGAGACGCGCTCGCGGAGGGCGTCCCACTTCTCGTCGTCGGCCGCATCCGGCGTGATCGTCCAGCCCCGGATGCTGATCAGCGTCGGCGACTCCTCGCGGTGGCGGACGTACGAACACGTCGAGTCCACGCCGCCGGTAAAGAGCAGGCCGCTCTCGTCGCCTGGCTCGTGCTCAGGCTCGATCGTGCTGCGGGCGTAGAGCGTCCCGCCCTCGAGAAAGTCGTACATCTCACACAGCGACGCCTGGACGTCCTCGAGTGCTCGGGCGAACGTCGCGTCGACCTCGTCGACGTAGACGTCGGCTCCGTTGGCCCACGCGACCGGACAGACCTGTGCGAGCACCGGAATCGCGAGGACGCCCTCGGGGACGTCCTCGATCGACACGTCGTAGCTGGTGCGAAACGGTTCGTCGGTGAAAAACCGCTCGAGGGCGGCTGAACTGCGGATCGAACACTCGAGGCGGTCGCCGTGGGCTGAAATCTCGTCGATGATAATCGATGACATAGGACGTAGTCGGATCGTCCAGACTGGATCACGACCGGCTACAAAAACCATCAGAACCGTTGAACGGCCGCACGCTGAGACGGCGAGCTGTAGGCAGTCGTCCCCGATCGACAGGGACAGCATATCTCGACGCGCGCGCGAGCTGTGACAGTCTCTCACACTGTTGTACGAACGGCGACGACGGCTGTGTTCGCAGGTATGATCCCTATAACAATCCACGGCAGCGGCGACGACTGGGCCAATACATGCGTCTCGAGAGTGGTTCGGCCGCACCGGGTGACCCCCCATGAGACGATCGGCGATCGAAATGACGGTCGCGGTCGGCTTTCTCGCGGTTGCGATCGGGCTCCTCGTGGCGAGAGCGAACCCTGCGACTGCCTACGAGGCGTCGGTCTACGTGGGGACGCCGACGGTCACGTGGGCTGGCTTCGCGCTCGCGCTTGCGATTGCCGTTGGAACGACGCTGGTCTGTCGTGGTCGCCAGCAGGGTGTTGGGATCGGCCTCGGCGCGCTGACAGTGACAGCAATCGTGAGCCTGCCGTTGGTGCGGAACTACCGCTTTGCCGGGATGGGCGATGCGCTCACGCATCTGGGGCTGACACGAGACATCGTCGCCGGCGCGACACAACCCCACGAGCTCTTTTATCCGGGATTGCACGCGATCGCAACGGTGTTTCACTTCGTCGGCGGTATCTCGATCGAGCGTGGCCTCCTGATCGGCATGGTCGTCCTGTTTGTCCCCTTCGTCGTGTTCGTCCCGCTGGTCGTCCGTGGGATGGCTGGCAGCGAGTTGGCAGTCGGGATCGCCGCGATCGTCTCCTGGATGGTGTTGCCGGTCAATAATATCGCGACACACATGGCCGTCCACACCAACTCGAACGCGCTGTTTCTCGTGCCGCCTGCCGTCTTCGCGCTCGTTGCCTACCTCCGACGGCGCTCGACAGTCGAACAGCTTCCCCTCGATATCTCGCCGTTTAGCGCTCTTATCCTTCTGACTGGGTTCGCGCTCCTCGTCGTCCATCCCCAGCAGATGATCAACGTCGTCGTCCTCATCGGCGCGGTCAGCGGTATCCAGTATCTGGCCCGCTGGCGCTTCGACGACCATCCGATGCTCGAGCATCCGACGACCTACGCCCACACGATCTCACTCGGTGCCCTCTTTGGCATCTGGGCGCTCAGCAAAGAGCGGTTCAGGCAGGCCGTCGTCGCGCTTGTCACCGGGCTTCTCGCACAGGATGTCGGCGGGAACTCAACGGTCAACCAGCGCGGGACGTCGTTGACCGAGATCGGTGGGAGTCTCACCGAGCTGTTCGTGAAGATGTTCCTCGATAAGACGATCATCGCGATTATCGTCGGCCTCTTTATTCTGGTCGTCTGGCTCCGCCGAACGAGTCTCGACGATGAGCCCAGATCCTTCGTCAACTACGTCTCGCTCTCGCTGTTCCCGCTGACCGGCATGTTCCTCGTCTACTTCCTCGGGACGCCGACGATGGCGTTCCGACAGATGGGGTTCATTTACGTGCTCCTGACAATCCTCGCCGGAATCGCCTTTGCACGGCTTACCGGCGGCCTCTCGAGCGTGATCACGAGGCCGGGTGCGAACGCGGTCGTCGCACTGGTGCTCAGTGCCTGTCTCGTCCTCGGGTTGGTGACGGTGTTTACGTCGCCGCTGATCTACAACCCCAGCCAGCACGTGACCGACGAAATGATGAGCGGGTACGAGGATGCATTAGGCCACGGGGCCGAGGGCGTCCCCTACGCGGGAATGGGGTACGACCCATACCGGTACGATCATGGAATCAACGGCGTTTCTGGCGGCGGTAGCGGGACGATCAGCGGCGCGTCGGCCACGACCGGAACTGCCAACGCCAGTGTGTTCTCGGCGGGCAATTACACCGGGGCCTATCCCGCCGACAAGTACTACCTCGTCTTCACGGAATGGGACCGGACCAAAGAGATCGATATCTACGAAGGGCTCAACTACGACCGTGTTGCACTCGAGGGACTCGACACCGAACCGGACGTGAACAAGGTCATCTCAAACGAGGAGTTCAAAATGTACACGGTCAATGGGACGACAGTCAACAGGACGGCGACCAACACCACGGCGGTCAACGCCACGGCGTAGGATTGCCGTCAGTCGACGTGACAGCCGTCCCGTCACCGTTGGCCATCGATCAGCGCACACGCGATCCCTCGAGCAGCAGTTGTGTGACGCGAGGGGCCGATCGACCGGCAGTAATACCGGTTTGTGACCGTGAAAGACGATGCTGCCTGTGTGAAACAACGTTACTTCGCTGTGTAACAGTCTGTCAGCCGCCTGCTGAATCCGGCCGAGGTAGCGCTTCTGGTCGATGTATTCACTGATTTCCCGAGGAACGCTGTGATTTCCTGGTGGCTATCGGGCGCTGATTCGTTCGTAATTTCGAGATTGAAAACTCGTAGTTTGTGTGTATTCGTGCAGTGTTAGAAATATTGTCTGAAAATCCTAAAGATGATAGCAAGAAAAAGTTTATGAGTGTAAGGTGGTGTTACGGAACTGTATGGCGCAGAATCCCCGTACGTCCGAAACGGAATCTACTCCGACAACAGGCCGTAATTCCGGATTAACCCGCCGCAACTACGTTCGTTCGCTCGCCGCGGTGGCGACTGCAACGACGGCGATCGGTGGGGCCGGCTCCGCTGCGGCCAAGGACGACTACGAGGTCATCAAAGCCCAGGGACAGACGATCACCATCGACGCAGGTGAGACCTGGGAAAACAAGCTCATCGACATGACGACCGGTCAGGACATTGTTGTCACTGCCCACAGCAGCAACTGGACGATCCGAAACATCGGATTCAAGGGTCAGAACACGTCCGGGACCGGGACCGCTACATTTGGCATCTCCGACACCGCTGGTGGCACCTGTACCGTCGAAAACGTCTACCTCGGCGACGGTGCGAGCACGGGTAACGGCAACCCCAACGGACACGGCCAGACCGCCTTCTGGGCCGCCCCCGACCACTCCGGCCACATCGACTTCAAGAACGTCAACATTCAGGGCTTCGCGGACAACGCGATCTACGGCTCGGCCCCCGGTAACAACGGTGGCGGGACGATCCACATCGACAACAGTTTCGCCGCGAACTGTTATGTCTCACACTTCCGACTGGCCACTGAAGGCAGCAAGGTCACGAACTCGAGCGTCTACGTCGACACCAGCGAGGGCTACGTCGGCCGCGGGATCTGGGCGTGGGCACCCGGAACGATCGAGGTCGAGAACTGCCAGCTCGAGATGAACGGCCAGAACAACGCTATCGTCGCCGGTGCGAACGGCAAGCCGACCGAAGTCGTCGTCAAAAAATCCGACTACGACAAACAGGCGGGCATCGCCGAACACTCCGGCTCGAACGTCAACCTCGGCAACAACGTCGGAACCAGCCCCGAGGCAGTGATCCCTGACGGCGTCCCGACCTCCCCGAAAGAAGCCGCATCTGGCGCGTCGAACTAAATCCTCTTCTGAGACGACACCGCGAATACGGACCCAGCTGACGCGACGTTCTCCGTCTAGCAGTTCCCGCTGACGCGACTCCCCTCCCCAGCGCGGATCATCGTTGATCCCCTCCACGATCCGTGCTCTCTCGCAACATACTTTAGTTTCTGTTTTCGCTTCGACACTCGTGGTAGCCCCTTGAGTAGCTCAGCCACCGCGAGCTCTTGGGTGTGATCGGCCGGTCATCCGGTGGTAAAATTGTATTACCGGGCACCAACGCTCGAGATCGATCGGATGTCAGCGCTTCTCGGGCGGTAATACAGTATTACCAACAGTGAGGATGATATATTCCACAAATAAAATTCCAATTCGATATATCACACAATCATCTATGAATCCTACAGACAATAGGTACAGTCTGTAAATTTTAGGCTCTGGAATTGGGAAAGTTTATTGCGGTAGTGTCTAATTACCCGATTGCATGGCACGCGACCTTTCGGAACTGGATGACGAGTCGTCTTTCTCTCGTGACGGCGAGACGATCGACGACAGTGGTAATGATGGATTACTACATCGACGATCGTATATGAAACTCGCCGGTGCAACGACAGCAGCAGCGGCACTCGGCGGAACCGCGAGTGCAGCGGCTGACGACTACGAGGTCATCGAGGCCCGTGGCCAGACGATCCGGGTCGGCCGAGGCGACACCTTCGAGAACAAGCTGATCGACTTCACTACCGGCGAGAGTTTTCTGATCTACGTCGAGGGTGCGAACTCGGTGATTCGGAACATCGGCTTCAAAGGTCTCTACCGAGGTGCGTCATTCATTATTTCGATCAACGCCGGGCAGGGCGACATCCTCTTCGAGAACATCTATCTCGGTGACGGCGCGACAAAGGAAGGCGCTGATTTCGTACACGGCCCCGGTGCCGTCTTCATGCACAAAGGCAGTCAGGCAGACCTCACGTTCCGTCACTGCAACGTACAGGGGTTCCCGAACAACGGCTTCTACTGTTCCAATACGCCCGTCGGCGGCAGCGTTCGCTTCGAGAGCTGTTTCGGGAAGAACAACGGCGTCTCCACCTTCCGGTGTGGCAGCGAAGACGACGAAATCGTCAACTGCGTCGCTTACAACGACACCACCGACTATGGACGCGGCTACGGCGGCTACATCGAGACCGACGGGCGGCCCGTCTGGGTCTGGAACGGTGGCACCGTGACGATCCGCGACTCGCACTTCGCCGACGGCCCCTACCCCTACGCGCTCGTGGCCGGGGCGAACGGCTCCCCCGGCAGCGTCGACTTCCAGAGTGGCGGCTACCGCGGCACGATCCAGCGCGCAAGCGGCTCGACGGTCTCGATCGGCAGCGACGTCTCACGGAATCCGGACCTCTCGATTCCCGACGGCGTCCCAACGTCGCCCGAGGAAGCCGCATCGGGGTCCGGAAGTACAGGCTCGAGCAGTTCCGGGCGCACGGACACGAACGACGAACCGGACCTGCCGAACCTGCTGCTCGTCGACGGCAGTCCATCGGATGCGACGCGATACGAGTTCACCGTCAGCGGCGAAGTCGAACACTCCAACGCCAAGGGCGCGTCGATCGACGACGGAGACACCATCGACGGCTCGACCGTGCAAGGCAGCGTCGGCGACTGGAAAGACGCCTTCCGCTATGCGGGCGAGCTCGAGGAACTCACCGTCGACGGCCCCGGCTCGGTGCTCATCAACGGCGAGGCAGTCGACCCCGCTGACTACGGCCAGGAAAAGCCACACGTGCTCGAGGTTGTGGGCAGTGGAACACCGACGAGCTACGAGATCACAGTCGACGGGGCGATCGAACTCGCATCGACCGACGAACCGGCAACGGAGGCGACGACAGTCTCGGGCACGACCGTCCAGAGTTCGGTCACTGACGAAACCCAGACCGTCCGGTTCTCAGGGGAGCTGACGGACATCACCGTTACCGACGGCGAAGCTACTGTCATGCTCGACGGCGAGCAGATCGACCCGAGCGAGTACGGCGACCAGGAACTGCCGCCCCACGCGCTCGTAATCGACGGCGTCGATACCGACGGGCCGAGCACGTACTCCTTCGAGGTCGACGGGACGGTCGTCAAATCCACCTACCAGGACGCCTCGATAGATGACGGCGACGTGATCGACGGGACGACCGTTCGCGGCGCTGTCTACAACTGGATCGACGCCTACTGGTTCGACGGCGACATCGCCGACTTCCGACTGCGTGGCGATGCGAACGTCGACGTTCAGTACAACGCACGCGATCAGTAACTGCATCCGATTTTCTGCTTCACCGTCACTGTCCGCTCGAGTACCTCGTCATCGCGACCGTAGATGTGACCCTCGAGACAGACCCATCGGTCGTCGTTCTCGACGATCCGGATCGGATAGTCGGGCGACGCCGTCGTCTCAATCGAGTACGATGCTGACTCGAAGCCGACGTCGGCTACGTACGTTGGCTCGCGCTCACCCGACGCGAGAGAACAGTCACCACTCGAGTCGCGTTAAAAGGCCCCCGCGCCGAGAACAGCTGCTGGCACGCGACTGTTCCGGTACTGGATGACGGTCGTCGGGAGCCGTCCGAACATACGAAGCCGAGCAGTAAAAAGTCTTCTTGGCGGACGGCAAGACACGACCACTGTCCAGTGGTTCGATTCCGTCACCGACGAATAAAACTGCTATCTGCTAGATCATGACTGACAAATTACGATGAGCGAGAAGACGGCTCCACGAGACGAAGCGAACACTCAGTCGATACGTGAGAGTTTCCCGTCGACGGTACGTTCCTGATGACGGTTTTGGACGACGTGTGCGGCCGAGAGACAAAGGAAAGCAGCGATGACGACACTCGCGATGGCGAGTGTCGGGATGGCCGACAGCAGTGGTACCCCGAGGAGTGCTGCGCCCAGCAGGGTCGCGCCAGTCACACTGAGCCCAGCGTACCATCGGTCCCACCGGTCCTGACGATGGGAATCGGTATCGAGATACATCATCAGCAGGTCGGCGTTGTCCGCAAGCGAGATGAGCCCACGGTCCTGATCGTACTCGACGATCCCAGCGTCGTCCATCTTCGGGAGATGGGTCTGGTAGAGGGCGACGTAGACCCGCTTGCGCTGGTCGGAGTTGAGCGCGTTGACGCTGGTGTCGTTTTCCCAAGCAGCGATCTGTTCTGCAAGTTCACCGAGTGTGACCGTTTCGTCCGCTTCGAGCAAGTATGCGAGCACTTCGCGACGACGCCGATTCTTTAAGAGTTCGAAAATAACGTCCTTCGAGAGTCGTTCGTCTTCGTCTGCGGCGACCGACGTTATTTCATCGGGCAGCGACTGGTCGATGGACGACATTATTAAAACCACCCACCTGTAGCATCCCCATTCGCGCTCGCTGTCTCCGGTCTCCGGCGGCCGACGTCACCGAAGTCTCGGCGTAGCGGCGACCGCTGTACGTTCAAACGACGAGTCGAACTCACGATTGACACACCAGGTTGTACACCAATATAGATACTCTTAAGCACAGCCACGTTTCGCACCGGCTGCAAAGCAGGTACGGAGGGAGTTCGTGACCGGCTGACAGCGGTGGCTTCCCATCGCCACGGCTGTCGATCGTGATCGTCCGAGCGGGTGGGCAGTATCAGCCGACTGTACGTGTGTATCCACGGCGTACGGCCGACTCGATCGAAACGAGATCGGACACTGGGATGCGTTCGGACGACTGTCTGACAACACGGCACCAGTGCTGACCGTCTGACTCAACGAATATAAATTCGAGTGACAGTTCGGACACGAAAGACGTGTTTACCGTCTCGAGTCGGCGTAACGACCCTCATATTACATGTACCATGCGCGTATTAATGCTAACAGAGCGAGTCGATTGACCCGTAGGCGTTTCGTCCGGACGCGACCGATGGGACGTGACTATCGTCGCTGTCTCCGAGACAGCCGATGATCGGATCGTTCGTCTACCTTTCTTTTATTCAGCCATTGACGACAGCAGAGTAAATCGGTGTTTCCCGCGAAACCATGTTACCCCCTTACAATGACTGCACGGCTTCGGTCGGGTACTGATGACGCGGTCTATTATCGATCACGCCAGCAACGAATCGCAGTCGGAGGCGGTTGAGGCTGATCGCTGTCCCGATTGCGAGACCGAGACGATCGTCCACGATCCGGACCGCGGCGAGCGAGTCTGTGAGGAATGTGGCCTTGTCCTTACGGAGGATCCCATCGATTACGGCCCGGAATGGCGAGCGTTCAACGCACAGGAACACGACAACCTCTCGCGGGTCGGCGCACCGCTGACACAGTCGATGCACGACCGCGGGCTGACGACGACTATCGACTGGCGCAACAAGGACGCCAACGGCCACTCGATGTCGGCCGACAAACACGGCCAGCTCCATCGACTCCGTGTCTGGCAGGAACGAATCCGAACGAAAAACGCGGGCGAACGAAACCTCAAATACGCCCTCTCCGAGATCGACCGGATGGTAAGCGCGTTAGGTGTCCCCAAGCCAGTCAAGGAGACGGCAAGCGTCATCTACAGACAGGCACTCGAGCAAGACCTCATCCGCGGGCGCTCGATCGAGGGCGTCGCGACGAGCGCCCTCTACACCGCCTGTCGTAAAGAGGGTATTCCCCGTAGCCTCGAGGAAGTAACATCCGTTTCACGCGTCGAGCAGCGCGAGATCGGCCGTACCTACCGGTATATCGCAGACGAACTGGACATCAACTTAGAGCCGACGAATCCCCGACAGTTCGTTCCGCGGTTCTGTTCGGAACTGGACGTCGGCAAAGACGTCGAGACCAAGGCCATCGAAATCATCGACCAAACGACCGACCAGGGGCTACACTCGGGCAAGTCACCGACCGGCTTCGCCGCCGCGGCCATCTACGCTGCCGGGCTGCTCTGTGACGAAACGATCCCGCAGCGAGCGGTCGCCGAGACCGCCCAGACGACCGTCGTCACCGTCCGTAACCGATATCGCGAGCAACTCGAGGCGATCGACCAACAGCCGGCTACATGACTGAGCGGTCGTCCGCCTCATAGATTTCCTCGTCGAGGAGGGCGTGGAGGTTGCTGTAGGGAACGAACGCAAGGAAGTTGTCGTCGGAATCGTATAACTCGAGCCCGTCATCGGTGTGATCGTACCGTTCACAGACGATCTGTCCTTCTGGGAGGATTGCGTGGTACATGTGAGCCTGTAACGCTGGCACATTAAATATAGCTGTTTGCGCTCGGGGCAGCCGTCCCGCCGTCGCGTCCCGAGCGAAATGGGTTTACTCCCACCGCCGCTACGACCCGGCAGTGACTGACGAACGTTCTTCGGCGGCTTCCGACGAGCAGCGAAGCGACGCCCACGACCCGGCTGGGGACGCGACGGCCGACGCCAGCGCGAAGCCCGACGAGAACGAGGCAGGTGATGCGTTCACCATCGCCGACTTCCACGACGCCAGCCAGCAGGCCGGTCGACCGGTGCTCACCGCGGCAGCCGTCTCCCGTGCGCTCGAGATTCCCCACGAGGAGGCGAGCGACCGACTCGAGTCGCTTGCCGACCGTGGCGATGTCGAACGGCTCTCAGTGTCGACTGATCCCGTCGTCTGGTATCCCAGCGAACTCGAGGATCTGACCGACCGCGAGCGCGTCGTCGTTTTCCCGAAACGCCGCGAGATCATCGTCGACCGACCGGACCAGTTTACACGTGCGCAACTCTCCCAGTTTGCCCACCTTGCGGATGCCAACGGCGAGGACGGCTATCGCTACGTCGTCCGACCGGAAGACGTCTGGAGTACGCCCCACGATAGGTTCGAGGACTTAGCCCGGACGATGCGTCAAGCGCTTGGTCAGCGTTCCGAGAAACTCGAGGAGTGGGTCGAAAGCCAGTGGGATCGGGCCCACCAGTTCCGGCTCGTGACCCACGAGGACGGCTACACCGTTCTCGAGGCCCAGACACCCGAGATTATGGGCAACGTCGCCCGGCAGAAACTCGACGAGGAACACGTCCACGCACCGATCTCCGAAACCGAAGACTGGGTTCGAGAGGGGTCGGAAGCTGCGATCAAGCGGATCCTCTACGAGGCCGGCTATCCGGTCCAGGACCACCGCGAGCTTGCCTCCGGCGAGGAGCTGCCGATCGACCTGAACGTCCGACTGCGAGACTACCAGCAGAACTGGGTCGACCGCTTCGCCGAGGCCGGCGAAGGCGTCTTCGTCGGCCCGCCGGGCAGTGGGAAGACGGTAGCCGCGATGGGCGCGATGGCTCACGTCGAGGGCGAGACGCTGGTCCTGGTGCCGAGTCGCGACCTCGCCCAGCAGTGGGCCGACACGATCGTGGAGTACACCTCGCTCGAGCCCCATCAGATCGGCCAGTACCACGGTGGCCGCAAGGAGGTCCGCCCGGTGACGATCGCTACCTACCAGATCGCGGGGATGGACCGCCATCGCTCGCTGTTCGACGATCGCGAGTGGGGACTGGTGGTCTTCGACGAGTGCCAGCACGTCCCCTCGGACGTCTATCGGCGGAGTACGCACCTACAGTCGAAGCATCGTTTGGGGCTGAGCGCCAGTCCCATCCGGGAGGACGATCGCCAGACCGAGATCTTCACGCTCGTCGGCCCGCCGATCGGCACCGACTGGGAGGCCTTATTCGAGGCCGGCTTCGTCGCCGAACCAGAACTCGAGATCCGCTACGTGCCGTGGGGCGACGACGAACAGGCCAACGCCTACGGCTCGGCTGACGGCCGGGAAAAATATCGCATCGCCGCGAAAAACCGAGGCAAGATCGACGAGGTGCGCTACCTGCTGTCGGCTCACCCCGACGCGAAGGCGCTCGTCTTCGTCGACTATCTCGAGCAGGGCCGGGAGCTTTCCGACGCGCTCGAGACCCCCTTCCTCAGCGGGGAGACACCGCATTACGAACGCCGGCGGCTGTTAGAGGAGTTCCGGCGGGACGAGCGCGACCTGCTGATCATCTCGCGGGTCGGCGACGAGGGGATCGATCTACCAACGGCTGATCTGGCGATCGTCGCCTCCGGACTGGGTGGGTCGCGTCGGCAGGGTACCCAACGAGCCGGACGGACGATGCGCCCCGCTGGCGGTGCGCTCGTCTACGTCCTCGCAACGCGGGGCACGCGCGAGGAGGATTTCGCCCGAAAACAGCTCCAGCACCTCGGGCGCAAGGGAATGACGATCCGCGAGCAAACCGTCGAACGCGACGCGGAGTGACCGGAACCGCGACGAGGAGGCCGCTCGCATCGAGGCCAATCTTCAAGGTCGCGTGTTCGGACAGTACAGATATCATGAGTGAATCGTGCGTTCGCGGGGTGATCGACCGGTGAGCGACGGCACCAGACAGCGACAGATCCGCGTCGGCGAGACGGCCGGCGGTGCGGAGCTCAAACTGCCCGTTATCGAGATCCTCACCGGACGCGGGTTCGCGACCGGCAAGAGTGGCTCCGGAAAGTCGAACACCGCGTCGGTCATCGCCGAGGAGTTGCTCGAGGCCGGCTACCCACTCCTCATCGTCGACACGGACGGGGAGTACTACGGGCTCAAAGAGGAATACGAGATGCTCCACGCCGGCGCTGACGAGGAGTGTGACATCCAGATCGGCCCGGAACACGCCGAACAGATGGCGACGATCGCACTCGAGGAGAACGTCCCCGTCATCCTCGACGTCTCGGGGTATCTCGACGAGGACGTGGCCGACGAACTACTCCGGGAGGTCGCCCGACACCTATTCGTCAAGGAGAAGAAACTCAAAAAGCCATTCCTGCTGGTCGTCGAGGAGGTCCACGAGTACATCCCGGAGGGCGGCGGCGTCGGCGAGACGGGCAATCTGCTGATCAAGATCAGCAAACGCGGCCGGAAACACGGCCTCGGGATTTTGGGAATCAGCCAGCGACCGGCCGACGTCAAGAAAGACTTCATCACGCAGGCCAACTGGCTGGTCTGGCATCGGCTGACCTGGGACAACGACACGAAAGTCGTCGGCCGGATCATCGACACCGAGTACGCCGAGCGCGTCGCCGACCTCGATGACGGACAGGCGTTCGTCCAGACCGACTGGACCGAAGCCGACGTCCGGAAGGTCCAGTTCCGACGCAAGCGGACGTTCGACGCCGGCGCGACACCGGGGCTCGACGACTTCGAGCGCCCCGAACTCAAATCCGTCTCGGATGCGCTGGTCGGCGACCTTCAGGACATCTCCGAGCGCAAGGATCGCGAACAGGACCGAATTCAGGAACTCGAGGCCGAACTCGAAAAGAAAGAAACGCGCATCGAGACCTTAGAGGACGAACTGGCCTCGGCCCGGGACGTCTCGAGTGCGGCCAAACAGATGGCCGACGCCTTGCAGAACACCGAGACGGTCCAGTCGCAACTGCCTGGCGGCAGCGAGGACCTGCGCCGACTCCACGAGGAGATCGCAGATCTCGAGGCCGAACGCGACGAGTTGCAGGACCGACTCGAGACACGCGACGACCGAATCGACGCCCTCGAAGACGAACTCGAGTCGCGCGCGGACAAGCTGAGCCGCCTGCGCGATGAAAACGAGCGGTTACGCGAGACCGTCAGCGAACACGAGAGCGCAGACGAGGACGAGACCGACGAGGAGTCGACGATCCTGCAGGCCGGCGGTGACGACATCGAGTTCGGGTACACGCCCGTCGACTGGGACAAGGCGACAGCCAACGCCAGATCGAACGACAACACGTCCACGTCCACAGCCGATGAGACGACACGTGTCACCACCGACAGTGAACGTGACCTCGCAACGGTCCTCGAGGCGACGGACATTGGCGACCGCGTCGAGCGCGCGTGCGAGGGCTCGCAGTGTTCGCTCGAGACGGCACGTGACGTGCTTGCTGCCCTCGACGAGCGCGGGTCGCTCGCGGCAGCGACCCTCACAGCGGAAGTCGAGCGCTCGAGGGTCGCGGTCCAGGGCCTCCTCTCGGAGTTGCGGACGGAGGGCGTTCTCGAGCGGACGCCCGATCGGGCGTACGCGCTGAGCGACGACGTACACGCAGCGCTCTCGTCGCCGCCAGCTGCCAGCGAATGAGGTGCTGCTCGAGCCGCGAAAGCTTCCGGCTCACTGCTGCAGTCGATCGCCGGCGGCCTCGATCGCTGCCGGCTCGATGCTCTGGTGGACCGGCAGCGTGACGACCTCCTGTGAGAGACGCGTCGCCGTGTCGTAGCCGTCGGCCTCGAATACGGACTCGCGGAGTATCGGCCAGGTGTGTGCACCCACGACGCCACAGTCATGAAGCGCCGCCAGAAACGCGTCCGGATCGCGCGCCCGGACGGGAAATTCGTACGGGCTGATCCCATCTGACAGCCGCTCGTAGAAGATCGTAATGTCCTCGCGGTCAGCGAACACCTGTTGCCACGTCCGGTAGTTCTCTCGCCGGGCGGCCCGGATCGCGTCCGGATCGGCGGCGTCGGTGACCATCGCTGTGAACTTCGACATCGGCGCTTTTGTGGCCTCGTATCGGGCACCCGGATCGACAGATGAGGGATCGTTGGCCCCGTCGTCGAGCATCGACTCGATCGACTGGTAGAGCGGGCCGAGAGCGGTTTCGGCGGCCGACGTCGTGACGAACCGACAGTCGGTGGTCGCGATCCGCTCTGCGCTGCCGGCCAGCGGCGATGGGGAGAACGCCGCTTTGACCTCGTCGGCGACACGGTAGAGGATCGCGCCGTCGGGAACCGGCAGTAGCTTTCGCAACGTCGTGAACCCGAGATCACCGTGCGTCCCGAGCAGCGACCCATTCGCGACGCTGATCGGGCCGTGTGCGTTGTCGTCGATGTGGTAACAGTCGTATTCGTTGGTCAGCGATGCAAGCCGCTCGAGGCCGGGCTGTGGAAACCCGAAATAGTTGACCGACATGACGGCGACCGTGTCGTCGTCGATCCGGCTCTCGAGATCGGCGAAATCAGGCGCGAGCGTCTCTTCGATGGCGTAGAACCGAGGCTCGAGCCCGAGGTCACGGAACGGTTCGACGACGGCTGGCGAGAGGTAAGCGGGGACGAGAACGTTCTCGCCGGGTTCGACGAGGGCATCGAGGCCGTCCCGGAGCGCGACCTTCCCAGCACCGTAGTAGGTGTGGTCGACGTCAGGGGCGTGCCGGTCGACGAACGCGTCGATTCCCGCATCCCCCGACCGTGAGAGCGACGCGTCGAACACGGAGGGGGTGGCACTGATCATATCTCGAATCGGTGGTGACGAACACCAGTAACGGCGATCATCGACGTAATACGGTATCATCGGACACCTTAGTGATGCGGACGATACTCGCCTGCAACGGGTGACAATCGACCCTTACAGCCACGGCGAGAGACACTGACGCGAACGCTATTCCGACCGTACTGCCACCCAGTACGATGTTACAGTCATCAAGCGGTCGCATAACAAAGCCTAACCGACAACATACCGTCTCTATGGCAAGTTCGACGGACGAAGAATCCCTTCGTCTGCTCGTCATGGGGCTCGACGCCGGGTGTCGGCCGATACTCGAGCCCCTGTTCGAATCGGGCGAGGTGCCGACCATCCAGCGGCTGTTCGAGTTGGGCACTGCTGGACCCCTCGAGTCGCAGATTCCGCCCTGGACTGCAAGCGCCTGGCCGTCGCTGTACACGGGCAAAAATCCGGGCAAACACGGCGTCTACGATTTCCTTTCCTTCGACGGCTACGACTGGGACGTCGTCAACGCGACCCACGTTCGAGAACGGCCGGTCTGGGAGCTGTTGAGCGAGCACGGCTTTACCAGTGTCGTCGTCAACATGCCCGTAACCCATCCCGCCCGGGCGTTCGACGGGGCGCTGATCCCGGGGCTGACCGCGCCCGAGGACCCGGACTGTCACCCCGAAGGAATCCTCGAGGATGTCAAGCTGGCGTGTGGCGGCGACTACTGGATCTATCCACAGAACAGCCCGGAACCGGAACAGTCGATCGAGGGCTACGAGCGGACGGTCGAACTCCGGGGGAAGGCCTTTCGGTACCTCTGTCGGCGAACCGCGCCGGAGCTTGGCTTCCTCCAGTTCCAGCAGACCGATTCGGTGTTTCACGAGCGCCCAGGGGACAAGAAGGCGATCGAAGCAGTGTATCGGGCAGTCGACCGCGAGCTCGAGGAGACGATCGAGCGAACGGACCCCGAAAACGTCCTGCTCGTCAGCGACCACGGCATGGGGAAGGTGACCGGCGACGAGTTCCGCGTCAACGAGTACCTCCGGTCGGAAGGCTACGTCAGTGCCCAGAGTGGCGGCGAAGGGATGCCCGACTGGTCGAAGTCCTGGGAGAACGATCTGCTCGAGGGATCGGACGCCGGCGATGGTGGCCCGAGCGCGCTCGAGCGAGCGATGAATCTGGCCGCGACCGTCGGGATCACGACCCAGCGAGTCGCAAACACGCTCGAGGTCGTCGGGCTGAAAGAACCGATCGGCAAGCGGGTGCCAAACGACATGATCCGGGCGGCGAGCGAGCAGGTCGACTTTCCGGACTCGCAGGCATACGTCCGCTCGAAGAGCGAACTCGGCGTCCGGATCAATCTCGAGGGGCGCGAGCCAAACGGTCAGGTGCCAGCCGAAGACTACGAGCAGGTCCGCGAGGAGCTCATCGACGAACTGTCGGCGGTTCGGACGCCCGACGGCGAGGCGATGTTCGACGCCGTCGAGCCGCGGGAGACGTACTTCGAGGGACCCTACGTCGAGGAAGCACCCGACATCCTGACCGTCCCGGCGGAGTTCGACAACGCGATCGCCGCGTCGCTTGGAAACGGCCAGTTCGGCGAGCCGATGGAGTCGTGGAACCACAAGCGAACCGGCGTCGTCGCGGCCGCTGGGTCGGCGTTTGACGAGTCCGCCGCGCTCACCGAGGCGACGATTTTCGATATCGCGCCGACGATCTGCTCACTGTTTGACATCCCGATCGACGCCGCAATGGACGGTGAGCCACTGCCGATCATCGAGAGCAGCACCGAACGATCGTATCCGACGTACGACCCCGAGCCGATCACGGCGACCGACGACAGGGCCGTCGAAGACAGACTCTCAGATCTGGGCTACCTATGAGCGTCGAGATACGCACCCTCAACCCACACGCCGATGCCGAGGAGTGGAATCGGTACGTCGAACGCTCGGACGACTCGAACCCGTTCTTTCGGGCGGAAGCGCTCCGGTTGCAGGCCGTCGATACCGATACGATACTACACCTGCTTGCAGGGTTCAAAGGTCAGGAAACAGTCGGGATCTTTCCCGTCTTCGAATATACCAAGGGACCGGTAACCGGCGCGTTCTCTCCGGCTCCCCACTCATGGACGACGTATCTCGGCCCAGCCCTGCTAAACGTCGACAAGCTCAAACAGCGCAAGGCCGACCGCCGGATCAAACGGTTCATCGAGGGCTGTCTCGAGTGGATCGACACCGAACTCTCGCCGCTGTATAGCAAGTTCGTCACCGGCACGCTCGACGACGTCCGTCCGTTCGTCTGGAACGACTACGACGTCAAGCCAAGTCACACGTACGTCGTTGACCTCGATGGTTCCGAAGAGGAACTGCTCAATCGGTTCAGCAGCGACGCGCGAAGCAACATCCGAAACGCCGACGAAGACAGCTACACCATCGAGGAGGGCGACACCGACGACGTCGAACGCATCGTCGAGAAGGTCCGTCAGCGCTACGAGAGCCAAGGCCAGCCGTTCCGGTTGAGCGTCGACTTCGCGAGAGCGGTCCACGAACAGCTCCCCGACGGTGCGATCAGACCCTACATCTGTCGCGTCGACGGTGAGTTCCTCGGTGGCATTCTCGTCGTCGAATCGGATCGGACGCGGTATCGATGGCAAGGCGGGGTCAAACCGGACGCTGACGTCGACATCGCGATCAACGACTTACTCGACTGGCACGTCATGCGCGATGGCCTCCACGCGGGAATCGAAGAGTACGACCTCGTCGGCGCTGGCGTCCCGAGCATCAACCGATACAAGGCGAAGTTCAACCCGCGGCTCGAGACCCACTACGAGATCACGTCAGGCGCGTTCGGGATCGATCTGCTGGTCGATCAGTATCAGAAACACCGGTAGCGCACGCACTGCAGCCGTTCGATCGTCGAGTGCTAACCGACAGTTCATACGACCGGACAACCGTCAGTGACTACTCGACTGCGTCCCGACGGCTGTTGCCTCGGCGACAACGTCTCGAGTCCGATCGATGGCTGAGACGGACGCCTGTCAGTCAGTGCCGGCCGGCCGCGACTCGCACTGCGTGCGGGCCGGAACATCGGGACAGCAGACCGTATGAATCGTGTTGTCCGGCAGTATCAGTCGTCGATCCGATACTTCGACTGTCGGGCATCCGCGAGACAGGCGCGACTTGTCACGACACCCTGTTCCTCGAGTCTCCCCAGTGCGTATCGGACGGTTCGGGGACAGAGCCGCGATTCGGCGGCAAGTTCCTCCTGTGTCAGTGGGGCCTCGTACTCGAGGACCTTGTAGATCAGTTTCGCGCTCGGCGGTAGGTCGGCGTCGATCGTCGCCCCGTCACACTCGCCGTGTGGGTCGTCGGCATCGACGACCTCGTCGGAATCCGATTCAGTTGCGCTCATGGGTATCGATTGCTGTGGTCGCCACGTCCGTCGACCGGTTCGGCTGGCAGGACACGAGACGTTCGTATGTCATGTTCAGTCACGTGTATCTGCGTGTGTTACATATACGGCACCGACAGTTCAACGAGACAGGCAGGAGCTAACGGGCGTGTATGCGACCGTTCCAGCACTCGTTGCCGTCTCGAGTCTGCCCCGAAGCGGTCGCACAACACTGGCATGGAGCCGATCGAGATGACGGACACCAGTAATCCGCACATAGTAAGGCGGTCGCCCGACTCAGGACCGATATGTTCGGAACCAGTGGCATTCGCGGACGAGTCGGCGACGAGGTGACGGCAGGGCTGGCGCTTTCCGTCGGTCGTGCGGTCGCCTCGGACGGCTACGACCGGGTCGTCGTCGGTCGCGACGTGCGAGACAGCGGCGCGATGCTCGTCGACGCGATCAGCGCGGGACTGTGTGAGTGTGGGGCGGACGTCATCACGGTTGGCGTCGAGGCGACACCGACGGTCGCGCGGTCGATCGAGCGTCTCGAGGCCGACGCGGGGGTCGTGGTGACGGCCTCGCACAACCCGGCGACGGACAACGGGATCAAACTCTGGAATCCCTCGGGGAAGGCGTTCGGTCCTAACCAGCGCGAGGCTATCGAACGACGGATTCGCGAGGACGACTACGAGCTGGCTGCCTGGGACGGCGTCGGCGATCGAACGAGCCACGACGGCGTACAGGACTACCACGCCGACGCACTCAACGCGACAGTCGACATCGCACAGCCACTCAGCGTCATCGTCGATCTCGGCACCGGTGCCGGCGGCGTCACTGCGACGGTACTCGACGAGCTGGGCTGTCAGGTCCGGACGCTTAACGGGCAGGAAGACGGTGCCTTCCCGGGCCGCCCGAGCGAGCCGAACGCGGAGACCCTCGAGACGCTGTCGACGCTAGTCGCAGCGACGGACGCCGACGTGGGGATCGCTCACGACGGCGACGCCGATCGAATGGTCGCCGTCGACGAGACAGGCACCTTCGTCCCGAAAGACGCCTTGCTGGCCCTGTTCGCCCGCGAGACAGCCGGCGACGGAGACCGAATCGCGGCACCAGTCGACACGAGCCTCGCCGTCGACGACGCGCTCGAGGCCGTCGGCGCGTCGGTGACGCGGACACAGGTGGGCGACGTCTACGTCGCCGAACGGACGACAGAGCCGGACGTCGTCTTCGGCGGCGAGCCGAGTGGAGCGTGGATCTGGCCGGATGAAACGCGGTGTCCCGACGGCCCGCTCGCGGCGTGTAAGCTGGTGGAACTCGTCGCCGACCGCGGGCCGCTGTCCGACCTCGTCGCCGAGATCGAGGGATATCCGATCCGACGCACGTCGATCGAAGTGACCGAAAAGGTGGCGGTGATGGCCGACGTCAGCGAGGCGGTGCGCGACCGATACGACGAGATCGATACGCTCGACGGCGTCCGGGTCGAGACCGAAGACGGGTGGTTCCTGCTTCGTGCGAGCGGCACACAGCCGTTGATTCGCGTCACGGCGGAGGCGCGGTCGGCCACCGACGCCGACACGTTGTTCGAGGACGCACAGGCACTGGTGACCGAAACTGTCACGAGGAGAGCCTAACTGACAGATTTAGTGTGGCCAACGGAGAGCGTGTCATCGGCAAGCGCTAGCAGAGAGACAAGATACTCGAGACGATACTGATAGACACTATCGGGCTTCTTTCGGAATGAAATCCGAGGTCTTCATCTCACGGTACGTCGCGCAGTCGGGACAGGCGTGGACGACGTCACGGTTGTCGCCGAAGACGCGAGCGAACTGTCGAGTCACTTGATTGCCACAGTTGACACATCGGGGGGCAGTCGTTTGCTGGCCGGACGTCATTGGCGTCCACTTCGCGGATGGGTCCGTCGACATCAACAGTCTATACCCATAGCAGGGTATTTACTATAGACCGCATAATCGATACGACCGCCGCTCGAGCGCTGAGTTGGCAACGACTAGCACTCGATCGAAACACTCTGGATATCGTACGTATCAGCGCTTCTCACCCGAGAAATACAATATTACCCTGTCGAAATATCGGATTTCAGGCCGGAATTATGTATTCGTGGTCACATCTTGGGACCCTCGAGCAGCGACGACCACCCTAGTACGTGCGGCCAATTTGGTTTGTAACTATTGTGGGATAGCCGTGCATAGCCGTCCACGCTGTTGCCCGGCGTGATCAGGTATCCCCTTTATCCATCGGTGAATTTCGATCGTAATTGGAAGGGGTGATCGATACCCAGGGAAGCGATGGGATCATCACCGCATGTGATCGTCACAGTACCCCGCCACGTTCGACAGCAGTCGAGTACGGGACCGATGCCGATGCCGAGTGGACTCGAGACTATGGGGGTGGCCTCGCGTCCTGCGGTCTCGAGGACCATACTCGACGCACTCTCCGGTATCTGCGGCGAGCCGTCCGTGGCCGGACGATGTGACGGCCCTCAAGAAGGGCGATCGGAGCAACCGCGTGGCCGACCTATTCGACGGTAACGCTCTTGGCGAGGTTTCGCGGCTTGTCGATGGGGCGATCGAGGAGGTCGGCGGCGTGATAGGAGACGAGCTGGAGCTGGACGTTTGCCAACAGCCCCGCCAACTTGGAGTCCGTGTCGGGAATCGAGAGGTGCTCGTCGGCCACCGCGATGGCAGGGTGCCCGTCGGGACAGACCGCGACGACGGGCGCGCCACGGGTCTGGGCTTCCTCGGCGTTTTTCAGGGTCTTCTCGTCTTCTTGGCCAGTGAAGACCGCGAACACCGGCGTGTCTGGCGTGACCAGTGCTAGCGGTCCGTGTTTCAACTCACCGGAGGCAAAGCCCTCAGCGTGTTCGTAGGTAATCTCCTTGAACTTCAGCGCACCCTCGAGTGCCACGGGATAGCCGAGCCCGCGTCCAATGAAGAAATACGACTGGCTGTCGTCGTACTGCCTGGCGATCGACGCAGCCTCGGAGGTTGCAAGCACCTCTTCGATCGCGCTCGGCATCGACTCGACGGCCGGCAACAGCGACTCGAGATCGGCTGGCGGCTCACCCAGACGGTCGGCAGCGATGCGTTGAGACAGCAGGGTGAGCATGACGGCCTGTGAGGAGAACGTCTTCGTCGCGGCGACGCCAATCTCCGGCCCGGCGCGGATGAACAGCGCGTCGTTGGCCTCACGGGCGGCCGTCGAGCCGACGACGTTCGTCACCGTCAGCGTGCGCGCACCCTCAGCGTTGGCCTGTCTGAGTGCGTTTAGGGTGTCGGCAGTCTCGCCGCTTTGCGTAACCGCGATCACGAGAGTATCGTCGTCGACCGGCGGTGCGACGACGCTGTACTCGTTGGCCAGTAGCGCAGTCGATTGGACGCCGGCCTGATTCAGCCCGAGCGAGCCGTACAGCGCAGCGTGATAGGAGGTCCCACAGGCGACGAACTGGACGCTCTCGACGTCGTCGAACGTCCCCGGTTCGAACTCTGAGAGTGCGATTCGACCCCTTCGAGGATCGATCCGCCCCTCGAGCGCTTGGGCCAGCGACGTCGGCTGCTCGTGGATCTCCTTGAGCATGAAGTGGTCGTACTCACCCTTCCCGGCCTGTTCGGGGTCCCAGTCGACCGTCTCGGGCGTGCGCGTGACCGGATTCCCCTCGAGGTCGGTAAACTCGACGCCGGTTTCGTCGACGATGACGACGTCACCGTCCTCGAGGTAGACCACGCTGTCGGTGTACTCGAGGAACGCCGGCACGTCGCTGGCGAGGAAGTACTCGCCGTCCTCGATGCCGACGACGAGCGGCGAGCCTTGCCGGGCCGCATAGAGGACGTGCTCGCCAGATACCATGGCGGTGACGGCGTAACTGCCCTCGAGTTCGCTGATCGCCTGGCGGAACGCCCGCTCGCTGCCAAAGTCCGCATCGAGGTAATACTGGATGAGATGCGGGATGACTTCGGTATCGGTATCGCTCGTAAACTCGTAGCCGTTTGCGGCCAGTCGCTCTTTGAGCTCGGCGTAGTTCTCGATAATACCGTTATGGACGACAGCGACGTCTGCACTCTCGTCAGTATGGGGGTGCGCGTTGGCGTCAGTCGGTGGCCCGTGGGTACTCCAGCGGGTGTGGCCGATGCCGACCTCTCCCCGAAGCGGTTCGCCGATCGATTCTTTCAGCTCTTCGACCTTCCCTGAGCGTTTTTCGATATCGATGCCCGAGCCGTTCTGGACGGCGATGCCGGCCGAATCGTAGCCTCGGTACTCGAGGTTCTCCAGCCCGGTCAACAGTGGCTCGATGGCGTTTCCGTCTCCGACGCGGCCGATAATTCCACACATCGGTTGCTCACCGCCTGGTGGGCCGCTGGACGGCTGGCCCGGAGACGATCATGGGGTTCGCGGACGGGACACCAGCCAGTCTCCGCTGTGCAGACGACGGTGACCGTCTCGTGGCAGACGATCCCGTCGAAATACGTGGTCGAGACGACGAACGGTATGCAACCATGAGCAGAATTCAGGCCTCCGGAAGCCATTACTATAGACGGGCTACTGAACGGCGTAGCCAAAGGGTACGCTGCCACGTGGTGTCATCCGTAGTGATTGTCAGTCACAAGGCACCATGAGCGTGCAAATCGACACCGACGGCGAACTGTCGGAAACGAGCCCCTCTCACACCTAAAACGCACGTGCTGTCGAATCCCCCTCAAAAGTATGGGAAACGAACAGGGGATCAGCGCTCGAGTATGGGGAGACAAACACTCGATAGCGATCGCCCAACGTCAGTAGGGCCGATGAACGGTCGCATCGGACTGGGTACGGAGGAGACTCGAGCAATCGCCGGAACGCCATTCGATGAGTCGGTTGGCTCAATCGATCCGCTTTGGAACGCCAGTGTGGACGAGGAGACGGACCGAACCGTCACATCTTTTGTACTGGCTCGGAACGTATGAGTATGGGTTTTGGTAGCTACGACGAGTCCGAACAGCAAGAGCAGACCACCAACGATGAGGACGTAGAGGCGGTCAACGTCCACGAAAACGATCATCACGGCGAAATGTCCTTCGAGTCTGATGTCTCGACGGACGAACTGGTCTCGCAGCTCGGCTCGATGAAAGACGACGACGACGACGAGTAATCGCGTCACCCCACAGCCGTCGCTGACTTACGTTTTTGAAGCCGGACACTCGCCGTCGAATCAATCGAGATCGAGCGGCGTCACCGATCAGGAAAGTGACGACGCGCAGAGTTCGCCGATCGCTCGTCGCAGTCGCTGTGAGATAGCCGACTTCGAGACGTCGAGTCGGTCCGCGAGTTCGTCCTGGGAGATCCCTCGCGGCACGTCGAAATAGCCCTCTTCGTGCGCGACTGTGAGCAGTTCCTGTTGTTTCGCCGTCAGGGCGACGACGCCGTCGTCACCGTCATCGGAGACGCGAAGGTGATCGACAGTCACGGAGATCTCTCGGTCGCGACAGTAGTCGTTGAACGCGACGAGTTGCTCCCGGTCGGCGAACCGAAGCTGGACCTGCCAGCCGTTCCGGCAACTCGAGAGTTCGAGCAGCCGGCCGCCGACGGTGGCAATGGTGGCAGTAAACGTCACCGCACGGTCGGTAAGTGCAACCCGATAGACGCGTCTGTCGGGATACCGATCGACGAGCACGGGATCGGTGACCGTCGGATCCGTCTCGAGGCCGGTTTCGAACTGGTCGAACGCGGTTCCGTAGACGGTGACGAACACGAGCGTTCGCTCCGGCTCGACGGTCGTCCAGTAGTCGGGTTCGACGGTCACGTCCGGCGCGTCCCGGAGCGTCGGCCCTAAAAACAGGTCCGGGTGATCGAGTCGGAGTTGCGCGACGATCCCGCCGTCGGCCTGCGACTGGATCGGGGACCGATCGTCGGTCGCATCGGAGAGCTTTTCGAGGCTCTCGGTCGGGTCGGCGAAATCGATGCTCACGAGTGCATCCGCCATCCGGGGAGACGGCCGCTGTAACTATCACTTACCTCGAACGCGCTCATTGAATAGCTCATTAGATGCTGAGGACATGATCATGGGAGCTATATACGGAACCAGTACCGGCTCAATGCTCAATACTGATTCATTAATCGGTGCCGTGACCAGTCATAAAACGTGAAGAAACACGGTATTACCCACCGTTCAGGCCGAAGTAAGTACTGTATACTGCCCGTCGCCGCCGCTCGGCGACTCGCTCGCGATCGAAGATGGACCGACGATCGGCAGCGTGCAGGCACAGTTGCGCCTAGTCTCTCGTCGGCTCGTCGAACAACAGCGCGAACAGTTTCCCCTGGGCCAACCGAAGATGGCGACTGAACGTCGGCTGTGAGACGCCGAGCGATTCAGCGACCTCCTCACCAGTGTGTTCGCGGGGCCACTCGAAGAAACCGCCGTAGTAGGCCGCCTCGAGCGTCCGCCGCTGGCGGTCGGACAGGTGGTCGTATAACTCGTCGAACGGACGGGGCGGGCGAAGCGGGCGGTCGCGCTGGCGGCGAGCGACGAGTTCCGTTCCCGGGTGACGTCGCTCGAGGTGCTGGACGAACGACCGAACGTCGACCGGTTCGCCGAGTTCGGTCACGAGCCGGGTCCGATCGTCGACCGGTGTCAACGACCGGAGAACGCCACCATGGTCTGCGATCGTCTCCGCGACGGTGGGCGCTGTGACACCGATTTCGAGGACGCCATCGTCGCCCCGCTCGACGATCGAGCTCGAATCGACCGCCGGCAGCGATTCGACCGCATCGCACACGGCATCGTCGACGCCGCCCTCAACGGTACAGAAGGCCGTCGACCCGCCGGACGTCCGCGGCACGATCGCTCGCACCGTCAGTCGCCGATCGAGTCGGTTGGCGATCGCCGAGAGCGGCTCGGTATCGTCTCGCAACACGATCTCGAGTTCGGTGATTCGGTCGGCAAGCAGTGCGCGTTTCGTCTCGATCGACCCGATCGCAGCGCCAGCGATCGCAGCGAGGTGCTTGCACGCACGTTGGACGTGCTCGTCGAACGCCGACGGCTCCGACGCGTAGGCGGTGAGCGTCCCATAACGGACCCCATCAGCCGTCAGCGCAACGCTGAGTACAGACTGAATCCCTCGCTCGAGGAGCCGTCGTCGCCACGATCGGCCGTCGTCGTGTGTCTCCCGGTCGCTCGAGAGGTCATCGACGACGAGTTCCCCGGTCGCAGCTGCCGTTCCCGTCGGCGTGTCGGCGTCCGCTCCCATCGGAACCATCGCGGACTCGAGGAACTCGCCGTCTCGTCCGGCCCAGGTCGTCGGTACGACCGTCTCGCGCCCGTGGTCCGCGTGGCCGATCCACGCGAGTGTGATCCCGTCAGGCGTTTCAGGAGACGACAAGTCGACGATTGCCTCGCAGAGGCGCTGTTCGACCGCGTCGCGGGTTTCGGCTGTTAGCATCGCCCTGCCTGCGTCCCACACCCGTTCGGCCTGTGCGGCAGTGGTCTCGAGGCGCGAGCGATCGTGTCGGCACGTCCGGAGGCTATCGGCATGCTCGAGGGACTCGAGGGCGACCGCAGCGGCGTCCGACACCGTCTCGATCGGGTCCGTCTCGAGTCCGTCGAACGCCATCGGGTCGGTGCTGGTCGCGAGGACGACGGCTCGCGTCGCGATCGGGACGGACAGACCCCGCTCGGCGCGGAGTCCGGTTTGAGCGAGCACGGCATCGAGCTCCGCGCGCTCGTAGACGGTCGGCGCTTCGTCCGCGACGGTGGCTGCCAGCGGGGTGTCGTCGAGATCGATCGGTGGTGGTTCGATCGAGTGGCGATCGCCACCGACGTGTTCGGCCGCCGCGATCGCTGCCGGCTGCAGTCGGTCGTCGGCGATGCGATACCAGACGGCCACGTCAGCACCCGTATGCTCCCGGATGGCATCCGTGGCGGCGTCACGAACGGCCGACGGCGTCTCTGCACGGCGGATAGCCGCGACGGTGTCGTGGACCGTCGACAGGGTGGCCACACGAGACTCGCGTCTATCACGGACGACACAGAGTGTTCGATCGGGCATCGACAGCGGCACGACGAAGACGTCGACCGGCGGTGCCTCGTCAGTCGCGAGCGTGCCCGAGACCGGCTCCATCCATCTGACGACCGGCGATCGGGCTCGCGTTCGAATCGCCGACACGAGGTCCGCATCGAACACCGTCTCGAGTTCGTGGCCGGCGAGTGCGTCCACATTGGCAAGCTCTCGGAGCGCTGGATTCGCCAGCCGAATCGTCGATCCCTCGAGGACGGCGATTCCATCGTCGAGCGCGTCGATGACGGCCTCGAGCAACTCGAGTCGCTCCAGGTCCGGTGCGGCCGCGGCGTCGACGGACTGGTCGGTCGCGTAGACCGAGATGCCGTCGTCGCTGGGGTGGACGCGCACGGCGAGGCGGCCCTCGAGCGACGGCGCGGTCACGCTGATCGTTTCGATCGCACCCGTCGATTCTGCGGCACGCACCCGATCGAACAGCGCTTCGCTGATCTCGTCCAGAAAGAGATCCCAGACGACGGTTCCACTCACGTCGGCGGGATCGATCTGGCGCATCTCGGGACGAAACAGTGCAGTCGCCGCGTCGTTGGCATACTGCAGTTCGTCTTGCGGGCCGAGGACGAAAAACGCGTCTTCGAGTCGGTCGACGCCCGCACGCAGGGCAGCAGGGGCGGCCACGTCGGCCGCCGCGCCGATCCCGGTTCGGGTCACGACGACACCTTCGACGGTCGGATCCGCAAGCCGGTTCGCACATATCACCTCCGAGACGTGCCACGTGCCGTCGGCGTCACCCAGCCGAAGGGTAACGCGTTCGGTCGCGCCGACCGGCGCGTCTGTGACGGCTGCAAGCGTCTCGTGGATCGCCTCGCGGTCGTCGGGATGGACGAGCCGACCGATCGGCGTCCGCTCGAGTTCGGCGGGCGTATACCCCAGTTCTGACTCGACTGCCGGCGTCGCGTATTCGATCTCGCCGTCGGCATCGAGCACCCAGACGACGGCAGCGGCATGCTCGAGGATCGACCGCTGGCGTCGGTCCGAGGCCGCGGCAGCCAGCCGGTACTGCTCTCGCTCGGCGGCGGTTCGAACCCGCGCGGTCAGCACCGGCGGCGACTCGTCGCGGGCCACGACGTCACTCGCACCGGCTGCGAGCGCGTCGTCGGCATCCCCCTTGTCAGTGATAGCCACGATCGGCCGCTCGTCGGCTTCGGCGGCGAGGCGCTCGAGCGTTAATTCTCCCTCCGATCGATCGACGGCAGCCGCGTCGAACGGACAGACCAGACAGTGGACGTCACGATCGGCGAGTCGCTTGTGAGCCCCCTCGAGCGTCCGCTCTCGGAGGATCGATGCGCCCGCGAATCGTGCAGCGAGCACGTCTCTCGCATCGTCGGCAGCGGCGTCATCGCCGACGACAAGCACACAGGGTGTGTCGCTGACGACGGTCACGGTCCGCCTGCTCACGCGCCGACCACCCCGACTGATACTGCCGGACAAAACGGTTCAGACGTCGATCGCACTCGAGACGCTGTCGCCGACGGCGACAGCCGTCGAGACGCGATCGAGTAGTCACTGACGTTTGTCCGGTAGGATGAGACACACGTGGTGCCACCGCTCGCCATCGGCACTGCTCTCGGACACGGGAGGCAAACGGCACAGCGAGCGGACTGACCGGCCACGATGGTGGCTGCGTCGCTTCCGCGCGGGTTAAGTATCAGCGTCGTACCCGGACGTAGCGACGGATTAGGAGGTAGTACACCCGTATTGCCGATCGCTACGTCTGGTCTCGAACCGTGAGAACCGGAACTGGAGCGTTTCGGACGATTTCTTCGGCGACGCTGCCCGAGAGCAGGTGCTCGAGCCCGGACCGACCAGCCGTTCCGACGATCACCATATCGACCGGGTTCGTCTCCGCGTAGTCGACGATCTGTTCCTGCGGGACGCCATGACGAATGTCCGTCGTCGCGTCGATCCCTGCTCGAGTCGCCGCTTCTTTGGCCTCGTCGGCAGCTGTAGTGGCTTCTTCATCCGGATCGGTACGAAGCCGATCTTGTTTGTTCTCCGCCTGTGGCCCCGCTTCGGAAACCGACAGCACGTGGAGGGTCGCATCGAGTTGGTCGGCGAGGTCGATTCCGTGCTCGGTTGCCTGACGAGCGACGTCGCTGCCGTCCGTCGCGAGAAGCAGCTCCTGATACATGGTCGTCCGTTCGAGCGACGGTGGGATACATCCCGGACCTGCCGTTGCCTGCCCGGTGGTTGCCAGTCCCTACTCGTCACGTCACTGCCAGGCCGCCGTGGTTCGGTTGCGATCGACCGCGCGTTGCCACCGGCGAGGGCGACCACACGCGATCGCTGTCGGAATCGAACTCTCCACCGTCGCTCAGAACAGCCCGAAGATGTTGAACCGAACAACCGCGAGGTACAACTGCCCGATCCCGGCGACGATCATCACCACGCCCGCGATCCGTTTTAGTAGCCCGGAGTAGGCCGTCAGCCGGCCAGCACCAGCGACGAGTCCCATCCCCGTCGCGACGGTCAACGAGACCATCAACACGACGACGCTGCCGACATAGGTCCCAAGGAGGACCAGCGCATCGGCCATCGACAGCGAGAGCGCACGGGTGACAACGCTGATGAACAGCGGCGCGACACAGCCCGCCGACGCGAGCGCGTAGCCGATGCCGAAGATCGAAAAGCCGAGCACGCTCGAGCGGCGCTTTGGGAGCGTAACCGAAAACGATGGCGCGCGACCGGCGACGATCAAGGCACCGAGAACGAGCAACACGAGGCCGGCAGCGGCTTCGAACCACTTGATCGACGACAGCGTCGACTGGCCAACCCAGAACGTCGCCCCAAGCAGGGCCGTGAACGTGACCAGGACGCCCAGCCCGGCGAACAGCCCGCGGCTCAACGCACCGCCGAGCGACGCCTGCTCGCCGTCGGTCTGGCTCACGTAAAAGCCGACGTAGCCCGGCAACAACGGGTACGCACACGGCGAGAAAAACGTCGCGATGCCGGTCGAGAGTCCGAACACGATCGACGTGGTCAGTGCGGCGTCGACCATCCTTACTGCCCTCCAGCCGCGAGTGCTTGTTCGATGCCAGCGACGAGTTCGTCGGCGGTTTTGATGCCCGAATCCGACCACTGGACGGTTCCCGACGCGTCGATCGCGACAGCGGACGGATAGCCGCCCGCGAGATATCTGGCCGTCAGTTCGGCAGTCGGGTCGAGCCCAAGCAACCAACTACCGTCGTGTTTCTCCCACCAGTCAGCCAGTTCCTCGTTCGGTATCGATTCACTTGTGACCGACATAAACAGTACCTCGTCGCCGATCCGCTCGTTCGCCTCAGCGAGTGCCGGCATCTGCTCGACACACGGCGGACACCACGTTCCGAAGAAGTCGAGGAACGTCGCCCGATCAGCTGCCGGAACGCGGAACGCATCGGCTTCGCTGCCCGGCGCATCGATCGTCTCGATCGTGAGCGGCTCCGTGTTCGTCGAGTCGGTTTCGTCCGAATCGCCGGGCTGTGACTCGCCAGTCCCGGTGTTGCCGTCCAGCGATGGCGGCCCACGAACTGCCATCACGCCAGCACCAGCGACGACGCCCACGCTCCCGAGACCGGCGAGGACGTCCCGTCTGCGCATTTACTCCGTCACCACCGTTTCGACGTCGTCGATGACCTTCGACGGGTCGATGGAAGCGCCGTTCGGATATGCACGCTCGACGATGCCGCGTTTGTTGGCAAGCAGGATCAGATTGTAGTGGGGGAACATGTACTCGAGATGGTCGTACTCCGGGGCATCCGTCTTCTTGAACGGCAGCCCGATGTCCTCGGTCATGATCGTCTTGGCTCTGTCGTACGTCTCGGGTCTGAGGAAATGCCAGTTGTCAGCCTCGGCGTCGACACCCTGCTCGTCGGCGAACGTCCGCAGTTTCGATTCGGTGTCTCGTTCCGGATCGAACGTCATCTCGAGGAGCGCCACGTCGTCGCTGAAGCCGTTTTCAGCGGCGACTTCCTGGGTGCGCCGCAGCCGCAACGTGAGCGCTGGGCACATCCCATCCGGGCAGTTCGTATAGACGAACGTCATCAACACGGCACGTTCGCCCTCGAACTGGTCGGTCGAAATCGTCTCGTCGATCAGGGGATCAGGCAGGCTGAGCGACGGCAACTCATCACCGTAGCTCGGATGTGAGGACTCGCTTAAATCCATCTCCGGCGGCTCGAGGATGGTGTTGGGGGCCCCAGAATCCGAAGATCCGTTTCCGGTCTCCCCTCCGCCGATCGTTCCATCGAGACAGCCGGCAACACTCGTAAGTCCTGCGATTCCGACTGTTCCAAGATATGTCCGCCGGTCCATATTCGAGTTCTAGAAGCGGTGGATGAAAGGTCCACTGGTTCTCCTCACGAAGGGGCGTCACGTAGCAGTCGCTTACTGACATCGGCTTCAAAAGACACGGAAATTGACCAGAACGGAGAAACACATACCGGCAGCGACACCTCGGGTATCACGTTCGACCAGTGAACCAACAGGCGTTTTGTCGGGGGTTCCCAACCACGGGCTAATGAACCGCCGGGCTTTCCTTCGTGGTACAGCCGCAGCTGGAGCCGTCGGGACTGTCGGCCTCGCCGGCTGTCTCGAGCAACTCGGGTTCGAAGAAGAATCAGCCTTTGCGAACCCACCGCTCGTCGAAAACCGGCCCGATGCCGTCTATCTCCCTTCTTCACGCGACGCGATGGGAATGTATGGGATGGCAACCGACGGCGACTACGCCGCGATGCTCTCGTATACCTTCCCCCACCGGTTCTGGACCGTCGAAGCAACCGACGAGGAGAAAGAGCTCATCGAGATCACCGCCGACGACAGCCTTCATCTCATGGTCACCGTCTGGGATCGTGAGACACACACCGTCCTTCCGGTGGACGCACGCATCGAACTCCGTCAGGACGGCGAGCTCGTCGATATCGGCTCCTCATCGCTGTGGCCGATGATTTCTCAGCGGATGGGCTTTCATTACGGAGACAACATCCAGCTTCCGGGTGAGGGGCAGTATACCGCCCGGATTCAGGTCGGTCCGGTCACTCTCGAGCGAACCGGCGCGTTCGCGCAGCGACTGGGCTCGCTCGGCTCGCTCGAGATCGACTTCGAGTACGTCCGGTCGGACATTCACGACCTCTCGTTCGAGACGATCCCCGACTCACAACAGGGGAACCGCGAGGCGTTATCGCTCATGAAGATGGAACACGGCGGCGGTGACGGCGAGCACACGCCGATGGGACAGGCCACGCCGCTCGAGGAACTGCCTGGGGAGTCACTCGACGCCCAGCGCAGCGGCGACGCGACGTTCGCCGCGCTCGTCTCCGATGCCGACCGGCTCGCGGACGGTGGCTCGTATCTGGCAGTCAGTCCCAGAACGCCGTACAACCGGATTATCCTGCCGTTTACCTCCCTGTCTGCGACCGTCGAACGTGATGGGGAGACCATCTACGACGGGCCGCTCACGGAGGCGCTCGATCACGAGATTGGCCACCACTACGGCGTCACCGTCGATGAGATTACGTCAGGTGATCGCGTCACAGTCACCGTCGACTCATCGCCGCAGGTGTCACGACACGATGGATACGAGACAGCGTTTTTCGACTTCGACGACGTGACCTATACTGTGTGAATCTCGGGGTCAAGCCTCATCCGCTGATAAAGCCGATCGTACGGTCCGTGAACGGAATGAAACGAGTCCCTGTCGGTACTGTACGATTCCGATAACTATCGGGGACAACCAAATACGTCTACGGTATGTCTCGGACAGGAAATGCAGACATCAATATCGGCTGTCCGGAGTGTGATGCGACGGTTGCCACGTCCCTTCCACCAGGACCGGGGATCCACACGGAGAACGATTCGAACCGGCTTCTCGGAAAAGAAACACAGTGTCGAAACTGTGGCCACGAACTCGAACTCTATTACTACTGAACTGACAGCGCCGCCAGCAGTTTCGATGCAACAGGGGCCCACATCCCGTGGCTGTAACCCACACACCGGGTTTCCGGTGAAATCGTCGGAGACGCAGAATCGGCCTCGAGTGATCGAGATTGGTCCGACACCGAAACGTGGCAGCGACGTCCTGTGGCTGACACACACCGGGTTTCCGGTGAACGACATCGTGATTTCACTGGAAAGCGGACGGCAGTCGGTGGGGCCAGTCAACGACAGTGACGAGGCCAGTCTCTAGTCCCCACTGCCAGTCACTGCACACCCGATCGCACGAGGGCTATGTGATAGATATGTCAATCGCTTCAGTTATCGACGCCACCAGCGAACAAACACACCGGGTTTCCGGTGAATTCGATTCGTCGGTGACATCCTCCGCGCCGTAAACGGCGCGGCTTCCCGTACTGCGGGTGGGATATTTGCTGGTCTACGACACGACCTGTTCTCTCGTCTGAAACGTCCCGCTCTCGCGGTCGAACAGGTGTACCGATGGCTGTGCCACACAGCCGTTACTCCTATCCTCACCGTGAAGACTCGGAGTTATCTTCTGGCGCATGTTTTCCGCTCCGTTACAATCCGCGTTGGCTACCAACTCACACGACTCACAGACGTACAGGCCACGTTCGACACGGTTCGACTTCGTCGCATCGCCACAGCGTGAGCAGGTCTTACTGGTATCCCACTCGTTCTCCTTCAGCACCTCGACGCCACGAATCTCGCCTTTGTATGCGAGGTACTGGTAGATGCGGTCAAACGCCCACGAGTGCAACTTCTTGTTCCCCGTCTTGCCCCAGTCGGACTCTCGAACGTCTTCGGGCCAACTCACCGCGAGCGTGCCAACACCGCGTTCGACACACTCCGTGATGATCGTGTCCGTAAGCGTGTGGTAGAAGTGAGTTTCACGGTCTGTGAGTTTCCTGCGTGCCCGCATCGACTTCTCCGAGGGGCCGTTCTCACCCTCAGTGTCGTACTCTGCTCGGGTGAAGTAGTGCTTGTCCTGTTTGAGCGAGTTGCCGGGGTACAGGATGTACTCGTCGGGGAATGCGACTGTGGCGATGTTCTTGATACCGAGATCGATACCGGCCACTTCGTTGCCTGCTGAGTCGTTGGTTTCGAGTTCGACTTTGCAGACGAAGTGCAGTTCCCACTCGTCGCCATTCCAGACGGCTCGAACGTTCTGCACCTTGTTGACTTCTGAAAGGTCAACGTCGGGGCGGATCTGGTACTCGCAGAGCAGGAAGTCCGACCAGTGTTCTTTCAGGTTCTTGCCCTTTGAGAGTCGGACGCGGTCGTGTTCGGGGTCGTGTTTGAAGCCGTCTGCTTTGAACGTGACCGTACTCTTGGGTCGAGTGTCGCCGTGTTTACGGTAGCCGGGAGGATTCGCCTCGTCAAACTTGTGTCGCAAGTCGAACCATGACTGGAAAGCGTCGGAAAGTTCTTCGATGACTTTCTGACTGGATTGTGCGTTCAGGTCTTTCCAGCACGACTGGTTCTTCATGTACGCTTTGAGCGTTCCTTCGTCTGGTATTTCGCCAGCTTCATCCCAGATGCGGTCTGCTGTCCAGCGTGCGACGTTCCAGATTTTCGAGGCGGAATCACCGAGCGAATCGAGGCCATCGCAGACCTGTTGCTGGTTCTGGATGGAACCAACATAGGTTCGAGTGGCCTCAACCGTCATACATAGCCTATGTAGACAAACCTACTTAATCATTCAGATTAGCGTTGAATATCTGGTCTGTTATAGGTGGAACAGGCGCAATACCACGGCCTTCAGGCCGTGGATACGCGCCGTCACTCAGTGACCCGTTCCACCGATACCGACAGGGCCGGATATTCCACGTCAAACATAGCCTCTAAGATCCTCTGTTTCATAACTGATTATGAACACAGTACGATGCTGGAGACAACCCGCACCTACGTCGCACGCATCACGAATCACACGCAGATTCGTGACAACCTCGACGAGTGCGGGTTCGCAGCATCGAAACTGTGGAACGTCGGTCGCTACTACATCCAAGAACGGTGGGATGAAGACGGTGAGATTCCCGATGAAGCCGAACTGAAGT
>NZ_FOIC01000038.1:7404-20111 GCF_900111485.1 Natrinema hispanicum | reverse complement strand
CTATCTGGAATATTGTCATTGAGATGATCCTGGAGGGCATCATGGTTCCAAGGGCTCTGAGTAATGAATCGCCGGATGCGGTCTTCATGAACATCCATTCGTTTCCCAATGCCACGCAAGGTTTTGTGGCTGCCGGGGCGCACTAACCCCTCAACGTAGGCAAGTGCCATCCGCCACGTATTGGCGGCACGCGCCCACGACGAGCCGTCGGGCCGCGTCGTGAACGCGGCCCGAACTGGGTCAAGAAATCGCCGAATCGCCAACTTTGGATTCTGTATCCGGCAGTTGATTTGGGCCATGCAAACTCAAAGGCGTCCAGCGAAGATTGCGGTGCCGATTCAACCGCCGAAGTAGTATTAAGAAACAGATTGCATCATCCGGAAGGCCGGGAATGATGACGAATGCCAACAGTCCGGGAACTCCAACCTGTTCGACGAACCTATCAAATCGAGTTACTACATCCTCGTGGAGGAGTTGCTCAACGAATGGTCGTCCGAATTGTTTGGCAAGGCAGAACGCGATTGTACTCCCGAGGAGAACGCCAACAAGGCTGTATACTGTTCCTGCAAGCGGCCCGAAGATGTATCCCGAGACGAGTGCGACAGCTTGTCCCGGAACTGGGGCTACGATAACTTGTATAGCTTGGACAAGAATGAATATCAGCGGTGCAAAGGCACCGAATTGGCCGATCCATTCACGAAGCGCTTCAGCGTCAACAATAAACGGAGCATACTGACGAACACTGGCATATACCGCGAAGAATGTGGCCAGTAGGAGACAAACACCCACAAGACCGCGACGGAACGCTGCTCTAGAAGAGAAAACCTGCATTCAACACCACCAATTGTATTGACACAGCACACTTACCACAACCCAGCAGTCGAACCGGCTATAATCGTCCCTAAGAGAAAAACTACTAATAGAAGTAAGATCAGTACAATCCCAGATATCTCTGAGATATCCATTCTACTATTACTATACACTAGTCCAGATAATAAGCTTTCGAAGGGTGGGGCAAGAAACACTATTGGTAGCGACTGTATCGGTAGGAGCAGTGACTCAGTTGCCTCATAGACGGAGTTCGTTGGCCCGCTTCTCGAGTTTGCGCAGGATCGGAACACGTTGTTGGTGTTGATTTTCGTAGGCGATGCAAGCTCGCAGCGTCTCCATATCGTTGATCGTCGCGATGCTGGCGTCAATCAGTCGTGTGTTCGGTGCCTCAAGACGCTGTGCTGGTGAGAGCTTGCTTGAGTCTTGGGATACAGTGTTTCTATCGAACCACCACGGCAGTACAATCCCATTATGATTCTCTCAAGGACGAGGAGACGATCAAGGCATTTGCCGGCGAGTTAGAAGAGATGGTAGCGGAGTACTCAGATGAGCGACAAAACATCTTCTCGAAACGAAAGCGGATTCCGAGTTCTTTCTCCAATCTAGCTTTGATCGACTCTCGAAGGGTTTCAGAAAGCGTTTGGAGACACACTGGACAAGTAACTTCGAACGTTTTAGTTATTCTTCACGAATTAAACCTTCCTCGTAGAAAGGGTTCCGGGCTACGAAGCCCGTTAGATGGGCCGATTGTTAGAATGTGGGTAGCGAGACGAAATCGAAGACGACGATAGCGAGATACAACTGTCCGAGGCCAGCGACAATCATCACGACACCAGCGATACGCTTCAACAGCCCAGAGTATGCTGTCAGTCGGCCAGCACTAGCGAGAAGTCCCATTCCCGTTGCAACGGTTAGTGAAATCATTAATACAACGACACTGCCGACGTAAGTGCCGAGAAGAATTACTGCATTAGTTGGCGTGAGTGAGAGCGAACGGGTGACAACGCTGATGAACAGCGGTGCGACACAACCTGCCGACGCGAGAGCGTAACCAATGCCGAAGATCGAAAAGCCGAACACGCTCGAGCGGCGCTTCGGGAGGGGAACAGAAAACGACGGCGCACGATCAGCAACGATCAAGATACCGAGAACAACCAATACGAGGCCAGCGATGACTTCGAACCACTTGATCGATGACAGTGTTGACTGACCTACCCAGAACGTTGCTCCAAGGAGCACTGTGAACGTGATGAGGACACCGAGACCAGCGAATAGCCCACGACTCAGTGCACCGGGTAGGGACGCCTGCTCGCCGTCGGTCTGGCTCACATAAAAGCCGACGTAGCCCGGCAACAGCGGGTACGCACACGGCGAGAAAAACGTCGCGATACCGGTCGAGAGTCCGAACACGATCGACGTGGTAAGCGCAGCGTCAACCATCCTTACTGCCCTCCAGCCTCGAGTGCTTGTTCGATGCCAGCGACGAGCTCATCGGCAGTTTTGATACCCGAATCCGACCACTGTACAGTTCCCGACATGTCGATCGCGACGGCGGAGGGATAGCCGCCTGCGAGATATCTGGCTGTCAGCGCGGCAGTCGGGTCGAGACCGAGCAACCAACTTCCGTCGTGTTTCTCCCACCAGTCGGCTAGTTCCTCGTTCGGCCTCGATTCACTCGTGACCGACATGAACAGCACCTCGTCGCCGATCCGCTCGTTCGCTTCGGCGAGTGCCGGCATCTGCTCGATGCACGGCGGACACCACGTTCCGAAGAAGTCGAGGAATGTTGCCCGATCCGCTGCCGGAACGCGGAACTCGCCGGCTTCGCTGCCCGGCGCATCGATCGTTTCGATCGTGAGTGGCTCCGTGTTCGTCGATCCGGTTTCGTCCGAATTGCCGGGTTGTGACTCGCCACTTCCGGTGTTGCCGTCCAGCGATGGCGGCCCACGGATTACCATTACGCCAGCACCACCGACGATGCCCACGCTTCCAAGGCTGGCGAGGACGTCCCGTCTGCGCATCTACTCGGTCACCACCGTTTCGACGTCATCAACGACTGTCGCTGGATCGATCGAGGCTCCGTTCGGATACGCACGCTCGACGATGCCGCGTTTGTTGGCAAGCAGGATCAGATTGTAGTGAGGGAACATGTACTCGAGATGATCATACTGCGGGGCATCCGTCTTCTTGAACGGCAGCCCGATGTCCTCGGTCATGATCGTCTTGGCTCTGTCGTACGTCTCGGGTCTGAGGAAATGCCAGTTGTCAGCCTCGGCGTCGACACCCTGCTCGTCGGCGAACGTCCGCAGCTTCGATTCGGTGTCGCGCTCCGGATCGAACGTCATCTCGAGGAGCGCCACATCGTCGCTGAAGCCGTTTTCAGCGGCGACTTCCTGAGTGCGCCGCAGCCGCAACGTGAGCGCTGGGCACATCCCATCCGGACAGTTCGTATATATGAACGTCATCAACACGGCCCGCTCACCCTCGAATTGATCGGTCGAGATCGTCTCGTCAATCAGGGGATCGGGCAGGCTGAGCGACGGCAACTCATCACCGTAGCTTGGATGTGACGACTCGCTTAAATCCGTCTCCGGCGGCTTGAGAACCGTATTGTCGGCATGCTGTTGTTCATCACTTTGATTTGTGTTGCCGTTCTCAAGTGTGTTCGAGAGTGAGTCTAGACAACCTGCAGTGGCAGCGATACTTGAGGCAGCAATTGATTGGAGGTATAAACGTCGATCCATAGGTGTAGGTTTCGAGTTTGGATGTAAATCTCATATGCCGATTTACTGGCCGAGAAAATTCGAACTCCATCCACAAGAAAATAACATATTGGTATGGTTTACTTACTTCCTCAATGACATGAGGATAAGTGTCATTCCACTCGAAACGACAATTGCCTGAATAAGAGCGGCAGATGCGATCGTCGTATCGAATATATGATAAATAATCCCCTCACAAATCGCGCCAACACCGATAAAAACGAAGCCACCTGAAACATATAGCATTGGCTTCTGATCGCTTCGTCGATAGCCGTGATACGCTATATATGCGACGACAAGACTTAGAATGAACGTTATTAGCTTTGCAATTAAGAAGGATGGCTCCATTAGTCTTCACCTCGAAGATCGCTCCAGAGAGAGACAAAATTGTCTGCGAGCTCGTCACGAGTTTCAACTGTTAGTGACAGTTGCCCATCACTGAGATCCAGATGAAGTTCTTCAAGCGTCGTTTTGAATTGACTTCGGTGAGAGCCATCTGAACCAACGGTCTGGAACTCCTCGAGAAGATCATGGTCCTGTAATGTTGACACCCGACGATAGATGGTTGTTAGCGAAGCATCACACTCTTCACTAAGCGTTTGTGCGGTCTTTGGATCGCGATCCGCAGCAAGGAGTATCTCTCGTGAATATTCATCAGCAAGAATGTCGAAAATGTCTATTGAATTTGAAGACTCTCCTTGATGCACATGATAATCCATGCTGTCCAGTTTCAAATATGACACGATATTCTAAATCAGAAAATAATCCACACTATTAATATCGACTATAGTAACACCCCTGGCAATTCGATTAACAGCATCAGTTTTATTGTCTACTAGGATCTGTTGAAATCCTATTGGTTCGACACTTCCTCCGATGAAACAGCCGTTAGTTAGAGCTGCGAACGAGTCGTATTAGGAAGAGGAGTAGAACGTCATCAGCAGTTCGATTACTGCGTAGACGACCGCCAAGCTTCCGGAGAAAATACCTATCGTACTCAGCAGTCGGTTTCGGGGGACGACAGTCGTTTGCGCGACCACTAGTAGGGCTATCAGGATGACAAGAACCGCGAGGAGTCGGTTGGTGCGGTCGGACATACGATTACCTCACGCCAGAGTGAAGTGAAGTATCTGGCTCTGTCGAAACCCTCAACTGATGATAGTACTGGCGTGCGAGATACAAAGAATGTAGTCAGCAACTCACTACTTCTCTCTCACGGGTGAGCGGGTGGATGAGCCGATAGGAAGTAACAAGGGCTCTACCGCCGAGTGTAGGTGCTTAGTGGTCGGGCAATAGTCACCGCGCCGGGGCAAGCCGTGCGACGAACATATAGAAGGCGAAAGCAGCCACGAGCAGTCCGGCGAATTGTGTCCCAGCAGTGGCAAAAAACCCGACTTCGGTGTACACGAGCGGCGCAGCTATGAACCAGATGCCGAAGACGAGGGTGAGTGCTGCTGGCGCGAGTGCGACCGCCTGGTCTCGTCGGAACAGCCGGAGGTTCTGAACGGCAAACAGCGTCGCCAACAGCCCACTCGTTACGATACTCCCTGTGAATGCGGCCGACGTCCCCGCAACGATCGGCGTCACCGTCGCTAACAAGCACCCGAGTGTCGCGGCCACCGCGCACGCCAATAGGAATCGTTCGTCGCGCCGCTCAGCGCTCGTCGAGGGTGTCGTCTCTATTGTGTCGGCCATCAACTCCGTGTATGCGGCGGATCGGTATGAAACACCGTGGCGAGCCACTGGTTTGCTGTCGATTGCGTGAGCTGCTCTACACTACCAGTGGTAGCGATTGACATGTAATCGATTCGCGCTGTGTGTTCACCTATGGAAATTCTGCTGGTTAAACAAACCACGTTTGCTAAGATAATTCTTCGGGCGACAAGGACTTGCTGTAGTTTTTGAGCGTAGAATCGACAACCAGCGAACCGATAGCTACTGAAACAGCCATCGGGCGGGGGACTTCTTGTTAGCGAGAGCGATCGCTAACGTTACCACCAACTGGCCAATGAGCGCCGCCCTACACTCAGCTATGACCGCCAAATCATATAAGTAAACTCGGTTCTAACGCCATTCCTAGAAATGACGACACGAACACACAAATCAAAATACCTTTTCTGGTATGTCCACACGAAAGACGTGTCCATGCCGCTATCCTCACATACCTGTTATGCTTGAGCCCGTCGCTGCAAGCCGGTTGCAGTTTGCGGTGACGACGATTGTCCACATAATCTTCCCAGTCATGAGTATGGGGCTCGCGCCGTTTCTCATCTATTTCACCTGGAAGGATATCCGCACCGGCAAGCCCATCTACGAGCAGCTTCGGCGGTTCTGGACGAAGATTTTCGCCATCTCCTTTGTCGTGGGCACCGTCACGGGGATCGTCCTCGAGTTCGAGTTCGGGACGAACTTCGCGGTGTTTGCGACGGCCGCGGGCGACCTCTTTGGCGGCCCGCTCGCCCTCGAAGGGATGATGGCGTTCATGCTCGAGGCGACGTTCCTTGGCATCTTCGTCTTCGGCCGCCAGCGCGTCGGGAACGTCCTCTATATGATCTCGGCGGTCGCAGTCGGTATCGGCACCTGGCTCTCGGCCGTCTGGATCCTGGTTGCCAACTCCTGGATGCAGACGCCACGCGGGTACGAACTGGTCTCCGAAAACGGCCAACAGGTGGTTACGCTCGTCGATCCCTTCGCTGCGTATCTGAACCCGCGATTCCTCTGGATGTACGTCCACATGCAAAACGCCGCCGTCGAATCCGTGGCGCTCATTCTGGCGGGGCTGGGCGCGTACTTCGTGTTCCGCCACCACATCTGGGGCTACCCGATCGAGAACGTCGAGTTTTGGGAGACGACGCTCAAGTTCGGGCTCATCGCCCTCATTATCACCGCGCCGCTGCAGGTTCTTCACGGCGATCTCTACGCACGACACGTGTTCGAAACGCAGCCACAGAAATTCGCAGCGATGGAAGCCATCTGGGAGACTGAATCGTACGTCCCCGAGTACATCATTGCGTTCCCGACGAGTATAGAGAATCTCCTCGATCCCCGGGCGAAGGACATCTTCGGCATCGGGATCCCAGGTGGCGCATCGTGGCTCGCCAGCGGCGGCGATCCACAGGCGACGATCCGCGGCCTCGAGGAGTTCGAAGGCCCACAGCCACCCGTCGCCCTCGTCTTCTGGTCGTTCCGGGCGATGGTTGGCCTCGGGTTCTGGTTCATCCTCCTGGCCGTCTGGGGCGGCTACCGCTGGATTCGTGGCCAACTCCTCGAGGATGACCTGCTGCACCTGGCGCTGATGGCGTCGACGCCGCTTGGCATCCTCGCTGTCCATCTCGGCTGGATCGTCACCGAAGTCGGTCGCCAGCCGTGGATCATTCAAGACGTCATGAAGACGAGCGCCGGCGTTTCGTCTGACCTCACCGGCACAGAGGCGACGGTGACATTGGCCGGCTTCGTCGTCGTCTATCTGGCGTTGCTCGTATTGTATCTCTATGTCATCGCCCGAATCGTCCGTAGCGGACCGCCAGCACTGGCTGACCTCACGGTGACTGAGCGTCCGGACACACCGACGGACGAGGTGGGCACTGATGACTGATGGCGGCTGGCTCGCGAACGGTCCGTTGTTCGACTTGCCGCTCGCGGATATCTGGTTCGGACTGGTGTTTTTCATCTTCGCGATGTTCCTGTTTCTCGACGGGTTCGACTTCGGCGTCGGATTACTGTTTGCGACCCGTGCAGACAGTCACGAACGTGAGCAGTTACTGGCCGCGATCGGCCCGTTCTGGGACGGTAACGAGGTGTGGCTGGTCGTCTTCGGTGGTGCGCTCTTTGCGGCGTTTCCGGCCGTCTACGGCAACCTGTTTAGCCGTCATTACCTGCTGATGTTCGCGATCCTCGGCGCACTCATCATCCGCGGGCTCGCCCCCGAGATGTACGAACAGCGCGAGGACGACCGGTGGCACTACTGGTGGGGCCGCGCGTTCATTGTCGGCAGCGTCGCAGCGCCGTTTTTCCTCGGCATGTTCACCGCCAACTGGTTGGTCGGCGCGACGACCATCATTACCCTTCCCAGCCTCGTCGTTGGTCTAGCCGTCGTCGCGCTCACTGTCGTTGACGGTGTTGCCTTCCTCCGGCTGAAGATACGGGGTGAGCTCCGTGCCGACCTCCAGGCGGACGGCTATCGCGCGCTCGGTGCCTATCTCGTGTTAGTCGTCCTGACGCTTGCGTACATCGCCGTCGCAGTCCCGGATCTTCGGTCGGCACTCGTCTCGCCGCTCGTGGTAACATTCATCGTGCTGACGCTCGTCCTCGCCGGCGTGTACGCCGTGGCGACGAGCCGTGATCGGTACTACGTGGCGTTCGTCGCTGCTGCGGGGCTCGTGTTCAGTCTCGTGAGTATCGTTGCTGGGCTGATGTATCCGGCTATCGACCCTGCAGTTGGCTTGACCGTCGACGCGGCGATCGTCTCGACGGTCCCGCTCAATCTCATGTCGATCGGTGCAGGGCTGCTCTTGCCACTGATCTTCATCTACTTCGGCGTGCTGTACTCGGCGTTCAGTGGACCGATCGACGTGGAGGAATCGTACTGATGAAGCGTGACAAGACGGACGGCAACGGAACGAGAACCGTTGAGAACGACTCGATTCGTGACGAGGAACGCACCGGTACCGGTGTTGAACGCCGCCGATCCGATCGTGAACAGTCACACCCGCAACTCGGCTCGCGAATACTGGTTACGTGGTTCGAACTCACCGTCGTCGGAATTACCGGCAGCCTCCTCGGGACCACGGTCGGTGGCCCGGTTGGCTTTCTCATCTATCTCGCGACGTCGCTTCTCACCGTCGGCGTCATCTTCTACAACGTGAACCAACTGATCAAGGGCTGGGTACAGATGACCGGAGAGCTACCGTAACAACACATGTCCGACTCGAGACTCCCGTTCGCAATTATTACCTCGAACCGCAAAGTGCCCTCTAGAGCAGACAATACTGTCCAACAGGTCACCACTTTAGCGCGTTTGGGCCGTTGTATCACATGTGAGCCAACCCATGTCACAGAACGATGGACACAAGCCGTACAACAGTTCCCTGTTCGTAAGCGGCGTCGCGATGGTCCTCGCGAGCCTCATCACAGCTGTCTGGATGTTCAGACTCGGCGATATCGTCACGGCACTCGGCCTCGGGTTGATCGTCGCCGCTGGCCTCCTGCTGGCGGGAATCGGCCTCTCGCCCGAGGCGACGACGCACTGACGCCCGCACTCCTTATCCCCGGCCTCGGTACTCTGCATATGCCAACTAGATACAACACCCTAGCGGACGACTCGAGGAGACACATCGTGAGCAACCGCTGTCGCCTGCAGTCACCGTTGACGGGGTGGATCCAGCCGTGAATAGTACTGATACGGTCGACGATGCGACGTGGATGCTCGCGTTATCGATCCTCGTCATCGCGGTACTCGTCGGCGTCGGCTTACTCCAAGTATATCTCAACAGCGATTACGGGTCGCTCTTCCGAAATCTGGGAATCGGGGTACTCCTGTTGCTGTTCAGCATCGGTTTCTATCGCAAGTGGCATGAGATGTAGTTGGCTCTGGTGTGGATCCGGACTCCATCATTTCATAACCGTCGCCTGAGTTGCCGCCTCTGCTTCCGTCGCTACTGCTCGAGTTCTAGCGTAGCCACGCGCAAAACCGCGTGGTGACGACTGTGAAGGAATATAAGTCTCTCAGCAGAAGTATCGAATTGGCTATCATCATCTATCGAACGGAGTTCGTTGGCCCACTTCTCGAGTTGGCGGAGGATCGGGACACGTTGTTGGTGCTGGCTTTCCTAGGCGATGCAGGCTCGTAGTGTCTCCATATCGTTGATTGTCGCGATTCCGGCGTCGATGAGTCGTGTCTTCGGTGCCTCGAGTCGCTGTGCTGGTGAGAGTTCGCTCGAGTTTCGAGGTTGCTCTGACGGATTGCTCATTGAGTATCGCTTCCGCCCCTAGTGGGGCACGAAAAACTGTCTGCTCTCTAGCTCTTTCCGCAAGTAAGAGACGGTCACTTGATACGGTACGTACAGACAGTGTATTTATTGAATCCAGGGATCTGTTAATAGACATGAATCAAATTGAGTCTATTAGTGTTTTATTCATCGGACTCGGGCTCATCACCGGTTCAACAGCGACAATACAGGGCTTTTCGAGAGTGGTCATCCCTTCGGTTTTCCTCATCGGCCTCGGTATCGTTGTGGCCATCGTTGGAAAGTATCGCTGACCGACACATATGTGTAGTGACTGTCTGTTTCACACTGATTACTGTCTTGGATACTGTCTGTGAACCACTATTATTAATACAAAGTAACGATAATAATCACCAACAATGGATGGGGAATGGCGATAATGAAACTCCGACGCCCAACAGACTTCCTAATCCTCGAGGCGCTCGATAAGAGGGGACGCAACGTTGCGTCGAACCTCGCCGCACACACGGGGAAGAGCCGGCAGAATATCAATACTCGGCTACCGGTGCTTGCAGATCATGGTCTCGTACGCAAAATCGGCCCCAAAAAACGGTCTGGACTGTATGAAATCACACCAAAGGGGCAAGCAGCACTCGCTCACAGAGACGAGTACAGAAGGGCGAAGGATTTCGAACAGCTGATCGAAGACTAAGTAACGACGACTAGTTGAACTGCGACTGCTCCTCGAGACACATGGTTACTCTGAGCGATCAGCTTGTGATCTCACCAGCTCCAGCTGTTAGCGTTCTGCGCCATAGATGATTTTCGAGGGGGCTTCGTAGCCACAGTCAGGACAGTCGAACCATCGTTTGACCTTCGCACCATCCGCAGATTTCTGGCCGACGATGACGTCGTCGTTCGAACACTCCGGACAAGCGAGTTCGGGGGCTGGTCGGTTCCGAAGTTCATCCTGAACGCTGCTCGCTTCTTTTGTCTCGAAGCCGCGCGACCACACTGGATAGTCATCGACGAGGATCGCTGCCCGCCACTTGTACGCGTAGGAGTCCGGGGCACGATGCAGGACAGCTCGCGCACCAGTCTCCGTATTCCGATACGTCAGCGTGGGTGTTCGACTCTCTCGTGTCCAGTTGGTAATTCGGGGCATGATTACTCAGAAATGGACGTCTGCCGGCACGATCCAGCACGTCTCGCTCTCGTCAGTGTCCTCGAGGAGGCGATCGAGGTGTCTGCGATGGCGGATCCCAGTTGCGTGCTGATCATACAAGCAGATCGACGGGCCACGGGAAGCACCGACCTGCTGGAAGGCGTGCCGAGCAAGGCCCTCGTCGCGCATGATCTCGTCGTCGCTGTGTTCCTCGAGTGCTTTCTTCACCCGGTTTAGGTTTCGTTGGAACGTTTCCGTCGTAGTCTCCCAGGCCCGCTCGAGGAGTTCTTCACCTTCGTCGGACGTAACGGGTGCAGCTGTCGGTAGGTCGCCCCACCGTGCTTTTCCAGCCACTGTTGTCTCCTCTTCGTCGAAGGTGACGTAGTAGTCGAACACCGCACAGGAATGCGGCTCTGCGCCAACCAGTCGGTCGAACACGGTCTTTCCGGTTGACAGCGCCTCGTCTGCTGTCGATGCCTCTACCAACGAATAAATGATCATATGCATCTGGGATACCTCACTGTGCCGACGCTCTGGTCAGTACTCGTCTGTCCTTACTCAGTGCGCCGGCAGCCATTATCGGCGCACAAAATCACGGTGCAACGCATCTGTCTCACGGAGTAAGTGGCCCGGATCGGTAATAGCATCGACAGCGATCGTCAGGTCGATCGACTCGTCGATAGCTTCGAAAAGATTGCAAGTGCCTTCGGAAACTTGCACCTCTGCCTCGAGTGGAGTTACTGGTTAGGGTGCATATGACTGACAGACTCGCAAGTGGTTTATTTCAACTCTCCCTTTTGATTGAATCAGGTGGCAAGTGGATGTGCGTATTGGCTGGAAGGTCTCCCCTCAATCAGGTCTGCGAGTGAGTCCGCTTTGAAACGATAAAATATACCAGTCCAGAGGGTGCTGCGAGTAGGCCAATAGTAAACCAGACACCCCCATCAGATAAAATTGAGAATAGCGGACGAGACGGCTGCATTATTGCTATCCACATGATACTGCCACTGACAAACATCAGTAGAAAAAAACACTGTGCCAAGAAAAGGCCGTTTCCGCAGGTACTCATTCACTCTATTGGTCATGTTTGTAGTTCTGCGTATGCTGCCTACATAGTAATCGTTACGCCGTACTGATCACTAACTCTCCGTGCTGTACTAACCGGTAACTGCGTATGCTTATTGAACGCTGGACAATCTATCAATACTGAGTGAGTGACACAGAACACTCAATATAAGAAAGTCAGTTTCTACAAAACGGGTATCTCCGTGAGAGATATCAGTATCTAGTTTACTTCGTCTTTATTGTATATTTCCACGCCAATCCCAACAATTCCAAGCAGTAATGCAAAAGTCATTATCGTTCCACTATCTTGGTATGGAAAACGAGTTATTCGGGGGCCAACCCAGTAACTTATTTCGTAGAAACCACCGTATAGCATCAAAATAATTGCAAAACGCTGTATGGATGCACCAGGGATTATACTTTTCGTCATAAAGAATGTTTCTCGGAATAACACATAATAGTTCGGTAGCTGTCTACCGGGGATAGAGCCACCGTGATGCACTCAGCATCTCTATTCCCATACTTTTCCTGATAGTTATCGATGGGATGGATTGTCACTCCGTTACTTGCTTGACCTGTACTGACCGTTCACTACAGCGTCAAATGGGTCCGTGACCGATTCTATGACCCGCTCGGTTAGGAGTTACTGTGGGTATCAGTCGGTTCACCACGCTCTGGTCGAGTGAGAAGACTCACTTCCTCCAAGAGCGCCGTTGCTGTCTCGATTGCTCTGTTGAACAGCGATCTAATCAGCCGATATCACTGGCTTAGAAGGATGAAGCCGAGGAATTCGATTCTGTCCTATGGAAATCGATATCCTCGACTTCGTTGAGCAGTGTCGTGACCTAGCCAAACAAGCGTTGGGGAAGCACGCGGGCGAGCCCGCCAGCGGCGGGTTCGCCCGCTGGGTCCATGTCGTCCTACACTGTTTTCGGCTCG
>NZ_FOIC01000038.1:0-7394 GCF_900111485.1 Natrinema hispanicum | reverse complement strand
CACCGTGCTTTTCCAGCCACTGTTGTCTCCTCTTCGTCGAAGGTGACGTAGTAGTCGAACACCGCACAGGAATGCGGCTCTGCGCCAACCAGTCGATCGAACACGGTCTTTCCGGTTGACAGTGCCTCGTCTGCTGTCGATGCCTCTACCAGTACGTAAATTAACATATGCATCTCGGATACCTCACTGCGCCGACGCTCTGATCAGTGTTCGCCTGGTCTTACCCAGTGCGCCGGCACCCATCACCGGCGCACAAAATCACTGCTGGAACGTACCTGTCTCACGGAGTAGAGCGATCCGGATCGATAGTAGCATCGTCAGTGGTCGTCAGGTCGCTTGACTCGTCGATAGCTTCGAAAAGACTACGGGTGCCTTTGGAAACTTGTACCTCTGCCTCGAGTGGGGTTGCTGGTTAGGGAGCCGCTGTCTCTCTTTGTTTGAGTTTGAGCTCAACGTTGCCTGCCAGACCCGCAAGGAGGACTACGCCGACCCAAGAAAGGATATACACACCGAATGGTCCCGGCCCACCAAACGGGCTAGTAAAGTAACCCTGCCACTCACTATAGGCTGATACGGTTAGTAATACACTGACCAGTAGAACGGGCGAAATGGACTTCTGCGTTATGGAATACAGGACTGGAACGAATCCGAGGGAAAACATTCCGATGAGAATATACGCTCCTGAGGGTGGCTTAACCAAGAGGATTTCCCATAGATTATCATATGAGAAGAAGTTCCAGAGAAAGATAGCGACACCTGCATGGAGAAAACCGGCAACCAGACGGTAAATAGCCGGAACCATCGATATGGATGGGGTCTCTGAGTTTTCAGCCATATTCCGCAGCAAGAATTACACTCACTTAGAAATTATGGTGGATTGATACTCTACGGAAAGTACATAGCCTGTACTGACCGTCCGGTACGGAGTCCAATAAGCTGTGACCGATTCTATAACCCGCTCGGTTAGGAATCAATGTGGGTATCAGTAGGTTCACTACGCTCTGGTCGAGTGAGAAGACTCACTTCCTCCAAGAGCGCCGTTGCTGTTTCGATTCGTTCTCTGTCGGCGTCAGTCAACTGATCGCCCTCGAGATCATTGAGTTGACTGAGTGCACGATGCAGTCTGTATCCTGGTGTGTTGCGTGGGTCCATTGAATGCGCCTCAGCCGATCGCGGCGCAGATAAACATGATATGAAGGTATAGTTGATTTTCCTTTACCCCAACATCTCTTGACTGATGTCAACTGACAGTGTTCTTTGAACTCCGCCGCCTCAACTATTTCCCACAGTAGTCGATTGGTCATGTTGGTTACCGGCCAGCCAACGCCCAACCCGTACTCCCACTTCACCGATGAGCGCTGAAATTCCGAATCCGAGGACTGCAAACACAATCGTGGCACCGATCGCGCTCGCCACAAACCATACTGGGCCGGCCAAGCGGAATGTGGTTGTAAGAAGATCGAAAACAACCCAGAATACTGGAAGTCCGCCAATAATCCCGACCCGAACCCCAACTCCGCTAATTTCACCGTTCACACGCCCGATCAGATAGCCGGCAAGAATACCACCGAAAAACACCGCTCCAAGCGAGAGTTCGGATCCTGTTTGCCAGTAACTGAAGGTGGTGAATGGAAGAGAGCACAACCCACCGATGAGAGCGTACTTCCATTGGGTCATTCCGGGCTGTAGAGGAGGACCAGCTTCAGGCATAGTATTTCAATCAATGATTGGTGTTGCAAGATTATAATAACTTTCCTTATAGAATATGCTATTGTGCCACCCTTTGTCGCGTCTCTCTGCAAACAAGACACACCCTGTACTTACCGCGATTTTCACGCCTCACTCTGAATAAAGAACCAGTGCTACTATCTACTGCTAAGTGATCATGTTCCACATCTCATTCACTCTGGGCTCGGCCCATAGCACGGCGTCCCGCAGACCTGGCATTCCCAGATTGCGTGGCCGGTCCAGGTTTCGTCGGGAACGGATTCATGTTCGCTGAATCGATGATCGGTTGTACATCCGCACTGGTGACACTCGAGGCATTCTTTGGTCGGAATCAGACTGTCCAAATGCTCAGGTTCACGCTTGTCAGGTGTCTGCTGGAGAGCAATTGCGGGGACTAGCCACGCATCATCGCCGGCGTTGTCGAGCAGCGTCGCAAGTCGCTGCTCGTCGCGAATGCTAGTCCCGCCTTCGTCGTAGAGATACGTTGTCGGCTCGTGGTCACTATCTGCGGCTGGGTGGAGTTGGTCACTCCATGTTGTTCGATCGCGGGCGGCCGCGAGAAGTTGCTCACCGTCAGTGGACGTAATCTGTGCTGCAGCAGGAAGCACGGGCCACTGATCGGTCAATTGGGCTGCGGGCTCGTCCTCGAGATCATAGATGGACGTGCAGTCGTCGACGGTCGATTCCGTCGCACTGGTGGCAAGGAGTGTTGCAGCGGCCGCGCCTTTCGCGACGGCACCGTAGAACGTAGACGACTCGACAAGCATGTGAACGACGCCAAGCAGTGTCCACTCTGTTGCTGGTGCGTTTGTCTCAGAAGGGGAGTCCTCGAGATGATTGGTAAGACAGAACAGGCATTTGGTCTGATCAGCTGGGATCGGTGCGCTACAGGAGCGACACTCAGTGTCTGTTTCCGTTGGAGTGTCTGGATATCCAGTCGTCGCCGTTGCAACTCGCTGTCGATTCGGCTCACCCTCAGTACACTCGCTGAGTGTCTCATCTGGGATATGCGACGCTTCGCCGGTCGGACGAAGCTCCTCGAAGTCAGAATCTCGGTCAGTCATTGGTGGGTGGTGGATCGTGTTGTCTCACGTCTCGATGCAGGCTCCAGTTCGATAGAGAAAATCTGGAAATGAAATCACTGGGACGCTATTGGTGACGGAGTCCTGCTTCTCGAGCTTCACGGTTGCTGGCACAGTGGATACATGCTGGCAGATCACCATCAACGGCGAAAACCCGGAAATAGTTCTCGGTGACATGAGAGCCACAGCCATCACATTCTGGCATTATCCAAATCTATGTTGTTACTCCAGTAAATATCTTGTTCCAATACTTGTGTAGTTTTTCTCAATAGCATTCTATCTAAGTGGGATTGACTCTTTTCTGGGTCTGGTATTGTTGCGGTTCGAGAAGGAGTCCACAGCCTTCACAACGAGTTTCGACTGCGTTGATGGTCACCCGTCCGTTGCATTTGGGGCACGGACTGGCGCTCGAGTTGGGCTGGACGTCTTCGTCGAATGTTGTCTCGTAAACCTCTCTGAAAGCCATGGTGTTCACGAGGGGCAATGAGCAACTCCGACTGCCCCTCACCTCACTCGTGGGGCAGAGAAATCTATCGCGAAGTAGACCGTAGCATGGTTTCTTTATTCAGGACACCTTGCGGAACTCGCGGTAAGTACACACATGCAGTTACCGTTCAGTACAGGGTATACAGATACCGAGTTACCGGACTTCTAACAGGCGGAGAATCAGCGAGAGGTTATCACACGATACCGAGATAAATAACTAATAACGACCCGAGGATGCCGAGAATCCCTGCTATAATCCCAAGTTGTTCCTTCTGTTGTTTAGTCATATTGATCCTTTTCGGTGTGACTGCATAAATGTGCGGTGACTAACACCTTTCAATATGCACACGTAGTTACCAGTTAGTACAGAGTATGTATTTTTTATTCCTACAGTCTAAAATCGAATCCATGGATCGCCTCTCAACCCTCCTGATATACGCGTTCGTTGGTTTCCCTGTTTTGTTCATTCTCTTCCCATTCGGCCCATTAGGGCTGTTCTTGTTCGTGTACCTCGCTCTCCTCGTTATGGTGATTCAGTCGTGGGACGACACCGATGAATCACCGGCTCGGATTAATTGTTCGCAATGTGGTGCTCCGAACGAACTAGATCGGGATCAATGTAAGCACTGTAATTCATCGCTCACCGGTCAGTAAGCAGATGTAGTTGCCGAATTGCTCGACTCAGTTTCAGGCATATTTCTGAATGAAAAAGTCGTGTTACTAACTACTACTAGGTGATGGCAAAGTTGTGGAGCAGATTTATGCTGTGGCGAAAGCCCGGCAGCGCAACGGCCATCGGCCGTGAGCAGCCCGGACCGTGGAGGTGGTGGGAGGTGGCGGTGACTGCGTTCACACCAGCAAAAAAGGGGCTTCGCCCCGGCTATTCCCACCAGCGACCGCGCTCGGGGAAGTGGATCGTCGTCCAGCCGGTCACAGCCAGTGATACACGTCCTTCGTGCCAGTTCCGAGCAGCCTTGTGAATGCGCACCTGCTCGCCTTCCTCGATCCACGGTGCGTCTGATGACTTCCAGATGGTCACACGCGTCTGGCCACTGTCATCCGCGATGAGCCCGACCTGTGCGATGCTTGGATGGGAGGGATCCCACAGGGTTTCGACACGCCCTTCGATGCTCACCTCCTTCCGAGAGACCTCTTCGAGTTTTCCAATGGGGATGACGTGTCCGGGTGCCGTCTGCAGTTCCTCGAACACGTTGACGACCGCACTTGTCAGGTCTTGGCCACCGACGACGACTTCACTCAACCGCCGGCTAATCGCCGCTCGAGACCAGCCATCCAACTCCTTCGCGAGTCGCATCGACTGCTTGTTCACGGCCGCCAACTGCTCCTGGGTAAGTTCTGTCCGGGGATCCGCTCGCTCCGGGTCCGCCATTGGGTCCACGCTCGCCGCCCGTTTTTGGAATTCCACACGCCGCGCTTTGCTCTGGTCCGCAGCGATCGCTCGTGTCCGCTTTGCACGACCTTCCTGCAGCCCCATCTCGGCCTGGGCACTGATCAGTTCAAGTTCATCCTCTCGTGCTCGAATCCGCTCTTCCTGCTCGAGGGTCGCACCGTGGATCCGGTCGTCGCTCGTATCGACGATGCCGTCTGGGTGGTTCGCATCCACCTTTGCTTGGACCTCTTGCTCGACCGTTGCCTCAAATTCCGGCGTCTCGTTGACGACCGGGAAGCCGTCTTCATCGACTGCCTGCTCATCCGCCTGTTTGAGTGCCTGTTCATCGACCGTAACGACCTTGCTACTCGAGTTGTTACTAGACATTGGAACTCACTAGTTCCGAAGGCGCTCACGCGCCTGCCACCGCGATCCCTTACATCGCGGTTTTCCGACGACACCGACCGACTAGATCCATCTGCGCGCTCGCGCTCGCGCCTTCGCGAGCGCCCATCTGGGCGCGAGCGAGAGCGCGCCTGAATGCGGTGACCCAACCAGCACCGCGCGGCGTCCTGCCGAGCGGAGCGAGGCAGGACTCGAGGCGCGAACGGTGTGAGCGCCTCGGCGATCCGCCCGAAGCGAGCGGCCAGCTTTAAGCCGTTTCTCGTGTCCGGCCCGGACGGCGGGTCCGTGTCCAGCGCGACTGTCGTGAGCACGGCGAGCCGCATCGTGGCTCGGCGCGCGCAACGGTACCAAGCGCTGGAACGCGAAAGCCCGCGAGGGGCGCAACCGAAAACGCGCTTAATGCTGGCGTCGAGACCAGATTCATTTTAGCCCGGAACGGTGAGCGACGCCAGGAGCGAACCGCAGCCCGGAATGGTCGGTCGCGAGCGACGCGGAGGGCGGCACGCGGCGAGCGGGGCGGGCCGAATCCAAGAGCAGGCAACCAATGCAACAGCAGCCCGATCAGTCCACGTGGGTGGGGCTAAAAGGGGCTGGCGCGCTCGAGGAACCCCGCCGACGCAAGCACCGCAACCTGTGAGGAGCGCAGCGAGGTCTTCGCGAGTGAAACGAGCGAAGGGCGGCGAGACGCACACGTCTCGCCAGGCGCGGGACTTGAGCGTGCCAGGGGCTTTCACCTTATTATCGAAAGCGATGGTTGCAAGCCACTTACCGAGACCTACTCACGGCTGTTTCAGTGACCCATCCGCACACTACAGATGCGAACTTCCCATGGTGAACAAACATTAAGAAAACATATATGGTCTGGATATAAACTCATTCAATAAATGAGTAGTACAGCAGAATTTACATTAATAGCTACGATAGTTATCCAATTTTTGCTTGCTGGAATTGTATATGTTGATATGCGTCAATTCAATCTTGACGAATTTCAACGATATGATCTAGCTATTCTTGTTCCTCTTGGTGGTTTCTTAGTTTTCCCATATTATACATTAAAAAGGGCCAAGTTTACGAAAAGTAAACAGGATTCATCTTCATACATTCGTATTACTAAATCAGAATTAACATCTATTAGAACGAAATTGTTTATCCTTGCTCTCATGACTGGAGTTCCTTTTAAGATGGCTGGATCTCAAACACCCGGATCGGCATCTCAACTTGCCCTTCTCACGATCAGTGGGATCAGTACACTCTTTCTTTTTAGAGTGTTACGACAGTACCAGTCTGAATAGTATCGTAACAGTAGACAGTAGCACGGTTTCTTTATTTAGAAATGCCTCTGAAACTGGAGCGATCGGCTCGATAACTACGTATACGGATGTACCGACTGGATTTATTTCGACCAAAGTCAATTAGACGATATGGAGCCGTCATTTAGACGCGACTCGCTCATTTTTATCATTACATATGTGATAGGTGTCATAGCTGTCAGCGCTCTTGGAGCAGTTTTGCTCGAACGCACTCCCTCCGTGTTTCTTCGTGATTTATTCACTGACCCTATCTGGCTATTCAACTGTGTGCTACTGATAGTCCTCTGGTTTTTGATGTATCCAAAGCTCCGAAGGAGTTACGAGAGACGAACCAGCTAATTCACTGCTGCTCCGGTAACTACTTGACCTGTACTTACCGATTCGGGGAGCAAAGCAAGAATACAGATCGTTTCCGATTTTGATCAGTCGATGTACTGTAATACCCACTCACGGCGATCCTCGATCGCTTGTTCTCCCTCGTCTGTAATCGCGTAATAGTTCGTTCGTCTGTCGAGTTGTCCTTTCTCGACGAGTTCCTTATTCACGACCGTATCGAGATTCGGGTATAGCCGACCATGATTGATCTCTGAACTGTAGTACTGCTCGATCTCGTCTTTGACATCCTGTCCAGATGGCTGGTCAGCGCCTGCGATCACGTACAGCAGGTCTCGTTGGAATCCTGGTATGTGTTTAGCCCGAGCTGATTTCGGTACTGTCTCGTAGGAAGCGTTCAACGGACGCGACATGAACAGGCAGCAGACATCGGATACGACTCTCAGGGATGGGCTCCGCAGCGGAGCCCATCCCGTTGCCTCTGCTGTCATAACTGGTTGGTGGAGTCTGTGAACGCAGACGATTTCACCAAAGAAGAGCTATTTTCTCGGTTGCTTCAGCTTGAGCAGCGGGTCGAAGAACTTGAGCAAGAAAACAAGCGGAAGGACAAGAAGATCGATCAGTTGCAAGAGCAACTTGACCAGAAGGACGAGCGGATAG
>NZ_FOIC01000014.1 GCF_900111485.1 Natrinema hispanicum | reverse complement strand
CCTCCCGTACCCATCCCGAACACGGAAGATAAGCTCGCCTGCGTATCGGCAAGTACTGGAGTGGGCGACCCTCTGGAAACGTCGATTCGCCGCTCCTATTCATATCGATATCCAGACAGTAACTACGGCTGGGAGTTCTCTACCTTCTACAAGATCTCACAGGTAGTGGTAGATATTGAGAATGAACCCGGTCAGACTATTCCATAAACACCACAAATATTTCACACACAGCAACCAGATAGCAATTCTTAATCGTGGCCGGCAGAGACAGATGGATAGCGGGATGGGATAGCCAGGAGATTCCGGCGGGCTCATAACCCGCAGATCAGTAGTTCAAATCTACTTCCCGCTATTTCTTGACGTTGAGCAAACTTCTACCGTAATTTAACCGATAAGTTCCCACAGTAATAGATAAATGACCGTCGACAGAGTAAGACTGCCAAATTTGATCAGCATTGACTTTGTACTTTATCGATTTTACACTGGACACACAAGCCGTCAACAAAACACGAAACGCTATCCGAGGGGCAATCATACTCGTCTACATCGGCAGATTGACGGCGCTCTTCTTACCGCCAGACACTTTCCCAGTCATCAATGTCCATGGTTAGGTCTCTCCAACGTGCGAACTCATCAATCAACTCTTCCAAATGATGTTATTCATTGGCACCATGCGAACTAATCAACCAATAAGACTATACTTTCCACTCCTATTCTACTAATATGCCTCAGCGAATAGCTATGGAACCTCAAAATAGTATCAAACTAGTCGAGAGCGAACCAATATCCCAGATTCAGAATGTGGTTCTATATGCAAATTGAGGACACGCGAGCGATTTTCACCGCGATTTTCGCGGGCTCGATCGTCCTCGCCAACGTACTAGCAGCGAAACTGACGTGGGTCGAATTGCCTGTGATCGGTGGTGTTGCGGTCCCAGCAGGATTCGTCGCGTTTGGTGTCGCCTATCTAGCGTCAGACTTGCTTGTCGAGTACCACGGACGCGAGTACGCGGCGTCGGTCGTCAACGGAACTGTTATCACACTCGTTGTGGCGTACACGCTGGTCTTCGTTGCAATTTGGATGCCGACAGCGCCGTTCTACGATGGACAAACGGCATTCGTGGCGACACTTGGGGACTCAGCGTCGATCATTCTAGCGTCCGTCGTGGCGTTAGCAATCGCTCAGCACCTGGATGTTCGACTGTTCTCGAATCTCAAGTCACGAACAGGCGGTCGACATCGATGGATACGCAACTGTGGCTCAACGGCGGTCAGTCAGGGTGTCGACACGGTTGTGTTCATTTCACTCGGATTTGCAATCTTCCCTGCTCTCGGACTCGGCGGTGAACCAACGTGGGGATGGGCACTGCTCTCGATTATCGTTGGCCAGTATCTGGTCAAGTTGCTCGTTGCACTCCTTGACACCGTTCCGTTCTACGCGGTGACGGAAGTTGTTGAACAGAAAGCCTGAGAGGAAATTACGAAACTAAGGATACTATGTGATCTCGGGGTACGACCTCAAAGACTCCAATCAAATCGATTCTTCGACGAACTCAGCGGTGATCTCTGACCGCTGTTCTCGTGCTGCTGCGTCAAGAAGTCGGCTACACACGGAGAGAACCTGACGGATATTCCCTTGGGATCGCTGCAAAATCATGTCCAAGCCGTCCTCCGTGAACGGCTGGACTCCGGATTCTTCCCGTCTACGTTCTTGGTTGAGATACTCCTCGACCAACTCATGGAGATGCTCGTTCGTCAGCGGTCGAAGTGCGACCTCCTGACCGATTCGTTCGCTAAACGCGTGATACTCACTCATCACATCCTGCCACACCTCCGGCGCACACCCAAACAACAGACAGAGTCCATCGCTGTTCTGATCCATCAGATGGCGAATGCTGTTCAGCGTCGCCTGCTCGTCTTTCGACGAAAGCCGGGCGATGCTTTCGAATTCGTCGATGAAGACGAACACAGCCGTATACCCTAACTCGAGCAGCAAGTTCTTCAACGCCGTAAACGCCCGCACGCCCATTGTATCGTCGTCGAGGGCAGTATGGATCTCCATCTCTTTTCTCTGCTCGTATCGAATCCCTTCAGCTGTGAGCCACTGCCAGGCGTACAGATTCGTATCCTCGTACACCATGTGGACGATCGCTCTGGCAAAGTCTGCGAACTGCGTCACGTCGCTCAATCGCTTGATTGCTACGGGAACGATTTCGGAGAGAAGCACGTCCCCATCGTCGATCAGCGAACGCATTGCACTCGCTCCAACTGGATTCGTCTCGGTAACGTCCTGAGCGATCGACGCGAGATACTCGTACGCGATATCTTGTACCTCAGCGAAGCCGAGGTCGTACATGAATTCGTGGTAGATATCGACGAACCCCTCTCCCGGCTGAGCAACGTAGCCAACGACGACGTCGTCTTGATCCCGAAGGAGCGACCGGGTATACTTGAGCGTATGCGATTTGCCGTTGCCGTACTTTCCAGTGACGACGAGGTGTTTCGACTTCCCAGTTGAGAGGGTCGTTGAGACTGTCGAACTGATCGTGTTCGTCGCCTGCTCTTGACCACAGTAAATTTCTGGATCTTCCGCAGGGACGGGACTATACGGGAACGGGTTCCCGGTGAGTCCGAACTGGTCGTAGTCTTGCGTCTCGTCGGTGATGTCGAAGGCTTCGCTCATGGGTCTGGTGTGAACGTAATGTCGCGGTCGTACACTGCGAGGTAGTAGTACTGTTTGTCGAACTGTTCGAGACCGGCCATTACCTGTTGGGTCGATTGCGAGGTCGAGACGAGCGATTCGCCGTCTGTGAGCTCGATCTGCTTGATGCCGAGTGCTGAATCTTTGGCCTCCGTGTCTAATGGAGCTCCCGAGAGTTCGAGTTTGCCAACGTTCTCTTGGCAGAGTTTCGAGAGGCCTCGGTCGAACGCTGCTCGAGGACATCCGAGCCGTTCACAGGTTCGTTCTCGGAGCCGAGGAATCGAGAGGTACCGCTGTCGAAGGTCGACTCCAGCCGTCTCTTCGAGGGCATCGTAGACCTCGAGGAGCACGTACTGGAAATTCGGCGGTACAGCCTCGCGATCGACGGCGTAATAGTCGCCCGTGAAGGCGTTTCGTTGAATCCCACCGAGTCGCTCACCCCAACTGCCAACGACCTCGATTCCAGTCTGGTTGAACGAATAGGGTGAGAACTCGTGTGCCTCTTCGAGGTGGTCGAGCAATTCGCCAGGACCAACCGGCTCGAGTTCGGACAGCGACTCGGTGAAGGCGCCATAATGTGGACTTCGAACGGCTAAGATTTCATCCGCTTTTGCCCAGTTTTCGTTGCGGACCGCGTTCAGGAACTCCTCTCCGACAGGGGTTGTTCGATAGATCGCGTCCTCATCACCTTCTCCATCGTATTCTTCGAGAAGCCCGATCCGAGTCGTCTCGAGGATCGTCTCACGCGCTCGACGATGTGTAATATCCAACGCCTCTTCGACCTCGTCAGTCGTTTTCCCTGCTGTCTCACAGAGATGGGTCAGTTCTGTGAGCCGGCCAAGCGTAACGGGACGGACTGTCGGACGTTCAGACGTCACGCTAACCTCCGAACTTGCTGCTTGGCGATTCTGTACGCCCGTTGTGTCACCTCGTTGCCCTGGAATCTGAGATCGAGATAATTCTCGATATCCTTGCCAGCAGCCGCGACGTACCGAAACCGACGTAACTCCGCTGCCAGGGCCCAGAGATTGTGTCTGACCAATGCGTCGCGATCGTCTCTGATATCATCAAGTGTTCGAGAACCGCAGACGGGACAGGGACAGGGAAGGTATTCGAGTTCGTCGATATTCCACAGTTCTTCGCCGCCGAATCCGGGAAGCAGGTAGTTTCGATTCCCCGCACTTCGAATGAAGGCGGACGAATCGAAACTGTCGACACCGAGATACAGCAAAAGCGGTTGATAGACCAGACCGCCAAGCCCGTAGACGTGAAGGTGTTTGTCCGTCGCAGTTCGTGCGGCTAACACTAGCTTTGTGACTTTTTCGTAATCTGACCGAACAGGAACAAGACTCCCAAGCGCGTAGCCATCAAAATCACCACGACTTTCTAGATACTGGATGCTATTTCGAAGCGTCTCGGGGTCATACCCGTGGACACTTGCGAGCAGAAGTTCGTCGCCATCGTGATGATCACTTGCCTCTAACGCCAGTTCGATGCTCTGCTCGATTCGACGCTGATTCTCCGCTGCTCGGTTCTCTCGCGAGAGGGGGATGTCCACCGTGCCGAAGATGTCCGCGTCGAACAACCGTTGGGTCTCGAGTGTTTCTCGAGGCGTCGTGTCTGGTTCTGTTTGACTGAAATCGTATCCGCCACTATCGGCGTAGACGATCGTATGCTCCGGGACATCCATCTCCTCTCGGAGTGATACTCCATTGGTTAGCCGATTCCACATTGGGTCCCGGTTCCTGATCGCCCGGGCGTTGATCATCGCGGTCGGGAGATCCGGGATCGTCCCTACGTATTCTGGTGTGTTGTCACTCGATCGCTTCCCGAGATTTCGGACGGGAAAGAGAACTGGTGTCTGCAGTTCTCCATGGGGAAGATCGAGCACCCGTTGCCGGTACAGCATCGGGTTTTAGCTCAGCTGGTCGCCTCAAGGTAATGGTCATACTATGACACGAAATGATATATTAGAACTAGATACGGGATCTAGAAATCGGTCAAGTCTTGCTGCGATGTCGGCTCAGAGAGGCACGCCGATTCCACATCGTCGAGTGAATCAGGTTCATTGTCGTAAGCGAGATTGTCCGCGAAGTTTTTCAGGTAGTTCCCCTTGAGCGCGACGACGATCGTCCCTTGTTCCTTCGCTTGTTCGGTGCGTGCTGGAATCGAGATGACATTCTCATATTGATCCGCGAACTCCTCCTGATTGAAGGTCACACCGAGTGTGTCGGCCGGCAACGCAGACAGCACGTCGGACAACTCCAAGGCACGATAGTAATCGCTCCCGAGTGCGAAGAAGACGATATCGTAAGAGGAAGATGTGATTGCGTCACGTGTTCGCTCCGAAATCTCGAGGGAGGCCGACCGTGAGTCAATCTCGCTTGCAGTCATCTCTGCAAAAGTGGCGTTGTACGGTGGGAGTTCCTCACGCTCTGCAACGAGTCCGAATCCGGCACTGATGAAATATCGATCGACGGTATGGCCATCGGCTCGAAGCGAGTCGACCGCTTCACTGATGTACTGCTGCTGTCGGCCTTCGTAGAGCTTTCTCGCCGGTACACTGACAGCATCATCACGAGCACGAAGCTCATCGAGACCTGTGTCGTCGATTTCGGCCGCGTCAAAGACGACGCTTTCGTCCGGGTACGACTTGCTGTTCGAACATTGGTCGATAACGAGTATGTCCATGATCAGAACTCCATCAGCCCCTTTTGTACCATAAACTCCGGCAGGAACTCGCTATCGTATCCAAGGCGGTCGAGAACAGCCGTTCGGAGTTCCTCCGTGTTCTCATACGACTCGACAACGCATCCATTGCGTTCAATCGCCGCAACCACGTCCTGCGAAACCGTCTTCTCTGGGTCGTACAGGAATGCGTTCTGATAGCGTGCACAGAACTCACCGACGGATGCTGTCATGGCTTCCGACTCGTGCGAAACGGCTTCTGGCGGCTCGGCCCACCACTCGTGAACGCCAGTTCCGCTTACTACGCCAATCTCCGCTACTGGTAGATCGTGGACGTCGGCCCAGAAGTCCGTCCGTTCAGTGAGGAGGTGGGTTTCGACCGTACTGGTCTTCGTGATCGTATCTGTCGCTGGCGTTACGACGAGCGTTTTCGGCAGCGCTTCTCGGAACTGATCGTAGAACCGTTTCGTGTTATGGAAGCCGCGGCGCCGGTTGCGATTGTTCGCACGGAAGATCGCGACTTCGATCCCGAATTCCTCACAGATTCGGCAATCGCAGTCTCGCCACGGCTTCTCTCGAAGCAGTGTCTTGTACTCCTCGAGTAGGTTGTCGTCACCGATCCACGACGCGTAATCCTCGACGAGTTGCCAAATCTGATCGAATGTCGCAACCTCTCCTGAATACTCCTCACGCTGCTTGATCTTGTCCGACTTTCTCGGGAACGTTCCCTCGAAATGCTCTCGAGCAGTGTCGATCAATGTTTGGTACTCTTCGAAATCGACCGGCGATTCAGGATCGTCTTCTCGGAGCAGTTTGATTATCTTTTTCCGGAAGGGGCGGCTGAAACTCGCCCGCAGCTCGCGACCGTGGTCGTAGTCATCGCGGAAGTGCTCCTCAATGTCGCGGAGGAGGCGTTGATCATACTCGTCGTCGTGTCGATGGGCTTCTAGATAGGGAGCCAGTTCGTTGAGCGCCTGCTCTGCTTCAGCGGCCCACTCTTTGATCGCTTGTGAGATTGGTTCTTCCTCGTCAAATGCACGAAGCGAGTGAAGCAGTTCTTGCCCACGGAGTGCAGTTTGGATTCGCTTGTCAAGTGGATCCCTGTTCGATCCGAATCGAACACGAAGTGCGTCGTATCGCTGCTCGCTGTCGAGATGATAGTTGTCGCCGCCGGTCCAGGCCGCCCGAAGCATGCTTGCGCTATCGAAACTCGACATCCCGGTTCGGCCGACTGTGTCGAACGCATCGGTTTTTGCGAAGCCGAACACGTGTGTGTCGACTCTCGTCTTGCGCGCTCGCTCGTGTTCTTTCACTGCGTTCCCGACGCCAGTGACGATATCTCGAATTCTGCTGGCATTGGTGCCCGCAACACCACCGATCCCGAGATATTGGTATCCGAGGTCGAGTACCTGATCTGCGGCTTGTGCGTACGACATCGGATCCCAGCCCTGGATCGCAACCATGAGACGGAAGGAATAGTCGTTTGCGTCGTAGAGGTCTTTCATCTCCGCGGCATTGTCGAGAGTCAGCTGGTACCGGAACTCCGTGTCGTCTTCTCGATAGACGGCCCGCGGATCGTCTCGGAGTCGCTCGAGGACGGCAGCTGGCTCGCCTTCGAAGTCTTCCGGCTCAAATGGGGCGACTGACGAGACATTGAAAATTGTCGAGTTGTGGTCGGCAACGTACTCTGGCCACTCCGCCGGCCATTCGTCGATCATAACGTCGACTTCGTCAGTTAATTCTTCAGGAAGGTCACTTGAGGTGAGCGTAGACTCGGCGAACGCACGCTGATCCAGATAGAGCCGAGTTTCGTGATCAGAGCTAAGCACGAGGTGATCGATCGTCACGCCGACCGTGACGTCGAGTTCGTCGTAGAACGCCAGCATCTCGTCGTTCCCATAGGGGGGAAACGGGAGCGATTTGTAACCCCAGGCGCCGCAGTCGCTGATTGTCGGGAGCCAGTCGGGCACGTTGAGTCCCGATTGTTCGTTGTAGACGCCGTGGGATGTGAGTTGGTCGAACTTCGTTGCACTCTCCTCAACTTGTTCGCGTGAAATGAGAACGCCGTCTATCGGGGTCGTTTCGTAGTCAAAGATATCCCAGATATATTGCAACTCTCGCTCGTCTTTCCCGAGCTCAGAATGTTCGTCGTGCTCGAAATCGTAGTGAGCGTCGACGTTATCATCCCATTCAGGGACGTAGAATCTCACAGATGATATTCACCACGAGATGGTTGCCCGCTCTCGCATATGAATCTCCCCACTTGAGTCGCGCTGTCGGCTACCCACGATTGAACTTCTGTCTCTTACCCACAATGGAGCCGCTGTAGTGAGAGAACGGATCAATGAATACGACCACAACTCCCGGTATTCACGGGCCTGAACAGCCGTAAGGATCGATTTCGACGATATCGCACATCCGCATTCGTCCATTCTCTCCGCTGAGATTGCCACCCGAATCGACCCTCACCTCGAGTTTTCGGTCGTAAATCGAAGCTGCGAGCGTCTAAAACGCTTGTTTGGAACACCGCGAACATCTGGGTAAGAGACAGGATTGAACTTGTGGGTTTCCTTCTGCAACAGAGTGATTTTCGGTCCGCAATTTGAATGAGAAAATATGAACCGTCTGGTTAGTCCTGTTTACGTCGATCCTCGTCAGTATACCCTCCAGTCGATCCTTCTCGGCGGGCTTGACTGATCCGTTCCGAGGTCGATTGGTACGCGTTCCGGGCACCTTCTCCGCTGTGATCCATGTCGAGCGATCGGTTTGGATCCATTCCCATACTTGAGGCAGTCAGCGCTGCGTCCTGATTGGCGCCGACGAACAGGAACTCCCAACCGTGCTTCTCCCGACGTTGTTCGACTATATCGCGGACGATGTTTTCGGTGGTTTCGGATGCGTTCTCTTTCCCATCGGTGAGCACGACGACGATCACGTTCGATGGCCGATTGGACTCTTCTATAGTTGCTAGGTAATCAGTAGTCTCATCGATTGCGGTGGCGATAGCATCGTGGAGTGCCGTTCTCCCACTAGGCGTATAGTTGTCGTCAAGTTTCGGTGCGTCTTCGATTGACTCCCCCTCGTAAGCCCGGCTGACGTTTGTGTTGAAATCGTATAACGTTACCGTGGCGGATCCCGGTTCATCCCGCTGCTCCTCAAGGAAACTGTTGAAACCTCCCTTGGTGTCGTCCTCGATCGCTGCCATCGAACCAGACGAGTCCAGAACGAACGTAATGTGTGTCTCCATACAGAGAGTGAATGTCATCAATTCTATTTAAACAGGAAACCCGGATTGAACTGTCACACTTCTGTCCATCGGTGATCATGCCTAAAACCGTCACTCGGTATCTATTTCAGAAACAGCCGTTTGATGAGGGATCGGTATCTTTGTTCTGAGTCGAATTCGACCAATTTTGTCTGATCACTAGTAGCACAACGTTCATAGCGGAGCGCATCTACGCTTCAAATGGCGCGTATAGCGCCATGTAGTGATTGCCGAGAGGCAAACGACACCGTCGATCGGGCTGTTCCCATAGAACAATAGGGAATCAGTGGTCAACGGTGGCCCCTGACGCATAACGGCGAACGGGGCAACGGTTCCACCTATTCTGTGGAGCCGTTTTCCTAAGACTGATCGATAACGAGCAGATGCTCCAACTATTGACTACCAGAACTCAATCAGAGAAAACTGCGACTCTTCGAGTATCGAAATTGAAGATGCTCTGTGCTAAGCGAAAGTATTAATATGAGTCCTTCTGTCTGTGTAGACAGTCACGGACCCCAAAAGGTCCTGCCTCAACCGAATCGGTCTCGCTCAAAAACGAGGCTAATTCGGCAATCACTACACCATGTTCGCCGACAAACCCAGCGTTAAGCCAGCGGTATCGTCCGAAAATCAACTCGGTCCTGAGGGTGCTCTCGAAAAGGCGGACCGCTGTTCTGAATGTGGCGGAGCCATAGCATGTGCGGCTGACGTTGAGCGAGTTTGCGAAGATTGTGGTTTGGTTATTGACGACTCACCGTTGAGTCGACGGCGAGCGCGCGTATTTGATAGCCGAGATTGGCAAACGAAACGACAAACTGGTGGCCAAGAAACGGCACTTCGCGTCGATCGAGGTCTTGGTTCCGGTGTCGGCTGGGGGCGTCGGGATGGGAATGGTAACGTCTTATCAATCAAACAGCGAAATCGCGTACGGACCGGTCACTGGGGAAATGCGATCGAAACCGGGACACTCGGATACGCACTGGGAGAACTCCAGCGAGTCGGAGCTGTCACCGGCATCCCCGAACCGGAGCAAGAGACGGCGGCCCAACTCTACAGACGGGCCTCTGAAGAGGGGCTAGTTCGAGGGCGAACTATCGAGGGGTTCGTCTGTGCGTGTCTGTTGATCGCTGCTCGAGAGTCTGCTGCTTCCATTCCATTGACTAGTGAACGTCTTCTCGCCGCTTCGCGTATCGAGAGTGAAGACAAGATAACTAATGCGAGGACGGCACTCGTTCGGGAGTTCGATGACGTCAAACTGGCCCTTGCAAGCCCGCAGGACTACATCGTTCGGATCGCGAATTTCGTGGGTGCCTCGTACGACGTTCTTCGACGGGCACAGCGACTCCTTGAGGTCTACCAACGGGAGGAAGGGAACTATCGCGGAACTAGTCCGAGGGTGACTGCGGCCGTGTCACTTCATGCATCCTTCGACCAGCTCAGCGTTGAGGATAGGCCGACCCTCGAAGAGTTCGGTCGTGCGGCCGACGTTGACCCGACGACGATCAGTAAGCGTAAGTCGTCGTTCGTGAGTGTCGTCGACTGTTAGGCTGGCCCCTGATTGAAATTCGTACGCGGAGGATTTCTCCTTTATATCCGAGATACGCTTTGATGAAGCACGAAGGAATGACCGACTATGACGCCGAGAAAAGCGACTGTAGACGTTGGATTCAGGACGCACGTGAGTGTCTAAACGCCACTGATCCAGTCCTTCGGGCGTGGGGATACTATGTAACGGAACGATTGGCTGTTACTGAATCTACCACCGTACGTCCCCTAATGACGGACTGCATCGATGCACTCGCCGGTAGTAACCCAGGTGTTCGGATATCCGCTGCTCGAGCGATTGCCGCGTTCGCGTCTGCGTTTCCAGAGGAGATCGGCTCATCGCTCGTACGCACACCCGCTCCGTTCACGGATAACGCTGATAGGGTTCGGGCAAATGTCGTTCGTGCAGTTAGCGTCATCGCCAGCCAAGACCCAAAAGTAGTTATCCCGCTCGTCCCGACCCTCATCGAGCGGCTCGCCGATCCAAACGATGACGTTCGCATCTACAGCGCAACTGCGCTCGCGACACTTGCAGACCACGAGGTGTCAACGGTCATCTCTGCGGCCAGCACAATTGTCGATCGACTTGAGGACGACGTGACCGACGTTCGATTGCACACTGCCGAAGTAGTCGCAGCGGTGGCAGCGGACTCGCCGCGCGTTCTTGAAGCGCATCTCGAACAGTTGCTCGAGGCGAGTCGCACGGAAAGCCCGTGTATTCGACACGCCATGACGTCAGCTCTTGATGATTGTACTAACGTCACGGATGGTCCATGTGTTGTGGAGATGCTCTTCGAGCGACTCTTGGACTCGTATCCAGCGATTCGCGAGACGGCCGCCTCAGCATTGCGTCAGTCAGCCCAACGGTGCCCCTCGTCGATTCGCACTCCCGAAGCGACAGAGTCGTTGATCAGGGCGCTCGCGGATCCCTCTGCGGGAGTGCGAACGAACGCAGCATGGGCTCTCAAACACGTCGGATACGACGAGTACTGCCGCGTGGCGCTCGAGTCAACTGCCGAACCGGCGACCGTCGCTCACGCAATCGCTCAGACGTACCGTTCGACGGCCGATCTCGATCCAGATGCACAGATTGCTGGAGCAAGACGCTGCAGTAACTGTCGAACACCGTTTTCCGAGCCGCAATTCGAGCATCCGAACGTCGTGTGTGAGGAATGTACAGGAGAACTCAGTCCTGTTCAAACCGATTCAGGAAACCGACATGAGATCAGCAACAGGCACACGGACTCCGTGGCCATTTCAATAGGTGGGGCTAAATGCTGGCGACAGGTCCGATTCGGAGAACTCGTTATCATGCGAGACGCACACGATTGCGATACCTATGCGGAATTTTTAGACCGGCACTTCACAAGCGACGGAACGCCAATTCAGTCGGTATGTTTCCCTACTGGTAGCGATGGGAAAGTTTCCGCAAATAATTGAGCCAAATCAAGACTATTATTTTTCGGGTAGCTCCAACGTATCCCAGCCATCTCTCAAAAAGCACTCCCACTCGCTGGGACCCCAACTGCCATGGGCGTCGTCCCCTCGAATAATTTCGTCGAGATCGGTTACAATCCTGGCGATGTACGTAGTGCACCGAATGGGCCCACAATTAGACCGTCTTTGATTTCTATGATGTATTTCTATCCGGTGCTCTCGAGGTGTGTGGATCGCATGCCAATTCCGTCGGCTAACTCCGAACACGCTTTTAACGGCTGTGTTGAATCGCCATACAGCGTTGGATTTCACTGTTTGATGGCCTGCTTGATGTTATAGACGACACACATCAGGGCGATTTCACGGAACTCTCGATACCAGGTACGCGCTCGCACGGCGTAGCCGAGCGAGCGCTTGACGGCTGAATTGACGGTTTCGGTCATTGACCGCTGAGCGTACCGATCGTCGAGGTTCGCGTTTTCGACGCGAACCTCTTCGACAATCTCTCCAGCATCGTTCATTACTGCCACCTGTGAGTACCGTTTGTGGATGTCGATTCCGAGGTACATGGTCTGTTCACCCGGGACGCCAGTGCGTGAAGCAGAGATTCACCTATTCGGGCTTTCCCGGGTGCCGCGCGACGCGGCACCCGGGCTGTAACGCCCATGACTCGGCTTCTTTCGCACACGGACCAGTCAACACAACGTGCTCGATGGCACGGAATAACTGTCGGTCTCTTGCGCCCCATGCTTGGATTACACTCTCATGGAGTAGCAGCGTTTCCGTCGAGTCAACACAGCCGATTATTCTTTAGTCTGATCTTGAATAACTGAAGTACTCGTGGCGTGATGTCTTGTGACATGATTGGGTAGTAAATGTGTCTAATATTCCCGTTACAGGAAGCACAGAGGCGTGATATCCGTCAATATGATAACTGAACTAATGGTACTAAGTAGTGGCGGCCGGTTATCTGTCGATACTTTCTGCCACTTTTGAAATAGGTTAAGTCCTTCTCCAGTACATGCTGTAACGCTAATTCCCGTGCTTCGTCAGACAGTACGGAAGTCCCGTCACCTCGACTGCCTCCACGTCCGGTGCCTTCACTACTGCCTGCCCTTTCCCGAAGTTTGGCAGGTCCTTAGCAAACTCAGACGGAATCGATGAGACGTCGTCGACGACTTCTGACTTAAGACCGAGAAAGATGTTCGTGTTGATCTGCTTGATGACGTCGTCATCGACATCGTCGGGGTTCTGCGTGATGAGACAGAGCCCCAGTTTATACTTCCGTCCCTGTTTGACCGCAGCACGAGCTCGACGAAGGATGTACTCTTCGCGGAGGCTGTCTGCGCTCGAAAAGTAGTTATGCGCTTCGTCAACAGCGACGAGCAGCGGTGTATTCCGGACGGCGGGGTCGACCTGATAGTCGTCGATCTTGTTTTCAATAATGTACGAAAGCAACGAGAGGACTGTGAGACTGTCTTTGCTTCCATTGATGTGGCTCGTCGGGATTACAGTCACCTGACCTTCTCGGAAGACTTCGTCGGAGATGTCTGGGAGGAAGTCCGTTCCTTCGTCGAAGACGTCGTGGAACGTTCCCCTGTCGACACGACGCTGGACGGCGCCCCAGGTGCCACCACCGATATCGTTCTCGGCCCGAAGCCGGCTATTCTCGTCGTCGTGTTCGGTGAGGAATGCGAGGAAGTCCTCGTATGTCGGTCGTGACACGCCGCGGTCACGGTAGCCGCCCTGCTCATCGAAACTCGAGAAGTACGCATCGATGCAATCGATGATCGCTCCTCGAGTAATCTCTGTCGGCTGGTACGGCATCAACAGATCCGGTCGGCCGCGAACGACTTCGAACGGGATCGAGAGTTCGCGACTCTCTGTCGTCGACGGTGCGTTCGTTCCAGCTACCTGTGGCACGAAGACCTCGAGGTTGTCGACGCCACCATGCTTCACTCCGTGTCGCCGAAGCGTTCGCTCGATCACTTCATCGTTTGCGATCGCCGAGTTGTCCTTGCCCATCTCCCAGTACTCGTTCTCGGGATCGATGATAACGAGGTTCAACCGACGCTGTTGCTCTTCACCGGTGTCGTGATGCCGGATCGGGTAGCGCTTCTCGGAGACGAACTGACGGAGGACGTTCTTGGTGAAGTGAGTCTTCCCCTTTCCGGTCGAACCGGCAACGAGCGCGTGACGGAAGACAGCCGGTTCTCCGTCTTCGATCTCTCCTGTCTCACGATCAATACCGGGATTGCTGAGGTAATAGGGAAACTTCTCGCCGTCCACGGTCATCGCGTCACCGCCGACAGAAAGCCACCCGGCGAAAATTCCATCTCCGGGGATATTGAGACCGGTACGGAGGCAATCCTCACTACGGGCAAGTCGTGCCGGCGAGTTCGGCTTCGGAATACGGTTGACGATTCCGCTCTCGACATCGTCAGTTCCAACGTCATGGAGGATCGCAAGCGGTTCTAACTCGGCAATTTGGACGTATTCGGACTCGTCGAGGTCGGCGTATGCACTGATCTGGTTGTGAGCGTCCGACTTGTCGTCGAGGTCAGTGTACGGCTCGTATCGAAGTGTGTCCGTGACCGCGAACAGTTCGGAGTCGTCGTCCGGATACGGGATCTGGACGTAGTCACCGAGCCGGATGTCGTCCCGGTCTTCGGTTCGGACGAACGTGTTTACCTGGTAGTCACGGCGGCTGACGTGGATCTCCTCGCTCGCGACAACGTGACCGAACTCGTCGTCGGACGGTTCGGTCACGCCACTCGGAACGCTTCGTTCGGGTACTTCCGTGTCGTCGGGTTGGTCTGCTTCCTTGTCTCTGTTGATGGAAGTACCGGACGAGTCGCGCGTCTCAGTATGGTCGTCTGCGATCGGGTCGTTCTCGAGGATGTCGTCGATATTGTCACTCATAGTTGCGGCTGTCTTCGAGGTGGCTCCAGCGGCCATCGCGGTTGTAATCGAACGCTGGCTCGACGGTCTGGAGCGCGTCGCGGATCGTTTCGCGATTATCCGGGCTAATGCGTGCGATGCGGTCGGCGCGTGCCACGGCACGCGGGACATCACTCTGCCGAGCGATCTCCTTGAGCGCCTTCAGACGGATCTGGTCACGCCGGTCCTCGTCGGTGAGGAAGAGAGCGGGCGTTTCGATCCTGAACACGTTTCCCGTCTTTGGCGTTCGGACGTAGCAGAACGCGCGTCGATAGTCGTCAGGCTGCCCGTGGCTGAGTTCGTCGGAGACGGCCTCGAGCAGATCAAACGAGTCACCACGCAGTTCGACGTCCGTCTGCACGAACCACGATGTGTACGTTAGGTGGTCGAGACTGGGATCCCGGAGTACCTCCCCAATGAACTGGTTGTCACGTAGCCACGGGACGTCACGGAGCGTGCCGTGGGGACCACGTAGCTCGTTCGCTTTGATTTTCTCTCGAAGCGACTCGGTGACTTCGCCCATAGAGGACGTTTTCACGACGCCGAGGACCGGCACATCGAGTTCGTAGCAGGTATCAATGACTGCGACGTAGTTCTTGATCACCTCCGTCGGGAGGTCCCAACTTCCAACGGGTGCTCCCTGTCCGGACCGCTCGAGTAGCGTCCAGTAGATAACGCTCAGTGGATAGACGGAGCCGTCGAGGAACAACGGCCCGTCGACAGCATCGAGACACCGACGTGCGTGTTTTCCCTCGGCGAGTCGCTGCACCGTCGAGGTGAGGATCGACGTCACGTTGGTCCGCTGTCGCATCTCCGGAATGCGGACGATCTCACCCTCGATACTGCCCTGTTCGATGGTCTCCTGATGGAGCGTGACGTCGTCGTCCTCGAGGTAGACGCCGGTCACGACGGTGCCCTGCTGTTCGGGCTCTCGATCGGCGTCGGCGCCGCTCACACCGAGTTTGGCGTGGGCCGTGTCGACGATTAGGCCGTTGTTGTACTCGAGCGGGCGCGTAGTACTGGCGTCGACACCGTAGGTCGGTCCGTCCCACGGATCGTCGGCCCACGTGCCGAGTTCCGCCTTGCGCGTCTTGGAGTATGAGAGGTCGCTCAGCGGTTCGACGGTTCCACCAGTGTGGCCGAGAAGGTCGAACAATTCCCGGGCGTGCGCTGCTTGATCCGCGACGCTGCGCGGAACACCGGCGTCGACGTGCTCGGCGAGTTCCTGGATGACGCCGAACGCACGCTCGTCCATTCAATCATCACCCAGCGTACGACCGACCGTTCGCACGTCGACAGTGCTGGCGTTCGTCTCCTCGTCGATACTGACGACGCACTCGCGTTCTGCGCCCTGAATCAGCCGTTCGTCGTGTGAGACGACGATCACCTGCGGCACGTCCCAGTCGGTGATGCTGTCGAGCATCTGCTCGAGGCGACCGACGTGGCCTTCGTCGAGGAACGTCGTCGGCTCGTCGAGGATGAACGGCGGGAGTCGACCGCTGTCGCCATCTCGCATCTCAGCGATGAGTTTATAGATGCCGGCGCGAAGTGCGAGGTTGACGATTGCCCGTTCACCGCCACTCGCGTTACTCGGATGCTCGAGCGTGCCATCGTCTCGGAGGAGTTGGATGGCGTACGGCGTCCCGTCGGGACCCTCGTCGAGGATACGAACCTGCTGGTAGCTACTGTTCTTATAAATATCGCTGAATATATCGTTCGTGTACTCGTTGACGTACGCGAGGTACTGCTCGCGGAGGTCCGATTTTGTGCCCTGATACACGTGCATCATCTTCTCGAACTCATCAGCGCGATCCTGTGCCCACTCGCGTTTTTCCTCCGCGAGTTCGAGACGATCGTGGAACCGCTGGAGCTGTTCGAGTTCGTTTTCGAGAACATCCCGGTCCGACCTGAGCGACTGAAGTTTCGATTCGAGGTCGTCGGCCGTCTCCTCTCGCTGCTCGATTCGGTCTTCGACGGACTCGAGGTTCGCTTGCGTTTCTTCGATGTCTGTCTCTCCGAGTTCCTTCTCGAGGTCTTCGATTTCGTCTTCGACGTCAGAAATCTGCTCATTTAGCGTCTCGATGGTGTCGCGAGCGTGACCGATGTCCTGCTGGTGACTGTGGATATCGCTTTCGAGGTCATCGATCGCGTCGTACGCGTCTACTGCCTCGGCGACGAGTTCGAGCTGCTCGTTCGCTGTCTCGATGGCGTTTTCAGCAGCAGCAAGGTTAGCTTCGGCATCCGTGACCGCCTCCTGCTGTGTTTCGATCTGCTCCGACAGCTCGTTGAGCTCCGTCTCCAGGCTCTCGAGTTCGGGTTCCGTGTCGGCATACTCTTCTTGAAGGTCTGAGAGCTCGTCGACACGATCCTCGTGTCGGTCGCGCAGTTGGTCGATGGTGTCGAAAGCGTCGACAACGGCGTCACCCTCCTCGATACGCGTCTCTAGCTCCGCGATTTCCGTCGAAATCTCGTCGAGTTCGTTCTCGAGGTCGTCGACGGCAGCCTCCGTTTCTTCGAGGTCGCTCTCTGCGTCGGCCAGCGCTTCCTGCTCCTCGTTCAGTTCGTCTTGGAGCGTCTCGAGTTCGTCTTCCAGTTCCTCGACCCGGTCCGCTGTCGCTTTCACAGTCTCGGTACGGAACTCTCGGAGCTCGATCCCCTCCGCTCGGAGAGCATCGAGTTCGTCACGACGGGTGATATGATCGTCACGCTCCTGCTTCGCCGTTTCGAGTTTCGTTTCCAGCTCTGCGATCTTCGTCGAAATCTCGTCGAGTTCGTTCTCGAGGTGGTCAGCGTCGACCGTCTGACCACACTTCGGACACGTCGCGAGACCGTCCAACGACTCCAATTCCTCTTGGTCCTCTTCGAGACTCGTTTTCCGCGTAGCGAGTTCCGTGACTCTGCCGTTCGCCTCCTCGATTGAGTTTTGGATCTCAGCTTTGGCCTCGGGAATCAGATCGTCGATGACCGTGCTGAGCGTATCGGCAGCGATGTCGATGTCGAACTCCGTGAGTTCGTCGGCGAGATCGTCCAGATCGGCCTCGAACTGCTCTCGGTCGCTTTCGAGTCCGCCACGAGCGGACGAGAGCTCCGATTCCACCTCATCGATTTGCTCTTCGATCCCGTTGATCTCTGCCTCTACGGCTTCGACATCCGTGCGAGCGTCCGCAATGTTGTCTTGTTTGGCCTCGAGTGATGCCGTCTTGGCAGCGTGCTCCTCGGACCAGTCGTTCTTCTGTTCGATGAGGTCGTCTTTATATGATTCGACGATGTCCAAGGTGTCGTCGGTTACCGAGTCCGGACAGTGTTCATCGGACAGGTACTCCTCCGTAGACGCGTTGCGGTCGTCCACGGCCTCCAAGAGTTCGTCTTCGAGTGCGTCGACATCACTTTCTGTCTCGTCGACATCTTCTTCGAGAGCCGACAGTGATTCTTCGATCTCGTTGCGGTCTTCACAGAGTTGCTCACGCTCGTCGCGAAGACGATCGAGTTCATCTTCCGCTTGCTCCAGGGCGTTCTCTCGGTCCTGTCGCTCGACTTTCGCCGTCTCGACGGCATTTCGTGCGGCCTCGAGGGTCTTTTCGGCGTTAGATTCTGTAGCGAGATCGACCTCGATCGGGTCGGTCGTCGCAGGCGTCTCGAACTCCACGAGGGCGTTCGTTTTCTCCTCGATTCGGTCTTGGAGATTCTCGATTTCGTCCTCGGCGGCTTCAATCACTGCGTCTGCCTCCTCGATATCTTGTTGTTTGGTAGCCCGTTCCTCGAGGAGCTCTTCACGCCTCTCTTTCGCCTCACCGAGGTCCGTTTCCAGCTCGTCGTGGTCCTCAATTGCGTCCTGGAGTTCCCGTTTTGCGTCCTGGAGTTCCTCGAGGTACTCGTTGATCTCTTCCAGCTCGGATTCCGTCTCCGCAATCACTGCTTGCTTCTTTGCGAGTTCGGATTCGTACCCCTCGATGTCGTAGTCGAACTCCTCGTCGATAGTCTCGCGGTGGTTTTCCACCGCCTGCTCGTTCTCGGTGACGAGGCGGTTCGCTGCGCGACGTGCGCCTTTCATCCGGTAGCGGTAGCGGTCGATCCGATCGAGTCCGAGTAGATCGTCGATGAGCTCTGCACGGGCGTTGTCGTCGAACAGACGGTCGACCTCGCCCTGCTGGACGTACACCGAGCGGGAGAAGCTGTCCTCGTCCATACCGACGACATCGATGACCTCCGATCGAACGTTTCGGATCCCGGATTTCGGTTCCTCAAGCGCTGAAGACGCGATCTCAGCGCTGTTCTGTCTGGTCGTATTGATCGTCCACGTGACCGTATACGGAACGTTCTCGACCTCGAAGGTGAGTTCGATTTCACCCTCTTCCGTCCCTCGACGAACGATATCGTCGAGGTTGAAATCGTTCGAGCCGACGTTACGGATCTTCGAAAGGAACAGACCGCCGAAGATCGACATCAACAACGTCGTCTTGCCTGCACCGTTGTCGCCACGAACGAGGACCGTTCCGTCCGGGAATTCGATCGTTTCGTCGCTGTAGCTCCGGATGTTCCGTAGCCGCAGTTCCGTGATTTTCATTCGTCTCCCTCCGTTGTCACAGTTGTGTCGTGGTTCTCGTTCGGCTCTCCGATGTCGTCAAAGGCCGCTTGCTGTGCGTCTCGAAGATCGGGTTCGAGGTCGTCCGCTGCTCCGCCGACAGTGTCGTTGAGCCCGTCCCCTTCGCGAACCCGACCGTCGATGTCGAGCGCCACCTCTGAGAGGTCCTCGTCTGCCAGCCGCTCTTCGATAGCACTGTCAAGTCCCTGGAGCGACATCGCCTCGATCGAGTCGACGTCGATATCGACACGCCCACGGTTGTCGTCGACGCTCACAACGGCGGCGCCGGCGTCGCGGGCCATTTGGATCACTTCATTTGCGGTGACGGCACCGCGCTCGCCGGTCAACTCGACCTTTGCAACAGCGTTCTCGAGATCACGTCGGTCGAGCACGTCTCGGACGTGGTCCGCGCCGTCGTCCTCACTGAACGCAATATGGAACACCGACCACGGGCGCGTCTCAAGTTCCAGTTGCCGGCGAGTGAGCTCTCCGTCGTCGATTTCGAGCAACTGGACGAGGCCAGTCTCCAATTGATCCTTCGCACAGCGCTCGGTCGCGCTCGCGTACCAGACATCCGTCCCGTCGACGTGTGCGCTCTTCGGTTGGTGGAGGTCGCCGAGTGCAAGGCCGTCAAGTTCGACGTTGACGCGCTCGAGGACATCCTCTACGGAATGATTGGCGACGATTTCTTCTGCAGGTGGCTCGAGCAGTTCGTGCATACAAAGGATCGAACACTCGGCGTCTTCCGGTGACGCTTCGAGGCCGAAGTCGGCTGTGTCCCAGACACTCGGGCGGACCGCATCGATACCATAGAGCGCCACATCACCGACGACTGTAGGCTCTCGATCGAGCCGAGTCACGGCGTTCGTACGCCGAAGGAGGTCGAGCCACTGATCATCGTTCTTCCGTTCGTGATTTCCTACAATCCCGTAGAACGGAATTCCGCGTTCCTCAAGTGGTTCAAGTGCGTCAGCACAACGCATAACCGTTGGGAGAGACGGCACAGGATCATCGAATAAGTCCCCGGTATGGATTACGGCGTCAACATCACGCTCGGCCGCGAGATTGATTGCCTGATCGAAGGTGTCTGCAAAGTCGTCGCGTCGGACATCTGAACCGTATTGACGCTTCCCAAGGTGGGTATCGCTGATATGTAAGAGTCGTGTTTCAGGCACGTTAACTATACAGACAAATTATGGTATATAAATGAGAAATGGTTCGGCTAGTAGTGACCTCGACTATCCGATGTGAGCGGGCAGTTTCAGAGAATTAATCATAACTATATTTATATTATATTTGGAAGAAGTTCTTGGCAACAACATATTTGTTATAGCAATGTTAGGTGCCAACTAGCAGTAAGCGTTTGCCCTTGAAATACGAGAAGAAGCACAGAATGGTTGGAAGGGTGGTGTGATATGAGTGATATACACAAAATAGCGGACGGATTTACCGATATTTCTTCGCCGGGAGAACGGTTCAGAGACCAGTGGTTGGATGACTTGCTCAGATCACAGTGGCCGCCCTATATCGACGATACAGCGTATCTCGTGATGCAGGGTATCGCGATCGGTGAGACCGATCTCTCGACAGCCGATTTCGGCGGTGAAGTGGGCCGATACTATCGGCGTGGTCTCGCAGATTCGTCGGATATCAATCTGAAGAAGACGAGTCTGCCCATTGGATCGATGGATTCGCGAGATGTCGGGAAAATCGCTTGGGCACTCAAACGTCTCCAAACCGATATTCGGACTTCTAACAGCGCGAACTATCGGTCGACAAGTCGTGCCTTGGAGGCGGTTATTAACAAGACGATGCTCGAGGCAGCCGCCGCGGAGGACGTTTCGATTCGAGATTTCGAGACGATCCGATTACCAGAACAAGCGAGCATTAGCGATCTCATGTCTGAACTGCTCTGTCGACCACGAAGTACGGCATTCGTCAGGACGCTGAACGAACTCGCCAATACGAGTCTGAAATCAGGGAAAAGTCTCCTTGAACTCCTCGAAGAACCACGGATGGTAACGCCGCTCTGGGAACACCAGAGGAAAGCGTTCTCCAAATGGCTTGATGCTGGATGCCGGGGTTTCGTCGACATGGCAACCGCAACCGGAAAGACATTTCTCGGCCTCTCCGCTATCGCCCACCACTTCGGTCGTTTGCATCCCGAAGACCAAGATCTCACAGACAAATCGATTACCCCTCCCAGTACGAACCCAACGGTGGTAATCGTCGCTCACCGGGGTATAATTCTTGATCAATGGAAGCGAGAATTTGACAGACACCTTAACATTCCTGAAGACGCGTCGGCACAGGAAGGAGCGCACACAGCGAGATACTCATGGGGAACGGTTCACTTCTGGACACCGAAACGATTGCTCGAGAACGATATTCCGAATACAGATTTGGTAATTCTCGACGAAGCACACCACTATCTCGGCAGTAGTGGCTTCGGATCCATTCTCGATGATATCGACAACGATGTACTCGCCTTGTCGGGATCTATCGATGAGAGGAATGCAAAATCCCTCGAGCGACGGAATATTCCGGAAATATTCGAATTTACACTCGAAGACGGACAGGAAGTTGGGATCATTCCACAATGTACGTGGAACGTGGAACTCGTGCCATATGAGGGACAAGGGAGACTGAAAGAAGTGACCCAGCGTTGTCAGAGGGGATTCGAGCAGTATCAGGATGGGAGCGCTGCAGACGATGTTTCCGGCGTGTCCGAGGAAGACGTATCGTTCGAGACCCTCCGAGAAGCCCGATCGGTCGTTCACACGAGTGCTGCACGGTCCGTGATGGAGCAAAGCGAAGAATTTCGATCCTTTTCGTCGGGGATTAAATCTCGAAGTCTAACGAAATCGAATATTTCTCCTGCCCTTACTCGTATCGCGTCACTCACCCTTGAGCACATTGAAGACAACAAATGCGTCGTCCTCCTCGAGTCGGGTGACGAAATCGAGACTGTCAAGGGATATCTACGGCAGAAAATTGACGATGAAACGTTCGAAGAGTTGGTCGAGATCGTCGCAACTGGAGACGATGATCCACTCGAGGCCGCCGAGCGATTCGATGAGGAGTATGATTCGGGTGCACTCATTGGAACTGGGACGACGCTCGGTGAAGGGGTCGATATCAAAACAGCAGACGTCGGAATCAACAGAGCAAGCGGTCAAGCCAATCGTTCGCTGGTACAACGTATCGGACGTATCCTCCGTAATCCCGATGGGAAGGGGAAAGCGACGTTCTATCACGTGATGGGTGTCCCGACGAATGCAGAGGCGATGTTCGCTCGCGAAGACGGGATGGACCTACTGGAGACCGCAAGCCGGTTCATCGTCTGGGGAGAGTCGTTTGACGCACACCCGTGGTTCAATGCGGAAAAAAACACAGTAGTAGACGCGCTTGCAACACTGGAACGCGAAGGTGTGCGTGGAATTCGAGAACTCGCGCCAGACCACTACGAGTGGCCGGAAGATGATAAAGTTGAGGCGCAGCTCCGGTCGCTCTGTGAGAAGTTTGACCCAGAGGATGGATCACTGTTGCTCTCGCTTGAAGGAGACGCGTTCGATAAGCAGGACGAGCCAGATTCCGAAACTAAACGTGGCCAGATCGTTGCCGGCAACCTCAACCAGCCTATTGAAATTAGCAAAAATGTATTATCGATGTTAGAAAAGTCGAACAAAGAGTCTAAAGAGGAGGAGGAGGTCGCTATTGCGCTTCGAACGGCACTTTCGGAGGTCGAGGAACCCAAGGTAGACGATTCTGTGCGGGACCCATCTACCATAACTGTCGAGTTGAATCCTGTTCTTGACGGCATAGTTCGAACGGTGGCGGAAGACAAAGGCGTTGAGAAGGGGCAGATAGTTGAGTGGGCAATTGAATGGGCATGCGATCGAGAGGCGGTCTGAATGAGCGAACCAACGTTGAATAATATCTGGCACTGTGGGGGTGCAAAATCATGGCAGTAGACGAGGAACTATTAGATCGACTTGACCTGCGAAAATTCAATAGCACATACAAACGCCGACGAAAAATTGCAATCTTTGGGTTTCTAGTAGCGGTGATTACGTCTCTTTTTGTCCCGGAGTTGGCTGTAATCGGTATTCTAACCGCAATAGTTTGTGTATATATTTATAAAAAATCTAGATATAGTAGTGAGCAAATAGCAGACAGAGTTGAACAATACACTGTAGAACGTCTTGAGACCGCCAGAAGTCTCGTCTGGGAAGGGGAAAAAAGCGCTGCGATAACGGAAGTACAGTCTCTACAACGCGATATCGAGTCTCTCCAGGGAGGTGATTTCGATGGAACCTGTGATGATACGAAACTGTGCCGCCTTTATCGCAGTATTGTAGATGTTAGAAGATACTTAGACCGACCGGAGAATTATGACTGGCCAACTGAGAAAGTGTCTAACATATTGGACCCCAAAGAGCCACCAGCGTTCTCAGACGAGTCGATTCAGAGTCTCGTCGAGCGACTCGAGAATGCCGGTGTGAATCAAGCCCAACTTGGGGCGCTCAAGACACGTCTTGAATCAGAGCAGCAAGCTCTCGATGAAGTGAAATGGGCCCTCGAAGAGGGAACACCAGTAACTGCCGCAGAGGCATTTGTGGAATCCGTACGCGAAGAACGAACGCCAATCCCTGAAGAAATCTCGAGCGGGCATCCTGCTGGCAAGGAATTGGCAGGCCGGGTACACGAAATGAAAACACTTCGCGACGAGCTCGGTTTTCGGGCTATAGTCGATGCTGCCGTCACTTATGAAGAGAGAGGCAATCAAGAAGCCGAATCCGATCCGAATGCAGCCGAAGCGGCGTACACGGAGGCAGCCTCATACTATGACGGTGCTGCACAATTAGCGAGCAAGACTGATATCGAAGTGGTAGCTCTCGAGAGAACAGCGCTTTCCAAACCAGATCTGACGGCAGTCGACGGCATTGGTTCAAGCCGTGCTCGAAAACTCGAGCGTATCGGTATCGAATCGCCGAGTGAGTTAAGAGATAAAAAACGACTTACTGAAGCGAGAGGCATTGGCGAAACGAGAGCGGCATCTCTCATCGAAGCCCGGGAAAAACTATTAGAAGATTACCTTCGCCAACAGCGAGAACGTGTCGAGAAAAAACGAGAAGAACTGACTCCAGAGGAGAAAAAACCCGAAGAAGAAGTCGAGTACTCCAACAGATCGATCCAGAGTCTCATTACGCAACTCGAGACGGTTAGCGGGAATCAGACTCAACTCGAGACACTCTACTCTCGTATCAAGTCAGACCAGCAAATTCTCGAGCAGATAAAACGAGCACTCGAAAACGATGCGCAGGAGACTGCTGCTGAAGCGTACATGGAATCTGTACGTGAGGAAAAAACGCCAATCGTCGAAAAAATTCCGACTGAACACCCTGCTGGCGAGGAATTGGTAACTCGTGTTCGTAACACGAAAGCTACCTTAGAAGAACTTGGCTTACGGGCTGTGGTCGACGCTGCTGTCACCTATGAAAAGAAGGGTGACCGAGAAATGGAGACCGATCTGAAATCTCTGAGGTCGGTAGAGGCGGCATACGACGAGGCGGTCTCGTACTATGGACGTGCCGCACAATTAGCGACTGAAAGCGACTATGACGTGGCGATACTCGAAGAGACGGATCTTTCTAAGCCAGACCTGACTGCAGTCGACGGTATTGGAACGGGACGTGCTGGCCGACTTGAGCGTATCGGTGTCGAATCGCCAAGCGACCTAACGGAAGTGGAAAAGCTCACCGAAGTAAAGGGAATTGGCGAAACGACAGCAGAGTCCCTTATCGAAGCACGACAGAGACTACTAGAGAACTACCTCCGTCAGCAACAGGAGCGCGTGGAGGAAAAGCGAGCGGCATTGCCCCCCAGCACGGAAGAGCAGGTCGCCGAACTCGTCGAAACGACGACCGAAGCACTGGATGCTGCTGAAGCCGCCATGCCTACTGACCTCCCGACGGCTACCGAGCACCTCGATCGTGTCGAAACCGCACTCGACGACAGTTCTATCGAAAGCGAACAAGCGTTTGCGGAGGAACTTTCGCCAATCGAGGAGTGCCTGAGAGAACTCCGAAGTCGAGTTCAGGCCGAGAAAGCACAGCGAGAGTTCGAGGAGTCCATTTCGAGGGTCGATGACCTGCTCGAACAACTCGAGGCTGCAGCTGACCGCGGGGAATACGACCGAGCAATCGGCTATACCGGGCCGATTCGGCAGCAATTAGACGAGGCAAAAAAGCTCTTAAGTGAACTCGATAACGACGTCTCAGACCAGATCGAGTCCCGTGGAAAGCGACTCGAGAAACTCACTACGAGAATTTTGCGAGCACGGCGTCGAGAAACCTTCGAAGATCGACTCCAAGAGATCGAAACGACTGTCGATAACGCCGTCAAAGCAGACACTCAGGACGAGTACACGGAGGCTGTAAGAGCGTATACCGATGCACAGGAGAAACTCGAAGAAGCACTCGAAGTCGCACGTGATGCCGGATACTCCGAAGCATGGGAACTCGAACGACGGATCGAGCAGATCGAATCAGCGCGAGTGCTTGCAGTGGAACAACGCGACGAAGATTGGGAAACACGCTGTACGACAGCAACATCGCAGGTCGACCGTGCAAGCCGGGAACTCGAGAAGGTTGATCAGTATCTCGACATAGGGGATGACGGGGCAGCCTACAATAGCTACCAGGCTGCTAGAGAAGCAGTCGAGGAAGCGAGATCGACGCTTGAAAACGGACGCGTTCCAAGCGAGAGGGACTGTTGGGATGAAATCGAGGAAATGCAGACACGTGTCGACGAGGTTGGCGGTGAACTCTCTTCGAAGGGGATCGACCGACCGATGGTCAGTCATGATGAACTGCTAGCGTACCTGAAAGAGTTAGCCATAATCTTCGATGAATCCCCCTCACCTGAATTCGTTCGCACTTACGGGATCTATCCGGTAGACGAGTACGAAGAGACGTTCGGTTCGTGGAACGAGGCCCTGAACGAGGCGAATCTTGAACCCGTCGGTTCACGAAGCCGGAGAACGTATTCCAGAACCGATATCCTCGATTCGATAGCCGCTGTTGCCGACAAACTCGAGCGGCCTCCAGAGGCAACTGATCTCAACGAACACGGCGAAATGTCCTCAGCTACGGTGATCAATCGGTTCGGAGCTTGGGAAGCGGCTGTCGCACTCGCAGGACTCACTGAGGAACCGACTCTTGAGGTGGTTCGAGAGCACGCTGACGGCGTCGAAGCGACTCGAGCTGATTCGGAAAAACAGTCCACTTCGGGTCGCCAGCAGACGTTTACTTACCAGGAAGAAGAAGAAGCGAACGATGACCAAGAGAACTTGACCCCTTCCGATGAGGAAGGAAAAGAAGACGAGACTAATTTCAGTGGATTCAGAGAACGCCGTCAAAAGAAAGAACGTCTCAAGAACTCCTAACGGCGATTCGATCCACTCAAGAGATGGAACTGACTGTAGATGTCGATATCTTCCCTCATCTGATCGCTTGCATCAACTGGGTATTCCAAACCGGTTTCGTTGAAAACAGCGGAAATGACATCAATATGCGCAAAGACTCTCTAACGCGCCAAATTCCGAATTCGAGTCTAAAAACACAACACCCGTATTTAGAATAAAACAGGTGTCTGACGGAGGCCGTACTTCGATTTCTTTTCTATCAGTCAGTAATCTTAACACCCCTGCCTGCTTTTGACCTCGTATCCTAGCTAGAGAGATGGAAGCAACGTCAGAAAATTACGAAGCAACACTCCGCTCCGCGCGGAACTATCTGGACACGGCACGTTCGGAATACCGTTCGGTCGAGGACTTCGATGCAGTTCCGAGCGAACTGGTGGAATCCCTCAACGAACTCGATCGGGAACTCGAAGACCTCGAGGACGTAATTCGCGTTTCCGAACAGGAACTTCGTCGAGCGGAGGACGCCGCCGATCGCGCAGAACTACTACAGTCCGTTCTTGCGACTGTTCGCGATCGAGAGCGGGCCATCATCGAAGCCGATGTCGATCGCCTCCGATTGTGGTTTGACGGCTACGATCGGTTAACGCGACAACGCGAGATCTCTAATTCGACGCGTAGTCGGTGTTCAGAGGTGGAGCGGATCTGTGGGATGATGGAGCAGTTGATAACCAAGAATCGACACGAGAAGGTCCGAACCAACGACAAATTCTCCCCAGAGGCTGTAGATCGGACTCTTCGCGAACTCGACGGGAATCTCTTAGAGGAAGTAGATGCCAGCGAGTATACCGATGCTTGTCTTTCGATCATCGATGATTTGCTCCCCATAATTCACGACGGACTCGGCTCGCTTGCCGATGAGAATGCGGAAAAGTCGTCATTCGCGGACTCACTCGGGGAAGTTAAAAAACGCCGCTCAGATGCCAAAGAGAAGCATGAAACGGATCTGGATGCGGCGGTCGAAGTGGTCCGCATAGCTCTCGAAGGGGCACTTATCCATCACTACTCTGTGAGTAGGGCAGTTGCTAATCAAGACTTCGCAGAAACGTTAGCTGAACTCATTCGCAATCAGGGCCTCGATATCGAGTTAGATTATGAGGAGAGTGCCGCTCGCGGTGACGTTGATGTACTGCTAAGTGAGTTGATATCGGTCATCAGAACAGAAGTAACTCGATCGAAGGGGGCTCGTCTTCGGCGCCTCCTCGAAGAGCATAATGGCAGCGTTAACCGAACAGCAGCAGCGACCGAATTTGCGTTTAGCGAGATACTCGAGACGCTCCAGACGATGTACGATGACAACGAAATCGCCGACGTGGAGGTCACGTTCGAATGAGTTCTGACTCCATCTCTGCACCGGTCGACGAGCAGACCATCGAGACGGCATGGGAGACGTTTACATCCGAAGAGGAGGTGTACCGGTCGGTGAAAAATGATATCCTCGATACCGTAACCGACGCGTGTGCCAGTGGAATAAATGCAGGTAATTACGATGCGACTGCCTCCATGCAAAATGTATTCGAGGCGTTCGTCGACGAACATTGCGCGGATGACGCTCCGTTCGTGACCGATGTGCTGGAATCGGACGCACTCATCGTGGAAGTCCTCGAACGGGGCCACGAACAGGTCGCACAAATCATCTTCCAGCAATTGATCGAAGAACTCGTCGATAACGGCGATCTCCTGTACGTTTACAACCGCCAGCAAGTGCGGAGTCACGTCGCCGAAATGGCGCGATATTTTGCGCTCATCAGGCAGCGTCTATCGAGCGACACGGACTATTCGTTTTCGCCGAACCTCGTGAAAATGGTCAAAATAGCCTCGGCTGACCGCGAGCAGCCGATTATGGGGAAAAACCGCGAGAAAGCGCGGCGATTCCAACAGCCTCTGCGCCGCATCAACGAACAGATCGAAGACGCGGAACCCGCTTGGGAGTTTGAAGATTCACTCGGCAGCGACTGGCGCATGGCCGTCTCGGATACTCTGGAACTGATGGGTGAGTTCTTCCAAACTGGTCTCCCTGAAGAATTCGACTCACTCGCCGCCTATCAGGCCCGTGCGTTCGAGAACGTATTCGTCGATTCGGTCACTCAAGGCGGATCAGAGGCCCGCGATGCGAACGTGGTAACGGCGAGTACGGGCGGAGGAAAGACGGAAGCGTTCCTCTTCCCGACACTCGCGTATTCGCTGTTAGCAAACGAAGCGGGAATCGACGGAACGAAGGCCGTACTGACGTATCCGCGGCGTGATCTCTGCAATAACCAGTTCGAACGACTGTTCTCGTATATAACTACGATCAACGAACTTCAGGGTTCGATCGATGCATCGTTCAGCGACGCCCCGCTCACACTCAGCATTCAGCACGGTGGTCGAGGAGACGTCGAACTCCCGTGTCCCCACTGCGATGACGAAGTGGACGGGACACTCGAACGAAAAGACGACGCGCACTTCGAGTGCCAGCAAGACTCCGATCACGTCGTCCGCTATGCAACCACTGATCGGGGTGCGTCCGCCGACTTCCTCATCACGACCGGTGACTCACTCCATCGCCGTCTGATGGACAAGTACGGGAACGCGGCCCTCTGGTCCGAACCCTACCCACCGAAGTTCCTCGTTCTCGATGAGGTACACGTTTACACCGATCAGGCGGGGATGAACGTGGCGAACGTCGTTCGGCGGTTCAAACAAGCGATGCAGCGGCGTGCTCGTAATCAAGAACCACGCTTCATCGCATCGAGTGCCACAATCAACAATGCGACGGAGTTCACTGGCCGAATCTTCGGGATCGAAGAGTCGTCCGTTAGGCACCTTTCACCCAGTGAAGACGAAAAGGATACGCTTGGCCGCGAACACTTCGTATTCGTCAAAGCAACCGATCCGCGTGAAGTCATCGTCCCGGTCGGAGACTCGCAGTTTAAACCTCGATCCGAGTGGACCGAGACCGCGCCGACGACCGCGACGAACCTCTCGTGTATGATCCAGATCGCGTTCGCGTTCTATCATACGATGCGGAAAGAACAGGCCGGGGATCGCCCGGGGCTCACCGACAACAAGGACCGAATCCTTGGGTTCGTCGACTCGATCGATTCGGTGAGTCGGCTCGGCGGTTTCGTGCAAGAGACTGAAGAAGAAGGGCTCTTCCGGCTGCGGACTCCCGATGCCGTACTCGGCGAACGAGGAAACAATCCGGACTGTCCTCGAGAGCAGTTCCGAGGTGCGACCGACGACACTTTCGACGAGGGTGCAGTGTGTGAATCACTTCCGCCAAACCCGAATCTGAACGCTTGTCCGGTCTACGAGGACGGAGAATGCTGGTGGACGATGCAGGACAGGCGTCTCGATCTACAGGCGATGGAAGTTGCCATCCACAAGAGTGGTCGCACACAGCATGCCGGAACCGGAGCGACGGTTGAAGACGATTGGGATCAGCTCATTTCGACGAGCGCTCTCGAAGTCGGGTTCGACCACCCAAGTATCATCGGCACCTTCCAGTACCGAGCACCGCGAAACGTCCCCGGTTTTGTACAACGGAAAGGGCGTGGCGGACGTGACGCGGAAGACGAGCCGATCACGGTCGTCGTCCTCGGATCGTCGCCGACCGATTCGTACTACTTCCACCACTCGAACTACCTGAGTGACCCTCGTGATGAACACCTGGATATCCCATTGGACGCGGACAACCGCTTCGTCCGCGCGGAACACATGACTGCTGCCATTGTCGACTACTTCAACGTCACAGACACGACCGACGCAAAGCGATTATTCCGGGGACAGTGGACATCTGGTTCCGGTGTCGGTCCGGATGTCCCGTACTTACGAGACCAATTCGAAGCGCACGAACCCGACATCCGCGACTGGCTCGACTCGGCGTTCGAGGCATCCGCCGAAGAAATCGACCGAGTTCTCCAGGAGTTCGACCAATACGTCGTATCCCTGTTCGAGGAAGTCGCACCTGGAACGGACGATACACCCTATTGGGAGTTCTTCGAACGAGCGATGGACAACCGCCAGACGACGGGCCCGATCGATCAACTCATCGACGCCCTACGCGAGGAGGAGATAGAATGAGCCGCGAATCGCGAGAGAATTCTGGGCTGAGCCGTAGCGATCGAATCGGCCGTCTGCAGGGAATCCGTAAGCAGGTAGACGAATCTGATTTCTCGTATCTCGACCTCGCGGGCATCTTCAACGCCGATCCGGCGGCAAACCCGCCGTACATCATTCCTGAGACATTTATATCCGAGGAGGTGGGCGGATCGCTCACGGTTATCGAAGACGAGAGCGAAGAGGTTCTCGGACAAGAGAATGCGAATCAAGTGTTGAGCAACTTCCTCCCAGGCGGGTACAAGAAGCGCTGGAAGAAGTTCCGACTCTGGCGCGGCGCCTGGGAACTGGGTTCCGATTCCGGTGTTGCAGATATCGGTCCGATGTTCGATTGGGCCCATTCGTACCCACTCACAGAACTCCTCGGAGATGTTTCATCGGTTAACTACACCGAACTTTCGTTCGATCCAGAAGACGTTCGCGTCTACGTTCCTCGGACCATCCGCGTCGACGATTTAGTCGATCCGGATTACGTCTGGCTCGACGACGAGAACATCGTCTGGACGGGAAGACCGCCGATGTCGAGTACGCCGCTCTCGTCGGATCCGACGACGAACTACCTGTGGTTCAAACACACAGCAGAACCGTTCAGCGAGACCGATGATGTATCTGCAATCGCGGATAGTGACGTAGTCACGGGGGTGGCGTTCGAGGAGGACCACGAGTTCGTCCGGTGTTATTACGCGTCCTTGCTCACGCTGTATCCCGAGGGGACAACCCACACGAGATCTGGACTCATTACGTACAGCGTCGAAGACGACGATACAACTGCGTTCGTCGGGACACGTGAGCGGAGCCAAGTCCTCTCGATCGAACTCGACCGGAAGGAACTACGGTCACGGATCGATGCAGCATTCGCTGACAATCCTCGGCTGAAACGCGACGTGAAATTCGCGTATCTGCACCAGCAGTTGTGGGAGCGGTTGTTCTTCGATGAGGAGGCGATCGAACACGAGTTCGCGGTGCAGCCGCTGATGGAACACCTGATCGGTGCCGACTTCTGGCGCCGGACAGTCGAAGAAGACGAGTACGGTGTGTTCAGTCTCTCAGGGCCAGCCTTAGTCCAAACAGTCGAAGAATTATTGCCGACTGATTCTCCAACGCGACTCCGACTTCTCGGACACGAGGGACCTGATTCGTCGCTCGCGCTTCAGACAGTCCGGTACGAGACGGGAACCCTCGCCGAACTCCTTGCTCGATGTCGGAACGATGACCTCGTCGCGGAGTTCGCTGAGGATGTCCTCGTTCACTCGGCCGAACATGCGCTCGCGACGTGGGCGACCGAGTCAACCGGGAGTGGAACTTCGTTCGAACTCTGGTACGATCTCAACTTCCAGGCCAGCGACGACTCACACGCCCGAATCAGCATCTATGACGCTATCGAAGGCGGAGCCGGTATCGCCAAGGAGGTCGCTGAACTCTTTGATACCGACGAGAGTCTCGGTATTGACGGCGGACTAGCCACTCAAGGACAGTGTCATTCGGCGACCGCCGACCGCGCCGCCATTCGTCTTCTGGCGGATCACCCCGACGGATCACTGTACGATATCCAGCAAACAAACCGAGAATATTTCGACGAACTGGTCGACGAAACCCTCGACCGACAGATCTCGGATACAGATGCGTTCAGCAAAGACGACCTGCGATCGCTCGTTACGGCGCGGGTTCGACGATTGTTTGAGACGCGTGAACTCGCCAGGTTTTACTCTTACTTGGCCGCCAGACTGGAGGAACTGACGACCGAACTCGGACGCACACCGCGGACCGCCGATCTGGCACTGTTCTTGGACCGGCACGTCTTCGAGGATCCCAGCATCCAGGCGACGTACGAACGATTCGCGAGCGAAACCGGCCGAAAAGATATCGCCGAGTTAGAGGAACGGCTCGAAGAGTTGACGGTGGGATGTCTCACCGCTTGCCCAGACTGTCTGCAGACAGAGCGAAGTCGTTGTCTGAAAGCGACCGGGCACCAGGGGACGACACTCAACCGGCGATTGCTGACGGAGGTGTTTGATAGATGATTCACGAGTTATCGACGCTGCTCAAGAACCCACCCGATGGTATCGGTGAAGAGATGATGATTCGGTGTCGCGTTCGTAGTGACGCCATGCCGGGAGAGGCCGGCGGTGAGAAAATCGTCTATCTCGTCGACGATCCGGTAGAACGAGAGGCCGGCGTGGCCGCGCTATCGTTTTGGGCAGACTCGCCGTCACCTGACGGCATTCGGGCCACTGACTCCTCTCTCCTGTCGACCCTCGATATTCTGGTCTCGAACGATATAAATGAGGGCCTCGAGGGAATGGGCCTTCGACAGGACGAGGAATTGATCGTCCGTGCGGTGCCCAACTATCGCCCGGGCGAGGGAGAGGCTGATCTCTATCTCAACGTCACTTCGGTCGTTATCCGGTCACCGGAGACGCTGGTAAGCAAAGCGAAACTCAGAGTCCAAGAGCGGTGTTCACGGGAATACTACCTTCGGTACGTCAAGAACGCCTACACAGGAGGTCGATACAACCGTGAAAACTACCAGCGTAGTTCGATCTTCCGCGGAAATGCGGTCCACGAAATCGCGGAGAAAGCGTTCGAAGAGCATCTGGATCGATTTTTGAACGACGAATGGACGCCCGAATCCGTCGAAACGTACTGTACTGAGTTTCTCGACGATGGACTCGGATTCGAACAGGCTCTGCTCGTTTTATCAGGGGCAGGGCTCGACGAACGAGACCACATCGTTGAGATTACGACGCGTCTCTTCACTGACGAGGAACTCCGAGATAGACTCACTGAAGCCGACAGTGTCGAGGTCGAATGGTTCCTTGATCAGGATCTCGGATTCGCCGGCCAAGTCGATCTCTTACTCGACGAGACACCGTACGACATCAAGACTACACGCAATCCAAACGACGAGACGATCGATAAGCATAGCTATCAGTTGAAGCTCTATCTGACTTCACTACTATTCGAGAATTTAGAGAACGGGCAGTCAGTACGAAAGGTGATTGCAGAGGGGCAGACTGCTTACCTAATCTATCCGAACGTAGACGCGGAAGATGTCCGCTTTGTTCCGGTCGAACTCACGTGGTCCGACGTAATCGAGTTCTTGCAAGTCCGTAACGACGCGACGAAGTCCGCTGAATCTTTTGCCCCGCCGTCAACTTACAATCGCGACTGCGAAGACTGCGCGTTTGCTTCAGAGGAGTGGATCAACGGACCGAATGACGCCCTTCCCCCGGCTTGTACCTATCATTGCCAGAACGAACGTCGGTGGCCGTGTTACGAATTCGAAGACGGAAGTGTGACGTCCGATTGCTCGCTCTTCGACCGCTGTGAACAACGCCACGAATACCGCACACCGGCTACCATCGATCGGTACGAATCGACCCGTGCAGCGTTTAATGACGAGAAGAGAGCCAGAAACAGCGCTCGCCGAGCACTCGAACGACTTGACCGGAGCGTTCAGCGCGACACGGGTTACCTACTCGATGAACTCACGCTCTCGGGCATGGCTTCGTCAGGTGCCGTGGTGCTATTCGAGGCCCGGGAACCTACGGTCCCGGCGTTTTCACCCGGATCCACCGTCAGACTTCGGACGCGAACCGAAAGCGTGGATCAGGAGGCCATTTATCTCGGTCAACGTTCGGACACGCATCGGTTCAAACTCGTCTCAGGTTCTGCACGTGCGTTCTTGAGCGAAGACGGCCCCTTTGAAGCGTTGTACGCGTTCAGCACGCGTTCGATCACCCACCGGTATCTTCCATACCTCGACTTCGCACAGCGACGCGGAGTTAGCCTCGGAATTCAGGGAGGGAACACGACGACTAGCACGGCAACGAGGGATATCGTCCCCGAGAGGGTCACCGACTATCTCGATACCGAGGAGGTGTTTATTGATCTCCCAATCGGGACTGATCGGCGAGCGAAACTCGAACGACTCGTCCGGGAAATCTTGACCGCATCACTCCCGCATCCCAATAATGAAGGCGAAAATGTTCCAGATGCGGCGCGTCGTGTACTCGTACTCGGAACCACTCCGAAGATGGTGGATATCGCTGCCGACGCGCAGCCAGAGGGAGCCCACTATCGGGTGGATGGTATGACTGGAAGCGACGAACATCATGCACTCCGTGACATTGACGGGTATCACGAATTACAGCAGCGACTCTTGGAGTCGAACTCGTTGGTGTCGTCGGTAGAAGCTGCAACGAGCGAAAACGGTCCGGGTGGGGTCGGTCAGTTCTTCCATAGACTTGAGGAGGGGTCTTTCGGAGCTCGTGATCACTCTGACAAATTCTTCGACCATCTAGTTGTACTCGGTGCCGAGGCGCTCACAGAGCCGGAATATCGGTTCCTCGCGGACGTCGCTGACAGGGCTGCCCTCGTCGGCGACACGCGTGCGAGCGGGCCGTCGATGGTGAGTCGGAGCGCTCGCGATGCCGATCTCGAGGTGTCCTACTTCGAACAGGCGTTCGAACACTACAGTTCGTTCGAGAGCGAGACTGCGGTCAGTCTTCAGATGAGTGGGTCAGCACCGCCAGCGCTGCGACAACTCTATCCGTCCGGTCCTTGGGACGACATAGAAGGCCAGATCCGGTTCCTGAACATCGAAGGTGGCGAAGCGAGCGCCGTCGAGGCGATCGAGTTACACGCGACAGTCCGCGCCGAGAACGGCCCTGGGCGCCGGCTTGTGTTTGATGTTACTGATACACCGATTGATCCATTGGAGGCACAGGAAATTTTCACTGACCGGCACAATCTCGACGTGACAAGTCTACGCGAAGAGAGCATCGTCGTGATCAACGAGGAGAGCTTCTACTTGGCGAGGAAGGGCCAGATCGACGGAGACAACCCGGAGTACCATGAGGTCAGCATCCGTGCCGACGCACTCGAACTCTCTCAATTCAGTAGTGCCCTGCTCCGCAATCGCATCGCGGAACAGATCGTTACGCAAGTTGCCTCAGCCGAGGATATCGACCTGATAGTAACCCCATTTGCGGCTCATGCAAACGCGATCGAACGGCGACTCGCTGATGAAAACGTCGATGCAACAGTGTCTTTGCCCGAGAACCTCGACGGAGACGTTGCGGACCGAGCCATCGTAAGCTTCGGGACGGCCAACGATGCTCGTATCGTTCGTCCGCCACTTGACGATCCCGAAGTACTCTATCGGCTTTTCTCGTGCGCGAAAGATGTGGTCCTCGTTGGGAACGGAGAAACATTACAGACAAAAGACCTGTTCCAACGTCTAATCGCAGAAGCAACTCCGTACGCAAATACAGGGAACTGACGCTATTCTAAGCATCTGTTAAATAAATGTGTGGTCTCCTGTATAGGATTTATTTTATCTGGTATTGAGGTACCAATAGTTATTTGGAAGGTGCAGAGCTATAGATGCACGACTTTGAATATGGACTCACCACAGGAAGCACTGGATGGTGCCGTTAATCGAGCTTCCGAGATCATCTGGTGGAACAGATCGCTTACGAAATTAAACCAACAGGAGAATATCGACAATGCCGAGTCGTTCGTCCGAGACGAACTTATCGAGTCAAAGGGGCCATATGTCGAGTACGTCCGTACCCCGAAGGCACACAACGTCTCTATCTCTGAGTTCCTCGATTCACACGGCTACCATGATCTCGTTTCAGAGGCCGCAATAGATGTCTTGTTCGACGGCGATGACTCTCTGCCGCTGTATCAACATCAAGCAGAGACGGTCGATGCTATCGAAAGTGACACGAACGACAATATACTCGCGGTCCCGACTGCGACCGGAAAGACGGAGTCGTTCTTCCTTCCGATTTTGAATCACTGCCTTCAGACCGACGAGTCCGGGCTGAAGTCGATCGTCATATACCCGATGAAAACTCTGGAGGTGGACCAGCTAAACCGCTTCATTCGTTATCTCGACCGTGTCAATCAGGACCTCAAAGGTGAGAAGATCAAGATCGGTATCTGGGACGGCGATACCGAGGAGTCCGTCGGCAGCCAAGATTTCCAGATCCAGTCAGGATCGTACATCCGCGGACTGGAGTGTCCCCGAACGGGTGACAAACTCCGCGTGAAGTCGAATTTCAATGTCGGAACCGACGATCACGACTATCCGTGGATACGCGTCACCAGAAAGGGCATCCGGAGCGGAGCTGACATCCTCTTGACCAACCCGGAGGCCTTAGATTACATCTTCGTCAATGATAAGTCGAAGACGCGAGGCTTGATCGGTGAGGAACCGAGCGAACATCCTGTGGAACACATCGTGTACGACGAGGCTCATGTCTGGTCCGGTATCAGCGGCGCATCCGTCTCCCTGCTCTCGCGCCGACTGAAATCGTTCTACAGTGCGAGAGATCCACAGGTCACGATGGTATCCGCGACCGTAGACAACCCGGCTGAACTCGCAGCTTCGCTGACCGGCAGCGAAGAGTCAAATGTGAACGAGGTAACGTTCACTCCCGAACCAGTTCCAGTTGACGGCAAGCCGGACTTCGGACGGATAGAGCCGTGTTCGCTAGAAGAGATCGTCCGAGTTCTCATTCACGCCACGCAAGAGACGACGTCGGCGTCTGATCTGAGAGAACGATATCCTGAACTGGGGAACGCGATTTCGACGCTTCGCGAGATCGGTATCTTAGCCGGTGGCAACCAGTTGCGTGTACGTCCGTCAGTAGAGCAGTGGCTTCTCCCTCCCATCGAGTCGACGATCGACTCGTTGGTCAAGACGGACAAATACGATGACCCCCTCGATGTCGCAGCATCGGAAGAAGGAGTGGAACGAATCGTCAACCGAGTCCTCGACTCCGAAAACATCGGGAGCAACTGGAAGCGGTTCGCCGCCAAGAACATTCCTGAAGTCGGAGCGCTCGCCGAACTCTTCGAAGAGGGGACCGGGAGTGTCCGATTCCGGCATTACGATGATCTATTAAATGCGGTCGATGCCGAATCCGTCGATGACCCCGAAGGCGTGCTTTCGACGGTGATGCTCTTCGGTCGACTCGGTCGGATTCTCACCGACAAGTATCATACGTTCCTGAAACCGCCGTCGAAGGCGTACTGGTGCAGCGAATGTGCAATAGTCTCCCGGCATAACAGTTGTCGTGAATGTGGAACCGAGATCCCAGAACTCCAGTTCTGTCGTCGCTGCCATCATCCATACGTCGGTGAGGACCGAGGGGACGAGACGGAGTTCGTTCCGCTGAACGCACCGGAGATGGACCGTTGTCCGGGGTGTGGAGAGAACCCATCCCTTCAGGACATCAACGTTCCCACGTCGACGTTATTGTCGTTCATGCTGACCGAACTCTGCAGGCTAACACCGTCGAAGAAGACTCTCGTCTTCAACGATTCCCGGAGTTCCGCTGAGACAGTCGGCGGAGAGATTATAGACACCGAATACGGATTAGTGGCAGAGTCGCTCTATATCGAGGAACTCCTTGACGCCGGTGGCTCGAAGGAGGCATCCGAGATCTACTTCAATGTCAGTGACCGACTGAAAGAGGAGTACTGGAAACCACTCAAGGAGAACGCAATCGACGAAGAGGGGGCGACCTACGAAATCCTCGAAGATATGCGCCAGCAGATCCAGCGGAAAGCGTCCCTCCAGAACTGTCGTCACCTCACACCAGCGGCGCTCGTAACATCGGACTATCTCTCCGATCTCTCGGAACCCCGTGCGCTCGCGATCGGACATGAGGTGTTCGATATCTTCGCTCAAGACCCAAATGTCTCCTTCCAACGCAACCGTATCCCGATCAAGGGACTCACCTACGACCGGCTGCGGAATAAGGTCTCAAACGGACTGCGGTTTAGCGACGAGGAACTCGACCGATACCTTCCAGATATCTTGGCACGACTCGACGAAGCAGGATTCGTTCACCAACCGCCGTGGGACGAACTGACCCAGCAAGTTCATGATAGTGGCGAATCGGTCGACAACACTGACGGTACGCTCACCTATCTCGAAGACGAGCGGGATCGTCTCAGTGGACTCGCTGACTTCGACCACTCGGTTAAGAGCGGTGTCTTCCAAAGAGACCTCAAGGAAGATGACTCCGTCCTTCGGTTGGTCGAGCGCGTTACCTACTGTACGAACTGTTACGCCGCTTATCCGGCTCCCGAGAATGAGACCCTCAACGTCTGTCCGCAGTGTGAGCACGATGTAGAGACGTACGAACGGTTCACCAGTACTGACAACGGATACGCTGGAACTGGGGTAGCTGATGTCGAGAGTGACTGGGAGTGGAACGTCGATCACTGGGGGAGTGATATCGCACAACCAGCGGCCGCTGATTCGATAGAGTCCATTTCTGTCGGCATTCACAAAGGAGATGTCCCAGCCTCGCTCCGCGGCGCAATCGAGGAGGCGTTCCGAAAGTCAGACCCCGATGTCAACATCGTCAGCGCTACGCCCACAATGGAACTCGGTGTCGATATTGGGACGCTCGATAGTGTCACACAGGTGGGTGTGCCGCCGACGCTGACCAACTACGTTCAGCGGAGTGGCCGAACAGGGCGCTCGCGTGGCAGTTCCTCGCTTGTCTCGACCGTTATTCGAGGCGAACATCCCGTCGACAACCATTACTACGCCAATCTCGAGGCGTTCTTCTCTGGGTTCGAACCTGTTCGGGTTCCCGATCCGGAGAACTACGATGAGGTAATGGCCGGACATGTCTTCACCGAGACACTTGCGTATCTCCTCCGGAACCCGGACCCGAAGCAGGTGATGGATCAGATCTACTCACTCAACGAATCGGCGCTCGATCTCGCAAGCTACCAGCAAGAGGTCCGCAAGCGCTTCCGCATCTTGGAGAAGTTCGTCAGCGATGATCCACAGCGGACAAGTGTCGAACGCCACCTTCGGAACGTCTTCGGACCGCGCGGCGTCGAGATATTCGAGACAATCTTCTTTGAAGAGAGTCCTCTGAACCTCCAGCGTCGCGGGAAGCGAACATTCCAGACACTCACCAACGTCGACGGATCTGTCCAGGCAGTAACGTCGCTAACAGAGCGCTACCGTCGTCTCGACCAGTGGGCAGGCCTCTTAGGGTATCTTGCGAATTATCGAGGGTTTGGGTCGCAGTTCCCGATCAAAGTCAGCAACAGAGGAAATGACGACATTCGGTTCGAGACATCGGGTAGGTTGTTCGAGGTGTTCCCTGGCCCCGAGAACGACACCGGAGCCGTATTCCGTCTTCAAGGGACCAAGTACATCGTCACGGACGTCCATGGAAGCCCTGACGAAATCACAAAGACCGGAATTTGCCGAAACGAGGATTGTGAACGCCCGTTCGAAAGCCACGAACTCGAACACGAGGTGTGTCCGCATTGTGGCTCCTCTCTTCACGAAACCGCAATCCATCCAGTCGCGTCGGTGACCTGCAAGAAGGCATCTGGTGGACAGAAAGGGTACTCGACACGTCCGATATCAACTGTCCACATCGACCAGACGGATACCCACGAAACGGAGACCGTCGATCTGTTCGGGTTAGAATGCGAACTTTCGGCTGGTGACTTCGATGTCGTTGACTTCATTTACGCGTTCGAGCAGTTTCACTCTCGGCGAAGTGAGAAGAAAACACTTCAATCCGAAGCAGTGGTGGATGCTGGCGGAGACTCGAACGTTGACGATGCTGATGCCTCGTTAGACGAACTGCTTGACGAGGTTGACGATACGACCTACCGACCGGTGGGTCAGCAGTATCATACGCGTGGCCTCCGATTCCAGTTCGAACGCTCAGCGGTTCGAACTCGGTTCGACGAATATGCACAGACGACACCGGATGCATCGTGGCCTGCTGCGCTTGTGAGCCTCGAACAGTCTCTCGAGAAAGCCATTGCAATTATCGCCGAGTGTGACCGAGATGACTTCCGGGTAAAGGTCGCCGATACGGGAGATGTACTTGACGTGTTCGTGGTGGATAGTCGAGAGGGTGGCAATGGTGTTACCTGGCAGGTGCTCGAGGCCCTTCGCGAAGGGGCTGCACTTCAAAGGCGGATCCATGAGGTTGCTGGCTGTCAGGAGTGCTCTGGATACTGTGACCAGTGCCTGTTGCTTGCGCGGACACCAGCGTTCTATCTAGAAAAGGACCTGCTCGACAAATTTGCGCTACGGGCCGTCATCGGTGATGGTACCCATCTAGCTGACTCAGCAGAAATAGAGACCGCCTCTGGAGACTGATTGATGATGTATTGCATTTCCAGTTTAAAAGAGAAACGTATGATAGGAGAAATGGATGCAGTGGCGTAAGTTTGAGGCACTGATCTCGGACAATTCGGTGGTGTTCATCTCGGACCCGGTAAAAAACGGGCACGTTGAGGGACTCCTACGAGCGCTCCCCGCCGTGCTGTATAGCGGCTTCGATGACGTCACGTGTCCGAAATCCTGGCTCCAACTCGAAGATCCATCTCGGCACTCCGCGTATGAGTACAGTTGGCACCTCTTGCAAGACGTCAATGAGTTACAGGTAGATCTCATAGCTGCCACAACGCAATACTATGAAGATAACCTACCAGTCTACAGCCTTCAGAGTCTGGTCAACAGATATTCTGTTTCTGATCAACGGATTGTTGTTATCGGCGACAGTGAAAATTTCGAACTATCTGGGACCGTCCGTCCGTTCCGAGAGGATCCCGTCGTAGATAGAGCGATGAACTACCAGGAGGTGTATGCCGCCTACGAGCAGTACTACAAAGACTACGGTATGGAACTACCACTACAAGAGACGCAGAATCTCTTCCTGCACGACAACGCGAATCTGTACGAGTTAGCCACCGGAACCAGACTCACCTCGGTGGAGGAACTGATCGACGTACTCCCAGATGCACCGTACTTGCCAATCCTCGGCGGCTTCTCCTCCATATTTGCATCCAATTCGGCGTACGGGAGCGAACCGCTGGAATCGACGGAAGCCATTGAGGCGTTCGGCAAGTGGCTTCGGCGCCGGATCGAGCTGGACTACAACGAGGCTCTCTCCGTCGCACGAACGATCAACGACTATGCCATTGACCACGAGCAGTTGTTCGACAAGGCAAGTCGGACTCGAATGCCGAATATAAACGATGCACGGACCGCACGCCGCGAACTGACTCCAGAAGAGAATCCGATACATGAGCGATATCACACCTGGCTGTCGAACGCACTGTGACCAACCGACTGCCAATTAACCATGATAACGAGTGAACAATACGTACTCAACGTTGTCCAGAACCCAAAACTCCTCGACATCGCCTATCGAGCCATTCAAGCGGGTTATACGGAAAAGGAAGAGATTGTAGCCAAGACGGGACTCGAATCCGAGGATGATGGGAATGGAACACTTGAACAGGCGATAAAAGGCCTCCTGACCTTTGGATTGGCCCGGAAATCTGAGTATAAGTATCTCCCTGAACCTCTCGCGTTCGACACTGACGATTGGGGACTAAACTTCCGGATGACGATGCTGCACAATGTCACGAATGAAGCCACGGAATCCGATTGGGGTAAGCAGTCGGTTGTCGTTCTCAATTACGAGTGGCTCCTCGAGAATAAACAGTACTTCAACGGGACGAGCAGCGAACTTCGGGACAAGATCGATCGCTGGCATCGAGATATCGGATACGAGCCGCGGAACAATAACGGCAAACGGATGAAACTCAATCCGGAGAAGTTCAACCACTGGCGAAACCAAGCTGAGTATCTGGGTCTCATTCATCCTACGAAAGGACGGTCAAGCAACTACACCGTTGCACCGGACCCCGATCTCGTCGAGGCGTCAGTGTACGCCGCCTGTAAAGAAGAGGGGGACGGCGAGGGACTCGAGGCGCAGCAATACGTCGATTGGCTCAATCAGAATCTGCTCCGAGTGCCATTGACGACGGAGGGCGAGTTTACGAAGCCATTCGCAAGTACCCTGTATCGGCTCGCGAAAAACAAACGAATCGCCTTCGTCAAACACGGTGACCAAGCACAGGTCGGATTCGACGGAGTAGCGATCGATTCGAACGACGGCATTGCGAAGAACGCGAACTACATCACGGTGAACGCATGAGTTCAATCCAGCAACCCAACGGATCACTGTGTCCGCACTACCTCGATATCGACGAAGAGTTCCTGAGTCAACTCTCCAGCAAGGTCGCCAAGGTCAGATCAGAGGACAAGGACCTCTTCGATTTCACCCATCATCGAATCACTGTTTTCGATGCTCTCGCTGAGGGAGAAGTGGAGATTTCTGAAGAAGAGATATACGAACAGTTCGATAGACACCGTTCGAAGAACTTCGTCACGGTCATTGAGGGCAACGTCGGGACGGGAAAGTCTGAACTCTGTGCGTATCTTTCTCATCGACTTCAAGATGACGGGCGACCGGTCCTCCACATCGATAAGAACGCCGATCTCCTCACGATCATGGCCGAGGAGATCCCTGACTTTTATCGAGAGCACATCGGAGGAGAACTCCCCGGAGCGAGCAATGTTGAACGACTCCAGAAACATGTTCGTCAGAATCGAGATACGGTCGCCAGTCTCGTCGTTGCAAAAGCCGCCCTCAACATCTCGGACCTGGACGACACCAACGTTGATTTCACAGTTAGCGAACGAGATCAACTCGAAGAGTTCGTCCGTGACAAATTGACTGCGATCAGCCAGCGTGGCAATCTCGCGACAAAGGTGAGTTTCGTTGATCCGGGCGAGATCGAGAACTTCTCCTATCTAAATGTCTTCGAACAGAAGTCACTGGAAGACGCAGCAGAAGCATGGAACGATGCAATCTGGGAGGCCGTTAGAGACGAATATGACACGCCGTCGTTGGATCAACTCCTGAAACGCGTTGGTCAGGATTTCGGTGAGGACCGTCCGGTGCTCGTGTTTGAAGACTTTTCTATCTCGGCTCTTGACGCAGCGAAGCTCCGTGACTTCATGGAGGACGACAGTACGGAGAACAACTGGGACTTCATTATCGCGGGAACACAAGATTCAACCGAGATCCTTCACACCCAAACCGGGTTAGAACGTCACGAGTTCTACCGGACGAACCGCCCGAATTCGAGCAGCGTCCTCTTCTTGAACGAAGACTCGTGTGTTGACTTTATCCGCCCGTATCTGGGATACATTAAGCACAGCGACGGGAGCGTCTCGTACGAGCGTGACGAAACCAACGCAATTGTCGACATCGATTCACCGGCATCCAGCAGCACATGTATGCAGTGTGGCTTCTGCAATAACACGTTTCGGGATCTCTTCCCGTTTAACGAGGGCTTCTTGCGACGAATCTATCGCGGTCTCGACGATGGTGACCAGCGACCGCGACAGTACGTCCAAAAGGTGTTCAACGTCCTCGAGGATTACCTCGAGGAGTTTGTCGACTCACCCGCAAGTTCTGACGAGTTGAACGACCTCCACAATTCCCGCACCGTACACGATGACATCTACAGTGAGGAGTCTGTTCGGCAACTCGCAAAGTGGTACGGGGAAGAAGGCGAGGATTCGGATGCTCTGGTCGTCGACGCGCGGTTTCCGAAAGCGTTCGGATTCGATGAAGAGTTGTTAGAGGACTTGCCAATCGAACGGGAGGCCGTTTCCACTGATCATGGAGGGCCTCGCGAGGCGTGGGTCATCCCGAAGACAAAGCAACGGAAGAAGAAACAGAAGCAAAAAAAACAGAAGCAGAAGAAACGACGGGAACCGAAGCCGGATCCGGAAGAAGAGAAGATCGAGGAAGTCAAAGGGTACCTCGATACGTGGCGCGAGAACCCCGATGCAAGTGCCGCAGCAGATCTCGACGTCTACATGCGGACGGCCTTCAAGGCTGCGTTGGACCACCTCACAGAAGGATTTGTGCTTCGACCCGATGGCGAACTCGAGTATCTTGTCGGCGGGAACAATGATCCGTTCGTTCTCGAGGGGCAGGGTGTGCCGAGTAGAGACCAAATCAGGATTGATCCAGCAGATTTCACGACATCCGATCTACTAGCACTTCTTAGATATGGTGTTTACCGTGAGATGAGTCCTCGACAGGCCGACGAGGCGGAGTTGTTCGGTGCAGTCGGCACTCAACTCACTGGCTACGCTCGTGAGTGGCGATCAACGATTCGATCGGAGTATCTCGAGTCTAATCCGAATTTCTTCGTTCAGGCTGCTCAAAATAGAGAGTTCGAAGACCTCGTTATCGCTCTCTGTGGTGTTGCCGCAATGTTGGACGATCCCTGGAAAGAGGTTACAGCTGAGCGGATTCAAGAAGCGTATTCGGCCGATGATCTCTCACTAGACGCTGACCTGAAGAACATTCTCGGCGACCGACTCGTGCAGGAGAAACAGGACGACATCGCTGCGTTCATGAGCGAAACGAAACAGATTCAGAGGCTTGTGGGCGAATACTTTGCAGCAAGTGATAACGTTCTTGACATCCAGCAAATCAGAGAGCGGCTCTCTAAGGCCCCTCCAGTGGAAGTGCTGGATGACCTCAAGAAGGGTGGGATTCAGAATTTGCCTTCAGAACTCCGCTTCGACAGTAGTACATCGGTGAAGGACATTGCGTTCGCAGGATACAACCTGTTTGACGCGCTCAGCTCAGTTGCGGGTGACGATGATGCACCGGCCGCTGCTGGGTTCGTCAATCACCAACTGCGTGGAATAAACGTATCGAACGTTGAGGAATATATCGAGAGTATCAGGACCTATGACGACGTGAGTCCAGATACGAAGGAAATTCTCGGCAAGTTCGTTACCTACTCACAAGAGGAAATTGACAAAGTTCTGAGCGCGTGCATGCTCCAAGACGAGCTGTGGGTGCAAAAGGGCACTCATGCGTCGATTCACGGAACGCTGACCGGGCTGAAGATTTACGAACACGAACTCACGGGAATACTCACACAAATCGAGTTCACGGGTGAAACTACAGGTGACGATATGTCTGAGTTCGTGAAACTGAGTGGTCATTACACGGAGGGGCTATAATATGCCGGCAAGTGAATTCGAGACAGAACTGAAGAACTACTACGAGCAGAAGCGCCAGAGCCAACTTACCTCCAAAATCGGTCAGGCGGCAGATCTCATGCGAGAGACACTCCTGCTCTGTGCGGTCTACGACGAAGTGTTCGATGAGACGATCACTCCTGACCAATCAATTCGCGATGACGTCGACACCCTCCGCTCCCACGTCCAGAACAGCGAGTTCGACATGATCGAGTCCAAAATTGAGGCCGTGCTTGATCAATTGGAGGCGGAGCGGGACAATGCGCGCGAGAAACTCCAGATCGAACTCCACGGTATCGAAGATCGCATTAGTGGTTTCCGTTCACTGAACAAGCGCATTAGCGAAGTTGAGGAGGGCCGAATCAACAAACTGTTCGACGCAGTAGACAGTCTCGACGATGTCCCAATCAATGAAGAGCAAGAGTTCGAACGATTAGAGAATGGGGTTCGAGAGGATGCCAGAGCATTCGTTCAAGAACTCGAGACTGTCGAGAGTGATCTCTTTGAGGGATTCCGTGGAAGCGATATCGAAGAACAGGTCCGGTCCTTATTACAAGGAGATACATTGTACCTCACTCAACCGCAGCGAGAGGAGATAACCGCACTTAGAGAGTCACAGCTCGGGCCATACCTGACATTGTCATTGGAAGGGGAGTGACAATAAGGAATCGCATATTCAAAAATAAAGGGAACAAGGCAATACGCCTAATTTCAGTGGCTGATAGAGCTGACACGGCAACTTAACATTTTCTTCGGTCAAGCATATAATATCGAATAGAAATCTTACTATCTAATCCACTACATATGGGACCAATTATAGCGAGATGATAATAATCAGCCAAAGGAACATTCTTACCAAACCATTCTTTCGTATTCGACATGGGAAATTCGACGGCAGAGGCCGAGATCTTCTTGTCTCTCGCTGACTGGCTCGACAGTCGTGGATATGACTTCTTTGTCCATGTCCCAGATGCGCATCAGTCTCACGAAGGATATTCCCGACTCTATAACCAGTATTCGTCACACTCCGTGTCTATCGGCCCGTACAAACCCGACGTGTTAGGGTACACTCCCTCAAATCGCGTCTTTGCGATCGAGGTGAAAGGAACTGAGAATCTCCGGAAGGGGCTCGGCCAGGCGATTAGTTACCAACGAGGTGTCGACCACGCGTACTTGGCCGCCGATCAGACGAAATTGCAACGCGTCCACGATCTTGCACTGAGCAAGGGCATCGGTGTCTTCGAAGTTGATCGTGACGCCCGGGATGTCGTGGAGAAACATCCCTACGCGTCAGAAATGAAGGACTTGCTCTACAACACGCGCCACCAGCTCGAGAGCATGTATCTCACTGCGAATCAGCAGTCACGGCGACTGCCGAACTACGCCGATCCATTAAATCAGCTTATGCCCGTGGTCGCAGTCGCTGGCCACGATCGAACCACCACTGACGAGATCGAAGACCTCGTGGAAGCAGCGGACTACCCGTATCAGAGCGCGTACAAACGAATGATCCGTCTCGCGGAGTATCTCGGAATGGTTCACGAGGGGGACGAGAAGTATTGCCTGACTCAGCAGGGAACGATGGGGTGGACCCTGCTACAGGGATACGGCATCGAGTCAGTTGCTGATCTGAAAACGCTGAAAGAACGCGGTCCGCTCTACCAGAATCACCCGCCGATCGCAACGTACCTCCGAAATCGGTTTGTCTCGAACCCCGACTTCCGAACCCTGTTTGAGGTACTGCGTCGACGAGGCGGTGACCGACTCTCCATTCAGGAGTTATGTGCGATGTTGATTGACAACTACCCGAGTACATTCCTGAATCTGGTGTATACGGATTCCGACGGTGGAGATGCGCCGTACCTGATCGAACAGGGGCGAGGTGACGAGATTTATGAGGATCCGGACTACCTGAAGCAGATCGTTCACAGCCAATTCATCTCGAATACTGCGAGCCAGTTCAAAAGTATCGGCGTGCTGGACAAAGGTTCTCCAGTGATCGAACCGATGTCAGCGCTGGAACCCGAGACCGATTTCTGGTATCCGCGGGAATTCCAATTAGGATAAATTGGTACTACTTGAACCGACCGAAGTCCCAGATGTCAACCCCAATTTCGGCTAATTTCTCTGATCGGTGTTCAATCTGATCGATCTGCCACTCATCGTACTCTTCACGGACCGCCTGTGTCATTTCGAAGTCGGAGAGTTTATACTGGTCCTTCTTCTGCTGGAATGGGTTGTCGCTTGCACTCTCGTTTAGCCGTTCCTCCAGAAGCGTGAGGTTCCCTAGGCGATTACGATATTGATCGAATTTGGCCTCACCGACACCGATCACATCTCGCCATGGACTGTACTTTTTCGCGGAGTACGTCCGCTGCGGTGCGATGTGTTCTAAGTCGACTGTTGCTCTATCGTATTCTTTCCCTTCTCCAGATTGCATATAGTACCGCCGCTCGATCGTATCGAGCATGTATTTGGTCTGCGCGTTTCGCCTGAAGTCACTGTTTGTGAGACGGGATCGGAATTCATCGTCACTTGGTGCTTCTTCGGCCAGTCGAAGTCGAATTGTCTTGAGCGGATCGCTGTCATCGAACGCGTCCGAACAAAGCTCGGAGAATACCTTATCGAGGTTCGACCCGGTCTGATACCCGGCAACGCGCCACCGGATCATGAACACCTCAAGTAATCGAAGGAGACTGAGGATATCCTCGTACTCCTCAAATTCGTCAAATGCCCGGAGGAGGATTGTCCGTGCATGTGACGCCTGGATATCGTTTAAGTTCCTGATTCGGCGATTGATCTTCTTTTGAGGCCGCGAGCTAAACTCATCGATGTTTGCGTCGGTTAATCCAACATAGAGATCGGCGTGGTCTACCATCCCGTCAACGTAGTCGACGAGGGTGACGCCTTCGGTGGGAAGCCGTTCCTCTATGATATTACGGAACGTTTCATACAGCTGTCTAGAGGTAACACTTCCATTGATATCCGGCACTGGTCGAGACATGATATAGTGCCGGAAGAATCGATCCGGTTCGCTGATCTCGTGAACGACCTTTTCGAGGACCTTTTCCCACTGGTCGCGGATCTGCTCATACTCTTCGCTCTCGTCACCACCGGGATACTTCTCGGAGGCGACCTGGAGCAGTGCGTTCTTCATCAGATCGACTGCGGACAGTTCCAGTCCTCTGTTATTCAGTGTCTCGAACAACCGGAACGCAGAACCGGCACTATCACATTCGACAACGACGAGCGTCATCGAACCGAGGAGGTGTTTTCGGAGTTGATCAACCTCGGATTTCTCGAGGCCCTCTATCTTGTCAGCGAAAAAGTCGTAGGCTTTCCGAAGTTGTTCTTCTTCCGGAACGTTCATCGGATCTCCATCGAGAATCTCCTGATACCGATCGTTGTCGAACCGACTGAGTTCTAGTTTCGGATACTCGTTGATGTCGAAATCTGCTTCATGGAGATAGGTCTCTCGGATTTGCTCAGCAATCGGTTCCCCTATGTCTTCATAATACTGTTGCATCGCCCGGAGCAGAAGGGAGATCGTTGTGAGCCGTTGCTGACCATCTACAACCTCCATCTCGTCTAGTTCATCAATCGATTTTCTATACTGGATTACGACGATCGAACCGAGAAAGTGCGTATCTTCATCGCTAATATTGTTCAGATCGTTCCAAAATTCCGTCCATTGTGCCTCTTTCCATGAGTAGAGGCGCTGGTAATCTGGAACAGTAAACCGGTAACTCTTTTTTAGGATATGTTGAATATCGGCCTCAGAGGCAGATATCTCGAGATTGCTCCCCATATTCGTCATAGAGATTTAACTCAGTCGTGTTAATAGATTCGAACTTGAGATAGAACAATGATGAAAAATGTTGCTGACTAAATCTCGGCAGACATCTTCGAGCGTGACCTCGAGGAACATGGCGACTTATTCACTGGCTACGTCGCTGCGATAGCGACTGCCGTCGACGAGCACATCGTATCGAACCACGATTTGGTCGAACGTATCGACGAACTCTATCAGGAAACGCTCGAGGAAGATCTGAAAGGGTGAGCTTCTACTCGATTGCGAACTGAGTCGTTAACTCATCACCTCTTGGAATCGCTCGCGAAGCGCTTCCTCGCGCTCTTCGAACTGGTTGACTTTTTCCTGTATGTCAGAGCTGACGCGTTCGATGCTGGCGAGGGCTCGCTCGCCGGCGAGTGACGCCTGCGATCCGTCGTCGTCGTCCCCCTCCAACTGCTGTTCATACGCCTGTTCGACGCGCTTGATTGTCCCCTCGGGGTTGAACAGGATGTCGTTTGCTGTGCGGACGTAGCCATCGAGGGACGCGCCTTCCTTTCCCTGGAAGAAATGGGTCAGAGCGTACGTCGCGCCAGAGTGCAGCGTCCACATGTCGATCTCGATGGGTGAGGCGGCGTTGGCCTCTGCATCGCTTGCAGCACGTTCGGCCAGGTAGTCTGGGAAGCCGAGCAGGCTGTAGAACTCTGTCACGGTGAATGGGAGCTCAGAGAAGTCGAGGTCGATCTCCCGAGCATCTCTGATAAACTCGAAGAGGTCGTCGGCGACGAGTTCGACCTGTGCGAGAATCTCTTCCCACCACGTCCGAAAGCTCTGGACATCGCCGACGTGCTTGATGACCTCTTTGTCGGTGAGCGACCGCATCGAGTTCGAGCAGTGGCCATCCTGGGCGAATCCCTCCACGTAGACGGCGTGTTCGCCGAAGAAGTCGTAGCCGGAGGTCACACCCATCGTGATTGGATCCACCCGCCCGGGCAACCGGACCTCGAGGCCGTCGAACATGATGTCCATGTGGACCTCGCCACCACCCCGGTAGCGTCGGATCTCGCCGAACATCACGTCACCCAGCGGCGTCCCGTCGATGGTCTCCTCGCGGAGGACCTCCTCCAACGGGCCGTAGACATCGACCGGGTTGATGATCGCGTAACTGTCCGTGGGAATATGGAATAACGACTCTTCCTCCGCATCACCCTCTTCTGCTTGTAGCCGCGATGGCTCGACGATTGCATTAAACCGCTCTGTCTCGACCCACTCGTCAGTGTGGGGATTCCGGTATGCGACTGCCGTATCGATTGCCCGTGGCAGATCTCGAACGGCTTTACTGAAGCTGAGTGGGTCGGTGACGCCGTGTCGGTCGGCATACCACTCAGGAAGTTTTGTGTCGGTACGTCCATCAAGGCCTGCAAAGATCGTAGCTGTCTCTGGGTCTTTCATCGTAGCATCCACAGGCGCGTTGCGTTCTGAACTGCGCCTGCACCCATCGCTGGCGCAAAAAAGACGCCCTACGACGGGGATATTCTGCTTTGTTGACTAGCACCCTCTGAGAGTGAACTCTGCGAATCGAGTTGAGGATCAGCGTTGAGAAGCCATGAACCAGTCTGTCTGCAGCGGTGTTCAGACTCGATCGCCGCTATCTTTGAGCAGCGAGAGAATCCCGTCGTTCACGCCGGGCGAGGATGTCACTCAGCGGGGCAATTGCCACTGTATTCAAAGAGGAGGTCAAAGGCAGGGTGTTTGTACAACACTTCATCGCAACCACGACACCGGGTGAATAACTGACGCTTGGCGTCCCAGTAATCGGTCCGCTCGATGACTGCAGTGCCTTGCCGGCCAAAATGCCCACCAGTAGTAGCAAAATGGTCAAATTCACAACACCCACAGACTGGGCAGGGATCACTGAGTCCATCCCAGTCATCTCGATCAACGCCTACAATTTCTTTCGTAGTTCCGTCTTCTCTTATCACTTGAATTGAATTTTCCATTTAGAATCGCCTCCACCCCTATGGGCGATAGAAAATCGCATCACATCGCTCACTGACCCAATGAACGAGGACACCTGTAGCCGATTCACAGGTTGTGGTGGATTGTCTCTCGAACGAAAACCGGTTGATGAGAAACCGTATGTGATTCTCGAGCGGTCACTCTAATCTGACAGGGGATCAGTCTGTACCTGCGAGAGAAACAGATTTGACGGGTACTGTTAAGCGGATGACTGTCGAAACCACCATACAGAACTGCAATGGCTCGCGTCACAGATCCACGGCCACCACTTCCGGAGTGGATTCTCGAGTGCTACGACCGGCTGTGTACGCAGGCATGTCGGCCAGACCATGGAGAGGACAGTGTTCCGCTGATCGACTACGACGATGCCACCGACATCCTAGTCGCCGATTCAGAGTTAGCACTCGAGCAACGGGACGTCGAGCACGCACTTACGCGGCTCCTTGAACGGGGCTACTTCTACGAAGTCGAGAACGAACTTCGGATCACATCACCAGAAGAGCAGTGTTGACGGCTCTTCGAAGAGCTATCCTGCGTATCGATAGATCAACGCACTATGCCGAGCTCGAGCCACTGCACTCGACTCGAGTCGGTCTTCCACCTCGCCGCCCCATTATCGAAATTGGCCAGAGGAGACGCCTTCGCTCCGCTGGAGATCTACCTCATACTCTTCGAACACGGACTCAAATCCTTCATCGACGACCTGCTGAACAAGCTTCGCGAACGAACTTCGATTACCTGGAGCCTCCACGAGCGACCGAAACGCACTCTCGAAGTGATGCCCATGAGAAGGCCGATCCCGACTTGAGGTTTCGTGAGCGGCTTCGTGCAACACCACGAGATACAGGTCGTGCATCCAGACTGCACGCTGGCGGCTCGTCACAGCGGAGTCAGTGATCACGATGTACGTCCTGCCGTCGGTCCAGGCATCGGCACTTGCCTCACCGTAGTACACATCTCGGTCAATCCCAAGTTCGCTTGCGAGCACTCGAGCGAAGCGGAGATAGCGCTGCTGATCAGCGTTCAACTGCGATTCATCCTCGACGCGATGATAGCCAGTCCAGACGCCCTCCGACTCTGCTTGCTCGCCAACGTCAAACGTCTCCGGCACCGCTATCGATGTATCTTCGTCATTGGCGAGATCGCGAAGCCGTTGGGTTGCTGCATCGCTCGTATCGAGGACGACGTAGCCACGCTCGACGAGCTTGTCCGCCCCTTTCTGGGCTCCATCGACCCATCCAATCTTTCGGGTCGCTTGGATCTCCTCGAGGCTGATACGGGACTCGGTTGCCAACTGGAACAGCTTGCGCTCGGCCCACTGCTCGTCCGATGCATCACTGCTGTCGGACGCCATCGCTTCAACCATCACCTCCCGACTCTCGGCAGTCAGCCGATCGTCCGAGACCTCAGCATATAGATCGTCACGTGCTTGCTCGAGTGCGTCGTCGATCCGCTGCCAGCAGTCACAGCCCGACTGGATATCGTTACGGGCAAAGTTCAGCGTCAAGTTCCCCTTCGAGACGACGACTCCGCCGAGTCCGTACTCGCGTTTCGTCGTCACGTACAACCCGTTACTGTAGATATCGAGTCCCTCGTGGGGCGTGTACTCGAGTGCGAGAATCGCATCGTCAGTTTCGCGTGTGAGTGACGGATGTGGAGAGTCCGCCACTGCTTCGAGTGGATCGCCCTTGTCGACCGACTCGCCGTTGATTACGACTGAGACACCGGTTCGTGACTGCACGTACGCGAAGCGCTTGCGAAGATTACGAACGTAGCGCCGCCACCGGTAGCTGTCCGGATCCGGAACTTCGTCTTCGTAGTGATCGATCTCGACGAGCATCCCCTCGAGATGATGCTCAGCGTCCACGAGTTGGCCGTCGCGACCGCTGATGTCTTCCCACAGATCCGAGTCGCGTCGGTCTCGGTAGTCGAAACACAGTGCGGTGTCGTGACTCCAGATACGAACGGCACCTTTCGCGATGATCGCACCCTTGCCGATGCCCCACTCACCGATTGTCTCGTCGTCCGATCGTTGCTTGCTTCCCGCGCCGAGTACTGAGAGGTTGCGCCGCCCTTCGGTCGACTCGAGATTGACACCAGCGCCATCATCGAGGATGAGCGACCGCTCAGGCGAGATACTGACCAGAACCCGAGTTGATCCCGGACTGTCGATGCCGTTTTGGACGGCTTCGCGGATTGCGTCTGTAAGATCCGCCATCTGATCTTCGATAAGGTACGTTGCAACCCGCTCGTCAGCCGTCATCGTCACGGTCTCGTCAGTCGATGGCTGACTGGCCGGCCTCGAGTCGGTTGTCTCGTTTGTCGCGAACTCCGAGAGCGTCGGATGATCTGTCATGGTGTCCACCCATGTGGCACCACAGAAACCGCACCGGGCTGTCGGATACTCTCAAACGCAAAGCGACCTGCGGAAGTGTTATTACGAACTATGCATAACTCATAATACGATGTCTCAATCTACGACACCGGGTGAGACGCCACCAATTCAGCAACTTCGGACGCTCGTTGACCTTTTAGAGAATCCAACGCTCGCTCGAATTTACACTCATGTGTTGCGAACTGAGGGTGCGACTGTCGAGGATCTCATCTCTGAACTTGATATCCCACAGGGGACTGCCTATGATTATGTCGGTCGACTCGAGGATGCGGGTTTGATAACAAAAGCACGTAAAGAGCGGCCGTACGAATTTGCAGCGGAACCACTCTCAATCACGCTCACGACAGACGGTGAAGAACGAACGATCACAGCCGAACTCGTCGACGCAGTCGGTCGTCGTGAGGCGGATCAGGATATTGATGTTTATCTTGATCGTCACGGAGTCGATGGCCTTGCGACGGCTCTTGAGTATGCTCATGAGTACGTCGACGGAACGGTCAACCATCGAATTATGGCCCGTGAAGTTGATATCTCTCCGCTGGAAGCTGAAATCATTCTCCAGGCACTCGAATCGGTTGTTCTTGAGTATCGTGACGAATGAAGATTGAATATATCGCAGACACTGGTGTTTTTGTCCGGTGTGGTGGCCCAAACGCTGACAAATATCAGCGATTGCGCCGTGCAGTCCGACAGGCAGATGTCGAACTGCTCATTCCTCGACGAGTGCATCTCGAATTAGGTGGTAAGCCGAACGATGTGTCTTATTCTTCAAGCCAGATTCCATGGCAAGAAGGTATCGAGGAAGGATGGATTCTCGTAGCTGAAGAACTCGAGTACGCAAACCCACTCGTTTCTGGAATTATGGACGCTTCGAGACGGTTTATCGCGAATGAGACAAATAGACCCGAAGATAGTATTGAAAAAACGGATACAGCGCTTGTTGGTCTTGCAGCTCAACTTCTTGATAGCGGTGAAGCTGAGAAGGTGATATTATTGACAACAGACAAGCCTGCTGGACGAGCCGCAGAAACCTTGCTTCCTGAATACGGCTTCCCAGATCAGATTGAGTACTGGTATTCGAGTGAATCGTATCTAGAGCAAATGACTGCAGCTGAGTTTATTGATAACTAATTAACTACTACTCACAAATCAAGAACCGAATCTCGAGCAGAAGCGGTCGATCACTTATCACCGATCACCGCACTGATGACGTCGATGATCTCCTGGGCGGTCGAACTGATTCGCTCAAGCCGGTCGAGGATCGTTTCGGGCTCGTCACCGTGCCACGCGGCAAGGTAGAACGCTGACCCACTGGTATCCAACTCGAAGTAGCGTCCAACGATGTAGCCGACCGCTTCGGCCTCGAGTTCACGTTTCGACCGCTCTGCTTCATCATCGACGCCGCTGTGCAACAGCGCATGTGCGTACTCGTGAACGAGCGTGACAGCGAGATCAGCCTCGTTCTCACGATCACGGACGGCGGCGCGTGGCCGTTTCGCTGGCCGATACTGGCAGACGCCCTTGGCACTCCCATGCGACCAGTCCTGGGGTGGCACGACCTCTACGTCCACCTCGAGGGGATCTGTTGCCTCGAGGAGTGCGGGAACCAACTCGTCAGCCTGCCCCTTTGCTTCTGTCTCGAGGTCGGGCAGTGGCTCGCCGTCAGTCTGCGAAATATCGAAGACAGGCGCTGGTCGAAAGCCTACGAGTCCTTTCCCCCAGCTATCCGGCGGTGTCTCGTTGTACTCACAGTCACTGCGCTCGTGGTACGACGGCGAGTTTCCGCAGTCAGGGCACTGCTTTGCAATGATCGGTGCCCAGATCCAGATCGCTGTCTCCCCTTCTTTGACGTGTCGGTCAAACTCGTTTTGCCACGTTCGGTAGCCAGCAACGCGCGTTGCATGCGGACACTGGAGTTTGATCAACAGCGTGTTTCGGTGCGAGTAGTCGTGGAACCGACTCTGAACATCTAACCACTCTGTGAACTGCTCGCTCGAGACGGCGTCATCGACTTCGTCGACGAGGTCCTGGATCCACGCCTCGATCGTACTGTGCATCTCGTCGTTCCGGGTGTCCGAATCGTCGAACGTTTCCCGGGAGCTGTTGCTCGTAGCCATATTCGATCACTGCTTCCCGAGTCGAATCGAACCGAATCGAACTGAACTCGAGAAGACCTCCACCCCTCAGTGGGGCTCACAAAAGACTCCAGACTCGAGCAGTTGGAGAGTCGTTAATCATTGGGCTCCTCGTTGTCAGTGGCGTGAGCTGAGCCAACAATCGTTCCGCAAATTCGGCCTACAGTTTCTCGAGAGCTGTTTCCAGCAGTCCATGAAACTGCCATGAGGTTTGCTCGAACGCGCTGTCTGTCGGCCCGTCCCACCGCGGAAAGCCGGCGTGGTCGCTCACCTTGACGGTCCACTCTGCCGGTTCATCGAATGGGGTTCGCGTTGGCAGTTCGACGATGTAGAGATACTCTTCGTCACCGTGAATGCCAGTGGCAGGATTCTCAACGCCGTGGCCAAGCAGGAATAACGGTTGCTCGAGATGCGCCATGTTCGACGGGTCCAGCAAATCACCCGGTTGATCAGCGCGAATGCTTCGCTCACGCCCTTCGTTCACGTAGAGGCTCATACTCGAGAGGGTCCCGAGGAAGATGAACTGCGCGGCGGCGTAGCTGGGACCACGTTCCGTTCGTGTCTTTTCGAGCAGTTGTTTGAGTCGAGCGAGGTCTTGGAGGACACTCTCAGGATAACCGTCGGAATGCCGGTAGACCTGTGCGATGCGGTTGGTTGAATCCTGTTCTGCTGCAGACTCGTTTCGGTGGACAAATCGGAGTTGACTTCGGGTTGACATCGATCTCTCCTCTCCGGCGCGAGTGCGCCGGCGCCCATCACCGGCGCACAAACAACTCCTGCGGATGGGGTGCTCTGGCGTCTAAGTACGGCTACCTCGACTCTCCGTACCAGGTTGGATACGTCTACGAGTTCGTCCATGGTGTTGGGCTTACCCTGCTCGAGACGTTCTATCCTTAGAGAAAGTCGTCAGGTTGATCACCTACTTGCTATACTAAAATATGCAGAATGACAAGTATAGAAAGATTATATAATTGCGTAAGATCAGTCTAAAATATGCCCTCCCGACGGCGCTTCCTTCGTCGAATTGGTGCAACAGCCACAACCGTATCACTAGCGGCGATGTCTGGCTGTCTGGGCGCTGGGTCCGTTCGCACTAAAGTTGGCGGTGGTTGGTCCAATACGATCGATCTCTCTTCGCCCGATGATGACGTCTTTGTCCCCCCAAACCAGTTCACCACGTACGTCAACCGAATGCGAGAGGCCTACGATGAGGTTGCGATCCCGGGGCTGGAGACCAAATCGCTCGCTGGAGACTTTGTGGGCGCCTACACACGTCAGGAGGTGATCGTTCCGGATCGTCGATTCGCCGTCCAGGATGCTGCCATTCTTGTTCACCGTCTTGACGAAACACGTTACCGTCTACGGCTCTGGAGCGCTGGTCGACTCCTCAAGAAGAACTATGAGGTCGATCCGTGGGGCCATTATAAAAAAGAGCTAGCGTTCACGCGGCTTGAGCAGGGGATCTCAGTGAAGCATAATGACAACCTCTCAACGAACCGCTCAATCTCGACGAGTGGAGGTCACGTTGACGTGGCGGGTGAAGTGGTAACAATTCCGGATGGGTATTACAACGCAGGGCTCGCAGATAATGTCCGTTACCGATCCCGCTGGGAGGGTTTTCATGCCGGTACCGTGACACTCCTCGGTGCTTGTAAGGTATCGTTCACGAGCGCAGAGGAGCAGCAACTCGAGTGGGAGATTTCGAACGGGGTCGGAATCCGGACTCCATTCTGAGTCGCACGGACTGTTAGATGGTTCGTTCCCTAGATACAATTACAGTCAAACTCTCTGTGAAAACAGATGGATCAAACCAGTGGGAGAGTTCTCTGATACCCGTCGAGAGCAAGGTTTAGTCGGGACGGCGCGTAACTTCTCTGTATGCCATTCAGCGTCAGTTGGCACACGCTTCTCGAGCATCTGGATGAGCTGCCGGCGGACGCGACACTGATCACACCGTTGTCGCACTCCCGCATCCACATCACAGATATCCAGGAACACCGCGTTATCGTCCAGTTTGACGAATCCAACGAGAAGCGTCCGCTCCAGCGCGATCAATTTGAGACACTCTACCATCAGATACAGACCGCGAACGATGGGTTCGATCTCGACCGGCTCCCGCCAGATGCTGACCCGTATCCAGCGGTGTTGAGCGTCCATCCCCGCTTCGAGATTGACGAGGATGCGGGTGTGATCGCTGAGACAGACGGGCCGACGACGACCCAACTGGCCGACACAGCACACGAACCAGACAGCAATGACGACGACCGCACCGAACCTGACGGTCTGGACGTCTACTCGGATGCCTTGCTGCTGATCGATGCACTCGAGCGCCACGACGTAACCGATCTCCCTGACTTGGAGACGGCCACCCTCGTAAATCTCTACACGCTGCTGTCGGATGTCCAGCGTGATGCTAACGACTTTCGCTAGGAGGTCGCCGATGTGCTTCTCTCACGGCTTCATCACGACCGGCCTGTTGCCGGCCAGTACGGCTCAGTCCAGCGCACGAGTCGTCGTAATCGCTCGCTCAAAGACGACGAGAAAGTCCTCTCGATGCTCGAGGCGGAAGGGATCGACCATGAGCGCGTCATGAGTGTTGATCGCCAGAAGGTCGACGAAGCACTCGACGTGACGACGCTCACCGAGTCCGATGTCTACGAGATCGATGAGAGCGAGTACGTTCGAAAGGCGGAGGTTGACGACGACGTCAAGGAGTCGCGCCTCCAGGGCTTGAAGGACCGACTTGCTGCCAGCGAGGAGGCAGAGGCTAAGGAACTGCGACAGGAGATCGAGGCACTCGAAGAGCGTATCGACGACCTCACGAGTTTCCGAGCAGGGACAGAAGTACAGGGATGACTGCTAACGGCTTTTGTGGCACCACGTGCAGAGCAAGGAATTGGCAGGGTTCCTCCCGGTCGTTCTGCAATCTGATACTGGCAGTGTCGAATTAGTCATCATCGTCCTGTGAGCGGAGTTCGATAGCCCGCTTCTCGAGTTGGCGGAGGATCGGGACACGTTGTTGGTGTTGGTTTTCGTAGGCGATGCAGGCTCGCAGCGTGTCCATATCGTTGATCGTCGCGATGCTGGCGTCGATGAGCCGTGTGTTCGGTGCTTCGAGCCGCTGTGCTGGTGAGAGGTCGCTCGAGTCTTGGGAGTATTCTGGCGTGTCGCCCATTGGATGTTGCCTCTACCCCTGTTGAGGCATGAAAAACTGTATTGCTCTATAGCTTTTTCCGCAAGTGAGAGATGACCACTTGCTACGGTAAGTACAGGGTATACAGATACCGAGTTACCGGACTTCTAACAGGCGGAGAATCAGCGAGAGGTTATCACACGATACCGAGATAAATAACTAATAACGACCCGAGGATGCCGAGAATCCCTGCTATAATCCCAAGTTGTTCCTTCTGTTGTTTAGTCATATTTGACCCTTTTCGGTGTGACTGCATAAATGTGCGGTGACTAACATCTGTTCAATATGCATGTGTAGTGACTGTATTGTTTCACGCTGAGTAGGATCAACAGCGAACATCCTCGTAGGATCTTTCTCAGTCGTGAAAGCACCTGTCTTGAATACTGTCAGAGAATGGCCATTATTAATATAAAATCACGATATTGATCACCAACAATGGATGGGGAATGGCGATAATGAGACTTCGACGCCCAACAGACTTCTTGATCCTCGAGGCACTCGAGGAGACGGGACGCAACGTTGCATCGAATCTCGAGTCGCACACGGGGAAGAGTCGGCAGAACATCAATACTCGGCTACCGGTGCTTGCAGATTATGGTCTCGTACGCAAGATCGGACCCAAAGAACGGTCTGGGCTATACGAAATCACACCAAAGGGGCAAGCCGCACTCGCTCATAGAGACGAGTACAGGAGGGTAGGGGGTTTCGAACAGTTGATCGAAGACGCGAAGTAACGACGACTAATTGAACTGCGACTGCTCCTCGAGACACATGATTGCTCTGAACGATTAGCTTGCTCTCTCGCTCTCACCAGCTGTTAGCGTTCTGCGCCATAGACGATTTTCGAGGGAGCTTCGTAGCCACAGTCAGGACAGTCGAACCATCGTTTGACCTTCGCACCATCCGCAGATTTCTGGCCGACGATGACGTCGTCGTTCGGACACTCCGGACAAGCGAGTTCGGGGGCTGGTCTGTCCCGAAGTGCATCCCGAACGCTCGTTGCTTCTTTTGTCTCGAAGCCTTGCGACCACACTGGATAGCCGTCGACGAGGATCGCTGCCCGCCACTTGTACGCGTAGGAGTCCGGGGCACGATGCAGGATGGCTCGCGCTTCAGTCACTGTGTTTCGATATGCTAGCGTGGGTGTTCGACTCTCTCGTGTCCAGTTCGTGATTCGAGGCATGATTACTCAGAAATGGACGTCTGCCGGCACGATCCAGCACGTCTCGCGCTCGTCAGTCTCCTCGAGGAGGCGATCGAGGTGTCTGCGATGACGGATGCCTGCCGCGTGCTGATCATACAAGCAGATCGACGGGCCACGGGAGGCACCGACCTGCTGGAAAGCGTGCCGAGCAAGGCCCTCGTCGCGCATGATCTCGTCGTCGTTGCGTTCCTCGAGTGCTTGCTTCACCCGGTCCAGATTTCGTTGGAACGTTTCCGTTGTAGTCTTCCAGGCCCGCTCGAGGAGTTCTTCACCTTCGTCGGACGTAACGGGTGCAGCTGTCGGTAGATCGCCCCACCGTGCTTTTCCAGCCACTGTTGTCTCCTCTTCGTCGAAGGTGACGTAGTAGTCGAACACCGCACAGGAATGCGGCTCTGCGCCAACCAGTCGATCGAACACGGTCTTTCCGGTTGACAGTGCCTCTTCTGCTGTCGATGCCTCTACCAGTGCGTAAATTAACATATGCATCTCGGATACCTCACTGCGCCGACGCTCTGATCAGTGTTCGCCTGGTCTTACCCAGTGCGCCGGCACCCATTACCGGCGCACAAAATCACTGCTGGAACGCACCTGTCTCACGGAGGAGAACGATCCGGACCGGTAGTAGCATCGACAGCGGTCATCAGGTCGCTCGACTCGTCGATGGCTTCGAAAGACCGCGAGTGCCTTCGGAGACTCGCACCTCTGCCTCGAGTGGAGTTACTGGTTGGGAGAGTGTTATAGAAAGATTCGCAGGTGATTTGCTTCAACTCCCTTTGATTGAATCAGCCGGTCAGTAGGTGTGCGAATACATCACTTGTCTGACTGCGCGTATCGGTCGTACATCCACCACGGAACATCAAGTACCAGAGCCAGTGCGACTGCTACTCCGAGTCCGACCAGTAACCCATCCGTGAGTCGAATTGCGAGGAAGACTGCGATACCGCTCACAGCAACTCTCACCACTCGATTCAGGTTCCAATCGAAAAGGGCAGATCGAAGCGCGGACATACTGTTTGGTTAGGTATCCTGAATTATAATCATTCTGTAAACCAAGGCTCTGACGAGTGCCAACTGATACACGCACGCTCTGTACTGACCACTCACTACGGAGTCCAATAAAGCGGTGACCGATTCTATGATATGCTCTTTGGTGTAGATGGAACTGGTAAGGGTACCGGAGTACCTGAACAATTCTTCTCTGAAGATGAGTTAGAAGTCGAATCTATCCGTGGGAAGTGTCCAGAGTGTGGTGAACGTCGTTCCCTGAAAAAGAAAAGGGGTGGAGATCGTGTTGAGATCCATTGCGAAGCCTGTGAGACGGAACTCCTCGAGTATGAGGGGGAACAAACGGTTACTGGCGTGAACTTCTACGAAGAAGTCGGTGGACACTCGGTTTCGTTTGCTCAGACGGGTTAGCTGAAACAGAAAGTATGGATAATATTATTTGTAGTAATATCCTATCTTTTGTTCCCGAAGTACGTTGATACCCCGCCGATAATTGCGATACCAATTCCGATAGTAATATCCTGTTCTCCACCGGAATAGGGATTCTCTTGAGGTTGTAATTCAAAACATTCCCGTTCCCTGCCTTCCCGCATCTTCTGTTCTATCTCTTCTTCTGAATCGTTTTCCACATCGATGTCTGAATTCACATACGTATAGCAATGCGATTCAGTGTTTGATTTCTCCCAATCCTCTTCGGCATCCATTTTGTTCATTCCGGCAAATGCAGTGCCTCCTCCAATGACAATAAGTAACACCCCAACAATAACCAGAGCAATCCCAGAGACTGTATAGTCTTCCATGGATTGATAAGTTATTTTATGGTATATGCATCTATCGGATTTTAGTAGTCTACAGATCTTCGAGGAGCCTCCGTCGCGTCTTCATTTGTTCATCCTTGGACTGTTTATTGTAGTGCTTATCCAGCACTTCTCTACTCACGTCCATACGGTCGCTGATTACGTCCTTGGGCGTATCTTTGTTGTAGTTGGATAGCGATTTGCCGTCAGACCGATTTCGTAGTAGTCTCATGAATGGTCTCTCAATGGTGAACCAAGTGTGTCGCTGGGGATTGGCGGATCGCCGGAATCGATAGATTCCGCGATCCGCACCGAGGACAGTACGCATCTCCGCCAGCAACTCGTAATTCAAAAGCTCGAGAACCGTCTTCTCCATCGCCAACTCGCTGCACAGCAACAGCAGATAGAGGTACTTGAGACTCGCCTCAAGCGGTACGAAAACCCAAACACACCACCCAGTAAGCAGGGTGGTACAGCTGGAACACCTGGCAACGATGACAGCGACGAGGAAGAGGACGAAGACCAAGGGGACGACGCTGGCGGCGTCAGCGTCGCCGCCAGCGACTCCCCTCTAGAACGTGACGAAGGTCACGAAGGAACAACTCGACTGCTTCCGGAACCAGAGGAGACTATTCGAGCCGATCAGGGATATTGCCCAGACTGTGAGCAAATCCTCTCTAACCCGGACAGCTACGTCTCACGGACGATATCGACATCCCCCTCCCTATTCCAACCACTGTCGTCGAGTACGAACTCGGCAAACACCGCTGTTCCTGTGGAAACGAAGTCGTTGCTGAACATCCTGACTGCCCGGAAACCGGGCGGTTTGGGCCAAATATCATGGCCCAAACCGCCCTCGGCAGATTCCATCAGCGACTGCCGAACCGCAAACAGGCGGAGCTGTTTGACTGGGAGCTCGATACACCCATCTCTCATCGGACGATCTACAACCTGACCAAGGGGTCGCAGACCGGCTGCGACCCGCGTATGACGATGTCAAAGCCCGTATTCAGGAAAGTGACGTCGTCTACTGCGATGAAACGGGCTTTCCTGTTGACGGAGAGCAACACTGGGCGTGGACGTTCGTTACTGACGAAGAAGTGCTGTTCTGGGTTGATGAGAGTCGTGGAAGCCAGGTGTTAGAGGACGTCCTCGGCGAGGACTTCGCCGAGGACTCGACGCTCAGCTGTGACGGTTGGTCAGCGTATCCGAGCTATCACACGAAGCTCCAGCGGTGTTGGGCACATCTGTTGCGGGAGGCGGAGTACGTTGCTGAGCGGTACGAGGAAGCAGAGAGATTGTCTGCGGAGTTACACGCTCTCCACGACGATTTAACGGCGTTCGACGAGGAGGATCCGTCCGCCTCCGCCCGCGAGCAAAAGCGGGCGGAGGCGTCGTTACATCTGGAAGGGCTGATCAGGGAAGACTACGAGGCACAGGAGGTCAAGAAGCTGATCGAGAAGATCAGGAACGGGTTAGGGCACTGGCTGACGTTCGTTACAGAGCCAGACGTCGAGTCGACGAATAATCGCGCAGAGCGCGCTCTGCGCGAGCAAGTTGTGCTGCGGAAGATGTTCCGGACCCTCCGCTCAGCCGAAGGGGTCCAGATTCACGAGACGATCACGACCATGTTGGCCACGTGGAAACGGCGAGGACTAGATCCGCCCGAACAGCTCCAGTCTATTCTCGGTGGAGAAGAACTCAGCTCAGGGAGAGAGGCATCACCGAGTAGTGAATTATAGTCACGCTATCCAACTACCAGAGCTCTTGACACCCGCCTTTGTTTATGACGAAATCAGGAATTATGAAGAACTGATCGTAGAGAAATCCGGAATGAAGCCGGAGCGAGTAGCACAACTCATCGACCTCTTGTTCCAGTACATTGAGGTCGTTCCTGCCGACGACTTCTATCCGGCTATCGAAACAGCAGAAGCGGAAATCGGAGATACTGATCCTGACGATGTGTTGTACCTCGCGTGTGCGATTGCCAGTGATGCTGCTATCTGGAGTGACGATTCTGACTTCGACGAACAGAACCTAGTCGAGACGTATTCGACGAGTGACGTGATCAGCTCGTTTGACACGGTTTAACTTGGTATATCTGTCTCTCAGTTTCATTCTGGACTTGGCCCATAGCGTGGCGTCCCGCAGACCTGGCACTCCCAGATTGCGTTGCCGGTCCAGGTTTCGTCGGGAACTGATTCATGATCGCTGAATCGATGCTCGGTTGTGCGTCCGCACTGGTGACACTCGAGGCGTTCTTTGGTCGGAATAACTCTGTCCTGACACTCGGGTTCACACTCGTCAGGTGTCTGCTGGAGAGCAATTGCGGGGACTAGCCACGCATCATCGCTGGCATTGTCGAGCAGCGTCGCAAGTCGCTGCTCGTTGCGAATAGCAATCCCACCTTCGTCGTAGAGATAGGTTGTTGATTCGCAGTCGCTATCCACCGCTGATTGGTCAGTCCACGATGTTCGATCATGGGCCGCTGCGAAAAGCTGCTCACCGTCAGGAGATGAGATCCGTACTGCAGCGGGTAGTACAGGCCACCGATCGGTCAATTGGGCTGCAGGCTCGTCCTCGAGATCGTAGATGATCGTGCAGTCGTCAACAATCGATTCCGTCGCACTCGAGGCAAGAAGTGTCGCAGCGGCTGCGCCTTTCGCGACAGCGCCGTAGAACGTCGACGACTCGACAAGCATGTGGACGACGCCGAGGAGTGTCCACTCTGTTGCTGGTGTGTCTGTCTCAGAAGAGCAGTCTTCGAGATTGTTAGTGAGACAGAACAGGCATTTGGTTCGGTCGGCTGGAATCGATGCCCCACAGGACCGACACTCGGTATCTGTTTCTGTTGGAGTACCCGGATATCCAGCCGTCGCCGTCTCAGCACGCTGTCGATCAGGTTCACCGTCATCATCCTCGCTGAGTGTCTCATCTGGAATATGCGACGCTTCGCCGGTCGGACGAAGCTCTTCAAAGTTAGAATCGCGATCAGTCATTGATTGGGTAGTGGGTTGTATGGTTTCACGTCTTGATCAGGTCCAGTTCAGGAGAGAAAATCTGGAAATGAGATCACTGCGACGCTATTGCTGGCGGAGTCCTGCTTCTCGAGCTTCACGGTTGCTGGCACAATGAATACACGCTGGCAAATCACCATCAACAGCGAAAACCCGGTAGTAGTTCTCTGTGACATGAGAGCCACAGCCATCACATTCTGGCATTATCCAAACCTATGTTGTTACTCCAGTAAATATCTTGTTCCAATACTTGTGTTATTTTCATCAAGAGCGTTCTATCTGAGTGTGATTGGCTCTTTTCTGGGCCTGGTATTGTTGCGGTTCAATAAGGCGTCCACAGTCCTCACAACGCGTTTCGACTGCGTTGGTGGTCACCCGTCCGTTGCATTTGGGGCACGGACTGGCGCTCGAGTTGGGCTGGACATCTTCGTCGAATATTGTCTCGTAAACCTCTCTGAAAGCCATAATGTTCACGAAGGGCAATGAGCAACTCCGACCGCCCCTCACCCCACTCGTGGGGCACAGAAACCGCTCTATCAGGAGGCAGTAGCAGAGTTTCTTTATTCAGATTTCTTTGTGAAAATCGTGGTCAGTACAGAGGCCCCATGTATCGCGGAGGTCATGAGACAAGGATCAATTCAGGACGTAACATTATTTGATTGACGGGATACTAACGCAGATATCAATAAAAGCACGAAATCAAGCGCAAGAGTCGGAATCATACCAAATATAAACAGGGATGCGATCCCCACACCTGTGACCATAGCCCCAATCAGCATCCCAGAGCCGTTTCCACTACTAGCAAGTGAACGATAGAGATGGTATCCAACACCAGCTTGGAGGACAAACAATACAATACCTAACAGGGATATCGCGGGCATTATTCACGCGTTTTATTTATGCACACATATGAATGTCGGATGATTTTAGGAAAGTTCGTGGAACAGCAAACAATCAATCCGCAGATGTAGTTCCTAAATTGCTCTACTCAGTTTCTGGCATATTTGTGAATGAAGAAGTCGTGGAACTGATTCATGCTGTGGCGAAAGCCCGGCAGCGCAACGGCCACCGGCCGTGAGCAGCCCGGACCGTGGAGGTGGTGGGAGGTGGCGGTGACTGCGTTCACACCAGCAAAAAAGGGGCTCAGGCCTGGCTATTCCCACCAGCGACCGCGCTCGGGGAAGTGAATCGTCGACCACCCGGTCACGGCCAGTGAGACACGGCCTTCGTGCCAGTTCCGGGCAGCCTTGTGAATGCGCACCTGCTCGCCTTCCTCGATCCACGGTGCGTCTGATGACTTCCAGATGGTCACACGCGTCTGGCCACTGTCATCCGCGATGAGCCCGACCTGTGCGATACTCGGATGCGAAGGATCCCACAGGGTTTCGACACGCCCTTCGATGCTCACCTCCTTCCGAGAGACCTCCTCGAGTTTCCCAATGGGGATGACGTGTCCGGGCGCCGTCTGCAGTTTCTCGAACACGTTGACGACCGCACTCGTCAGGTCTTGGCCACCGACGACGGCTTCACTCAACCGCCGGCTGATCGCTGCTCGAGACCAGCCATCCAACTGCTTTGCGAGTCGCATCGACTGCTTGTTCACGGCCGCCAACTGCTCTCGAGAGAGTTCTGTCTGGGGATCTGCTCGTTCCGGGTCTGCCATTGGGTCCACGCTCGCCGCCCGTTTCTGGAATTCCACACGCCGCGCTTCGTTCTGGTTCGTAGCGATCGTTCGTGTCCGTCTCTCACGACCCTCCTGCGTTCCTATCTCGGCCTGGGCACTGATTCGCTCGAGTTCGTCCTCTCGTGCTCGAATGCGCTCTTCCTGCTCGAGGGTGGCACCGTAAATTCGCTCATCGCTTGTATCGACGACCCCGTCTGGGTGGTTTGCATCCACCTTTGCTTGGACCTCTTGCTCGACCGTTGCCTCGAATTCCGGCGTCTCGTCGACGACCGGGAAACCGTCTTCATCGACCGCCTGCTCGTCCGCCTGTTTGAGTGCCTGTTCATCGACCGTAACGACCTTGCTACTTGAGTTGTTACTAGACATTGGAACTCACTAGTTCCGAAGGCGTTCACGCGCCTGCCACCGCGATGCCACTACATCGCGGTTTTCCGACGACACCGACCAACTAGATCTATCTGCGCGCTCGCGCTCGCGCCTTCGCGAGCGACCCTGTGGGGCGCGAGCGAGAGCGCGCCTGAATGCGGTGTTCCAACCAGCACCGCGCGGCGTCCTGCCGAGCGAAGCGAGGCAGGACTCGAGGCGCGAGCGGTGTGAGCGCCTCGGCGACCCGCCCGGAGCGAGCGGCCAGCTTTAAGCCGTTTCTCGTGTCCGGCCCGGACTGCGGGTCCGTGTCCAGCGCGACTGTCGTGAGCACGGCGAGCCGCATCGTGGCTCGGCGCGCGCAACGGTACCAAGCGCTGGAACGCGAAAGCCCGCGAGGGGCGCAACCGAAAACGCGCTTAATGCTGGCGTCGAGACCAGATTCATTTTAGCCCGGAACGGTGAGCGACGTCAGGAGCGAACCGCAGCCCGGAATGGTCGGTCGCGAAACGGCGAACGGAGTGAGCCGTGTGCGACGCAGAGGGCGGCACGCGGCGAGCGGGGCGGGCCGAATACCAAGAGCGGGCAACCAACGCAACAGCATCCCGATCAGTCCACGTGGGTGGGTCTGAAAGGGGCTGGCGCGCTCGAGGAACCCCGCCGACGCAAGCACCGCAACTTGTGAGGAGCGCAGCGAGGTCTTCGCGAGTGAAACGAGCGAAGAGCAGCAAGACGCGTGCGTCTCGCCAGGCGCGGGACTCGAGCGCGCCAGGGGCTTTCACCCATTATCGAAAACAGTGATTGCAAGCCGTTCACTGAAATCTACCCTATCACAGTTGCTTTAGTGGTCCACCCGTACACTACACGTGCGAACTTGTCGCTGCTGGAGTAGATTTGTTAGATGATGGAAATACTGCAACATTAGAATACTAACCATGACTAATTTAGTTATAGTGTTACTATGTGGGATGCTTATTATACAATTCTCAACAGGTATTTTGATGTGTATTGACGCAAGACGGCTCAATCCCAAAAATCCAGAAATGTACTGATCGGGCGTAATAGTACCTGCAGCTGGATTTGTTGTAGTATTATACTACTTCTCAGAACGAAAAAATCTTCCGAAGAAATAATCGGAAACTACATAGAAAATCTATATTTTTCTTGTCCTTTTTCTTCTTCTTCTCGTCAGGATAGACGATGATCCAGGCGGTGTCGCTGACGGGTTCACCGTCCTCGAGGTACGGCACATCGACGTCGCGATAGGCCGTAGCGGTGAGTTCCTGGGACTTCGTCAGCGGTGAGGTCAGCACCACCTCGAAGTCCGTGTAGCGACCGGCGTCGAGCATCGGAGTGATACCACGCCGCACGCCTTCAGCGTCAGTAATTTCGACGAAGCCCCCGTGAGAGAGGTCAATCTCCCGAATCACCACCGAGGACCCGTCGGATTTCTGGCCCTTGAACGTGAGCGATGCCTTCGGCCCCTCGGGCTCGACGAGCGTGATCAGCGCCGTGGCGCTGACCGGCTCGCCGTCCACGAGATACGCCTCCCCTCCGGGCGTGAAGACCGTGGCGGTGAGTTCTTGGGTCGCATCGAGGACAGGCGAGAGGTGGATGGTGACCGACTGGTGGGGGCCGGGCGGTAGGATGGCCGACTGGCCCCTGACAGTACCCTCAGCGTCGGTGACCTTGACGTAGCCCCCGTGGGAGAGGTCCACGTTGTTCACGACGACCGATTCACTGTTGGACTCCTGATCCGCAAAGGTGATTGTGGCCGTCCGCTCGACCGGGTCGAGAACCGTGACCAAGGCGGTGGCAGTGACTGGCTCATTATCGAAGAGGTACGGGACATCGATATCCCGGTACACCGTTGCTGTCAGCTCGATAATCATCGGCTCGTCCAGGTTCGCCTCCTCAGGATCCCCCCCGGTCTCTTGTTGTGTTGCCGTCGCTGCCTGCGGGTCGACCGCCGGAGAAGCCGCACCGTTCGGTTCGAAGAGCGTGATCGCCACCTCCAAATCCTCGTACAGCCTCTCGGGTTCGAGGGGCTCGGACCGGCCGACGACGCGTCCGTTCGGATCAGTGATCTCGATGAATCCGCCGTGGGATAGCTGGACCTGCTGGACTACCACGGACCGCCCGTCCGATTCCTGATCGGCGAAAGTAATCGTCGCCTCGGGCGTCGGCGGCTCCGGCGGGATAGTGATGGTGGCGGCTGCCGAGACCGGGGCGTCATCGACCAGGTACGGCTCGCCGGTCGGCATGAATACCGTTACAGTGAGCGTCTGGGTCTCGGTCACCTGCGGGGCCAGGGTGATCTCGACGTCCTCGTGAGTGCCGGCCTCGAGGTTGTCTGATTGCCCGCGGACCACGCCGTCGGTATCGGTAATCTCGATGTACCCGCCGTTCGAGAGCGTGACCTCTTGGACCACGACCGAGAGGCCATCCGAGTCCTGGTCCGCGAATGTGATTGAGGCTGACGGCTCCTCGACCGGTGAGCCCTCGAAGGCGTACATCTTCCGGTCGTTGCTACCGATGTAGGCCGTTCCGCCGGCGATGGCTGGCGAGGACCACACCCAGTCGCCGGTTTCGCCACGCCACTCCGCTTCGCCGGTCGCCGCGTCGAAGGCGTGGAGTCGACCCTGCAGGGTCCATGGATCAGTCTCAGGGACGAGTTCGTCCGCTGAACCAACGTAGACGGTGCCGTCGGCCACGCCCGGTGAGGAAAAGATTCGTCCGCTCTCGTTTGGGGCGAACTCTGTCCGTGCGTCGTGTCGCCAGATCTCGGTCCCGTCGTCGGCGTCGATGCCCGAGAGGATCCAGTAGTCCCGCAGGCGGTCGGCCGGGTCCTCCCGTGGCTCGAATCCCCACGCGGCGCTGAACACCATATCGTCGGTCACCGCCAGGTCCGACATTGCCATCATCGGCGATCGCACGAGGGACCACTGGACCGCACTGGTCACCCGGTCCAAGGCTGTAACGGTATCCTGATGAGCGTAGTAAATACTGTCGTCGGTGACCACGGGTGAAGTGCTGACCCTGGTCGGAATACTCGACTCGACGCTGCCCGTCTCAGCGTCGATGGCGTACATCTGCCCGATGGCGATCGGCTCAATGATCTCTCCCTCGATCTCGTCCCATCGGGACCTGTAGAGGCCGCTGGTGCCGGTATAGACCGTTCCGTCGACCACCGCCGGGACGTTCGAGATGGGGCCCGCTGGGGTGAACCGCCACAGTTCCTCGCCGGTATCGGCGTCGAGGGCGATCAGGTTGCCCATCTGAATCATCCAACCTGCCTCATAAACCCTGTAAGTGGTCCCGAAGTAGACCGTCCCATCAGCGACTGTGGGGGAGAACACATTGTGGGGAATCTCCTCACCGAGCCCTTCCATGGGGTCGAAGGTCCACTGGATCGACCCGGTCTCTGCATCGAGAGCGAACAGGTTCGAATTGCCGATGTAGATGGTTCCATCGGCCACTGCGGGCGAGGAAAAGACGATACCAATAGGATCGTCGACAAGGAGCCTGCGCCATTCAAGTGCACCGGTCTCGGCGTCAATGGCGCGCAGATTGCCGTCACGGCTCCCGAAGTAGACTGTTCCGTCGACTACCGCCGGCGAGGAGCTGCCGAGTGCGTCGCCCGTCGTGTAGGTCCAGCGGATCGAAACCGGCTGGCCGGGTCCGGTTTCCGGGACGGCGTGGCCCGTGTTCGCCAGGTCGTAGCGGAACTTCGGCCACTCGCCCTCGAGTTGCTGGAGCTGTGCCTGGGCCTGTGTTTGCGCGTCTGTCGCTGTCTCTTGTGCCGATGCCTCGCTCGTCAATCCGTAGGTGCCGAGCAATCCACCGCCGACGGCGGTGCCGGAGCCGTAGAGGAATTTGCGTCGGTCCATGTCTCTCCGGAACAGATGATAGTAGTTTAGAATGAACGTTCTACCAGCCCGTACTTTCCACCTACGAATCGTTCTCCAGTCCTAACGGTCCCGCACCGGGCGAGTATCCGCGAGTACACGGGCAGCAGCGGATTATTTTCCAGCGAAAACCGATTTATTGTTAGCCTAGAATAATCATCATACGTCTAGGCGTTTAGCAACACAGCTTCAGAAGCCTCTGAACGGAATGCACGGAAGAATGTCTGGTATTTATGATGTACAACTACCGAACGTTTGTCCTATCTTCTTCGTGATGAAATAAGGGAATTGCATTGCAGAACTGATGCTCTGAGGCGTGCGGGATACACAGCGCGAAAATAACGGCACCTCACCAATTCACACAAACAGCCCTCTAAGCCCCCTGTACTTACCGATTCAAGAGGGCAAAGCAATGATCCAGATGGCTTCCGATCTCGATTAGTCGATGTACTGTAATACCCACTCACGGCGATCCTCGATCGCTTGTTCTCCCTCGTCTGTAATCGCGTAATAGTTTGTGCGCCTATCGAGCTGTCCTTTTTCGACAAGGTCCTTATTCACAACCGTATCGAGATTGGGATACAGCCGCCCGTGATTGATTTCTGAACTATAGTACTGCTCGATCTCGTCTTTGACGTCCTGTCCAGATGGCTGGTCAGCGCCCGCGATCACGTACAGCAAGTCTCGTTGGAATCCTGTGAGGTCGTCCATGGCCCAGCCATTCAGGCGAGATGATATTTGTTATTCCACACGTACGTAGATGTAAGCTAATCCAACTAGTCGGTTCTTTATACCACTAGCTGACTCTCGTTCCATTCACGACATCCTGTGACTGTGACCGTAATGGAACGACATTCAAAGGATCCAATCAGTATGCACGATCAGCGATCGTAACCGTCTCACTCCGAACTCGAAGGTAATTCACCGACGTACTGATCTTCCCACTCCCGACGGTCCTCGAGTTCGCGTCGGCCACGCGCTGTGATCGTGTAGTAGTTCGTTCGCTTGTCGGCCTTGCCTTTGTAGACGAGCTCTTTGTCGACGACCGTATCGAAATTCGGATACAGCCGCCCATGGTGGATCTCGTTCTCGTAGTACTCCTCGAGTTCGCCTTTGATCGAGAGGCCCTGAGAATCGTCTTGGCCGGCGATCACGCACAAGATGTCAACGTTGGAAGCGGATGAATCCACTTTGGCGCAGAAAAACTGCCACCACTGTGGCTTACTCGTCCCACAACCTGGTAATTCGTTCTTCGATCTTGTCAAGGACGACCCGCAGTACATCCCGATGATCGCTTGGCCACGAACTGTCCTCACCGGGTGTCGGGGCAGTGGGCGGAGGATGAAAGTGGTCTCGCGTATTGTGAGGGTTCGGATGCCGGTCCCACCGGCACTCCCAGGCGTGGTCTGGATGCACCTCTCGGTAATGGATTTTGAAGTCGTCGTTCGTGTACCAGCGAACAGTGAGACTCGCCTCCTCCACGGTTTCAGGATAGTACGATGGTGCGAGTGTTACATAGAGTTCAAGATGCCCGCTCGAATCCGTGATCGTCGCTCGAGCGACCTGAGCAGTGGCTTGGAGGCGTGTCTGAAGAAACTCGAGCACTGGGCGGTCGATAGGCGCGGGGCTACGTCCATCTCCTGCAGGCGGCGTCATCGATGGGATTACCCGGATGCTTGGTCGGTCTCAGCGCCAGCACGTTGCTGACGGGCGCGTTCGTAGCGCTTGCGCTCATCTCGAGCGGTCGCCCAGTCGGCAAGGTCGCTATACACATCGTCGATCGTCCGTTCGTCGCTCGTCTCTGCAGCATCGACAGCGTCGACGGCTGCCGGCGTTGTGGCATCGTACGTGTCTTCGTAATCGGTAATCCGTGTCGTGAGCGTGCGGACGTGCTCTTGGAGTTCGTCGACGGTGTGCTCGGCAGCAAGTTGGTTGATGCGCCGCCACTGGAAGTATGCATCATTACGCTCGTAGGTCGTCGGATGGCCATCGTGGCGCGTGACGATCCCGAGGTCGCTGAACCAGCCCAGATATTTTCGGGCTGTCTTCGGGTCGCATTCGGCCTGCTCTGCGATAGCGCTCGCCGTTGCAGGCTCGCGGGTCTGAAGGATTGTCCCGTAGATACGCTGTTCAACATCATCGTCACGAAACGCATCCTCAAAGGATGGGGGGCCGTCTGGAGACTCTGTATTGGACATACTCGATCTTGCGCGGCTACCGATATAATTCTTACTTCGAGGAATAGTTTCCCGATTCGATCCAACACGCACGCTCAGCGGCCGCGACCGTCTCACTCCGAACTCGAGAAGACATCTCCAACGTACTGATTTTCCCACTCTCGACGGGCCTCGAGTTCGCGCCGACCACGCGCTGTGATCGTGTAGTAGTTCGTTCGTTTGTCGACCTCGCCTTTCTCGACGAGCCCTTTGTCGACGACCGTATCGAGATTCGGATACAGCCGCCCGTGGTGGATCTCGTTCTCGTAGTACTCCTCGAGTTCGTCTTTGATCGCGAGGCCATGCGGCTCGTCTTGGCCGGCGATCACGTACAAGATATCACGCTGGAATTTGGTGAGATCGTACATATCTGAATGTGAGTATATTGACTGATGAATTTTCCGGGGCCAACTGGCACCACAGAAATGTCCTTTTCACTATCCCCAGCGATTTCCAAGGGACACAACATGTTACAACCACAGGGCATTCCGAAGTGGTGGTGACTGTTCCTGTGTGAAGGGAAAGTTTCGCCCCTGCCTCACTCGCTCGGCCACTTTTGACGCACCACTCGGAACGTGCTGATCGCAGGACGGACTACCCTTTGAGGCGCTGGAGCAATTGCGTGACGTAGGGACTGTTCTCCCAGCTCCGGTGTGGGCTAATCGTTGTGATCAGTATTCTCGCTTCCTCCTTGGTCATATTCCCGTTCCGGGAGTAGTCGCAGATGAGCCGCGGCGTCGGGACGATCCGCGGCCCCTGAAGCACGGCGTGGATGAGTGGAAAGTTCGTTCCGCCGAACTCGTCGGTGAGAAAGCCGTCGACGGCGAGTGCGTTCGCGAGGACGATACCATCAGTTTCGCCGTCATCGAGGCCGAACGTCGGCCGAGAGTCCGGGGTATCGTCGCGTTCGTAGGGATCCTCGACCGTGTAGTGGTTGCGGGCCGCGAGGACGTTACTCGCAGCCGCGGCGTGGATATCCTGATACTGTGTGATGTCGCAGAGTTCTTCGATCACTTCCGGTGGCACAAACACGTCACAAGAGGTGAGAAGGTACTGGAGTGGGTCCAGAGCGCCGGTGTCAACGGCAGCGTCAGCACGGGGCACGGCAAGACTGACGAGTGCACTGGTGTCGGCGACGACCGTTCGCAGTCGTGGACCGCTCATCGATCGTCGTCTGCCGCGGTGTCGACCGTCGTCACATCGCCCTCATAGACGTCGACGTCGTCGGGGGCAGCGAGATCGAGTGGCTCGTCTTCGAGGTCCGCTTTGAGGAGGCGGAGCCGCTGGGCCGTCTCAGCACCGACCAACTGCTTGACCGTCTCGAACTCGAGCTGGTCGTCGTAGTACTTCGTCGCGACGAGTTCCTGGAACGTCTCGCTGTCGGCAGTGTCTTCGATGTACTCCCGGATGGCCTCGACAAGGAGATCCGTCCGGTCCTTGTCAAAGAGATCGGCGATCGCATCGAGTCGGTTGACGAGATACTCCGGTGACTGGAAATGAACTCGTCGTGGATCGTCGCTCGTGCTCATTCTATGTGCAAGTTCTGCACATAGAGTGATAACGGTTTCGGCGTATGCACAGAGCATGCACATTAAAGTCTCAGAGTCAGGAATCGGACACTCCAAGATCGGCACGTACAGAGTCTGTGAAGACTTCTACCCCACCACCTTCAACAGTATGAGAACCGATGGGCGACAGCGTCGGTTTCAGGGCTCCTCGAGCAGTGACCGGGCACGTTGCACGTAGCTGTTTGCGTCCCAGCTGCGGGCATCGCTGATCTCGTCGAGAATAGCACGAGCATCGGCAGCTGACAGCTGTTCGGTGCGAACGAGTACTGAGAGCAGCGTTGGCGTCGTGACGAGCCGGGTATCGGCGAGCGAGGCGTGGACCAGGCCGAGTTGATTGAACTCATCACAGAGCAATAGTGTGGCGTCGAGGTCATTCGCGAGGGTGACAGCAGCGTTTTCGCCGTCATCAAGCGGAAATTCGGCGTCGAGATCGACCGATCGTACCTCGAGCGTCTTAGTTCGGTCGAGGACGGTCGTTGCAGCCCGACCGTGTACATCATCATACGAAGCAATCTCTCGGAGTTCCTCGATGACCACTGTTGGGACGATAACCTCGTAGCAGGACAGACAGAGCCCGAGTGGATCGGGGTCGTCGTCAGCAACGACCCCGAGACTCACGAGGGCAGAGGCGTCAGCGACGAGCGTCGACATTTATGCGTCGGCGACCTCGTCGATGAAGTCCTCGTCCAGCTGCTGTTTCAACACCCGGAGGTTCGCTGCCTCTTCGGCACCGACGAGCGCTTTGAGTTGCTCGAAGGAAATCTCGTCGTCGTAGTAGGCAGCTGCGATTTCCTGCGTGAGCGCGTCGTCATGGGCCGCCTCTTGGAGGTACTCTCGCAGCGCAGTCACGAGGATATCCGTCCGGTCTTCCCCGAGGACGTCTGCGAGGGCGTCGGTCCGGTCGATGAGTCGGTGGGGCGCCCGGAACTGGACGCGCTTTTTGTCGCTACTCATTATGTGTACATTGTGAGCCAGTTCACTTAGCAGTTATCGTGTGTACGATGTGAGCCACGTTCCCCTCACGTCGACGACCGGTCGGCCGATCGTCAGTCAGATACAATATGCTTCTCGAGGTCGCGCGTCCAGTAGGTGGCTGGCCCACCGGGACTACACCTTGCACACCGCTGTAGCGAGTCCTCGAGATGGCCGAGTTCGACGCGGAACCGCGTGAGCGCCGCGAGCGCGTCGACGATGAGTCCGCAGCCATCGCAGGTGCAGTGATCGAACTCGTCAGGGTCCGGCTCCGTCTGGATAGCGCAGTCGACACAGATAGGGTGAGAGACTCGCTTGTCTTTTCCCCAGGTATGTGCCTCACCGGCCTCGGTGCCGGGCAAGGCGTCGCAGAAGGCACAGCCAGCGAGCGTCTGCTGCATCACTCACCCTCCTTGTCGGCGTTGCGGGCCGCCGTCCAGCCTTGATGGAAAACAGCAAGCTGAGTGCTCGAGTCAAAAGCGGTCCCACTTGGCTCGTGGATGAACACCCGCTTGCCAGGGACCGGCGTCACCACACCGGTATCGATGAGTTCCGTAACGAGCTGTCGGGCGGTTGTCTCGCCGAGATCTGCTGTTACAACGCGAGTTGCATCCTGATCACGGGCAACGAGTCTGGCCTCGAACCGGCTGTAATCGTCTGCAGTGTCGTCAATCGGATTTGGATCAGTCATTGGAAATTCCATGACGGCTCACTGTTGAGCGCGCCTCGTGCCTCATGGCGCCAAAAATTCACTGCTGGAAGTACGGTCAGAGGGACCGTATCAGAAGGAGAATACAGAGATCAAGCAACCGTTCAATTAGGAGTAACCGGGTTCACTCTGGAATCGTCTCCTCGAGTTTTGGAGGAAGTCGCTGAAGACAGGTTTCCAGAAAGCTTAGCGGCGCTTCTGCTTCGAGATGTCCTGGTTCGTGGGTTAATTCCTTATCGGTCTCGATCTGGAAATGGGTTGTCCCAAGGTCTTCATGATCATCGTCTTTGTGCCATCCCAAGCTGACTACGTCATCAGCCCACTGAACACGCTGAACATCAATGTCGGCACGTGGCCGCCATGTGACCTCAAAGGTGGCCTGCTGCCGTGGGAATTCTTCGCCTAAGAATATCTCAGTCTCGACGTCAGCAACGACAGATCGAGGCCGGAGTCGAGATGGTCGATACCAAACATCGGAAAACCCCGGTTCTTTTTCGAGTCGTTCTTTGAGGCGACGAAGTCCTTCGCGCCGAGTGAATCCTCGGCCACCAGCAAGAAAGAGTACCATCTTTCCCTAGCCCTCTTGGGGAAGCGTATCTGAACCACGATTTGCGAGACGCGGATCTGCATCAAGTCGCGTTAGTGAACTCTGAAGGCTGATCGCAAGCTGAAGTGCTTCACGTACCTGAATGTTGTATTCCCATTCTTCGATCACTTCGAGGCGCTCGCGTCGATCGTCAGCCGACAGATCCTCACGTCCAATGCTCTGTCGAAGTTTTTCGAGAGATTCAACATTATACGTTGACTTCCACGAGTCGATTTCCTCACCAATCGCACGCAGTTCATTAGTGAGTTCGTCTACTGACTGCTCTTCAGCAAGGGAACGAACTTCACGGAGGAAGTGCGTAATCTCATCGGGCTTGTAGCATGTGCCGTCAGCTGTTTCAATGGCCTCGAGCTCTCCTTGATCAGCCATTCGATCAAGGTATTTAACAGCCGTATCTCTCGAGACATCCGCCTCTTCGGCGATCCAACCAGCATTCCGTGGTGTCGTTCGCGTCAAGGCGACATGCCTGACACGGTCTGCACTGTCCATCTCTTCTGGCCACACCTGTGATCGGTCGCTCATTGCTCTCTTTATGACCTCTTCGAACTAATAGTTTAGTGTCGGTCAGGATTATTTTGTATTCCAATGCTGGAAGTACAGTCAAGTCGAAGACACTGCGTGATGCGTATGGAGTCAGTGATCGATATTCAACAGCGGGCTGGAGTACTGACGGCTGGTGATTACCTCTTGCTGGTCCGGCGACCTGTTCGCAGTTGCCACGTCGGCTTCACCCTGAACGTATCTGGCTCCTCAACAGGATGGGTATGACTCTGATTCGTCGCCAGTGACGCAGGCTGTGCGAGGCGGTTGATCAGTTCATCACGTACGTCCGTCGACCACGTGTAGCGAGAACAGAGAGCGAAGGGTCGTTTCTAGATGGCCAAGAACAGGATCTTTCAGGGTGCTGCTGCACCGACACTCCCATTCGATCCTGCAAACGGGATATCAATTTCAAGACCGTCGTAGGCCAGTTTCGGCTTCTTTGCCTGACCAGGCCCGCCATTTTCAAACTCAATGACGCCGATGTCTTCGAGTTCGGAAAGGTTCCGATGGACCTGTTTGTAGTCTCGCTCCACCAGGTCAGCGGCTTCGCGGATGCTCTCGGGCTGGTGTTTAGAGATTGCTTCCAACAACTCTAGATTCTTTGGGCTAAGAAGGCGACTGAGCTCTGTATACGATCCGAAGTTCAACACCGGCTGGGCATCGTCAAGGTCTTCACCCTCTTGGGCAGCCTTGATGCGGCTACGCGTGCGCTGGTTGAGGCGATCACGTTCACCGACGGTGACTTTGAGCGTGGGCATGGTGTATACCTCCTGGAGACGTCCTACTCCGACCAGTTCCATGAGACAGGCGACATCTCCTCGGTTTCGCGTTGAAAGCGATCGTAGAGCGTCAACATCCCGGGGAATTCGATGATTTCAACATCGTTTCGGGTGTGGCGCTCATGGCCTTTCGTCAGTTCATGGGCGTTGTCGTATCGAAGGATGGTGTCGCCGCCGACTTCCCCGTGGTGTAGGCTGTAGTCCCATCCACACGGGTACTTCTTATCCTCCGTCTGCCGGATGGTCACATCGATGACGTACCCATCTTCGACATCCTGCCAATCTTCGATGGTAGTGTAGGACGCCATCCGTCATCTTATGTGATTACCTCCATAGGCATAAACCTATGGACTTCATAACATAGGTGTGTGGTTTGCTTCTTTGCAAGAGCATGAGCCGCTTGACCAACCAGATTCAGAGACATTGAGAACGAGTTCACCTCTTGCTGGTCCGTCGACCTGTTCGCAGTTGTCACGTTGGCTTCACCTGGAACGTATCTGGTTCTTCAACAGGGTGGGGATGACTCTGATTCGTCGCCAGTGACGTGGGCCGTGCGAGGCGGTTGATCAGTTCATCACGCACGTCCTGCCGAGACATCGTCTGTTCGTGCCAGCCGAGCCGTTCGTCGTAATGACGCTTCCTGAAGAGATGGCCAGTCGTCTCGGCGGCGATGTACTGGGTTCGTTTGACTCCCCAGACGTTCGACGATCGATACTCGGCACCGACGTCTGCATGCGTGAGTTCAACGAGAACACACTCGACGAACGAAATGAGTGACTCTCGACTCCGGTCGTTCGGAACCCGTAACTCGAGGCCGGACCAGGGTGGTTCAGTGGGCTGTCGGTGGGTTGGTGCTCGATCAATACCACGGTCTCGCGGGTGCTGTCGCTCAGAAGTCATACGCTATCTCGGGGCAGTTCGATCGCCCCGCACCCTTCCCAGGGACGAAAAACACGACCTCACAGTCACGAGGGTATCGGTGGGCCGTTGTCTGTTTCTTTATTCTGAACGGCTCACGAAACTCGCGGTCAGTACAAATAACATACTTACTTCGGCCGAATGTAGTCGGATATGTGCAACGCCGCCACGCCCTCCTCTCCGCGACGGCCGTGTTGTCCGGGTTCTCCGGCTGTATCGCCCCGTTCACGTCTAGCGGATCCCTCAGAGAGGTGAGTGTCGAACTCCGGAATGCGGACGATGGAGCGCGGACGTTCCACCTCGCGCTCGAAACCGAAGCTGGCATGCTAGACTGGGGGTCACACCGTGTCGACGCGGGCGTCGACGAGATAGTGACAATGGCTCCGGATGAAGACGTCTCCCCGGTCGCGTTACACGGAGTCGTTGAGGATTTCGCAGGGAGCGTCGATATCTTGGGTGTTGATGATCTCGACGAGAACTACTGTCTCCAATTCCATTTCTGGTACTCGCATCCAAGCGACGAGCAACCGCAGTTGGCTCAGGTCGCCGACATCGAATGCTAACCGTGAACCTATTCTGCCGATAGATTCGCAGACTTACTTACCGAGTTGAGTGCCTTACTCTGAATTGAAGAAACGATCCTCGCAACGACTGTTACTTGGAGCTCTCGCCGAATAATCGTCCCCACAAAGAGGATGTCTCTGAAGCGGTGTCACAGTCAGACGCTGTGTCGACTTGTTCTTCTCGAGTCTGCTTGATCTCTCGGTTACGCTCTGCAAGTTCGGTTTTGAGATCCTCGATCGTTGCCTCGAGGAGATCGATGCGCTCATTTTTCTGTTCGAGCGTGGCCTCGAGTTCGTCGACACGGCCAGTCAACAGTCGGTTCTTCTCAATCAGATACGCACGATTCTGCTTCCGATCCGATTTGTCACGGCTAGCAGTGGTCGACGGCTCGCTCGTTCTGGGAGCAGATTCGGTTGCCGTCTCTCGAGTGTCCGGATCGTAGAACTCAGAGATACTCGCAACCGCTCGTTCGATGGTCTTCTCGCCGTACGTAGAGCCGTCAGCATAGTCGCTAGTTGTCCACTCTGGCTCAGGACTCCAGCAGCTGATACGTAGTACTGAGTGAAGCGGGTGAATCAGGTCCCTGATTCATCCGCTGTCCGGATACGCACCTGATGAACCTTCCACAACTCAAGCAGGTGCTTACAGATCCGGACGAGTTCATTACGAATAGCCAACTCAAGACTCTTGCTCTGGAGGTGCTTGAGTTGATTCCGATGCCAGGAATCGAGGGCTCGCCCCTCGATTCCGGCGATATCATGGAAGTCGTGCTCCGTGCAGCTGTCGGGACAACCTCGGTCAACGGCGTCACGACCAACACAGACGAGACACCCAACAGAGAACCTGTCATGGACTGGCTCCATACTCTCGACAAAGAGCCGATGCTGGACGCTGTCAACGATATTCTCGCGACAATGGCAATGGCGGTTCTCGACCGGTCGCGGTCGAGAACCGTCTGTATCGACTTCATGGACAACCCGTTTCACGGGCACCCAGCGGACGAAGACGAGTTCAGGCGAATGCAAGCGCGTGATGGCACGACGAAGTGCCATCGGTACTGCACGGCGTTCGTGCTCGCGCAGGGAAAGCCGCTGACGCTGGCGGTTGAACCGGTTGCTGGCGACGATAGCGCAGCCGACGCGGTCGAGCGCGTGCTCGCCCGCGTCGAACTATATTCGTTCGAGCTCGACCAGATTCTCATGGATCGAGCAGCCTACGTCGGCGAGGTGATTGGCGTGCTCCGGGCGACAGCGCCGCCAGTCTTCCCGGTCAAGACCGGGAAAGACTCGCTCCGGAAGAAACTTTCAGCGACAGCGTCGTACATGACCGAAGAGACGATCTGTGAAGGCAAAGAGCACGAACAGACGTTTCCGCTGGCGGTGAACGTGACCTACCAGAACGGTGATCGCGGGAAGTCAGGACTCAAACAGACTGGATACGCGGCGTACGGTCTGGAAGACCGCACGCCGCGGCAAGTGGCACGGATCTACAACAACCGCTCACGGATCGAGAAGAGCTACGAGAAGTTCAGGGAAGCGCGGGCCCTTACGACGACGCCATCGACGACAATTCGGCTCTTCTACGTGGGTGTAGGGTTCCTGTTAGAGCAGTTGTGGCTGGTGGTGCAGTGGGCAGTGCTCGCCCGGCCACGGCGTGGCGGGCGAGCACTCCCGGTAGAGTTCACGTTCAGTGATGCGTTTCTCCATGGGATCGAACGGGTGTTGGACGACGAGCTCGGCTGGAAGACCAAGCATCGGACGAACGGGGAAGGACTGCCACCAGGATACGAGCACGGACTCGGGTGAGCCGCCTCGCTTCGGTCGAAGCGAGGCTGGCGGGGAGCAACAGCTGTCTTCTGAGAGCGGTTTGAGCGATGGCCACAGCGGCAAGTAACCAGATCTTTGACTCATCTTCCAGTCTCCGTAGTGCCAAAAGTGTCCTTCGTCTCATTTCGGCGTTCTCACCATATCAGACCAGCCTCTTGCTGCCGCCGCTATCGAGAGAGTGGACAACTAGCGA
>NZ_FOIC01000015.1 GCF_900111485.1 Natrinema hispanicum | reverse complement strand
TGCACAGAAAATCCACGACCAACGACCGATACTACAGGAGACGCTCGCAACCGCTACACAACCGAGGGGTGAGGCTTAGCTAAAGACGCATGATATCATCGCATTCGTTTCCAGATGAGGGGGAAACGTCGCTGGTTACTTGCTGTCGGGGATCAACGTTTAGAGTATGATGTTTCGCATCGTTCTGGCGGTCTTTGGCGTCATTGAGTTGCTCTTCCCAAGACAGGTCATTGACTTCATGATGGGTGTTACGACCACGGCGGAGACTACATACGAGTTCAAGTCGTGGGTGTACAAACTCGCCAGACTCGAAGGACTTGTCTTCGTTCTGGCCGCATTCTGGTGGGGCAAGAACCGGGCTGAAAGCAGTTAGAAAGGCGATCTCACGGATAGTCCTACTGCTATGCATATCCGAACAGTATAACCCGGAAGGCGATACTCGGCCAAACAGATCACACGTGTGTTGAATTATGGCTCATTATGGCTCTATATTCAGCAGGCGGCTTTTGGCATAGTTCGGATAGATCAATAGCCACTTCGGTAACTGCTTGCCCTGTATCGATCACTTCGGTCACTTCGAAGCGTACGAGAAGCATTCTATGACATGCTGCAGTATCGTACCCACTGCAACGATGTCTACACCGATCACAAGGCAGTCCGCGCAATCGGGTGTGAGTGACGATTAGTCCGCGGCCCTTTCGCTGTGATTTGGGGTAACTGTTACCAATGTCCGTGTAGAACTGTCGTCTATGAGTGACGAGTCACCGTTCGAGTCAATCACGCTGACGAATCAGGCAGTCCTGCTTACCGTCGCCGAACTCGCCCGTCAGAACGAAACGCCAGTTCAGACACATGATCTTCGGAAACACTGTCAGGAGCGACTCGCCGATGTCGAGACGGAAGTCATCGGCACGATCTCAGAGGCCGACATCATCCGCTCGCTGTACCAACTCGAGGACGAAGACCTCGTCAACGAGATTCACCAGTCGGCGACGTCGCCGACGGGCAAGGGCCGACCAGCGTATACCCTCGCTGTCTCCGAGACGACGGTCTACGACAAGATCGACGAGCGACTACACGAGACGCTCGTCGAATAGCCGTCGAGTAGCCCGGCTGGCTGTCCGGCGTCGCCGACCCCGCCGTCACGATGGGGTTCCGAGAACGGCGATATCGTAGCTGGCAACAGCGACCGGAGACTCGAGGACAATCACCTGGAAGGCCCACCTCGAGCCACCGTTGAGGTCGCCGGTGCTAGCGAGATAGCGCCCGAGCATGCTCTCGTCGTCGTCGTAGACACGCGTCCGTACTTCGACGGTCTGAATCCGGCTGGAGCCCGTGTTCTCGACGATCCCCTGAATGGTCGACCCGAGATAGCCGCTCTCGACGACGAACTCGTGATCGCGCAGCGAGAGCGGCTCGAGCGGCGTCACCGAGTCGCTGGGTTGTTGCTGGGCGAGTGCCGCTGCCGCCGACAGCTGTGTTGCCGATCGATTGGAGACGTTGTTCGCGTTGATGCCGCTGACGGTGCCGTCCTCGTAGGTCGGCTGGCCGCCGAGGTCGCCGCTCCCGAGACAGCCGGCGGCCGCGGCCGCGACCCCCGTCCCTACTGTCGTGAGTACTCGCCGTCGGCTCGTCGACTCCGGGCGGCTCATTGCCGTCGCGCGTTCGTCTGCGAGGGAGTTCCGTCACGGTACATGTGTCGGAGCGACGCCACGGACCCATTTCAGTGTGGGCCTTGAAGCGGCTGTGCTCGTCCGTGGGTGGACGGACTGCTGGCGCAGCTCGTCGAGCCCCGCCCGTCCGTTTATAGTGTCGGACAGAAGTCAATACGAAGTCGGTCGCGGATTCGCGGCCGTCTCCACCGGTGACGGCCGCAGCAGAGCGACCGATCTTCACGTAGTTCTGTCCGGCAGTATTAGTACCGGCGTGTGGCGATGTGCAACGCAGGCCCTTATTGCCGGGTCGGTTGGACGTGTGGCTATGGGATCTGCCGAAACCGACGAGACGCTCGAGTCGTACGGGGCCGATATCGGTACCCGTGGGGGAGTGTTGACGCGGTTCCGGGAGTGGATGCTTGTCGACGGAAACCGGTTATCCGTCGCCGCGATCGTCTTGCTAGCCGTCTTTGCGGTGGTCACCGTGTTGTACGAACTCGGCGTCATCACCTTCGTCAACCCGAACGCCGTGACGCGCGTGGCAAGCGGCATGATCGCGGGGACGTTCTCGCTCGTGACGCTGGTCGTCTCGGTCAACCAGCTCATCCTCTCCCAGGAGTTCAGCGCAGCGGGCCGCGCCCGCGACCGACTCGAGGACGTCATTGAATTCCGTCGAACCGTCGCGGACGATGCGGCCGTCCCCGCGAGCCCGGCAGCCCCCACGCGGGTCCTCGGATTGCTTCTCGAATCGATTCATCACGACGCAACGGCATTCGCCGATGCGGTCGGGGATCACGACAACGAGTTCTCCGAGACGGTCAGCCGGTATACGAACGGTATCCAAGAGCGAACGAACCGAATCGACGACCGAATCAAGCGCGCCGAATCGGACGCGTTCACTGCCGTTTCGGCGGCGATTACGTACGACGAGTCATGGCACTTGTACGTCGGCACCCATCTGCGCGGCGAGTACGCTGACTCGCTGTCGCCGACCGCTGCCGAGCGACTCGACGACCTGATCGGTTCACTGAAACTGTTTCACGTGGCTCGAGAGCAGTTCAAGACGACGTACCTACAGCAGGAACTCACGCGCTTTTCGCAGCTCACGGTCTACTGTGGCGTGCCATCGATCCTGTCTGCGATCCTCATCGGGTTGCTATACGCCGACGTCACTGGGCCAAGCGTCAGCGCCGCCGTCCTTCCGTACGTCGTGAGCGGACTCTTTCTCGTCGTCTTCTCCCCGCTTGCTCTGCTCGCATCCTACATTCTCCGGACCGCGACCATCACACGGCGAACCGCGTCGGTCGGCCCGATGGTCTCACAAAAGGATCCCGACGCGGGCCCGTTCGACGTGAGCTATGGCCACGACCGGGATCGGTGATCACGGCTTCCCTCTCGGTGCCGTGGCTGTCCACGAGCCGACGGACCGACTCATTCGTATGGCCTCGTCCCCTATCGATGGCTGTGATCGTCATCTGCGGGCCGCCGGGTGTCGGAAAAACCACCATCGCGACCCGCGTCCGTGACCGACTCGCGGAGCGGGACGTTCCAGTGCGACTCTACCACTCCGACGACTTCTCGAGTCGGACCTACGAGCAACTGGCCGAACAGGCCGGTTCGGCCCCTGTAGCCGGCGTGACGCTCGTCGACGGGACGTTCTACCGTCGGCAATGGCAGACGCAGTTTCGCGCCCTCGGCGACGTGCGGTTCGTCCACGTGACCGCGAGCCTTGAGACCTGCCTCGAGCGCAATCGGCGTCGGGACGATTCGATCTCGGAACAGGGCGTCCACGTCGTCTACCGGGAGTTCGAGGCCCCCGACGCCGACCTCGAGATCGATACCGACCGGTGTGAGCCCGTCACCGCTGCCGAGCGAATCGTGACGGCGATCGAAACGTGGGGCGAGCACAACGCGGAGCCACCGGTCGACAGCATGCGTCACTGATCCGCCCACCGCAGCGGTGTCCGCCGTCGATCCCTCCAGCCGTCGGGAACGATCTTATCAGGCAGTAAATACGGGAACGTCGAGTGAGCCGATGACTCGGTTCGTGATCGATCCCAGCAGCGGCTTGTCCGGATCGGAGCGCCCGCGCTTTCCCATGACAACGAGGTCGATATCGTGTTCGTCGACGTAGTCGGTGATGGCTTCGACCGGCGTGTTCGCCTTGACAGCCGTGACACAAGAGACGTCGGCATCGTCAGCAAGGTCTTCGACCTCCGAGACGAACGTCTGACCCTTCTTCTCGAGTCGGCGTCGCGTCTGTCTGATATCGCTTGGCACCGCGACGTAGTCGGCATCACCCATGTCCATCGCGTACAGGACGTGTAGCGTCGCGTCGTTTCGCTGTGCGAACTTGATCGCCTGTTTTGCCCCGTTGCGGGCGGCTTTGCTGCCGTCAGTCGGCACGAGAATGTCGTCGAAGTCGTGTGGCTCGTCCATACGTCCCACACGACGCCGAAATGCGTAATCCTTGCCCACTCCGTTCAGACGGACTCCTGTCAGCCAGTTTCGTAGATATCCGCGACCGCCCTGCGGGTATCCCGAGAATTCGTGATCCCGATCGAACCCGCAGCCGGAGCTCAATGTCACGAAACCGATACGTGATCCGGTGGCGGATGGATTCGGACGGACTGCCCGAGCCCGTCCAGAAGCAGGCCGATCGCAGTTTCGTGTGCCTCCTTCGAGCGGTGGATGTGCTGTGGCCGAACTGGCTGCGCCTCGTACGCATCGAATGCGTCATCGGCCACCATCCCTTCTCGCTCGAGCGCCGCCCGTAATTCGAACAGTAATGCGTGTAGGTGGACGAGTTCTTGCGCGTTCACGCGGCAATGCACACTATTGTTTCTCTTAGTTCTCTCTGTACTATTCTTGTAGTGTCTGTCCGACCGAGACGTGTGGCAGACGACAACATGCCGCGTCGATGTTCGTCTCCGTCGCGTCCCGATTGTGAGTGGCTTACTCGAAGTAGTCGCCAGCCAGCAGGTCGATGCGCTCTCTGGTTTCCTCGGGAATCGCCTCCGGTGGCGTGTTGATCGTCCCCTCGAGTGCAGTCCAGGCCTCGCTTTCGAAGTCGTCGGGCATCGTTCGGATCGCGTGTTCGACGACCGCGTTGATCGACCCCCGGTTCGCCGTGGCGTTTTCGCGGACCTCCTCGAGGGAGACCTCGCTATCCGATTTCCAGACGTCATAGTCGGTGACGCCGGCGATGGTGGCGTAACTTAGTTCGGCCTCGCGGGCGAGTTTGGCCTCGGGGATGGCGGTCATACCGATGATGTCCCAGCCCTGCTCGCGGTAGAACTCGCTTTCGGCTTTCGTCGAGAACTGCGGCCCTTCGATGCAGACGTAGGTGCCGTCCGCTGCAACGTTGGTGTCGGCGTCAGTCGCCTCGCGAGCCGAATCGACGAGATGAGAGGCCAGTGACGGACAGTAGGGGTTGGCAAACCCCATGTGGACGACCATCCCGTCGCCGAAGAACGTCGGCGAGCGGTGTTTGGTCCGGTCGAAGATCTGGTCGGGGACGACCAGCGTGCGGGGCGGCAGGTCCTCGCGGAGGCTTCCGACCGCGTTCGTCGAGATCACCCGATCGACGCCGACCGATTTGAGCGCGTAGATGTTCGCCTGATAGGACGCGTCGGTCGGCGGGTGCCGATGGTCTTCGCCATGACGTGGCAGAAACGCGACCTCACGGCCGGCGAGGTCACCCATAGTAACCGCGTCGCTTGGCTCGCCGTAGGGTGTCGAGACGTGCTCGTGACGGACGTTCTCGAGTGGCAGTGCCTCGTAGATGCCGCTTCCACCGATGACGCCGATTGTCATACTGAGACGTGGGCGGACGACCCTCCTAATACTGCCGGACAACACGGGTCACACAGCGATCGCGAGAGACGCTCGAGTGTTCACGGACTGTTGTTCGACAGTCTCAGCTGTTCCGTTCGATCACCGTTCGCAGCTGCCGCTCGAGATCGCCCTCGTCGCCGGGTCGAAGCGAGAGCCGATCGTGTCGCTCGTCGGCATCGAAGTGTTCCGCCAGCAGACCACCACGGCGATCGACCTCGAGCAGCAGATCGAAGCCGTCGCCCTCGGGAAGCGTGACGACCTCGAGTTCGTCCAGTTCGCCCGCGAACGGCCCCGATTGGGGGACGAACTCGAGTTCCTGGACGAAGCGATGGTCGGCGAACAGCGACTCCGTGGCCTCGCACTTGGCCGAGCGGAGCGTAAAGCCGAGCGACTCGAGGGCGTCGAACAGCGCCTGCCGGAGCGGGTCGGGCTTGATCTCGACGGGGTCGCGGTCGTCGGGGTCGACCGCCCAGTCGATGTCGAGCCCGGTGTCGAGCCAGACCTTCGTTTTTCCCAGTGTGACGGGCGTGTGGTACGGGACGTCGACCGAGACGGTAAAACTCCGCTCCTCGTCAGGCTCGATGGTAAACGAGTCCGCGAGACGGAACGTGTCGATCTTCGCCGTTCCCGTGCTGTCGTCGGTCTCGTAGCGCGTCTCGAGCGCGAAGTAGATCCCGTCGACCTCCTGGCTGTCGTTGCCGCCGGTGACGTCGACGCGTGCGTCGACGGATTCGCCGGCCGTGAGCGTCGTTGGGAGAACCGTATCGACCGTCGCCGCACCGATGCCGAGACTCGTGAGGACTCGTTTCATACGTCGAGACCAGTCACAGCCAGTCCATAAATACTTGTCCCGTTGACACTCGCGAGTACTGATCATTGCTCACGATATCGGACGGTCATCCCGTCGATCACCTCGAACGAGCGAGCACTGGCTGGTAGTCGCCAGTATCGCGTCCGGCAGAAGCGGCTCCTGTGGGAGGGCTGCGAGACCTACTCGCCGATGAGCGTCCACTCGTCAGCCCCGGTCGACTCGAGCACCTCGCGTCGTTCCATCTCGGCGAGGACTTCGGGGAGCCGGTCGGGCTGAGCGATCTCCATCTCGATGCGGTCGATTCCGTGGTACGCCGCGAGGAAGTGACGGAGCTCCTCGTTCGTGAACGTCTCTTGGTCGGCCTTTTCCATGGCGCTCGAGGTCAGATCGATCATGTCCTCGATGAAGTTCCACGGGTAGACGACCCAGGTCCACTCCTCGAGTCGTTCGCCGATGTAGTCGGGTTGGAACTCGCTGGTACCGAGCAGTTGCAGGGTCGCAGTGCGGACCTCGCTGGCCTCGCGGTCCATGACGTACTCGTAGGCGTGGCTGATCGAGCCGCCGGTGTCGGCGATGTCGTCGATGATGAGGACGTCCTTACCCTCGACGCTGCCTTCCGGCATCGGATAGCGGACAGTCGGTTCGTCGGCCTTCGCGGCGGTACCGACGTAGTGTTCCATCTTCAGGCTCGTCAGGTCGTCCAAACCGAGGAAGTCACAGAGACACCGGCCCGCGAACCAGCCACCGCGGGCCAGCGCGACGACGACATCCGGCTCGAATTCGTCGTCGCGGACGTCGTCGGCCACGTCTCGGCACAGGCCGTAAATGTACTCCCAGTTGGTTATGGTACAGTCGAAATCGTCCGGTAGATCGGACATCTGATGGCCACCTATCCGGTGTCTCGAGCGCGGTCCCCTTAAGTTGGCTGAAACGGCCGTCAATCACTGCCTTCGTTTGATCGGATCGTTCACGGCCGTAGACAGTTATTTATAACTTGATAATACAACCTAGTTATCGATGGCGCAGACACAGCTTCAGGCCGCCCGCGAGGGGACGGTAACACCCGCAATGGAACGCGTCGCCGAGCGAGAGAACCGCGATCCCGAGTTCGTTCGCGAGCAGGTCGCCGACGGACAGGCCGTCATCCCGGCCAACCACAACCACGACACGCTCGATCCGATGATCATCGGCCGCGAGTTCGCGACCAAGGTCAACGCTAACATCGGCAACAGTGAGACGACCAGCGACCTCGAGACGGAACTCGAGAAGCTCCACACCGCGGTCCACTACGGCGCGGACACGGTGATGGACCTCGGAACGGGCAGTGACTTAGACGAGATCCGCGAGGCCCACGTCGCACACTCGCCGGTGCCACTCGGGACGGTGCCGCTGTACGAGGCGGTCAAGCAGGCCGGTCGCCCCGAAGACATTACGAAAGACCTGCTGCTCGAGATCATCGAAAAGCAAGCCGAGCAAGGCGTCGACTACATGACGATCCACGCCGGAATCCTCGCGGAACACCTACCGCTGACCGACGGCCGGAAGACGGGCATCGTCTCGCGAGGCGGCTCGATCATGGCGTCGTGGATGGAAGCACACGGCGAGCAAAATCCCCTGTATCAGGTGTTTCCGGAGATCTGCGAAATTTTCGCCGAACACGACGTGACGTTCAGCCTGGGGGATAGCCTCCGGCCGGGCTGTCTGGCCGACGCCTGCGACGATGCCCAGTACGCCGAACTCGACACGCTGGGTGAACTCACACGCGTCGGCTGGGACCACGGCGTCCAGGTGATGGTCGAGGGTCCGGGCCACGTCCCGATGCACAAGGTCGCCGAGAACGTCGAGCGCCAGCAGGAGGTCTGTGACGGCGCGCCCTTCTACGTCCTCGGCCCGTTGGTGACCGACGTTGCACCGGGCTACGACCACATCACCAGCGCCATCGGGGCCGCGATGGCAGCGCAAGCGGGTGCCGCGATGTTGTGTTACGTAACTCCGAAAGAACACCTCGGGCTCCCCGAGGAAGAAGACGTCCGCGACGGCCTCGCAGCCTACCGGATCGCCGCCCACGCCGCCGATGTGGGCACCGAACGCCCCGGCGCACGCGACTGGGACGACGCCCTCTCGGAGGCCCGCTACGCGTTCGACTGGCGCGAGCAGTTCGCCCTCGCGCTCGATCCCGACCGTGCCCGGTCGTTCCACGACCAGACGCTTCCCGGAGACAACTACAAGGAGGCCCGCTTCTGCTCGATGTGTGGCGCGGAGTTCTGCTCGATGCGGATCGACCAGGATGCCCGCGCTGACGGCGAAATGGACGCGCTCGCGGACAACGAAACCGACCTCGAGACCTCGCCCGCGGCCGAAGTCAACCGACCACCCGTCGGCACCCACGCGTCGGGTGACTTGCCACCGATGGCTGACCACGACGGCGTCGATCGGCCCGCGGAAGCGGGTGACGACTGAAACTGCTGTCCGACGACCGAGGATTCATACGCCAGTCGACCGAGCCACGTCGTATGGAGACGACTCGAGTCGTGCAGGTCGATGCGTTTACTGACGAACCGTTGACCGGGAATCCGGCTGGCGTCGTGCCGGACGCTGACGGACTCTCGGCAGAGCAGATGCAGTCGATCGCCGCCGAAATGGCGGTCAGCGAGACGGCGTTTCTCCGCTCGAGCGAGCGCGCCGACCATCGAATCCGCTATTTCACACCCACTCAAGAGGTCGATCTCTGCGGGCACGCGACGATTGGAACGTTCGCACACCGCCACGACGAGGGACTCGAGCCTGGGACGACGACCCTCGAGACGAACGTCGGCGTCCTCGAGATCGAGGTCGACCCCGACGGGACGGTCTGGATGGCCCAGGACGAGCCGACGATCCGCGAGGTCGACGTCGGGTACGACCGCGTCGCCGACGCGCTGGGCGTCGATCGAGCCGCCCTCGAAGGAGCGAGCGCCGATCTTCCGCTAGCGGTGTCCTCGACCGGCCTTCCCTTCCTGATCGTCCCGATCACGTACCTCTCGGACGCCGGCAGCGCCGAGCCGGATATGGCTGCGATCGAGGCGGTGACCGACGCGGTCGACGCGACCGGGATCTATCTCTTCACGTTCGACGCGCTCGAGCGCGAGTCGACGCTCCACGGCCGGATGTTCGCGCCGGGCGCTGGCGTGTCGGAAGATCCCGTCACCGGCACCGCAAGCGGGGCCGTCAGCGCGTACCTCGATCGCTTTGGCGCGTTCGACGACGACCTGCCCGAGGAACTCCGTCTCGAGCAGGGCCACTACGTCGACCGGCCGGGAACAGTCCGCGTTCGCCTCGACGACGGGGTTCGAGTCGGCGGCCGCGGAGTGACCGTCCTCGACGGCTCACTCGTCATCCCCGACGACGAGGAGGACGACATCCTCGAGGCCTGAGTCCGAATCCGAGTGGACGGTCGACGGGTGGTCGCGCTATAGCCGACGGGAACGCCGATCGTGATCGCTGTCGGTGTTCGCTTGCGTGAGTCGAATCGAAAATACATCTCGATTACGTCTATCGGTGTTGGTACTATCGTCTCGGAGTCTAGTTTTTGTTTTCCATCGCAGAAATAACTGCGCTGGCACCGATCGACGGGTAGACAGGAAACCCCTATTTGGTGAGTATTCTGACTCCGAGCGGCCGTTCGCAACCTTCTTTATTCGGTCCACTGTCTCTCCCAATAGAGATGGCTGTACTCTGGCTGGACGAGATCGGTGCCGACGACCTCGAGAAGGTCGGCGGTAAAGGTGCCTCCCTGGGCGAACTTACGGGTGCAGGGCTACCCGTCCCACCGGGATTCGTCGTAACCGCCGGGACTTATCGTTCGTTTATCGAAGAAGCCGAGATCGACGAAGAACTGTTCGCAGCCGTCGACGTCGACGTCGATGACTCGGCCGCGCTGGCCGACGCTGCAAACCGCGCACAGGAACTCATCCTCGAGACGCCGTTCCCCGACGAGCTTCGCGAGGAGATCCTCGAGAGCTACCGCGAGGTCGGCGACGGCGAGGCGTTCGTCGCCGTCCGCTCGTCGGCGACCGCAGAGGACCTGCCCGACGCGTCCTTTGCCGGCCAACAGGAGACGTTCCTCAACGTCACCGAAGACGAGCTCCTAAAGCGCGTTCGCGAGTGCTGGGCGTCGCTGTTTACCCAGCGGGCGATCTACTATCGCCAGGAGCAGGGCTTCGACCACTCCGTCGTCAACATCGCGGTCGTCGTCCAGCAGATGGTCGACGCCGAGAAGTCGGGCGTGATGTTCACGAGCCACCCCTCGACTGGCGATCCGACGATGATCATCGAGGCCGCGTGGGGACTCGGCGAAGCCGTCGTCTCCGGTGCCGTCTCACCGGACAACTACATCATCGACCGCGCTGACCGATCGATGGACGTCACCGTTGCCGAGAAGAAGGTGATGCACGAAAAAGACGAGGAGACCGGCCAAACAGTCGAGAACGAGGTCCCAGAGGACAAGCGAACGGCACGGGTCCTCGACGCCGAGGAGATCGACGAACTGATGGATCTCGGCGAGCGCGTCGAGGACCACTACGGCGAGCCACAGGACGTCGAGTGGGCGATCGTCGATGGCGACGTTTACATGCTGCAATCGCGGCCGATCACGACGATCGACGAGAGCGACACTGACGCCGCGACGACCGAAGGCGTCGACGTCTCGAAAGGCGTGACCGACGGCAGCGGGAGCGTCCAAGCCGCCACGGCCGGCGACACCGATGTCGGTGACGAGAGCGGCTCCGGCGACGTGCTCGTCGACGGACTCGGCTCGAGTCCGGGGACCGTCAGCGGCCCCGCCCGGATCGTCGCCAAACTCGACGACCTCGCGAAGGTCGGCGAAGGCGACGTGATCGTCACCGAGATGACGATGCCCGATATGGTGCCCGCGATGAAACGCGCCTCGGGGATCATCACTGACGAGGGCGGCATGACCAGCCACGCCGCCATCGTCTCCCGTGAACTGGGTGTCCCTGCGATCGTCGGGACGACCAACGCGACGACGACGTTAGAGGATGGCCAGGTCGTCACGCTCGATGGTGACAAAGGTGCCGTCCTCGAGGGCTCGACGGTCGAACCCGACGAAGAGACCGAACCGGTCGAGGAGGTCCGTCCGCAGTCGCCGGTCAAGCCAATGACCGCGACGGAAGTCAAAGTCAACGTCTCCATTCCCGAAGCCGCCGAACGCGCGGCCGCGACGGGTGCCGACGGCGTTGGCCTGCTCCGGACGGAGCACATGATCCTCTCGTTGAACCAGACTCCCGAGAAGTACATCGAAGAAAACGGTACGGACGCCTACATCTCGGAACTCGTCGACGGCATCCGCGGCGTCGCCGATGCGTTCTATCCGCGTCCCGTTCGCGTGCGCACACTCGACGCACCGACCGACGAGTTCCGCCAGCTCGAGGGCGGCGACGACGAACCCGAAGAGCACAATCCCATGCTTGGCTACCGGGGTATCCGCCGCTCGCTCGACCGGACTGACGTCTTCGCCCACGAACTCGAGGCCTTTTGCCGGCTCTACGAGATGGGCTATGACAACGTCGAGATCATGTTCCCGCTGGTCAACGACGCCGAAGACGTCTATCGCGCCAAAGCGTGCATGAAAGAGGCCGGCATCGACCCCGAGAAGCGCCGCTGGGGTGCCATGATCGAGACGCCAGCCGCCGCGCTGTCGGTCGAAGAGATGGCCGAAGCGGGGATCGACTTCGCCTCCTTCGGGACCAATGACCTGACCCAGTATACGCTCGCGGTCGACCGGAACAACGAGAACGTCGCCGACCGCTTCGACGAACTCCACCCCGCCGTGTTGCGTTTGATCGGCAACGTCATCGAGACCTGCCGCGAACACGACATCGACACGAGCATCTGTGGCCAGGCCGGCTCCAAACCCGAGATGGTCCAGTACCTCGTTAACGAAGGAATCAGCTCCATCTCCGCGAACATCGACGCTGTCCGTGACGTCCAACACGAGGTCAAACGCGTCGAACAGAAGCTGTTGCTCGACTCGGTCCGCTAACGGGTTCCGGCACTGATTTTCGACCGTCGCTGTCGTTGTGATCGCTCGAGTGATGCGTCTCGAGCGGGGAAAGGCCCATGCTGTCGGCCGCCTTCTGGTCAGCCATGAGCGACCGCTCGGACGAACTGACCGAGCGTCGGAACCGGGACGTGCCCGCGACTGACGACCTCCTCGAGGAGACGGACCGCCTGCGTTCAGAATCCGGCGTCGCTGGCGTCGACGAGTCGGTCGCGTCAGCAGGAGACAGCTCGAGTGTGGCGGGTGGAGAGACAAGCTCGTGGTATTCGCCGCTTACGGCACGGCTCTCGCTTGGGCGCTATTTTTCGCCAAAAGGGTACGCCGCGCTCGTGGCGCTGCTCGGTGTCGGGTTACTGGTCGGCGCGACCGTACTGCCGATCGCCGGACGCATGATCGGCATGTTCGTCACCGCCTTTCTCATCGGGCTGGTCGCATCGAAGCGGCGCTATCTCGAGGTGACGGCAGCCGGCATCTCTGTCGGTGCTATTACTGCCGTTCTCAATAACGCGATCATCACCGTGGCTGGTTCCGGCCAAACGGTCGTCGCCATCGGAGCGACGTTCGGACTCTTCGCCTCACTCGTCGGGTACTACTTCGGCCGGGACCTGCACGACGGCCTCAACCGCGACCTCGAGTGAGCGATCGACACGTGCGCCGATCGGTGACCGTGTGTCACTTGCCGCTTACCCGTTTGTCGTCAGCTCCCAGCCGTGTTCGGTCCGGCGAACCACGCCGTTGTCCGCCATCACCTCGAGTAACTCGGTGACGACCTCGCGTGGCGCGCCGAGGTCCTCACTGAGTTCGCCGACGGATTTGGGCTCCGAGCGGACACTCGCGAGCAGATCGGCGTAGATCCGACTTTCCGAACCGGCCCCGACGGCCTCGGAGATATGATCGAGCACGTCAGAGAGGCGTCCCTGCACCCAGCGCTGGGCCAGCGAGAGTTCGTTTTCGAGTTGCTCTAACTCATCGAGGACGGCCAGCAAGTCGTCGAGGTCGTCCGTCTCGTCCCAGGCGACGTCGAGCGAGAGGTGCCGACAGGCCGTGATATCGAAGCTGTTGTTGGCCGGATAGGCGCTTTTGCTCGCGAATCCGTACGGGGAGACGGTCACCTCGAGCCTGACGTTGCGGGCGATGTGAAAGTACTTCCGTCGCTGGTCGTCAACGCGGCTCTCGACCAACCCCGCTTCCTCGAGTTTGCGCAGGTGTTCGATGACTGCCTTGGGACTCACGCCGAGGTAATCAGATATTTCGGTGACGTAACACGGTTTGCGGGCGAGCAACCGAAGGATTCGTCTTCGGTTTTCGTTCCCGAGTAGATCCAACAGCGCGGCGGAGTCCATTACGCAAGCGTTAGTGACTGTCGCTGAAAAGCGTGTCTGCTCGAAATACGACCGGGGAATCGGTGGTTCGGCACACGGTGCCACACGTTAGTTGTCAGCAGCGCCGCGCGAGCCGCCGGACTCGGTGGGTGAGGTACCGCCACCGTTCGATTTGTCTGTCGATGGACTGGTTGGTGTCTCCGTGGGACGACCTGGCGACTGGTCGGTCGAATCGCTCTCCGATGGTTGATTACCCGAATTGCTTTCCGATGGCTGATCAGCAGAACCGCCCTCCGATTGCTGATTACCCGAATTGCCCTCTGATTGCCGATCAGCAGAACTGCTTTCTGATGGCTGAGTAGCTGAATTGCCCTCTGATGGCTGCTCAGCTGGACTGGCCTTCGACGGTTTGTCATCCAGCCCGCCTGCCGGCGACTGCTCGGTGTCGGGGCCACGCTCGCTCGGCGGTCCAGTGGGCACGTCAGACGGAGCGTTGCTAGCGATTCCCTGAGCGACTGCCGCGACGCCTGGACGGGCTTGCTTTGCGGTGTTCTGCCGGACTGCAGCCACGTCTCGCTGCAGGTCAACAAGTCGATCTTCCGCGACGCCGACCTCCGCGGCACGACGTTCGGTCCGTTCGATCGACCGCTCGAGAGCAGCGAGTTGTACCGTCAGTCGGGACAGCTGTGACTGGTAAGCACCCTGCGAGAGCTGTTCGCGGTTCGCGTTCAGTTGTTCGCGTTCGGCCTCGAGGGTGGCGACTTTTTCCTCGAGTTCAGCTGCGCGGTCGCTGACGAGTGTCGCCTTACTCTCGGTATCGGTACGTTCGTAGGCCGTCTCGAACAGTTCGGTTTCGATCGCGTTACTCGTGTCGGCTGCGCTGGCTTGCATCATCGTGCCGACGGACGCGTTCGTCGAGGCCGACTGGGTTTCATCGGTGTCGGCCGCGGTGAACGTGCCCGCGACGACACCGCTCGTAACTGGCGCGACCGTGAGGCCGATGATAGCGAGGGTCACCAGGAGGGCGACAGACCGCGTGGTTCTCATCGATCGTATTGTCGTTCAGAACATCCTAAAAAGACAGACCTTCGTTCGAATCGTTTACTCGGATCGTTCGACCGTTGAAATCCGTTTTGAGCGTTCACAACGGGCTGACGTTCCGTGATATTCTCATCCGGCTGTCGACCGCGTGACCCAGCTGTCACAGTGGCTGACAGAGCGTACACGCAGTTTCATTATACGGTTTCACGAAATCAATCACGTCTATACTGTGACTTGGCAGTAGCTGTCGGCCGGAAACCCCATTGATAGCGCGTCGTTGTAACCCTGTCCGAAAACAGTTATGCCGCTCCAGTCCTTGTTACTAGCTAGCATGTTCGAGCTCTTCTCTCGAGGCTACTATCTCGGACGGCTCTACGTGACCCCGACCGACGGGGACCACGCGCTCATGCACAACGAGCAACACGAGCGGATCAACGAGGAGGTGTACGCGACCGGCGACGGACTCGAGCGGCTCGATACGCCGCTGGTGATGAAACTCGAGACGCGTCATTTCCCGGTTCACGGGGCTGCCGACGTTCCGACGAATACGCTTGCGCTGCCGGAACCGATACTCGAGGGAACCAGCGTACGGAATCCGCCCTCGCTTCAGGAGGTGTTTCTGGCCCGTCGGGAACGCGCTCGCCAGCTGCTCTCGATTGCTGGCGGCTGGCAGGCCGACGACGCAACGTCGTCTGACGACTGGCCGTCGACTGCCGGAACCTAGAAGTAGTCTCGCTTCCCGATTTCGGCCGCATGCTCGACGAGTTGCTCGGCCGCGCGTCGCTCAAACAGCGTATCGACGAGCTCGAGGCGGAAACCGAGCGGTTGCGAAAGCGCTACGAGGCCGAAGCCGAACGCCGGGCTGAAGCCGCCACTGCCCGACAGGAGGTCGAAGAGCGTAACAATCGGCTCGAGGACCGGATCGCCCAGCTCGAGGGCGAACTCGAGCAGTTCGAAGACGACGAGACTGCACTCGAGGTCCGCCGCCGTGAACAGCTCCGTGGGGCCCGACTCGAGGACGTCCTCGATCGACTCGCGTCGTTTCAAACAGGGCCCGAGGGAGCGCTGACTGCCGTTATTGACGACGAGGTCCCTGACACGATCCGCGACGACCTTGCGGACGTCCTCGGTGAACGGGTCGCCCTCATCGACGAGACTGCGCCGTGTCTCTGCTGTATCGACGATGCCGGCCTGCTGGCAGTGACGCTCGAGCCGCCGATCACCCCCGACGTCGACGCGACCTGGGGCGATCGATTCGAACTCGAGCGCGAGTGGTTCCTACCGACCGGCCGCCACGCAGTCGCGCTGGTCCGGACCGACCTGTTCGCCTGCGGCGTCTATGAGGGCGACGAGCGCGTCGACTACCGCGGTTTCGAAAGCGACGTCAAAGGCAGCCACTCGAAAGGTGGCTTCTCACAGGCCCGGTTCGAGCGGATCCGTGACGATCAGATCGACACCCATCTCGAGCGCTGTCGCGAGGCGCTTGCGGCGTACGAACCTGGCGGCGAACGCGCCGAGACGCCGCTCGTTCTCGTGGGCCAGCGCGGGATCGTCGACACCCTGGTCGACGAATCGGGCCTCGAGCCGACCGCGACGGCCGCCGTCGACGCGACCGGCGATCCGGAGCCGGCGCTTGCAGACGCCGTCCGCTCGTTTTGGACGACGGAGTTGCAGGTACTGTGAGAGGAAGCACACGCGGATGACAGCGACCGAGACGGGTGATGTCGCCATCGGCGACGGCTCTCGAGATGCGCTCGAGTCGTCATCGACCCGTGTCCGGCAGTCTGACTCCTGTGGGACGTCAGTAGCCGCTGCCGTCGGCAAAACAGCGACCGCATTTGGTCACGTCCGCATCGGTGACCGCTCGCTCGATAGCGATCAGACGGAGATTGTCGTGAGCGACGTGGATGGTTGCGCCACAGGTCGTCCGGAAGTCAGCACAGCCGGTCTCGTGTCTGTGTATCTTGTTTGTCGTTTCGTTCAGGACGCCATCCATGCTCAGTGGTGCCGTCTCACACTACAATAAGCGCACCGACCGTTGCACCCGCGACGGACGGCAGCCGGCTCCCATCGGGACCGTTCGTGCCCGAGACGTGGCCATGCAACGCGCAGTTGACACCAGCACCCGTCATAGCAGCGTCCGACGATGGCCGCGGTAGCACGCTACTACTTAGCAAGGTAGTTTCATCCGTTTCGTTTCAGCCGGGTTCGATACGCGTTTGCTTCTCACTGGCATTCCGCCAGTCAGGTAGTTCAAGTACTCCCTCGTCTATCTCACACGTATGCGTATCGCAATTCTCGCTCACGAGAAATTCCCCACCAACGCCAAAACCGCACTCGGGATCCTCCGCTATGCTGACCACGACGTCGTCTCGATCCTCGATCGGACGGCCGATGGACACCGCGTCTCCGATTTCGTTTCTGACGTGCAGGATGCACCGATCGTCTCCGAGATGGCCGCCGTAGAGCCCGACGCCGTCGACGCCCTCCTGATCGGCATCGCGCCGATCGGTGGCGGCTTCGACGAGAGCTGGCGCGACGACGTTCGGACGGCACTCGAGTACGGCTGTGACGTCATCTCTGGACTGCACTACTTCCTCGAAGACGACGAGGAGTTCGCCCGACTGGCGGCCGAGAACGACTGTGACATCTGGGACGTTCGGAACCCGCCCGAAGACCTCACGGTCGCCAAAGGCGTGGCCGACGAGGTCGACGCCGAGGTAATCCTCACCGTCGGCACCGACTGCTCGGCCGGTAAAATGACGACGACGATGGAACTCGCCCGCGACGCCCGCGCGGCCGGTCACGACGCTGCCGTGATCCCGACCGGCCAGACGGGAATTATGATCGAGGGGTGGGGCAATCCGATCGACCGCGTCGTCAGCGACTTCACCGCGGGCGCGGTCGAGGAGATGATCGTAGAGAAAGGCGACGAGCACGACTACCTGTTCGTCGAAGGCCAGGGCAGCATCGTTCACCCGGCGTACTCGGCGGTCACGCTCGGCATCCTCCACGGGTCGATGGCCGACAAACTCGTGCTCTGTCACAACGCCGGCCAGGAGGCGATCCACGGCTACGAGTCGTTTGCGCTACCGTCGATTCCAACGTACGTCGACCTCTACGAGAACGTCGCTGCCCCAGTCGCGGAGAGCCAGATCGTCGCCGGCGCGCTCAACACGTCCGCCATGGATGACGACGAGGCGGCTCGCGACGCCGTCGACGCGTACGCCGACACGCTCGACGCACCCGCAACCGACGTGATCCGCTTTGGGACCGACGCGGTGCTCGACGAACTCCTATGACCCTCGAGACGGCGTTCGAACGGCGCTCGCTGCCACTCGAGTACCCGTTCGGGATCGCTCGCGGCACGACGACTGAATCCGACGCTGTCTTCGTCCGAATCGAAGACGACGAGGGCCGGGTCGGTATCGGCGCTGGCACACCATCGTCACACTACGGCGAGACCCCAGCAACCGTCACGACCGTCCTGCCCGACCTGCTGTCGGTCGTCGAAGATGTCGGTGATCCCCACCAGCTCGAGCGGATCGAACGCCGTATGCGTGAGACGGTCCGCAAGAATCCGGCCGCTCGGACCGCGGTCAGCATCGCGCTTCACGATCTCGTCGCCAAACGACTCGAGATCCCTCTCTACCGCTACTGGGGACTCGACCCCGACCGAACCCTCGAGACCTCCTACACCATCGGGCTCGACGACACGGCAACGATGCGCGAGAAGACCGAGACAGCCGTCCAACGCGGTTACTCCACGCTGAAGGTCAAGCTGGGCACTGACCGCGACCTCGAGATCGTCGAGACGATTCGGTCGGTCGCCCCCAACGTTCGGCTGTTCGTCGATGCGAACGAGGCCTGGACGCCCCGCGAGGCCGTCACGAAGATCGAGCGGTTAGCGGACTACGACCCGGCGTTCGTCGAACAGCCAGTTCCTGCCGAGAATCCAGAGGGACTGCGGTTCGTCTCCGAACGATCGCCGCTGCCGATCGCCGCCGATGAGTCCTGCGTGACGCTGGCCGATATTCCACGGATCGCGGACCGCTGTGACATCGCGAACCTGAAACTGATGAAATGCGGCGGCCTGCTCGAGGCCAAACGGATGATCCACGCCGCTCGCGCCCACGGGCTCGCGGTGATGTGTGGCTGTATGACCGAGTCAAACGCCTCGATCGCGGCGGCTTGTCACCTCGCGCCACTGCTGGACTACGCCGATCTCGACGGCTCGCTGCTGTTAGCCGACGATCCCGCCGACGGCGTCCCGATGCCTGACGGTCGGATCGACCTCGCCGGCCTCGAGCGCCCCGGGACTGGTGCCGTCCTCGAGTCCGACATCGACTAACAGCACAGGCGGCGACTCCACTCTCAGACGGACTCCGCTCAGTCAGTGCCGGCGCACCCGCGACCCGTCCTGCGGGTGCGCCGGTATCCGTGATAGCAGACCGTATTAGTCAGCGATCGCTTCGCTCGCGTCCGACTCCACCGTCGCCTCCTTCACCCACAGGTCGCCGAACAGATCGTCCTGCTCGAGGGTTACGCGGCCCCGATGGGCCAGAAAGAGCAACGCGAGATACGTCATCACGCGCGAGCCACCGACCGTATCGATCTCGCCGTACAGCACCTCGTCGCGGCCCCGTTCGTAGTGGGTCTCGAGTTCGGCCTCGACGTCGTCGATGACCGCTTCGATGTCCTCCTCGTGGGTCGTGTGGGTGACGTCGTCGCTGGTCGGCTCGTCGTCGACTCGGAAGTCATCGCCCGAGTGGTAGTTCAACTCCTGGACGCCGCGATCGTAGCCGCTGGGTGAGTCGCTCGTATCGTAACTGCGGGATTCCTTCCACCAGCTGTCGCGCTCGGCCGTTCTGAGCTCGCGAACGAGTTCGTCCAGCGTCTCCGGTTTGCCGCGGGCGTGCTTGCGCTCGAGGCGGCGTTCCATCTCGTCCTCGAGGTTCTCGACAGGATCGAATCCCGGTGGGTAGTCCTGACCGTCGTCGTCGTGCGCAGCGTCCGCCGGCCTGTCGTCGGCGAACGGCGCTTCCCACGGCGGGAGTTCCTCCTCGTCGGGGTCGTCGGCCGCGAACAGCTCGTCGCTTTTCATCCGCAAGAGGACGCTCGCGTAGAACAGCGCCCGCCCGGACGTTCGCAAGTCGACGTCGTCGATCGCCTCGAGGAACTTGTCGGTGACCCGGACGACGTCGATGTCCCAGGGGTCGATCTCGCCGTCTTCGGCAAGTTGGACGAGCAGTTCGACCGGTTCGACGGTCGCCTCGTCATCGTCGGAGTCCGTCGACTCGGTGTCGGTGAACTCGAGGATGCCGTCGGTCTCGTCGGGCCGGTCGCGATCCTCGTGGCCCGTGATGTTCAGCGGAATCTCATCGTCAGTCATCGGCCGGCACCTCGCCGCTGCTCAGGTCGATGCCGGTCACCGCGCTGACGTTGTCCTGTTGCATCGTCACGCCAATCGCCCGCTCGGAGCGATCGAGCATGGCCGACCGGTGGGAGACGACGACGAACTGGGCCTTCTCGGAGAGTTCGTCGACCATCTCGCCGATCCGCTCGGCGTTGACGGCGTCGAGGAACGCGTCGACCTCGTCTAAGGCGTAGAACGGGGCTGGGTTGTGCCGTTGGATCGCGAAAATAAAGGCAAGCGCTGTCAATGACTTTTCTCCGCCGGACATCGCGTCCAGTCGCTGGATTGGCTTGTCGCCCGGTTGGGCTTTCATCGTCAGGCCGCCGTCGAACGGGTCGTCCTCGTTCTCGAGGTGTAACGTCCCCGTTCCCTCCGAAAGCTTCTCGAAGATCTCCGTGAAGTGGGCAGCGATCGCGTCGTAGGCGTCCATGAACGTCTGTTTCTTCTGGGTTTCGTACTGCTCGATCCGGTCACGGATGCCCTCCGCTTCCTCGACCAACGTCGCCTTGCCGTCCTCGAGTTCATCGAGATCCTCGCGAACCTCGTCGTATTCGTCGATCGCGAGCATGTTGACCGGCTCCATCGCCCCCATGTCCGCACTCAGCAGGTCGATCATTTCGATGACGGTGTCGTGATCGGGGACGGTCTCGGGATCGTAGTCACCGACCTCCGACTCGAGCGATTCGATCTCCCACTCGAGGTCGCTTACGCGTTCGCGAGCGTCCTCGAGTTTGCTTTCGACGGCGTTGACCCGGTCTTGCTGCTGGTCGCGTTTCGTCTTCGCGTCCGAGAGTTCCTCCCTGAGTTCGCTGCGTTCGGCCTTCAGTTCGGTCAGTTCCTCTTCTAACTCCTCGACGGCCTCGCGCTTTTCCGCGAGTTCGTCGCGTTTTGCGTCGATTTGGGTCTCGTACTCCTCGATCCGATCTTCGTGCTCTGCCTTGCGATTTTGCGCGGCCTCGATGTCGTCGTGGAGGTCCTCGATAGCGTCCGCAGCGTACTCCTTTTCGAGGGAGAGTTCGTTGAGCTCGCTGTCGAGATCCTGAATGCGGTTTTCTCGCTCGTCGATCTCGGCCTCGAGTGCGTCGATCTGATCGGTCAACTCGGGAATCTTCGAATCGGCGAGTTCGGTCTCGAGCTCGTCGATCTCGGCCTCGAGATCCTCGACCGTTGCCGTCTTCGCCTCGATCTCGTCGGCGATCTCGTTCATCCGCTCGTCGACGGACTCACGTTCCTCACGAAGCTCTTCGAGGTCGGACTCGAGGTCCTCGATTTCCGTCTCGATGCGCTCACGCTTTTTGTCGAGTCCCTCGAGTTCGGCTTCGATCGAGCGGACTTCGTCGGCTGCGTCGCTCTTGCGATCGCGAGCGTCGTCGAGCCGCCCTTCGACGCCGCGTAGTTCCTCGCGGAGGGAGTCGCGCTCGTCTTGGAGTTCCGTGATCTGTTTGGCGACGCGCTCGAGTTGGCCCTCGCCACCGCCGGTAAACGAGTACCGGGAGCCGCCGCCGGAGCCGCCGGTCATCGCGCCGCTCTTTTCGACCAGATCGCCGTCGAGGGTGACCATCCGGTAGTCACCCATGTACGAGCGGGCGGTCTCGATGTCCTCGACGACCAGCGTATCCCCGAGAACATAGGAGAAGACGCCCGCGTATTCGCTGTCGAAGTCGACAAGGTTGTACGCGAAGTCGACGACGCCCGGATCGCTCGGTGCCGACGGTAGCCGGCGCTGGCTCATATCCGTCAGCGGCAGGAAGGTTGCCCGGCCCGCGTTGCGCGACTTGAGGTGTTCGATACACTGCTGGCCGACGACGTCGTCGTCGACGACGACGTTCGCCAGTCGACCGCCGGCGGCGGTTTCGCAGGCGGTCGCATACTCGCCGGGAACCGTCCCCAGTTGGGCGACCACGCCGTGTACCCCGTTGATCCCCGAATTGAGGATCATCGTCACCGCACGGCCAAACGAGGAGTCGCCGCTCTGGCCGGCGTTGGCCTCGAGTTCTGCGTACTCCTGTTGTTTGGCCTGCAGATCGTCGTCGATGTCGTCGAGATCCGACTGGAGCCGGCGTTTCTCGCCTTTGAGGTCCTCGACGACCTCGGCGATGTTTTCCCGGTTGCGCTCGGCCTTCTCGAGTTCTCGCTCGAGGTCACTTCGCTCGCTTTCGATCTCGGGGATCGACTCGCGTTTGGCCTCGATCGCGTCCTCTTTCTCGCTGATGGCGTTCGAGCGTCGCCGGGCCTCGTCGAGTAAGCGATCCTGCTCGCGCTGTAGGTCGTTTTTCTCGGTTTTGGCTGCCTCGAGGTCGTCCTTGCGCTCGGCGAGTTCGGCCTTGAGTTCGTCGAACTCGGTGTCGACGGCTTCGATCTCGGCCTCGAGCTCGTCGCGTTCGGCTTCGCGTTCCTGGATTTCGCTCTTTATGGAGGCTTTCTCGAGTTTCTGCTCGCGGATCTCGGCCTCGAGATCGTCGATCGTCTCCTGTTTGCGGTCGATCTGGACGAACGCCTCGCGACGCGTCGATTCGGCGTCTTCGATCGCCTCCTCGCTGGCTTCGATCTTGTCCTCGAAGCGTGAGATTTCGCCTTTGAGCTCTTCGATCTCGCTTTTGATCCGAAGCTGTTCGTCTTCGCCTTTGCGCTCGATTTCGGCATTAAGATCCTCGAGGTCTTCGGCTAAGCGGACGACTTTGCCTTCGCGTTCGTCGAGTTCCCGCTGCAGTTCGCGGCGTTCGTCTGCGAGGTCGTCGACCTCGGCTTCGACCGACGCGAGTTCGTCGCGTTTCTCCTCGAGTTCGCTGGCTTTCTTGTAGCCCTCGTACTCCTCTTTTTCCCGGCGGAGCCGACGGTAGCGCATGGCTTCCCGGCGTTCGTCCGCGAGCTGCTCGAGCCGATCGCGTTTCTCCTCGATGCGGAGTGTTGCCTCATCGATCCGTTCCTGGACCGTCTCGAGTTCGCCGAAGGCGTCTTCCTTTTTCGCGTCGAACTCCGCGACGCCCGCGATCTCGTCGATGATCTCCCGGCGGGCGTGGGGCGTCATGTTGATGATCTCGGTGACGTCGCCCTGCATGACGACGTTGTACCCCTCCGGGGTGATGCCGGCCTGGGCCAGTAGGTCTTGGATGTCCGAGAGGTTGACCGAGCGATCGTTGAGATAGTAGTAGGAGTAGTAGTTGTCCTCGGTCTCTTTGACGCGCCGTCGGATGCGGATCTCGTCGACGTCGCCGACATCTTCGCTTCCCGCAGCATTGACGACCTGCGAGCGCGCTAAGGTGCCATCGGAGTTGTCGAGGACGACCTCGACGGTGGCCTCGCGGGGGCCACTGGACGTGTTCCCGTCCTCGTGACCGGGGTTGTAAATCAGGTCGGTCAGCTTCTCGGCGCGGATCCCACGGGTTCGGGCGAGTCCGAGCGCAAAGAGGACGGCGTCGATGATGTTCGACTTTCCAGAGCCATTTGGGCCTGTCACCACCGTGAAATCCTCGTAAAACGGGATCTTGGTTTTCCTCCCAAAACTCTTGAAATCGTCGAGGATGATCGCCTTGATATACATTCTCCTTGCGCGGCCTCCGTGTCGTCGAACGCCGTCAGTCGTGGGTACTCCTTACGGCTCCGTTCCCCGCCCCACGGCGTCGCCTGCAGTTATGCTACGATAATGTCGTCGCTACCTGAGTCTTCCGTTTCGTCACTGCTCGTGTCCGCCTCATCTTCGGCATCGGCCGCCGCTTCGGCGACGTCGTCGGGTTCGGCTTCGGGAGTCTCGTCCCCATCGGCTGGCTCCGCCCGTCGCTCAGGAACGCGCGTCGGCGTGTCGGCATCGAGTTCGGCCTCGAGAACACGGATCCGCTCTTTCGCCTCGATCAATTCCTCCGTCAGGCCCGTTACCGTCGACTCGAGTTCCGAAACCGTCGATTCGAGCTGCTCGACACGGTTGTTCGACATATCTGCTAGGGGGCCGTCCGGCCACATAAACGTACGTCAGACGAATATAAGCTATCTTATATACGGTCCTCCGACGACCGATCGGTCCCGAACACGCGGGCAGACAACCGACCGGGGTACTCGAAGACGTCACAGCCGAGTGCGACGACTTCGTCCCGTTACGTTTTACCCCTGTGGGGCCGAATCGATGTCCAATGACTGCCCAGACCGTCCAGCAGGGCGACCTCGTGACCGTTATCGGGCTCGAGGTTCACGTTCAGCTGGAAACCGATACGAAGATCTTCTGTGGCTGTTCGACCAACCAGACCGACGACCCCAACGAGAACGTCTGCCCGGTCTGTCTTGGCCTGCCGGGGGCGCTACCGGTGTTAAACGAGGCTGCCGTCGAGGCCGCCGTCAAAATCGGGAAGGCGATCGACGCCGACATCCCCGAGGAGACCCGTTTCCACCGGAAGAACTACTACTATCCCGACCTGCCCAAGAACTTCCAGATCACCCAGTACGACGAGCCGATCTGTGCTGACGGCGAACTCGAGGTTGCCGTCGAGGGCCAGCGCCGTACCATCACGATCGAGCGCGCTCACCTAGAGGAGGACCCGGGCAGCCTCCAGCACGTCGGCGGCGGTGGCGGCATCGACTCGGCCGAGTACACCTTAGTCGACTACAACCGTGCGGGCACGCCGCTGATGGAGATCGTCACGGCCCCCGACTTCCGCAGCCCAAGCGAAGTGCGAGCCTTCCTCGCGGAACTCGAGGAAGTGCTCGAGTACCTGGGCGTCTTCGATGCCGAGCGCGACGGCAGCCTGCGGATCGACGCCAACCTCTCGATCATTCCCGAGGACGAAATCGACGGCGACGGCGTCGACGAGATCGGCGAGGAAGCACTCGCGGCAGCCAACCGGACGGAGGTCAAGAACATCTCGAGTCACAAGGGCGCAGAGAAGGCGCTGGCATACGAGGAGACGCGCCAGAAAAACGCCATCCAGCGCGGCCGCGCGGTCGAACAGGAAACCCGCCACTGGGACGAGAGTCGGGGCATCACGGTCTCGATGCGCTCGAAAGAAGAAGAGAAAGACTACCGCTACTTCGAGGAGGCCGACCTGCCGCCGCTGCGCGTCTCCGGCTGGAAAGACGAGATCGCGATTCCGGAACTCCCCTCGGCCCGCCGCGAGCGGTTCCAAGAAGAGTACGGCCTGAACGAGGAGGCCGCCTCGAAGCTCACCTCGACGAAACAGGTCGCAGACTTCTATGAGAACGTCGCCGGCGAGTTCGATCCCGACCTCGCCGCCACGTGGGTTGCGGACAACCTGCTTGGCGAACTCAACTACCGCGACATCGAGATCACCGAGATCGAGGACAGACTCGAGGAAGTCACCCGACTGGTCGAACTCGTCGCCGAGGACGAGATCACGGCGAAAAACGCCCGCGAGACCGTCCTGCGGTCGATGCTCGATGACGGCCGTACGCCGGACGAGGTCGTTGCTGAGGAAGGCTTAGGCAAGACCGGCGAAGACGAGGTCCAGAAGGCCGTCGTCGAAGCCATCGACGAGAACCCGGACGCCGTCGACGACTACGAGTCGGGCGACGACGGCGCGATCAACTTCCTCGTGGGTCAGGTCATGCAAAAGACCGGTGGCAGCGCCGACCCAGGTGACGTCAACCAGCTCTTGCGGGCCGAACTCGAGGGCTAGGTCCGAATCTAGTTCCTACTGAGACGGTTGTACAGTTTCTCGAGCGGTTTTGTCGCAGCCAGTGTTAGACACCGGATGGGCTGAAGTCCGGATAGACGAGAAGGACGATTCCTGGGAGCAGTATCAGTAGCGCATTATACGGGACTGCAAGCGGGCCACTGACCATCGTCGAGAGGCCGACGAGCGTAAGCGGGATCCCGACGATCGTCGTAGCATGGCGCTCTTTCGCTGACACCAGTTTGTGATGGGGCTGGTCGGGATTCTCGAGGAGTTTCAGGACTGCACGGCCGACGAAGACAACGACGATACCCGCTGACAGAACGTTCAGCAGCCCAGTAAACAGACCCATACGACTAACGTGAGGATCGCTGGTAATAAACTGTACTGCCAGACGACATGAGCTCCATACCGATCTGACGCGACCGACCGTCGCCGTCGGCGACAGGCGTGGGATACGTCCGTGCGACAAGATACAGACAGAATGGAACGAGTCCGTGTAAGCCACTCTACAGACCGTCTTGCAGCGCCTCGAGATCCTCCGTGGCGTGCCCACAGCACACCCGCGCGTCATGGCGGCGCTCGAGGTCCTTGAGCGTCCGGAGGCTCTCGTGCCAGTCGCGGTTGCTCCAGAGTAGGCCGCCACCCATGGGGTGTTCCTGCTCGTAGTTCACTCGAGAGTAGGCCTGATCGCCCGCGAGGATCACCGTGCCGGCGTCGTCGAGTTCGAGCACCACGCCGAGAAGGCCGGGCGTGTGGCCGGGCAAGTGGATGAGCTCGAGGCCGTCGAACAGTTGTCGACGGTCGCCGTGGACGGGCTCCCAGTTCAACTCACGATCGAAGTCGCCGGCGAGGTAGGCCACGTCGCCCGCGTCGGTTTTGGCGCTGTAGTAGGCGTATTTCAGCTCCGCTTCGTGGACGACGATCGGCGTATCGGTGTCCTCGAACGCGTAGAGGCCGCCGGCGTGGTCGAGGTGCAGATGCGTCTGGATCACCATGTCGATGTCAGCGACTGCGTAGCCGGCGTCGGCCAAATCGTCCTCGAGCGGCCGGAGGCCGGTGTGTTCAAAGGCCGCATAGAGGTCGGCGGGCCAGTGGCCGTCTGCGGCGTCGGGATGGGAACCGGTATCCCAGAGGATCGTCGCCTCGGGGTGGTCGATGACGACGTTGTAGACCGGCGCGTCCTCCATGACCGTCTCGGGATTTGGCTCGGCGGCAGTTCCGAGGACGGCTCCCTCGATAATGTTGTTGACGTCGGCGGTGATCGTCCCGCGATCGATCGGTGTGAGTGTTGCGTCGACCATATCCACATCATGAGTGGGATGCGCTTATGGGTGCGGACTCGATATCGGCGCGGCCGGCTCCTCGGAGCGATCCTGCCCTGCCCTGTCCTGCCCTGTCCTGTCTCTCGTTCCGATCTCGTTGTCAATGCCTGCCGTGAGTCTTCCTGTCGTCGGGCCGTCGTGTCCACATGATCAGAACTTCGACAATTGTGCTCGTCGTCGGTGTTGGATTGCTGTTCGTCCCGATTCCACCCGTGGCGACGATCCTCGGCGCAATCGTGATTCTCGTTGGGGCTGCGCTTAGAATCATAACAGATCACTAACCGTTTCACGATCGCCGCTGGCTTTCGGCTGGTTCGATTTGCACGCGTTGCATCGTTAGGTCCACGGTTTTATTGACTGTCGTTCAATCAGTACGTATGGCTTCACCCCCGCACGTTCTCGTCGCCGGCGGCGGTCTCGCTGGACTCGTCGCCGCCCGGCACCTCGCCGGCGGCGGCGTCGACGTCACCTTGCTCGAGCGCCGCGAGACGGTCGGCGGCCGCGTCCGCACTGTCGAGCGCGACGGCTACCGGTTCGATCGCGGCTTTCAGGTGCTGTTTACGGCCTATCCCGCAGTGCAGCGAGAACTCGATCTCGAGGCACTCGGCCTACGACGATTCGCGCCGGGTGCCACCATCGCAGGCCCCGACGGCCGATCGACGCTCGCAGACCCGCTTCGAGAGCCCGGCACGATCCCGGCGACGCTGTCGAACCAATCCGTTTCCGTTGGCGACGCGCTCCGAATCGCTCGACTCTGGTGGAACCTCCGTCGAACCGATCCGGAGCGGATACTCGAGGAGGGCACCGACGAGACGATCCGGGCATACCTCGATGAACGCGGGTTCTCAGCCCGGTTCGTCGACGAGTTCGTCGCCCCGTTTTACGGCGGGATTACCCTCGATCGCTCGCTGTCGACCTCGAGCCGTGTCTTCGAGTACACGTTCCGGACCCTTGCGGCGGGTGAGATTGCCGTCCCTGCAGCAGGAATGGGTGCAATTCCGCGCCAACTCGCAGACCGCGTCCGCGAGGTCGGCGGCACCATCGAAACCGGGGTCAGTGCCGAGTCGGTTACAGCGACCGGGGGCAACTCGAGCGGATCGGACGGTCCCGTCAGGGTCGAGACCGATACCGGGACCGTCGAAGCTGACGCGGTCGTCGTCGCGACCGACCCACCGACCGCACGCGAGCTGACCGGCGTCGATGCGATCCCCACGGAGGCACGCGGCTGTGTCACCCAGTATTACGCGCTGCCACCTGGCGTCGACCTCGAGACCGACCGCCGGCTGCTGTTGAACGCGACCGAAACGGGGCCGAACCACGTCGTCCCGCATAGCGCGGTCGCTCCGACGTACGCCCCTGACGGGACGACCCTCATCAGTGCGACGTATCTCGGCGGCGAGGGCCATCGCCCCTCGAGGCAGAGCGGCGCGAGCCGCGGAGCGGCGGAACGCGACGCCGAACTGACCGAGCGAACGCGGTCGACACTCGAGTCGTGGTATCCCGACTACGGGTTCGACGGGCTCGAGACCCTCCATACAGAGCGCGTGCCGTTCGCCCAGTTCGTCCAGCCACCGGGCTTTCGCGAGCGGCTGCCCGACGTTCGCGATCCGGCAGGAGCAGTCTATCTGGCGGGTGACTACATGCGGTGGTCGTCCATTCAGGGTGCGATGGAGAGCGGCCGACAGGCTGCGAAGGCTGTCATCGACGATCTGTCGGGATCACGGGGCCGGTGACGGACCGGTCACGACGCAATCGTTAAGTCGCTGGTCGCTGACGTTCCGGTCTGATTTCTCTCATGAAACTACTCGTACTCGGGGATCTCCACCTCGGCGAAGACGGGTACGCCGGCCGCCCGCACCCGTCGTGGGAGCGGTTCGACGCCGTCCTCACCGTCGGCGACGTCGCTCACTCTCGCGTGAGCGTCGCAAACGGGACGCTGCAGCAAGAAGAACTGGTCGGACTCGAGGAAGCGACGGCCTTCTTCGAGCACTTAGACGAACTCGACGTCCCAGTTCTAACGGTCCCCGGAAACCACGATCATCATCGACACGAAGAGTTCATCGACGGTTCGACAGGGGGACGGAACCTGCACCGAGCGACGGCCGATATCGGCTCATACCACGCCTTTGGCTTCGGGAGCGACCTGCTCGACGACGGTCCGGAAGTCCGATACAATCCCGACGAGATGACTGGGATCGACGACCCCGACGCGTGGCTCGCGCGAACGCTCGACCGTGCCACAGGTGATGACACGGAAGCTGCCGCCGCGTTGTGCGACCGACTCGAGGGGTTCGACCAGCAGTTTGCCACCTACAGTGATGGATACGAGACGCTGACGTCGCTCGCGACGGCTGACGAGGACAGCCACGGGACGATCGGACTCACACACGTCCCACCGTTCAACACCACGCTCGATCGGGTCGCCGAGTCCGTCCCCCGTATCGGCGGTCGCCACTGGGGATCGATCGCACTCAGGAACCTGCTGGCCGATCACGACATTTCGTTCGTCGCGTGCGGACACATTCACGAGGCCGAAGGCGTCGAAACAGTCGCCGGCACGCCCTGTCTCAACGCCGGCTATCGGCGTGCCTACGACGTGACCCTCGAGAACGGCGACGTCTCGATCACCGACGCCGAACCACCGGTCGAGTGAGCGCGTCGGAACGCAGCCGACGTGCGCTCACAGCTGGTTCACAGCAGTTTTCGGAGTTCTCCCAGCGGCGGAAACCACAGCGTCTCGCCGCTCGAGTCGTCCCGAACCGCGGGATAGAACTCGTCTGCGTTCCGGACGAGCGGCGTCTGAAACTCGCGGCCAGCCATTCTATTGACGGTCGCGCCAGCGGCGAGTCGGGTAAACGCGGGAAGGACGAGCACGTCCGCACCCTCGTAGGCATCGGGGCCATAGAGGACACACGGTCGTTTGCTCCCCTCGATCGACAGCGCGGGATGATCGTGACCGACAACGTACCGCTCGGCTGTCGTCTCCGGGCGCTCGTGGCCGTGACAGACCACTGTCTCGCCGTCGGCCAGTTCGTATTCGAGTGCTGTCTCGCCGTCGAAGGCAGCCTCGAGCATCGTGTCGTGATTGCCAGGCGTGACGACCAACTCGGCTTCAGCCGCGTTGACGACATCGATCAGTCGCTCGAGATCGCGTTCGACGCCGCGTGGAAGGCGCGAAAACGAGTCTAACAGGTCGCCCGCAACGACAACCGTGCTCGGCTCGGTCGCCACGAGTAGGTCCGCGAGTCTGTCGCAAACGTCGGCACCGTCGTCGATCGGGGCGTCGACGCTCGAGGCGGCTGCTTTCCCGAGGTGAACGTCCGCGAGGACGAGCGTCTCGGCAGCGGGAACGAAGACAGCGCGGTCGTGGACGGCAAACGGAACGTCGATCTCGACGCCGGTGTCAGTCATCGCCCGTTTCGGAGCGGGCCGTGCGTGCCGCCGCGTCGGTCTCGCCCTGAACGTCCGTGCCGAGGGCGTCCGCGAGGTCGTACTCCGTCCCGGTCAGGATGTAGATGACTTCCTCGAGGGGCTCGAGCACTTCGGGGAGCAGGCGGACGACAAGGTACGTAATGCCAAGCAAGGCGACGATCGACAGCGACTGGGCGATGAAGTTGTGGGCGACGAGATAGGAGGTTCGGTCGGCGGGTGCGCCCATGAACTCCGTGACGAAGTAGACGAGGATGTCCTGCTGGAACCAGCCCCACGGCGAGGCCAGCCCGATGAAGACGTTCCGGACGAGATTCAGAAACCAGATGACGCCGATCGAGAGCACGAAGGGTGTGACCTTCCGCTTGAACGGTGCGTCGACCGCTGCGATGAGGCCGCCGAAGATGGCCATGCTGCCGATGCCGGTACAGGACATGATAATGTAGGTCGTCCGGCCGGTCACCGTCTCGTTGGGATCGAACCCGAACTTGCTCATGTAGCCGTTGCTCCCTTCGATGATGCCGGGACTGTAGCCGAACAGTTCCATCCCGAAATGCGTCTGGGCGGCCGTCGTCTCGATCAGCCACGTGCGAACGACGGGGATCGTCTCCGCGGGCAGATAGAAAAGACCCATGAACGCGACGGCATTCGACAGTACGAGCAGTGACTCTCGTCCCTGAACGAGCAGATACCCGGCATAGACGGACAACGGCAGTGCAGCCAGTGTCAGCAGCGTCTGAATCGGGCTTTTGACCTCGAGATAGTAGTGTGGGACCATCGTCAGCCAGAAGAGGCCGAAGACGACCCAGGCACCTGCGGCGAGATAGCGTGCAGGATCGACGAAACCGCGCCACTCGAGGAGCATCGCTGCGACGAACGCGCCGATCGCGGTCCAGGCGAGGACGTCTCCGAGCGGAATCGAACCGATAGTCACCGCTGTCGACGCGGGTAGGGTCGGCATGTTCACCTCAATCCGATGGTCTCTCCGGCTATCAACTTGACGCCTCGGTACGGCCGATCGACACAGCGGGCCGACCGCGTCCCTTTTTGCCGCGCACCGAAATATAGCGGTATGGTCGACGTCCTCGACAACAAGCGGGCCGCGACGCGGTTCCGGATTCTCGTCCAGATCGCCGAGCGCCAGCCCGCGGTCAGCCAGGGTGAGATCGCCGAGGAAGTCGGCGTAACGAGTCAGGCCGTCAGCGAATACATTCGCGAACTCGTCGAGGAAGGATTCGTCGAAAAGGAAGGCCGCTCTCGCTATCGCGTCACTCGCGAAGGCGTCGACTGGCTCTTCCGTGCTGCCGACGACGTTCGTCGGTTCGCCGACCACGTCACCGGCGACGTCCTCGGCGCGATGAGCGAGGATGCGTACATCGCTACCGACGACATCGAGGAGGGCGAGACGGTCTCGCTGACCGTTGAGAACGGCCTGCTTCATGCTACGCCAGGGAATGCGGGTCCCGCGACCGGGATCGCGACCAGCGACGCCGAAGCCGGGACCGATGTCGGTGTCACCAGCTTCGAGGGTGTCATGGAGCTCGAGCCCGGCTCCGTCACCGTCCTCCAGGTGCCATCGATCCGTACCGGCGGCAGCCGTGCGATCGACGATGAGACGGTCACCGGCGCGTGTGCCGACGCCGATATCGTCGTCGCCACCGGTGTCGAGGCCGTCGTCGCCTGCCGGCAGGCCGGTACTGAGCCTGCGGTCACCTTCGCCGTTGGTGACGTCGCGGCTGACGCTGCAAGTCACGGCCTCGCAGTCACCGCCGTCGCGACGACCGACGCCGTCGGCCGCGTCACCGATGCACTGCGTGACGCCGACGTGTCCTACGAAGTCCTCGAGGGCTGATACGGACACCCGCCGGTCAGTTCTGGCGTCTCCATACCCCGCCGCGGATGCGCCGGGACACAGTGACGGGAGACCGTATAAGCGGTCCGGCCGTCAGTCCCGTCTCCCAGTTCTAGAATGTGCAGCTCACTCAGCGACACAACTGGCTGCAAGAACGAAGCAAATCGAGTCGTTACCCGATGTAGCGCAGGTCGTCGTCGGTCGGCACGTCCATGCTCTGTTGCTGTTCCATCTCCTGGATCTTGCCGATGACGTCTTCCATCTCGTCGGCTCGCTCGTCGAGGGATTCATAATCGAGGTCGAAACCGAGGATGTCCGCAAGCACCTCGAGCACCGATCGAGCGCTTTTCGGATCGACGAGATAGCCACTGGTCTCGCCCATCAGGCAGGCCGCATCGAAACCACGGCGCTCGCCGAGTCCCAGCAAGAGCCCGGAGACGCCGACGATGCCGCCGGCGGGTTCGTCATCGCGGAACTCGACGCCAGCGTCCTCGAGTCCCTCGAGCAACGACTCGTCGCTGACGGCCCCGACGACGGCGTACTCGTCGATGAGTTCACCGGTCGGGACGCCACCGAGTGCATAGACTTCCGTCGCGCCGAACGCCGCGGCGATGTCGAGGAAGGCGTCGGTCAGCGTGTAGTGACCGGCGTTGCTCTGGGCCTGATGATCGCCAGTCAAAAGGAGGAGGTCCCTGCCGTCGGGAACGTCGACAGCGTAGACCTCAGCACAGGTCAGTTCCGAGACGCCGTTCTCGATGCTCACTTGCGGCGGGAACTCGCGGGAGTAGACCCGTCGGACGAGCGTGCTCTCGCCTTCGAGTTCCTCGAGCAAGTGCTCGACGGCGAGCGTGCCGACGTGTCCAACCCCCGGCAACCCCTCGACGAGGACGGGGTCGTCCAGTTCGACCTCGGCGACTGCGTCGATCTCGAGTTCGTCCATACCGTATCAGCGATGGCGACGTTTAAGAGCGCGTCGGTACTCGCCGTGAGGATCGTCGGGATCGAACGGTGCCGGCGCGCTGTTTTCGGCGTCGGCACCGCAGTCAGGACAGGTCTCAGAAAGGGTATACACCGGGCGGTCGTGGGCCGTCTGCCACGCCGAGCACACCCGGATATCCGATTTCATTACTCGTCGTCGGTGCGTCGCTCGCGGTGGTACTCGCCGCTGCCGTCGTGACCTTCGATCGCGGCGATCGCGCGGTCAGCGCTGTCCTCGAGCTGGGACTCGGCGGTCTTGTAGTTGGGTGCTTGGACCTCGATGCGGTACTCGGGTGCGCCGACGTAGCTCACTTCGAGGTCGACTTCTTCGGGCACCCCGCCATTGCCTTCGGCAGCCTCGAGAGCCTCGCGGATACCGTCGACGCCGCTTGGCGAGGGGTTCTCTAAGTCGACATAGCCAGTGACGTTGACGTAGGGGACCGAGACGTTCTCGCGGGCCGTCTCGACGATCGCGTCGATCTCGTCGTCGGCTAGATCGGTGTCCTCGAGAGCTTCCTCACCGTGGATTGCGGCCTGCTTGAAGCCGTCGTAGAGGCTTCCGTGGGCCCCGATCAGTTCGTTGGCGATCGCGGTGTAGGCCTCGTCGTCGATTTCGTCGCCGAAGGCCAGTTCCATCCAGTTGTCGGCCTTCTGCTCGTTTTTCCACTCCTGAATCTTGTCGGAGCGCTGGTGGTCGTTGACGTCTTTCAGCGAGAGGTCGATCTGCTGGGAGCTCTCGTCGACATCCAGGACCTTACAGACGACGATCTGGCCCTCGCGGACGTGATCGCGGACGTTTTTGATCCAGCCGCTTGCGACCTCGGAGATGTGGATCAGTCCGCGTTTGTCCTCGTACTCCTCGAGATCGACGAAGACACCGAAGTCCTCGATTTCGTCGATCTTGCCGACGACGAGTTCGCCGGGGTCGGGCCAGCCGCTGTATTTCATCGTGACTCGACTGTGTCGATGATCTCGTGTTCGATCTCGGCTTTGCCGCCGGTCGGTCGCGCAAGCGTCGTGCCACAGACGGCACAGGCGACCTCCGTGGAGGCCTTGCCGAAGACGGTCTGTTCGTTCTCGCAGTCACCGCATCGGACGCTGTAGAAGTTTCCTGCCATTGAAATCACTCCTGGAACTCGAGTCGGCCAGCGCGCCATCCCTCGCGGAGGTGGGCCTTGCCACATTCGTTGCAGCGGTACTTGAGGTCGGTCTTCTTGGTTGGCTTCTCGCCACCGGGCACCTTCGAGAAGCGACCGGAGTTCCCGATCGACGCGCTGTTGCGCCGGGTACGGCGAGCGTCCCATTTCATACCCGAGGAGCGGCCGGTGCGGGACTTTTCGACTTCGTGTTCGTGGTGTTCGTTGCAGTGCGGGCAGTACGTATTGAATCGGCGTGGCATCTGCATGGTTATCTCACTTGCTGTGGCCTATGGCAGCGCTGTTTAAAAACCGTTTGATAGCCGCCGGGCCACCGCCCACTGGCGACGACGCGCTGGCCTGCCACGCTCGCTGTTGACTTGCAGACGAGGCTGCGCTCCGTCGTCCGGCTTGCGAGGCGACAGCAGCCTCCGAAGCGTTTAATCCGCTCTCCTGTGAAGCTGAAGGCATGAAGCAGCTCATCATCCACGGCGATCCCGGCATTCGAAATGGGGCGATCATCCGATACGGGGAGTCGGAAGTGGTCTGTTTTGGGATCAACAGAAACGGCGAGTACCACGGTCCCGACCGGGTCCAGCTCTGGTGTACCGTCGGCGAGGAAGACGAGTACGAGGACTACGAGCGGCGAAACTACATGCCACACTTCCTCGATGTCGACCATGTCGAGGCCGAGGATGTCGAAGTTATCCGGCCGAAAGCCGATCTCGCGATCTGATCGACATCGGTACACCCTCGTCCCGAGTCCTGTCCGCCCAGTCCGTCCATGACCAGCTTCCAGTGGCAATTCAGGCAGCGTGCTCGAGTTCGCAGATCTGTATTTTAATTGCTATTTTTACGCGGCGACCGGAAGATGGAAATCCGAGCCGTCGACAGTGACGGGTACGCTCGAGACCGAATACGACGATGAGTGATTCCCTGTCAGAGGCCGTCCGGATGCGGGTTCGCGCGCTGTGTTCGACGACGCGATTCGGGCAGTTCGTCGGCGTTGGTGCCGTCGGAGCGGCCGTCGACAATGTGGTTCTCGTGTTGTTAGTCGAGGTGACAGTTCTCGGTCCGGTCATCGCGAAAGTGCTCTCTTGGGAGCTCGGCATCGCGGTGATCTTTGCGATCAACGAACGATGGACGTTCTCTGACTACGGAAAGAGTGGCTTTCGACCCCTGGGGAAGCGATTCCTGCGTTCAAACGTGGTCCGATTCGGTGGGTTTCTCGTGACGCTGGCGGTACTAGCTGTTCTGGTTCGCCGGTTTGCGATCTGGTATGTGCTGGCGAACGTCGTCGGGATCGGCGTCGGCTTCTTCGTTAACTACACCTGTGAGAGCCTCTATACGTGGCAGGTCCATCAGGACTGACGGGAGAAACCCGCATACGGCACCCGAATCACAACCCTTAACTAGGCGACTCGGGTATGAACAGGTAGCGGGATGGGATAGCCAGGAGATTCCGGCGGGCTCATAACCCGCAGACCGGTAGTTCAAATCTACCTCCCGCTACTTTTGACGAATTCAACGACAAACGACGAGTGGAGCGAGGAGCGAGTCCAGAATTCGTCGAAATACGACGAGTAGATTTGAACTAGACGACGAGGGAGCGAAGCGACCGAAGTCGGCGTGGTTCAAATCTACCTCCCGCTATGTTTTGGCACAAACAAACTCGTGAGCGCCAACCATAGCACCGGTACAGTTTGAGCCAAGGGGCAGCTTCGTTGCAACCGTGCCGTCGAAACCACCACGTTAGCTGACAATTTCGATGACAGCAGTGTCAACGAGTCCATGAGCAGCAGCATCCGAACGCGTGAGGCCGACTGCGATCGTGTACCGACCGGGATCGACCGGCTGCCAGTCGTCTTCGCTGACCTGCATTCGCTGGTGCCACTGCCGCTGGAAGCGTTTGCGTTCACGCCGCGTGAACGAAAACGCGGCGGGCCGGTCGGGCACCGCTCGAGGCACCTGTGACGCCGATCGGAGTCCGTCGACGGTCCAGTACCAGTAGTTCGGCGAATCCGTCCGAATCCGGATCGGGATCGGAAGCCGGTTGCGAAACGTGATCGTGATCTCGACCGGCTCGCCGGGTTCGTACCGCCGTTTGTCCGTCGACACGCCGACGTCGATCGCCCGATAGCGCAGCGCCTGCGGCGTCACCACGTGGCTGAGTGTTGCCCAGTCGATCGTTCGCGTGCGCTCGTCGGTCGCGCGCTCGCGTGGGCGGGCGTCTCGAGTCATTTGTCGGTCGATCGGGTGCCGGACTCGGCGGCGTCGGTATCTCCTGTGAACCGGTCGTCGAATCGGTGACAGGCAATCGGATGGGATGCTGACCCCGGCGTTAGCACCGGTTCGGTCGTTTCACAGGGTGTCTCGAACGCCGACGCGAGTCGGGTCCGTGTGGCCTCGAGATTCCCGTCTGCGGCGGCCTCGAGCGCATCCGCGAGCGCATCGTCGGCGTCCGGGTCGGAGAGCTGCCGTGGGATGTCGTAGGCATCTCGGAGCGCAGCCGGATCGGCTGTGTGGTCGTCACCTCGCGGGAGCAGCGCCGCGAGTCCTGCGTCGGCGTCAGCGTCGCTCAGTCGGGTTCGCAGTGCCATCACGGCGCGGAACTCGTCGTCGCCGAGGTCGGACGCCGCGGGCGGGAGTACCCGCGGACAGCGCGTGTGGAACGGACAGCCCGGCGGGATGTCGGTCGGCGACGGGGCGGCACCCTCGAGAACGACCCGGTCGCCGTCCCAGCGGGGGTCGGGTTCGGGAATCGCAGACAGCAGTGCCTCGGTGTAGGGATGGGAGGGGGTGGCGAAGACCTCGGCGGTCGTCCCCGTTTCGACGAACCGACCCAGATACATCACGGCCACCCGGTCGGCGAGGTGCTCGACGACTGAGAGATCATGGGTGATCAGCAGATAGGAGAGTCCAAACTGGTCTTGCAAGTCGGCCAGCAGGTTGAGAATCCCGGCCTGAACCGAACCGTCGAGCGCGGACACCGGCTCGTCGCAGATGAGTACCTCGGGCTCGACGGCAAGCGCGCGGGCGATGCCGATCCGCTGGCGCTGCCCGCCGGAGAGTTCGTGTGGGTATCGGGTCGCATAATCGGCCTGCAGGCCGACCGTCTCGAGCAACTCCCAAACTCGTTCGTCGCGGCGCGCCGGCGGGACGACGTCGTGGACTGCGAGCGCTTCGCCAATGCTCTCGGCGACGGTCAACTGCGGATTCAGACTCGAGAGCGGGTCCTGGAAGACGTACTGGATCTCGCTTCGCAGCTCCCGAAGTGCACCTCGAGAGCACGCGGTGAGGTCGGTCCCACGGTAGGTGACCGAGCCGGCGGCGGGCTCGAGCAGTCCGACGAGCGTACGGCCGAGCGTGGTCTTGCCACAGCCGCTCTCGCCGACCAGGCCGACCGTCTCGCCGGCATGAAGCTCGAGATCGACGCCGTCGACTGCCCGAACGGTCTCGCCGCGCCCGAGCAGCCGATCGAGGATGCCGTCGGCAGTGGTGTAGTGTGTCGCGAGCCCTTCGGCGCACACCAGCGGCTCGTCGCCGTCGTCTGTCGTCATCGCGGTTCACCCTGCTGTTTCCGCTCGCGGCAGTCACTGTCCGCAGCATCTCGCACCTGCACCTCGTAGTCCAGCCCGGCCTCGAGGTCGCCGGTGTACTCGAGGCAGGCGGCGACGTGAGTCTCGGGATCGCCGTTGTCCGGACGACCTGACGCGGGATCGACAAGCGACGGGCGACGGCTGGCACAGCAGTCCTCCGCGTACGGACAGCGCGGATGGAACCGACAGCCTGTCGGCGGGTCGATGAGATCGGGGGCTGTCCCCGGAATCGTGGGCAGGCGCTCGCGGTCGTCGCCGAGCCGTGGCGTCGCGGCTAACAGCCCGACGGTGTAGGGGTGTTTCGGATCGTAGTAGAGGTCGTCGACCGGCGCGCGCTCGACGATCTCGCCGGCGTACTGGACCAGCACCCGATCGCACAGCTCCGCGACGACGCCGAGATCGTGAGTGACCAGCTGGATCGCCGTCTCCGATGTGGCTGCGAGCTCCGCGAGCAACTCGAGGATGCCGGCCTGGACCGTCACGTCGAGTCCGGTCGTCGGCTCGTCGCAGATGAGCACGGCGGGATCGCAGGCAAGTGCCATCGCGATGACGGCCCGCTGTTGCATCCCGCCGGAGAGCTCGTGAGGGTAGTCGGCGTATCGGGCAGCCGGGTTCGGAATCCCGACCCGATCGATGAGGGCGATCGTCCGGTCGCGGGCCTCGCTGTCGGTGACATCCTTGTGGGTGCGGATCGTCTCGGCGATCTGTTCGCCGACGGTGTAGACGGGGTTGAATACCGCGCCGGCGTCCTGAAAGACCATCGCGATCTCGTCGCCACGGATCGCCCGGAGGTCGTCGACCGATAACTCGAGGATGTCGTGTCCGCGAAACCGAATTTCACCGCCTACGATCTCACCTGCCCCGTCGAGCAGGCGGAGCACCGCGCGGCTGGCGGCGCTTTTCCCGGCCCCGCTCTCGCCGACGAGGCCGACCGTCTCGCCGGCGCGGATCTCGTAGCTGATGCCGTCGACTGCCCGGACCACGCCGTCGTCGGTGTAGTACTGGACGACCAGATCGTCGACCTCGAGCAGCGCCATCAGCGCATCCGCCTCCGGTCGTCGCGTCCGTCACGGTCGGGCTCGAGCGCGTCGTTGATCCCATCACCGACGAGGTTGATCGCCAGCACGAACAGGAAGATCGCGAGTCCAGGGAAGACAGTCACGTGCCAGTCGCCCCGGAGCAGCGAGCTGCGGCCCTGTGCGAGCATCGCGCCCCACTCGGCGCTGCCGGGCTCTAAGCCCAACCCGAGAAAGCCAAGCGCTGCTGCGGTGAGCACGACCGTCCCGACGTTGAGCGTTGCTTGCACGACAACAGGCGCGATGGCGTTCGGCACGACGTGTCGGCGGATGATCGTTCGGTCGGGGACGCCCAGCGCTCGCGCGGCAGTGACGTACTCGCGTTCGCGCACTGAGAGAACTTCGCCGCGGATCAGCCTGGCGTAGCCGACCCAGCCGGTGACGGCGAGTGCGACCACCACCGTCCAGTAGCCGCTCCCGAGGATCGGCACCGGCTCGAGGATCGGGACGATGGCGATCGCGAGCACCAGAAACGGGAAGGCATAGAGCACGTCGACGACCCGCATGATCGCCTCGTCGATCCAGCCGCCGAAATAGCCGGCGATCGCGCCCAGCTGGACGCCGACGCAGAGTGCCAGCGCGACGGCGACGAGACCGATGCTGAGCGTGTATCGGCCACCGACGAGTACCCGCGAGAACTGGTCGCGGCCCGCCCAGTCGGTCCCGAAGGGATGTGCCAGCGAGGGCGGGGCGTTCGGCGGCCCGACGAACATCGCAGTTGGATCGTCGGGAGCCAGCGAGAACGGCTGCAGCGTGATCGTCACCTCGGCCGTCGACACCGTAATCGGCCGGGCAAAGACCGCGAGCACTGCCATAACGATGATTACTGCCAGCCCGGCCATCGCCGACCGGTTCCGGCGGAACCGCCGCCACGCGTTCTCGAGACGACGTCCCGGCTGAGCGAAAGCCGACGCCGACGTCGACGCTGTCGTCGGATCGATGCCTGTGGCACCCCTCGAGGCGATGCTGGGGTCAGCCGTCGTACCAGCAGCGTCGGCAGTGTCGCTACTCGCGTCGCTGTCTCGCTTCTGTTCGGCGGCATCGTCGAAGCCGACGATACGAATGCGGCCGCGGTCGGTGGTGGGCTGTCGGTCGCTCATCTTAGTATCGAATGCGTGGATCGAGGATCGCGTAGATGATGTCGACGAGTAGGTTTGCAAGGACGATCGCGATGCCAATGACGAGGACGATCGCCTGAATAACGGGGTAATCCCGCCGAAGAATCGACCGTACCAGCAGCCGGCCCATACCCGGCCAGGAGAAGATCCCCTCGACGACGACGGCCCCGTCGACCAGGAACGCGAGCTGAAGGCCAGCGACGGTGACGACCGGCAGGAAGGCGTTTCGCAAGACGTGTTTCAGGATCACTGTCCGTTCCGGGAGCCCCCTCGCGCGCGCGGCTGTGACATACGGTGCGTCGAGCTCCCGTCGCATCGACGACCGGAGCAGGCGCATGACGAGCGCGGCTGCGGCCGTTCCCAGCGTGATCGTCGGTAACACGAGAAACTTCACGGTCGCGAGACTCACGAGCGGTGCGTCCGGTGGCAGAACCCGAAACCAGCCGAGCCGGACGCTGAAGACAAACAACAGGATGAGGCCGAGCCAGAAGTTCGGCGTCGCGATCCCGGCAAGCGCCGCGAGCCGCCCGACTTCGTCGGCCGGCTTGCCCGCGCTGACGGCGGTGACGATCCCTGCGGGAATCCCGATCGCAAGCGCGAGCAGCCACGCCGCCCCACCGAGTGCGAGCGTCGCCGGAAGCCGGCGGCCGATCGTCGCCGACACGTCGCGGCCAGTGACCGGCGACTCGCCGAACTCGAGGGTGATCGCATCACGCAGCCATAACAGGTACTGGTCCCATACCGGCTGGTCGAGGTGATATTCGGCTCGGATCGCCGCCTCGGTCTCAGCACTGACGTCTCGAAAGCCCACGATCGCGTCGACCGCATCACCCGGCAACAGGTGGACGAACGAGAACGTCAGTGCGGTGACGCCGACTAAGACCGGCACCGTGATCGCCAGCCGTCGACCCACGTATCGACCGAGCGACATCGGTATCAGTCCGAGCGAACGTACTCGTTTGCGATTGTTTTCTGAAACGATTCACCGGCGTAGTCCTCAAGCAGCGGTGAGATCGGTGTATACGCCACCTGTCCGATCCCGTGATAGACGGTCTCGAGGGTGCGCTCGCGCGGAACCAGCATGTTACAGCCGCGGCGAACCGACGGCTCGGAAAACGGGGGCAGATAGCAGGGGTACAGAATCATATCGAACCCACCACTGACACGCCGGCCGACGCCATAGTCGTCGTTCGCCTCGAAATCGCTGAGACTCGCCGACGGCAGGTTGTAACTGAAGTGGAGATCACCGCGCTCGAGGGCTGCCTGCCGGGACGATTGTTCGGTGATAATCTCGAGCGTGACGGTTTCGATCGGTGGGGTCGCGGGGACCGTCTCGTCGCCTGCAAACCAGTGGTCGTCGAACCGGCGCAGTCGCCAGTGGCTTCCAGACTCGTGCTCGACGAATCGATACGGGCCGGTCCCGATCGGTTTCGTTTGGAGATCGTGGTCGGCTTCCCCTTCGCCGTCGATCGCGGCCAGCGGGACGATCGAGACGTTGAACAGTGCTGTCTCGAACGGGCCGTACTCCCGCCAGCAGCTGATCTCGATCGTGTGATCGTCGATGACCGTACTGTTCTCGTACCAGTCGTAGACGTCGCTCTCCCGTGTCGTTCCCTCGTAGCGCTCGAGCGAGCGCTTGACGTGGGTGGCGGTAAGCGCTTCGCCGTTGTGAAACTGGACGCCCTTGCGGAGAGAGAAGCGATACGTCGTCGCGTCGAGTTGCTCCCAGTCGGTCGCGAGCATCGGCTGGACCTCGCCGTCGAAGTCGATGCCGACGAGTTGCTCGTAGACGAGCGCCGTCGCCTGACTCGAGACGACGCCGTTTATTTCGACGGGATCGGAGTTCGTGACGTCGCTGCCGAGGTCGCCGACGAACTCGGTTTCGTCCTCGAGTTCGGTGTAGACACCGGCCCAGGGGGCGTACACCGCGTAGTATGAGCCAGGTTGCAGCGGGTACGTCTGCCAGTCGTTGACGACATCGCCATTCCAGACGTGCGTGGCCTCGCGAAACCGGACAAACGATGCCGGCGAGTCCGCGACCAGTTCGTTTTGGAGGTTCCGATACGTCTCGACACGTTCGTCGGAGTCGGTTTCGGTGAGCCCAGCGTCGATGTACTCGTCGACGGTTTCGTTTTCGTAGTGGCCGACGTTGAGTCCGTTTGGCGTCCGGTTCTCCGAGTGAAAAAGCATGGTGACGTAGTTGCTGGGATCCCAGCCGCCGGTCCAGCTCGAAACGAAGATGGCGTTTTCTTCCGTGTCTGCCGCAGCAAGCATCGACTCGACGTGCGAGCCGAAATCCCGCGATTCGATTTCGACATCGAAAAAGCCGGTTTCGTCGAGTTCGCTCTGGAGGAGTTGTGCGAACCGGTTTCGCTCTTCGTCCTGCGTGATGGCGATCGTCGTTTCGAACGGCGGCTCGATGTCCGCTGCCGCGAACCCCTCCTCGATCAGTTCCGCGGCCGGACCGTCGGTCGTGGCGCTGTCGAAGCTGAGACAGCCTGCCAGTCCTGCACCCCCAAGGGCCCCCGCATGCGTCAGAAATGAACGCCGTCGCAGCCGAGTGCGTTCACCTGACCCGACACTATTCCCAGCCATACGCGTGAGATTCCGATTCTGCGACCATATTCCTTGTGTTGGGCCGACATGGACCGATTCGACAGCCGACAGCGAGCCCCGTCGCTACTCGTCGTCCGAACTACACAGCCACCGTTGACACCCAGCCTCTCGTCTGCGTTCGATTCAGTGGCGGGTGCTGGAACAGGCGTCGACGCTCGTTTACTGATCGCCTTCTTCGTCGACGATGACGACCTCACCATCGACGACATCGACGTTGATCAGCGTCTTGACGTCGTAGCCGGCGTCGTCGACCTTGTTTTCGCCGCCGACCTTCTTGATCACGGCGACCGTGTCGATGACCTCCGCACCGATATCGTCCAGTGCGGTGAGCACCGCCGCGAGCGTCCCGCCCGTCGAGAGCACGTCGTCGATGACGAGCACGCGCTCGCCCTCGCGGACGTCGTTGATGTACATCTCGTTCTCCGAGTAGCCGGTCTGCTGGGAGATCGCGACCTCGTCCTCGAGCCCGTACTTGCGCTTTCGGATCACGGTCAGCGGGATGTCGGTCATCAGCGAGACGGCCGTCGAGATGTGAATGCCCATCGCTGCGGGCGTGACGATCCGATCGACGTCCTCGAGTTCGGCCTTACGGATGATTCGGATGACGATCTCGCGCAACAGACCCGGCTCGAGTTTGGGGAGGCCGTCGCTGATCGGGTGGACGAAGTAGTGATAGCCGTTTTTCTCGATGATCGGCGCGTCGAGGAGGGACTGCTTGAGTTGATCCATGTCGTCGGTCGGGCGGTCGGAGAGTAAAAGTTGACGATCCGGCCGGGTGAGCGGCCAAGCGGCGGGATGTGTTTGCTGCCCACACGATCCCGAGTCCGGGGTGGTCGGGGTGTTCACCGCCAGCCGCCAGTCGTCACTCGCTGTAGCTGAGTTCCGGCGGCTGGTCGCCGTGTCCGAGACGCATGTTTCGCTCGTAGTAAATGTGTGCAACCGCTGTGAGCGTGAACATGCCTGCGATGACGGACAGCCAGGTCAGATCCGAGAACTGGCTCAGCGGATAGATCTCCAGCCAGAGCGACGCGGCCAGTGCACAACTGATCGCCCCCAGGGAGAGATACAGCTCCCGCCATGCGAACTCCCGGCCGGGGACGATCTCGAGATAGACGCTGATGTCTCGGGTTCGGTCGGTCGACTCGATGAGGCCCCGATCGGAGTCAAAGCGGAGAATGCCGCTCGAGTCCATTTTCGGGAGGTGGGTCTGCTGGAGCGTCGTGTAGACCCGCTTTCGCTGCTCGGGTGTGACTCCCTCGAGTGTCGTGTCGTACTCCCAGGCGGCGACCTGCTGGGCGAGATCGCCGAGTTCGACCGGTCGATCGTCCTGTTTGAGATACTGCACGACGTAGCGCCGTCGCTGGTTCCGAAGGACTTCGAAGACCTCGCCTTTCGAAAGCGGTTCGTCGGTTACGTCGTGTTCGTCACTGTCGGCCGTCGACGCGTCCTCAGTCTGTAGCTGTTGTGCCACCTCAGTCACCTCCCAGTGCCGGACCGACCCGGCCTTGCACTCCCCTTTGATCAGATCGAATACTCATTAGTTCGAACGAATGAAGTCCATCCATATAATTGTCTTGACGGGCTTGTCGAAAGCGGTGGTGTCACGAGGTCACGGACCAGCCACACGGCGAGTTACATTTGTTGTCCAATAGACATAACTTCCCTTCCGACCTTAGCTGGCCGTCGACCCGACGCCAAGCATCGCCGCGATCGAGTCGGCGATCTCGCCACCTAATCCAGCTTTCGTCCCCTCGTAGCGAGCGGCGTCATCCGCGTGGACCAACAGGGCACACGTCGTCTCCGATCCCATCACGCTCGCGTCGTTGGCGACGACAAAGGCGAGGCCGGCCCGCTCCAAGGTCTGTCTGGCCTGTTCGATCATCGCCCCCTCGTCGCCGGAGGTCTCGGTTTTGAAGCCGACGATCGGCAGCTCCGGATAGTCGGCGCGAATCTCGTCGATGAGTTTCGGCGTCGGCTCGAGCTCGAGGGTCAGCTCCTGCCCTGAACGCAACTTCCCGGCGCTCGCCTCGATGGTGTAGTCGCTGATGGCGGCCACCGAAACGAGTGTGTCGGCGTCGTCACAGGCCTCACGCGTGGCCGCGAGCATCTCCGCGGCGCTTTCGACCTGCTGGACTGTGGCGTAGGGCACGCCGGGACCATCGTGGACGAGCGTCACGTCCGCCCCGCGGACGTAGCAGGCCTGTGCGATGGCGCGGCCCATCTTCCCCGACGAGCGATTCGTGATGATTCGAACGGGATCGATCGACTCGCTTGTCGCCCCGCTGGTCATGACGACGTGCTTGCCTGCGAGCGGCCGGTCGCCGGCTGCGCGAGCGACATCGGAGACGATCGCCTCTTCGCTCGCGATCTTTGCTTTCCCCTCCTCGATCCGCGGGTCGACAAAGTCGACGCCCCACTCGGCGACGGTGTCGATCGCCTCGAGCACGCCGGGGTGGTCGTACATCGGTTCGTGCATCGCAGGGGCGATCACGACCGGCGTGTCGGCACCGAGTGCGGTCGTGGCACACGTTGTCACCGGCGTGTCGTCGACGGCCCCGGCGATCTTGCCGACGGTGTTGGCCGTCGCCGGTGCGATGAGAAAGACGTCGGCCCAGCCATCGTACCCACAGAGGTCGACGTGTTCGACGCTGCCCGTGATCTCCGTGACCACGTCGTTGTCGGTGGCGAACTCGACGGCCCAGGGGTGGATGATCCCCTGTGCACTGCCGGTCATCACCCCGCGAACTGTGGCACCCTGGCGTCGCAACTCGTGGGCCAGTTCGACCGTTTTGACGGCCGCGATCGACCCCGTCACCCCGAGCGCGACGTTGACTCCCTCGAGCATTCGTCTGCTATTCATTCTCGGGGTGTGTTAAGCGTAGCGAGGCGTCGCCGACTGCACCGGCACCTGTTCTACTCCTCGGTCACGAGATCGACCCGATCGGCGAGCCACTCGAGGGCTGCGTCGACGGTTGCGGGATCGGTGCCGGTCACCTTCAGCCGGTTTTGTCGCTCCGTCGCCGGATAACTACCGATCGTCACGTCGAACTGGTCGCGAACGTCGTCGATGGCCTCGGCCATCGTCCCCTCCGGCTGAGGGGTGTATGCGATCTGTGAGATCGTCTCGCCATCGAACTCCGCGGCGACCTGCTCGAACAACGCCCGCATCTCCGCGGGCACGCCCGGGAACGCGTAGACGGTCTCGAGCACGCAACCGGGGCAAAGGCCTTCCGGATTGTGCAGGGGGCGGCTCCCCGCGGGCAGCGCCGCCCACGCGTCGACATCGAAGTCGAGTTCCGCGGCCGTGACCGTCTCTGGGTCGAGGTCTCGGTAGTTCGCGACGGTCTCGATGACGTCCTGTCGGACGGCCTCGTCGACGACCAACTCGCGGTCGAACGCGTCCGCAAGCGCGTCGGCGGTGACGTCGTCGTGGGTGCCGCCGAGGCCACCGGTCACGATCACGGCGTCGACGTCGGTCGTCCACTCCCGAATCGTCGCCGCGATGCGGTCGCGATCGTCCGGGATCGTCAGGATTCGGTCGACGGTCGCGCCGCTGTCGGTCAGCCGGGCCGCGAGCCACTGTGCGTTCGTGTTCGCGATATCCCCGGCGAGTACTTCGTCGCCGACGGTGAGGATGGCGACCTCCATCGTCGGAGTCGATGCACGCATTCGGCAAAAGAATACGGTCGCGTCGCTTACTAGCTCAGTCCTGCTCGACGCTCGGGTGCATCGTCGGCACCTCGTCTAACGGTTCCGCGAAGGCCTCGAGCATGCGCGTTCGCGCCTGTCCGTCACGCGCGCGGCGCTCGTCGTCGTCGATTTCCTCACAGCCCGGTGGCACCTCGCGGCCGCGGCCAGTGAAGTAGCCCTCGGGGACGACCCAGTCGTGATAGAAGTTCGCGTCCGAGTCGTGGATCACGGCGAGGCCGACCTTTGCACCGTGGCCGGCCGCCACGATCGCCTGATGGGGTTCGTCCGCGAGTCGGCCCGCAGCATAGACGCCGTCGACGGCCGTCCGACCGGCGTCGTCGGTGTCGACGAAGTGTTTGCTCCCGCGTTGAATCCGGCCGACATCGAGTGGGACGAGGTAGTCGCTGTCCGACCACGAAGCCGCGATAACACGGCGGGTCTCGAGTGGCTCGCCGCCATCGGTCTCGAGGGCGAAGCCCGCCTCGAGATCGTCCTCATCGATCGGTTCGGCACGCGTCACACGCCCGAGTTCGAACTCTGCACCTGCGTTTCGGGCCTGCTCGCGGGTGAGTTGCAGATATCGGCGGGCATCAACGCCGTCCGGGAAGCCGGGGTAGTTCTCGAGGCTGGCGTTCCGCGCGAGGATCGATTCGCCCCCGTCGATGACGAGGGTATCCAGTCCTGCGCGAGCGGTGAAGATCGACGCGGCGAGGCCGGCAGTGCCGCCGCCGACGATACAGACGTCTCGCATGGCTCGCGCTTGTCGAGGCCGCGTATAGAAGATTGCCATGCTGGACGGCGCTCAGTACGCGACACACAGCTGTGCCAGTCCGTACGTTGTGGTTCGAAGGGGAGAAACCGCGTATCGTTACGTGAGTGAGATAACGAACCCTATACTGGTTACATTTAACCCGTAGAGCGTGGTTAGTAGTGTCATGGGTCACGCAACGGACAGCACGCCTCATTCGTTTCAGGCGCGAAAACGGACGGTAATCAAGACCCTGGGCTATCGGCTCCTGATGATCGCGATCACTGTCGCTGTCGCCTGGGTCGTCCTTGGAGACATACGGCCTGCTATCGACATCGGCCTCGTGGCTAACGTGGTCAAAACCGGGACGTACTACGCCTACGAACGCCTCTGGGATCACATCGCGTGGGGTCGTCTCGCGTGACCGAACTCGAGCACGGCACCTGCTGCCACGATCAGGTGGAGTGTGCAGCCTGCGTTCGGAACTCCTCATCGGAGCGATGGAGGTAGCCCTTGGCGAGTTGGGCTTCGGCTTGCCGAAGCCGATAGGAGACCGTCGATTGGGGCACGTCGAGGACGGCCGCGAGTTCGCTGATAGTGATCTCCCGTGGCGTCTCGTAGTAGCCGTGTTCGATGGCCGCCCGGAGCGTGGCTCGCTGTTCGCAGGGCATCGAGACAGTCGCCAGCGAATCGTAGTTTAACTGTTCGGCGTCGCCGAGGCGACCGATGGTAAATCGGACTCTGTCATCGAGATGGGTTTGGGCCTTTTCCGAGAATACGTCGACGTTCTCGTCCGATGGCATGAGCAGACGCCACTCGTGGCAGTTCCCGCGTCGCTGTGACTGAAAGACGAGCCCGAGGTCGAGGTGCCTGGCCGCGAGGGCTGCCACGGAGTTACAGGTGTGGAGCCGTTTGAGAAACGAGTAGAAGACGAGCGTTGTCGAGGAACGCTCGAGAACCTCGTGTTGTCGAACCGCGCCACAGTCCGTCTCGGTCATCTTTTCGGTCGGCGTGTCCGCCTCGAGTCTGAGGCGCTCGATCTGGTCGAGCGCCGTTTCGGGTCCCACGAACCGCTCGATACACCACAGCCGATCCCGTCGGACGCAACTGGCGATCGAGTCCGAGGACAGCGTTGGATATTCCATAAACGCGTCCATCACGGGATCGACCCCGTCCTGATACTCGAGCGCGAAAGTCAGTTCGCGCATGTGGTAATATACCATGGGTGTGGTTAAATATGTACTATTTATTTTAAGACGCGACTCGTCTTCTCCGTAAGGCTCGAGACGGGCTGAAAAATCGTTTCGATCGTTGTCTAGACCGCCGATCCCAGATGAGTGATCAAACGACGGTAACGTCCCCTGGCGATTATGACCGTGTCTCGAGGGGGGACTGCGATTGGCCTGTGCCAATTCAGATTATATGGGGGCCCGTGGCTTGCGATGGTCTGTACGATGATCGAACGACGCACGTTCCTTCGGACGGCTGTCACGGTCACGATTGGCATGGCTCTGTCAGGGTGTTCCAGTGGCGATACCGGTGAACAGAACGGCACAGACGACGAGAACGGCGGTGTCACCGACGTCGATGTTGGGCCAGAGGGACGCCTCCGGTTCGAGCCCGAAGCGGTCGAGATCGCGGTCGGCGATACCGTCAGCTGGACCGCATTGAGCGAGGGACACAACGTCACGAGCCATCCGGACGCGTCGCCGAAGTGTGAAAATCCGGAGGGTGCCGAGCCGTTTACGTCCTACGAGGGTGACGATCATTTCGCCATCATGGCCGTCGACGAAACCTTCGAACACGAGTTTACCGTCCCCGGCGAGTACGTCTACGTCTGTACGCCCCACGCTGGACAGGGGATGGTTGGGACGGTAACTGTCTCCGAGTAGGGTTGGTGTGGACCAGCCGATGTTTGATATTGTCTACCATGGACAACACATGGTATGTCACGTCAGCAATCGAGCGAGGGGAACGGGGCAGCGGACGGCTCGCGACGCGATCGGTTCGTCGAACGACGGCGGTTTCTGATGGCAACCGGGGCGCTGGCCGGTGTCGGTGTTCTTGCGGGCTGTGCAGAAAGCGGCGACGGCAATGGATCGAACGGCGGGGACGGCGGCGGAGATGGTGGCCCATCACTCGAGGAACGGTATCCGGGGCTACGAATCTTGTCGCCGGAGCCGGAGAACGCGGAGGCAGCGGCTAGAGCGACGTACGCGGATTACATCACGCCGCGTGAGGAACACTACATCCGGAATCATTACCCGACGCCTGACATCGAGGAGTCGGACTGGACCGTCTCACTGACCGGCCTCGTCGACGATGAGGCCGATCTGTCGATGGAGGAGATCAAACACTCCTTCAGCACCGAGTCGGTCACCCACACGATGCAGTGTGCCGGGAACGGCCGGTCGTACTTCGACCCGCAGGTCGGTGGCAACCAGTGGACGTTCGGTGCGGTCGGTAACACCGTCTGGACAGGGACGCCGGTATCGGAGATCCTAGAGTATTACGGAGCCGAGACGGGCGAGGGGTATTTCCTTACCGTGATGGGTGGCGAACACCCGGAAGGGGAAGACGTCTTCACCCGGTCGATCCCGATGGAGAAAGTGTTGGACGACACGTTACTGGCGTACAACATGAACGGGTCGCCGGTCTCACCCGACCACGGGTTCCCGGTCCGGCTGCTCGTTCCCGGCTGGTTCGGCTGCAACAACGTCAAATGGGTCAACCGGATGCACGTCATGGAGACGATGGTCATCGGCGACGAGTGGGAGGAGGAGGGTGCTCCCGAGGACGGGCAGCGCACCTATACCCACTGGCAGCAGTACTCCTACCGGGTCGTCCCCGAAGAAGACGACGGCGCGGAACACTACGAAGACATCCCGGTCTACGACACGCGCGAGCAGATGGAACAGACCGACGCGATCCGCAACGCCTACATGTACGATCAGGTCGAGAAGTCGCTCATCGGCTATCCAGGTGAGGGACAGACCATCTCGCCATCACCTGCCGGCACCATCGAGGTTATCGGCGTCGCGTGGGCCGGCGACGACGGCCTCGAGATGGTCGAAGTCTCGACCGACGGCGGCGACTCGTGGGGCGAAGCCGAGTTCTTCGGCCCGGTCGATGGCAACTCGGGCTGGCGGCAGTTCCGCTACGTCTGGGAAGACCCGTCGACGGGCGACCACACGCTCGCCTCGCGGGCGACCGACGACCGGGGCTACACGCAGCCGGCAACCATCTCCAACCCGGATGACCAACTCCGGAGCATCGCGGACGACCAGTATCCGTGGAACCAGAGCGGCTACGGCAACAACGCCTACATGCCCCACGCCGTCGACTGCACCGTCGAGGAGTCATGATCGAACCCGGCCACATCGCCATCGTCCATCTGACCGGTCGCCTCGTCGACGGCCCGGCAGCAGGAGAGGTGTTCGAGACGACCGATGTCGACGTCGCCCTCGAGGAGGGAATCTACCACGACACCCGCGATTTCAAACCCCTCGAGTTCCGCGTCGGCGAGGGCCACGTCCTCTCGGGACTCGACGAGGCCGTCCTGGAGATGGCCGACGGCGAGACGAAAACGGTCGTCCTCGAGCCCGAATCGGCCTACGGAACCGTTGATGAGAACGCCATCGTCACGATTCCCCGCGAGGAACTCGAGGCCCGTAGCGAGACGACGGCCGAGGTGGGTGAACTCGTCGAGAGCGAGACTGGCGAGATGGGATGGATCGTCGATGTCTCCGACGAGACGGTGACCATCGACTTCAATCACGAACTCGCTGGCGAACGAGTGGCGTTCGAGATCAAAATCTTGGAGACACACGCTACCGAGACCGATCATGACGTCGAGCCCGCCGGCAGCACCGGAGCGTCCTGATCGGTGGCCGGCCGTCGGAGTCGGGACGCCCTGATCAGTGTCGGCTCAGGGATCCAGTGTTGGGGGCGCTGCCTGTCGTCGCTGATATTGCCAGCCGACTGTTCATAGGTGCCGACCGCGTCTCGAGTACAATCGGTGTGTGAACCGTCTTGATCGACACAACTCGCGTTTTAGTGCCCAGCAATCCCCGAGTTACCGTGTGCCTTTTCGACGGACGCCGTGCAGAATGGGAATCATAACTTAGGAAGGTGTTAGCAGAACACAGGCTATGCTCGCCGTCGCTGCGTTCGTTCTCGTCCTTGCGGTCGGGCCGTTCTTCGGGTTTCGAGCGTACGCTCGGCGCGTCGAGGCGATGAACTCCCCGATCGAAGACCGCCTGCACCGTCTCAATCGCGTCCAGCAGGCAGCCGGATTCGGACTGCCGGCCCTCGCACTGCTTGGCGTGTACGCGTTCGGGCTGCTGGAGCGAGCGGCGGCCCCCGTCGAGACGGCAGGACCGGACCTGTTCGGCGTCGCCGTCCTCGAGTTCGCAGTCCACGTCCTGCTTACGTTTGCAATCGTCGCTGTCCCGCTGGTCTCGATGGCACTCGGCACGTATCCCACGGTCCGCACACTCCGAGAGACGACGGCATCGGCGTGGCGACGCGTCAGGCGGGTGCTCGCTGTGTTGACGATCGCCATCGCCATTGCGGTGGTCGGGATCGGCGGGTTCCTCGCACTTGGGTCGGCCGTCAGCGTGTCGCGGTTCGCCCTCGTCGTCACGCTCGGCATACTCGTCGTTGCCGGCTTCGGCCTCTCGCCGTATCTGCTCGTTCTCAGCCGGGAGTACGTCCCGCTGGAAGACCAGCGCCGCGAGCGCGTCGAGCGCCTCTGTGCAAACGCGGGCTACAGTCCCCAGGGGATCTCCCTACTCGAGGGCGAGTCGACCAAGACCGCGAACGCGCTCGTCGCGGGTTCGCTTCCCGGACGACAATACGTCTTCCTGACCGATCACCTGCTCACGGCGTGTGACGACGATGAGCTGCAGGCGATCCTCGCTCACGAGTTCGGCCACGTTGCGGGCCGTCACCTGTGGCAACGCGGGGCGCTTACCGGTGCTGTCATCGGCGTCTGGGCGCTCATCGCTCCGCAGTTCGGGAGCGGCTGGTTCGGGTCGACGTTCAGCGTTGTCGGCTTGCTCATGGGACTGTACGTCCTGTATCGCGTCGTCTTGCTTGGCGCACTCGCGCGCTGGCAGGAGTTTCAGGCGGACGCCTACGCGGCTCAGATGGCCGGCCGCGAGGCGACGATTGCCGCCCTCGAGACGCTGGCCGACGCAAACGACGTTCGACTCGAGGCAGGATTCCTCTACAGTCTTGCGACCCATCATCCGCCGATCGCAGACCGCATCGCTGCGCTCCGCAACGGCGTCGATGGAGACCGGTCACGAACGGCCTCGAGCGACTGAGACTCTCGTCTGTCAGGATGTGTGGCTCCCGAGTGGTCCTATAGAAATCCTTACGTTTGAACGCCTCCTACCATGGGTGTGGACAGGATTCTCCTCAGCACGCTCGCCCACCGGTCACCCGAGGAGGTGTTCCCGCACGTGCGCTCGTTCGCCGACTACCCGCGGTACACGGACCACCTGAAAGAAGTTCGAATCAACGGCAACGGCGACGCCGGCTCGGTCTATGACCTCACGCTCACGTGGTGGAAGCTCAGCTACACCGCCCGCTCGAAGGTGATCGACATCACCCCACCGGAATCGCTCGAGTGGCGGCTGGTCAACGACATCGACGCCCGCGGCGAGTGGCGCGTCGAACCGGAGCCGGAATCGGCACCGGCGGACGCTCCGACGGCGAGTCGGATCTACTTCGATGCCATCTATAACCCCCATTCGGCGAACACGAACGCGATCTCGCTGCCGCGGTTCGTCTCGTTAGATTGGGTCATCGACAAGGTCGAGCCCAAACTCCTCGCAGAGGCGGAAACCGTCGTCGAGCGACTGGTCACCGACATCGAGGGCCAGCGGCGTGACGTCGAGTTGACGGTCCACGAGATGCCCTGACCTTCTGTCGGTGACTGCTTGCCGACGGCTCGCCCGGCCGGTCGGTTCACGAGTCGAGTGCAGGGCCAACCGACTTACTGGCGGGACCCGATAGCGAGACCATGAGCCGGAGCCACGCCGTTTCGCGTCCGCGATCGTCGCGGGTGAGCCGCCGGTGCGCGTGATCGTCGTCGGTGCAGGGCAGGTCGGGTCGAACATCGCCGCTAGCCTCGAGCACGACCACCACGTCGTCGTCATCGACACGGACCCGAGCCGGATCGAGGCGATCACGTACTCCCACGACGTGTTGACCGTCCGGGGCGACGGCACCGCCATCGAGACGCTCGAGGAAGCCGGCATCGAGAACGCGGATCTGGTCATCGCAAGCACCGATATCGACGAGACGAACATCGTCATCTGCGGGGCGGCGAAGGCCGTCAGCGATCCGTTCACGATCGCGCGCGTCAAGCAGACGGGCCTGTTGCGGACCTGGGAGCGATCCGAGGGGGCGTTCGGCGTCGATTTCATGGTCGGGACGAACCTCCAGACCGCCCAATCGATCGTCCGGATCGCCGGCCTGCCCGGCGCACACGATGCTGAGACGTTCGCCGACGGGGTCGTTCAGATGGCCGAGTTCGAAGTAATGGCCGACAGTCCGCTCGCCGGCGAGACGGTGTCCGACGCCGACCGCTACGAATCGCTGACGTTCGCCGCACTCTTGCGTGGCGACAACATCATCATTCCGGCCGGTGAGACGGTTATCAGGGCCGACGATGCCATCGTCGTCATTGGCTCCGTGGAGAGTGTCCGTTCGTTTGCCGATTTCGTGACGCCACCCCCCTCGCTCGAGGATGTCCGCGAGATCGTCCTCGTCGGCGGTGGCGAGATCGCCGCACAGACGGCCAGACTCTTCGAAGCCGAGGGAATCGACACGCGACTCATCGAGCAGGATCCCGCGCGGGCACGGGAACTGGCAGAGAACCTGCCGGAGACGCTGGTCTTGCAAAGCGACGCGACCGACATCGACTTTCTCGTCCGTGAACACGTCGACGAGTCCGACCTCGTCGTCGCCGCCCTCGACAGCGACGAAAAGAACCTGCTGGTCTCGCTGCTCGCAAAGCGGGTCGGTGTCGAGCGAACCATCGGCGTCGTCGATGCCGGCGAATACATCGACCTCTTCGAGACGGTCGGGCTCGACGTCGGCGTCAACCCCCGGCTCGTCACTGCCGAGGAGATCACTCGCTTTACCCGCGCCCGACGAACCGAAAACGTCGCGATGCTCGAGTCAGACCGCGCCGAAGTCCTCGAGGTCGAGGTCGGTTCGGACAGCGTGCTCTTCGAGACACCGATCGAGGAGGCGATGGCTGCCCTTCCGGATGGAATCGTCATCGGTGCGATCACCCGCGATGGGGAGCTAATCACGCCACGCGGGGAGACCGTCATCGAGGGCGACGATCACGTGGTGGTCTTCGTCGATACGAGAGTAGTCGACGAAGCGACCGCCGCGCTATAGGTTGGCGTCGGCGACCCGCTCGCCGACGGCGAGGCCGTTTCGGAGCGCGGCGTGGATACGTCCCTCGCCGGCGACCCAGTCACCGAGACAGTACAGGCCCGCGCGCTCGGCGCGCGCGAGCGGCTCGCGGGGAACCTCCCCTTCCGGGAGCGCATACCGCCAGCCCTGGTGGTCCGTCCAGTCCGGGTCGCACAGGCGCTCGTCGCCGACGAGGTCGGCGGTTAGCGCCGCGAGTTCCGCCAGCGTCTCGGCCGGTGGCTCGTCGTAGTGGTCGACCGACCACTCGTGGGTTGCCTGAACGATCAGCAGCGACTCGCCGTCGGGAACGTGGCCGGGTTTGCATTCCTCGCGGCCAACCCAGCCCACCGCGTGGGCCTTGTCCGAATTCACGAGCGCGTAGTATGGTCTCTCGAGTTCGAACGGGTAGTGGAAGATCCCGGTCCAGACTGTCCGGTAGGGAACGGTATCGGCGGCCGACAGGAGGGCATCGCGGGCGTCGCTCTCCCAGTCAGCCGTCCGCAGCAGGTCAGCGGTCTGAGGGGCTGGCGGGTTCAACAGGAGGGCGTCGAAGGGGCCCCAACGGGTTCCAGAGTCGTCCTCGAGTTGCCACGCCTCGTCCGCAGTTCGGATAATCGTCTCGATGCGCGTCTTGCGGTGGACGGTCGCCTCGGTGCGTGCAAAGAGCCGCTTTGCGATCTGAGTCAACCCCTGTCTGTAGGTCCACTTGTGCTCGTCGCGGCCATCGCCTGGCGACACATCGCCCGTGTGGTCGAACGTCCACACGGGATCGGTTACGTCGACCAGCCCCTCAGTGTCGAGCGTCTCCGTCAGTAACTCGACGACGCGCTCGTCGTCGGATTTGACGTAGTTTGCGCCGTAGTCGTAGACGATGTCGTCGCGGCGTCTGGTCGCGGCCCGGCCACAGAGCCCGCCGGATTTTTCGAAGACCGTCACGGTCACGTCGTCGCGTGATTGCTCGAGCGTATACGTCGCGGCTGCTGCACCGACGCCAGCCCCGACGATCCCAACATGTGTCATGGACGCAGTTTGGGCCTGACCCTACAGGAGACTGTTGGCCGACTCTGTTAGGGTTCGGTGGCGAGTCATCACCGAAGCAAATTGTTTAGCCACCGGTATGGTCGCGGGAGTCGGAGATACCGTTTCTGTTGGGCCTGTATCCAGCCGATCGTTGTCAGGCACCCGGCAGCAAGCGGTGCGATCGACGTGGTGCCCGAAAGCAGGACACTGCTCCCGAGGATCGCCACAGCCGTCGTGAACCCGGCAAGGGTATATAATCGCGTGTATGCAACGTCGGTTCCGTTCTGCCATGCGCGGCCGAACAGGGTCGCACCAGCACCGAACAGAGCCGTGAGGAACACTGTATGCAGCCAGTAGCCGACGTTTGGGACGATGTCGGTGAAGGCAAGTGAGACGGACGGAGTGGCCGCCACGGTCCAGTACAGCGAGTGTGTCGGAGTGGTAATCGCGAGCGTGATGTCGATCCCGGCAAGCAGGGCAACGACGCGATAGACCAGCCGCCGCCGATCGAGAAGCGGTGTGCTACTCGCCGTACTGGCAAACAGCAGCCAGCCCAGGCCGGCTAGAACAGCACCCAACGTCGCGATGCTGAAGAAAAACCCTTTCACGATCGGTCGTGGATCGAGCGCCTGTGCGGCGAACAGCCCGTTCCAAACCGCGACGCCCATGAGAAACAGGATATACGACAGGCCGTTATCGCGGTCGCGGTACGCGATCCCGGTCGCAAGGTACGGATAGGTCGTGAGGACGATGAGACCGGCCCCTGCAATGAGCAATACGGATAGCAATTGGCCGGAATCCATACACCCAGTCCCGTTTCAAATAACTTGTATATTCTGACGTGCGATCGCACGACGGAACTGGCACCGAGGACGCCTGTGGCGGGTGTCGGTGCGACTGCGTGCGTATCGATCGAACGGCTTTTGCGACGCCGGCAGGTAGGAGCGAGCAATGGACGTACTGATCGTCGGCGCAGGGTCGATGGGGACGTGGTTCGGCGATGCCGTCGATGCTCGAGTCGCGTTCGCCGATATCGACTGCGACGCTGCAGCCGCTGCGGCGGACGCCGTCGGGGGCGATGTCGCGGCTCTCGAGGGGGCGACGACGTATGACATCGTCTGTCTCGCGGTGCCGATGACTCACGTCACCGATGCGATCGCTGCCCAAGCCCCCCGGGCTGAGCGGGCGATCGTCGACGTCTCGGGCGTGATGGAACCCGCACTCGCAGCGATGGAACGCCACGCGCCGGACGTCGAACGGGTCAGCCTCCACCCGTTGTTTGCCCCCGAACGGGCCCCCGGCTCGATCGCCGCCGTCTGCAATCGGTCGGGACCGGTAACTGACGAGTTGCTTGCAACGCTCGAGGCTCGAGGCAACGAATTACTCGAGACCACTGCCACGGAGCACGACGAGACGATGGAGACCGTGCAGGCGGCGACCCACGCTGCAGTCCTCTCCTTTGCGCTTGCTGCGGAGTCGGTCCCCGAGGGGTTCGAGACGCCGATCTACGAGACGATGGGACGACTCGCGACACAGGTGACGGCGGGGACGCCGCGAGTGTACGCCGACATTCAGGCGACGTTCGACGGTGCGGACGCCGTCGCCGACGCCGCCGCAGAGATCGCCGCCGCCGACTCAGACGACCTCGAGACACTGTACCAAGAGGCGGCCGCGAACTGGCACGACGAACACGATGAGCGACGCGATAGTGGAGGGGATCCGACATGAGTGACCACCGCGAGGCCGTTCGGTCGAACGCGAAGTATCTACGCAACGTCCGGCCGATCGACCCCGACGAGATCACCGAGTACATCGAAGGAACGCCACATCCAGCGGTCGTCAAACAGCTTCTTCGCGAGGAGGCCGCCGATCTCGGCTTGCTCGAGCGAGACGATGGAACGTTCGTCCCCGTCGACGACGACCCGGTGCGGCCCCGCCGGGGACCGGTCGAGGCGTTCCCGGCCGAGTACGAACATCAGCTCGAGGACCTGCTTGCCGACCGCTATGGCCCCAACTGGTACGAGGGGGTCTCTGGCGACTTACTCCGGTCGACGATCCGGCGGTTCAAAGCCGACTACCTCGACGGCCGCTCGGTCGAGTACGACGACGACGTAGCGGCGGGCTATGCGATCTATCACCTGCCGGCCTACTACGCTGCCGTCCAGTACGCGCTCGACGACCTCGCGGATCGTGGGCTGTTTGGACGCAACCTTCGGGTTCTCGACATCGGCGCTGGCGTCGGCGGGCCCGCGCTCGGGCTCTGTGACTACCTCCCCGAGGATGCGCTGGTCGACTACCACGCGATCGAACCCAGCGCGGCTGCGGACGTCCTCGAGGACCTGCTCGCAGAGACTGGGCGGAACGTCCACACGACGATCCACCGGACCACTGCGGAGGCATTCGACCCGAGCGACACCGCCAGCGACGGGTTCGATCCGACCGTCCCCGACGACGGCTTCGATCTCATACTCGCCTGTAACGTGCTGAGTGAACTCGACGACTCTGCCGCAGTGGCACGGTCGTTCCTCGAGACGCTCGCACCCGATGGGACGTTCCTCGCGATGGCACCTGCAGATAAAAACACCAGCGTGGGCCTGCGCGAGGTCGAACGCGAACTCGAGGGCCAGCGGCTGTGGGACCGGGATGCGGTTGCGCCTGCCAACAGCGATGACGAAACGACGGCAGCCGACCGCCGACGCGGTACAGTGACCGTCTACGGCCCGACCGTTCGGCTTTGGCCCGGTGACACGCCCTCGGATCGTGGCTGGTCGTTCGACGTGCGACCGGATCTGGCCGTGCCGGGATTCCAGCGCCGCCTCGACGAGGCGACGCCGGCCGCCGACGCTGACCACGACCCCGGCGAGTTTGTCAACGTCGACGTCCAGTTTTCCTACTCCCAGCTGCGCCTTGATGGCCGTCGGCGGATCGACATGGCCCTCGAGACCAGCGAGTGGGCGAAGATGGCCGAGATGGAACGCCACGTCACCAACCGGATCGACCTCGTCGCGGCGAAGCTCAGCCGATCGCTGAGCGGTGGCGACGACCGCGACGGTCGCGGCGGTGGCCGCTCGAACCCACTGTTCAAGATTAGCGATGGCAGCGAGGCAATCGACCACTACGCCGTCGTGACATCCGAGACGTCGCTCAACCGGCCGCTGCTCGAGGCCGACTACGGTGAGGTCTGTTCGTTCGAGCGGATCCTCGCACTCTGGAACGACGACGAGGAAGCCTACAATCTGGTCGTCGACGAGGAGACGATCGTCGACCGACTCGCCTGATACGGTCTGCTGTACCGAGTGACTGGTGGGACCGCAGGACGGTCGCGGTCCCACCGGCACTAACGTACAGGAGTCCGTATAACTCAAGTGCCGGAAGCGGTGACCTTTTCGCACCGCTGCCCGACGACATTGACATGAGCGACGACTTCGAGATTCTGCTGACTAACGACGACGGGATCGACAGCACCGGCATCCGGACGCTGTACGACGCCCTCTCCGAACACGCCAACGTGACCGTCGTCGCGCCCGCCGGCGATCGGAGCGCGTGCGGGCGATCGATCTCTCACGAAGTCGAGGTCGACGACCACGAACTCGGCTACGCCGTCCACGGGACGCCAGCCGACTGCGTCGTCGCCGGCCTCGCGGAACTCGGCCCGTTTCCCGACCTCGTCGTCGCGGGCTGTAACAAGGGTGCGAACCTCGGCGAGTACGTCCTCGGGCGCTCGGGAACGATCAGCGCAGCCGTCGAAGCCGCCTTCTTCGACGTCCCCGCGATCGCGACATCGCTGTACGTCCCCGTCGACGACACCCCATTCGAGGACGTCGAGATCACGGCAGAGGACTACGCTGAAGCGACCCGCGTCACGACCTACCTCGCCGAGCGCGCACTCGAGGCTGGCGTCTTCGAGCACGCCGCCTATCTCAACGTCAACGTCCCGCTGCCCGACGGCGAGCCCGCACCGCTCGAGATCACCCGGCCCTCGAAACGCTACGAGATGGACGCCGAACGCGACGGCGCACACGTCACGCTTCACGACCGCGTCTGGGACGAGATGACCCCCGACGCGCTCCCCGATCCGCCGGGTACGGACCGCCGGGCCGTCGTCGAGGGGAAGGTAAGCGTCTCGCCGCTGACCGCACCCCACTCGACGAACCACCACGAGGCCCTCGACGCGCTCGCCGACGACTACGACGGCGTTCGACTCGAGTGAGTCGCCGTTTGCGGTGTCGGCGAACCAGTCGGTCGCCGAAAATGATAACTGACTTGCGGGTCGCAAGGCGGCCGCTATTTGATACCCGCACCGTCACGATAGCTACACCATCTCCGACGGACACTACCCATGCCATCCACAAAACATAAAATCAAGGTAGGTGGGCGTACAAGTTGTGACAGACCCAATGGACGGTGATCAATAGATGGTATTCGATGCACTCCGGGCCCGTCTCTCGTCTCTCCGGCGCAGTTCGACCGACGAGTCCGACGCGGACGAGTCCGGGACGACACCGGACACAGACTCGAGTCCGGCAGCAGATGACGAGACATTAAGTTATGCCGAACAACTCGAGTACGGTGTCGACGAACGCGACCTCCCGGACGAAGACAAGATTCTCAGACTGCTCGTCAAACGCGGCGGCCGCGTCGATCAATCCACCATTCTAGACGAAACTGACTGGTCGCAGGATCACCTCGAGGACGTCATCGACCGGATGGAAGCTGACGACCAGATCAGCGCCATCACCGTCGGTCGCAAGCGCGTGATCTGTCGCCGCGGCTTCGAACCCAAAGGATACCGGTCACATCTCAACGAGTAAGCCCGCTGTCTCTGGCCCGTTCCTGTCGCTCGTCTCCGTGCTCGAGACCGACATCACGGTCACCGCCGTCCAGCGACTTGCGCACTGCTAACTATATTGGTGGGTTTAGTACCATGTTTGTAACCGGTAGAAGGGATACAAGCTCTATTCCCCCAATTTTGATGATTATCGCCTCGAGCATCGTCGATGTTCTGTTCACTCGCAATCAGGTACGTGAGCGCGGCCTCGATCACCACGATCATCGACGGGTCGTCGTAGTCGTCTGCAGCCACGATCGCGTTCGCGCGCTTGCACATCGGCGAACAGTAACGAACGAAATCGGGTTACGGAGCTGTATGGGATGACCAATGGAAACGATAGTATTCGTTCTCGTCTGAAATATACATCTCAGTCCCACCTGCAATTGGCATATCCATTTCTCTCCGTTCTGCTTGGAGTTGCGCAAGAACGACTTCGCGTTGCTCAAATCCGTCATCTTCGTCCGAAGCGGAGATTGAACCGCCGTTTTCCTGCACTTCGTTGAACAGTTCCTGTGTTTCTTCGCTCAGTGATGTCGCATCAACGGCGTACTGGTCGAGGAGGTGTTCTGCAAATGCCGTCGCATTCGCTGCAATCTGCGCTGCTGAGACACGAATGCGTTCGGCAACTGCTGTTCCTTCCTCCAGTTTGGCGAGCTCGATATATTTGCCGTTGTACTCGAGGAAGCGCTGTCGAATACCATCGAAGAGACGTGAATCCGCCTCACGATCCGGCTCAAGGTATCCAACAGTAGTCGTATTGTCAAAGACGATTAATCTTCCCTTGTAAAATTCGAACGTCTCGTGAAGTCGCCATTGGTCATGTGCTGGGAGGTCCGTAAATGGAAGGACCTCGTCTTCGTCTGTTGGCGACACGTCGTCTGGAAGCTTCGCTCCCCGAGAGGCGCTGTATTTCGGCCCAGTGATTCCTCCCGCCGTGAGTCTCTCTCTGGAGATCTCATAGACTGCACTCTCATCTTGGTAGTAAAACGACTCGTCGCTAGAGGGAGGGTCAGTGAGGATTCTGAGTTCTGTTATGGTCTCGAGTTCGACTGCATCTCCCTCAAGGATCGTCGCGATAAGATCGTCAATGAGCAGAGATGGGACGAGGTCGGCTGCTGTTTTCGTTGTGTTGTCCGCAATTTCGGCGTGATTGACGGGATCGAGGGAAACTGAGTGATAGGAAGTTGTCCAGTCAGAACAACCGGCAACGATAGACATCGCTCCGGCTGGGAGACTTGCGAGAAGCGTTCGGCGGTGCATACCGTCGAGTGTTAGGAGAAATATAAGTGTCTTGTGTAGCTGTCCAGTGGATTGAGTGTCCAACACGCTAATCTGTTCAATTACCTGTCGATACGCTCGACGAGATCGAGTTTCCACTGACCGTCATCGGCGTGGCGACTGTGAAGTAGTGGTTACCGTCGATCTCGCCCTCGAGCACATCGCCGCTCGCTTTCGAACTCTCGAACTCTGATGCTCGAGACCTCATCACGGCACCGCCCGCGCGCTGCGAACCGCGCGCGCAGGTATCACAGTCCCCACAGCGGTGGGCTCGGTCCTCGTCGTCACCGAAGACACGTCGGCACCGATCTGTAACATGGCTTCCGCAGTGCTCGCACGTCGAGTGGTCGACCGAGGGCCACGGTGCAACCATCACACCGACCACCCCGCGTTTGCGACGAGAATCGCCTGACGCGGTGGGGCCACAACCCGTTCCCTATTGGGATCAGATTTCGGACCCCTCAGACAGACTGTAGAATCCGATGAAAGTGAGGTACAGAACCCTCCACCGGGGAATTAGAATTAGTCGAGAATCAAGCCGTTTGTGAGTGGGCGCTACAGGATTTGAACCCGTGACAGCTTGGTCCGAAGCCAAGTACTCTGTCCAGACTGAGCTAAGCGCCCTCATCGGTTCGTTTCCGACGGATCCGTATAAGTCACTCGATTTTCACCGGTCCCGACAGGGACCGACACACCCATTGTCGGTGATTTTCATCCACTGACAATCGCCGATGGACGTCTTTTGGACGAGACCTCAGTACCGACAGAGACCATGACTGACACCGAGGCCCCGCTGCTGGACGCTGATCAGTCCGGCACCACGCCACTCGAGTTGCTGGCCGACGAGGAAGACGTCTGGACCGCCGTTCCCGCGGACGCAACCGGCGACGAACGAGTGAGCAAATGGCTCGCAGTCGAGGGCGACCTGCTCTGTGACCTCGAGGAGTGGCGCTGAAACGCTGCGCCAGGAGGGGATCCAAACACGGTCCCAGCGGTCGATCGGATAGCAGTCTGTTCTGCTACTATCGGACAAACGTCAGTGACTACTCGATCGCGTCTCGACGGCTGTCGTCGTCGGCGACAGCGTCTCGAGTGCGATCGATGTCTGAACCGTTTTGTCCGGCAGTATGAGCGTCGGCATCGACACTGCTGTCTACGACGGCGGATCGCACCGTTTAACCAGTTTCCATGACCATGCTCGCGTATGACAGTCGGCGAGACGGGTCGTGGGTTGCTCGAGTTGACGCGGCCGATAAACGTCATTGCGGCGAGCGTGTTGACGTTTATCGGATCGTTCATCGCTGGCGGCGTATCCGAGGAGCCGATGGCGGTCGTCGCTGCGATCGGGGCGACAGGGCTTGCAGTCGGTGCGGGAAACGCGATCAACGACTACTTCGATCGGGAGATCGACCGGATCAACCAACCCGAGCGGGCGATTCCCCGCGGAGCTGTGAGTCCACGCGGTGCGCTGGCATTTAGCGTCGTTCTCTTTGCTGGGGCGGTCGCCTTCGCGCTGACACTGCCACGGTTGGCGATCGGGATCGCGGCCATCAATCTCCTCGCGCTAGTCGCGTACACTGAGTTTTTCAAGGGACTGCCTGGATTGGGCAACGCGCTCGTCGCCTATCTGGTCGGCAGCACGTTTCTCTTTGGGGCTGCCGCGATCGACGGCAGCGGAGTTGGGCCGGCAGTCGTTCTCTTTGTACTCGCGGCGGTCGCGACGCTGACCCGTGAGATCATCAAGGACGTCGAAGACATCGAGGGGGACCGCGAGGAGGGACTGCAGACGCTTCCGATCGCGATCGGGGAACGGCGCGCACTCGCCATCGCAGCCGTCTTGCTCGTGGCGGCCGTCGTCGCCAGTCCGATTCCGTATCTGCGCGCGGAGTTCGGCGTTGCATATCTACTCGTCGTCGCACCTGCTGATGCCATCATGCTGGTTGCCGCCTACGAGAGTTTCGAGAACCCGACCGCCGGCCAATCACATCTCAAATACGGGATGTTTCTCGCCGCACTGGCGTTTATCGTCGGGCGCGTCGCGCTTGAGCTTTCGGTCTCGGTATAGGACACAACAAGCGTGTGAGCAGATTTGGGAGTCCGTTTCGATCTGTAATTGATCAGTGAGCGTTCTAATCAAAAGTTCTATAAGCCGCTTCGCATAGGTCCACATAACACGCCGGCTACTGGGTGGGCTGTGGTCCCAGCTCGTTGCCATGGCGATGGATGTGAGTATCCCGTATGTATGACCTTGCAGATGTCCTTCCGGACGTTGAGCTCGATCCGGGGACGAACGTGCTCGTCACAGGCCCGCCATTGGCGGGCAAACGGCAGATCGCTTACGACATCCTTGCAAGTGGTGCAAACCGCGGTGATGGGTCGATCATCGTGACGACGAAAGACAGCGCTGACAAGGTTCTCAATGGGTTCGATACCCGTCTCGACGACGGGCGTGAGCCTGATATCGGCGTCGTCGATTGTGTGACGAAACAGCGCGGTATCGGAACCATCGACGACGATCCGCGGATCAAATATGCCTCGTCGCCCGTCGATATGACGGGTATCGGAATCAAACTCTCCGAGTTCCTCCAGGACTTCTATGAGACGCGGGGGCACACCGAGAACCGCGTGCTTTTACACTCCGTTTCGACACTCCTGATGTACTCCGATCTTCAGACCGTGTTTCGATTCCTCCACGTGTTCACGGGTCGCATTCAAAGCGCCGGCGCGCTTGGTCTCTACGTGATCGACTCGACAGCACACGACGACCAGGCCATGAACACGCTCAAACAGCTGTTCGACGCCGTCATCGAACTCGAGGAATCGGCCAACGGCGACGAGCCCACGATTCGGACGGCTGGGCTCTCGCCGTAAGGTCGCGCGGTCGTCACTGACGCCGGATTTTCGCCCAGCCGTTGCTCCTACCAGCGCTGAGAGACCGGTATGTTCACACACAGGGCCCACGAAAGTCGCGTATGGACCAACCACGACGAGCGTTCCTCGAGACGTTGCTCACGACCGCGACACCGTCTGGCTTCGAGGCGGCCGGCCAACGTCACTGGATCGAGTACGTCGAGGAGTTCGCTGATGAGGTGCGGACTGACGCGTACGGAAACGCTGTCGCCGTTCTCGAGGGAGGTGAGCCGGCCATCGCACTGGCCGGACACAGCGACGAAATCGGGTTTATGGTGCGGGATATCGAGGACAACGGTGCGATTCGAATGACGGCGATCGGGGGCGCAGATCGGACGATTTCGAAGGGACAGCACGTCCAAATTCATACGGATGATGGCCCGGTGCCGGGTGTCATCGGCCAAACGGCGATTCACATGCGCGACCGCGAGGATGAATCGATCGATGACATCGACGAACAGCACATCGACATCGGCGTCGCCGATGCGGACGAGGCTGCGGAGCTAGTCGAGCGTGGTGATCCGATCACGTTCGAGCAGACGATCAACGACTTGGAAAACGACCGTATCACAGCGCGAGGGCTGGACAACCGCATTGGGGTGTGGGCTGCGGCTGAAGGCCTTCGCCGGGCAGCGAACGCAGGCCCCGACGCGACGGTCTATGCCATCTCGACGGTGCAAGAAGAGGTCGGCCTGCAGGGTGCGAAAATGGTCGGCTTTGATCTCGAGCCCGACGTCGTCATCGCGACGGACGTTACCCACGCGACGGACGCGCCGGGGACACCCTCGGGCGAGAAAAACGGGATCGAACTCGGTGACGGCCCGGTCGTCACACGCGGCAGCGCGAACCATCCACGGGTCGTCGAGGCCGTCCGTGAGGTCGCAGCCGACGCCGACATCGACGTGCAGTTACAGGCCGCAGGGAGTCGAACCGGGACGGACGCCGACGCCTTCTACACTTCACGCGGCGGGATTCCGTCGCTCAACCTCGGCGTGCCAAACCGCTATATGCACACGCCGGTCGAAGTCCTCGATCTCGACGATCTCGACGCGACGGCGACGCTTCTCGGGGCGTTCGCGGCCGCAGCCCACGAGTTCGAGTTCGCGGTCGATCTCTGATCGCTGCACACGGGGAGCGCCACTCATTTATTGCGACCGTCGCCGCGACCCAGAGACGTTTCCCGCTCGCGTCCCTACACCGCGGCATGGCAGTCGACTCCACGGACGACCTCGAGGCCGTGCTCGGATACGAGACGATCGCAGTCGTTGGCTGCTCGAGCACGCCCGGAAAGGCAGCCCACAACGTACCGAAGTACATGCTTGAGCACGGCTACGATATCGTTCCAGTCAATCCGTTCGCGGACGAGATCTTCGGCCGCGAGGCGTACGATACCATCACAGCTGTCGAGGAGACGATCGATATCGTCTGTGTGTTCCGACCTAGTGAGGAAGTCAGTGATGTCATCGACGCCGTTCTCGAGCGCAACGACGTGAACGCGATCTGGACGCAATCGGGCATTCGTGACGACGAAGCGGCGGCCCGTGCGGAAGCCGACGGCAGAACCGTCGTCCAAGATCGGTGTCTGAAAGTCGAGCATCGCCGGCTCGTCGCCTGAGAAGGACTTCGATGACGAAACGGCGTCGAGGGCAATCTCGGTTGAATCAGCCGCTCCACAGCGAAGTCACGGGAGACCTCCTCGAGGCGCTATTCGGCGGTCGTGTCGCCGGAAGCCGCCCCGGACGCTGCATCCGTGTTCGTTGCTGAATCAGCATCAGCGTCGGCAGCTGCCTCGCGTTCGGCGTCGTCGATCGCCGCCTCCGCGAGGATCGCTTCGCCGTCGAGTCCCTGTTCATCCGCAAGCGCGAGCAAGAGCGCGCGCTGTTCGGAGAGCTGGTGGTCCATGCGCGTAACCGTTTCGTGGGTTTCCTCTGCCTTCTCCTCGAGTCCAGTGACCCGCTGCTGGAGTTTCTGGACCTGCTTGTACATCGCCTCGGCTCGGTCCGAGAGGCTCTGAATCTTCTTTGCAGTGCTGCCGAGTCCCATACCAGACAGATATGTCGTGGCGCTAATGGGCTTTTTCCCTCTCCCGCTTCGATCGGAGGCTCGGAGGGCCGACTGATCGATCGGCTGTTCTCACCGGACCATCGGGTCACTCCGGTCGATCCCGGTTCGGCTCACCGCCCTCCTGCAGTCGGTCGATTTTCGAGGCGAAAGGCCCTTAAGTACTGATTGCCTACAGTAAGTTGGATAGGTTGGGCAGTTAGGCCCTGCTCACTACCCGCGCTATGGTCTTTAGCGGGGACCGAACACCGCAGGCGTCCGGTCAGACCGGCCGGGGCCTCGGGAGCCAACATGGAAGCCTCGTCCGTCGGGGACAGCGGTCTACGATGGCCGTCCGCAGGGACGTCCCATCGTAGTTAGTCGGCGACAGCCCATCAGGCGCGGAAGCGAGCAGTGGACCGCCGGACACCTGTCGCTCGACGGGTCGCGGGGTGGAGAAGGCAACCGAGATTCCCCCGGACGGAACGCCGGGCAAGGGCGGCCTTCCACATTCATACAAAATTTTACGCTGCGCGAGCGGCGGCGCTATGCGCCTTGCTCGCTCGGCAAAATTTTGATTAAAAGCGTTCCTCCTTCCGTTCGTTCCTTCCAGTCACTCACATCAGTCGTCAGCCCGCTCGCTCCCTGCGGTCGCTCGCGGTCATTACGCTGTAAGCGCCTGCCCCCCCCGTTGAGCGGACGCGGAGCGCCCGCGATGCTCGGAAGAGCGTGCTCTTCCGTTGGGTCGCGCGCCTCTCACTCACTATCGTTCGAGTCGCGCTCGCGGCCACCTAGTTTGAGACTCGAGGTGATCTATACTGATCCGAAAACCAATCCGATCGAGCCGCGTTATTCGGCTGGCTGGACGACGCTCCGACCGCTGCCGCTTTCGAGGTGAAGGCCGCCCTCGAGCGTGCGGACGGGGTAGGGGATGTCGATGCCCTCCTCGTCGAAACGCTGTTTGACGGCGGTGACGTACTCGCCGCGGATGCGGACGAAGTCGGCTCGAGACGGGTCTGCGATCCAGAAGCGCGACTGGAGGCCGACGTCGGACGAGCCGAGTTCCGTCAGCCGGACGGAGGGTGCGGGATCGTCCATGATGTCGGGATGGCGTTCGGCCTCATCAACGATGATGTCGGTCGCCTGTTGGATGTCGTCGTCGTAGCCGATTCCGAAGACGAACTTCAACCGGAGCGTATCGGCGTCGACGGGATTTTTGAGGACGTCCTCGGTAAGCACCGAGTTCGGTACCGTCAGCAGTTCGTTGTCGAACGTGCGCACGCGGGTTACGCGAAGGCTAATGTCCTCGACAACGCCCGCATACGTCCCGTTGTCCCACTCGATCCAGTCGCCGATGCGAAACGGTTTGTCGGTGTAGATGAAGACGCCGGCGACGAGGTTCGAGATCACGTTCTGCATCGCGAGCCCGATCGCGAGCGCGCCGGCCGCTGCGATCCCGGCCATCGAGACGAGGAAGTTCCCGTACCCGGCGAAACCGAAGGCAACCGAGAGCGCGAGGAAGGCGAGGCCAAAGCGTGTCAGCAACAACAGCGGGTTCTTCGCGTGCTCATCGAGGTCCCGCCTATCGAGGGCCCGCTCGACCAGCGGCACGAGGAGCAGTCGGCCAACGACCCAAATCACGGCGAGCGCGACGACGAACTTGATCGCACCTTCCGCCGTGCTGGCCTGTGCTGTGGTCAGCCCCACGTCCTCGAGGGCGTTGCCGACCGGACCGAGATTGACAGCGTTCTGGAGCGGGACCACGGAACCGCTCATCGATACAACACTGCAGTGTGCCCGCGTGTATCAACGAGCTCGGCGTTGACACGTTCGGCGAGATCGGCCGCTTTCTCGTCGGTCGAGCTGCCGGCGCGGGCTGCCCGCAGGAATTTTACTTTCACGAGGTCTCTGTCGGTTAGCTGATCATCGAGTTCGTCGACGACGGCATCGACGCCGCTTTTCCCGACCCAGACGGTGACGTCGAGATCGTGTGCGCGGCGCTTTCGTTCCTGAGTGTCCATATCAGCTTCTAAGAGAGCCGAGCGGTTTCAATCTTCCCGAACGGCACAAGGATACCGGATCGGCCGCGTCGACTCCTGGTTAGTCGTAGGGATATCTCGCCTGCGCACCGCACTCACAGGTAATGACGACGTGCCCGTCCTGCAGTCTGATGCGAGCGTTGTCCCCCGGTCGAAGATACGCATCACACTTGTCGCACGTAAACCGGCGAAACGATCGCGGCAGCGTGAGCCGGTTTCGCTCCGCGACTCGCCGCGCGAGCCGAACGTAGTAGCGAGCCCGGTCGGGCTCACCCTCCGCCGCTGCCGCTCGAGCAAGCTCGTGAAGTCGCTCGATCCGTTCGGCAGCGATGTCCATGGCGTTCGTTTCGTCGGTGTCCCTATTGATGTTGCGCTCCAGCACGAGACGTCCTCATCAATTGATACCGCGAACGAAGTTTATTATCATCGAACCAAACAACTCGAATATAATGTACCCCTGATTGAAAAGATTCTTTAGTGTGACAGGTATTGGATTAGAGTACGCAATATTGTTATATATCAAATGATAGGAGGTGTTACACAACGATATGAATTGGGACCCCACTTCCCCTGATACCGGCGTCAGTCGCCGTTCGTTTCTGGCGGCCGGTGCAGCGGGAGCGACACTTGCCACAAGCGGCTGTGTCGATAGCGTCCAGAACGTCGTCGGGAAGACCGTCAACGGACAACTGTCGCTGTCGATTACCACGCTCCCAGCAGACGCAGACAGGCAGGGCATTCAGATTGCCCGACAACTCGAGGCGAACCTCCAGCAGGTCGGGATCGATGTCTCGATCGACATGCGGTCGCCGTCGGAGCTACTGAAAGCGGTGCTGATCGAACACGACTTCGATCTCTACGTCGGCCATCATCCCGCCGGCTACGACCCCGATTTCCTCTATGAGATGCTCCACTCTTCGTTCGCCACCGAAGCCGGCTGGCAGAACCCCTTCGGGTTCACCAATATGGTCTTCGATACGCTACTCGAGGACCAACGGCGAGTCGACGGAGCACAACGGAAACGACTCGTTCAGTCGGTCCTGACGGCGCTGGCAAAGTCCAAGCCCTTCGAGCCGATCTGTCGGCCCGACGAGTATCGCGTCGCCAGCACGGATCGATTCGACGGCTGGGGCGAGGCTGCGCTCACGACCCGCCACGGCTACCTCGAGCCCGAGCCAGCCGACGGCGTCAACGAGTTACTCGCGCTCAAAACGGATTCCCGTCCAACGAGCAACCTCAATCCGCTGTCGGCGACGATGCGAGAGCGGGAGACGATAATCCAACTGCTCTTCGATTCGCTGGTGACCGTCCACGAAGGCGAGGGACAGCCATGGCTCGCCGAGGACATCACGTGGACGGCCCTCGAGCCAGCCGACGGCGAGCAGGGGCCGACCCTGACTGCGACGGTCTCCCTTCGAGAGGGGTGTCTGTTTCATGCTGACGAACGGCTGGCCGGCGATGACGAACAACTAGCCGACGAGGACAGGCGACTGACCGCAGAGGACGTCGCCTTTACCTATCGGTTCCTCAAGGATACGTCCCTTGGACGAGCGCCGACTCCCTCGCCAGCACCGCGGTATCAGAGCCACGTCAGCGCGGTCGATCGCGTCACCGTCGACAGCGAGTACGAACTGACGTTCTCGATGAACGCGAGTCGGCCGGTCGCCAAACGGGCACTTACCGTGCCGATCCTGCCAAAACAGTTCTGGCGTGGGCTGGTCGACCGGCGGGCGGCCGACGGCGAGTTTACCGCACCACAGGGACGGTGGATCGCCGCGACGGGCGATCACGTTCCGCCGATCGGCAGTGGGCCGTACCAGTTCGAAAGCCGGATCGAAGAGGATCAACTCGTTCTCACACGCTTTGACGATCACTTCACGCTCCGAGACGACGTCGACTTGCCCAGCCCGCCCGTCGACGAGCTCCGCTTCGATATCGACCCGAGTAGTGCGTCGGCGGTCAGGCGGATCGCAGATGGTAATGCGGACGTGACGGCCTCGATGCTCGACGCCTACACGCTGGATGGGATCCCAGACTCATCGGATGTCGAGCAGCTACACCGCCCATCGCGGACCTTCTACCATCTCGGGTTCAACGTCCGAAACGCACCCTTTAGCAACACCCACTTCCGCCGCGCAGTCGCGCAGTTGATCCCCAAGCAAACGATCGTCGACGACGTCTTCTATGGCTATGCAACCCCGACTGCGACGCCGGTGACGGACGAATGGGCCCCCGAGCGGCTCACGTGGGACGGCGAGGATCCAGTGACTCCGTTCCTCGGGTCCAACGGCGAACTCAACGTTGCAGCGGCAAAAGCAGCGTTCGAGACTGCCGGCTTCCGGTATGATGATAACGGTCGCTTGCTTGGAGGCTACTAGAAGCGATGCTCGCCGAGGTGCTGACGCAGCTCGCTCTCGTCATTTCGATCCTGGTGCCGATGTCGGTCATCGTTTTCATCGGCCGTGAGCGCCTCGCTCGGACGCGGTCGGAGTGGCGAAGCCGACTCAGAACCGCTGGCCCGGTGATTGCCGTGTTAATCGGCGTGTTACTGGTAAACCGCGTCGCCAGACAGACCGCACCGGAGCTCTCGCGGCAGATCGGGTTTCGCCTCTCCGGGGCGTTTTACGAACTCGAGGGAGAGTTCATCCTGATCTTCCAGTCGATCCAGACGCCGGAGACGACGGCGTATTTCTCGACGATTTACGTCTACGGGTACACGTTTCTGCTGATCTTCCCGGTGATCGCATACTTTACGCTCTCCGATACCCGGATCTTTCGGCGACTGTTGACGGCCTACACGCTCAATTACGCGATCGGTTTGGTCCTCTATATCCTCGTGGTCGCGTACGGTCCCCGGAACCTGATGCCCGGCGAGCTCATGGAACGAATGCTGTACAATACCAATCCACAGTACCAATATCTCACGAGCGAGGTCAACACCAACACCAACGTGTTTCCATCGCTTCATACCTCGCTGTCAGCGACTGTCGCAACGTTCGCATGGAAGACCCGGTCGGAGTTTCCGAAGTGGTTCCCCATCGCAGTCGTACTGGCGGCAAGCGTTGCAATCTCGACGATGTATCTCGGGATCCACTGGGCACTCGACGTCGTCGCAGGCACGATGCTCGCGGCAGCCTGTGTCTCCCTCTCTGATCGGCTCGTCGGCCGCTGGTCAGTCGCGGAGCTTTCGGCGCAGTTCGCCGATCGGCTGCCCTGGCCCCAGAACCAGGACTGACACCGACGTTCCCGATCAGTGGTATCGATACTTGTGACAAGCGTCTCGGCCTCCATCGGCATCCAACCTCGCGCGAACATAATACTGTTATATCGTGATGCCGAATCATGGTAGAGTAACAACATGAACGGAGGACAGGCCGCCCAAGAACCAGACCGTGCTGGCGCTGACGGCACGCGTCCCAGTCGTCGGGCCGCACTGGCAGCGACGGCCGGTCTGACGGCCTCGGTAAGCGGCTGTGCCGGCCGACTCCGCGACCTCTTTACGCAGCGCAACATCAGACAGCTCTCGCTGACGATCACCACCCTCCCTGCCGACAGCGATAGAGAAAGCATCCGGATCGCAAACAAACTCGAGCAGACCCTCACGACGGTCGGGATCGATGTCTCGTTCGACGTCCGCTCCGGGACCGAGTTCAACCGAGCGGTGTTGTACGATCACGAGTTCGACATCTGTATCGGCCGTCATCCGGGCGGGACCGATCCCGACTTCCTCTATGAAGCGTTGCACTCGCTGTATATCGATGAATCGGGCTGGCAGAACCCCTTTGGCTACGCGAACCTGGCCGTCGATGATCTCCTCGAGAAGCAACGTCACGCCGACGGGGCGGAACGACGTGACGCCGTCACGAACGCACTCGAGGCGATCGCGACCGAACAGCCGTTCGTTCCCATTTGCGTTCCCGAGGAACACCGCGTCGTCAGTACGGATCGGTTTACCGGCTGGGCTGACGGTCATCTCGCGACCCGGAGCGGCTATCTCGGGCTCGAGCCCACAGCGGACGTCGAGACCCTGCGGGCCGTCCACACGGATAGTCGCCCGACGAAAAACCTCAACCCGCTCGCGGCCGACTATCGCGGTCGGGGAACGATTACCCAGTTACTCTACGACTCGCTGGCGACCGACGACGCGACTGGGGAGATCCAGCCGTGGCTCGCGTCGTCGTGGGAGTGGCGCGGGGCGACGCTCGACGTTCACCTTCGGAACGGCTGTACGTTTCACGATGGCGAGCCGGTGACCGCCGCCGATGTCGAGTTTACGTACCAGTTTCTCGCGGACATGTCCGGCGACGATGACGACCGCGTCGCTCCTGCCCCCCGCTTTCGCGGCTGGATCGACGCCGTCGAGGCGATCGACGTTCGGGACCGCGATCGCCTCGAGCTCACGGTCGATGCGGGGCACGCAGTCGGCGAACGCGCACTCCTCGTCCCGATACTGCCCGCACACATCTGGCGTGAGCGGTCAGCGAGTCCGATGGGACTGGGCGGCAGCGTGCTCTCGCAGGGCACCACGACGGCAGTCGTCACGAACAACGTTCCGCCAGTTGGCAGCGGCCCCTACCAGTTCGTGACTCGATCCGAGGGCGACCAGCTCACACTCGAGCGGTTCGACGATCACTTTACGCTCCGGTCCGGCGTCGAGCGGCCGGCCCCGATGATCGATACGTTTTCGATCGATATTTCACCGAACTCGGAAACGGCGATTCAGGCGGTCGAAAACGACACTGCCGATGTCACGAGCGCAGCCCTCGATACGAATCTCGTCGAGAGCGTCGACGACGACGGCACACAGCAGTTGCTCGAGTCGCCGTCATGGACGTTTTATTACCTTGGGTTCAACACGCGAAAGGCACCGTTTGGGAACCCTCGGTTCAGGCGGGTCATCGCACGGTTGCTCGACAAGGAATGGCTGGTCGAAAACGTCTTTTATGGGCACGCGCGACCGGTTGCGACGCCGGTTACCGAGCAATGGGTCCCCGACACCCTCACGTGGGACGGCCAGGACCCCGAAACGCCATTTTTGGGAGCGAACGGTGAGGTAGACGTCGATGCAGCACGAGCGGCGTTCGAAGATGCCGGCTTCCGGTACGACGATCGGGATCGACTCCGTGTCAGACAATAAGACTGCCAGCCAACGCAGGTCACACCCCGATCACGCTCGAGACAGAAGCACGGAGACTGTTCTGGACGCCTGCTCGCGTCATCTCCCATCGCAGGACAGACATCGCTCAGCGGAACGGATGACCGGCGAAAACGGGGTGCGATGAAACGGGTCCGTTACTGCTCTTCGAGCGCGTCGGCGATGCGCTTGAGCGCGCGGGTCTGATCGCGCATTTCGTCACGCAGCTGTCGGACTTCGCGGACGAGTTCCTCGTTGCTCTCGTCTTGTCCGCCGCGACCACCGGGGCCAGCGCCGGGGCCGCCGCCCATCATGCCACCCATCATTTGGGCAAAGGGGTTGCCGCCGCCGCCCATGCCGCCGGGACCGCCACCGCCACCGAACGGGCTTTCAGGGGCTTCACCTTCGCCCTCGCCCTCTTCGGCGCGCTTTTCGCGAATCTCTTCGACCCGCTCGCGGAACGATTTCTCTTCGCTGTCGTCGCCTGCGTCGCCGTCGGAATCGGGTTCGTCTGTCATACCATCGGATTCTCCTGCGTCGGGGAAAAGGATTGCCATGTCTCGGATCGGCACGCTCCCTACAGTGATGATGAGCCTCGAGCACAGGGACGAATAGAGCAGCGGAGCAGAACCGACCTGCGAGCACGGGAGGAGTCACGACAAACGAGCAGACCGATTCTACAGGCGGAGCAGGCCGAGTGCCTCGGGGCTTGACCCCGAGGCGGTTCACCCGAACGAGCCGAGCGAGGACTGGAGGTTCCGATCCGACCGGCCCGCCTCGAGGTCGTAGCCAACGAGATCGCGCATATCCACGGCGTAGGTCGTCCCGCTGTTTTCGAGCACCAACAGCCGGCCTTTGACGCCCACAACGGTTCCTGACGCAAGCGTCTCACGGACCGGTCGCGTCTCGAGGTCGAGCCCGTAGTCGAAGTCGAATCGCTCGATGACGTCGAACTCGGCGAGGACGGCCTCCCAGGCGTCCCCGTCGATGTCGGCGGCGAGTCCAGCCACTTTGGAACCGGTTCGAACCCGGTCGACGAGCCGCTGGGCGATTTCGGCCTCGAGTTCGCGGGCGAGCCGGCCGTTCGAAACGGTATGGACGTGGGCCGCGTGATCGGCTCCCTGTTCGCGCAGTCGGGTCTTGAGACGCCACAGCTTGGTGACGCCGACCTTGAACGTCTCGGGGGCGAACGCGGCGATGTAGACGGCGTGGTCGTCGTAACAGTCCATCTCGTCTTTCAGGCAAGTGCCGGTACAGCGGGCACAGACCCACGTGCTCGTGTGATACTCGCAGTAGGGGGCAGACGGCCGGTCACAGGCGACGTGCGTGCCGGTCTCGTCGATCGTCCCGGCACAGTGGCGCTCGCCGAGCGTGTACGCGAGGTCGTCGCCAGCAGCGAGTGAGCGGTGGTCGATCTCGCCGCTGCCGTCGCTTACGAGCAGCGCCGAGCCCCGCCCACTCGGTTCGTAGCCCACCAGTTGCACGACCGCGAGTTGTCACCGGGCGCAAATAGCCGTACCGCTCTCCGGACCCAAGCAGCGCGTGTCAGATCGTCGGACCCGGCGACGAGGACCGGCAGCGAAGACCCTATACCGGTACTATCCTAAGCGCCGTCCATGCAAGCGCTGGTCATCGCGGCACACGGATCGCATCTGAATCCGGACGCCTCGGATCCGACCTACGCCCACGCGGATACGATCCGCGAGACGGGCGCGTTCGACGAGGTCCGCGAGGCGTTCTGGAAGGAAGAGCCACACTTCCGCGAGGTGGTCCGCACGCTCGAGGCTGACGAGGTGTTCGTCGTCCCCCTCTTTATCAGCGAGGGCTATTTCACCGAAGAGGTCATTCCGCGGGAACTGCGGTTGGATGACTGGGATCCCGAAAAGTGGGACTCCGACGGCACAAGCGCCTCGCAGGCCACGCTCGAGGCTGACGATGTCGGCAAGACCATCCATTACTGTGGGCCGGTCGGTACCCACGACGCGATGACGGACGTGATCGTTCAGCGGGCCGAGACCGCCACTGGCGATCCAGCCGTCGGCGAGGGCGTCGGGCTGGCCGTCGTCGGCCACGGCACCGAGCGCAACGAAAACTCCGCGAAGGCGATCGAATACCACAGCGAGCGCATCCGCGAGCGCGGTCGCTTCGACGAGGTCAAGGCGCTGTTCATGGACGAGGAACCGGAGGTCGACGACGTCACGGACTTCTTCGAGAGCGACGACATCGTCGTCGTCCCACTGTTTATCGCCGACGGCTACCACACTCAAGAGGACATCCCCGAGGACATGGGGCTGACCGAGGACTACCGCCTGGGGTGGGACGTGCCAGCCGAAGTCGACGGCCACCGGATCTGGTACACCGGTGCCGTCGGCACCGAAGACCTCATGGCCGACGTCGTCCTCGAGCGCGCGGCTGATGCCGGTGCGGATATCGGCGACGCTCGCGAGACGGTCCGCGACATCGCCGGCTCAGTCGCCGACGCCGACCACGAACCGAGCGCGGGAACGGGTGCGGGTGACTGACACGTGACGATCGCGACTGCCGACCTCGAGCCGCTGCTCGACCGCGCATCCGCTGGTGTCACGTTCGACGGCCTCCGTATCGACGAGGAAGACGGCAACTACGTCCTCGAGACGCCCGCCGACGAGTGGCACGACCTCGACGAGACTGCCCTTCGAGAGGCCCTCGAGACCTGCGAGGAGTACGTGACCAACTGGCGTTACTGGCAGGAGACCGTTGGCGGGGAGGGAACCGCCCGGCGTGCGTTCCTCCGGTGGTGTGAGCACGCACCGATCCCGGACGCCGGCGAGCATACGACCACGACCGATGGCCTCGCGGTGCCAGCACGGTACGACGCGCTCCGCGAGGGCATCGACCGGCGGTGGGGTCAACTATCGATCACGGCCCGCTTCGTCGACGTCGACGACCCCGACGGCGAGCGCGTCTACGATCTCTGGCACGTCGACGACGCCGACAGCGATCTCGCCGACCTCGAGGTCTACGACGACCCGCGTGACGCTCGCGAGATCGCGACCTACGATGAGGACGGCCGCTACCGGCCGCTGAAGACCGCACCAACGCTCGTTTCGGGTTGGGCGTTTACCGGCCTCTCGGGTGCGGAACTCGTCGAAACAGTCGGTTTTCTCTACCCCGCGACGATCGCCAACTGGCATCGCGAACTACGTGGCAATCTGGACGTCGACCACTGGACCGAGACCGCCGAGCGCCAGACCGGCATCTACGACGTGATCGACGAACTTCCGCGTGAGGCCGTCGACTGGATGGCCGAGGCCTGCTGTGTCGACTCGCAGTGTCTGCGTCGTCGAGAATGGGGATACGACGAAGACGACGACTTGGACGTCGATGGCGGTGACGGCCCGTTCCCCTGCCGGGAACCCTGTTCGCTCGTCGTCGCCGCCGCCCGCAAGTGGGCCATCCTCGAGTCCGAGGAGGAACACACTTATGAACTCGAGCTCACGACCAGCGAACTCAACCAGCTCGAGGAACTGATCGATGCAGTCGCGGAGGGCCGCACGGATGAGATCCGCGAGGCAGACGTCTACGACGGGGCAAACCGCTATCGGGCGCGATACCTCCGGGCGAAGCGAGTCGGCGAGGACGGCCTCGAGGCGACGCAGGTCGACGAGTAACTCGCTCGCGGCGTCTACCGGAGTAACAGAACCAGCGCCACGACGACGCCGGCGACGACGCTTCCCAGGCCGGCCGTCGCGATCGGACTGCCGATCGACGCCGTTGTCAGCGTTGCAATCGTGAGCGCGACCACGCCCAGCGCCAGCACCGCCAGCGTTCCCGTCTCGACCCCGCGGACGGCAGTAATTCGGCCGACTGCCTGTTCGAACACCGTCGGCTCGGGTTCCGAGCGGGCGGGTTCAGCAAGCGATTCGTCGATGTCGACGTCCGGCGGCCCCGGGACGACGGTGACGTCGATCGTAACTGATTCCGAGCCATAGCCCGTCAACACCTCGAGCCGACCGTCGACTGGCTGCTCGATCGCGTCGGTGTCGACGGCGATCGGAACGGCCGTGACGCTGTCTGGCTCGACGTAGTAGTTCGTGCCGTCGAGCGATGCGATCCGCTCGAGATCACCGTGGAGACGACAATGGACGTGGGCAGGCGACTCGTGTCCTGCAAGCAAGAGCCGAAACGAGCCGTCGGTCTCGAGCGCGGTGCTGGCCGGCTCGAGCGCGTCTGCGGACCCGCGGTTGACGTGGACGGTGACCTCGGTTGGTGACACGGTTTGTGTCCGTCAGGCCGGCGTTTCGTCGCGCATGTCCGGCGGCAGCAGGTTCGGGATCCCGTCTTCGATCGGGTAGGCCTCGCCACACTCTGTACAGACGAGTTCGCCGCCGACGACCTCGTCGCCGTCGTACTCGGCGTTCTCGAGTTCCAGATCGTGTTTATCGAGCGGACAGCAGAGAATGTCCAGCAACGACTCCTTCATACTACGTAGGCTCGTCGCCTGCAGCAAAAGGTTTCGGGAACGTTGCTCGTGACAGGGTACCCGCCCAATCCGAGCGAGTGCATCGGAGTTGTACGACTTTGCGATTCGAATCAGTCCTCTATGGCCGCTTCAGATGTATCACTCGTCGGTTCCTGCGCTAATTCGAGCGATTCGGATGACTCATCGGTCTCTGGGACCTGCCGTGGCAGAAACGTCGAGACGACGAGCAAGAGCAACACGAACAGCGCAAGGAGCAGGAGCGCTGCCTGCTGGGCATCGACCATCGCGGTCTCGAAGATCCCCTCGAGTAATCGTCGTTCTGCCGGCGTAAGTTGGGCCAGAAACGCTTGCTGCGTGGCTTCGGTTGCCGTCTCCGCGGCGTCCTCGAGTGCCAGCACCAGTTCGATTCGTTCCTCCACCGACACGGTCGCGTTTCTCGCTTGGAGGACGCCATCAACGACGCTGCCGTAAAACCGGCCGAGCAGGACCGAACCGACGACTGCTGTCCCCAGGGAGAACCCCATCGAACTGCTCGCGTTCAAGACCCCGGACGCCTCGGCGTAGTTCGCGGTGGGGACAGCAGAGAGCGTCATATTGACGAGCTGGCCCATGAGCAGCCCGAGACCGGCTCCGACGAACGCCATCGGGATGGCCATCCCGCGGATCGTCTGCTCGGGGCTCGTCTGCCCGTACAGGAGAATCACGCCGAGGCCCATACACGCGATGCCAGCCTGGACGAGCGTCTTCGGCGAGAGTGACGCACGCCAACTGGTCGTCACCGTCGAAAAGATGAGCGTCGCGAGAGAGTATGGAAGCATCGCAAGCCCGGCTTCGAAGGCGGTGTGACCGAGTGCCGACTGGAGGTAGACCGGAACGACGAACATGAAGCCAGCCATGACGACCGAGCGGACGCTGTACGTGGCAACACCCGAGAGAAAACGGCTGTTCATCAGGATACCCATTGGAACGAGGGGCGATCTCCCGGCGCGTTCCAGTCGGCGTTCGTACTGAACGAACGCGGCGAGCGTAAGCAGTCCAAGCCCGAGAAACCAGATCGCGGGTGATGTCCCAAACGGATTGAATTGCACCCCGCCGACGGCGAACGGCCGCCGTGCGAGCAGCCACCCGTACTTCCCGCTCAAGAGGAATCCCGTGACGAGCGCCGTTGCTCCGGCGATAGAGAGGACTGTCCCGCCGAGATCCAGTGAGCGACGCGTGTCCGTCAGCCGGCCCGCGCTCACATACCGGACGAAAACGAGTGTCGCCCCCACGACGACGAGTTCCAGTGCAAACCCCCATCGCCAGCTAGCGTACGTCGTGACTGCCCCGCCGAAAATCGGGCCAACGGCTGCGCCGACCGCGCTCACACCGGCCAACAGTCCGAGCGCCGTCGCCCGATTGTCCGCTTCGTAACTGAACATCAACACGGTGTACGTCAGGGGGAGTAACACGGCGGCCCCAATACCCATGATGAGCGACCACCCGATGGTGAGCACCACGACGTTCCAGCTGAGCGCTGCCAAGAGCGTCCCGCCAGCATAGACGATCAGTGCGGCTGTCATCACACGTCTGACCTCATAGATGGCCGGCAGCGTGCCGCCTGGAAGGATCAACGCGCCGAGCACCAGCGAGTAAAACGAGATCGCTCCCTGAATGACGGTGACCGTGGTGTCGAACTCCGCGACGATCGCAGGAACTGCCACGTTCATCAGCGCCGAGTTGATCGACACGACGAACATCGCTAGACTCACTGCGATCAGTGGCCCCCAGTAGCCCACCCTCGAGTGCCGATTCTCAGCTGTGTCAGTATTTCCACTGGGATCGGACCCGGCTGCCATATGGTCTCAATACGTCCGAGCGAAAAATAACGGGTGTGTGCTGGCGACAGCGATTCAGCCGAGGCTGACGAGGTGATATCATTCGGACACCGGTTCGACCACAGCTTCGGTGCGAACGGGAAAACAGCGGTCGTCGGGAATCCCAACGAGAGCGTTATTCGTACGGGTTCTCGACGATGACGGTCTCCTCACGGCCGGGACCGACGCCAACCGCATAGATCGGCGTTTCGAGTTCGTCGCTGATGTACTCGAGGTAGGTCCGTGCGTTCTCGGGGATCGCCTCGTAGCCCTCGGCGGCGACTTCGGCCCAGTCGACTTCGGGCCAGCCATCGAAGGACTTGAACGTCGCTTCGCAGCGGCCCCAGGCTTCGGTCGTTGGGGGCATCGTGAAGATTTCCTCGCCGTCGAACTCGTAGCTGTGACCGACTTTCACCTCGTCGAGACCGGCCAGCACGTCGATGTGGTTGATCGCCAGTCCCGTAAAGCCGTTCGCACGGGTTGCGTGGCGCAGCATTGGCATGTCGAGCCACCCGACACGACGTGGACGGCCGGTGACAGTCCCGTACTCGCCACCCTCGTCGCGGATCCGGGTCGCGAGTTCCTCTTCGTCTTCACCGGCACCCTCGCTTGCGTCGTAGTCAGGGGTCTGATCCTCGACGCCGCCGAGTTCGGTCGGGAGCGGACCCGTGCCGACCCGCGAGAGATAGGCTTTGACGATGCCGATAACGTCTCCCTGTCCGACGACGGTCGGACCGAGGCCGGTGCCGACGCTTGCGCCACCAGAACTCGGGTTCGAGGAGGTGACGTAGGGGTAGACGCCGTGGTCGATGTCGAGCGACGTTCCCTGTGCACCCTCGAGCATGACGTTGTCGCCGGCGTCGATCCGTTCTTGCAGGAAGTCTCCGCAGTCGACGGTCATCCCTTCCTCTTCGAGGCGTTTGCCGTATTCGCGGTAGGTCTCGTAGAGGTGCTCGATGTCGAACTCCTCACCGGTCTCTTTCTCGAAGACCTCCTCGGCGAGGGCCTTCTTTTGGGGGACGACGTACTCGAGGCGCTCGCGCAGCGCGTCGGGGTCGAGCAAGTCGCCGATCCGGACGCCGCGGCGGCCGGCCTTGTCCTCGTAGGTCGGGCCGATGCCGCGTTTGGTCGTGCCAGCGGCGAGGTCGTCCTTTTCTTCTTCCTCGATGCCGTCGAGTGCGCGATGATAGGGGAGGATAACGTGTGCGCGCTCGGCGACACGGACGTCCGGCTCGAGACCGCGGTCGCGGAGGGTGTCGATCTCGTCGAACAGCGTCTCGGGGTTGACGACACAACCGTTGCCGAGGACGCCGACCTTTCCTCGGACGGCTCCCGATGGCACGAGCGACAGTTTGTACTTCTCTCCGTCGTGAACGACGGTATGGCCAGCGTTGTCGCCGCCCTGATACCGGGCAACGACATCGGCGGCGTCGCCGTACAGGTCGACGACCCCACCTTTACCTTCGTCGCCGAGTTGCGACCCGACGATAGTGACGGTCATAACAGCGACGGGTTCTTGCCCGGTCGATAAACAGATTACGGTATACGGGTGTCGACACAGTGGTCCACGACACACATGGCAGACAGGATTTCCACCGCAACCGGAAAGACACGTCCTGTAACAGGAATTTGGTCACACCGGAAGCGTTAACTACTGACAGGAACCACCGTTTTATTGACAGGGTCGTTTCAGCGCTCGAGAGTAACTTTTAAAAGGCCCAAAGACAAGTTAACAAATGCCATGATAGACCGACTTGAGAAGGAAGTCGATATGTTGGAACGACATCTGCAGGTCCTGAAGATGGTCATCGAGAACGAGCCGATCGGGATCGTCAAGATGTCCAACGAGACGGGCTACCCACACCACAAGGTTCGCTACTCGCTTCGCGTTCTCGAGGAAGAGAACCTCATCGAGCCCTCGAGCCAGGGTGCGATCAAGACCGAGCGTACCGCCGAGTTCGTCGACGAACTCGACGACAAGCTCGACGACATCGTCGACAAGCTCGACGGCATGAAGATCGAAGACGTCGCCGAGATCGAAGGATAGACTCTCGTCCACGTCGGACGTTGTCGCCCATCCCCGCGATCGACGCCGGTACGACACGGACAGCGTACACTTTTTGCAGCCATATATCGGCCAGCCTCGAGCTGCGCGTGCGATCTGCCAGTCACTGACGAGACTGCACTCGAAAACGACACAGAATACAGTGTTGAACGCAAGACAGCGCCACCATGGGAATTTTGACATTCACTTTTCCACCGGTAGCTACGCTCTATCGGTAGGTTCTGAGATCGGACGATTCGATTTCAGCCGACTTGTGCAGTGATTAAAACATCAGTTTCACAAGATGCTGCACGAAGTGTGAGATGGACGATGGCGATGCCTCTCTCGAATACGTCCGGAGAAGGGGAGCAGGCGGCGAGCCTTAACTCGCCGCCTGCGCGAGGTTATGGACGATGCACTTCCGTGTGAGCTCCCGGAACTGGCCATGCCAGCTCCGGGAGCGGATCTCGTCGCCGTCGTCCTTCAGCATCGCAAATACGGT
>NZ_FOIC01000039.1 GCF_900111485.1 Natrinema hispanicum | reverse complement strand
GAAGCCGACGTCAGCTTCGGCATCCTCTTCGACGACGAGAAATTCGACGGTAACGACATCCGCCGCGTCGGCGAGGAGTTCCTCTACATCGAACTCGCCGGCCACCACGTCGAAACCTGGGAGGACTGCGAGTTCGACACAATCGTCTGTACCGATCCGCACTCCTACAACACCTTCAAAAACGAGTACTCCGAGGTCGACTTCGAGGAGTTCGCCGACGACCCCATGATGCCCTTCGAGTACGACGAGCAGTGGAACGCCGACGGCGAAATTGACGTCCTCCACTGGACCCAGGCCGTCGAAGAACTCGTCTCTGAAGGCCACCTCGAGCTGTCGGGAACAGAGCTCGACTACACGGTCACCTACCACGACCCGTGTCATCTCGGCCGGTACAACGACGAGTACGAAGCCCCCCGCGAACTCATCACAGCGACCGGGTGCACGCTCGACGAAATGCCCCGCAACCGCGCCAATTCCTTCTGCTGTGGTGGCGGTGGCGGTGGCCTTTGGATGGACTTCGAAGAAGAGCCCAAGCCCAGTGAAGAACGGATTCGTGAAGCGCTCGAGGACACCGACGCCGGCAGTGGCGTCGAGAAGTTCGTCGTCGCCTGTCCGATGTGCATGACCATGTACGAGGACGGGCGCAAGACCGGCGGCTACGAGGACGAGATCGAGATCGTCGACATCGCTGAACTCATCGTCGAGGCCATCGGCAAGACCGAGGAAGCGCAGGTCGAGGTCGCCGCGGACTAAGAAGCTATAATCCTACCACCGTACCGCATTTCAACTTGCCCTGAAGTCTGGGACTGTGACGTCCTCAGGTTTCACAGAAACCTGATGTACGAACGAGATGCGACGCGTCTCGTCAACGCCGAGTGGCGGATTCACCGCCCACCCGGAAGGGTGTTTGACGCCGAGTCCACGGACAGGCCACCCTCAAAGCGCCGAGGGTGCTTAGGGTGGGGTAGTTGACCCACCCCGTGTGCGAAGTGAATTCGCAGATTTTGAAGGAGGGACCCCGTGTGCGATATGAAATATTGTATATCACTGTCAGACATATCTAGTCAGACAAACAATTTCTATAATACATAGTGCGAGCGCATACCCGCGTCCTCACAGTAGTTGCCGATTCAGATTTCAGGGAGATCGCTGGAGCGGGAGGAGGTAATTACCTACACCCCGTGTGCGATATGAAATTGGTGACGGTATCAGAGGGTCTTCCAGCTATTTCCCATCGAAGAAATCATCTATCTGGGCGTTGACAACGGACCTGATTAGATCCTCGTCATTCTCGATTTCCTCAAGTCGGATGTCTGATTGAAGAGTCTCAGCAACAACCTCGGGGTCGTCGACAAACGTGTATTCTTTATGAACACCGCTTCCGTAGCCCCGCCCTCGTTTGTCAGATGTGACAAAATTGTAGGTCTCTGCTTCGCTCATATACCGAAGATACGAGTCGCGCGATTTCTCATCAGTATCCAATATGTCAGTGATATACTGATACACGCGGTACGCGACAGTGCTAGGAACAGCGTTTAGGTTCCGCTGGGAATAGACAGGAACGATAGCGGTCGCATAGAGTGAGAGTTTCTTCTGCGTCGAAAGCCCCTGCATTTGTGTTAGAGTGCGGTCACGCTCGGCTTCTTTCTGAGCGCCACGAACGTGTTCCTCGCGAACTCTGTCTTCGCCTTGGCGATCCGCAATCTCGCCAGCTTTCCGGAAAAGATCGATTGCTTTCCGTGCGTCTCCGTGATCCTGAGCAGCATACGCTGAACTGAGAGGAATGATACCATCCTCAAGGACATCGTCTCGGTAAGCGTCACGACGACGTCCGAGGATCGCTTGTAGTTGATTCGCATCGTAATCGGGGAATACGATATCTTGTGGGTTGAACGAGCTCTCGGCCCGTCCGTCGAGGTTCTCCATGAATCGTGGGTCGTTCGTGAGTGCAGCGACTGAGACATCTCCTTCGATTCGACCCAACTGTGATGCACGAGAGAGCTGATAAAGTAGCTTAGAGTATGCTGGCTCATCATTCGGATCACGTTGTCGGCCAACAAGGAGATCAACCTCATCAAGAATGATAATGACAGAATCGAAGTTCTCACTCAAGATTTCATAAAACCGGTTCAATTTCTGGTCAGTCGAGACGCCGCTCTCCGGAACTCCGGGATCAACACCGACTCCAATTGCCGCACTTTCGACGAGACGATAGACAGCGCGATCGTGAGACTTGATCGTCTGGCAGTTAACCCTGATTACACCAAATCGATCTCCCTGAGCGTTTGCCAGTTCCTGAACCTGCTGACAGACTGCGTTAATAATGAGCGATTTGCCTGTTCCCGATGGACCGTAGAGAAGCATGTTCGGAGGGCGGTTACCCTGAAGTGCCGGTCGGAGATACGTGATAATATCGTCCAGTTGCTGATCACGACCGACGATCCTATCTTCGTCAATGACGGTATCTGGATCAAGAAGTCCTTTGTCTTTGAAAACAGAGTTCTGAACTCCCTCTTGAAGACGACCTTTGATGGACTGTGAGAGAGACTGCTGCTCATCACCGTCAGACATGTTACCGACATGTAGTTCTTTCCATAAATAGATATGGGGACCGTGTGCGAGGTTAAATACAACGAATTCTTGGGTTATAAGCAGAGTATAGGCAGTCTTCATGAGATGTCATCAAACCGCGGGCGAAGTCAAATTGGCGGGTACCCCCCGTGTGCAAGATGAAATAGATAGGCACACCGTGTGCAAAGTGAAATTGCGATCGGTGTGCTACTGGGCTGTCCAGGAGGAGCCAACTGTGCATTGCATCGCTGGATAAAGAGAGTACAATTAAGAAGTTGTCACGGCAATTGCTTGACCCCCCACACCCCGTGTGCGAGATGAATTTGCGAGATATGCAGGAGCCATATGATAGAAGAGACAATATACAGAGCGGAAGTAGAAGTCCTAATACAGCAGACATCCAGGGGCATAACGTCTAGGGAGGCGCATAGAAGCCAGAATTATTCAAGAATTATTCAATGGTGATTCTACATCTTGAACTCTAGCTTAAACAGAATCTAGTTCCAGTACGGATCTAGTTTTTTGAGAAGGGTAATAAATCTTTCTTATTATATACTATTATATAGATTGTTTCTGATCTTTCGGTATTAGATCGTCTCTCCGTGATATGCATGACTTTAGCCGCTTCCCACGTTTTTCAGTGGTTTTCACTCCCTCGCTTTCGTTCCAATTTCATTTCGCACACGGGGTGGGGGAGTTATCAGCCCAAGGATTCAGAGATACTGTAGCGTTTCTGTGATGGTCAGGCAACCAAAATAGTCGATGGGACTATACTTCTTTGACCTAAAATACAGATGCTATGTCAAGCAATCAGGTTATTGATCTTCTCAAGAAGGCGTATAACGATGAAATGGAGACGGTAATGAACTATCAAGCACTCTCGATTGTTCTCGATGGAATCCATGCGGAGGAAATCAAAGAAAGCCTCCAACAGGACGTACAGGAGGAACTTGGCCATGCCGAACAACTCGGCCAGCGGCTCAAGCAACTGGATTCCAGTCCACCAGGGTCTGAAGAATTCGTTGCTCATCAGGATACGCTTCAACCGCCAGCGGACACCACGGATGTTACCTCGGTTATCGACGGTGTACTTGATGCCGAAGAAGATGCGATCAACACGTATCGTGAATTAGTCGATGCGGCTGAGGCCGCAAACGATCCCGTCAGTGAGGATCTCGCAGTAACACTCCTTGCTGATGAGGAAGCACACCGCACTGAGTTCCGTGGCTTCAAGAAAGAATACAAAGGCAACTGACGATCGGTACGCTCCGGGTAGTGCGGCCGAGCAAGTCACGTTAGTGGGCCAGCAACGAGACTGTCAGCTCGTGAATCGCCTCGGGGTCAAGCCCCGAGGCTTCCTGTTTCGACGACGCGCTTTGCAGACACCTGAGTGATGTCTGTAGGGAGCGCAGTCTCCACAGGCGTGTCTTCGGGCCATCCCGGCCCTAGTTCAGAAAAGCCTCGTTGAAGGACGTTCATCGCTGCGTTTGCGTCACGGTCACACTCGAATCCACACGACGGGCAGGAGTGTTCCCGCACCCAGATGGGCTTCGCTGTTTCCACACCGCACGAGGCGCACTCTTTCGTCGTTCCTGCCGCTTCGACCTGCACAACGTGGGTTCCGTACAACTCGGCTTTGTATTCGAGGAGCGTGATGAACTGTCGCCACGCCGTATCCTGCTTGTTGCGAGCGTTATGCGACTGCTCCAACATCCCCTTCACGTCCAAGTCCTCAACAAACACCGCATCGTACTCACGAACGAGCCACGTCGTTATCTTGTGCTGGTAGTCCAGCACCTTCTGTCGAATGTGACACTTAACCTTGGCAACCTGCTTCCGTTGTTTCTCGTAGTTGTTCGACCCTTCTTGTTTTCGGGACAACTTGCGTTGTTCCCGGCGAAGGCGGTTGTATTCGTCTTTGAGGTCGAGCCAATCCACAGTCGTACCGTCCGAGGTGTGGATGTAGTTGAGAATGCCGAGGTCAACGCCGACGCTGTTGCTCGCGTCGAGCAAGTCCACGTCGGGTTTCTCGGGCAGGTCAGCCTCGTCGGTTTCGAGGCCGAAGGAGATGAACCAGTCGCCAGTCGTCACCTTCTTGATGGTGACTTCTTTGATATCGGCCTCGTCGGGAATCTCGCGGTGGTAGCGAATCGGGATGTCTCCGATTTTGGAGAGCCAGAGGGTCGCACGTCGGCCACTCGTGTTTTTGAGTTCGAAGCCAGACTGTGAATACGTCATACTCTGAAACTCTTTCGGTGACTTCCATTTGAGTTTCCCGACCTTGCGACCGTTTTGTTTCTGCTTGGAGAGTCCGTTGAGGTTCTGGTAGAACCGTGTGACGGTCCGTTGCAGAGCCTTCGAGTTGACCTCCGAGAAGAGTGGAAAATCGTCTTTCCAGTCGGGGAGCCGATAGTGGTGTTTGTACGCGGAGCCGATGTCGTCGGCGTCCACGTGTTCGTATTCGTAGAGGGTGTAGTTGTACGCTTGGCGATGAATGCCGATGTGATGTTCCAGTTCAGCCGCCACCTCTTGTGTCGGGTATGCAGGGTAGCGGTGACTGTACTCCATCGCTGTCCCTTGATTAGAGATGTGTTCACTTGATGGTTTGTATCGTGCGTTGTCGGCTTCAACCCCGGGGTCAAGCCCCGGGGCATTCGCCTCGACCGCCTGTAAAAATAGGGATGTGATTTTTGTGTCTCAGAGGTGGAGTTTCTTGTATGGTTTCAATAGCTGACAGTGTTGTCGTTGTTACCGGTGGAGCATCGGGCATGGGTCGATCAATGGCACTCGAGTTCGCGAGTGAAGGAGCGTCTGTCGTCGCCGTCGACATTGACGAAGACGGTCTCGACGAGGTCACGAGCGAGATCGCAGCCGACGGTGGTGAGGCAATCGGTGTGGTCGGCGATGTCTCTGATCGCGATAGTGTCGAGGCAGTCGTTGAGCAAGCAACCGACGAATACGGCACGATCGACGTGCTCTGTAACAACGCAGGCATCCTCGACGATTACGCCCCGGTTGGGGAGACATCTGAGGAACTGTGGGACAGGGTCATGGATATCAATCTCAAGGGCGTGTTCCTCCTCACAAAAGCAGCGTTGCCAGCACTCATGGATGGTGACGAGGAAGGTGTCGTAATCAATACCGCCTCTATTGCCGGCAAGGTCGCTGGTGGTGGCGGTGCTGCCTACACATCCTCGAAGCATGGCGTAATCGGATTCACCAAGCAGCTGTCACACGATTACGGTCCTGAGATTCGGGCAAATGCTGTCTGTCCAGGCTTCATCGAGACGGGAATGACCGAGGACATGATCGAGCAGACGCCCGACGAAGTCCACGAGATTGTTCAGGAGACGCCAGCTGAGCGCTACGCTGAGCCAGACGAAGTCGCGCAGGTCGTCGCCTTCATCGCGAGCAACAACGCCTCGTTCATGCATGGGGCTGCCGTCGACGTCGACGGTGGCTGGCTCGTCGACTGATCACTGATTAGAAACCTTTCATCAGTCATTGACCTCCTCCTCCGCGTGAACGCGGAGGAATCCCACCATGGGATTTCAGGCCGAGTGTCGCGGCCTGTCGGTTTCAAGACGCATGCGTTCCACGCGTCACCTGCTGGGTGTCAGCATCGGCGTGGCTGTCTTGTGGCCCGGTCAAAGAGGCCCCATCCGTAGCCGAGTCATCGTCACCGGCCTTCTGCTGGGAATCCCGGTCGCTTTGGCGGTGACTCTCTCCACTACGGTAGCGGTCTGCAATGTTTATTGCCCCGTTCACATCGGCTTGGTACTCACCGACCCAACAGTCGTCGTTCGAGCATTTGAACGTCGCCTGTCGTGGTCGATAGCCGTGTTCACCGCAGGCGTGGCACGCCTTCGACGTGTTCCGGGGATTCACCGTCTCGACGGGAATTCCCTTTTCGGCGGCTTTGTAGCGAATCTGCGCGTGGAGTTTGGCAAAGCCCCAGCCGTACAACCGCCGGTTCATGTACGCGCCGTAGTCCATGTTCTCACGGATATACGTCAGGTCTTCCAGCACCAGCACTGGATTCTCGACGGACTCGGCGTACTCCACGACCTCGCGGGTCACACGGTGGAACACGTCGTCTATGCGGTCCCACAGCGCATCACTGTAGGACGCTACGATGCGCTCACTGCCACGCTTCTGCAGGCGTCTTGTGGCGGTGAAATAGGTTTTGCGGAGCCGACGAACGGCCTTGCCGTCGTCGGCCCACAGTTTGGGGCGAACCGGAGAGCCAGAGTCGTCGCGGTGACACACCGTGACGAGACTCGCCTCTCCGATGTCAACGCCGATGGGCGTCCGCTCGTCAGCGGACGCCGTAGATTGGTCCTCCACGGCGCGGGTGGCGGTGACGTGGAGATACCATGTCCCATCCCGCTCGAAGAGCCGACTTTCACCCATCTTGGCGTCGTCAGCGTACAATGCTTCGAGCCACTCCCGTTGGTTGGGATTTGGCTGTGCTGGGATCCAGAGGTGATAATCTTCGTGGTGCGGGATTTTGACGTACCACTCGATAGCGTTCTGTGGCTGGTGATCAAGTTGCAGTCCCTCGTTGGTGAACCGCACCGGGTGGTCGTCGTGAAGTTCGTCGGCGTCGTAGTTGTTGTTGAGTTGTGGGACGTACTTTTTGAGGGCGTTTTTGGCGTAGCCGCTCAGCTCATATTCAACAACCACGTCGTTGGCCGCTGACTGTGTGTCACAGCCAGCGGCGAAGGCGGCCTGAAGTGCCTGCTGGTAGGCGTCCCGTGTTTCACGAAGCTTCTGTCGCTTGTGGGCGTTAGGGCCTACAAGCTTCAGTTCGAGGGTCTTCGTGAGTTCTCCCATCCTCGCCGTACGATACCCTTCGGTTGTGATCGATATATAGCTCAGCCGTCCAGAGTGGAAGTGAAACCGTGGGAAATCCGGCACTGCAACAGAACGATGGACTGTCACACTATGCTGCCCGCTCAACTCCCGCCTGTTCGCTCCTCGGTTCCAACAGGGTGTCGGAACACTCGTCACTCACGGGAAGGCGGGGGTATGCGCTCGCATCTCTATCATGGCCAAGCGATCATCGGGCTGTACTGCGGCTTGTCCTCGATACTACCGAAGAACGAATTACCAGCTTGTGGGACGAGCAAGTCATCAGTGCTGGCAATTATTCTGCGCTACAGTAGATGCTCTCAGCTACCACCAACGTGACCTGCTGTACGTCATCGCCGGCTAGGACAAGCTGCATGGCCTTGCGATCAAAGACGAATTAGAGGCGTACTACGAGAACGAGATCCACCATAGGCGGTTGTATCCTCACTCCGACCAGATCGTCGACAAAGGACTTGTCGAGAAAGCTGAGACCGGCAACCGAACGAACCCCTACGCGATCACAGCACGTGGTCAACGCGAACTCGAGGCCCGTCGGGAGTGGGAAGATCAGTACGTCGGTGAGCGACTCTCGAGTTCGGAGTGAGACGGTTACGACCGCTGATCGTGCATACTGAGTCTGATCTCTCGAGCGTCGCTCCATCACGACCACAGTTTTGGGATGACGTGAATGGAACGAGAGTCAGCTAGTGGTATAAAGAACAGACTAGTTGGATTGCCTTATATCTACGTACGTGTGGAATAACAAATATTATCTCGCCTGAATGGCTGGGCCATGGACGACCTCACAGGATTCCAACGAGACCTGCTGTACGTGATCGCGGGCGCTGACCAGCCATCTGGACAGGACGTCAAAGACGAGATCGAGCAGTATTACAGTTCAGAAATTAATCATGGTCGGCTATATCCCAATCTCGATACGGTCGTGAATAAGGACCTTGTCGAGAAAGGACAACTCGACAGGCGAACGAACTATTACGCGATTACAGACGAGGGAGACCAAGCAATCGAGAATCGTCGTGAATGGGAATCACAGTACATCGACTAATCGAGATCGGAAGCGATCTGGATCCTTGTTTTGATCTCTTGAACCTCGTAACTACTCGCATTCCCAGCAATTATCACCCACCAACCTGCTGTATTTTATAGTGAATCGGCGGAGCGTTCTTGTTTGGTTCGGAGGTGGAATGGCCGTAGTTGGACTCGGAGGATATTCCCAGCGCCGCCGTCTGCGACGGTGGTCCGACCGCGACGCGTTGCACGAAGCACAGGAGATTGACTATCCCACCGTCTCATCCCCCACATATCTCCGTCCAACAGAAGGTCATCTCACTGATGCCCTCAACGAACTTGCCCAGCGCGTGGATGCAGCTCGAGAGCGGTGGCCAGACGAGGAGATCGAGGCCGACAACCGGGAAATTATAGCGAACTCTAGACAACAGTTCGAACGGGCGAAAGCAACACTCGAGGATGTTGAAGAACAACGTGGATCGTTTGGAGAGCTCTCGGCGACGGAACGGCTCGACGTTCTCGGTGACCTCCGAAGTGCATTAGGCGGTGCAGAGCAGGCAGTCGCCTTGGCGGATCTCCAGCGCGACAACCGTAAGCGAGACGACATCATCGCTACTCTCGGGGCATTGCGCGATGAGTACGAGTCCGTCATCGAGGACCTACCGTACGTTGCACCCAATCTCTCGTGGGCCGTTATCGCGTATGGGGAGCTAGACGAGTGGCTGGACAACGTCCGCGGCTCCATCTGGACGGGCGAGCAACACATGCACGATGAAGGAAACACCGACATCGTCGAACCACAGTATTCGGCCGCTCGGGCAGCCAGTTCACGCGCACGTCTCGCTGATGTTGTCCGGTTGCGCGACTCACTCGAAGAAACCGCACGAGAGGACACGACTGCGAGCTCATTTGAACAGGAACTCGACGACGCGTATGAACGGCTCAACAAGCGAACGGACACGGTTACCGAGCAGGTCGAGTTTGATATCGAGGACGGTGCGGACGAGATGGACTCCTATGCATACGAGATTTCGATCCAGCAGCATGCCGGAATCTACGGCAGACCCGACGATGCGTACGAGAAGGAGTTGCTCGCACTCGCAGTGCGTCAAAAGGTGGAACACCATGCTTATGCACTGATTCTCTCGGAGTTCGAGGATATACCAGCCACTCACCAGCCTACCGCTTCCATCCCTGAGTTTGACACGACGGGTGCAGACGTTCGCGACGCAAAAGATCGTGCCTCCGCCGCGCTCGACAACCGTCTCCGTACAGAGGGAGACGATCCACTCGTTCGCCATCTGTGTGTAACACTCGTAGAGCGATTTGACCAGCAGGAACATCGCCTCGACCGACACCTCAACACGATTAACGACGGTTCGGCGAACGAATGGGCTGTCGAACTCGAGCGAACTCGGCTCCGATACCGCGAGATCGAAGAACTGGCTCCGACGATTCCGGATGCGATAGCAACCGCCACCGGTAGCGACGATCATGCGTAGAGTGTACCGTATCTAGAGTCGCTCGTGACCGACTAGTAGTCAACCCTTGGCGGTTGTTGATATGTGGCGTCGACGAGGGGTGGGCGGCTTGCAATCACCGCTTTCGATAGATACCGCAGCGAGAAGTGTTCGTCGTTTCACGAATCTGCTTTCTGGCATAACAGACAAGTGTTTTCGGGAGCTGAATTGTTCACCTCACACACCTATTTACCAGTTGATTCGATATAGATACAAGTGTAACTAATGGTGTGATAAGATTTTTATAATTATCTCGGTATAAGTAATACTTTTACACTAATCACTTAGTTCTATTCTCAAATTGAAGGTTACGAACTCGTGTGGGATTGAAGCCACCTTCTCGTCGCCGTCGGGATGCAGCCAGAGCGTCGTTGCAGATGGAACCTTGTAGGGTTAAAGCTACCGTAGGAGCGCCTGGAGTGGCCTCTCCATAATTCCAGACGAACCCTTGTTAGGTGATATCTTAGACGGCTATCTTAGCTATCTAAGATAGATGGTTGCCTTCAACCAAGGGTAACAGTCAGCTCTCGCCCACGTTCGCTGTTCATCGCAAGTCCCACTTCGTCTTCGACGTACGTCTCGAGAGCGCTCCTGCTTTCGGCACGACGATCGCAAGACAGACGCTCATACTGATCCGGTCGAACGCCTTACAGAACGTAGAGGGCGAGGGAAAGATCGGCCTCAGCGCGGCCGATCTCCTCGGTTATTTGTGGCATCTCCTTGAGTTGGTCAATCGCCATTCGGTGGAACGTATCGAGGTAAAGCCGCAGACAGTGCAGGGAAACAAGGGGATAGTTGGCGAATCCGCCGCCACCTTCCGGGGCGGCGGATTCGTCTCCATCGCCAGTAACGTTTTGAGCGACCGGGACAACTTCCCCAATGAAGCGGAAGATTTGGGTCATGGACAACTCGATTCGCCTGCTTCAACTCCTTTGATTGAGCGACCTATCCCGACGCCATCTGGTGATTCAATACAGCCCCCGATTGTATCCAGAATCAGTATCGTCTCGGTATTTTGCTTCGCTCGAGGTACTTGCGCTTCATATTCAGGTATAGATATTTCCACTCTTGTTCTGGACTATCTCTTACCAGCAAGAAGTTCAGTATCGATGAATATGAGCAGCGAGCAGATCGATACCGAAAGTACGGTGTCAGGAAGGAGAGGATATACCTGCTCAAATTCGGCATGAACGTGGACGTTATCGAGGCCGTTGCTGGACCTCACTGGTAACAAAAGCACTATCGGCACCCCTGCGGAATCACCAGTCGATGGACCGACGAGATGCTGTTCGACGCGTCGGTGTCGTCGTACTTGCGGTAAATCTGCTGCTGGCCATCGCAAAGGGGGCAGTGTGGTGGACATCCGGGAGTTACGCCGTTGGCTCGGAAGCAGTCAACAGCATTTCCGACGCGGTCTACAGCGTCGTCGTGCTCGCTGGGCTATACGTTACTACCCAACCACCGGATTTTGAACACCCGCATGGCCACGAGCGCATCGAACCGTTCGTCTCGCTGTTCGTTGCCGCCGGCGTACTCGCTGCCGGCGGCACCGTTCTCTATCGATCGGTGACGACGCTCGTCGCGGGCGACTACGCCGTAGTTGCTGGCCCGTGGGCGGTCAGTGTGCTCGTCTCGAGTGCGGTGGCGAAGTACGGGCTCTACCGGTACTGTCTGCGGGTTGCCGAGACATACAACTCACCAGCGACGACCGCGACGGCACTCGACAACCGCAACGACATCCTCACTGCAGCTGCGGCGCTTGTGGGCGTTTTGGGTGCTGCTGCAGGGTACCCGCTCCTCGACCCGCTTGCTGGCGCTTTCGTCGCGCTGGGAATTCTCTATACGGGCTACGAGATTGTCAGCGAAAACATCGACTATCTCGTTGGTGCAGCGCCGCCACCCGAACTCCGCGAGGAGATACGCAAGCGGGCGCTCGCTCATCCGGACGTCCACGGTGCCCATGATGTCGTCGCCCACTACGTCGGCCCGGAAGTCGACGTCAGCTTGCATATCGAGGTCGAGAGCGACCTGACGCTCCAGCAAGCGCACGATATCGAGTCGACGATCGCGGCGGACATCCGTGATATCCCGGAGGTTGATGATGTGTTCGTCCACGTCGATCCACGCGAACTTGGCGAGTGGAAGGAAAACGAGTAGCTCTGTCCACCAGACCAGCCAGCACCCGGAAACGAGTCTAATCCGAGATCGGCAATGGCTCCGTGAGATCATACCGGCAGGCGGCCCACGAAACAGCTGCGAGGACGCCTGCAACGGCTGCAGGCCAGCGATCAGTACTGAGGTACAGATCCGGAGACGGTGGCCGATACGTATTGATCGGGAAGAAAACGGCGTACGCTTCGCCGGTCGCCGTGAGCAACGCGACATCGAGGACGTGGTGAGAGGCTGCGCCGATAGCAGTCAGCACAATCGCTTGTCGTCGATAGTCGGGTGCAACCAATAGCGATCCCAGGAGGACGACGAGCACGCTCCCCCCGAGCGTGTGTAGAGGCGCCCACGAGATGGGATCGCCGGTCACTACCTCGAGCGGGCCAGTCGGGATCGCGGGCGTGATCTTCATGAAATCCGGCGACAGCGCACCGACCATCACGAGGGTAACCTGTGCGGGTCGGACCTGCTCATATCGAACCGAAAGCAGCGTCCCGATGCTGTAGCCGACCAGCACGTGCGTGAGGAGGTCGGGCATCACCGATCACGCTGTTCCCGATGTCGCTCGCTCGAGCCGTCAGCTGATGTGCCATCGCCTTGCGACCGACCAGAATCGACGCCGGATTTGCCACCGGTCGTCGGCGCTGTGGGGCGGGGAACGAGCGCATACCGGTCCCAATCAATGCGCCAGCCACGGATGAGCCGTGCGAGAACCCAGCACCCGCCGACGAATGAGACGACGACCATGTAAAGCGATTCCCACAGGGCAGTGGAAATCGTTCGCTCCGCGTCGAGCGTCGACACATCTTCGAGCGTTCCGAACACTGTTATGCGATCGCCTGTCTCGAGGGGGCCGGCCGACCGCTCGAGGGTGTCGGCGGTCCGTACGACGGTGAACCTGCCGTTCCCGTTCGACTGCGTTGCGATCACGAGGGGGTCGGTCTCGACGACGGCACCGTCAAGCACGACACGGTCTCCGATGTAGGATTCGCGATCCGGCGTCACGTCGGCTTCGTCTGGGTACGTGCTTTCTAGCGGTTCGACAGCGGCTGTGCCGGTCCATGACAGGAGTCCGACGAGCGCGAGGAGGAGGGCGACGCTGGCCAGAAGACGGCCAGACTGACCGAACGGCTCACGTGTGGACATTCACTCTCATGACTGGGGCCTGAGCCATAGCCGTTGTGCAGAATATGCTGACTATCAACGACTGCTCGGCACAAATCACGCCACCGATGACGAGGCTGATGCTTATGAGGCTTTGTCGGTTGCTTCGACGAGATCCGCTTCGGGGACGGACGCCCCCTCATAAATAGGGTTTGTGGAGTAAATTACCGACTCAAACACCCCTGATTTACTCTGGAGTAGTTTACTCGAGGGTAAACTACCTGCCATCCTGCTCCGTATTGTGAGGTATGAGTACGGAGCATGGGACTCCCACTGGAATGGAGACCCGTGAGCTGGTCCATTTCGTCACCCAACAGACGCGGTTCGCGCTCATCGCGAACATCCTCCAGCATCCCGAGCAACTGCCCTCGATGTACGAACTCGAGCAACTCAATCCGAGCGTCAGCGACGCAACCGTGTATAAGCATATCCAGAAGTTGATCGACGCGGGGATCGTCAAAGAGGTCGCACTCGACGATGACGATCGCAGGCAGGGATATCCCTGGAAGTTCTACGGGCTTACCGACGAGGGACGTGCGTTCCTCGAGGAACACAACCTCCTCGCAGCTGAGGCGACGCTCCAACGGATTTACGACAGCATCGCCGACAAACCAGAGAAGATGGTCAAATACGAGAACGCACCACGTCCCACCGAGTAATACAACGGTTCTGGCGGTCGTCGCGACTGCGTTGGTCCTGTGTCTGCGTTTCGTCGTTGCAATCATCAACTACGAACGCGAAGATAATCCGGAAAGCACCGTCATTACGGTGTGACAAGAGCTCTATGACACCCTCGTGCTTATTGTTATCTCACGACGTTCTCTCAAACAACTGAGGGACTAGTATGTCATCGATGAGTTCTCGGAGTGTCCAAACCATCACGCAGAGAGTGGCGATCACAGTCGGACTGGGATACCTGCTTCTGGTTGTGGTTCCTGTCATCACCGTGGCCGTACTGCTAATCAGTGCTGGCTACCAGTTTGCCGGAGTGAGCCTTCTCAGTGTCTCAGTCATGATGACTGTTCTCTGCTCGATAGCCATCGGGTTCGTTTGGCTCCTCGTCAGGTCTGTCGTCTCGACACTTAATTCGTTGCTGAAGATCCAGCGACTGCGAGTGCTGCGGTGGGCGGAAGCTATCGAAGAAAGCCATTGGTGGGCACGGCTCGTGCGTCCGTCCAAACGGCTCTCTTTTCTCGATTATCGGTCGAGCGAGGAAAAGTTCGAGGACGAACTCGGCCGCTTGCAGACGGCGTACGTATCAGGAGCGCTCTCTGATATCGAGTTTGAGCGCGAATTGGACAGCCAGTTCGGGATAGTGCCCACCGGGCACATCTCGGACGAGTCCCACCCGTTTCAGACGACGGATACACAAACGTACGCAGCAATCCAGCGATACGCAGACGACGGAGAACGAATCGTCAGGTGATCGGTTATGACGAAGAAATCACTCTGTTTGTGAATCGGTCTCTGGAACTCACTTGAGAGTCAGTGAGCTCGCGGCAGAGTCCGAGAACGACGTCAGGCTGGCGACCCCTGGTATCCTCACGGTGCTTGGGCTCCTGGCACCTCACCTGCTCGTTTTCGAGTGACACCCGTCGTTCATGTGACTCGGTAGGTTCACCGTGGACTAACTGAGGGAGTACTCCCCTGACGAACTCGACGTTGACCGCGAAAAGCAGCGGCTGCTGGCCGAAGGGGTCAGACAGGAAGGCAGCGTCGAACCACTCTAGACCGCAGCACCCTGAAGCAGGTCGGCCGTCCTTTTCAGGAGCGTGCTGGGTCCGGCCCTCGCATAGGTATATGTCGGCAGAACTGGTAGGGCACCTACCTTCACAGGTGGCTCCCAGCCGAGTGCGAGCCACGGGTGCCGATGAGGCCGACCGAACGCATGGACTATGGCTACAGACACGACATCACGAGACGCGACGCAGTACTACTTCATCAGTGACCTTCACATCGGTGGTGACGAGCAACTCCAGGGCATCGCGTTTGCGGACGAACTCATCGCGTTCCTTCGCGACCTCGAGGAGAGCGCGGAGGACGCTGAACTCATCGTCAACGGCGACGCGTTCGGGCTGTGGGAGTTCACGGAACTCGAAGGGATGGCGAAGTTCGACGCACTCGTCGAGCGCTACCCGACGCTCTTCGAGCAACTGCGGGCGACCGGTGAGCAGATCCCTATCACGTTCATTCCGGGGAATCACGACTACGAACTGGCGTGCTATCCGGAATACGTCGAGCGTCTGGCCGAGTATAACGTCACCCTCGAACAGAAAGTCGTCATCACGCGAGAGGTGGCCGACCGCGTCGTCTGGATCGAACACGGCCAGCAGCGCGACCCGAACAACCGGAGTCCCGATTTCGGCAATCCGCACGCGAATCCGCCCGGCTACTTCGTCAACCGGAACATCACGAGCAAGGCCGGGAAGCTCTCGGAGCGGGGAAAGTACAACTGGCTCAAGGACATTCAGTCAGTGACCCCGATGACCGAGATCCCCGACTGGATGATCTCGAACTACTTCTACCGCGAGATGAGCCCCTTCCTCCGATACGCCGCGCTCCCGTTTCTCCTGCTGTTTCAGGTCAGCGTGCTCTTTCTCGGCTTGGTCCTCCTCTCGGCGACAGGAATCTGGTCGGGACCGCTCGAGGTGATCGAGGAAGTGCTCCGCCAGTTGGGCTTCGTCGGCGAAATCATCAATTCTATCATCGTCGTGAACGTCGTCGTCATCGGGTTATTGTCCCTCCTCGCAATCCCACTTTTCTTCCTGGTTCGGGATGTCCGGAAGACGCTCGAACGGTTCGGACTGATACAGCTCGAGGAACCCGAGTTCGTCGACATCTATCTGGACGGCGCACGGGAGGTGTTCGACGCCCATCCCGAAGTCGCCGTCTTCGTCTACGGCCACACGCACCGTGCATCGGTCACCGAGGTTGACGACCGCGTCATCGTGAACACGGGGACGTGGCTGAAGCGACTGACCCGTCAGAGCGTCGCTTTCGGTCTTCTCCCGTGGGTATTCTACTCGTCGTTCTGCCTGAACTACGTTCGTATTACCGAGGAAGACGGGGATGTTGTCGTCGAGTACGACGTTGTTGACAAGCCGAACCCGGCAGACCTGACGCTCTTGGAGCGACTGCTCACGCTGAACCCACCGGTAGACGACTCGATTCCGCGGCGGACCGTCGTCAATTCCGAGGGACAACGGGGGGTGACTGACCCTGAGGGGGACCGGGTCCAGCGCTCGCCGCAGTCTAGGGGTGACGATTGAGCGGATCAGCCTCCGAGCGACCGCAACGACAGGGCAGTCTGCTTTGACATCGCTACCGATACAGCAGACGGAGTACCGGACGCTGCATCCCACGTGCGTGACTGAACCGACTCGAGTCCAACCAAACGACAGTACTGAATCTGTTGACACCTACAGCGGTCAGTAACGAGGAGACATTGACCTCCTCCACGCCCTGAAGGGCGTGGAATCCGACCATCGGATTTCCGCCGAGTGTGGCGTTCAAGGTTCCAACCCGCACTCAAGGGGAACCGGCAGCATACCGGAGGAACTCTCGTTTCCTCCCCTGTATAGGGCTGTGGCCCGGTCAAACAGGCCCCATCGAATACCATGTCATCGCCGTGCGAACCACCGCTGATCCGCTTCCCCTTGTGGTTCGGGGTCGGCATCTCACGGTATTCGTAGCACTCCATGCTACGGTGAACCACATGAAAATGGTTATGGTGGAAATCCGGCCTAGCCACCGATTGCGAGTAGCATGCTGAGCCTACCGCTTGACCTCCGCCTGAAGACGGAGGTATGCGCTCAAATTCATATCAACCAATCTATAGGCACATAGAGTGTTGGTAGCACACTATTTTGCGGTGGAAGCACGTACCCTCTAGTATGGCCCGGAGAGCGATCGATGTTCTACAGACTGCCCTCGCTGCCGTACGGCCACCACCACGGCTCGTGGACTGGTCGATCTTCGTTCTCGTTTGTTTCGAAGCTATCTCGGGGCTGGTCTCTTTCACTGTTGGTTCGGTTGCGTGGTGGCCGCTCTTCTGGGCCCATCGGATCGCCGGGCTGGCATTACTCGTTTTCGTCGGGTTCAAACTTGTCCGTGTCCGGCACCGACTTACGAACAGCGACCAGTGGCGGCCGTCTACCCTTCTGTCGGGACTCACAGTGCTTGCGGTCTTCGGGGCGCTCGCAACTGGAATCGTCTGGGTGTTCGGCCTCGATATTCGCCTGTCTCGCTGGACGCTTCTTAGCGTTCACGTCGGATTCGGGCTCGTACTCGTTCCACTCATGCTGTGGCACCTCACGACCCGATTTCGGCTTCCAAGAAGCCATGACTTCGACCGACGGCGGACAGTCCTCCAGTACACTGCGTTACTGATCGGTGCCACGCTGGTCTATCGCGGCCAGGAATTCGCAACGCAGCTCTTGGATGGGCCTGGCAGTGATCGTCGGTTCACAGGGTCGCAGCCGCGGGAGGGAGCGGGCAACGAGAGTTTTCCAGTCACCTCGTGGGTCGCCGACGATCCTGACCCCGTCGAGCTCTCGGACTGGACACTCTCCGTTCGCGGCGCAGTGGAGACGCCGCTGGAACTCCAGTATCACGACCTTTCGCCGACCACGACACAACAGGCTCTGTTAGACTGTACGAGTGGGTGGTACACCGTACAACAGTGGCGCGGTCTTCGCGTCGGCGACGTGCTCGAGGCGGCCGGTGTGGACGAAAAGAGCCGATTCGTTCGATTCGTTTCGGTCACCGGCTACCGGTGGAGTCTCCCGATCGACGAAGCACGAGACGCAGTCCTGGCAACCCACGTTGGCGGTGAGCGCCTTACTCACGGCCATGGTGCACCGCTGCGGCTCGTCGCTCCGGGCCGGCGAGGATTTCAGTGGGTCAAGTGGGTCGACCGAGTAGATGTTCGCTACCGCGACGATCCGGCACAGTGGCTCGTCACGCTGATCAGCGGGTTCGATTGACAGCATACAATCTCGAAATGCCGCCGTTTCGTCCGTCTTGCATACGTATCGGAAGGAATCCGATTCCAATAACCAAGCGTTGGTCGTGTATGTCGGACACACGGGCGCTTTTCCTATTTCCCTCGTCCGACCAATACACGAACGTGAACCACGATACGGACGGGAACAGCGGGAACGAAGCCAGACGGGTTCGAACGACTCCGAATCCGACGGACCCGTTCCGGAACGGGATCGATCGACGACGAGTCCTTCGATCGTCGGCTACCATCGGTGCGACCGCAACACTGGCCGGCTGCCTCACCCAGACTGGGCAGCCAGCGCGAGCGCCGACGGTGTACGTGTTCAATAACGGCGATCGAACGTTGAGCATCATCGACGCCACCACTGATGAACTCGTCGAGACCGTTTTCATCGGGACGACCGCGTCCTTCCCGGCCAATCAGTATGGAACCGATGTCGATTCGGCGTCCGAGACGCTCTGGATCAACGTTTCCGGCGGAATCAGAGCCCTCGATAAGCATACGCTAAACTGCTCTGTTGAATAGATGCTGAATCACGGTTACAGCGGCTCACACAGCGATTCTATATTGATGAGGGCGAACATCAAGACAATTTCACGGAACTGGCGATACCAGCCCAGCGCTCGCACGGCGTCGCCGAGCGAGCGCTTCGTTGTTGAGTACGAGGTTTCGGCCATCCAGCGCTGAGAGTATCCTTTTGCCCGGATGAGCGCGTTGTTCATGACTGCATTCGGTGATGAGCCGCGGTAGTGAACAAGGTACTCAACGTCAAGTGCGGAGATTTCGTACTCAGTGTGCCAGTCTTGGAACGCGTTGTCGGCAACCACGGACT
>NZ_FOIC01000029.1:26931-34098 GCF_900111485.1 Natrinema hispanicum | reverse complement strand
CGCTAACTTGCACAGGCAGCTCTAATTTTTCACTTCACCCATCAGTGTAGCAAATTGACGCTCATCGCTCGCTGATGCACATTCCGAACACCTGATTACAGCGGCAGTCGAGCTGTAACGCCCATGACTCGGCTTCTTTCGCACACGGACCAGTCAGTGCAACGTGCTCGGGGCACACTACTACAGTCGGTCTCTTGCGTCCCATGCTTGCTTCACGTTCTCATGGCATAGCAGCGTTTCCATCGAGTCAGTGCAGAAAGCGAAAGAGGTCTGGTGGCTGGTGAACTCGTGTTCGCCCCCGCTTCGAGGGGGCGAACACGTCGTATTCCAGTAGAAACTCGAACTCAAGATGCTCGAATAGCGGTACTGTCTCGGTAGCCGCGACATTCAAGAAGTCGTCTACCGAAGCTACGTCTTGCAGGGTTGCGCTTGTGTTGGACACACTTCGCGCACCCTGCTGCTTCGCACGTGACGCTTTCTATGACACGCTCTATGGATAGTGAATTTTGCCAAAAGCACTAACGAAACGACATATGATGCTACTATCTTGGGCACGTGTAGCCTCATCAAGCGACGAACTATACGGTACTTGTCCATCGTGTCAGGCGATCGTGGATGCGAAGTTCGCCATCCATCCAGTATACATATCCCAGCAAAAGGAGGCCACCAACAGCTGTTGCACCGACGTGGACGAACCCCTCTTCACCAATATATTGGGTCGGTCCGACAAGATTTAAGACGAGTAGTTCCGGCGTCTGCTGTGAAACACCAAGTCCAAACACTGCGCTCTGGGTGTAGTTGTAGAATATATGGAATCCCATAGACAGTGCAAGTTCACCGGTCAACACATAGACGCCACCGAGCACTAGCCCTGCCAATAGGTAGTATCCGTAATGGCTGAGATGTGTGACTTTCCCGCCATGCAAGAACGCGAAAACGATGCAGTTGATAGCAAGCGCAATACCGATCGCGATTTCATTCCGTACGTATCCGTTGACCCCTTCAGCGATGTTCTTCAACAGCACTCCTCGGAAGATGAACTCTTCCCACAGTCCCGCAACCATAATATAGCCGAAGACAATGACCATCGCTGGGAGAAACGAAATGACACCCGGTGTCTGTGCGATACCAGCGACAGTTACCCAGTCGGCACCAAGTCCCACTGCAACCGCACCGGCGTTAATAAGTGTCGCAGCTAACCCGCCAACGGCGAACATCTGCAACCACTGACGATCAAATGACAGACCGTACCCTGTGGCTGGGCGACGGTCAATCAGTCGACTACTGACGAGAACCGCACCGATGAAGACACCTGCTATCCCAATCATTTCGGCTGACTCTCTGACCGGATGCTTGAACTGTGATCTGACGATCGACTGAACGATAGCGATGGCGAGAAATGTAGTGATGACTGGAATAATCGCACGGAAAGGTGCGCGTAGGCGGTGGTGATCATGATTCCAGACTGGCCATATAACACATCGCCACAGTTGTCGAAGTCCAGTTGGGGCTGCCTGTTTTACTGATGACTGTGGTGACATACCCGAATCGAGAAGAGTGAGGATATTATTACCGGAGGGACGGCTTCTGTCCCGGAAGCTACGGTTGCCTTTTTACTACTGCCCGAGCACGAATCGGTATATGGACGAGGATGAGGACGAAGTTCTCGCGTTGCTTGAAGACAAGTACGCGCGGGCCATCCTCGCCGAACTCACGACTGAACCTATGTCTGCTTCCGAACTTTGTGCGTCGTGTGACATGTCAGATCCGACAGCATATCGTCGTCTCGAGCGACTCGAGGCGGCTGATCTCGTGACCGACCAACAGGTGGTTGACTCGGATGGCAACCACTTCAAACGGTACGCCACGACGATCAAGGATGTGACCGTCTCGTTCGCTGATGGAGCGTACGACGTGACTATCACACGCTCGTCGACAGATCCGTCCGACCGGTTCACCGATCTGTTCGAGGGGTTGTCCTGACATGCTGGACGTGGTCTTACAATTGCGGGCGACTGGAACGAGTTCCCTAATCGCAGTGATAGTGGTTGCTATCTCGGTGCTCACGATCATCATGTCGGTTGCCATCGCCGTGGTTCTCCTGCGTGACTATCGTCGTGAACCGGGTCATATGGGGCAGTTGAAACTCGCAGTTGGGCTGCTCTTGCTGGCGAGCGTTCCAGAACTCCTCCGGATCGCTTTGCCCACTATGACGAGCGTTGGGGTTGTTGGTCGTTCGATCCTCGTGAGTGGTTGTGAACTGTCTGGTCTGGGAATCATCCTGCGGACCATCTTCGGAGGAGATTCATGACGCCCGCCGAGTTGTCGGTTCTGACGGTGGTGACACCCAGCGAAATTGCGTGGGGGTCGCGGGCACTGACCGCGCTCGTCGGCTTCTTGGTCGCTGCCCTCGCCTACCGTGGGTACTGGCGCAACGATGCACCAAAAATGCGCTCGCTTGCAATCGGCATCTTTCTCTTGACTACCGGTGTCTTCATTATAGTTGCCGTCGTCAGCAGGCTGGACGCTGGGATTGGACCGGTGCTACTCACACGCGGGCTTGTGACCGTCGTAGGACTCGGCTTCGTTTTGTATGCCCTTGTGTACCAGTAAGGGGGCAAAATGGTTCCCTCCCCAGGCGGACAACCCTGGAAGGGGTCTCGACTCGTTCTTGAAGCGGTTGAGTCCTCGCTCGTGAGCGACGCAGATGCCGTCGAAGACGAGAATCAACAGATAGTGTCGGATGATGGAGCGGCGAACCAACTCTCACTCGTCAGGCATGATTTCCTATACTATATGTAATGGTAATTAAGAAATTCTTCTATTGATAAGTCCATATGGCATGGAATCGGCGACAAACGCTTGCGGGCGCGGTCGGGATAAGTGCAGGCGCTTTGTCGGGCTGTCTCAATATCCTTAACGGCAATGAAAATCGCCCTCTCCCCCGAATCTCCAACGGGGACGTGGCTACAGTCGGCCCACGATGCCGGTAACACGGGCGCCTCGAATTTCACTCCTCCAGAACGTGGAACGCTGGCATGGAATGGGGGAAGTGCCGAAACGATCCCACCGCAGGTCCACGAGGAGACGGTGTATTCCGTCGGCGACGCACTGGTAGCGCTGGACGGCTAGACCGGCGAACAGCAGTGGCGGACCAACCTCGAAGTCGATTCCTCGGGCGCACCGCTGACACAATCGGCCGTCACCGGTGAGCACATTTTGCTCGGGTCCACGGGCCGGTTGATGTCGTTCGATCCGACCGACGGCAGCAAGCAATGGACGCGGACGATCGATGGGGTTCCAATCGGACCGATGACAGTCGCTCCCGATCTGTCGATCGGTGTTGTTCCCTTCGAACGCCCCCAACGGGACGACCCCGTTCTCGAACTCGTGGCGTTTTCCGTCGCCTCGGGTGAGACGGAGTGGACAGCCCCGCACCGGGCCTCCGTTCGCACGACGCTACCGGCGGTGTTCGACGATTGCGTTTACGCCAGCGGATACACAGAGGACGAAACGCCGATCCTCCGCTCCTTCGCAGCCGAAGACGGAGCCCTGATATGAACGCACTCTTGACGCTCCAACAACCCCACCGGTGGCCACTACGATGGCGTCTTCATCGGTGACGACGGCGCCGTTCTCGTTTATGACCCAAAAACGGGCGAACATCGCACTTCGGTCGCCGTCGCGGACCGAACGAACCGCGCGATTGCCGTCGCCGATGTAACGGTGTTCGTTCTGGGCGTTGACGGACCCGCTTCGGTTTCCGCTTCAGATGGCTCAGAGCGGTGGTTCACCGATGGGGACCCACAGGCGGACAGCCTCGCAGTCGACAGGACACTGTCGTTGCGCCGATCTCCGGCGATGCATTCGACCTCGAGACTCTTGACCGTGTATCGGAGCTTTCAACCGAATGGATGGAACTACTCAATGGTATTACGCCGTTGCCGACACGTTCGACCCGACAATCAGTTCTCCCCCCGCATCGCCGATGGGGAAGTCTTTGCGATGAGCAATACGAACTCTGGGATCACTGCCCTCGGCGATCTTCCGCCGAACAAGGAGTGAACCAGACGCTCGTACAGTTGCGTGCGTCAAGGCTTTCCGATATTTGAGTCGAAACGACGATCGATCCACTCGGCAATCAGACTGAGTTTATTTTCGTGAAGCGTGGCAAGTCATGCGAGTGTAGATAACATTGAATATTATATAATTTATAATTAAACACTATTCGCTGCGTATAAATATGCAAAGGTTGAATAGTGGGGGAAATTAGCATTCGTTATTACAGAACAATTACACACGAGAAGTCACTGAAGCGGCTACACGAGACCGTATCGAGTGGAGATCCAATCATCGGTGCTGGTGCAGGAACGGGTATGTCGGCGAAGTTCGCCGAGCGCGGCGGTGTCGACCTCCTGACACTACTAGACAGGAGTCAGCGAGATGTCGCTCGCGAAAACCGGCCCGTCTCCGGCGGTGACGGCCGAGTCTGAGCGACCGATCTTCAGATAGTTCTGTTCGACAGTATTAGTCGTGTCGATGACTTGTGGGATGATCTACACGAGCATCGCCGTCTCGCTTTCGTCCCTGACGCGCTCGACGACCATTGCTGGAACTGCGATGTTCCGTGTTTTCCTGCTCTTTTACGTTGTATGGAACAGTCCCGGCGTTATATTTAGGCTGCTTGGTGAGCGAAAGTTCCTCTTTTTCGATACCGTAACGTATACGCAGGAGTTTCAGGGGCAAGAAATGATGGCAGAGCGGCGGCAAGACTGGACGTACTTCATCACGAATCTCGATCCTGGCCAGGCATACAACAGAGGTTTAACATTCCTCATCGACGTTGATCTGCTCGAGCAGGGATCGACCACCAGTGCACAGATGTTCGGCGGCGAGCTACCAATCTACCTCAATGATTGGTTCTCCTTCATGATTCTGCTGTTTTGGATCGTCGTGCCGCTCGGAATCGGACTCTATCGGTTCGATCGTGTCGACATCTGACTCTCCGTTTCTCGACTGTGGAGAAGGGCACCGGTAGCGTGGCACTGCCAGCAGTCTCTCGTGGAACGAAATGGGAACCCGTAACTCGCCCACCACAGCAAGCCGCTGTGTATGGGAAGTCGCGCCTTTCAGGAGGTGTGAATGTCACTGTATCTTAACTTTTATAACCACGCGGTTGAACGTCTATTCATATGTCATCAGTATTGAAATCGCTAGCGAAACTGCGATCGACGGACGGCTTCAGGGCGTTTCTGGCCGTGTGCATGGTCGCAGTCGTTGGCGTTGCAACGATCGGACTCCCGGTCGTCTTCGGCGGTGCGACGACGACTGCACAAGCGACTGAGCCCTCCCCGGAGTTCGAATCGCACGACTCGATCACACAGGTCGACTCACAGTCTGAGCCGGCCGATGATATCTATCTCGGCGACAACGGAAGCGCCGTCCTCCACTATGAGAACGACTCTGAGGACCTCGATAAGATCGACGTGGGTATGGACGTCAGTGAAGGTTTGGTTCACATGCTTGTCGTTGATGACGTCGAGAACCCAAACGAGGATGTAGAATCAGCGAATTTCTCGACGATCCTCAACCAGCAGGGCCTCTCCGGAAACGGATCGATGGTCATGCAGCAGCCGGACGATCTCAAAGATCTCACTGTTGACGTCTCTGGAGAGGTCTCCGAAGACGCCAACGAGTTCAACGCGGAGATGTCTGGGTCGTTCAACGGCGAGAATACGAGTGCTGGGACAGTCAGTACGAGCGGCGAAATCGCCGCGACTGCGGATCGGTTCGAGACGAACGGTGAGGTGTTCGCAGAGACAGACACCATGGGTAGCGGGTCGAACATGTACGTCGATGCGGCCGTGACGGAGACGAAGAGCGGCTACACGGTCGACGTTACCCAAGAACGGAACCTGTCCCAGTGGACGGTGAGTCAGTGGGAGACACGAGACCAAGCCAAACAAACGCTTCAGGGCCAGTATGGGATGCTCGCTACGAGTCTCAACGGAACTAGCAAGATCGAGATCACGAACTACGACTTCCAGAACCAATCGAGCGGCCACTCCCAGCTCGAGATCGCGTACACCGTTACGTACACCGGCGTCGACAGCGGTATCGAAGAGCAGCTAACCGACCAACTGGTGTCAGATGAGTCAGCCGATCTGACCCGCTCGGAAGCACGAGAAATCGCGACCAGTGTCACTGAGGTTCATCTTGAGACGATCTCGTTCATGGTGGACGTGAACGAGGGCACGGTTGACGCCGACTGGGATATTGCGATCGCGAACTACGACGAACTGACCCTCTCGATGTTCGATCTGATGGAAGCAACCGATACGACTGGTCAGCTTCCTCAAGAGCAACTCGAGAATGCGCGAAAATCCATCGAGGCTCAGCAGGCGGCGAACCTCGAGTCGACATTTACCTGGGACGGGTCGGTCGAACAAGCATCGTCCGGTGATCTGTCGTTCAATGCGACGATGACGGGCGATACCAAAAACTGGAACGCCTACATCGACGAACTCGAGTCCCGCGACGTCGAGCCGCCGAACGATGTCACGTTCGATCTCACGGCCGAAACCGACGGTGACGAACTCTCGATGGACGGCGAATTCAAACTCGAGTCAAAAGATCTGGCTGGACAGACGATCAAGAGTTGGGCACAGTCGATCCAAAACAGTCAGTCGTCGACGACGATGTCCCCGAAAACAGAAGAGTTCGTGTCGGCGCTGAACGAATCCGAACTCAAGGTCGCTCGCATCGACGCCGGGCTCAAGGATGGCACGGTGCGCGTCGAAGCTGGCGCACAGTTCGAAAACATGAGCGAGATTACCGACACAGTCAGTGAGAGTCTGTCCGTCAGTGGCGTTGCGACCGAACAGCACAACGAGACGACGTCGATGTACGTTTACGTCGACGACATGGACGGGATTGACACCGCCTCGGCAACAAAGGCAGATCTCGAGCAGTTGAGCGTGGTCGGGCCCGAGACGACAGTCCACCAGGCCGGTGAGTGGGAGGACGACTTCCCACGACCCGATACTGACGCGATGAGTGAATTCCTCGAGACTGAGACCGAAGACGCTGCTAAAGACGACGAGAACGCGGATGGCACACCCGGCTTCGGGATCGGGGCTGGACTCGCATCGATTGCAGGACTACTGA
>NZ_FOIC01000029.1:24682-26381 GCF_900111485.1 Natrinema hispanicum | reverse complement strand
ACTGTTTCAATCCCGTTCTGGGTTTCTACCGCCCTGCGACGTTGCCCTCGGTCATCGCCCCGCCGACCACCATCCGGTTTCAATCCCGTTCTGGGTTTCTACCGCCCTGCGACGCGTCTACGACGTCGGCGACGGCTACGAGATCGGCGGTTTCAATCCCGTTCTGGGTTTCTACCGCCCTGCGACCGGTCATCTCAGTCCCTCCGTGCAGCCGCGATCCCGGGTTTCAATCCCGTTCTGGGTTTCTACCGCCCTGCGACGCGTTCGCCAAAGAGCAGCAACCAATGGAGCGTGTCATAGAATCCAACTCATAGCTTGAGCTTCTCACGTCCTGGATCGTGTCCTCGCTCGTAGTTGGTGATTGCAATGACGATCCGAAGACACAGCGCAACAAACACTTCTGTTCGTGCGTGGACGCGGCCTCGGGCGCGGACGTGCCCGAGGCCGCAGTCCTTGACTGCATCGTTGGTTCGTTCGACCCCTGTCCGGTTGTTGTACGTCTCTTCCAAGATGGATTGTTTCAGCTGAACGTCCTCGCTGTGTTTCTCGATCCGGTCTTCGACTCTGTATTCGATGTCTTTCGGGTCGTCAGTGTTTCGCGGATTGTATGGAGCGATTGGCACGACTCCTGCGGTCAGCAGGTAGTCGTGCCAATCGAGGATGTCGTAGGCGCTGTCTCCAAGCATCCAGGTCGGTGTGTCGACGGCGAGCGCGTCACGTGTGACGCGCATCGCCGTCTCTTGGTCTGCTTGTTTGGCCTGTGTGAACTCCGCTGCTATCGGGATCTTTGCGCCGGTTGAAACGATCGTACAGCCGAAGCCGTAGTAGTACTCCTCGGCAGTTGGATCGTAGTTCCATGAGGCAGCGTCGTTGTACTGGATCGCCTCGATGTGCGTCGAATCGATGGAGTACGTCGAGTCGAGCAGGCCGCGGGCAGCGGCCTGCTCGACGAGTCTCTCGAAGATCTCGTCGACGACGTGTTCGAGGTCGGTAAGAAACCGGTCAATCGTGTCTCTAGACGGTGGTTTGTCGAGTCCGCAGTAGTACCAGACGAGGCCGTGCTGGAGTTCTCGTGTAACTGGACGTGTGCCGTAGGTGTCTTTGTAGTAGCAGTGCAGAAAGCCGCGAAAGAGGTCTGGTGGCTGGTGAACTCGTGTTCGCCCCCGCTTCGAGGGGGCGAACACGTCGTATTCCAGTAGAAACTCGAACTCAAGGTGTTCGAACAGCGGTACTGTCTCGGTGGCCGCGACATTCAAGAAGTCGTCTACCGAAGCTATGTCTTGCAGGGTTGCGCTTGTGTTGGACACACTTCGCGCACCCTGCTGCTTCGCACGTGACGCTTTCTATGACACGCTCACCAATGGGCAACCTGTTTCAATCCCGTTCTGGGTTTCTACCGCCCTGCGACAGCCGCAGAAAGTCGTGTGCATATTGAGCGACGGTGTTTCAATCCCGTTCTGGGTTTCTACCGCCCTGCGACTAGTTGGTATCAGCGCCCCATTCGGACGATGACGGGTTTCAATCCCGTTCTGGGTTTCTACCGCCCTGCGACCGGACTCGAGGGCGAGTGCGTCGGGGTCCGGGCAGAGTTTCAATCCCGTTCTGGGTTTCTACCGCCCTGCGACCGCTGAAGGTCCTTCGCGGCGACCGTGTTGGTTTTGTTTCAATCCCGTTCTGGGTTTCTACCGCCCTGCGACGA
>NZ_FOIC01000029.1:11295-21654 GCF_900111485.1 Natrinema hispanicum | reverse complement strand
TGTTTCAATCCCGTTCTGGGTTTCTACCGCCCTGCGACCGCTGATCTCGCTCGAGGATCGTGGAGAACTCTCCAGGTTTCAATCCCGTTCTGGGTTTCTACCGCCCTGCGACAGGGGGTGAATTTTGCTTGAGCCGGTCCATAAACCTTACTCTACCCACGACAGCGCTGCCCGTTCTCGTGGACCCCTGCTGTACACGGCTTTGAAAAAGGTCGACGAAGGCCGACGTCAGATGACGTTCGATTGCTCGTCCGGTGGTTCGGTCCCGAGATCTGTCGTCGCCTCTTGGCAGGCTTCGCAGAGCCGATACAATCGGACTCGATCACCGTCCGCCGGGTCAATGTGCTCTTCGAGTTCGTCTTCGAGCTTGACCCGCTCGCTCTTCGACACGTCGAGTTCGAAGACACTGTACTGTCGCCACGCCCCATATCGTTCCAGCGTCCGATAGACGCGCCGACGATTCGTGTCGTCGCTGACATCGTACGTCACTGCGAGTCTCATCGCGACACCTCCAGTGCATGGTAGTCGTCGAGCTCACCCGTGATCGCTTTCCGCAGGAGGATCACTTGCTGTCGGATCGCCTTTCGGCGACTCACGCGGTACTCGAAGTGCGGGTGTGTCAACTCTTCGTCCATGTAGTCGTCGAACTTGCTCAAGTACGCTTGGAAGCCATCGTCGGTGAGTCGGTTGTCGTTTCCGAACTGATCGTGCGTGATTGTCCCTCGGTTGACCAAGCGCGTGACGAACGCGTCACAGAACAGCGGCCGGAACTCCTCTTGGAGATCGAGCGCGAGCGACGGTCGTCCGTGTCGATCGGCATGGAGCACGCCCAGGAAGGGATCGAGGTTGTAGCAGCGCAGACCGCTCAATACCTCGTTCTTCATCATCACGTAGGTCAGCGACAGCAGCGAGTTGATGTGGTCTTCGGGCGGGCGTTTGCTGCGCGTTTCGAACGTCCAGCCGTCGACGAGCGTCTCGTCGAGTCGGCCGAAGTAGCGTTCTGCGGCCTCGCCCTCTATCCCGCGAAGGTCGTCCTTGTTCGACGCAGTCGAAACGCGTTCGCCGAGATCCTTGAGGACGGTCGTTCCTCTCACGCCCTTCCGCGAGAGGATCGTCCGCGCGTTCCGGATCTTCGCCGCGATCATCGCCTTCGCGATCGCCAGCTCATCGCGGTCGTCGAGCGCGTACTGCGCGCGGCGGACTTCGGCGATTGTGTTGCGCTCCGGGACGAAGCTCCCCCGATACTTCCCGTTCTGCGTGAAGTAGTTGAGCACGATCCCGTGCTCGTTCGCCGTCGCGACGAATGGCGTCGAGAAGCTGACGCCACCGAAGACGTTGATCGTGTCGAGCTTCTCGACGGGGAACGATCCGAGTTCACCGTCGTCGCCGTCCACGTCGTAGATGACGACTTGACCGCCGTCGATACGCACCTGCGAACCCTGCGTCGTGACGTATACGACCGAGTCCTCGAACATCCCTTCGCTTGCCTTCATACGTATTCCTCCCACTCTGGACTTGGCATGCGGCCGGGCTCAAGCTCCAACGTCTCCTTGGGGAGACAGTACGATCGAACCGAACATGCGGTACACTTTTGCGGATTATCCGTTATCGATGGAACATCGTCTGGAGACATTGAACGCATCTCCTCAACCCGTTCGCGAACCGCATCCCGGTGATCCTCGGTAATTCGTACGTGCATGCGCTGGTCAGTCTCGTAGAGGTAGATCGCCCCCTCTCGAACCGGCTCTCCCAGATACGATTCCAGCAGGAGACAGTACCCAGCGAGCTGGACTTCGTCGCTCCAGTAGTAGTCTCCTCCTTCTGCGCGTTTACGCTCGATCGGGATCAGGTCGTTATGGAGTTCAAGGATGTCTATCCTCCCTTTAAGTCCGAGATCCTCGTCTTCGAGGTAGAGTTCGTCGACCCACCCCCCGCGATCCGACTTCGAGTCGTGGAGAGATGTCCCCTCAGTACGCTCGTAGTTGTCTCCCTGCGTGTCGAAGAAGTGGAGATACCAGTAGCGACGAGGGCAGTAACTGTACTGATTCAGGTCGGAGACGTTGATCAATTCCTCGTTCATATTTGGCGGCGCTCGACGTCTACGGACGTGACTCCGTCCTGTTGGACATATGCGACGTACTGGCCGTATCGGACTTCGATCGGCACCACCGCCTTCGGTAGCGAGAGATCGGAGAAAAACAGGCGGAGTACACCTTCGTCGACTTCTGTCTCGGTGAGGTCGGACTCCTCGATTTCCGGGTAGATCCACTGGGAGAACATCTCCTCAATCTCGCTGTTGGAACCACTGTAGTCACGCGGTCGATTATTGTAGCCGGGGAATCGAGCGGTGATCGCGACCGGTTGCTCCGAGTCTCGACGCTCGACGACGAGTGTCCCGTCGGACTCGATATTCTCGATGTCGTAGTATCGAAGCGTCGTCAAGAGGTCGTATGACGTGAGCGCCTGTCTGTCGCCCCGTGGATACCGAATGTCAATCGCTAACGAGCGACCACGGAGACTCTCGAAGGTCCCGAAGCAGTGTCGTGCGAAGTCGAGTATCTTCCGGGTGGAACTGTTCTGCATGATTGGAGACCCGAACTCGCCGGCACTCTCTAAGGTCGAGTCAACGGCGCGGAAGAACGCGCGCCACTTTCCGTACTCAGAGACCGACTCGAAGTCCTCGAACAGTTCTGGTCCAAACCACTCGTCGTCGGCCATCCGAGAGTGAATCGCATACGCCCCACGCATTCCGACGAGACTCCGGAGGGTCGCGATCTCCTCGTCTCGGCTTCGATGTGCTCCGAGCGCGTCGTAAACCGAGTCGACAAAGTCGAGATAGCTCATTTCGTCCGGCCACGCCATATCGCCGAGGCCGAACAGGTGGACGATTGCTTCGTGCTCCCGGCCGGCACGTCCGAACCGCTGGAGGAACGCGCTCGGCGTCGCCGGAGTCTCCATGAACAGTGTCTGAATGTCGTAGTCCAATCCGACCTCACCCTTGCTTGTCGTGTTGAGAATGAAGAAATTCCCGGACCCGAGATCCGCGTCCGGATCGTTCGTGTCGAAACCGTTGTCCTTCACGGCGTGTTCGAACACTTCGGAGAACTCCTCAGCGAGGTACGTGTGGAAGTCGTTGCTTGCGGCAACGCTGTTGAATACGAGCGCGACCTGCGGTTCGTCAGGGTCGCTGGCGTCGTTGACGAGTTCTTGGAGACGCTCCGCGACGGCTTCCCGCTCCTCGCCGATCGTACGCCCCTCGTGTCTGTCCACGGTCACCGGCTGGCGGAACTGATCGCCGTCAGAGACGTACTCGGCGGTGACGTCCCGGACTGGGATCGAGAGCTCGTCTTCGACGAATTCGACGAACGATTCGTTCGGCGTTGCGGACGCGAGGAGGATGTCCGTTCCGCGTCGGTCGTGCATGACGTGCATCTGCAGGAGGAGCCCGCTCGCGGCGAGAGCGTCGTAGAAGTGAAACTCGTCGTAGACAACTGCGTCGAAACGGTTGAAGAACGCCATCGGCTTCGTCGGACCCTGATACATGTTCTGAATGATCGCCTGCAGTATATCGGGGTTTGTGACGACAACATCGTGGCCTTCGAAGCGGTCGGCATGCTGTAGAAGGTTCTCGACGCGTTCGTCTCCGTGACCAGTGAGCGTGTCGGCGTTAAGCGGTTCAGCGCTGATGTCCTCCCACTCGCGGAACCGTTCGAGCTGTTGGTCAAGGAGTGCGTTCGTTGGATAGACGACTAGCGTCAGGGCGTTCTCCTCGACCACCTCGTAGAACGTCGCGGTCTTCCCCGCACCGGTCGGTGCTCGGAGGACGCCGACCGGTTCCGCAGCGTCGTCGTGCGCCCACTCGGCGATGCGGTTCTGGAACGCCCGGGCGTGGTCGAAGTCCCGTTCAGCGAACCCCTCTGCGGGCGGTTCGGTCGCAAGCGCGGCGCTCCGAACACGCATCTAGCTCACCTCCGGGATGATCGTCTCACGTGCATACTTCGGATCGACGCCGACGAAGTGCTGGAGTCGAGGGTCGTTACCGCGCTTGAACGAGTCGCTCCGCTCCAAGAGTTCGCTGAGCGTCTCCGTCGGGAGGTCGTAGACTTCCTCAAGGAGAAACCCGTTCAGCACGAGCTGGTTGAGGTCGGTTTCACTCGCGCGGAACTCTCCTGTTTGTCCGATACCCATTCGAAACGACGGCCGCTCTGGAAGCGGCTCGTCACTCCAGACGGTGAATTCAAATGTTGATCCGGGTGAGAGTCCAGAATATCGGCGGATGGTCTGCCAGCCGGCACCCGAGCGTTCGAGAACCTCCGGGACTGACTTCCCACCGGTCACCTGTTCGGCAACGTCGGGATCCGCCGTCGTGAAGTGCCGTTCGGAGCGGTAGTCGGTACTCCGAAACGTCCGTTCATCGGCCTTGACAGCGACTGGACGCATGTCGCTCACGAACAGCGGTAGCTCGCGGAGGTGATCGTACGAAGGAGATGTCGCGTCGTCGCCAACGAGCGCGTACCGCTTCTCGAGCCCGCAGTACCGGTAGCCGATCGCGTGCATAAGTGCGGTCGCGGATAGTATCGGCTGCGTCCGGACGGACCTCCCCTCCGCGCTCGAGTAGAACAGCGGAGCGTACAGCTGTGCCTCGTACGTCTGCTCAATCATTGGCACTGAACACGTCCGTCGCCGCTTCGGTGAGACGACCGAATTCTTCTAAGAGGATCTCGTCGGCGTCGTCAGTCTCCCGCGACGCAACGACCCGCATCTCCTCGTACCACTCGGGGAATGCGTCCGCACCGCCGAAGTCGCCGTAAACCTCCCAGTCGGCTCGGCGGACGTCCTCGACGTATTCAGCAATACTGTCCCCGACTGCGTCGTCCTCCTCGTGGTATTCCATAAGGAGCTCTCCCGTCGAGAGCGATGTGTCGTGATCGCCGAGGATAACGCCACGGATCGAGTTGCGGACATTACGCCCGGTCCGCGTCTCGCGGGCTCCGTATCGTCCCGTGTTGAGAACGTTGTGGAGCGCGTAGAGGAGCATCGGACCCGTCGCGGCTTCGAGCGTGATGAAGTGGACGAGCGAGTTCCCTGGTTGGACTTTGACGTAGTCGAACAGCGCTTCGGACTGTTCGTTCTCGTCGGTACGCATCGTCCCGGACTCGTACACCGCGTTCCGGGTCTCCTTGTTCATTAGGTCGTACTCGTCGGTCGTGTACGTGTAGCCCTCGATAACGCGGGACTTGATCGCAAAGTCTTGGTCGCCGGTGCCGGCGAGGCCGTACGTGAGCGTTCCGACGTTAATCGACTCGTCGAGCGTCGCGGGTTCGTTATACGTGTATTCGTCGCCGACGAGTTCGTCGTTGAGCGACCGGAGCAGGTCGAGACCGCTGAGCCGCTCTTTGCTCGTGAACTTCTCGCCGTTCACCTGTGCGTGCAACTGGTCACCGAACTGCTGGGTCTCCGCACGGTCGTTGTTAGAGTTGCGGAACAGCGTCGGTTCGGTGATCTCGCGTTCGACGACGAGCGTGACGCTCGGCTTCTGCGTGCGGTAGATTTCGAACGAGTCGACGAGGCCGGTTTCGGGGTACGTGAGAGTCATTGTGGATTAGTGAAGGGGATTAGTTATCGGACGATTCGGTGTCGTCGTCCTCGTACAGAACCTGCTCGTAGGCGTATAGGTACGAGTTGACGAGCGCGTTCTCCCAGTCGGAGAGTTTCTTGAGGGAGGCGAGGTCGTTCTCGACGAGATACGCCTGTAGGGCGTCGACGAACGCATCCGCCTCTTCTACGGTAACGTAGCCGGCATAGTCTTCGCGGTCCGCCGCGTCGTACACTTGTGCCGCTACGTGTTCGCGGAGGTCGTCATCGGACATCCGTTGGTTCTTCCCGCTGAGGAACGCGTCGATCGCCTCGCGGAAGATCTTCGTTTTCTTGTACTTGCTGTCGTACTGTTCGCCGAAGAGGTCGACTCCTCGTTCGGCGACGGTTTTCATGTCCATGAGTTGGGCTGTGTGGTAGGTTTCGAGATACGACTCGAGGTCGGAGAGGTGAGTCGCGTTCTCGTGGTTCTGTACGGCGAAGTTAGCGAGGTGGTGAAACGTGTCTTGGTCGAGTTGGAGATAGGAATTCCGCATCCCCGCCTCCTGTCCGACGGTAGCGATGATCTTGCAAAGCGCGAGCGCACGCCGGAGGTGCGACTGCCCGTGTCCGTCGTTACTGTCGGCGAACGACGGGAGCGGTCCGAACCGATCGAGTACGTCCAGATCGAGCAGTTCCTGCTGGCGGATCGCATCCTCGTCGACGAACGCCGCATTAGAGCTCTCGAAGCGCGTGAACGGGCGGCCGAGGACGACCTTCATGCCGGCGTCCTGTGCCGCCTGCATCAGCTGTCGAACGATGACCATCCGGTGGTTCTTTTCGCCCATCGCGGGATGTCCACCGAAATTGAACGGCTGGACGTAGTACTGTGGTCGGAGGAGACTTGTCTCTACCTCCGTGTCGCTGAGGTCGATCGTCTCGCCCTGCTGGAGACCGACGCGTCCACCACGGAGACGGATGTCCCCGAGAAACTCGTCGAAGTAGTAGTACGCGACGCCGACGTTCGAGTTCAGGTTGACGTCGGCGCGTTCGCACGTGTCCGAGAGGAGCGCGTACTCGAGGTTACACACCTCGCAGATCTTCTTGTATTTCGCGTGTGGGCGAACGCGTCGCGAGAATTCCTGCGTTCGGTAGACCGCCGAAAGCCCCTTTTGGTAGTCCGTCTCTGCCTCGGCCCCGCAAAGGAAGCACATCCCCCCCTTTGACCCGAGGAGCGCAGATGTCGTCGCGTCGAAGAACCGACCGACGACGGAACCGATCACGTCCGACTCAGGTTCGAGGTCGTCGTGCAGACGGGGCCGAACGTTCTCTCGAAGCTTCTCGAGGAACTCACGGTGTTCCTCGAAGTTCCGGAGGAGGTACGCGACGAAGTGGATCTTGACCTTCTGCGGGCCTTGTTCCTCGTATATTTCGTCGTACGCGGCCTGCACGTCTTCGTCGTCGAACTCCGATTGGCCGTCGATGTAGACTGCCTTCGCGAGGACCGGGAAGTACGGATCGAAGTCGTCCCGGATGTGTTCAAATCCTTCGACGCCGGCGGTCCCGTCGGCGAGGAGGTCTCGGAACGTCGTCGCGATGATCTCCTCTTTCTTCTCCGGGTCGAGCGCAAACTCGGAGAGGATGTCGTAGTCGAACGAGTTCCAGTTCAGCTTACACGAGAACGAATACCGATCGGTCTCGACGAGTTGTTGACTCAGGTGGCTTCCGACGCGTTCTCGAAGCACGTCGCGGTCGATCTCGTCACCGAGATACAGCACGCGATCGGGCGTGCTCCCGACGACGACGCCGTACTCTTCACCATCGTCCTCTCCCGAAATGACTTCCTTCGTCGCGCCGAGGAGTTCATCGTTGAGGATCGGCTGCTCGACCTGCGTCAGCTCGATGAGGTGGACTTCGTCGTCGTCGAGTTTCTTGCACAGTTTGGCGGACCCACTCTTGATACCGTCTCGGAGGATAACTGACGCAACTTGATCGCCAATCTGACAGTACCGATCGAGACCGGCGAACTCTGTCTCCGTTCCGCGGGTTTCACGGCTGTCCTCGTTCACCTCCGTCCGCTGGACGAGATAGTGGAGGTCGTCGCGGTAGCCCTCGCCGAGGAAGTCCTCGACGCCGAAATCGTCGCCGTTCTCGAAGTAGGCGTCGAAGGCCTCGCTCGTGTTCCCATCCGTCTCGACACCGTACGCCTCGCGGACGTACTTGTTTGTGTCGTGGAGCGCGAGCGCCGCCGCGAGCACCGAGAGTTCCTCTTCGAGCTCCATGATGTCGCGGCCGCCGTCGACGGCGTTGTACACGAAGGTGTTCACGCCGACCGTCATCGCGTTGATGATGTGGGCCGCGAGCGATGTCGTCTCTTCCGGCTCCGTCTTCGCGTCGTACTCGCCCGCGTGCTCGAGGACGTTCCCGACGAGCGGCGTGTCTATGATATACTTGTGTGCGTAGCGGGCCGCTGAGGCGGGTGTGTCGTGGGTCATTTCAGCTTCTCCTTGGTCGATAGACGTGAATCCAGTGTATGATCCCGCTCCGTTCGTATCGTGCGCGAGCTGGATTGATCATCGGTGCGTAAAGACCGTAGCACCGAATACATATATGCTTTAGGTGAGTGGGAGTGCACATCCATACGCTGCCCATCACAACTCCCATATGGGTGTGTCCCATCATTTCCCATCGGGGTCCGAGACGGGATTGAAATAGTGGCAGTGCCGATCCTGTTACCTAAAAACCCATTCTGGACCCTCATTCTTTCACTTCCACAGAGACCGTCCCACAGCCGCGCGAGACGAACGCGCCGACGCCGGCGTACTCGCTGAAGAGCGCGAGCGCCGTCACCGCGGTCCGGATGGCTTCGCTCGCGTCCTTGAACTTGTACGTGCAGTCGGCGGTGAACCCCTGACGGAGGATCGGACCGCCGTCCTCGCCGCGGTTGACGAGGACGCTGTCCGTCTCGTAGGTGTCCGCGTCGGGTTTCTCGATGAGGTTCGTCCCGAAGTCCTCGCGGGTCATCGCGATCTCAAACTCGTCCGCCCGCTCATCCGGGATCGTCGCGTTCCACTTGCGCAGTATCGAGGCGAATACGTGTTGTCTCACGGGAAACATGTTAGTTATACTGCTATTCTCTTTGACGCACGTCGGAGTCTCGAAGCGGACCTCGATCTCGAAGGTATCGTGATTCCGGGCGACGATCTCCGAAGCTTCTTTGAGGAGTTCCGCGTGGGTCGTGTTCGTGCTCGCGAAGTCGCGCACGCGGAAGTCGCCGTCCGCGAGTTCGATGGTGTCGCCCTCGAAGACAAAGGCGTTCGCGAGCGCTTGGAAGACCTCTTGGTCGCGCGGGTCGGCGACACCCAACTTGAGATCGTACGCCTCGTCCCGGATCACGCGTTTGTGGTGGTCGCGCTGGCTCCCGTCGAACGTTCCGAGGAGACCGCTGTTCGTCAGACTCCCGATCGAGGAATCATGGACGCGCGTGCTCACGTCCTCGTCGACGCCGTCGAGCGCCGAGAGAACCGCGCCGTAGATCTGGTAGCCGTTCGCGGTCGGCACCGGGAACGAGCCCTCCGGCTCGAGCGTTAGGTCGATCCGACGCATAACACCTCATATCGGTACACAATCGTATGTCGATCCATGATCACATCTGTATCAGTCATCAACTTGAATCTTTTTACGATTCTGAAAACGTATTCAGCAATTCGGGATCGCAACCGTACGATTACGCGATTACGAAGCCAAACCGTTTAATCGAACACGACTGCAATTGGATGTATGCGTACGTATATCTCCACGATCGGGCACTACAGTCCGCGGGTGATGCGTCCGATACTCGATAACGGCCTCGACGCGGATGATGTCGTCGTTCTCCTTCGGCCGCGCGGCGACACGAGCGATAGGGCGAAGAGCGCGATCCAAGACGTCGACCAGACCGTCAACGAACTCGGTCCCGGATCGGACGTCGTCGTCGAGGAGGTCAGCTACGAGGCGTTCGAAGCCGCTGTGTTAGAATGCGTCGACGTCCTTGAAGCTGCCGAGGGGACGGTGGTACTCAACTTCGACGGGGGCCCGCGGGAGATTTTCCTCCCGCTGACCGTCGCCGCGATCGCTCGGCCGGAGGTTGTCGACCTCGCACTCCAGTTCAGGGACGTCGACGAGGTGATCGAAGAGATCGGTCTTCCGAACCTGATGAGTCGCCCGTCCGACGCGACCCTCGATACGCTCCGATATCTTGTCTCCATCGACGAGAGTACGACACTTCCGAGAGTCTCCGATGAGACCGGGAAATCAAGGAGCACTATCGGTCGACACCTCGACGCGCTCGACTCCGATGGCGCCGTCGAGACGTGGATGGAGGGCAAAACCCGCCACGTCGCACCGACACTTGCCGGCCGACTCCGCACGTGAGTACCAATCTTCGTCAACCTTTTTCAAAGCCGTGTACAGGTGGGGTCCACGAATGACTCCTACATTCTCGCAGCCACAGAGAAAACTATAGGTGCTATCCCTCAGAAAACACCCCCTGTCGCGACGCCGTAGAAACCCGACCTGGGATTGAAACCCGTCGTCAGTGGCCTGCTGCCCGTCGAAATAGCCTGTCGCGACGCCGTAGAAACCCGACCTGGGATTGAAACTTGGCGTTCGGTCTGTGGGTGCGGGCTGTGCTCGGTCGCGACGCCGTAGAAACCCGACCTGGGATTGAAACTACGTCGTGTGGTTCACGATCGGGTCCTGCACCTCGAGTCGCGACGCCGTAGAAACCCGACCTGGGATTGAAAC
>NZ_FOIC01000029.1:0-9443 GCF_900111485.1 Natrinema hispanicum | reverse complement strand
GTCGCGACGCCGTAGAAACCCGACCTGGGATTGAAACCGTCGTAGACGATGTCGCGCCCGTCGCGCTCGATCGAGACCTCATCACCTCCAGCGGGCATCGTGCCGGCGATACAGTGGACCGAATCGTACTCGGAGTGTGGTCGACTTAATATCAGTTCTTCCGGTCTATCGTCATCTCATAGTCGGTCGATTTTTCAGTCATCTAGACAAGCTTTTGAGACTGCTTCTTGGGCTCGCTCGAGGGCTGTGCGTGCTGCGTCCGGGTCGTCACAATTGAACGCGGCCTCGATGTCGTTGAGTGATGATTCAAGTTCTTCGATCTGTTCATGTGCCTCTTGTAGCTGTTCACGGTACTCCGTGAGTGTTCCTACGTCCTCGCAAACGACGTTCTGAAGCTCCGAGAGAAGCTGTGGATGGCTCTCCGCTAGCAACTCGACATCGTTGGGAAGCTCATCCTGAATTTTGTTCCGAGCTCTCGAGATTGCCTGATAGCGGCGATTCTCATCGTCTGGATCATTTTCAGCGATCAGTTCCCGCTCACGATCGGTAAGCAACGCGCGTCGTCGTGCCATCGTAGTGGCGGGTTGTTTTACTCCCATTACCATATGGATATACAGTTCCCGTATGAATAAACCTTCCCGCAAGTACAAACGTTCCCACATAGGCAAACCTTTAAGTGAATGGCTGCGGAAGATGTAACTGAGCACGGGACAGGTCACCTCGCAGAAGGTGGCCGGCGCGTTGGAGCGCGTCCGACCGTGCTGGAGAAGACCAGCGATGAGCATTCAAGCACGAACCCAGAAGACGGTTTCGGAAGCACAGACGACCGACCCACGCGCCGACTACATCTCCGTCGGCATCGACAACGAGGGCGCACACCACGTCTACCGGACGACCGACGAGTCCGTGCACGTTATCGAGAACGGCGAGCGCACCGTCCGCTACGACCTCGAGGACGTCGAGAAGACGATCGATGACTGGATCGACTACATCGCCGACCGTCGCGGCGGCTTCGAAGTGCAGTACCTGTTCAAGACGATGGCTGACGCGATCGTCGGCGCTGTCGAGGTGGGCGACCAATGATGATCGTCAATGATCACGAAGCTATCGCAAAGCGTGCCGAGCAACTCGAGCGCGACGGCGCTCGCGAGATGCGTCTGCGAGCGGAGGCCCGCGCCGTCGCCGGCTACGAACCGGGCGACATTGAAGCGACCGACGGCTCGGAGATCATTATCGCTGACGACGATACCCGAACCTACACTCTCGAGACTGAGGACGGTATGCTGCTCGTCAATTCCGATGACGATCCGCGTATCGCAACTGACGGCGGCTGTGGCCAGTCCACTGAACCGACCGTCGAATTCGTGCTCGAGTACACGACGATCAACGGCCGTCGCCGACGAGTGATGGTTGTCCCCGATACTGGTGGCGAAGCCTGGCGGATCGAACATGAACGTCGCAACAGCAATTGGAGAGAAACGGGTCGCGAACCGATTACCGAGGTTGACCTTCACGTACAGGGATGTCCCAGCGAGCGCGATTCCAGTGAACTCGAGCACCAGAGACAGTCTGCCGTGCCCGATGGCGGCCACATGAACCGTGAGACGTTCCTCACGGACCAGAGACATTACTGCGATATCTGTGAGTGTCCATTCGACTCGCTTGCCGAGCTGGCAAGCCATGACTGCCGACTCCAACCCGAGGGTGGCTAACTGATCCAGCATACCACCTCGGGATCACTTGACTCATTCAGCGCAGTAGATCATACTCCTCCACTCGAGACGGAGCCACTAACCCCCGGTAGACCGACACCGGTCTTTCGAACACGAAGACGTCTTTCGGGGAGACGACCACTGCGCTTCCTCGAGACGATTCTCGAGTTGGTAGTCAACTGCTCCACCAGCGTTCCCGATATCGACCAGCAGCGCGAGTCGAATCGTCCACCGATGCCACCGAATCCAGAACCAAATGAGCGCGAACACAGACTGTCCTGACCCTGACGCACAGACACTCAAAACACTCGTCGACGAACTCGAGCGTCTTCACGAACGCGTCACAACTCTCGAGGATGAACTCTCCCGAAAGGGCAACCGCATAGGTAACCTTGAGGCCGAACTCGAGGAGGCTCACACGGAAAACAAGGCTCTCGAAGCACGGCTCGAGGACCTGGAAGAATCACAGACACCCATTGAAGCACGGCTGGACGCCCACGAGAAGAAACTCAACGCCAACAAAGACCGCGTCGGCGAACTCCAAGCACGAGAACTCGAGAAAGGCGCACACCTTCTGGAGGATCACGTCGACGAAGGCGAGATCGACGTTGTGGATGGCCGCCTCGAGCGCATCCGCAAAGACGACGGTGAGAGCTACTTCCGATTACCCGAGAGTAACGACCCACTCGAACGTGGTGGCGATGTCTCCCTCTCGTATGGGGATCTGCTTCCACTCCAGCAGCTCGCGAAGATGGACGAGGATATGCTTCGGGCAACGACATCGTCGCTTCCGTCACGGCTCGCTGCAAAGCTCTGGAAGGCACGTACCGATCCGACAGTTGGAGACAATCCTTGGAGGAAGGGAAGTGCAAGCGTTCGAGAGTACGTCACCGCTGGCGACATGAAACACTGGATTCGACGGCAGGAGAAGGGAATCAGTGACGACTACGCGAAGAAATTGGTCTCTCGAACGATCGATGCGTTACTCGATCTCTCGAAGAGTCGGCTGGCAGTCAAAAAGCGGACACAGCGCAAGAACGGCCTCGAGTACACGGAACGACGTGTCTTGTTGATGGACGATGCCGACATCCCCGGTGAAATGGCCGGTTCCGGAGACACCTGACGTCGACAGTTGAGGGTGTCTCCCGACTACCCACAACCCCTGAGAAGGGTACCACTCTATCCGCCCACCTAATATCCAGCACAAGAGCGGTTGTATGCAGTGTACTGTTACTTTGTAGTACGTCGTTTGATCGGTTGTTGTCGGTCTCACTCCAACGACTTCCCTGTGGATGTGTCTGAAGACGCCAGCTGTCACCGGGAGTCGACCGGCTCGAGATGTGTTCTACATCCGTGAAAAGCGCAGGGTGGAGAACTGGCTCGGTGTTACCAGATACAATTTCGGATGTTCACGATTGCGGCAATCGTGGGTGTGATCTATATTTTCAAGGTTCACAAACCACTTACCCAAAGTGCAGTCGCTGTCCGACCGACGGACTGGGTTGGCTAACTCTGAATCTGGCGACTGCTAACCTCACATCGTGTTTTTTTTGTTTCTCACGGACCAGAGACACTACTGCGATATCTGTGAGTGTCCGTTCGACTCGCTCACCACGCTGGCAGGCCATGACTGTCGACTCCAACCCGAGGGTGGGTAGCTGAGCCAGCACACCATCTCGGGATCGCGTTGACACTCAGGCGCAGTAGACCATACTCCTCCACTCGAGACGGAGCCATCAACCCCCGGTAAGCCGACACCGGACTTCCGAACACGAAGACGTCTTTCGGAGAGACGGCCACTGCGCTTCCTCGAGATAGCTCTCGAGTCGGTAGTCTACTGCTCCATCAGCGTTCCCGACATCGACCAGCAGCGCGAGTCGAATCGCCCGACAATGCCACCGAAATCAGATTCAAATGAGCGCGAACACAGACTGTCCCGACCCTAATGCACAGACTCTCCAAACACTCGTCGACGAACTCGAGCGCCTTCGCGACCGTGTCACAACCCTTGAGAATGAACTCACCCGAAAGGACGATCGCATAGGTCATCTCGAGGCCGAACTCGAGGAGGCCCACACGGAAAACAAGGCTCTCGAAGCACGGCTCGAGGACCTGGAAGAATCACAGTCGCCGATCGAAGCCCGATTAGATGCCCACGAGAAGAAACTCAACGCCAACAAAGACCGCGTCGGCGAACTCCAGGCACGCGAACTCGAGAAGGGCGCACACCTCCTGGAGGAACACATCGATAATGGGGAGATCGACGTTGTGGATGGCCGCCTCGAGCGCATCCAGAAAGACGATGGTGAGAGCTATTTCCGATTGCCTGAGAGTGACGATCCACTCGAATGTGATGGCAACGTCTCCCTCTCGTATGGAGATCTGCTTCCGCTCCAGCAGCTCGCGAAGATGGATGAGGATATGCTCCGGGCAACGACATCGGCGCTTCCGTCACGGCTTGCTGCAAAGCTCTGGAAGGCACGGACCGATCCGGCGGTTGGAGACAACCCCTGGAGGAAGGGGAGCACAAGCGTTCGAGAGTATGTCACTGCCGGCGATATGAAACACTGGATCCGACGGCAGGAAAAGGGTATCAGTGACGACTACGCGAAGAAATTGGTCTCCCGAACGATCGACGCGTTACTCGATCTCTCGAAGAGCAGGCTGGCAGTCAAAAAGCGGACACAGCGCAAGAACGGCCTCGAGTACACGGAACGACGCGTCTTGTTGATGGATGACGTCGACATCCCCGGTGAGATGGCCGGCTCCGGAGACACCTGACGTCGACGGTTGAGGGTGTCTCCCGACTACCCACAACCCCTGAGAAGGGTTTCACTCTATCCGCCCACCTAATATCCAGCACAAGAGCGGTTGTATGCAGTGTACCGTTAGTCTGTAGTACGTCATTTGATCGGTCGTTGTCGGTCTTACCCGAACGACTCTCCTGTGGGTGTCCCTGAAGACGCCAGCTGTCACCGGAATCCTCTCGAGAGCACTGTGGAGATTCTCGGATCGACGTTAATACTGTGCGCTGACTTGACTGGGCCAGTCGGCTGTTGCAAGATAGCGAAGTCACTTATATATCAATCAGCTATTATGCAACAGTATGCTCACTGATGGCGAGCTCCACACCCTCACTGCTCTTCACGGTGAGCAGACGCTCTCCGAGTTCGATGTCAAGTGAGGCCATCACACCACGGTGATACCTATGAACGATACCACGCCGCCGCTGCACCCGATGGAGCGCGAACAGCTTCGGGCCGAATCAACCCTCGTCGTGACTGTCAAGTCGTCCAGTGAGTTCCACGATGATGTCACCGACGGCATTGAGGCACTCGAGCAGGACGATGCGGTGGATACCCCGCCGACACTCTCGTTCACTAGCTACGACGACCTTATGGAAACGCTGACGCCGCGCGTCCTTGATCTCATCGAAGCCATCCGCCAGGAAGAGCCATCCAGCATTAATGAGACTGCACGGGTTGTTGACCGGGATGTGAAGAACGTCCATGAAGAACTCAGTCGGCTCGCCCAGTTGGGTATCATCTTCTTCGAGGAAGACGGCCAGAGCAAGCGCCCGGTCGTCTGGTTCAACGAACTCGTCATCAGTCTCTCGTTCGATCCAGCGACTGATGACACGGTAGCCGCCGCACCGTGAAGGCGACGTCTCAGGCTACACACTCCTCGTCGATCTTACACATACGCCCCGTCCACACCTGTTGTTTTTCCTACCCGCATACGTACTCTCGAGTAATGGTCGAGTGTCGCTACTGCGAGCAAACCTTTGAGGAGGAATCTGCGATCCGTGAGCATCTATATGAAGATCATGAACGTAAGGAACTCAGCCGGATTGACCGGAAGCGTGTCGAGCAATACGTCGACGAACACGGATTAGGTGAGAGTGGCAACGAAGAGGCCCAAGAAGCAAGTCAACCCGCTCACCGTGAGCAACGAACAGCCGACACATCAAATGGGGCCCACCCTGCTGATGCGTGGGAACTCAGCGACGTCGAAGCCCTCTCGACGGACGAAATTGGTCGTGTCCCAAACTCGTCTAGAGTCGTAACTGACTCCTGTGGAAACAGGGTCACCTCTGGTACCTACCCCGAAGTGACCCATGCACGCCACAATTGACGCGCAGTTCACGGTTAGTCTCGACCAAGACAAAACGCTACCGCTTGCCACTCTCGCTGAATCTCTCACTGAGATTCAGCTTGAGGCCACTATCCTCGAGGAGCTCGTTAGAAGCCTCGACGAGGCGCTCGTCGAGGCGTACTGTGGTGAGAAACACGCGCGCGGAAACGGCGACTGCCGTTTCCAGCGCGCTGGAACCTCCACACGAACCGCTGTAACAACCGCAGGAGAACACGAATTTACCCTTCATCACGTCAAAGACACTGCTGCTACCGACGGCGATCCGACCTATTTCCGTCCGCTCGAGGATCTTATTGACTTCGACGGCCAGCGCATCTATCAAGAGGATATCTCGCTCCAGGCTGCCGAACTTGCTACTTCGCTCAGCTATCGTGATGCCGTCGCCCACGGCGACGGCTTCACTCCCATGCCCTCGATCACGACGGTCAACCGCCGAGTCCGTGAATACGGCAGCAAGCTCGGCGACTTCGTTCGTGATCGACTTCCTGGGACGAACGCAGACACTATCGTTCCTGACGGAACGAAGTGTCATAGCCAGCAGGACCACTGCTCCTACCATGATGTCAACGTCACCCTCGGCCGTTTGCCCGAGGGTGACGACACAGAAACCACACTCTTAGACGTCAACGTCAACGAATCCTGGGATGAAACAGCAGAAGCCCTCGAAGAGACTGAGGCGGTCACTGACGACGCCACGGTCGTCAGTGACGCCGAAAAGGCGCTCGTCGATGCGTTCGAAAGTGGAGACCGATCTCACCAGCTCGATCTCGTTCACGTCGGTCGAACGCTCGGGTACAAGCTCTGGAAAGACGATGCGTTTCCGCTCTCTGAGCGGAAAGCGATCGTCTCTGGCGTTGCGGATGATCTATTCCATCTGAAAAACTCTGTCGCACTCCATGCACCGAGGAATGAGCGTTTGGCGATCCGCTCGCGGATCGACCAAACGCTCGAGAATCTCGAGAAGGAAGCCTGGAGGTTAGAGCGTCAAGACTCCCCGAAAGCTACGGCGTACCTCCGGGAATGGGCAGAAGCAACCGTGACGTTCGCGGAACTCGCGCTTGACCAACAGCAGGTTCCGTGGACATCAAACGTGGTCGAGCGAGCTATGGGTGAAGTTTCGAAGCGGTGTAAGAATCAATGGATGCGGTGGTCAGAAGCGGGGTTAGAGTCGCTTCTCTGGTTGAATCTGGTGCAGTATGCCGACCCCGAGCAGTTCGCGGCGTTCGCCGACGAACTGCTCGAGCGATCAGCCAAAACAGCCATCACAATGGAGGTGTCAGTTGACGCTACCAGAGGCGAACTCTAGACGAGTTTGGGACGGGACCACGAAATTGTCGAAAAACTCGCCGATCACGGCATCGAAACGAGCGAGACGATGTTTCGGAGTCGAATTGAAGGCTTAAACTCGGCGACGACACTTTCCGAGCAGTGGGAAGCTGAATACGAGGTTGATGTCACGGGCTATGATCAGGACTTCATCTGGATGGCGGCAGAAGTACTCTGGGAGCGCTGGGCACCCGACGCCCCGAACAAAGAACGGATCTACGACTTCGTTCAGGAGGGACGCGATTTCCGCGAGAAAGGAAATCGCGCTGAGGCTTGCGATCGGTGGCTAACTGCCTGGGAGTACATCGTCGACGTAACACCCGACGAAATCACGTCTATCGATGAGGCAGACCGAGAATTACCGTCGTTTCTCTCGCTCGAGGCTTTCATTCGATCGCTCGACAGTGACCTTGCCACCGTAGCGGAAGATGATCCAGCGTATCACGAGTACCGACTCGAATTCTGTCGGGAGGTCTGCGAGCAGTTCCCGGATGCATCTGACGAGTTCCTACTCGACTTTCGTCACTTCATCGCCGACACACTCACAGAACTGGACAGAACTGCTGACAGTAGGGCGGAATTCGAGTCACTCATCGAGGAGTATCCCGAGGATCCCTGGGGATACAAGAAACTCGCAGATAGCTACTGGCTCGAGGACCCAGACGAACTAGCGAGAGAGGAGATGGAACGCACTGCAGAACTGTACCGAGCGGCACTGGACGCCGATGGTCCTCTCGAGGGAGCGTCGATAGTAGCCGAGCGCTGTGAGGAAGTAGAAAGCCGACTATCTGATACAGAGACGTCCAGCCCAGAGTGAGCGCTTGAGCACGAGAACTTACTTATTCGATGACGCACTATCTGCTTGTAGAGGAGCACACTCCCGTACACCATGGAATTCGAAGAACAACTTCGGTCGCTGGAAGAACGGTATGGCATCTCCGAGAGCGAACGTGCTCGGGAACTCGGACGGACCGTTGCCCAGCTCCGGGACTAACGCGTACGTCTTACTCGCTAGATTCCAGATACTCGAGGAACTCCTGTTTGTCGACCCCATTCTCAAAACGCAGATGCGACGCTCCGGCTCGCGTCACTGACTCAATCATGAACTCGGTACAGAGTTCGGTATGATGAGTCGCATACGTCGACAGGGCTTCTGACTGTGGCAGCTCGAGGTCGTACTCCGAGAGCTCGATTTCAATCCCACCTTTTCGCAACACGATCTCACAGCCCCACTCATCGAGCAACCTGAACGGGGTTGTGTTTCGCCGTACGGTGAGAAGTCGCTTCGAGTCGGCGATATACGTGTCGACCCATTCTTGCCAGTCGTAGCTCTCGGTCGCCAACTCTGGGAGCGAAAACGACGGCTCGACACTCTCGAGGTACCACTCGGCGAATGCGATCGAGGTTCGATGGTTGGCGTTTGGAAGCGGGTGAGCCAAAATGAGTGACGACATCAACTGCCCTGCGACCTTGACTACCGATTTCGACCAATCGACGTGCTCAAGTGCAGCTGGAATTCGACCAACGTCGATCTGCTTGTAAATCTCGAGTTTTTCTCCCTCCTCGAGTTCTGTGGCTTCAAGGACACCTTCGAACGTCTGGAGAATTCGCACTGTCACGAGCCGGTCTGATTCGTCCATTTCGTCCAGTATCGCTTCAAAATCCTCGGTGATGTCGTCGACCGTTCCACTCGCACCGGAGTTGGTGTAGAGGACGTGTACTGTTTCCTCGAGTTGGTAGGTTTCGACTTTCCCATCGTCGGGTTCGATCTCGTCGTGATCGAGCGTAACGTACGCGAGTGAATATTGCTCGTCGTCGGGGTGGTGGTAGTGGACGAGACCGGTCATTAAACTCGGGAACGTACCGGAGCAACATAGTGACTTTCTTCCCACCCTACTCGCTCACGGCTGACGCCGTTCGCTCCTTGAGGTGGGGCTTCCTGTTTCCACGACGCGCTTTGCAGGAACCGAATAGGTGTGTCCCTGAAGACGCCAGCTGTCACCGGAATCTTCTCGTCTCGAGATGCGTTCTACGTCCGTGGGAAGAGCAGGGTGGAGAACTGGCTCGGCGTTACCAGAAACAATTCCGGATGTCAACGATTGCGGCAATCGTGGGTGTGATCTATATTTTCAAGGTTCATAAACCACTTACCCAGAGTGCAGTCGCTGTCCGACCGACGGACTGGGTTGGCTAACTCTGAATCTGGCGACTGCTAACCTCACATCCTTCAGTCTAACGTTTATATCAGAA
>NZ_FOIC01000017.1 GCF_900111485.1 Natrinema hispanicum | reverse complement strand
CGAACCGTCCTTCGGAGGCGGCCTGTCCGCCCACGAAACGAGGCAATATCCGAAAAGGCAGTCGGTGAACGCACATTCCAGAAGAGTGTGTCTGTGCTGACTGTTCAAAGCGAGTACCACGATACCTCCGACTCTGCTGACACCTGCCGGCGTCCCGCTGGCAAAAACAACACCGGGACGCCAAACACGGTCGAGGATAGGGGTAACGGCGGTTTGGCACCGCCACCAGTCCACCAGTTCGATGTGTGGGGCTACCCGTGCCCGAAAGGACTGGTAGTCCGGTGACTGGACTGCGAACCTGAAACTCCTACCGCTCGGGATTCCTCCGCGTTTACGCGGAGGAGGATGTCAATGAACAGCATGGGCCAACCAATGGCCTTCTTCGTGCCGCTGCTTGGATTGGGTATCGCGTACAACTCAATCGTGGGTGAGCGCGAGAGTGGAAGCATCAAACTCGCGCTCGGTTTGCCGAACTCGCGACGTGACATAGTATTCGGGAAGTTCATCGGAAGGAGCATCGTCTTGGCCGTGGCGATACTCACCGCCTTTTTAGTCGTCGCCGTCATCGCATTGCTGACTTACGAGTCGTTCGCAGCCGTTGAGTTCGTACTTTACACCGTGATGACGGTCTTTTACGGATTGGTCTACGTCGCCATCGGGATCGGCTTCTCGTCAACGGTGAACTCCCAGCCTACGGCACTTGCCGGTGCAACGGGCCTCTATGTCCTTTTTCAGTTGGGATGGGACGCCGTCACAGCCGTTCTACAGACGGTGACGGTCGGATGGGTACCGCCAGAATCCGGTCCCCCAGACTGGGTCATATTGGTCTACGTGCTCAACCCGACGGCAGCAATGGAATACGCGACACAGGCGATAATCCCTGAATTCGACGCAATCACGGCGTATCCGGCGTCGGACGCGTTCTACCTTCAGGAGTGGGTCGGATTTCCGATCCTCGCAGCTTGGCTCCTCCTGCCGCTCGGATTCGGATATCGAACTTTCGCACGAATGGAAATACGGTGAACCGCCTCGGGGTCATAATCCCCGAGACACTTGGCCTACTCCGCCTGTAGACGAGACCCCTAACCAGAAGTCCAAACACAAAGCGAGTAGGAAGGACCTTCGACGGGCATTTCGTTCAATCATTGTTCGCCGTCTTCGGAAACTTTCCCCTTAACGTTAGTGTGTCATAGAAAGGTTCTCATGGATAAGAAAAGCGGCCAACACAGGTGAAGAGTATACTGTCTCACTTTTCGGTTTGCCGCCGAAGTACAATATAGAGAAGTGCGAAAGCAAGACCAGATGCCGTCCCCGTAATCACAGCTCCAGTTACGTCGTCATTGAAGAGAATAACCTCAATACCTATCCAGAGAAGAATCCAAACTACCACGACAACTCCTGTGAAAATCAATGGATGTTCTAAACTAATCTCTTCCATTAGTACTCCTTTTCAAATCAAACTTATAAATCCTCTGTCCAGTTCGCGGCCCAACTGACTGGCTGTGAATGATTCTATGACACGCTACTTAACGTGGGAATGGACTCAAAGAGGGACATATCGGTTAAATCGGTGTACAGCATTCTGATACAGTATATATGAACAGAGAATCCCACCGATCAACGTTGCCCCTCCGCCGATGATCTGCAATTGATCAAGTCCAATAGCCAGAATATTCTCTCCAACAGCACGAAACGCGCCAGCAGCCGTGGATAGTATACCGATACCGTCAGGAGAACTGTTGAGCAACTCTAATACGATTGTTGGAACGAAGCCGAATACGCCAGCAAGGACAGTTCGTGCGACTCGTGGTGCAACTAGTAGGGCAGCCAGCAACGCACCTGGGAGCAGTACGAGTACTGCGTGAACGGCAACAGCAGTCATTCGTGGTGGAAGGACATCTCGACTCTGACCGACGCTAATTGCACTAAACCGGGGGAATGCCATTCCGATCGCCGGAGAGATGGTGACAGCAACGACCGTAAGATAGCCGCTGAGGATGACCAGACCGAGTTGCTCACCGATCGTGTATGGTGAAACGAGTCCAGCAAGACCCGTCACAAGAAGGATGATCGGGAGTCCAAAGACCAAACCAGGCACTATGAGACCACGGACGTAGTGATCCCCCGATACAGCTGTGAGTGTTACTGGGAGTACCGCCCCCTCATCACCGAGTGGGTTCATTGCGAACAGAGAGCCGACAAGCCATGGGAGTGCGACTGCAGTCAGTGGAGCACCTAATGCGCCAATTGATCCAGATTGAACAGCTGTACTGACGAGCGGACTGCCGATGGCGAAGACAGGGATGAGGAGAAACATCAACCGGTTCGGATCACGGCGCGTCCGCATGAGTGCCCATTCTGCAACACGTTGGACTGGTGTCGAAACAAATCGAGGGACAACTAGTGGTGTTACGGCAGCTGCGAGGGAATCACGGGTTGCTGGTCGAAGGTTCTCTTTCTCAGCTGTTTGCTCAGACACGCTTCCCTCCGTATCAGGACTCACCGGCTCAATAAACCAAAACACGGCCGTCTCCCGTTCGACAAGGAGTCCACCGACGATGAGTAGTGCTGCACTTCCGGCGATTACGCCGACCGCTCGGAGGGAAGACCCGACAAACGGTGTTCCCACAACTGCGAGATCGGCTAGCCACCCTATTGGGACCCATGCGAGTGCCGCTTGGCTGAGTCCGCTTATTTGTGGATAGAGAAAGAGAAAGTACCCGCCCATTGCAAGCAGCGTAGCAGCTGTTCCGAGTATCGTCTTATGGCGGGCAACGAAAGGCGATGTCGCAACGAGCAACGCAACCGCATACCCCACCGCCGATCCTGCAACCACCACGGTCGCGGCGAAGAGAACGGCAGCTACTGGGAGCAGGATGAGACTTACGGGTGAGCCAAGGAGGAACACGCTAACACCAGTCAGTACCAGAATTGGAAAGCCAGCGTACGCGAGGATTCGCAGCATCTCCGCGACGAGTAGTCCAAATGCGACCGTTCGTGCTGAGACAGTCGTCAACATCAGCGATTCGGCGTTGATTCGCGGTCGTGCTGAGACGACGCGCTGAGCGATGAGATAGACACCGAACAACCAGAACAACGCGACCATTCCGCGAACCATATCTGGAACAGCAAATTCCTCGATATTACGTATCGCATCGGCGAACACGATAGTAACTGCCAGCGTCAAGAGTGATGGAATCACCATCCCGAACGCCATCAACGTGAGCCGGGCTTTATCTTGCCACAGTGCGCGTACTGACCGTCGGAACTCGAACACGCCGATGCTTAGAGCATGTCGCGGCCAGGTTAACTCAGCCATCGGTTGCCTCCACATCTGCGGCGGGATCGGTACTCGTCAGTTCGAGGAACACGTCCTCGAGCGTTTGTGTATCGCCTGTTTCTGCGCGCTGTGTGAGTGTCTCTGGATCGCCTTCAGCAACGAGTTGTCCATCAGAGAGAATACCGACTGTATCTGCGACTTCTTCAACGACGGGAAGAATGTGCGTCGAGAGAAAGACAGTGGTACCTGAATCAGCGAGGTCCAGAATCATCTCTCGAATCGTGCGGGCCGCGCGTGGATCAAGGCCAGACGTGGGTTCATCTAGAAACACGACGTCCGGTTCGTGAAGCACGGCCTGGATATACGCCGTTTTCTGACGCATTCCTTTCGAATAGTCCGCAATTCGCGTCGTAGCGTCGGCTGTGAGATCGAGTTCGTCGAGCAACGTATTGATACGCTCTTGCGTAGCCCTTTCGGGTAAATCACGGAGTCCAGCGACGTACTCGAGTTGTTCGTATGCGGTTGCTTGTTCGTATAGTGGTGGTTCCTCGGGAAGATACCCGAGATGAGGGCGCAGTCCGTCCCGATCCGTGATAGGAACGCCAGCGATAGAACCGGTGCCACTCGTAGGTCGTGTGAGACCGGTAAGCAGCCGCATCGTTGTCGTCTTTCCTGCACCATTCGGTCCCAGAAACCCGTACACACTCCCTTCAGAAATCGATAAGTCTAATCGATCAACAGCGAGCGTCTCGCCATATCGTTTCGTCAATTCACTCGTTTCGATCCTTGGCATAAATTGTTAACTGGTGTTTTGAGGAATGATATGCTCGTTATATTTGACCGCCGCCGGAGCCACCAAGGCGGCCTCCGAGGCGACCTGTGGACGACGACTTGTCACCACCGAACTCACTGAAGTCCATATCGTCGAAGTACTCTGGCGCAGTACTCTCGGTCGCGTAGACGAACAGTGCTGTCTTTGCGACACCACTGAGCGCCTTCCCGAGGAGGAGGCCAAAGATGAACGTAGAGCCACCGATTAGCACCGTTGCCAGCAGTTGGACTGTGCCCATGCCAGCGGTTACGATGAACGTGAGGGCACCGAGCCCGACGCCAGTGAGTGCCAGTAGGGTGGTGACGATGTCGATCGTGCCCATCGCACCGATTGACTCGCCCCATGTGTTTTTGAACGTACTCGCACTCTCTTTGAGCATCTCTGTGACCGATGGGTCACGGAAGACGATCACCGGAACGACGAAGTAGGTCATCACGCTCCACGCCACCGCAAAGACGCCCGCAACGATCCGTGCCACGATGTTGTCCTCTGATTCGATAATTCGGATGACTACACCGACAATCGCGGCGATAAGCGACCAGGCCAACAGCGGCAGTTTCCGTTTCCAAGCGGCGGCCAGCGCTCCTCGGATCGAAGGTTCTTCGCCGTGGAAAACAGTTCGAGTCGCCGCGACCAGCGCCGCCGTGAAAAACGACGCGATGAACGTTTCGACGAGGTAGGCGACAAACAATGCGATGTACACTGCCAGCCCGGGCTCTTGGAGGAACGAGTCCGTGACGTACAGACTCCCGAACAGCGTGACGATGAACGCGACGCCCGAGAGCCCGCCGATGAGTGGGAACACGAACAGTTTCGGGTAAGCTCTGAGCACGCGACCGCTCCGGCGTGCCATGCCGAATCCGATTTTGAGACGCCTAAGCACTCTCATAATACGTCGGATTTATCTCCCAAGATCATTGAAAGATGTGTCCATATTCCGGTCTAGTGATTGTGCCTGTGGTTTTTTCCCTATCAACCTCAATCGCGGTCAAAAGAGTCACCAAAGTATAGAAATATAGCCCGTGAGCGAGAGGTGTTTCAATTAGCCTCTGAATCCATACGCCCTCCTCGGTGCAGCGATCGTGTCCGAACTCAACGGGACCACATCATTGAAGCTCTCGGAAGGTTTTTCCCGGCCGATCCCCGGTTTCGGCGTCGTCGGCTATCGATTGGACGTCCCACGGACGATCCGACTCTCATCCGGCATCCCACCACGAAGCCAACGCTCTTCGGGGATGTCGATGAGGCCGTCCATCCAGGATTTCGACGTCAACGTTAGCGCGATATACTGGTCGCCGTGGACGGCCTTCGTGGTTCGAGAGGATCAGCCAGGGCCGAGCGTCTTCCTCGCCTTTGAATGGATCATCACCGTAGACGACGTCGCCCCGCTCGAAAATCGGTGTCTCTTCGTCGGTCACTGTTCGTCCTCGACGCTCGGGTGGGGTTCCTGCGGTGCGTGCTCGCGCCACGCTTCCTTGTCCTCTGTACCGAGTTGGTCGTTGAACAGAGCCGTTGCTCGTTCGTACCCGCTGTATCCGTCGAGGCGCTCAGCGTCGTCAGTCACCGCCCAGTACGTCGCCTTGTGTTCGACCAGACCACGGCCCTTCAACCGTGAGAGCGCGGTGCTGACTGCGCCCTCGTCGACGCCGATCTGGGAGGCGATTTCGCGGGCCTTGAACGCCCGGTCCTGGTTGGCGGCGAGAAATCCGAGGACTTGATCAGGTACGGAGAATTCTTCGAGCTCGTCTTCGCTCGTGTTCTCGAAGGTGTCTCGGTCGATGGACATCGTTGAATGAGGGTACGTCATCCGCTGTAAAGAGTGTTAGGAGTGAAAGCTACGAAAACACCGAAGGAGAAATCACTATTGACTACGAAGCGATTCGAGAATCGTATGCATTGAGACGGCTAGCTGGGGTGTTATAGAACGGGCGTCACACCTACTGTGCGGGCATCCTAATTTGATAAGTACAGAGGCCTCATGCATCGCGGAAGTCATGAGACAAGGGTCAATTCAGGACGTAATGTTGTTTGATTGACGAGATACTAACGCAGATATCAATAAAAGCACGAAATCAAGCACAAGAGTCGGAATTATACCAAATATAAACAGGGATGCGATCCCCACACCTGTGACCATAGCCCCAATTAGCATCCCAGAGCCGTTTCCACTACTAGAAAGTGAACGATAGAGATGGTATCCAACACCAGTTTGGAGAACAAATAATACAATACCTAACAGGGATATAGCGGGCATTATTCACGCATTGATTTATACACATATATGAATGTCGGATGATTTTAGGAAAGTTCGTGGAACAGCAAACGATCAATCCGCATCTGTAGTTACGGCGTGCGCTGCGTCGGACATCTCGAGGATTGAGGACCGTGTTATCCGGCTTCGACAAGGCCATACTGGCGGGTGGGACCTCGTCTTCGACAACAATCGTGACGGACGACCGAAACCTATACTTTACAATTTTGTCACCCTTGTACCAATGCCCTCTACCCGCCGGTCGATTCTCGCAACGTGTACCACCGGGATCGGTGCCCTCGCAGGGTGCATCTCGACCGAGAAACCGACCGCCGACGGCTCTTGGCCCAGACGAACACTGATTGACATCCTCCTCCGCGTTTACGCGGAGGAATCCCGAGCGGTGGGAGTTTCAGGTTTGCAACCATGGACGCCGCCACTTCACGGGAGTTCGCGTCTAACCCAGCCATCGTGGCCGGTAGCTGACAGGCGTTCACGAGAACGGAGTTCTCGTGCAGCCCATCAGAAATCTTCGATTTCTGAGGACGGTGCCAAACCGCCGTTACTCCTATCTTCAGCGTCGTTGACTCCCAGCTGTTGTTTTTGCCAGCAGGGAGTTGTTGACGCGTTAACATACTTGGAGTTATCGTCGGGCTTGCTCAGGCTGACGGGCACAGGGACGAACCCTTCGAGGATTCGCGTTCACCACGTCGGCGTTTCGAATACTGTCTCATTGGGTTGGCGGGTAGACCGCCTCCGAAGGTTGTTCGGAATCCGCTCCGTTCCGACCTGACCTTGCCACTTTGTACGGATTCCTCTCACTTGAGAGTACGGATTGGAAACTCGGGCTCTGCAGTTGTCGGTGGAACGTGTTACTAAGTGACGGCGCGTATCCACGGCCTGAAGGCCATGGTATTGCGCCTGTTCAGCGTATAATTCCCACACCGGGTACTCGACCACAGAGGGTCCGACGACGGACCTCCACACAGTCTGGTACCGGGAGCGATTGCGTAGCGGCGGGGTCGATCCCTCTCCGGTTGTCGACAACGGTGTGCTCTACTTTGCCTACTCACAGGAGTCGCGAAGTGACGAACGCGGCGGGGCGTGGATCGAGGCGTTCGACGCGGCGACCGGCGACTCCCGGTGGACAACCGAACTCTTCCGGACCGACGAGTTCCACTACTTCTACCACTCGGATTCGACGGTCGTCGACGGCGACCGGATAATCCTTCAGACCAAGCCCGGCGTGACGATGCTCACCACCGACGGAGAGGTCCAGTGGACTTTCGACAATCTCTCTCGTGGCCAGCAATTGCCCGATGCCGTCACGCCCGTCGTGACCGACAATGTCGTCGTGACGGGGACGTACAGCACAGTCGTCGACGACCACCAAGACGAAACAATCTACGGCATCGATCCCGCGACCGGCGAGGAACGCTGGAGCGTGCCCTTCCCCGAGCGGACAAGCATGTGGCAACTGGCCGGCACCAACGACGTAGTCTACGTTCCGTTCTCTCACGACGCGCTCGTCGCGCTCGATCTGGCGACTGGCGAGGAACGCTGGCGCTGGGAGGGGACTATCACCGGGACCCCGACCGTGGTCAACGACCTGCTGCTCGTGCCGCTCTTGCACCAGGACGACGATCAGCACACGCTTGTCGCGCTGGACCGCGGTGACCGATCGCTTCGCTGGCAGCGGTCGATCGGACCCCGCTGGTCAGATGCGGGAGTCACCGTCGCTGACGGGCTGATCTATCATGCCGCGGCTTTCGGCCTCGAGGCGCGCCGTCTCGAGACGGGCGAGCGGGTGTGGCGGTTTGGTCCCGACGAGGGCAAGCGCCCGCAGGGCGAGCCACAGGTCGATCTCGTCTCGACGCCAGTCGTTTCCGGTGATGCAGTCTACGCCACGGGCTGGATCCAGCGGGATACGATGTACGGGCACCTGTTCGTCGTTGACGCTGCAACGGGCGCGGAACTCGGTCGCGCAGAGCTGGGCCGCAACGAAGACGCCGGTAAGGGGACTCCAGCAGTCACCTCTGACCTCGTTTTCCTCGGGTCGAACCGCGGAAACCTCCACGCGTTCGGCGAGTGCTCGTTCGAGGTCGCCGGTCGCTGTCTGGTTGGCTAACGCACACAGACGGGCAGCCACCAGATGTGTGGCGCAACAGGTGTCAGTAGTATCCCCAATCAACAAGACTTCCAGAACTGATGCGGAGCGGGGCACGCCAACCAGAAATATCACGCCTCACCTTGACCAAACGAGTGGCTCAAGCCTTCAACACGGAGGTAAGGCCTTAACCGAACACGGATGGTGAAATGAGTTGTAGCTAGTGAACTACAGCGGGCTCGAGAACGAAACAGACGATCCGCGTTACTGTTCGAACGCGACGTGGAGAAAATACCACGTCCTTATGAAGACTTCGGCACCACCGTCTAAATCACATACGTCGCCCTCTCCTCAAACAGCAAGAACAGTCCGTCGTTACAGTAGATGCCGAATCAAATTGAGACCGGAGATGGTCCGATACTCTCGACAGTTCAGTTGGATGGTATTGTTTGATGTCGGATTAGATATCCACTACTGTGTTTGAATCGATTGGCTCTTTTTGCCGCTACGTCTTCGTATCTCCGGCCAGATGAGACAGCATCACATGCTACCGACCCACCAATAGTATTGCAGATCAAAGCCAATATTAGACATGAGAACTGAGTCAGGATTGATGACCTACGAGTTCGAGCTCCCGGAGCTTGGAAACGGCGCGGATGAGGGGACATTCGTCGCCTGTCACGTCGAACCGGGTGACGTCGTTACCGAAGGCGATCTCGTCGCCGAAGTCGAAACCGACAAGTCCGTCATCGAGGTGTCGGCACCGGTTGATGGCACCGTTACCGAAGTCGTCGCTGACCCCGGCGATACCGTCTCCGTCGGCGAAGTCGTCCTGCGCTTCGATACCGACGGCAAAGATGCAGGCGACACCTCCGCTGACGCGGACGCCGATGACCACACTCCGGCTGTAACGCGACTCGAGACGCCGGACGAGGAAACCGACGCGAACGAGTCGGATTCTGAGGACGTAACCCCGGCTGTCACCCGCATCGACGAGGGTACCGAGTCAACGGGACCGGCAGAAGCGTCCACGGACACCATTGACGGCGTTCCCGCATCGACCGAGGTACTCGTCATCGGGGCCGGTCCCGGTGGATACGTCGCGGCCATCCGCGCCGCCCAACTCGGGCTTGAGGTCACGCTCGTCGAGAAGGACGCCTACGGTGGCACGTGCCTCAACGACGGCTGTATCCCGTCGAAGGCGCTCATTCACGGGGCAGACGTGGCCCACGAAGCGACGAGCGCGGAACATCTGGGGATCTCCGCCGAGATCAGCGTCGACGTCGACCGGCTGACCGACTGGAAAGACGGCGTGGTCGATCAGCTGACTGGCGGCGTCGAGAGCCTGTGTCGCGCAGCCGGCGTCACGCTCGTGGACGGCCACGCGGCGTTCGTCGACGACCACCGCGCCCGCATCTCGACCGACGACGGGGAGGCGACTCTATCATTCGAGTACGCGATCGTCGCCACCGGCAGCCGCCCCATCGAGATTCCAAAATTCGAGCCCGACGGTGAGCGAATCCTCGACTCGAGCGATGCACTTGAACTCGCGGACGCCCCCGATCGGCTGCTCGTCGTCGGCGCAGGCTACATCGGCATGGAGCTGTCGACGGTCTTCGCGAAGTTAGGCACGGATGTCACGGTCGTCGAAATGTTCGACGACGTCTTGCCGATGTACGACGACGACATCTCGCGTGTCGTTCGTGAACGGGCTGTCGAGCACGGCGTCGAGTTCCGATTCGGTGAGCGCGCTGCCAACTGGGAGCCGACCGATGACGGCGTCCTCGTCACAACGGAGGCCGAAGACGGCACGACGGCCGAACTCACCGCCGACGCCGTGTTAGTCGTCGCCGGCCGCGAACCGGCTGCCGACACGGTGAACCTCGAGGCGATCGGAATCGAACTCGACGAGAACGGGTGCGTGCCGACGGACGCGCAGGGTCGAACGAGCCGCGACCACGTCTTCGCCGTCGGTGACGTCGCCGGAGAGCCGATGCTCGCACACAAGGCCAGTTACGAGGGCGAGGTCGCCGCGGCCGCAATCGCCGGTCAGCCGGCCGCCCTCGACCACGAAGCGATGCCAGCTGCGGTGTTTACCGATCCAGAAGTCGCGACAGTCGGGTTGACCCGCGAGGATGCCGCTGAGATGGGATATAACCCGGTCGTCGGTCAGATGCCACTGCAGGCAAACGGCCGTGCACTGACCGTCGAGGAGACCGATGGATTCGTTCGCGTGGTCGCCGACAAGGCGACAGAACGCGTTCTCGGCGCGCAGATCGTCGCCCCGAACGCCTCCGAACTGATCGGTGAGGTCGCTCTTGCACTCGAGGCCGATGCCGACCTTTCGACGCTCGCCGGGACGGTCCACACGCACCCAACGCTGTCGGAGGCTATCATGGAAGCTGCCGCCGACGCTCGTGACGAATCGGTCCACACCCACTGACGATCTGCTGTCATCGAGGAAGCTGGTACAGGGCTGCAGTCGGCCTATTTCTCCACCGTATTTATATATCTTCGATCCACAAGGTACTTTCCTATATGGTGGATACTACACAATACAGATATGGACGATATCTCCCTGACGACGACCAGTGAAGACGGTTTCGACACCCAGAGCGTCATCGGCGAGTTCGCACTCGCCATCGATCCGATGGAAGAGACGGGCCCGAACCCAGTTGCGGTACTCGTCGCCGACTATGCGTCGTGTTTCCTCCCCGCCGTCCGAGTCGGTGCGCAAAAAGCCGGCTACGACGATCTCGGTCGGATGGAGATCGACGCATCGGCCACGCTCGACGACGAGGACGATCTCGAGGCCATCGAGTTCACACTGAAAGTCGAAGCCGATGTCGAGGATCCGAGCGAACTGGCGGCTCTCGGCGAAGAGATCTGCCACGTACACGCGGCGCTTCGCGAGGACCTGCACGCCGATATCACCGTCGAAGACGACGCGTTCTAGTCTTTCGGCTCGGTAGCACTATTCCCAGCCGTTTTTCGTACGAATGCACGACAGCGCGACACTGAAAGTCCCGAATGGAAAGCTTCTCGAGGTCGAGGTCACTTACGACGACCGGGTGACGAACGTCAACGTTACTGGTGATTTCTTTCTCGAGCCACCAGAGAGTCATGCGGCGCTCGAGGCTGCACTCGAGGGCCACCCGACAGACGTTTCTCGAGCGACGCTCATCGAGGCGATCCAGGGGGTCGACGCGACGCTTATTGGGTTCGACGCAGAGCATCTGGCAGCTGCAACGCTGGAGGCGATCCAATGACCTACCGGATTATCGACGACGGAACGTACAGCGAGCCGGTTCAACAGGCCCTCGAGGGTGTTCTGGCGGAGCGGCTCGACGAGGGTGAGCTCGAGCCGACGCTGCGGTTCTGGTATCGCGAGTCGCCTGCGGTCGCGCTCGGACGTTTTCAGGCGTACGAAGACGAAGTCGCGGTCGACTACGTCGACCAACGCGATATCGACGTCGTCCGGCGACTCACCGGCGGCGGGGCGATGTACGTCGAACCAGGGGCGGTCATCACCTACTCGTTGTACCTGCCACGCGAGGCGGTCCCGGACGACATCGAGACCAGCTACGCTGCACTCGACCAGTGGGCGATCGACGCCCTCCGGAGTAGTGGACTCGAGGTCTCTCACGAGCCGTTGAACGACATTGCTCATCCCGACGGCAAGATCGGCGGCTCGGCACAGCTTCGCAAAGACGACGCCGTCTTGCATCACACGACGATGAGCTACGCACTCGATACGAGCGAGATGCTTCGAGTGCTCCGCATCGGCGAAGAAAAAGTCTCCGACAAGGCGATCGAGTCCGCAGAAAAGCGCGTTGCTGTCATGCGTGACTACGTCGACGCGAGCCGGGAAGAGATCATCACTGTGCTGAAAGACACGTTCGCCGAGCGCTTCGATGCCGAGCCCGGTTCGCTCCCGAACGCGGTTATCGATGAGGCACGGATACGCGCTAGCGAGACGTTCACCACCGAGGAGTGGAACCGAAAGCTCTAGGCACAGATCGCAGTGGCTCAGACAGCGCCTCGGGATAAATTCCCAGGCGGTTGAACACTTCTGACAGAAGCTCGAGCCGATCAACGAGTTCCGCGAATGTGTCTCCGCCCTTCTTGCGAACACAGTGCGCAACGATATCGTCGAATTATTGATTGTTTTCTCAAACGGTTACGGAACGATCCACGCGCAGTCAGTCACTGTCAGCTTCGATAGAGCAACTCTTACCGGATTGATCGTTCTTTGTCTCTGCCAGACGATCAGGCGTCGAGAAGCGACTCAACGGAGTAGTCGATTTCATCTCGAGAAAGCGATAGTACGCACTTGATCGTGGAGTGAACGACCGCTCGCTCGAGACTTCGAATCGAAGCGGCTTAGTTTCACCACCAAGTAATATCTTTTATGAATACATCGAACTGGCAGACGTATCTGGTGACACAGGAATCGCTTTCCAACGGGAAGCGTACCGTCGAGGTGGTCGAAGCCGCGATCGACGGCGGCGTCGACGTCGTTCAGCTCCGAGAGAAAGACACCGACGCTCGCTGGCGCTACGAACTCGGTCGCAAGTTGCGTGAACGCACTGCTGAGGCAGGCGTTGCCCTGCTCGTCAACGACAGGGTCGATATCGCACAGGCGATCGACGCCGACGGTGTCCACCTCGGTCAGTCAGACCTTCCCGTTGCAGTCGCCCGCGACCTGCTCGGTCCCGAGGCCGTCATCGGCTGCTCGACCGCGACAGTCGAGGAGGCGATCGAAGCCGAAGCGGCCGGCGCGGACTATCTCGGCGTGGGCGCTATCTATGGTACGGACTCAAAGAAAAACGTGCCCGAGGAGAAAAACGGAACCGGCCTCGAGCTCGTCTCCGAGATCGCCGCGACCGTCTCGATTCCCGTCATCGGGATCGGCGGCGTCACCGCTTCGAACGCGCCATCGGTTCTCGAAGCGGGTGCGACCGGCGTCGCCATGATCAGCGAAATCACTGCAGCCGACGATCCGGCGACTTCGACAAGAGAGGTGGCCGCCGACGTCTCCGGGGAGGTGGGCAGCGATGACTAACGACCTTGAGGGTACCGGTGAGGCGCTGGCGGACTCGCTTGCGGCGATCCGTAAACGCGAGCCGCTGGTCCAGCAGTTGACAAACGAAGTAACGAAAAATGATCTGGCGAACGTCACTCTCAGTTGGGGTGCGTTACCGGTGATGGCGGATGCACCTGGCGAAGCGCCCGAGATGGCTGAACTCGCGGGTGCGGTACTGCTCAACACTGGCCGGATGACCGATTCGAACATCGAGGCGTTACACGCCGCGGGTCGGGCGGCCAACGACCTTGGTGTCCCGGTCGTCCTCGACCCCGTCGGTGCTGGGACGACGCCGACCCGAGACGAGGTCCACACAAGCTTACTCGAGAACGTCGAGTTTGCCGCTATCAAGGGCAATTACGGGGAGATCACGCATCTGGCGGGGAAGACAGCCGAGGTGAAAGGCGTCGAGTCCGTCGGCGAATACGAGGACATTACTGAGTCGGCACAGGCACTCGCCGAGACGACCGGTGCTGCAGTCGTCGCCTCGGGTGCCGAAGACATCGTCGCCGGAGCCGACCGACTCTATCGCCTCCGTGCTGGTGACGAGATGCTCTCGACGGTCGTCGGGACGGGCTGTATGCTTGGGGCGACCCTTGCGGCCTTCACTGGCAGTCTCGAAGACAACGTGGCCGCTGCCCTCCACGGGACACTCGCCTATGGGCTCGCGGGCGAGCGTGCAACTGACCTCGAGTACAACGGGCCGGCCAGTTACCGGATAAATCTCATCGACAGCATCGCCGGCCTCACCCCGGAGGTCGCGGCAGAACTCGAGACGGAAAATCAGATAGAGCGCGTCCGTTGAGCAGTCGACCGCGTCCCACACAGTTCTGGGACGCTGGATCGGCCGTCCGTTGGTGGTGGCTGTTCGCCCGTCGTCGAATCGAACTGGAGACAAGCAGCATGGCGATCAGCAACTCCGGACACTGGACCGCAGCACTGGTTGACCTCCTCCACGCCCTGAAGGACGTGGAATCCGACCATCGGATTTCCGTCGAGTATGGCATTCGAGGTTCCAACCCGCACTCAAGGGGAACCGGCAGCATACCGGAGGAACTCTCGTTTCCTCCCCTGTATAGGGCTGTAGCCCGGTCAAACAGGCCCCATCAAATACCATGTCATCGCCGTGCGAACCACCGCTGATCCGCTTCCCCTTGTGGTTCGGGGTCGGCATCTCACGGTATTCGTAGCACTCCATGCTACGGTGAACCACATGAAAGCGGCTATGGTGAAAATCCGGCCTGGCAACCGATTGCGAGTAGCTCGCTGAGCCTACCGCTTGACCGCTGCCTGAAGACGGAGGTATGCGCTCAAATTCATATCATCCGGTACTCAACCAACGGCCGTCCTTATCGCTTCAACAATATATCCACTGCACACGAGGAGGCCGCCGCATCAGTCTGTAGTGTTCTGTCTAGTGACCTGCTGGAGGGCTATTTCGGCGACGTTCGCACCGTACCGAACCGTTCGGCGGAGGCTGTCGAGCAGGAGTCCGAGGACGTACGCCTCGTTTGGCACGTCGTGATCGTAGAGATCGCGGTCGAAGTCCTCGAGTCGATCCAGCAGCCGATCGCGTTTGTCAAGCGCGCCGTTGGCGGCCGCAACGCTGGCATCTGTGAGGATAGCGTCGGCCGCCTCATCGACGACCTGCCGGGAGGCGGTGGCGAGTTCGGAGAGCCGTGTGGCGTACGCCGGTGGAATCGTCGCGGCCGGCTCGAATGCGAACTTGGCGATTTTCTCGGCGTGATCGGCGATGCGTTCGAACTGGCGTGCGGCGTAGTAGTACTCGAAGAGTTCGTCCCGGCTCCAGTCCAGTTTCTCGACCTCGTGGAGATCAGTCAGCGAGCGTCGGAAGTGGCGTGTAATCATCGCGAACAGCTTGTCGGCTTCGCTGTCGCGCTCGATAACGCGTCGAGCCAAGTCTTCGTTCCCGTCGACGACAGCAGTCACGGCGTCCCGGTGCATCGCGAGCATCACCAGTCGGAGCCGGAGCGTGCTCTTCCTGACGTCGACGTTCTCGGCGTCGATGAGATTCGTCAGTCGAATTCGGGTGTCGGTCGTCTCGAGGAGTTCGAATCCCGATAGCTCCGTCAGCGTTCGGTCGACCAGTTTCCGGCGGTCATCTGGGTGCCCCGTCGTATCCACGAGCGTCACCGAATCGTAGCCGACTGCGTGAACAGCGCGAATCCGTTGGCGGATCGTGTTGTCGCTGTCAGTGGAGACATCGATCGTCGTCGAGCGATCGGCACTGGTGCGGCCACCCATCGCTTCGACGAGTAGCGAAGCGTCCTGATTCGGGTGCAATGAGAGCACAGATCCGGCCTCGATCCCGTGTTCTTGTGCCCAGGACTTCGGGAGCGAGATGGTGTACGTCGTTCCACCGGAGAGCTGAACTTTCCGTGTCTCCATACTGACCGAACCGCATGACTCCCCCTTTACCGCTTATATGAATGGATTAGTCTGCTATAGGTGGCTACATATCAATACTGTTTGCAGCTATGACAGCTCTCGACTCGAGAGCGCGACAGCAGTCCAGTTGCTATATAGGCGTCTGGACAGTCTATTGCACAGGACTAACCCCGCCCGTCGAGTTTCGCAGGTATGTTCCGGGAAATGTGGCATCGGCCGCAAGACGCGACCCGACAGGGTCGCGATGCGACGATCGCACAGGTTATCGAGTCTATTGACCGGACTGCACCGCAGACAAAGGCCCGGCTGGCGGCGGACGTCGGTATCTCCGAGCAGTATCTCTCCGAACTGCTGCAGGACCTGAAAGCGGACGACATCGTCCGAAAGGCGTACGTCGTCGACGATGCGTCGTTGTACGCACACGCAGACTCACTCTCGCCGCTCGACGCCGACTGTGTGGCCCCCGACACCGAAGACTCCGAGCGCACACGGGATGCGTCCGGGGTCGGGACGACAGCACCCGGTAAGCGAGGAGAAACGGTGATCGACTTGTTAGCGCGACTCGAGGACATTACGACTGCGCAGTACTCGGCTGCCCGTCAGTCGTTTGTCGGCGAAGAACCCGAACGGCCGGCAGATACGCTCGAGTCGCTAGCGAACGAGCGCCACTCGGCGGTCCTCTCTGAACTCAAGTCATACACGCTGACGACCGACTGGCCCGGCAACCGAGTCGCCGCCGATCTGGCGACGATCGCGACGAACTTAGAGATCGTCGGCGATCGGGCCTGCTTCATTACTGACGTCATCGACAACCAGGAGGTAGCAACCACCGGCGTGATCGAAGAGCGTGTCTGCGATATCTTCGATGCGGGCGAGCAGATCAACGATTATCTCACAGCGATCCTCTTCGAGTGTGACCTTGCGGCCCACGACGATCTCATCGCGCAAGAAGAGACTGTCCACCGCGACCTCGACGAACTGTTCGAACTGGTGACGGCGTACGATCCGGAGATGTACGGCTACTTGGTGACGGTGACCCGGGCGCTCGAGCGGGCGATCTACTACTGGGTGCACGCCGCCGAAATCGCCGTCCGCTTACACTCCGGCGTCCAGCCCGACCATGTTATGATCTGAACGCCCCCACAGAACTACGACCATCGAGGTCGTAGCGAAGTCGTGATTCCGGATGGTATCGTTTCTCATAGTGTACGGAACCGACGAGGGACAGACGGCGACGGTCGCTGAGTACATCGGAACCGTGCTCACCGACCGCGGCCACGACGTCACAACGCGATACGTGACAGAGACGTCGGATTCGATCGTCGATGATGTCGATGCAGTGCTCATCGGCTCGCCGGTCATCAATCGAAAACATCTACGGGCAGTCGTTGCGTTCGTCGACCGAAACCGCGAGGCGCTCGCGGCGAAGCCAACCGCGTTCTTCCAGCTGTCCTTTGCTTCGGCTATTCCCTCCAACTGGGCTCGAGACGGGGCCCAAGAGTGGGTCGATGCCCTCATCGAACGAACTGGATGGCAGCCCGACCGCGTCGGGCTCTTCGCTGGCGCGGTCAAATACACGCGATACGGTCCCTTCACGCGGCTCTTCTTCAAGCTCTTTTCGGCGGTAACGACTGGCGATACGGATACGTCACGGGATTACGAGTACACCGACTGGGACGAGGTCGAAGCGTTCGCTACCGACTTCGCCGCACTCGCCGAACAGCGGGTCGCGGCCGACACACCACAGACCGACGACCGTGTTGCCATGGAATATAAACGTGAGTCGCCGCCCACAGAGCAAGCGCGTGAATCGCCACTTACGAAACGCGAACAGGAATCGTCGCCCACGGAACGCAAGCGTGGTCGCCGTCTCGCCGAAGTCGGGCTCCTCGCCGGACTCCTCAGCGTCGTCTACTGGCTCGTCCGGAGGCAATCGGTTCGACAGTCCTAACTGCCGGCGGCTATTCCCACTCGAGCCGTACTTGGGCCGGACTTCGGCACAACGGGTTGCTGACAGAACGCGTCTGGAATCGAGGCCCCTCGATCGCGAACGCAGGAGACAGAAACGGCTCTCTCGGTGTCGGTGCACAGACGCAGGAAATACGCTCGATACGTGAGTAAGGAGCTGCGACGACAACCGTCCGTCTCTGGACGTCCTCAATCGAGTCGTGATGGCTCCGCCGTCTCAGGCGCGTACGCCGAGAGGAACGACTCGAGGTCGCGAAAGTCCGCGAGACGGTCGGCAAGCGTCTCGTGGTCCCAGTGCCACCACTCGGTGGCCTCGAGTCGCGCGGCGACGTCTTCGGGGAACCGCCGACGGACCGGTTTGGCCGGAACCCCAGCGACGATACTGTACGGTGGCACGTCGTCGACGACGACCGCACCGGCAGCGACGACCGCACCGTTGCCGATGGTGGACCCCGGGAGTACCGTCGCGCTGTGTCCGATCCAGACGTCGTGACCGATCTCGACGGGCTGGTCGGCTCGCCACTCGAAGATCGTGTCGTCGTCCTCGCCCATGTCGTACATCGCTGCCCGATAGGTGAAGTGGTGGGCCGTCGGGCGGTCGATGGGGTGGTTCGGCGGGCCGAGGCGAACGTCGGAAGCGATGTTGCCGAACTTGCCGATGGTCGTGTAATCGAGCTGGACGCGTTCCATCAGGTACGTGTAGTCGCCGATTTCGGCGGCGTGCAGCCGTGAGTGCGGGCGGATCTCGGTCCACTCGCCGAGCGTACTCTCGGTTATCTGTACCGGATCGTGGATCGTCGGCTCGGGCGAGAGCGATTTCACTCGATCACCACCGTGTGAGTCGATGTACGTCATGTCGTCGCCTCCACGTGTGTGTTGCCGGGTCGTCGGGACCGGAGCCTGAGCTGGGAGTGACGAGTAATACGAGTTCGTTGCGTGCGTGCGCGTGATGCGAGCTTCGTCGTTGTCGTGCGTGTCATGGATTGGGTGGTAGCGGACGGGCGATTACCTGCGCCGACCGGCGGCGGATTCGATGATCTTCCGTGGGGAGGTGAAAAACGCCTCGAGGACGCCGGTTTTCTCGACCTCGTCTTCGCCGCGGAGGTAGGATCGAACGCGCTGGCTGAGCAGTTCGACGGAGCCGGCGAGCAGGACGATCAGGATGATACAGGCCATCATCTCCGTGTAGTTGAACGTCTTGCGCTGGATGTCGAGTTCCAGCCCGAGGCCGCCAGCGCCGATGAGGCCGAGGCTGATTGCGACCCGGACGTTGTGCTCGAGGTCGAAGGCGATCCAGGCGATGAACTGCCGGAAGACCTGGCTCAGCATACCGAACGAGACGACCTGTGGCTTGTTCGCGCCCGTGCTACGGATGCCCTCGATGGGGCCGTCCGCGATCTCCTCGAGTTCGTCGGTGAACAGGCGACCGAGATAGCCCGTCGTGTCGATGATGATCGCAAGCGTCGCGGTAAACGGCGAGACGCCGCCGAGCGGAATCAGAATGAGCACCCACACCAGCGCGGGAATCGCCCGGATGAGGCTCATCGTAGCCCGGAAGAGGAAGTTGAACGGATACGGAACGACGCGCTCGCTCGCCATGACGCCGAACAGCAGTGCCCCGGGAAGCCCAAGCACCGTGCCTGCGAACGCGATGGCCAGGGTGACGAACGTCGCTCCCCAGACGATGTTGATGTCACCGGCGAGCCAGCGGCCCCCCTCCAGCGAGAGGAGGAGGTTCTGCTCGATGATGAAAGACCAGTACTGCATCACGTCGAGGAAGGGGAGCCCGTAGTACGTCGTCGGCGGGAAGTACTCGGGGAGCGCATCGAGGAAAAAGGGGAACTGCGTGATCAGTTCGACCAGCGAGAACCCGACTGTGCGGAGACTGAAGTTGAGGAGCAAGGCGACAGCAACGATGCCGAGCGCGGTCCAGAACCGACGAACCGTCTTTCGGCGCTTGAGGTCCGTCAGTTTCCGGTCGACGGACGTCTCACCGACATCGGCGAGGCCGAGGTACTCACGGAGCCGATCGCCCCGCGACGAGGACTCCGAGCTCACGCCTCCACCCTCCGTCGCTGTTGGGTGGGTGGTTCGTCGCTGTCGCGTGCGAGATACTCGGCGAGGCCGACCGTCTCGACGTCGCCGTACAGCTCGTCGATCAACGCAGGCGTAAGTTCGCCCTGCTGGACGTCGAAGAGGAGTTGGCCGTCACGCAGTCCGATGAAGCGCTCGCCGAAGTGGGCGGCGATGTTGACCTGATGGAGGCTCACGAGTGCCGTCACTTCGTGGACGGTCGCGGCCTTCTTCAGGTAGCCCATCACGTCCTCGGCGCTCCCCGGATCGAGGCTCGCAACCGGTTCGTCAGCGAGCACGAGCGAGGGGTCCTGGACGAGTGCTCGAGCGATGCCGACGCGCTGTTGCTGGCCGCCGCTCATCTGGGAGACGCGCTGGTGGGCCTCGTCGAGGAGCCCGACGGTTTCGAGGGCCTCGAGCGCCCGGCGCTTGTCCGCCCGGTCGTGCCACTGGAAGATGCTCTCGAGCAGCGAGGTCCGCTCGAGCGAGCCGGTGAGCGCGTTGAGGTACGCGGAGACGCCCTCGACGAGGTTGTGCTGTTGGAAGATCATTCCGACGGAGGGGCGCGAGCCCGCAAGCGGTTCGCCGTCGAGAGTGACGGTCCCCGTTGTCGGCTCGGTTAGGCCGTTGATACAGCGCAACAGCGTGGACTTTCCGGCACCGGATTCGCCAAGTAGCACGACGAACTCATCTTCGATCTCGAAGGACACGTCTTCCAGCGCGGTCACGTCTCCGTACGTCTTTGTTACGTTCTCTACGGTGAGTGTGCTCATTGTAAAGGAATGCTGAGAGTAATTCGCTGGCGTGTTATCCGAGTTCGACGCCGAGGTTGTTGAGGCGCTTGATGACCGGCTGGTAGTCCTCAATCGAGGTGTCTCTGAGTGTCGTAAACGGCAGCGTGGCGTCGTAGTCGTCGGGCTGGTACTCTTTCATCAGCTCCCCGGTGGAGTCGTGAAGCGCCTGTTCGATCTTCCCTTTCATGTCCGACTCCCAGCTCTGTCGGGAGTAGATTGGCTGTTTCGGGATCGGGAACGACCACCAGATCGGTTTGAATAGGGGTTCTTCGGTGGCAGTGTCGCCGAGATAGGCCGTCTTCGGTCTGACGTCCTCTGGGACGTCTTTCTTTTCGACGTGGGGCATGCCGTTGCCGCCCCACGTACAGCAGGCGTCAGCCTCCTCGTTTGCGAGTTTCTCGACGGCGAACTTGTGGTTCGACCACGTCCCGTCGAAGTCGACCGGATCGCCCTGCGGTGCGTCGCCGACGTCGAGGCCGGCCTGTTTCAGCGTGTAGACGGCAAAGATCGAGCCACTCGTTGAGAGCTTGTCGGCGAAGGCGACCGTCTTATCTTTCAGATCGGTTCGCTTTTCGATCCCCGAACCCCTGTTCGTCAGCATCATCGAGAAGTACCACGCGGTCCCGCCCGTCACTGCCGTCCCGAAGACGTCCATCATATCGGGCGCGGAAATCAGCGTAATGTCGTCCATGCCGATTTCGGCCTGCTCGCTCTTGAGCGCCGGTCGAATCGCCGAATAATCCTGTGGAACCTTGTACTCGATGGTGAGACCGTCGATCTCGCCCTCGAGATAGTTTTTCATCGGCATGTAGTCGTTCCGGATATCCGATGGGTTCTCGGGCGTCAGAAGAATGGTAACCGTCTCTCCCTTGGCGGCAGAGCCAATACATCCTGCGAGGCCGGAGAGGGTGGCGACACTAGCTGCGCTGCCGATCGCGAAGCGACGGCGGCTCAGCCGCTCGGTTGTTGTACGCCCTGTCCCGTCCTGTACGTTGGATGCGTCAGCAGTCGGCTCGTCTGACATCATCGAGTAGCTGGCAACGGGATAGAATAACCCTTGGCTGAGTAAAGTCCGGAGGGGCTGTAGCCGGTGCAGTGATGGGAAACTACGTCCCCGATCGAACGCTGTGAGTTCGGATCGGTACATATCGATCAATAGCAGTCCGGACGCCAACGCACGGTCCGGGGGAGAGTCCGCCACTGGAAAGCAAGAATAGAGAGTACCCAGCGAAGTCTTACACTGGTGTTGTGACTCTCCCCGGATGATTGCATGGAAAATCCACACGATCGTTCGGATCGGTTCGAGCTCATCGCCGCGTGCGACGGTGACGTGCTCACCAAGTTGGCGAACGAAGTGCTGGCGGACGACCCACCGCTGTCCGTCCTGCAGGAACCGACCCCACAGCTCGTGATGCAACGTGTCGTCGAGCCCGTCGAAAAACGGCCGTTCAATCTCGGGGAAGTCGTCGTGACGCCCGCTGAAGTTGAACTGGACGAGGACCGCGGATTTGCGATGGTCCCCGGCAAGAACGAACGGGCCGCCCTGTCGGGGGCGATCGTCGACGCTGCCGTCGCCGGCGGACACCGGCTGGCCGACGACATCACGACGCGACTTCGCGGTGTCGCCGAGAACCAGCAGACAGAACGTGAGCGTGCGTGGGCGGAGAGCACTCACACCGCCGTCGAGTTCGAAACCATGGAGGACGACCTGTGAGAGCGCTCGACATCGACCCTGTTCACGGGACGCGTCAGACGTTCCGTGAGCTGTGTGATGTCATGAGTCGACCGGGAACGGTCTCTCGGGTTCAGACCACGCCCGCGGACTACGCCATCACCGCCACCCTGGTCGATCACGAGGTGACGTTTCACTCGAGCGACGAGGAGCTAACAACAGCACTGGCCGGACAGGGACGGTACTCAGCGGCCGATCCGACAGCGGCCGATATCGTCCATGCGGACGGGACGCCGTCGTGGGACGTTCGCGACCTCGAGCGCGGATCGCTTGTCGAACCGAGCGAGGGTGCGACCGTCATCTACCGCGTCGAGGGACTGTCGGAGACCCCCAAGGATGGGCTGACGGACGTCACCGTTTCCGGACCCGGCGTTAACGGGACCACCACGTTCGGCGTCGGGCTGCCCGCAGCGGAACTGTCCGCGCTCGCGGACGCCCAAGCAGACTACCCACGCGGCGTCGACGCCGTCTTCGCGAGCGACGATCGCGTCGCCGCACTCCCGCGATCGGTCACTCTGCGCGTCGCCGACGGCCCCGAGTCGAGCGAGAACGACAACGGAGGTGATCGCTGAATGGGCTACGTCGCCGTCACGGCCGGCGAAGAGATCATCGAGCGAGCCGAAGACCTGTTCGAGAAACAGCGCCTCGCCGGTGACGAAGACACCATCACCGTCGATCAACTCGAGGGACAACTCGAGCGGCTCACCGCGCAAGCGATGAGCGAAGGTGGGCTGTACGCACCGCGGTTGGCTGCACTCGCAGTCAAGCAGGCACAGGGGGATACCGTCGAGGCGGCCTTCCTCTTGCGTGCGTACCGGTCGACGCTGGAGCGGTGGGACGAGTCGGTTCCGGTCGAGCCTGCCGAGATGTTTGCTACCCGGCGCGTTTCGCCCGCGTTCAAGGACGTCCCCGGCGGTCAGATCCTCGGGCCGACCAAAGACTACACGCAGCGGTTACTCGACTTCGATCTTGAAGGAGAGGACGACCCCGACGATCCAACCGAGACGTGGGACCTCGAGGACGCCGAACCAACGACGCTCACTAACGTCATGGACGTCCTCCGCGAGGAGGGGCTGGTTCACGACCCCGAGGTACCGGACGTCGACGCCCCGACCGATACGACTCGAGAGCCGGTCACGCCGCCGGTCGACCGCGATGCCGTACTCCAGGAACTCGCACGCGGGGAGACGGGCGCGGTGACCGCCCTCGGCTACTCGGCACTGCGGGGATACGGGCAGGTGCACCCGACGCTGGCGGAGGTCCGCGTCGGAAAACTGCCGCTGACCATCGAACACCCCTACACGGGTGACGAGGTAACCGTCGCCGATGTCGACGTCAGCGAGAGCGAAGCGGTCGTCCCGGTGTATGCAAAGCGTGACGACCCGCAGTTCGCCTTCGGCTACGGACTGACGTTCGGCCGCAACGAGCGAAAGGTCATCGCGATGACCATCCTCGACGCCTCCATCCAGCTCGACAGCGAGGACGAGCCCGCCGAGAACGCCGAGTTCGTCCTCGACGTGGTCGACGGGATGGATTCGTTCGGTTTCATCGAACACCTCAAACTTCCCCACTACGTCACGTTCCAGTCGATTCTGGATCGCATCCGTGCCATTCGCGAGCGACAAGGTGCAGGGGCCACGGGCGACGACGACGCCAAGCGTAGTACAGCCGACGACAGCACGGAATCGGGCGAGAACGAACCAACTGATCGAGAGACGATCGAGGCGAGTGACGATGACTGAAACCGACGACATCGACGTGGAGACGGCGGTACCGACCGACTCCGTCGAGGCCGCCCTCGAGAACCTCGAGGGGGACGGCCTCGAGGGCTACAACTACGCCTATCTGGACGAACACACTAAGCGCGAGGTCAGGCGCGCCACCCTGAAGGCCATCGCGATCCCGGGCCATCAGGTCCCCTACGCGTCCCGGCCGATGCCGCTGGCGCGTGGCTGGGGGACCGGCGGTATCCAGGCGTCGCTCTCGCTGCTCGGCCCTGAGGACACGTTCAAGGTCATCGACCAGGGCTCCGACGAGTCCGTCAACGCGGCCAACATCCGACGATTGGCCGAGGACACCGCCGAGGTGGCGACCACCACCGACACCACCGAGGCCGACGTGATCCAGACCCGCCACCGAATCCCCGAAGAAGTGCTGACCGAGGAGCAGATCCTCGTCTTGCAGGTGCCCGTCACCGACGCGCTCCGTAAGGTGGACTCCTCGGACGCGGCGAACCGGCGACGACACGCTCACCGCAACTACGGGAAGATGTGGGTCCACCTCTACGAGAACGTCGTCGAATGGGGTGAGATCAACATCGCCTCGCGCTACCCAACGATGGTCGGCGGCCGCTATCTGATGGATCCTTCGCCGATCCCGCGGTGGGACGTGCCCAAACTCGACGACGCGGACACCCTCTTCGTGTTCGCGGCGGGACGCGAGGCGCGCATCTACGCCGTTCCGCCACACACCGGGGTCGAACCGCTCGCGTTCGAAGATCGGTCCTTCCAGATTGAACGGTTCCCCGACCAGTCTTGTGCTGCCTGCGGCTCGACCGACACCTACCTCACGGAGGTCGAGACCGACGATGGCGAGCGCTACTACGCCTGTAACGACACGAGCTTCTGTCTAAAGCGGCAGGACGATCCCGCGCTCCCGAAGGACCACCACCTCGAGCGGTCCGGCGTGGACTGGGGGCCGGGCACGCCAGATACCGGTGCGACTGACGGAGGTGACGACGAATGAGCCTGCTCGAGGCGACCGGCCTGAGCAAGGTCTACGGCGAGGGCTGTTCGGTCTGTCGGGACCGCACCGGCGACCGTGCGGGGACGAACCAGTGTCCGGCCTGCGGGAGCGTCGTCGCCTGCGCCGACGTCGACCTCGACCTCGAGGCCGGCGAAGTGCTCGGGATCGTTGGCGAATCCGGCAGCGGCAAGTCGAGTCTCGCCGAGATGCTGGCACTCGAGCCAGAAGGCGAGGGTCGACAGGAGGGGGCGGTCAACCTGGCAGGTCACGACGGGAACCTGCTGGAGGCTGACTACCAGACGCGCCACGAACTCCGCAACGGCGAGATCGGCCTCGTCCACCAGCACATCCGCGACGGGCTGAACCTCGAGTTCACCGGCGGCGGCAACGTCGCCGAGAAACTCCTGTCCTCGGGGTGGCGCAGTTACGAGGACGTCCGCGAGCGCGTCCGTGACCTGTTCCACGAGACGGAGGTGCCTGTCGACCGAATGGACGATCCGGCCCACACGTACTCCGGCGGGATGCAACGACGCGTTCAGATCGCCCGCGCGCTGGCGAACGATCCCGAACTCGTCATCCTCGACGAACCGACGACGGGACTGGACGTGAGCGTTCAGGCCCGCGTCCTCGACGTGTTTCGACGGATCCAGCGCGAAGAAGGCGTCGCCGCCATCGTTGTCTCGCACGACCTCGGCGTCGTCCGCCTGCTGGCCGACCGGACGCTCGTGATGCGCCACGGCCAGGTCGTCGAATCCGGCCTGACCGACCGCGTCATGGAAGATCCACACCACGAATACACGCAGACGCTCATCAACTCGGTGATATAAATGACAGTTCTAACCGTCGACGGTCTCTCGAAGACTTTCGACATGCACGTCCTCGGGGAGAAGCAGGTCGTCGGACTCGACGACGTCTCCTTCGAGGTCGACGACGGAGAGTTCCTCGCCATCGTCGGCGAGTCCGGCAGCGGGAAGTCCTCGCTGCTGAAGTGCATCTACCGGACCTACCAGCCGACATCCGGCCACGTGGTGTTCCACGACGCGGACGGTGACGTCGACCTGGCGGCCTGTCCCGAACGCGACATCATCGCGCTGCGCGACGACGCCATCGGCTATACGTCCCAGTTCTTGGATGAGATCCCCCGCGTTCCCGCCGTGGACGTCGTCGCCCGACCGCTCCGCGAGCAAGGCGTTCCGATCGACCAGGCACGGGAGACGGCCGAGTCACTGCTCTCGCGGCTCAACCTGCCCGAGGAACTGTGGGACGCCTACCCCGCCACCTTCTCCGGCGGTGAACGACAGCGGATCAACCTCGCACAGGCCATCGCACCCAAGCCACGTCTGCTGTTGCTCGACGAACCGACTAGCGCACTCGACCCAGAGACACGCGCGGCCGCGATCGAGCTACTCCGGGAGTTCCTTGACGACGGAACGACCGTCGTCGGCGTCTTCCACAACCGCGACGTTATCGAAGCGGTCGCCGATCGGGTCGTCGTTCTCGAGGACGCGCGCATGAGAGGAGTCGTCCCCATCGAGGAATACGACAGTGAGGAATTAGATGGGGAGGTGGTCGCGTGAGCGAACCACGTGAGCGAGCGAGAGTACGCCAGCGCAGCGCGCTGGAGGTGGTTGCGTGAGCGGACAGCGCGCGGTCAACGAGTCAACAATCGTCGTCGAAAACGCCCGCCTCGTCACGCCCGAGGCAGTCGTCGAGGGAGCGCTCCGTATCGAGGGTGACCGGATCGCCGGTATCGGCGACGTTGAACGGCGCGCAGACGAGACCGTCGACGCACGGGATCGCCTTGTCCTCCCCGGGCTGATCGACCTCCACGGCGACGATATCGAGTCCCACCTCCACCCGCGGTCGGGTGCACGGATGGACACGCACATGGCGCTCGCCGCCGCCGACCGTGCGAACCTCGCTGCCGGCATCACGACGAAGTTCCACGCCATCTCCTTCGAGGTCGATCCCAAGGAAAACCGTTCGCCGGAACTGGGTGCAGAGATCACCGACGCCGTCGAGCGTGCCGACGACCTCATGGCAGACCACCGCATCCATGCTCGCTGTGAGGTGACACAGGAACGGTGCGTCGAGGCTGTGGAAGAGCTCATCGCCGCCGGTGACGCCGACCTCGTGTCCGTGATGAGCCACATCCCCGGTAAGGGCCAGTTCCGCAACGAGGAGGCGTTCCTCGACTACTACCGCAATTCCCAAAAACACACGATAGAAGAAGCACAGGAGCTGATCAAAGAGCGCGGCGACCTCGAGTTGGGAACGATCCGCGAGCGGGTAAACCGCGTCGTAGAGACTGCCCACGACCACGGTATTCCGACGGCTTCGCACGACGACGAGGAAGCCACGGAGGTCGAACGGCTCTCCAACGTCGGCGTGGATATCAGCGAGTACCCGATCACGCTCGCGACGGCGAAACGTGCCCACGAACTGGGGATGACCGTCACGATGGGTGCGCCCAACCTCGTTCGCGGCGGGAGCCAGTGGGGCAACCTGCGAACGGCGGACGCTATCGACGCCGGTGTCGTGGACGCGCTGGTCGCGGACTACCACCCCACGTCTCTGCTCGCCGCGCCGTTCGTCGATACCGGCGACCCGCTGCCCGAGCGAGTCGCCCGCGTCACGAAACAGCCGGCCGACGCCGTGGGACTCACCGACCGCGGACGGATTACGGAAGGAGCACGGGCGGACCTGGTGGTGATCGACGAGAACCCGACGCCAACGGTCACGCAGGCGCTCGTCGCAGGCACGCCGGTCTATCGCGCGGAGGGATCGCCATGAGTCGACTCGGTGCGGCCATGGACGTTCGCTTCGGGGCGTCCGTCGAGGAGTTCCTCGAGTTCCTCACCGACCTCGGCTTAGACCACCTCGAGCTCAAGCGCGAGTATCTGGAGGGACACCCCGACGTGCCGACGGCTGCGGAACTCGGCGAGTTGGCCGATCAATACGGTGTCTCGGTCACGTACCACGCACCGTTTCGTGACTGGAACATGGGCAGTTTCAACGACGCCGTCCGACGGGCGAGCGTCGAGCAGGTCAAACAGACCCTCGACGACGCGGCGACCGCCGACGCCGGTGCCGTTGTCGTCCACGGCGGTGCCGTACCCCACCGCTATCCCGAGTGGGTCCGCGAGAAGGCCGCCGACAACGCCCGTCAGTCGCTGCTCGAGTGTGCCGAGTACGCCGACGAGATCGGCGTGGCGCTCTGTCTGGAGAATCAGCCACGGAACGAGTCGAAGCGACGCTACACGACGTCACCGGCTGATCTCGAAGCGACGCTACAGACGGTACCGGTCGGTGATGCCCTCGGTGTCACGCTTGACGTGGGCCACGCAAAGGCAAACGGCTACGACTGGCGTGACTTCGTTGACCGGTTTGGCGAGCGCATCCGCGTCTGTCATCTCCACGATAACGATGGCACCGGTGACACCCATGATCCGCTGCCGTCGTACCGAGAGCTCGTCGAGACGGTTCCGGCGGACTACTTCGTCTTCGAGATGAAGTCCGTCGACGATGTCGCGCGCTGTATGGGAGTGGAGAATCCGTCGATTGATACCGTACTCTAATATGTTGGCAAGACTGTACGTTTTCGGGAGGTAGAGCGTCTACAAACGAACTCTAGCGGAAATCGATCTCCTCGACTCCATTGAGCAGTGTCTTCGGTTGGCTCAAAATGTGTGTCTGGCGGGCGTTGGTTCGCGTTCAGCGCAGCAACACCCGCAGCCTGGACCTGCAACTTTCGACAGCACGTTCCTCGACCGACGCGCTGCCTCGTCAGACTACTATCAACTATCTGGAAATAGCGCTCAGACGTTGAAAGTGACGACAGTAACCGATGTAGCGTCTCTTGCTATTCTTGACGTTCATTTCTCAACCCCGACGCCGGACAGATCACTATCGACGGGCGGAACGTCGAGGCATTCGGTCCCAACGAACTCGCTCGAGTCGCTAGCTACGTCCCCCAACACAATGACAGCGCGCTCGATCTCAAACACCGTCTCGATGTGATGGAACTCGTTTCTACGCACGTCCAGAAACGAGATGTGGCAGTTGTCGCCGCCTTGCACGATCTGAACCTTGCCACCCGCTACTGCGACCGTCTCGTGTTACTCCACGACGGGCGGATCTACGATGCCGGCTCCCTCGAGATCCTCACGCCGGATACGATCCGGACGGTTTACGGAGCGAACGTCTCGGTGGTTCACCACGACGGAGAACGGGTTATCGTGCCGGATACCTCATCGAGGACGAACGACACAGATGCCAGTTAATCTTCTAGAAGAGAAAAGCACTACGCAGTTCACGGGTTGAAAGTGCTAGTACCTTCCCAACCGTTGAGTGACTAGTTCTTGGTCTCCTCGATAGTCGGATAGAGTCGGTGTAGTTTCGTTCGAGCGTCCTCGTTTGTGAATTGCCAGTTGACCGTGACATCCAACTTATTGCGCTCAGCTTCCCACGCAGCGACCTCCGACCGGAGGGTCGCTGCGTCCGGAATTCGGCGGTTGAGGCACTGGGTCTGGAGCGTGCTCCAGACGAGTTCGGCCATATTCAGCCAACTTCCGTGCGTGGGCGTGTAGTAGAACTCGAACCGATCGAGATACTTGCGTGCTTTCTCGGGCGGGAAGAACCGATAGAAGGCGGCCGGATTGTGTGTGCTGAGATTGTCTAAGACTACCCGGATGCAGTCAGCATCCGGGTAGTCGTCGGCAATCGCCTGCATACAGTCGATCCATTCACAGGTCCGCCGCCGTTCAGTCACATGGAAGCGACACCAGCCAGTCAACGGCTCAGTTGCCAGGTGAAGCATTCGTTTCCCATTACGTTCGTAGTGGTGATCTGTGCGAGCGACCGCTCCCGGTGACGCCGGGAGCGGGTCGCGGACGTGTTTTCGAAGTGCTTTGCTGGACTCGTCGAAACAGATGACTGGACGGGTCTCGTCGTACGGCTCTTCGTAGAGCGAAAGGATTGTTTCCATCCGATAGACGAACTCTGCGTTCTCTTTGGGCGGAATAAGCCAGTACTCAGAGCGGTGTGGCTTCAGGTCGTTTTTTTAGCCGCTGTCGGACGGTTTCCTCGGAGATCGAGTCGAACTCGATCTCCTCAAGCGTGACAAGGCGGTCAGCGAGGAGCGCGTACGTCCAGTGCGTTCGGCCTTCTGGTGGCTCTGAACAGGCGAGAGCAACGAGATGAGCTTCAGCACGACCGTCAAGTTTCGGTGTGTAGTCTCTGTCGGGTTTGCGGCGATGAATCGCCGCAATCCCTCGCTCGGAGTACGCTTTTCGGGTCCGATGGGGTGTCCCAACCGAACACCCGACGTGCTCACAGATGGCCTCATCTGTGAGCCCGTCATCAGCCTTCAGGAGGATCCTTGCGCGGTTGATTGCTTCTGCCCGGTGTGTGCCCTTCGTAACGAACTCTTCGAGTTCAGTGCGTTCTTCGTCTGAGAGATCGACGATGTACTTCTTCCGGCTCATTCCTGTAGATACGCACCCAGAGAAGATAACCTAGCTGTCCACGATTGGGACGGTACTAGACGATGCGCTGATCAAAGGAGAGTCCCCGGCGTCCGCTAACTAACGACTTAGCGAACGAGCGCGTCAAAGACTTGTTCCTCGACTTTCCGAAGGTGTTCACCCGCGGTTGTGGGTGCGATCCCGACGCGTTCAGCCACGTCCTTATGGGTCGCCTCCCGAGGAGTACTGTAATATCCAACTTCGACAGCCGCTTCGAGTACTTCTTGCTGACGCGTTGTTAACACTCTCAAAAGCTTATTCACGTCCGGGTCGTAGCTTCCCGTTTCCATGACCTCGTACGTCAGCGGGAGTTCCTCATCGACGCGTCGAAGAGCCTCTTGAAATGCTGAATCGCTCCCTACGTAGGTAACTCGAACCGATCCATCAGAGTTGATCGTAATCGGCGTCTCGATGACGATGTCCGACTCGCGTTCGAACTCCAAGAATCGCCGCATCACGTCCGAGGGCTGGAACTGACTCACCGCCATCCACCGGTCCTCTCCGGAGACGAGATATTCCTCCACAAGAGAGGAGTCCCGCATAATCGCTTCGTATCGGCCCGAATCGCCACTCCCCTCAGCAAACACCAACACTGTATCATCGGCGAGCAGTTCGACGTGATGAATCGCCTCTCGGGTGATCGCTGATTCGTCTCGCAGCGCCGCCGCAGTTGGGTGAAACGCCTCACCTTCAGCAGGAGTTATTTTGACAGTGAGATATCGCATTGACCGAAGAATTAACTCTAATAACTTAAAAAGCAATGTTTGACCGGCAGTTACGCTTCTACTTTCAAGGCCGTGCTGATAGCCATGCAGCATCTCGGAGAGACAACAGAGATCGCGATCATCGGCGGCGGAATTTGCGGTCTCACGACTGCACTCGCGCTCGAGCAGCGAGGGCTGTCGCCGACGGTATACGAAGCAGCATCCGAATACCAACCGGTCGGTGCCGGCATTCTCCTCCAGACGAACGCGTTGCTGGTGTTCGACCGGCTCGGAATCGCAGACCAAATCCAGTCAACAGGAGTACCACTCGACAGTGGTCGGATCCTCTCGACGAGTGGTCGAACCCTGCGGCGACTCGATCTGGATGGCGTTGAACGGGCGCACTTCGACTACGGCTATGTCGCAATCCATCGCGGCGACCTGCAGCGACTCCTCCTCGATGAACTCGACTCACGAGTCAAAACAGACAAAGCCTGTGCAGAAATTGAAGACACGGACCCACCAACGGCCCGATTCGAAGATGGGACGCGTATCCACCCCGATCTTCTCGTTGGTGCAGACGGCATCAAGTCGACTGTGCGTGACGTGATCGCTCCCGAGATTGAGTTGCAGACGCTCGACGCCACCGTCTATCGAGCCACTGCAACCTGTGCATTGCCAGAGCACCACCGCACTCGAGGAGTAGAGGTCTGGGGAGAGGGAACCTACACTGGCGGCGCTCCGATCGGCTCTGATCGCTTCTATTGGTTCGCTACGACACCAAGTCCGAGTCCGTTCGAGACGGCGACTACTGGCCGACAGACCATCACGGAACGGTTACGCGAATACTACAGTAGCTTCCCGGAACCAGTTCCGACTATCATCAATTCGTTCGCCCCTGACGAAGACATAATCACGACTGGCCTCATGGCTGTGCCACCACTTGACCAGTGGTCACGCGGGTCAGTGGTTCTTGCCGGAGATGCCGCTCACGGAATGTTACCGTTCGCCGGTCAAGGTGCAGCACAGACGATCGAGGACGCACTCTCGTTGGCCGCCGCACTCAGTAGGTATTCTGATCACACAACGGCGCTAGAAACATATGAACGCGAGCGAAAGCACCGTGCCGAGCGGATCCGCTCGGAATCACACTGGCTTGGAAAACTCGCGACAATACAATCGAATCTCGGTTGCCGAGTGCGTAATCACGCAGTCAACCTTCTTCCAAACAGTATCTTCCGCCGATTTCGCTACCGGCGAACGACTGGTACCTCACTCCCCGTGACGAGGGAAGGAACCGACCTCCGCTGACATCAACTCCGGCGCTTCACCGGACCCACAGTGGCTGATACCGTCGAATTCGACGGGACGGCTGTGGGAAGTGCCTCATGAAGGGCTACGCTGCCGCGCGTTTCATTCTGCTGTATATGGGGCGTATTTCTGAGTAGTGTGGTGACACACTAGTGCGGCTTCAATCGTGATATGAATTTGAGCGCATACCTCCGTCTTCAGGCGGAGGTCCAGCGGTAGGCTCAGCATGCTACTCGCAATCGGTGGCCAGGCCGGATTTCCACCATAACCATTTTCATGTGGTTTACCGTAGCATGGAGTGCTACGAATACCGTGAGATGCCGACCCCGAACCACAAGGGGAAGCGGATCAGCGGTGGTTCGCACGGCGATGACATGATATTCGATGGGGCCTGTTTGACCGGGCCACAGCCCTATACAGGGGAGGAAACGAGAGTTCCTCCGGTATGCTGCCGGTTCCCCTTGAGTGCGGGTTGGAACCTTGAACGCCACATTCGGCGGAAATCCGATGGTCGGATTCCACGCCCTTCAGGGCGTGGAGGAGGTCAATTGTTGGTTATAGCTGGCGGAGTTTGATTCGAGCATCGTCGGTCGTGAATTGCCAGTCAATCGTGGATTCGTCCTCGTTTCGAGTACGTTCCCACGCAGCGACCTCCGCACGGAGTGTCGCTGCGTCAGGAATGCGCCGATCAAGACATTCCGTCCACAGGGCGCTGAACTCAATCTCTGCCATGTTCAGCCAACTCCCGTGTTCCAGCGTGAAGTGAAATTCGAGCTTGTTGAGTAATCGACGAGCTTCTTCTGGCGGGAGATGTTCATAGAAGGCGTACCGTTGGTGCGTGTTCAGATTGTCCATTACTACCCGGATGCCGACTGCATCCGGGTAGTGATCATCCACGAGTGATTGCATTTGCTGGACGAACTCCTGTTTGCGCCGCCGCTTCGTTACCTCGATCCGACCTTCGACCCTGTACTCGATTTCAAGCGGTTCATCCGTGTTTCGCGGATTATACGGACCGATTGGCACGACCGCCTGCTGGTCGCAGGGATCGTGCCACTCAAGCGTGTCGTAGGCACTGTCACCGACTATCCAGATTGGTTTCTCGACGGCGAGCGCGTCACGCGTGACGCGCATCACCGTCTCTTCAGCGAAGCAGCGAGAGTCCCAAAGAGGGTCCCTCCCAAATCACGAACCCCTCCTCGACCGGGACGAGCCCACCGATCATGCCGAAGTGGTGCTCGGCGCGCGACCAAGTGATTCGCTCCTCGCCTGTCGATCGGTCGTAGACGCTGACCCCGTCGTTTGTCCGCCCGAACGCGACCCAGTCGTCACCGACCACCGGACGGCCGGTAACGATGCCAGTATCGACAGCCCACCGGATCTCGCCCGTGGCGGCATCAAGGGCCACGCTCGTGGTCCCGGTACCGGCGGGAACGAATACCTCGTCTCCAGCCACCGCAAGTCCAGCGTCGACTTTGTTGACACCGGGAAGCGAGTGAGACCAGTGCACCTCTCCGGTCTTGGCGTCGATAGCGGAGGCCGTCCCATGGTAGTCGGCAACCCAGACCGTTCCGTCGAGAACTGAGGGGGACCCGCGGACCTCCTTGCTCGAGATATGCCAGCGCTCCTCGCCGTTCAGGTCGTACGCGAAGATACCGGCGTCGCTTCGGGTCGTGTAGACACTGTCGTCGTCGAGGGCCAGCGTTTCGCCGGCACCCTCAAGCTCTTGGACCGTTCCGGTACGGATATCGACGGCGGCGAGACCGCCTCCAGCGACGTAGATCGTGTCGTCGAGAGCCGCGATAGTGGCATCGTTGCGGTGGTGACTTCCGACGTCAGCTCGCCAATACTGGTCGCCCAATGTCTGGTCAAGGGCGGCCAGCTGATTCATTCCTGGGGCGAAGACGGCCTCGCAGGCGAGCAGCGGTGTGGCAGTCATGCCGTCCTCGAGGTCCCGATTCCACATCGGCCCGTTTATCGGCGCGTCGAGGGCAACCGCGGCGAGTCCACCGGTTACGGGGAGATACGCTGTTCCATCTGCGACTACAGGGAGAGACAAGGCGTGTTGCTGCTGCCCATTATCGTCACGGATGCTAGCAAGCAGGTCCACAGCGGTGGCGTCAGGTGCTGGCGGAACAGTGGTAGTCCGACCGGTGCGTCCGGGGTCACCACCGGCGGTCGGCCACGCTCCTGGTGGATCGTCACAGGGGCCTTCGATCGGGGTATAGCCCCTCAGTTCGCGTCGAATCCGACCGACACAGCCGGCCGTTCCGACGGAGGCAGTAGTACCGATGGCCGACAGGAGGGCTCTCCGGGAGGGCATCGAATCACGGTGTACTTGACAGCAAAAAAATCTTCCGACCGAGCGTACCATCGGTCTCTACCAGCAAGCGGGCTGTCAAACAGTGACTCCCACCGCAGTATGGCGATTCAACACAGCTCTATGAAGAAAATAGAAGTAAGAATAGTGTTCACCAGTTAATGATAATTTAGTACAGGCATATTATTCCATCATTCGATTAATAGGGATCTTACTATATTTCTTCTCACTTAGGCCTGGGTACAGTTTGGTGAGGAAGTGTGAAAATAAAATGGATAAAAGGTAGGAAGCGTGCGACGGCACTGATGGGTGTTCTCATCATCGTAGTGGCGGGGGTCGGCATGATTACGCTCGGAGGCGTTGCGGTTGACAATCCGTTCACAGTGAACGACAGGAGCACGGACACCTCCACGACCCCCGGAAGCGAAGGCACGGCGGACGAAGAGAACGCGGCGACACCGCCACCCACGACAGTCGAGTCCGATACTGAACCCTCGGACGGCCACGTTGCGGACAGGACAGGGGTCAACTTCGTTCCAGGCGTCGAGGATTTCAGCGTTTCAACAGAAGTGTTTGATGAGTCCAGCCCTGACGTTGAAGACGGCTTTGTAACCCCAGGCGAACATAGGCTACTTCGATTTGATATGATCATCTACAATATGGGAGACGCGGATGCCGAATTAGGCCGTCCTGAGAACCGCCCTGATCTGTTCGAATATTCGGAGTCCCATGGCCACGCGCACTTAAAAGGTTTCAATAACTACGTCCTGCTTGACGAATCGGGCGAGAGGACGGGTGCGGTAAGAAAACAGACATTCTGTCTTCGGGATCTGTATCAAACCCGTTCAACCGCCAGTAGTAGTTCCCAGTTCGATTGTGAGTATCAAGGGATCAGTGCCGGGTGGGCTGACGAGTATGACGCGTCTCTGCCCGGTCAATATATTGTTATTGATGATCTCCCTGCTGGAGAGTACACGCTGCAAGCCACGACGAACGCAGCAGGCACGATTGACGAGACGTGCGATGGCGATAACACCGTTCGAGTAGACCTTCGTATAAACAATGATACAGTTACGGTCCATACTTCACAAAGCCACTACGTGAGACCGTCTGCGTGCTGAGATATTTGTACCGCTTTTAGTATTTTAACAGGACAGAATTAACTAATACAGAGAGTGTTCTCGTCGACTTACTTACACAGAACATGGGTGAAAATAATTTATATCTCCGCGGAGTTCCTCGGTATATGGGAGACAGAAATCACCTTCATGTGTGTCGACATTGCGGTAACGTCATGGCAACATCGTCTCCAGACGAAGGCCCACGAAAGTGCTTCAATTGTGGCGAGGAACTCTTCTCACTGTATCTTAGCCTTCCCGAAGTACCTGATGACCAATAGCGATACCAATTATAATCAACATTACCGAATTCTATCGCGATAGATCAGACACAGAACAGGCGCAAGACCACAGCCGTAAAACGTGTTACTTGTCAACGAAGTAGATGGATCGCAGCAGGTGGAATCGTCACTCGAACGCGAGAACCGGCTTCAAGCGGTAATTGGTCAAAACTCGGTGGACGAATCGTCGTCGTAAGCGTGATCGGTGCGTCGTCAAGGTCGATTTCCACTCGATACTCGTTCCCTTCAGTTAACCATCGGTCGATCGTCCCCGACGCCGTGTTCTCATCATGGCAGTCGTCACCCCCGTTCGGCGTGTGTACCTGTATCCGCGATGGATGGATACAGAGAGTGACGGTTGTCCCAGCTGCGGCCGCCGTCGTCGCCTGAAGCCGAATGTTGCCAACTCGAAGAAGAGTGGTGTCTTCGCGCTGTTCAACGACAGTTGCATCGAACAGATTCTCGTTGCCGGTAAATCTCGCGACGAATCGCGTTGCAGGACGGTTGATAACGGCCATTGGCGATCCCACCTGCTCGATTGCACCGTCGCGAACGATGGCAGTTCGGTCACCGAGTGCCGTCGCCGTTCGTTGATCGTGGGTCACGTAGATCACCGGTATCTCGAGTGATGTGAACAGCGCATGGAGTTCCCTGCGAAGTCGACGCCGAATCGGCGCGTCGAGACTTGCTAACGGCTCGTCCAATAGCAGGAGGTCAGGGTCTGCCGCTAACGTGCGTGCAAGTGCGACACGTTGCTGTTCGCCGCCAGACAGTGTCGGCGGTCGGCGATCCAGCACGTCCGTGATCTCGAGCAGCGATGCGAACTTCGTGATTCGATCCCGGTCAGTCGCGGCATAGCCGATGTTCTCTCTGGCAGTCATGTGCGGGAACAGAGCACCGTCTTGAAACACGAGGCCAGTCCGGCGCTCTTGAAGCGGACATCCATTGAGACGGTCGCCGTTCAGCGAGATGGTTCCACCATCCGTGTCGACGATGCCCGCGATCAGCGATAGCAGTGTCGTCTTGCCACTGCCCGACGGACCGAGGATCGAGAGGACTTCATCCTCGACGGTGAGATCGACTGGGCCAAAGTCGAAGGTGTCGTACGTCTTGGTAAGGGAATTGACTTCGAGCATTGATCACTCCAGTGGGTTCGTCCCGAGCACGTTCAACACGATGAGCGTTGCGACGGCGATTCCGACCAGAATAACAGCCACGGGGAAGGCGTTCTCTAATCCGAGCGTTGTAAACGAGACCCAGATCTGGACGGGCATCGTCCGTGGGTAGTACGCGAGCATGATCGTCGCCCCAAACTCGCCGATCGCACGAGCGAACGCAAGCGTGATGCCGGCGAGGATTCCTGGCCAGGCAAGCGGCAGTGTGACCCGTCGAAACGTCGTCAGCCGACTCTTCCCAAGCGACTGTGAGGCATACTCGAGGCTCCGGTCGACGCTTTCGAACGCTGCTTTCGCCGTGATGACGACGAATGGGGAGGCGACAAACGTCTGTGCCAGCACGATTCCGGCGACTGATCGGGTAAGTTGGAGGCCGTTTGCTGCTGCCAGTCCCCCGATGAACGTGTTCGGGCCCACGACCGTGAGCAACACCATGCCGCTGACGATCGGCGGGAGCACGAGTGGCAGGACGACGACGGCGGTGACGACCGTTTTCACTCGTCCGTCAGTGCGGGCAAGCCAGTAAGCGAGTGGGAGGCCGAACACTGAAGCGATGGCCGCACTCGTGATCGACGCCGTGAGTGATGTGGTCGCGGCTGAGACGACAGTTGGTCTGGTCAGTCGCTGGATGACGACCCCTGGTGGCTGACTGAGAACGAGCGCGAGGAGTGGAACGAGATAGTAACAGAGCAGCACCGCTCCGAGGAGGAACGCGACTGTCAGCCAGTCGAACCGCCTGGAAGCAACGTCAGTTCGTGACTTCGTCGGGAGCATTGCCTGTGAACCGTGGATAATCGTCCGGAACGACGAACCCGAACTCGTTGAGATACTCACCCGTTATGTGTTCCGTGAACACATCAACAGCGGCTGGCGATTGGTTGCGAATCGTTGCGCCATAACTGATGAGCCCACCGCTGACGACCTTTCCACTTGGGAGTTCGTAGGTCGCCGATTCGTAGGTGTCTGTATAGCTCGGATCACTGAGATCGATTTCCACTGGGAGGTCGATATAGTCGTATCCACGCTCGACAGCCATGTTTCGATACGCAATGGCAGCATCAACTGACCCCGTTTCGAACTGGCTAATGAGCTGTGTTTCGGGATAGATCTGTTCTGTCCGTGGAATCGCGTCGCGGAGATTCGCGTCCGTTCCGTAGTGTGTAGTCGCGAGCTCGAGCATGAACAGCGCTCGATATCCGAGTGGGTCGAGATCCGGGTCGGTTCTCCCGATCGTAATGTCGCCGTTCAAGAGCGGTTGATACCAACTCTCTGTCCCTGCATCGGCGAGCTGTTGGCCACCTTCAGTATCGGGGTTGTACGCGATGACGATCGAATTGGTCGCAAATTCGGCAAACCAGGCCGGCTGAAGTGGCGAGTCAAAGAGGGCGATATCCGCAACCGAGACGATATCGGGATCTTTCTGTCCCGCTGCGATGAGCCGAGCGACCTCGGCGGAGCCGTGTGCTTCTATCTGAACCGTTGCAGCTACGCTCGGTCGCAAGCCGTTTTCGAGTGCATTGTTCAAGCTTCCCGCAGCGAGCATCGAGACGGGCACTGACTGTCCGTCGGGCCCCTGGAGTGTGCCGGAACAACCAGCGACTCCCGAAAGTGCGACAGCGGTAGCCGAGAGAACCGAGCGTCGGCGAGTCCGCAGTCCGTCACCAGCCATATCACAACAACTAGTGTTTGATCAATAAGCTTATCTCAAATACACTTGTTTGACTTTATATGGCGGCGACCACAGGTACAATATTGACTGACCGACAGGTGGAGGTGCTCAGACTCCGTGAAAGAGGTCATACCCAGCAGGAAGTCGCCGACAAACTGGGAACGACCGCGTCGAACGTCAGTGCCATCGAACGGGCCGCAGAAGCGAACGTCAAGAAGGCACGTCGGACGCTCGAACTTGCCCAGACACTACGCGCGCCAGTGCAATTTACTGTTCCAGCTGGAATATCGTTTGATGAGCTTGTTACTCAGGTATACGCCCGCGGCGACGAAGCTGGTATCAAGATCAAATACTGTCGACCAGAGCTCTATACGCATCTCTACGGGACGCTCGAAGCGGTTACCGACGCCAATCAACTCACCGACACGGTCACGCTCGGTCTGACGAAAGATGGAGAGGTGAAGGTGTATACAGATGATGGCGATTCCGGTAAACAAAATGATCAACTGCGCACATAAGAGAGTGGTCTGACCGTTGGTTTCCATTGTGCTGAAGAGAGGAACAGTGGTGCACACCGCTTTCGTGAACAGCACCGATGGGCGCTCACGACCAGAACAGCTGAGGTTGAGCAACTCGAGGACTTTTGGAGTAGTCCACGTTTCGCTCCCGGCAGTTCGTCCCGGCACTCCTCGAGGCAGATATAACGGTCGAGTCACTCGACACTCGAGCGGTTCATTCCATATCCGGTTTGACGAGGATTTTGACGTGGTCGCTTTCGGGATCGATAAGCCGCTCGAACCCGTTGGCGACGATCTCATCGAGGCCGATTCGGTTAGTGATGAACGGCTCCGGGTCGAGGCGACCGTCGGCAAGCATCTCGATTACCATTCCGTACTCTTCGTCGGACCGCGGGCCGCCGAGATAGGCGAGCGTCCCGGTCACGGTTCGCTCACCGAGGACAAGGGAATTCAGATGCGTATTCACCGTTTCCTCCCAGATGCTCACGATGGTCGTACGGCCGCTCGGTGTCGTACTCTCGACGGCTGCGTTGAAGGAGGGTTCGACGCCCGCGACCTCGAACGTGATGTCGGCACCGCCGTCCGTGTGCGAGTGGATGTACTCGACAGGATCGGTTGTCGATGGATCGATGAGTTCTGTCGCACCACAGTCCGCTGCGCGGTCGCGTCTGGCGTCGCGCGGTTCGGAGACGAAAATCGTTCCCGCACCGGCCACGCGAGCACACTGGATGACCGCCAGGCCAATGGGTCCACTCCCGAATACGGCGACAGCATCGCCTGCTTGAAGTCCGGAGCGGCGGACTGCATGCAGTCCCACGCTCAGTGGCTCGACTAGCGCGCCGTGTTCGACGGGAACGTCGTCCCCGAGCGGGACGGCGTGTTCTGCATCAACGACTGCGCTTTCGGCGAATCCACCACTCCCGCCTGACAGTCCGATAAATCCAATCGATTCACAGATGTGGTAGTTCCCCTCTCGGCACTGCCGACACTCACCGCAGGAGAGGATGGGGTTGACTGCGACGGCATCACCGACGGCCAAGTCCGTCACGGACTCGCCGACCTCTGCGATGGTGCCACTGTACTCGTGACCCATCCTGATCGGTGCTGTCTCTCCAGAGACGGGGTGGGGATCGTCCTCCGGAACGAAAATCGGACCAGCGGTGTATTCGTGGAGATCCGACCCACAGATCCCACAGGAATCGACATCGATTCGGACCTCGTCCGCTCCGACCGCTCCCGATTCTACCTCTTCGACACGAATGTCTTTCTGTCCGTGGTATGTTACCGCTTGCATAGCAACCTATTATTACATTCAATCACAATTAAATCCCTACTCACGACGGTTGATAGATCGTCGTCCTGATCTGTACAATCCAACAGCGCAGCTGAACGCACTGCACACCCAATCGCATGATAGCTGTGCGATCGAGTGAAACGGCTTTAGTCGTTTGCCGGCTGGCGTTGGTCGCCGAAGATTCGCTCTAGATCCTCGTCGTCGTAGTTGACTAGCAGGCGGTCTTCGTCTTTGAACGTCCGCAGAACAATGTTCGTCGTCGAGTTGTCCACGCCCTCGGTCTGGATGATCTCCTCCATCAGTTTCTGGAGATGCTCGTGATCGCGCACGCGCGATAACACGTAAAATGACATCTCGCCGAGCATGAAGAAGACTCGCTGAACGCCCGAGAGACCGGCAATCTTCTCAGCGACCTCCTCGTACCCGGGACCGTCGTAATCGGCGTTGATCTCGGTGATCGCCGTCAATTCGAGGCCGAGCTTCTGGGGATCAAGCTGAGCGATTTCTCCCTTCACGATTTCCTTCTCCCGGTAGTTCTCCATCCGATAGTAAATCGTGGAGGTACTGACGTCGAGTTCCTCGCTCAGTTCGTCGACGTCGATATCCCCGTTCTCATCAAGCCGACGGAGGATCTGGAAGTCCACCTCGTCGAGCGCTACCTTCGGCATCGACTGAGTATTGGCATTCATCTCGTTAATATGTTAGGTTCGTTCCGATCTTCGCGGAATTTGATTGGAAGGCACCCAATCGGATCGCGTATACAGTCATTGTCGGACCGCATCGGCGTCGATCACCGGACGGTCAACACGCATCGGGTTCCGTTCATGCTCGGCTGCGAGGACGCCGGGATCGAGTGTGACAGCGGCCTGTCCGGGTCCGGCTCCCATCTCGACGACCGTCGTCCCATCGGGTTCGATCACCTTGCTGTGGCCACAGAACGTGTTCCCGGCCTCCGTGCCGGCACGGTTACAGCCGATCACGTACGCACCCTGTTCGACTGCGCGTGCGGGCAACAGCGTGTGCCAGTCGCGTTCCATCTGGACCGACCAGGCGGCAATGTTGATCATGACGTCACACTCGGCACGTGCGAGCGCCAGGCTCGCAGCGGGAAAGTTCAGATCGTAACAAATCTGGATACCGACCCGGCCGAACGGTGCGTCGACGACGGTGTACGCATCACCGACCGCATAGTGTTCGCCCTCGTCGTCCCAGAGGTGGCGCTTGTCGTAGCGGGCACGCACGGTTCCGTCGGCGTCGAGCCAGACCGCACAGTTGTAGACGTCGTCGCCGTCCTGGACCGGCATCCCGAACAGCACCGCGGTCTCGGCGTCGGCAGCAGCTGTACTCAGCACCTCGGTCGTCGGACCTGGAATGGGTTCCGCTACGTTGGAGAGGTCCTCGAAGACGTGATACCCGGTCGTCGCGAGCTCCGGAAACACGACCAGGTCCGCGTCAGCGGCGGCGATCGCCTCGACCATCCGATCGAGCGTTCCGTCGTCTGCCGGGCCGAGCGTGCTGTCGAACTGGACCACACTGGCTGTAAATCGCTTCATCGTCCCTCGAACTCCGGTTGCCGATCCTCCTGGAAGGCAGCGACCGCCTCCTCGTGGTCGTCCGTCTGTGAACAAATCCGCTGTGCACGGGTGGCGTCCTCGAGTGCGCGCTCGAGGTCAACGTCGAAGCTCTCGTTGACGAGCCGCTTGCTCTGGGCGAGTGCGATCGGTGGACGCCCGGCCAGTCGGTCGGCGAACGCCGCGGCCGTATCGAGTAGCTCGTCTGCGGGGACCTGTTCGCGTGCGAGGTTCCATTCGACGATCTCCTCGCCGACGAGTTTCCGGCCGGTGAAGATGAGTTCCTTCGCGCGTGCCTCGCCGATCAGTCGCGGCAGGAGGAACGCACCGCCGTCGCCGGGGACGAACCCGACGTCGATGAACGTCTCACCGATGACGCCCTCGTCACTGACGATGCGGAAGTCACAGGCGAGTGCCGTATCACAACCGGCACCGAGCGCGTAGCCGTTGACCGCCGCGATGACGGGCGTGTCGATTCCGCGGATCGTTCGCACGACGTTCTGGAACAGCCCCAGTCCCGTCTCGTACTCGGCGAAGTCCATCTCCGGCGTCAGGGGCATGTCGTTTAGGTCCACGCCGGCACAGAACGCGTCGCCAGCGCCCGTGAGAACGATCGCACGGATCTCATCTCGGTCGTCTAGGCGCTCAAACGCCTCGACCGCCCCTCGAAGCAGGGGTTCGTTGTACGCGTTCATCGCATCGGACCGGTCGTAGGTGACGCGAGCGACGTGGTCGTTGGTCTGTTCGACGTGCAATGGTGCGTCGACTTCAATCATCAGTTGTTCCTCGCGAAATGGGTGCTTCGCCGTCGACTCGAGCAGTGCCATCCGACTCGAGCGTGATCGCGGCATCGACGACCTCGACGCCGTCTTCGGTGGCGAAGACGGGATTCAGATCCAGTTCGGACACCGATGGATTGGCTTCGACGAATTCGGAGACCGAGACCAGCAGATCCACGACCGCGTCGCGGTCTACGGGTGGGTTCCCGCGTGCGCCGTCGAGCAGCTCCTGTGCGTCGATATCCTCGAGCAGCCATCGAGCGTCGGCTTCGGTAAGCGGCAGCGCCCGGAACGCGACGTCTTCTAAGACCTCGACGAAGACACCGCCGAGGCCACACATGACCACGGGGCCGAACTGCTCGTCGTCGACGACGCCGACGATGAGTTCGACGCCAGCGTCGGCCATCGGTGAGACGAGCACGCCGTCTATCTGTGCGCCGGGATCGTAGTCGCGAGCCGCTGCGAGCAGGTCGTCGTAGGTGTCGCTGGCCGCCTCGGTTGACACCTCGAGTGCGACACCGCCCGCGTCCGACTTGTGGACGATGTCGGGCGAAACGATCTTCATTGCGACCGGCCCGTCGACTGACGCTGCGGCGTCCCGTGCGTCGTCCGGGCTGGTTGCGAGTTCGAACGGTGTGATCGGGAGGTCGGCCTCCGAGAGCGCTTGCTTGGACTCGAACTCCGAGAGCTGTGTCCGACCGCTGGCGAGTGCATCGCTAATCGTCTCGGCCGTGTCAGTCGTCCCGGTAAGCTGGAAGTCGCTGCTCTTGGTGGCGGCTGCGACGCGCTCGCCGTATGTCGTCAGGGCCTCGAGACTCGCAGTCGCGACGTCGAGCGATTCGACGACCGGAATCCTGTTTTCACGCAGGACTGCGTGCGGGTCCGTGTCGAATCCTTCGTAGGCGCTTTGGACGACGAGCGGTTTCTCGTGTTCGGCCGCGAAGTCGGCCAGATCGTATGCCGCCTCGATCTCGACGTCGGTGTACTGTTCGGCAAAGCGGATGCCGTAGCCCCCGAAGAGGCCAGAGAGCATGAGTGCATCCACGTTCGGATCGGCGAGAATGGCTTCCGCGCAGTCGACGAACACGGACTGATCCTCATCGGTGCCGCCTGCAACGTCTACCGGATTGACGACGCTGGCCGCGTCCGGGAGGACGTCTTGAAGTTTGTCCTGTGTCTCATCCGTGAGTTGCGGGATGGAAAGCCCGCGTTCGGCGAGGGCGTCCGCTGCAAGCGTCGCGTGGCCGCCGCCGTCCGCGAGGATCGCGACGTTCTCGCTATCGGCACTGGGAAGCGACGAGAGTGCGTTCGCGACCGAGAGGAGTTCGTCCGAGCGCTCGACGCTGACGACGCCCGCCTGTTCGAGGACGGCATCGGTCACCGCGGCGTCGCCGGCCAGCGACCCAGTGTGGGACGATGCCGAGCGCTTACCCACGTCCGACCGCCCGCTTTTCAAGATGACGATCGGCGTGTCCGTCGTCACGTCGCGGGCCTGCTCGAGGAAGGCCCGGCCGTCGCTCATGCCCTCGACATAGCAGACGATCACGTCCGTTTTGGGATCGTCATCGAAGAAGGGGAGGTACTCGTGGAACTGGAGGTCGGCCTCGTTACCGACGCCGACGTAGTGGCTGAAGCCGACGCCCTCTCGGGTGGCGGCCTCGGTGAACAGCGAGATTGCCATGTTCCCGCTCTGACAGAGCAGCGCAAGGTTACCCTCGGGGACCGTGTCCGCGCCGACGAGGTTCAGTCCCTGATGGACGTTGATCATCCCGGAGGTGTTCGGGCCGATCAATCTGACGCCGTGCTCGCGTGCCAGCGAGACGATCTCGTCTTCGAGTTCTTGGCCGTCTTCGCCGGCTTCACTGAACCCGACGGCGATGACCACCGCGCCCGCGAGGTCGGTATCCGCACAGTCCTCGAGGATCTGCGGGACGATCGGTGCCGGGGTAACGATGAGCGCAAGGTCGACGCGGCCGGGAATCGCGGAGATGGTCGGGTAGACCTCGAGGCCACGGATCTCGTCAGCGGAGGGGTTGACCGGATAGATCTCGACCTCGTAGCCGCCTTCCTGGAGCGTCTCAATGGCTTGATAGCCCCGTTTCGTTTCGTCGGTGGAAGCGCCGACGATGGCGACCGAATCGGGGTCCATGATACGGCCGATGTCAGTCGAACAGTCCGCCACGGTTAGACCCCCTCGAACGACGGCTCGCGGTCCTCGGCGAACGCGTCGACACCCTCTTGCCAGTCATCAGTTGCCATACAGGCCAGTAGCGCTTCGGCCTCGGCCGTCAGCATGTCGTCGCGCGTTGCTTGGCCGACACGCCCGAACTGTTCTTTGGCGAACTTCATCGGAATCGGGGCGTTCCGCGCAAGCTCCTCGGCCAGATCGTCGACGGCGTCCTCGAGTTCCCCGTCGGGGTGTGCGCTCGTCACGACACCTTCATCGGCTGCTTCTGCACCGGTCAGCGACGCCGCCGAGAGGACGAGTTCCTTCGCACGGGCCTGCCCGACGCGGGCGGCCAGCGTGTACGTGACACCGCCGCCGATGTACGTTCCGATCGACACTTCCGGGAACCGAATCTCCGCGTCCTCACCCATGAGCACGAAATCAGCACTCAGTGCGAGTTCAGCGCCCGCACCGATGGCGTACCCCTGAACTTTCGCGATCACCGGCTGCGGATGCGTCTGGACTGCTTTGGCGGCCTCTTGGGCCTGCCAGACGTACTCGCGGCGTTCCTTCTGGGTGCGCTCGGCCTCATCGTGGTTCTCCATGTCGGCACCCACACAGAAGGCCCGCCCTTCACCTTCGAGGACGACGACGCGCGCATCGTCGTCGACTGCTCGCTCAAGGCCATCGCAGATTCCCTCGTATAACGCAGGCGTCACTGCGTTGAGACTATCGGGTCGATTCAGCCGGACGCATGCGACGGCCCCATCACGTTCATACCGTGTTGGTTCCTCCGCCACAGTGTCTGTGGTAGTCATAGTCAAGCGACTACGTAGATACATATCAGTTGTACACATAAATCTTTGCTCGCTCCTAATTATTCGACCTTAATTCAGAATCTTCACAAAAGAGAGGTGGCTTTCTGGGAAAGACTATTATACTACTATGTAATAGAAACTCACGGCAATGACACACAAAGGCATGGCGGATCGACGGGACGTACTGGCAACAGCAGGTGTTGGGACACTGACGGCACTAGCGGGCTGTACATCACTACTCAGTAGCAGTTCGGGCAGCAAACTCCGGTTCCTCGGTTTCGGTGGCAACACACAGGAGACACAGATGTCCGTGTTCGACAGCTGGGATTCGGAGATGACCGTCGAGGGGACGTCGGCTGGCGGAACGACGGAGATGATCTCGTTGATCAAGCAAAATCCTGGCTCGTTCGACGTCGTCGCGCTCAACGACACCGGGATGGCACGCGCCCAGCAGGAAGACATCCTCGAGCCGATCGATCTCTCGCAGGTTCCGAACTACGAGAAGAACATCAAGGAGTCGGCGCGGACGCTGTCGTTCAACATGAACGGCGAGGACACCATGGGCCTCATCCGCGAGAACGGCGCGACGGGTTTTGCATACAATACGGACAAGGTCGACGGCGAACTCACGTCATGGGACGCACTTCTTGACCCCGCATACGAGGGAAAAGTGTCGCTTATCGACCGGACGATCGACCGGCTCTCGAACGCGGCAGCCGCAGCGGGGCTTAACATCAATGAGGTCCCGGATGACGAAGCGAAAACGGACACGATGTTCCAGCGGGCGCGTGAGGAGAATGGAAACGTCTTCGCCTACTGGGGCGACGGCGCGACGTCGATTCGCTACCTCCGTCAAGAGAACGCGTGGATCTGTGAGGCATGGGGTGGCCGCGTGCTCGCGCTGCAAAACGAGGGCTACGACAATATCGAGTACGTCATTCCCGAGGAGGGTGCGATGGGGTGGTCCGACAACCTCGCGATCGTCAAAGGATCGGAAAACATGGAAGCAGCCCACGAACTGCTCAATCATACCTACCAGCGAGAGAACCTCCTGTCTCTTTCCGAGGGCATGAACTACACCGTTCAGGTCAAGAACCCGCCAAGCTCGATGCAGGAACTCCCCGACTACGCACCCGCGGAGGATCTGGCCTTCCGGGACTGGGATGCGGTACTGCCGAAAGAGGACGCGTGGACCCAGCGACTCGACAGCATCAAGCAGAACTAACGTCAATGCTCGAAGTAGATACCTTCACGAAGTACTACGGGGAGCTCTGTGCTGTCGAGGACCTCTCCTTCCGGATCGAGGAAGGGGAGTTCGTCACGTTACTCGGCCCCTCCGGCTGTGGGAAGTCGACGACGTTACACGCAATCGCCGGTCTCGTCGAACCGACCGATGGGCGCATCCGCCTGCGCGGGACGGACGTAACGGATCTCCCACCAGAGAAGCGCAACATCGGGATGGCGTTCCAGTCGACGGCGCTCTTTCCCCACATGACCGTCCGAGAGAACATCGCCTACGGGCTGAAGATGCATGGCTACTCCGCGGCCGACGTCGAAGAGCGCGTCGAGGAGTCACTCGAGCTCGTCGATATGCCCGACCACGGCGATCACAAGCCAGGCGAACTCTCCGGTGGCCAACAACAGCGCGTCTCGCTGGCTCGCTCGCTCGCCTACGAACCAGACATCCTCCTGCTCGACGAACCCCTCACGGGCCTCGATCGCGTCCTTCGTGAAGAGATGCGCGGCTGGCTCAATCGCATCCAACGCGAGGTCAACGTCACGACGCTGTACGTCACCCACGACCAGGAGGATGCGCTGTCGATGTCGGACAAAGTCGTCGTCCTCAACGACGGCCAGGCCCAGCAGATCGACAGCCCTGAGCGGATCTACGAGTCGCCAGCCAATCCGTTCGTCGCGGAGTTCGTCGGCAAATCGACACAGTTCAACGGCACCGTCACCCACGAGAACGGGCAGGCTGTCGTCTATAACGACGAAAAGCGGATCGCGCTCCCTGACTCGAGCATCGACGACGACCAGTCCGTCTCGCTGTACGTCCGGCCGGAAGACATCGAGGTGAGCCCAAAGCCGACGGGGGCCGAAAACGAGTTCCGCGGGATCGTAACCGATATCGCGAACCTCGGGAACCGCGCGGAACTCTCGGCCACACTCGAGGATGGCTCGACGGCGCTCGCACACACCACGCGGTTCCCGGATATCGATGTCGATGATGATATCTTCCTCAGGTTCCCAGCCGAGCGGGTGATCGTCCTATGAGCGTCCAACGGGGCGGTCTGGGGAGAGTGACGCACATTATCGGTGAAGGGCTCGAAGGACGGATCGCCAACCGACATCTGGCACTGTTCGGGCTCGGATTCGTCGGCCTGTTTTTCGTCCTGCCGATCCTGCTGTTGATCCCGGAGAGCCTGAGTCTCGGGTCGACGACGCCGTTCGAATCCTACCGTCGTGTGATGAACGGCATCTACGTGGACGCGTTCGTTCGATCGTTCCTCTATGGGTTCGTCACGACCGGCGTCACGCTCGCGTTGGCGTACATGCTGTCGTACTTCCTCGCATTTAGTACCGAGCGCGTCCGCACAGCGATGATTCTCATCATCGTTCCGCTGTGGATCGCGTATATCGTCCGGTACTTCGGCATCCTGCTGTTCCTGTCACCGGCTGGTCCGCTGGCCGACTTAACTGGGTTCGAAACGGACCTGCTGTTTACCACACCGGCCGTCGTTATCGGCCTCGCGAACGTCTACCTGCCGTTCGCTGTGTTGCCGATCTACAACTCCCTGAATGCCATCGATGAGGAACTGGTCAACGCTTCGCGTGTGCTCGGTGCCGGGAAGTGGCGGACGATAACCAAGGTCATCTTCCCACTGAGCCTGCCAGGACTGGTTGCTGCCGGTCTCATCGTGTTCATCCTCGCGGCCGGCTCGTTCCTTGGTCCGGCTGTGCTTGGCGGCCCGAAACAGACCATGATCGCGAACGTCATCGCACAGGCGTTCCTGGACAACTTCAACATCCAGTTCGCCTCCGCACTGGCGATCGTGTACACCGTCTTGCTTGTCGGACTCCTGTTGGTGTTCAACACGCTGTTCGATCTTCAGGAGGTGCTTGGGAACATATGAGCACACGTACGACAGCGCAACTTGAGGGAGTCACGTTCCGGGCGCTTATCACGCTCGTGTTCGCTTTCCTCCTGTTGCCGGTCCTGATCGTCATCCTGACATCGTTTACACCACAGAACTTCCCGGCGATTCCACAGGAGGGACTCTCGCTCAAGTGGTACCAGGAACTGCTGGCCGACCAGCGACTACTCAGCGCGCTCACGGTGAGCCTGATCGTCTCGACGGTGTCGGCGATCCTGTCTGCCATCATCGGGACGATCGCTGCCATCGGCTTCGTTCGCGGGGAGTTCCCCTACAAGGAACAGATCTCGACGGTCATGCTCCTCCCGATGATCATCTCACCCGTCATCACAGGGATCGCGCTCGTCCGCTACTTCAGCACCATCCAGCTTCCGTCTGGCTTTCCGGCGCTCATCCTCGGCCACACGGTGCTGTCGCTTCCGTACGTCTTCTTGCTGGTGCGTTCGGAGCTGCTCACCTACGATCGGGACCTCGAGCGTGCCTCGCGTGTGCTCGGTGCCGACCCGGTGACGACGTTCCGACACGTGACTGGGCCGATCATCTCGCCAGCCATTCTCGCTGGCGCATTCATTGCGTTCGTCGTCTCGTTTGGCGAGTTCACCGCGACGCAGTTTCTCATCTCGCCGGGCACCAGCACCGTTCCGGTCGTCATCTACACGATGCTCCGAACAGGGCTGACCCCGACGATCAACGCGCTCTCGGTCGTACTCATCGTCGTCATGCTCGTCCTCGCACTCGCCAGTCGAAAGCTCTCGTCTGCGTAATTCGTATCCTCCTCGATGGTCGTTGGCTCTCCCCGGCAGTGTTCACATACGAATTGGTACGTAAGGAGGTACGTTTTCTGCGTGTCCCAAAGCGCTGTCGGACGTATTTTCAGCGAAATAACACACCGAGAGCCCGCGTTCTCAAACTGTTTCAGCAACGCCGAAGCTGATACAGACCCCTCTCAGTCAGTGCCGATGCAGTTGCACCCCATTGCGGATGCGCCGAGACACAGTGACAGCAGCCCGTATGGGTGGTGATTAGGCGTCGGAACGATCCGCAGCCGACTGCGTGTCGTGTGCCTCCTCGACGCGCGCGGCGTGTTTCTCGAGGTCCGCCGCAAGCGTCCGAGCTTGCTCGGGCGTCAACTCGAGGGCTTCCATATGTGCGGGCAGGTGGGCTTCGGTCATGTTGTCCAGTTCGAACTGCAACCGGACGCAGTCGGGGTGGTCCCTCTCCGCCGTTGCGTTCACGACGGCCAGCGATTCCGTCTCGAAGTCGTGGCCCGTCACGACGGCGTCGACGAGATCGAGAGTCGTGTACGCGTTGACTTTCATTAGCCGGTCAGCCATGTTAGTCGTCCGATGGAATCGGTGTGCCGTCGGCTCGTGCCGGAGCTGGACTTGCCTCGAGGTCGTCGTCCTCGGCGTAGGGATACCAGGTCCGTTTCGTATTGTGCATGTACGGATCGTCGTAGTCCGTCTCTTCGGGTTCGATGAGGTCGGCCAGTTCCTCGTCGTCTCGCTCGAGAACGAACTCTCGGAAACTCTCCGAGCCGTCACGGGCAGCCGCGAAGTTCTCGAGGAGGGTTGCGATCGCACCGGGGACTTCGTCCGCCGGGATGCGTTCGGCGACCCAGGAGGCGAACTGTGGGTTCTCACCGAGTCCACCGCCGAGCCCGATGTCGAGGGCTTCGACCGGTTCGCCGTTCTTGCGCGTTTTCATCCCTCGCAGGGAGACATCGGCGATCTGGGGCTGGGCACACGAGGCCGTACAGCCAGATAGGTGAATGTGGAAGTTCTCGACGCCGTCGGGGAGGTCGACGTTCTCCTTGAGCCAGCGGGCGTAGCGAACTTGCCGGTTTTTCGTCTCGACGATCGAGAGCGAACAGAACTCGGTGCCCGTACAGGCGATCGACCCGCGCTGGAACGGATGGGGGTCGGGGCTGTATTCCTCGAACACCGGCTCTGCGAGCAACGCGTCGAGGTTCTCCTCGGGGACGTCGGTGAGGATGATGTTTTGACGCTGCGTCAGCCGCACTTCGCCGGAGGCGTACGCCTCGGCTGCGTCGGCGATCTCGTAGGCGTCGTTGACGCCGATCCTGCCGACGAGGACGTTCAATCCAACGTAGTACTTCCCGTCGACCTGCTCGTGGACGCCGACGTGGTCGTGTTTGCCGTCGGCGTCGCCAGCGTTGTACGAATACGACTCGCGGAGGTCATCACCGGCCGTCTCGAGTTCGAAGTCGACGTAGTCCGCTTGCAGGGTTTCGCGGACGTTCTCCGGCCCCCACTCGTCGACGAGGAACTTCATGCGAGCGTTGTAGCGGTTCTCTCGATCACCGTGATCGCGGAAGAGCGCGGAGAGTCCACCCGCCACGTCGACGGCCTGCTCCGGCGTGGCGAAGACATCGATATTCCGGGCGAATCGCGGCTCGTTTCGCGAGAGGCCACCGCCGACGCGAACGTTGTAACCAGTCACCGTCTCCCCGTTGAGCTCCTTCTCGGCGGGTTCAAAGGAGAGATCGTTGATGTCGCCCTGCCCACAGCCTTCGTCACAGCCCGTCACTGAGACCTTCCACTTCCGCGGGAGGTTCGAGTGCGCTTCGTTCTGCTTGAACGTCTCGTTGAGTTCGGTCGCAAGGGCACCCGCATCGACGTGCTCGTGTTTGTCCTTGCCGGCGACCGGGCAGCCGACGATGTTCCGCCAGGAGTCACCACACGCCTGGACCGTCGAGAGCCCGACATCCTCAAGGCGATCGAAGAGTTCGGGGACGTCCTCGAGTCGGATCCAGTGGAGCTGGATCGCCTGTCGGGTGGTCACGTCGAGCCAGCCGTTACCGAACTCGGGGTTTTCGGCGGGGCCACGGGAGAACTCGTCGGCGATCTCGACGATGCGCCGGAACTGGCCCGGCTTGAGGACGCCACTCGGCGGGCCGATCCGCAGCATGAAGTACGATTCCTGCCCAGCCCGCTGGTGGTACAGGCCAAACCATTTGAAGCGCTCGAACCAGGCGTCTCGCTCGTCCTCGGGAATCGACTCCCAACCCTCCTCGGCGAAGCGCTCGATTTCGGCGCGTATTTCGGTTCCATAGAGTTCATCCTTCCAGTGCTCGACGTCGGTAGGCATTACGACCGCATATGGAGGAGACACATAAGACACGTCCTCTGTCGTCAGTTCTCCCCGCGTCTCGGCGGTTCCGGTCGTCTTTGCCACTATCGACTTACGGACGTTCGCCGTCGGGTTCGACGAGCCACTGGACGCCCTCGGGGTCGTATGGATAGAAGTCGTCGTTCACGATGCGGCCGACGGGAAGGCGCTCGATCGAATCACGCGTGCCACACTCGAGACACTGCCCGACTGCGTGGACGACGACGATCGAGCCGTCGATGTCGACATCGACGAACGCCTCGAGCAGGACGTACGCTGGAGAACAATCACAGAACGCGCCGGTAGTGAGCGACCAGACATCGCTGACGCTTACCTGCCGACTATCGTTGATGCTGATCCACGCGCCGTCGTCGAGCGTCCGCAAGGCGATCGACATACGGGACGTTGGCCCACTGTCGACCTTCGTCTATCGCCCCGTGCAAACCTTACCGACGTGCCGACGCCGTGTTCGCCGAAAACGGCATGACGGCAGCGGGTTCGAACCGTTTCGTCCGAACCCAGGTATCGGAGAGAATAGCCGGTATAAGGGAGCACGCGACTCGTTCTGATCAACAGGTTGTACTGGAGATGGAAGCGAGCATCTTCGATGGTTCATCGAGACGTACAGAAATCGCGCTCGCTTCGAGGACTGGGCGACTCGAGGACTTACGACTTCGACGCAGTGGAGAGAAACTGAGCGCAGTTTGGGCACCAGACAGAGTTATTTGCTCGTAGTTTTTGCTTTCCACCGCAGGTGGAACACCGCGAGGCGGCATAGCGAACCATGCCATCATCATACAGCAGACCATTATATCTCTATCGAATCCACTATTTCAATTAATAGCAGCCATGTAATTCACGCACTGACGACGATCGCAATGAGCGATACGTCTGCGACCCCGATCGAATACGCCACGATGGCCATCGAAGGCGTCGTCCAGATCGTCTGCCCCGGGACCAGGTGTGTCTCGTATCTCGTCTCCGACGGGGCGTCGGCTGTTTTATAGGTGGAACAGGCGCAATACCACGCCGTTCACGGCGTGGATACGCGCCGTCACTCGGGGCGGAGACACCGTTTGGATGTATAATCTGAGTTTCCCATGCAGATGTTTAAGTGGCAGGTCGCCCAATCGAGGGGCAGGACTTGGTCGGAGCGGATTCCGAACCGTCCTGCGGAGGTCGTTCGAGAGAGCTTTGCTCTCTCGTGATGACGAAAATCTCCGATTTTCGAACCACGGCCTGTCCGCCCCCGATAACGAGGCAGTATCCGAAAGGGCAGTCGGTGAACGCCACATCCTCGAAAGGTGTGCCGATGTGCCGACTGCTTCAAGCACGAGAGACGATACCCCCCAAGTCCGCTGACACCTGCTGGCATCCCTGTGGCCAAAATAACACCGGGATGCCATACACGGTCGAGGATAGGGGTAACGGCCACTTGGCATGGCCAGCAGTCCACCAGTCCGACGCTGTGGGACTACCCGTCCCCGAAAGGACTGGGAGTCCGCCGATTGGACTGCAAACCTGAAACTCCCACCGCTCGGGATTCCTCCGCGTTTACGCGGAGGAGGATGTCAAGCCTGGGCGGCTTTTACTAGCGCATGTTCTCACGCCTGCAACGCAGGACCTGGGCCGTCTTGGCTCCCGAGACCGACCATCCGGTGGGTCGAGTGCTCAACAACGGCTTGCAGTGGCTCGTGATTCTCAATGCCATCTCGGCTGTGATGGAAACCGTCGATGTTGTCGCGATACGATACGGCTCGGTGCTGACGTTGTTTGCGATGATATCTATCGGTGTGCTGGCAGTCATGCTCGTCGTTCGAGTCTGGGCTATCCCGGTGAGTGAGCCGACAGACCCGATGCATGCACGTGTGGCGTTTCTCCGTCGCCCATCGTCCGTCCTCGACCTCCTCGTCATCGTGCCGTTCGCACTCGGTGTGTTCATCAGCATCCCGGAGTTCCAAACCATCCGACTCCTCTGGGTGCTGCATCTCCTCGGATTCCCGGGCTTCGAGGGGTCCCGACAGCGGTTCCGGACCGTCTACCGGCGCAAGCGCGACGACCTCGCGATCGCGTTTACCGGGACGGGCGCAGTGGCGCTGTTCGCCGCAACGCTGTTGTACCTCGTCGAACGGTCTGCTCAACCGGACTCTTTTGGCTCGATCCCCGCAGCGCTCTGGTGGAGTATTGTGACACTCACCACCGTCGGCTATGGCGATGTTGTCCCGATGACACCGCTTGGCCAGGTGCTCGGTGCGCTCACGACGATCGTCGGTATCGCCATCTTCGCACTCCCCGCGAGTATTCTCGCATCGGGCTTTCTCATAGAGGCAGAACGCCACCCCGATGTCGGCGAGTGTCCACACTGTGGCCACAGTCTTGTTGGTACTGATGGGGGCCGCGACCATGACATGGACGACCTCTAATCGGTCGCGCGATGTGTCCGACCCGTCGTACCGACCGTACCTTCGGTATTCAGCAGGCTGATCTTGAGAGCCAGAGAGGTAGATTTTCGCGCCGATAACCGTCCGACTGTATTTGCTGCGAGTTTCACACTCGGCGCTGCATAACGAAACCGGAACGCTATCTACTGTTATCCCTGACCGACCAGCGAGTCCTCTTCGTCCCACTCCTGTTCGCGCAGTTCGTACTTCTCGACTTTCCCGGTCGCCGTCGTCGGCAACTGCTTGACGAACTCGACCCGGCGAACGACCTTGTAGCTCGCGAGGTTCTCACGAGTGAAGTCGATGATCTCCTCAGCGGTCACACCGGGATCCGTTGGATCACCGTTGGCAGGCACAATAAACGCCTTCGGCGTCTCGCCCCACTGGTCGCTCGGTGACGGAATCACGGCAACCTCGGCGACTTCGGGGTGTTCGTAGAGTGTGTCCTCGAGTTCGATACTCGAGATGTTCTCGCCCCCGGAGATGATGATGTCCTTCTTACGGTCCTGGATCGCGATCATGCCGTTCTCGTCGACGGTGGCGAGATCGCCCATGTGGAACCAGCCCTCGAGGCGGTCGTTGAACGCACGCTCGGTCTCCTCGGGGTTCTCCCAGTAGCCTTCCATGATCTGGTTGCCACGGACGACGATCTCGCCGATCGTCGCGTCGTCCCACGGGACCTCGTTGCCGTCATCGTCGACGACGCGGATTTCCGTGCCGAGCATCGGAATCCCCTGTCGCTTCTTGATGTCGTAGCGGGCCTGATCGTCCTCGAGGAAGCGATTGACCTCGGAAGTGGCGATGAGCGGACCGGTTTCGGTCGCGCCGTAGACGTGTGCCAGTTCCCAGCCGAACTCGTCTTCGACGGTTCGGATCGTCGATTCCGGCGGGGCGCTGCCGGCGGTCGCGACGCGAACGTCGTTGTCGCCCGTCGTCACCGGATCGTTCGTCTCGTGGTAATCGAGCAGCATGTTGAGCACGGTCGGTGCGGCACAGAAGTACGAGACGTCTTCCTCCTGGATCGTCTCGAACACGTCGGCCGCGTCGACACCGCGCGTACAGACGTGCGTGCCGCCGATACCGGTGATCGAGAAGACGTGACCCCAGCCGTTGACGTGGAACATCGGCAGCGTCCACAGATAGACGTCGTCATCGCTGATGTCGCGGTGGACGGACGAAGAGTAGGCGTGGATGGTCTCGCCGCGGTGGTTTCGCATCACGCCTTTCGGGTCACCCGTCGTCCCCGAGGTGTAGTTGATCGTGATGATGTCCTCTTCGTCCATCTCGGGCCGGTCGTACGTTGGCTCGGTGTCCGCGAGCACCTCATCGAAGTCCTCCCAGTCACCGTCGACCTCATTGGCGTTGGACGCGATGAACGTCTCGACCGGCACCTCGTCACGGACGGCCTCGACCTGATCGGCGTACTCGTGGTCTGCGATGATCGCGGTCACATCACAGTCGTTGAGCATGTACTCGAAATCAGAGGGCACAAGTCGATAATTCAGCGGCGTGTGAACAGCGCCGATCTGTGTGATCCCGTAGACCGACTCGAGGTGGTAGTGGGTGTTGGGCGCGAGTACGGCGACGCGGTCGCCTTTTTCGACGCCGCGGTCCTGCAGCGCTGCCGAGAGTCGGTCGGCTCGCTCACCGAACTCGTCGTAGGTGAATCGATCGCCGTTCGCAGCGACGATGGCCTCTTCCTCGCCAAAATACGTTCGGGCACGGTCTAAAAACTGTGGGACGAGCAGTGGTCGATCCATATTCAATCGAGTGCTGGCGGTGGTTTAAAACTAACTCAATTCCCCGAATTTCGCAACAAATTAGGTATAATAATTCGTGATAGACCAGATCTGTCAGACGAACGTCCGAGAGTATCGGACCGGGACGTTCTCGGATACGTCGCAGCAACGCGTCTGTTAGTGGGTGGGACACGGAGTCGGATGGAGAACAGAAGCCGAGAGTCACAGGAGAGGGCGAGTAGTGTTGGGAGAAACACCGTCGTCACCCTCGAGTTGCGGCAAACGACTGTCCTCGTTGGCTGCCCTGGCAGCCATGTCAGTGTATGACAAACAACCTGTTGAATCTATCGCTACTTCGCAGTGAGTGGGCCATCAGACGCGATAAGTGATCGAGAAACGGCTGTCACAATTCGTTGTACTGTAGCGCCGTGATCTGTCCCTGCCACGCGTGCATATCGCCGTCCGGGAGATGCCAGACGACCGCTCCCGCCGTCGGTACGCGAACACCGTTTCGTGTCTCGTAGTTCCGCCAGTAGCCGGACCAGGGTGTCGATTCGTAGCCATCGTCAACACGTCGATACCGATCAGCGTGGACACGAGCTACCTCACCGTTGTCGGTAAACGAAAACGTGAGCGAAGCGGACACGGCCCCGTTTTCGATGGTCGCTTTCGCCGTCCGCTCATCGATCGACTCCCACTCGACCCCCGCTGTGGGAAGGAGCGCAGTCGGATACCAGACCGCCTCGGCAAGGTACCGCATCAGTGCCGCTTCTTCCAGTTCCGGACTCGAGTCGTCTCTCTCGAGTGGGACGACACCGAACAGCGACACGCTCGCAGCCCCCGTCCAGTCGTGGAACCGGTCACGGACGCGAACCGAGACGAGCGGCGCAAGGCTGACCGACGCATCCCAGAGGAACCCTGGCGGATCGACCGTGACGTACTGGGTCGCTGTAAACGGTTTCCACGGCGATGCTGCATCGCCGGGGCGCAGTTTCCCGGTCTGTTCGAGGCGGACCGAGTCGATGAATGGCTGTCCCTCCTGCAGAACGGTGTCGAAATATGTGCGGACAGGGGTGGGGAGTCCGTCAAGATCATTTTCGGTGACCACGCGCTTACGTCCCGTGGTCGCAGTCTGTCGAAGCTCGGCCACGCGCCGGGCCGTCTCACGCCGACGCCAGCCGATGCTGGCGAGAACGATGACGAGAAGCGCGATACCGATACCACCGACGCGTTCTCGAATGCGATCGGAGAACATAGCTACACAGGCACGTTAGCGTGCGAAACCATAATTAGCCGATGTACTGTGATTTCCATTCTTGTCGGTCCACGATCGCTTGCTCGCCGTCCGCTGTACTCGCATAGTAGTTCGTTCGCCTGTCGAGTTGTCCTTTCTCGACGAGACCTTTGTTGACGAGGGTGTCGAGATTCGGGTACAGCCGTCCATGATTGATCTCGCTACTGTAATATTCCTCAACCTCGTCTTTGATGTCCTGTCCAGACGGTCGATCAAACCCAGCGATCACGTACAGCAGGTCTCGTTGAAATCCTGTGAGGTCATCCATGTCACAGGCGTTCAGCTGATCCAATATTTGTTATCCAACACGTACACCACTGTAAGGTGGCGTAACTGGCCATCTCTTTATAGGTGGAACAGGCGCAATACCACGGCCTTCAGGCCGTGGATACGCGCCGTCACTCAGTGACCCGTTCCACCGATACCGACAGGGCCGGATATTCCACGTCAAACATAGCCTCTAAGATCCTCTGTTTCATAACTGATTATGAACACAGTACGATGCTGGAGACAACCCGCACCTACGTCGCACGCATCACGAATCACACGCAGATTCGTGACGACCTCGACCAGTGCGGGTTCGCAGCATCGAAACTGTGGAACGTCGGTCGCTACTACATCCAAGAACGGTGGGATGAAGACGGTGAGAT
>NZ_FOIC01000022.1 GCF_900111485.1 Natrinema hispanicum | reverse complement strand
ATCATCCGTGTCGGGCACCGCTGACGCGGTGCCCTTGTCCTCTTCGACTCTCCAGCGACCGCTCAGTAGTATCAACAATCTCCTACGGAAGAGCGTAACTTCTAACAGGCTAAGTCCCTGTCCTCAAGGAGCAACGCAGTGAACGGTAGTGAACGAGTAGCGCAGTAGGGCGGGGATACAGCCGTCACCCAATCTCATCAAAACGCTCAAGTCTAGACACGACTAACCAGCAAACAGTGGTCGAAGAAGCGTTCAAATACGCTGCCAAACCCGAGGACACTTCGACTGCCAAGAGTGCGTGGAAAGCGATTCAAACCTGCCGACAAGTACACAACCACGCACTCACCCAAGAGTACAAACCCGCTCCTGATTACGACAAGCCATCGTACACGACGATGCAGAACAAGCTTCCCGAGTGGAAGCGTGAGTGGCCTGAATGGGGCAGCGTGTACTCGAAATGCCTGCAAATGGCAGTGCGCCGTATCAAGAACAGTGAAAGTGTCCTCGACTCACTCGAAGAACGTGGATTCGACGTAGGTAAACTCAAGTGGAAAAGCCCGCGAGAGTACCGTAGCATCACGTACAACCAGTCTGGCTTTGACGTGGATAGTAACACGGGTCGGACTGACCACGCGACGGTCGAATTCTCCAAGATAGGCACGTTCCACCTGAACTTTCACCGACCACTCCCAGACGGCTCAGACATCAAGGAAGTCATTCTGAAAAAGCAGAAAACGGGTGACTGGACTGTCAGCATAATGGTTGAATACGATGCTGACTATCCCGAGAAACCTGCTGTCGCAGACATCGACGTTGAGGATACCGTTGGCATCGACCTCGGCATCACGAAGTTTATTCATGATTCCGACGGGCGAGCGTTCCGACCGTTAGACGAAGAGGAAGACCGCGAACGCATCGACAAACGCCACCAATCCGTTTCTCGCAAGGAACACGAGTCGAACAACTGGAACAAGGCACGCCAACAGTTGGCGAGAGCGTACAAGCGGTTGTCGAACAAGCGCAAAGCGTATCGAGAAGCTCTCGCCAACGCGTATACAAAGCAATACGATGCCGTGTTCCTTGAAGATTTGAACGTCGGTAGTATGATGAAACAGAACGGGAACAGTCGGAATATCGCGTCGATGTCGTGGTATGAGACGCTGCAAACGTTCCAACGCTTTGGCGAGAAGAACGGATGCCACGTTGTCCTCGTTCCACCTGATGGGACAACGAAGCGGTGTGTGAAGTGTGGTGTCGAGTCTGATAAGCCGTTGTGGGTGAGAGAACACTCGTGTCCGTCGTGTGGGTTCGAGACTGACCGTGACCAGAACGCTGCTCTTGAGGTACAGCGTCTTGGATTGCTCGAACTGGGAGTGGTTGAGGATGAATCGGGATTAGGTCAGGAACTGGCCGAATCAACGCCTGCTGAGACTGGAACCGCTGCGGGGTCACGTCAACGAGACGTGGTTCCTGCAAGTGCCGTCGTTGACACAGGAAGCCCCACCCTCAACGAGCGAACGGCGTTAGCCGTGAGCGAGTAGGGTGGGGTAGTTCACCGGTGCTGGTCGCGGAACCAGCACGCCCTCGAGTCACGCGATGCTCGACCGACGATGGGGTGCCAGCCGTCGAATGGACTGTACCGTCCGCAATCTTCAACGGTCGGCCGGCCGAACCCTCGCGTATGATTACAGGCGAGCGAATGGCCGCTGTCGACGCGAACGCCGCGGCGCTGGGCGTGTCACAAAAGCAGTTGATGGAATCGAGCGGACACGCGGTCGCTCGAGCGATCCGCGAGATTGCCGACCCTGGCGCTCGAGTCGTCATCGTCGCCGGCCGGGGAAACAACGGCGGTGATGCGTTCGTCGCCGCCCGATTTCTCGATGAGTACGACGTCACGACGCTACTGCTCGGCCGCGCCGAGCTGATCGGCACGGACATCGCCCGCGAGAACTGGGACGCACTCCAGCAGGCAGAGTACGACACCCGCGAAGTGACCGACTCGACCGCTCTCACACCTGACTCGAGCGTGTTCGATCTCGGTGAAGCAGACGTGATCGTCGACGCGATGCTCGGCACAGGGATCAGCGGCGACCTTCGGGAGCCAGCAGCGACCGCGGCGGCGGCGATCAACGACGCCAACACGACCGTCCTCGCAGTCGATGTCCCATCCGGCTTCGACGCCGATGGGGGAGACCACGCGGCTAACGGCGTTGAAGCCGACCACGTCGTCACCTTCCACGATACGAAACCAGGGCTCGATGACCTCGATGCCGACATCACCGTCGCAGGTATCGGGATTCCGGCTGCTGCTGAACGGTTCGCCGGTCCCGGTGACGTCGACCTCGCTCGACCACACAGTCGCGACGGCCGGGTTTTCGTTATCGGTGGCGGCCCCTACACCGGGGCGCCGGCCCTCGCAGCACAGGCGGCGCTCCGGGCCGGGGTCGAACTCTCGTTCGTCGCCGCGCCGGAGTCCGTCGCCGGTGAGATCCAGAGCTACGCCGAGGACCTCATCGTCCAGCCCTACGGAAGTGATCGCCTCTCACCCGACCAAGCCGACGACCTCGCCGAAACGGCCGAACGCCACGATGATATCGTCGTCCTCGGTCCCGGCCTCGGCACCGCAGACGAGACGCTCGAGGCGACGCGCCAGTTCCTCGCGTCCTACACGGGGGCAGCGGTCGTCGACGCCGACGCGTTATCGGTCGTCCCCGAGATCGACACCGAGGCGACGCTCGTCTGTACGCCCAATAGACGGGAACTCGCCCGGATGGGCGGGCCGGACACCGACTCACTTCGTGATGCGGCCGACGAAATCGAGGCCTTCGCGGCCGACCTGGGCCACGTCGTCCTCGCAAAAGGAGTCGACGACGTGATAACCGACGGCGAGCGCACCCGGATCTGCCGATCGGGGACGCCCGGGATGAAAGTCGGCGGCACTGGCGACTTGCTGGCCGGTATCGTTGCGGCACTGCTTGAGGATGCCGACCCGCTCGAGGCCGCGACAGCCGGTGCGTACGTCAACGGCGTTGCAGGCGAGCGTCTGGCCGACACCGATGCACTCGGCGTACTCGCCTCCGAGATGCTCGACGAGATTCCCGCGGCGCTGTGGGGTGAGGCAGATGAGTGAGAACGACGACGTAGCCGACTCGAGCGGAGACGACCACGCAGCTGACGACCTCACTCACACTACCGATGAAGGTGACGTCCAGATGGTCGACGTCGGCGACAAACCCGATAGTGAGCGTCGCGCCGTCGCGGCTGGCGAGATCCGTCTCCAGCCGTCGACGATCGAGGCCATCCGTGCGGATCAAGTAGGCAAGGGTGACGTGCTCGCGACCGCCCGTGTCGGTGCGATTCAGGCCGTCAAACACACGTGGGAAACGATCCCGATGTGCCACCAGATCCCGATCACGAACGTCGACACCGACTTCTCACTTGCCGAGGACCGAATAGAGCTTCGGGTCGCTGTCGAGACCACCGGCAAGACGGGTTGTGAGATGGAGGCCCTCGAGGGCGTTACGACCGGCCTCAATGTCGTCTGGGACATGGTCAAAGCCGTCGAAAAAGACGATGCAGGTCAGTATCCCGACACCAGGACCGAGAACGTGCGCGTGCTCACAAAGGAAAAACAGCGGACGTAACCAGGACGCGTGACGCGTTTGAGTATCCAGGCCGAGACGACTGAGCGGTCACCATTGGAGTTCTCGAGCCGTAACCCCTGTCACGGACCACTAAACCGAACTCGAATGCTAGTGCTGAGTGAAAATCCGATCCACAAGAACAATAGTCGTTCATTACTGTCATTCTTGACATGCCAATCAGTTCTGCGGTGGTCCTTGCAGCGGGGGAAGGGGCCAGACTTCGGCCGTTGACCAAACATCGGCCGAAGCCGATGCTTCCCGCAGCGACCAAGCCTATACTCGAGCATGTCTTCGATGCGCTTGTCGACGCCGATATCACGGAGATCACGGTCGTTGTCGGCTACGGTCGCACGCACGTGCAGTCGCATTTCGGATCGACGTACCGTGGTGCGTCGATCGACTACGTCGTCCAAGACAAGCAACTCGGCAGTGGTCACGCGCTTCTGGAAGCCGAACCCGAGGTTTCAGGTCCACAGCTCGTACTCAACGGCGATCAGCTCGTTGAACAGAGGCTCATCGAGGATGTCCACGAGGCCCACGACAGCGATTCCATCGCAACGCTCGGACTCGTTCGAGACGGGGACATCGCCAACTACGGCGGCGTGATCTTCGAGGATGACGAGAACATCTCGGAGATCGTCGAACGGCCCCATGACGACCGAAGTTACCATCTCAACGCGGGCGTCTATGCGTTTGAATCCGAGATTTTCGACTATCTCCGTGGTCCGGAGCCACAGTTCAACGAATACTCGCTCGTCGACGGTATTGCGAACGCGATCGCCGCAGACGAAACCGTCCGCGGTGTCACATCTGACGGGTTCTGGTACGACGCGACGTATCCGTGGGACTTACTCGAAGTGACGGAGACACTTCTTGGGAATACAGACGGCGTCGAAAGTACGGTCTCAACCGATGCACAGATCCATGAGTCCGCGACGATCGTCGAACCGGTCGTGATTTCGACGGACTGCGTCATCGGCCCAGGGAGCGTCGTCGGCCCGAATGTCGCACTCGGCGAGAACGTGACGGTGGGAGCGAACGCAGTCGTCGAAAACAGTGTCGTCGATGCAGACACCCGCATCGGGGCAAACGCGACGCTCATCGATGGCGTGACCGGCCATGGCGTTCAGATCGGCGCTGGCTCGACCATGGTCGGTGGTCCCGGCGATGTCCGCGTTGGCGATCGAATCCACGAGAACGAGCGGCTGGGTGCTGTGCTCGCGGATCGTGTTCGTGATGGGGGCGGTGTGACCTACGCGCCGGGAACGGTCGTTGGCTCCGATGCTGTTATTACCGCCGGCACAGCCGTCAGCGGGACGGTCGACGATGAAACGGAGGTGCAGTGACGATGTGTGGTATCGTCGGGTATGTTGGGACGTCCAACGGTGTCGACGCCGTCGATGTCGTCCTCGATGGCCTGTCAAGTCTCGAGTATCGCGGCTATGACTCTGCCGGCCTTGCTGTGCCAACACCGTCGGTGAGGGTTCACAAGACAGAGGGCGAGCTATCAGCACTCGAGAACACGGTTCCGAGAGACGAACTCGAGGGTGCATTGACTGGGATCGGCCATACGCGCTGGAGTACGCACGGTCCCCCATCCGATGTGAACGCACATCCTCATCGCGACGAAGCGGATCGCGTTGCCGTGGTTCACAATGGGATCATCGAGAACTACCAGCGACTTCGCGATGACCTCGTCGATGCCGGAATCACGTTCCAGAGTGAGACCGACACCGAAGTCGTCCCGCAGTTAATCGGTCGCTATCTCGACCGCGGCGCGGCTCCTGAGGAAGCGTTCCGACTGGCGATCGATCAACTCGAGGGTAGTTACGCGATTGCCGCCGTCTTCGATGGATCGGAGACTGTGTATGCGGCTCGACAAGACTCTCCGCTCGTCGTTGGCCTCGGCGAGACCGGAACGTATCTCGCGAGTGACGTCCCCGCGTTCGTTGAGCACACGGATCGCGTCTGTTATCTCGAGGATGGCGATTTCGTTCGGCTGACTGCCGACGATGCTGTCGTCACCGATGCGGAGGGCAACTCCGTCGACCGGCCGATAGAAACGGTTGCGTGGGATCCCGAAGACGCAGAAAAGAGTGGTTATGACCACTACATGCTCAAAGAAATCCACGAGCAGCCGAAAGCCCTGCGGCAGTGTCTTCGCGGTCGAATCGACGATCTCGATGGAGCGGTCGATCTCGAAGACCTTGCTGACCTCGACCACGAGGGGCCGGTACAGTTCGTCGCCTGCGGGACGTCGTATCACGCGGCGCTGTTCGGCGCTGAGCGACTCCGGGAAGCAGGGGTTCGGGCGCAGGCGTTTCTTGCCAGCGAGTACGCGAGCGATCGCGTCCCCATCGACGATGAGACCCTGGTCGTCGGCGTTACCCAGAGCGGCGAAACGGCTGATACGTTACGCGCGCTTCGAGAGGCAGCCCGCGCCGGCGCAACGACGCTTGCAGTGACCAATACGGTCGCCAGTTCGGCTGCACGGGAGTGTGATCACACCCTCTATATCAGGGCTGGTCCCGAGATCGGCGTTGCCGCAACGAAGACCTTCGCAAGCCAGCAGTTGGCACTCGCCCTCTTGGCATTCACACTCGGCGACGGGCCGACTCGCGAAGAGCTCGAGGCACTCCGGGATATTCCTGGCCAGGTCAGGACCGTCCTCGAGACGACGGACGCACGAGCAGTCGCTGAGGAGTACGTCGACGCTGATGCCTACTTCTTCATCGGCCGTGGATACCACTATCCGGTCGCGCTCGAGGGCGCACTGAAGATGAAAGAGATTACCTACCGACATGCGGAAGGGTTCGCGGCTGGCGAATTGAAACACGGTCCGCTCGCACTCGTGACCGAAGACACGCCAGTATTCGCGGTCGTCACCGGTGACGGCGAGACTGCCCGAAAGACCATCGGGAACGTCAAAGAAGTCGAAGCCCGCGATGCACCCGTTGTGGCGATCACTGACGGTGAGTCCGACGTGACACGGTATGCCGATCACGTCCTCGAGATTCCTGCCGTCGGCGATCTCGGTGGATCCGTGCTCGCGAACGTCCAGTTACAGTTGGTTGCCTACTGGGTTGCGAACCTACTTGGACGTTCGATTGATAAACCGCGTAATCTGGCCAAGAGCGTGACAGTCGAGTAACTCAGACGCGCTTCACCTTCTCGATCGATCACTGACTTGAATCGGCTTCATTTAAGTGCTCGCACTATCGCATCATCACCAGTGAGCCGAATCGACCTCGTCGTCGCAATCCTCGCCGGGATCGTTCAGGGAGTCGTTGAGTGGTTGCCCGTCTCGAGTCAGGGCAACCTTGCGCTGTTCCTGACGATCGCGGGAACCGACCCTGCGGTTGCGGTACAACTGGCGCTGTTCTTGCAGGTCGGTACGACACTCTCGGCGGCGGTCTACTACCGTGACGATATTACGACAGCCATTCGGGCAGTGCCCGGCTGGCGACCCGACAGCGCGTACGCCGGTGAGAACGCCATCGCGTCGTATGTCGTTGTTGCCACGCTGATGACCGGAGTTGTGGGGATCCCGCTGTACGTATATGCAGTCGATCTTGCAGGCCAACTCACTGGCGGCGTGTTCATCGCGGCCATCGGCGTTCTCCTAGTACTCACGGGGATCCTTCAACTCGCCTCAGAGTCAGTGTCGATGGGGATCCGCGACGCGCCGACGCTGCCGGACTCGGTTCTAGTCGGTGCCGTTCAGGGTATCGCAATCCTTCCAGGAATCTCACGGTCTGGTATCACGACGAGCGCACTGCTGTTTCGGAGCTACGATCCGCCGGCAGCGTTCCGGCTCTCCTTTCTGTTGTCGATCCCTGCCAGTCTCGGTGCAGCTGCTCTCACCATCACGGGTGCCGGTGGTCTTCCCGGTATCGAGCCAGTGCCTGCATTAGCGGCACTTGGAGTCAGTTCCTTCGTCGGCTATCTCACCATCGACGCCCTCATGCGGATCGTCGATCGCATCCCGTTCTGGGTCGTCTGTTTCGGCCTCGGTGGGTTCGCCATCGTCGGCGGAGGAGTTGTTTCGGTCGTCGTATGAGCAAGCGACGTTGCAGTCTACAGGCGGAGCAAGCCGAGTGCCTCAGGGCATGACCCCGAGGCGGTTCACACTATCGAGATCACGACGATGGTAATCCCGGTAATGCCAGCGAGGACACCGACCGCACGTGCTAGCTGCTCACCCCACGCAACTGTCCGTTCGAGCGAGAGCACCACTGCGATGAGCGCCATCCAGACGATGTTCATCGAACCTACAATCACTATAAACGCGAACAGAGCCCAACAGCACCCGACACAGAAAACGGCGAACTGCCAGCTCATCCGTACGGCACCACGAACTCCCGGTCGGTGGTGACTCATCAGGAAACCGAGCGGGGACCGACAATACCGCAGACACCGGTATTTGTACGGTGAGAGCTGATATCCCGACAGGAGTAGCAGTGTCCCACCTATCAGGGGCCCACCGTGAGCGTTCGCAAGGCTGGCAATTGGCACTAAAGTATTGACCACGAGCGGTACGACACCGGTTAGCGTCCAGACAAGCGCGTACGTTCCGATAAACGCACCAACTCGTGCTGCTTTCCCAGTAGTTGTCGTTCCCTCGAGCGTCTTGGAATACAGTCGGAAGAGAGGAACTGACGACGGGTACATCATAGCGATCATCATCACGCCCCACATGACCAGATAGAGACCGATACCTGTGATCCCGTTTGAGAGCGCCATCGCCTCTGGAACTCCAGGATCGGACATTTGCATCTGCATGGCCATCTCTCCACCAGGCATCGGGAGCCAGCGACCGACGACTGCCGCCCACGCGAGCAATGCGATTGTGTAGGTGACGAGCGCGACGATTGGAATGCGCCGGCGGGTAATTCGGTCCCGGAACGAGTCCTGTGTTCCCATGATTGATCGTCTGGACCGCTGTCCCACCACCGTCAGGAGTTCGCCAGTTCGAAGTCGCCGAGGTAGGCGTTGTTCCCCGAAACGTCCCACGTGAACTGGTCGTCATAGGAGACAGTGGCTGTCGTCGATTTCCCAGTTTGCACCTCGTGGCTCTCCGTCAGCGGGTGGGGCGAAATCGTGCCGACCTCCTCGTTGAACCCAACCGCACCGCCTGCGTCCATTTCGAGAACATCCCCAATCTCGACGGAGAACTCCGACCCGTCTCGAGAGAAACTGATTGGGACAGTCGCGACATCGGCAGACTTGACATGGGTGTCGGCGACGGGTGCCCAGATACCGCCGGCGCGACCGAAGTAGATGTCCTCGATGGCCTCGCGCTGATCGTCGTCGGCTGTCTCGTCGATGAGTAGCACAACGTCCCATTCCGTCTCGGGACCGAACATGACGCCCTCTTCAGTCGAGATGAGCATGCTGACATCCAAGCCGCTCAAGTCGACATCACCATAGCTTCCCTCTTCAATATGCCACGCCAGCGAGACGTTACACACATCGTCGTCTGGCGATTCCAGCCACACGCACTGGCATGCGACGTCACAGTTGCAGGCTTCGACGTAGTCTCCCTTGATCGTCCATTCTTGTGTCATGGGTAGACGCCCGTGTCAATTGCCAACGTATAGCTCGATAAAGCTATCTGGTGGAACATCTGACACCTGTAGACCGGCACGGTCGATGAAGATCGATTGCAATGGGAAGCACCCTCACAAACGGTCATAATCATCTCTGTCCCCCGCAAGATGACGTTGCGTGGCAATAGAGCGTAATTCTAGGAACAGGGGAAGAAAGGACTCGAGATCATCTCCCAACTCGAGTAGACACCCTCAGACTGGCGTCGTGAAGCAAAGCGGGCATACCAGAAGCGTATTCGCGCTAGCAAGCACGATCGAAAACGGGTTGCTAAAGCCTCATAACCGGCTCTCGTCTATCGGTTTTGAATAATCGATAGCCCTCGCGCACTCGAGCAGTGAGCAGGAGTGCCCTCACTCATCGAGTGACTGCGGTCCCCAATACGGACAGCGTCTCGAGAAGCATCAAACAGGAGTTCAGAAGAGGATGTCCCTTTCATCTGATTTCCGTCGACTGAGGGGGTATGAGTCTGATAGACAGGTCGATTCCAATCCTGACTCGAGTACGAGAGTCCGATTTGTGCGAGCTACGATCTCAACAGCCATCCACTGCTCGAGCAATTCCCCGTCCTAGGTTCTCACTCGAGAGACCCCCACAACAACACTTGCGGGGGCTAGAGCCGATTATGAGATATTTGAAGCTGAATAAAAAGACATCGCAGAAGGAGAACTACCCAGCCCAGTAAGCTACGGGAGATCAGGCGAGCGATCCCGAAGCCACTCTGCAGGATAGACAGCCGTCATGCCAGGTGTGTTGATCCGGAATTGTTGGGGTGGCGTGGTCTTTGCATACGTTTTTTCGACTCGAGGAGGCCCCTCGAGCGGGTCGTTGAGTGCAGAGAGTATTTTGTGGCCATCGGCCTGTTTCATGACGACCCAGATTGCAGCCTCGGGTTCGCAAGCAGCCATCTTATCGAAATCGGCGGGTACCGCACGTCGGATGTCGTGGTTAATACGTTCAACCTCGGCTGTGACGATGATCTCGCCATCAGCATCCACGCCTGCAAGGTCGAGTCGATGTTGATCGTCGAGTTCGTAATACGGTACGACATCGGTGACGTCCGATTCGGGGTCTTCGGCGTACGCTTCTTCGAGATGCTGCCGGGTGACTTCGACTCCAAGGACGTGTTCACTGGATTCATCGAGATCACCGACCCCATGGCCGTAATCGACGCCTTTGCGATAGCTCTCACCAATTGTAGATCGGCCTTCCGACGAGACGGTGTAGAGACGGTGTGGATGATCCGTGTCGTGTCTGAGGAGGTCTGCCTCGAGCAGTGGAGCGATTTCGTCGGTTTCGATCCCGACGTACTCCTGCAGTCTAATCATCGAGTCGTGGAGAAGATCGTACTCGAGCGGATCATACCGAAGTTGCTGTGCGTTGTACACCGTTTGTAAGAAGAGCAGTTGTCGGTCACTCCAGTCAGAGAGGTCTCGCTCTTCGGCTGTGAGCTTGAGATTGATATCGCAGACAGGGATATCGTCAGACTCGACGTCTGTAAGTGAACGACAGCACTCAATCGAGCGTTCCATCCCTTCGATGGTCGGATCGTAGCGGTTCTCACAGGATCCACAACAGAGGGCGTGTATCGATTCGTCGTAGCTCACGTACTCGGGGAGTCGCTTCGTGTGTGGCAGTAGTGAGTCAACCCGGAGTGTCTCTTCTTCGGTTGTGTCATCGTCATCCGACCCGTTCTCAGTGCCTGGGTGATCGCTCTCATATTTGAGTCCGGCTTCGTTCCACGTCTCGAGTGCGGTGAGCTCGAATGCTGTGTTGAAGGCCTGATACTGCTCGTCGCCAAGTGGAGTCTCACTTGCGGGGTGTCCATCGGGAGCGGGTAGTGATCGTCCGAGAAACGGTCGTGGGGCAGGTGAGCCAAATGTGGCTGCAGGGCGGACGAGCCACTCGCCATGACGAATCGCTGCAAGCCGCCTGGCAACCTTTGTTGGTGGAACGTCGTCGGTCGCGAGCGCCTTCGCCAGGTCATCTTCGATGCTGACGTTGCCAACGACGAACGTTCCGATCTCGTTGAGCGCTTCTTCGTAGGTGTGATTCGACGGATCTGGAGAGTCGAGTTGCCCAGGGAATTGAACGCCGAGCATGAGGGAGAGGCCAAACGATCTCCCTTGTGAGAGGAGGGTATCGACCAGTTTCGTCGCGGCGATGTCTTTCGCTTCCTCGAGATAGAGATTGACTCGGGATGGCTGTTTCTGGGCTGCTGAACGTGCTTTCAGTGCAATCCACAGATTTGAGAGCAAGACGAGTGTCAGTGCGCGTTTAATTCGCTCTTCCATCCCACCGAAATCGAAGATAACCACGGTATCGTCATCGATGACGTCTGTGAAATCGAAGTGGGGATCCGTTTCGTCACTCTCAGTGTCGTCTTCATCCGTGTGAGCACGATGGACGTGATCGAACAGCGGTGCAAGTCGATCGTCAGTCGCGATTATCTCGACTCGAGCCACGGCACCACCGAGAACCATGTTGAAGACGTCTCGATCGCGCTCGAGCAACCCAGCGAAATACTCGGTGAGTCGTTCATCCGAAGTCGGTGGCGGTGTTTGATCGCTCAGTGTACGCTGGAGCGCCCGGTAGAGATCTTTGTGTGAAACGGCATCGGTGCCGTGAATCGGATCGTACAACGCTCGAAGGTGATTGCGAATCGCCTTCGTCGATTCCGTCGCTCCATAGTACTGTTCTTCGCCCATCAGCCCCGCGAGGATCTCTTCGTAATGGCCTGCGATTCTCGAGCGTGCTTCTTCTCGTGAGAGGCCAGCAGCGAGTAGCGGCCTGATATCGAAAATCGATAGCGCGGGAAGTATTTCAGTGAGGTCGAAGTAGCTGACGTCCTCGAGGCCATCGTGTGCTGTGTAGTGGGCTTGGAGGTACTCCTCGGCTGTTCCCCCTCCCTTATAATCGAAGAGGATCTCGGGGCCGTCTGTGGCCTCGACGTTCGACAGCATTGCACCAGTCGTGAGGACGGATTTCCCGGAGCCTGTATCGCCGATGACGAAGAGATGTCTATCCTGAAGTGTTGGTGGAAGGACGAACGGGTTTTGGTAGGGTTGGCGGTCATCGGTTAGTGGCATGCAGAGCGCCTGTCCAGTTCCCGTGTACTGTGCGAGGTGATCCGGTGATGGCAGAGAAAGGCCGGTTCGCTCGGATTGTCGAGCCCCAAGTGCTCGTTGACCAGATGGTGTGAGGCCAACGCCGTCAATCAGACAGAACCCTGGGAGTTCGTCCGGTGCGACGACGATGCCAGCGCTCTCGTGTGACTTCCATGGGAGATGGCTTTTGAGCGTTTCGTATGTTGGTTCGGAACAGGCTCGTTGACAGATGTCTTCGAAAAGTTGGCTTGCAGGCGTATCGCGGTCGGTATCCATGCTGAGGTGTCCGTGAATCGAATGAAAGGATCCACTGAGATGGCCGAACACGTTTGTAAGTCTTCGAGCGACTGTCTCGGCTTGTTGTGAGTTCGTGCTGTCTGTGAGTGCCACTGCTCGAGCCGAGAGACAAAACGTCCGTCGGAGGTCACGCGTTTCGAGTTCGGTGAGACGGTTGCGATATGGACGAGCAAGGTTTTCTGGTTCGAGTTTCTCTTCCGACCGAGGGAAGACGAAATTGAGGATGCGATCAGCTGGTGTGACGAGGGCGCGCTCGAGATCGTATTGGTATCCTTCTGCGTCTGCCCGCTGATCACCAAGCGGACTGCAGACCACCTGATACACGACGGGGACTGCTGAATCACAGAGCGTCTCGACGAGCGTTGCCAGTGGGATACGACGGGAGTTCGATTTCTGTTTCTCTGGTTGTGTCTTTCGAGAACGATCGGTGAGTTCATCGAATGACGCGAGCGAGGTTTGCCAGTCCTGGCGCGTCTCTGCAGCGCCGCGATACTCGATGCCAGCAGCGTATGGCTGACTGGGGGTGTCAGCGGTGGCTGGTGTTGAACCGTTGTTGTCTGAGGAGGGAGTACGAGACGGTTGGAGTTGTCGTGGATGCCAGTCGACTTGTGTCAGTTCGTATGTGTTTGGAAATGCTGTTCGCAGGATCGCCTCGAGTTCGTCGAGGAATTCGTCGTATGTCGTTCCGACGAGGTACCGAATGCTCGTATCCGGTTGGCCGTCAGCAACGAGCAGCCACTCTATGAGCGGTTGCTGGGTTTTCTTTCGGAGGGCTGATCGAGTGCTCGAGTTTGAGAGGTTGTAGAGGCTCTCGTAGAGAATCGTCGTTGCCTGTGAGATAGCTTCACGGTTGAGTGGCCTTGTCGATGGCCGGATTTCGATATACGTTCGTGACTCGAGGGATGTGGGTGTGGCCGTCGTGTGATCTATTGCGGTATTTTGTAGTTGATTACTCGAGTTGATGGGGCCGTCTCCATCAGGAGTTAGATTCGATTTTTGAGATGGTATGGTCGTCTCTTCAGTAGTCGGCGTGGTGTCTTTCTCTGTCGCCATTGGTTAGAAAGAGAGTTAGATGCAGCCAGCGCTCAGATATTGTATTCGAGAACGCTTCTGATACTGTGACTCTCAATACCCGGAGAATAGCTTCGATCTATATAAACGCGTGTGAGGGGTGAGTGAACTGTCTTTTCAGTCGATAGGCTGGAGGAGGGAAAGAAGCAGGTTACCGTTCGAGATGCTAGAGAGTGTCACTAAATGTAGTTTCGCACGCTGCAGTGAGAGTATATTTCGTGTGCTTCCATGAGATCTTAAATCCTTGCTTCGTCTGTTTCGTTTGCTCTGGTTGGTGATGACGACATGCCGATAGAGGTTCTCTGAACGCGCCTATCCAACCATACTCGTGAGGGAAAGCACACGAAATCTCCTCTCACTCTTCTACAGATGAACAAGGCGAGTGCCTTGAGGCTTGACCCCGAGGCGATTTACAGGAGCGGGAAGATTGACCTCTACATATCAAAACTGGTTTTCTGACAGCACTCATCAACTGTTCGCCGTGCTGTCATACATTTCTTCGAACTCCTGCTCGCCGCGGATCAGCTCGTCGACACCTTCGGAGAGTGTGACTTCTCCGAACACAGTTGCCCGATAATACGTGTATAATCCGTCTTGTCCTCGTTCCGTACGCTGGCGCTTCTCAATGAGGCCGACATCGACAAGCTTGTTGAGGTGATAGTGAAGTGTACTGTCATCGACGTTAATCGCCTCCTCGAGCTCTTTCGGACTCATCTCTCCACTGTGGACAAGCCGATAGAGGATTTCATATCGAGTACGGTGTCCGACGGCAGCATGCATCTCGAGATATTCGTCGAGACTGAGAATACTATCCTCTGGTAGCAGGTCTTCCGGATCTTCCGGATTTTTCCCACCAATCGCACTCGGTTGATTTGTCGCCATCTTGGTCTAGAGTACTGGCGGCAAACTTTTAGCCTTTGTCAAGCCAAGATATCTTGAAAATGCCCTCTTTTATAAGGGCCGAGTGAGCAGAAATCCTTATGCCCACTGAAATCACACGTGATTTGATCGCTGAGCGGCTGGGGAGCGTGAAATACGACCGTTTTCTTTTTTATTTGATGGGTCCGTACAAGTCGTTCAATCTCAACTATGTACTCAGTGAGGAAGAACGCCGCAAGATCGATATCGAAGACCTCCCCGGGCCGTTACGCCGACTCTTTCGACACAAGGACGATATCAACGCGGCGCAAGCGCTCTTACGGCGGATACAAGGAGAGCTTCGGACGGATCCAGGAGTGAACGCATTTCTGGCTCTCGATGCGGAGGTAGATACTGATGAGGTGGATGCAGTGACACAAAGCATCGAGTACGCAAGATGCAGCAACGCGACCGCGTTCGTGGTTCCGTTTCTTGGACACAATTTTGGCGTTGGAGAAGAGGCTGGAAGCGTTCTTGAGAGCCTCGCGGAAACGCACGGTGATCGGTTACTCTTTGCCCATGAAGATGACGTGACAAGTGCGATGATTCGATCGTCCAAGGTGCGATGGGATCTACGGGTCGAGACGTATGAAACGGAAGGGGAACTCGTTAGTAAACTTCGACGGTTCGCAGGTGGTGTCATGCAGCGCGAACGCCGTGGTGATCTTAGATGTTTAGATTGAGTGAACGCTGGCGTTGAAAACTCGAAGACAAGTCTGAACGGTCGATTTTCTCGGCCTCATTTTCATCCTCTGCCTGAAAGAGGAGTATCTGCTGGCGTCAGTGGGAACTCGAGGACTCCGTGTGTCCCGTCGGGCGCCATAGATGCGGCGCAGTTCCTCGAGCGCTTTCGGCTGGTCTGTGACGGGCAGATCATGGAGCACCCGGCGCGCGGTTACCACGTTTTGGGTATCGGACAGAATGGGAAGTCGCGTGGCGTCGCCGGCGATGGTAGTGACATCGAGACCGGCAGCCGGCCGTTGAGGATGGCGAGGGTCAACTGTTCCCGCTGATAATGGCCTACAGCTAATAACCGATGACAACGTAGTATACTCAATTTCTGACGGATATTTTCATGGCCGATACAAAAACAGTTCTTCATCCATGCACTATAATTCCGAGCTAATATAATACACAAGATATATATTCAGTCATCAGCGAGTGAATTTGACGATCTAATGAATAAATTTCTGAACCAATCCGTCGGTTCTCACGAGATTTCTCAGTAGGTCTGAAATTCACTAAATGAATATAAAAACTCCAGTTTTGAGCCGAACACTCGAGACAGACGAATCTTCGAACGTACGACGCCGAATAGCACGCTCTGGCCTTGGATCACTCGTATTGTTATCCGTTCTTGCTGTTGAGCCGGCTTTGGCACAGGAGAGTGTCATCTGTGAGGCCGAAGGACTACCCGAGATGGTCTCCGGGTTCTTCCAGATCACCACCGCGATCGGCCTTCTGGGCTTGGTTGTCGTCTGGCAAGCCGATTCGCTCGCTGAGGTATTCACGACGACCATCGAGCAGAAGAAAGACCTGAAAGCACACAAGCGAACGGCACTGCGGTCGACGGTTATGCTGTTGGTCCTCGGGCCGCTGTTTACGGTTTTTGGCTCGACGATGGGGCTCCCGTTAGCTGGCTGTGTGGATTTCGTGCCGTGGTAATGCCGATCGGTATCCAGTCCGACTCGAGGCAGAGGCCCTAATGCGACTCGAGGGGTCAAAACTCAGCGTTGCGGTCATACTCACAGCCGTCGGTATCGCTGTTGTTCTCGGTGGAACCGAGATCGGCAGTGCCAGCGGTTCTCTTGGGAGAGACGACGAACACGGGCTGGACGAAAACGAGACGGCGACGCTGTGGTCGAACACGCCAGATGAGTGCATCAGCACTGTTGAGTACGAGCGGCAATACGGCGAAACGCGGACCGGGATGGAAGAACTCGGTAATTGCACCGATATCACGTTCAAAACGCCTCCCGATACGGCCGAGCGGTGGACAGCAGCCGACTATGAATCACTCGAGGGAGGCGATGCAGAGACCTCGATCTATCCCACGCATGCGTCGCGTACGGATTCCGTGCTGATCGCCGATGCACACGCGACGACGTTTGCGATCCATCCGTCGACGAGGACGCATCTGGATGCGAACGAGACGATCCATTACATCGCACCGGAGGGTGAACTCCGTGGGTTCGTCGATTATCGCATCCGGCTTGATGGGAACTCATCGATTCGAAATCATGGGATCGAAGACGTCCGGCTGCTACGTGATGGGGAGTTGGTTGACGCTACGAGTGGGACGCACACACCGGTCTTCGAGTATGCGTTTGATGGAGGTGGGTCGGCGACGCTGACGCTCGAGGCGGACATCAATGCTCGAGTCGAGCGAGAGGTTGGAAACGAGACAGAAGTGATTACTGATCAGGTGACTGTTTCGGAGGAACTCGATGTCGAGATCTACGATCTTCGAGCATCGATCTACTATGCCTCGTATCCAAACGGCGACAGCGGCGTTGCGATCTATCAGGCTCAGCCGTGGCATGGATACACCCTGTCGGAAGATGGCGAGGCGAATGTCCGTGGGGTGTGGCGTTACTACACCGCTCGAGAGACTGGTTGGGACGAACTCACGCATGCAACTCGAGGGGGGAGGGAAACCGTTGGCTCCGATGCAATGCCGGTGTACGTCCATGCGTACCCATCCGAGTTAGGTCCGCGTGCAGAGCCGATCCGGGATGGGCCGGAAATCCTCGAGGTGTGGGGAACAGAGAGTTCCTCGCCGGAGCCCTCACTTCATGAAACCGTCGAGGTCGACGTGGTTTCTGCGCCCTATACGCGATCATATGGGCTTGCGCTTCGTCACGACGGTGTTAGTCGAGATGCTGTTGCTGTTGATGGGATCGTTCGAGGCGTCTCTGCAGAGCTTATCGAGCCCGACGGTGGGGCAGAGCGAGAGATTCGCGAGAGTGAGCTATCGCTCGAGATCATTGATTCAAACGCGACGGCGGTGACCCTGGGGATCGAACTTCGCGATGGAGAGACTGGCGAGCCGATTGTGCTCGAGAATCCGTACGAAGGTCCACGGTTCTGGCTGATCGGTCACGATGTTCGTGAGGGCTATATCACGATCGGTGATCAGCGCCTGCGGACGAATTCTGAGGGTATTGTTGAAGTCACCGTGTCCCAGCCAGGAATCTACACTGCAGAGTATCATCCGGGTTCGTGGCGATCACACACTCCGGCGTATCTCGGTGATACTGCTACTGAGACATGGCACCCGCTCGCGACGCCGACGGGCTGGTTCACGCTTTTGGTGGATGTGATTCGGTATGCGATTCCGTTCGTGATTGCGCTGTATGCGGCGAAGCGGCTTGGGAGCTTCTTGAAAATGAGAGATGAAATATGATTGATGAGGTAGGAATGGTGTGGAGAGGTATTGTTCTTCGAACACTTCGATGGAGGGGTGCTACCGGATTGTTGGTTTGGAGTTGTACAGTTCTCGAGAGAGCTTGGAGATTCGAGTGTGTTGTACCCGCCTCGAGTGTGGAGTTCGAGAGTGGTGATGGCGTGGTCGAGCTCGAGGATGCTGGCTGTGTGATCGAACTCGAGAGGGTTGCATGCAGTTAGCGTGGTCGCTCTCCGATGTCGGGATCAAGTGGTTCGAAGACGCAATCGACAAGCTCATTGAATGGTTCCAGGAGGGGTTGGCGGATGGGTATGCTGCGATCACTGCCCAGGTGTTTGGAACACCAACACCGGAAACGGACGGTGTGTTCGTGTTCGGCCAGCCGTCGAATACTCCCTGGGATGGCATCTACAGCAGCCTTGTCAGTGGCGAGATCATGCTCGTTGCCCTGTTATTGCTGGTGATGTGCGTACAGGGCCGGCATGCGATTCGGATTTTCAATATCGGCAGTGCATACGAGACACGAAAGACGAAGCGAAGTGCGTGGACTGGTGCGTTTTTGATCGTCACCTGGTACTGGGTCGCGGTCTTGGCACTCTATTTGGTCGACGGATTCACCATTGCGCTTATTCCGGATATTGCAACTGTGACGAGTGCGATGATGGGGTTACTCGCGTTGAGTATCTCAAACCCGATCCTTGCGCTCTTTCTCACGGGCGTTGGTGCAGTTGCAATGTGGACCCTGCAGGCGCTATTCTTCCTTCGAGAGGTTCTGTTATACATCTTGATCTACGCGATGCCGATCGGGATTGCATTGGCCTACGGGAATCTTCCCGTCGTCTCGCACATCGCGAGAACGGTCTCTTTGAAATTCGTGCCGCTTGCGATCATGCCGATTCCAGTGGCATTGCTGTTCAAAGGCTATGAATTGCTCTTCAGTGAGGGGACAGAGTCGGCGTTGATTCCAGACAGTGCGTTTTTGAGTTACCTCATTGCAGTCACGCTGCCATTGCTCTCGATCGCTATCGTCTGGAAGCTGTTCAAGTACGCCAGTCCGATGACGACGAAAATCGTGGGTGCAACGACAAAGGCAGGAGTCACTGCAGGTGCAGTAGTCGGTGCTGGCGTGATTGCTGGCCCCGCTGCTGCAACGACGACTGCGATGTGGGGCCCGAAGGCGGCTGTTGGCTATTCTGCTGCCTCAAAGATGCGCCAAAGCGGTGGCTCTGGAGATTCGAGCGGTGAGAGTGGGGAGCGAGCAGCTCACGATAACGTCGTGGGAGACGCGTATGGCTGGGACGATACCCCGGCGTACCGTCGCACTGAGAACGATCCGGGGTACTTCAAGTGACACAAGAAAGCGGTGCGGCTGGCCGGCGAATCATGGACGAACTGGGCGAAGAAAGTCGAATCCCGATTCTGAATATCGAGGAGGGGGATGTCTACGTTCTCCTTGGCTTCCCGATTGCGGGGCTTCTCGTTGGCGGGTTAATTGGGCTCGAGGGGGCGATCTTGCCGTTCGTGCTCCTGGGGATTGTAGCAGGTGGTGCAGTCGTCTATGCATCGCCGAATCATCTTCCCGCATCGACGTGGTTGGGAGATGTCTATCGCTACTACTGCAAACGGCCTCGATTCACGTACAGTGCAGTCGAGTCTGGTGAGTCGGGTACTGATGGTGGGCTCGTAAGTTACACGCCGTTCAAACCGGATGAGCGAACGCAGGATCTCACGAACATCAGGCGTGCATGGCCCGGAACCGGTGCGATCGAGCGTTCGGATGGAGCGATGGAAGCGTATCTCGAGATCGACCCCGGGAACATGGACTTCGCGATGTCCGGTGATTGGGCACAGGTCCAGCAACTCGGCGAGGAGTTCGCGAATAAGGAGCTTGACTTTAGACTCAAGTTCCACGCGACGACTCGTTCGTTCCCAGTGGAGAGACTGATCGAGCGAATCGATGGGCGGCTCTCTGATAGTGATGTTGAGGAGAACCCGATTTTTCGAGGGTTACTCGAGGAGTATCGCGAGCAACGGCCTCGGGATCTCGAGGGTGCCCAGCAGATCCGATATTTCATCGGTGTCGAAGTTGACCCGTTCGAGGTCTACGACCGTTATCAGGACGAGCGTTCTCCTGCAGAGAAACTCACCTCGTTTCCGGTGATCGGGTTTCTGTTCAACCCGTTCGTGACTCGTCGCAATGATATGACCGACGCAGAGATTCGAGCGGCTATGTTCGAGAAGCTTGAAAATCGATGTCATAGCCTCCAGACGGAGTTTATCCAGAAGGTGTCCGGGTGGTCTGCTCATCGGCTCACGACGGTCGAGTTGTTCGTTCTCTCGATGGACTTCTGGAACGGAGAAGAACACGAGTACGACGATGGCGCGGATGCGATTCGCGATCATCCAGCGGTCGATCATCAACGGAGGGCCGACCAGTGATTGAGTTGGTCGTGGGACAGATACAGGGTTTGCTTCCTGAGATGGGGACTCGAGCAGGGCTTGCTCTCTCTGTTGGGGTGACGGCGCTGCTTACGCTTCTCGTGAAGATTGCGTGGGACTACTGGCGAGCGGAGGAGGTTGAGGAGATCGAGTTAGCTGATCTCCTCGAGGAGACAACTGTGGACGACGGTATTGGTGAAGGAGAGATCCTCGACGATCTATCTGAGCATCACCAGCACGTCATCGCACCAGCGGCGATCGAGTGGGATACACGGACTGCCCGTGTTGGCGATCACTGGACATCGACGCTCTACATTGCTGATTATCCTGACTATCCGAAAGACGGCTATCTGACAGAACTCTTCGAGCTCACGGATATCGAGTTCGATCTGACGGTGCACATCACACCGAAGAGTCAGCAGCAGGCTCGAGACGAACTCCAGCGTGTTGCCGACGACCTCCAGGCTGATGCAGACCTCGAGCGAACCGTTCGAGGGAGCTATCTGCAAGAACGTGCGAACGAAGCGCTTTCAACCTACAAAAGCGTCGAGAACGGAAGTCGGGTCTTCGATCAGGGGATGTTCATCACGGTCCGTGCGGATTCCCGTGATGAGTTGCGTGAGGACGTTCGGACGATCCGTAGTCGGCTTCGTGAACAGCCAGCGGGTCTCTCGCCGAAAACAGCGATCTGTAAGCAGGATCTGGCAATTCAGGCTGCGGCACCAGTGGGACCGAATTCGTTTGGTCGAGAGGCGACGGCGTTAGGTGGTGCGATCGGTGCGTTGCTTGCGTCGCCGCACAACGCGACGATTCTCGAGGACGGCGGTGTCGAGTTTGGCGCTCACTGGAAGAATCAGAGTCCGGTCGTGATCGATCCCTTTGCTCGAGAGAACGGCTATGCGATGTTCACGATCGGCGATCCTGGCTCTGGTAAATCGTTCGGCTCGAAGCAGAATTTCGTTCGGTCGATCGAGCAGAGCGAGGATCGTATTGGGATCATCCTCGAGCCATTGAACAACTGGGCTGGTGTCGCTGAGGCAGTCGGTGGCGAGCGAATCACGATTGGCGGTGATATGGGATTGAATCCCCTCGAGATCAAGCCTACACCCGAACGTGTCCAGCAGGCGATGGGCGAGGATGCGAGTCCGTATCGGGAGAAGCTCGATAGCGTGATGAGCTTCTTGTCGAACTACTTTGCGACCCGTGGGATTTCACTCGGGGATCGACGGACTACGCTGGAGACGGCGATCGAGAAGGCGTATGCGAGGAACGGAATCACCGACGATATCGCGACTCATCACAACGAGAGTCCGACGATGCGGGACGTACTCGACATCCTCGAGAAGATGGTTGAGACGCCCACGGAGTACGTTGTCCGGACGGACGAAGAGACGACGAAGATTCGAGAGGATGCGACGTGGCTCATTGATCAGTTGCGTCCGTTTTCCGTGGGTGGTCGCTACGAGAATCTGGGGCGTGAGACGGCGTTTGATATCCGCGACGAGAAGGTGATCTATCTGGATCTCGCCCAGCAGGAAGGGAGTCTCGGTGGGAGTACAAGCTTGATCATGCAGTTGTTGATATCGCTGGTCTACGAGCGTGCGAAGGAGACGGACAAGGAGGTCGTCTTCGTCATCGACGAAGCGCGGTATATCATGCAGGATGCAGCAAGTCTCGAGTACCTCGAGATCGTCTTCCGGCATCATCGCCATCACAACCTCTCGATTCGGCTTGTCACACAGACTGTTGATGAGTTTTTCCAGCATCCAGAGTCGGAGGCGATCATCGACCAATGTGCGATCAAGCAGTTCCACCATCTCGACGGGATGGATCGTGAATGGGCCAACGAGTTCGGACTCAATTCGGCACAGATGCGTTTCGTCCAAGAGGCTGTTCCGGGGAACGATCGGACGGGGTATTCTGAGGCGCTTGTCGGTGTCGACGGTGAATGGCGCGGGATCGAAGTCCGGGCGATGGACGACGAGACGGCCGTGATCGATTTCGATCCGAAGGAGCAGTCTCGATCGGAGTTGCCGGGTCAGTCTGGTGGTGTTTCTGATCGTATGATGAGTGGTGGTCAGAGTTCGCTGGGGCTTTCGGATTAAGAGATATGGGTGATAGAATGACTCTCCCGGAGGCGCTGTGTACTCGAGACCAGTGGATCTGCTGGAAGCGAGCAGAGCGCAACGGCGAGAAGACGAAGATTCCGGTTGATCCGCAGACGGCAGGGTTTGCATCGACGACGGACGAAGGGACGTGGTGTGATCTCGAGACTGCTCTCGAGTGCATGGAATCGGGCTCCACTGCGGTCGATGGGCTTGGGTTCGTGTTCACGAAGTCAGATCCATTCGTTGGGATTGATCTGGACGACTGTCGCGACCCGGATACTGGGAAACCAACTGAGCAAGCGAAGACAATCGTTAGTCGGCTGGATTCGTATACGGAAGTCTCGCCATCGGGGACTGGCTATCACGTCTTGATACGTGGTGAACTTCCTGAAGGTCGCAATCGACGTGGCCACATCGAGATGTACGACCACGCCCGGTACTTCACCGTCACTGGCAAGCACGTCTCGGGGACGCCAACGCAAATCGAATCTCGGCAACGCGAACTCGAGGGGGTTCATTTAGAGTATGTTGGGAAGGGTGATGACGATGTTCGTGAGGCGTCTGGGTCGAAAGCTCGTCTCTCTGACGACGAGTTACTCGAGAAGGCTCGAAATGCGGCGAATGGCGAGAAGTTTGAACGCCTCTGGAACGGGTCGACTGTCGGGTATACGAGTCAGTCAGAGGCCGATATGGCGCTGTGTTGTTTGCTTGCGTTCTGGACTGGTGCCCATGCCGGACAGATGGACCGATTGTTTCGGCGATCGAAACTGGACCGTCCGAAGTGGGGAGAGGAACACTATGCCGATGGTTCGACGTATGGTGAGAAGACCATTGCTCGAGCAATTGCACACACCTCTGAGTTCTACGAGCCCTCGGAGAGTGGGGTAGAGACTCAGGAAGTGGGATCTTCGCGAGATCGCGAGCATGTGTACCTCAAAGAGAGGGTCTCCCTGCTTCGAAAGCAGACGACGTCTCTCGAGAGAGAAGTGGAGGCGAAGACTGCGCGGATCGAACGGCTTGAGCGGCGACTCGAGACATACGAGGGAAGATCTGCGGCTCGAGAAGAGGAGTCTGAATCCTCGAGAGAGATGCAGTCGAAGTCTCTCGTTCGGCAGTTACGAGGAATTCTCGGGCGATAGCAGAAGAATCTGAAGTCAAAGTGACCAATTCGTTTTTTGTTTGTAGGTGCCGTAGTGTGCCATATGACAACAGTACTCGAGCGTGTTCGACGACGGTACGAAACTACGGATAAGAAGTGTCCCGACTGTGGATATGTGGACGAGGAGGGCAACTGGGAGAGCCGAACGAACGGCCAGCAAGTCGTGTATCGTCACGTCTGTCCCAGTTGTGGTTCGACTCGAGAGCACACGTTCAATCTCAAGTGAGGGTGGCTCGCACCTGGAGGTGAAGAATACGAACCCAGACGGTGTTGCTTCTCGAGTGGTATTTTAACCGGGCTAGGTACCAAGGAGTTGGATGTGTGGCGAAATATACAGGACGGGCCCTCTCTTCGTTGTCACTGTGTCACGAACTGTTGACGAACTTCGGAACGAGATCCGGTTGGCCGTGGATCGATACGAACGGCAGGAATCTACTGCCTTCACCAAAGAGGCTCTCGCTGCAATCTGTAACGCCGTGGACTACGAGATTGACACGAACCGTCTTCCTCCCAAGTCCCAGATGCGGGCGGGGATTCTCTGGAAAATCGGCGAGATAGACGACGATGACCCAGACAAGGCAGGGACTGCCTTCCGGAAGGACGAGCTCAAATCTATCGCTGCTTCGCTCCGAAACGAGTAGCGACCGTTAATAACTTGATAGAAATTCAATCACATTCGCCTGTTCATAGAGTCCAGTGACATCGCTAACTTCAGTGACCGTCTGAGGAACGGGACCTAGCTTATTCGGAAGTTGACCGTAGGGGATCTGAATGACATCCCCGTATTCGTTACGAGCCCATTCTACTTCACGAACGAATAGATGATCGTCACTGACATCCTCGCCCCGGAATGACACCGTTGAACCATTAGGTTGATACTCCGGGTACTCACCGACAACCCGGCCAAAGGCCATTCCATTCCCCAAATTCCCTAAGAACGGAGTTCCGTCGGTCAATTTATTGAAGAAGCGGTTGAGGCTTCCGGCAGCAAACCCCGCCTGTTGAGTTGGATTCTTGTCCTCGCCTCGATTCTTATTCCATTTTTTATAATTATTTTCTAAGACAGTTCGAATGGAGTCGCTCCGGAAGTTGAGTCGTGATCCACCACGAGATGGATCGCGAACGTCTTTATCGACTTTGTCGGGCGTAATAGGGCCTTCTAGTTGATCGCTATTCAGTAATTCTCCAATCGGAATTCCCCAACTTCCTATCGAGATGAGATTCTCAGTCATCCACACCTCCGTCATAAGCTCAACATTAACACCCCTGTCGTTACCTCGGTTAATCCGAAAGAGGCCTTTCTCTTCAATGTGATTCCGAATCATTCCTGCAATCTCTTTTGTATCGGATTCGCTCTGAGACACACCAAGATGTCTATCTCCATTTCACAAAAATGTATCGGCCCATTTCTTAGAAATGGGTGCGTACATTTCATCACTCCAAAACCCATGTCTTAAGACTGAAAAGTAGAACTATTCTCCTGGATATAAATGGACAGATATTGTATTTTGTCCGGATAGTTCGAATATCTCGGCGAATACAATTGATATTTGCTATAATTTCTGGTGTTTAGTTTCATATATATTTGCTGGTCAGTTCACCGCAAATGTGTGTAACCAATAGCCGCGGGAAGAATTCTTTGGCACCCTCGAGCCGAATCAGCAACTGGTAGCAGCGACAAACAACAAGATCAGAAGCAGCACCACGCCCAGTGCGACGAGATGTGGTGCGGCTGTATTGGCAAGAGGCGATATGACATTAGGAATTACATTCCTTTACGAAAGAAGTTCTTATTGCAGTTTATGAAACGCCTGCACACTTTTATTTCCTCTTCAAATGACGGTATCACATGGAAGACACTACCGCTGAATGGCAAGAGTATACAATACCATCTAAAATTCTCCAGAAAGTTTCTAAAAAAGAAGACTGTAATAAACTTGACCTGCCGCCACTTTATCATAGTGTCGATCCTGATGCACTTGACGCTCTTAGTACGACGTGTAGAATCCAATTTGAATATATTGGGTACAAGATAATTATTGAAAACGGGAAAGTGACTATTGAGGAATGAGCAGATCTACTTACCGGCTAATTCACTCTAAACGTGTGTGACCAACACCTCAAGAAGGATTCTTTAGCACCCTCAAGCCACATCAACTGCTCGTAGCAGCGACAAACAACAAGAGGAGAAGCAGTGCCTCGCTCAGCGCGACGAGGTGTGGAGAGGCTGTATCAGTAAGGTTGGTCCGGGTACGCAGCACTGTGGCTATCATAAATGTCGTAACGGCACCAAGAAAGCCCAGGATCGATCCGAAGACGCTCGAGAGATACTGTGCGCGGACAACTGGCCGATCAAGCGTATAGTGGAATGCAAAGAGATCAACCCAGGGCGAGTCGTGGAATGCGCGCAACTTGAGTTCGTAGACGGGTGCGATGTGATGGATATCGGGTCCCAGGCCCCAGAGGCCACCGAGTGCGACGAGCCACAGCGGTACCCACGGCGCCAGTCGGTATCGAAGCGCGATCGGTATTATGAGCAACAACAGGAGCGATGCGCCGACGAGGAAGTGAGCGATTGCAGGTGCCATCGGTTTGTGCCGGTCATGTGGCCGGTCGAATGACCTGGTTCGACGGTCATTGGCTTCAGTAGGAGGCCTGTAACTGTCTCTTTGAGTGAAGATGGGTGGTCTCGAGAGCGATATTTGAGGTAGTCTGTAGGCAGCTATCGTCACTGATGGAGGTTCTCGAAGCCGTATTCGGGAGTGACCGACGAAGACCGCTCGAGAGACCCACCTCTAGCGAACGCACCTGGTGCTCGCTAGCTCAATTGTCGAGCATGTCACGCGTGAAGAGGTCAAGCACGCTGCAGACGAGCACGGTGAGCGGCATGGCCACATCGACGAAGGCGACCGTCTCGAAGCGGAGTGCAGTGACAAGGAGTGGTTCAGTGACCGAACCCGCGGCGAGGATTGTACCGGAACTGAGAAACAAGAGCGCGGTTCCGTACAGCGCTGCCCAACTGCAGCCGCGCGCCCACTGGCGCCGGTAGAGGTGGCCAGTACCTGGCCAGCACACAGCCAGCAGATACGCCGGCCATCGTTTCAGGTACACAACGAGGCGAACCACGGTCGTTGCGGGTCGTGTCGATCGGAGAGCCTCGCTGACAGACCGTGGGCCAGTTTCCGTTCGGGGAGGTGCTGAGTCTGACGTCGCCATAGCAACCGTGATCACACTGTCGTGTAAAAATGTCAGTCAGACTTCTGTGTGACACCGTGCCAGTGTGCGATGTGGAGCGGCGGTCGCCCGAACACTTGCTCGCTAGCCAATCGAGATGCACGATACGGTCGCAGAGCCGAGCGAACGGACAGCAAGTCGTGTATCGTCACGTCTGCCCTCGTTCGGTCCAACTCGAGAGTACACACAAACCTCGAGTGAGAGGTCGCGCATGGGCCAAAGAATATGCACTAGCCGCCGTATATTCGAAGAAGCTTGGTTCACGATAGTTGATTTGCCGGAGGACACCATTTATCGCTGGATTTTCTTCACTTGGACGGGTATTTGGACAGAACTCCTTTCATTCGTCTTCGGCAAGCCACCGCAACGTTTCGACGAGGGCCTGTGTGGGTGTATTCACAGTTGTGCGATTCGCAAGTTGGTTCGATTTGTTGATCGGTCCCTCGAGTACACGCCATGTATTGCCGCTCTTTGTGGCTAGGAGCTGCTGTTGCTGGTCATGGTCCTCAACCAGAATCACATCATCATCGAGGTCGAGTTCGATATTGGCCACTGGTTAGTGTTCCATCATCTCTCTTTTGAACGTATCGGTAAGGAACCGACTTGGGACCAACGGCTGTGAGTGGCAGACAGGAGACGTTCGATGGAATCCACGGACAACTATCGTCTCCGGTATAGTTGCTCGACGTTGTACTTGGAAGTGGCCGCCGCAGCCCACTCGAGAACTCCACCCGTTTGCCGAGAATTACGACGCCGACAGAGTGACTGCTAGAGTCAAACCGGCCTTCGGACGAGAGTGTACTCTTCCTGTAACAAACACCCAAACAGCTATCGGCCCATGGTACCAACAGTAATTTATGTCGAGCGGCACCATCGATATCGACGAGTTCGAGAACGCCGACGACGACGAATTCGAGGAACGAAACGACACCGAGCGGATCGTGCTGTTCCTCGACGAGAACGACGACCGGGCGTGGAAGGCGGCGACGATTGCTGACCAACTCGAACTGGATACGGACGCCGTTAGTGCGATCCTCTCGCGACTGAAGGAACGAGGTCTTGTGCGACACAAGCGCCCGTACTGGGCGATTACAGACAACAAGGACCGGCTTCAAGCCGCCTACCGGCTTCACCAGCACCACCAGACTGCAGACGAGCAGTACGGTGAGGAGCATTTCGAGGAGTTGAAAACTGACGAGATGGAGGAAGTGCGGTGACCGCGTTCGAGGAACTGGAACGCAGCGACATTATCTGGGGGACTGATCTACTCTCGGACAAAGGTCGTCCGATGCTCGTTCTGGGAACACCTCGGTTCCCGAACCACGGCATACAGCTGATCACCGTCCTAATCTCCACGAAGGCTTACCACGAAGAATCGCTCACGCTCCGCGACAACGACTACGAAGGCGAGCCACTCGGGGAACGAAGTCGCGTCCTTCCGTGGTAGCTCGCGACTCTCAACAGTGCGTCAGAGGTGGAATTCCACATGCCCTCTCTCGTCGACGAACGCACCGAGGATGTGGCCACACAGTTAATCAGCTACATTTCCTTCTGAGCGAACCGTGCTGTCGTCAACGATGACACCGGGTGATCGAAGTGCGATGTCAGTGCCGATAACACGAATGCGTAGAAACAGGACAACCGAGTCACCCACCCGACCTGTGTCGACTGTGCCATCCAGCCGTGCCCGAATCCCAACGGGCTTGACCACCACGCCTGCGACGGCTGTGGACTCATCGTCGACACGTTCGCAGCACTCACGGTCCCGCGTCGAACTCAGCCATCTCGAAGGAACGATACAACTGTGTGCGAGGAGTATCCCGGTGGGCCAGTTACCTACCGGACACGTGACCTCGAGGAGCACGTTGTAGCGGTTGAGTGAAGTACCTCGGGGATAAGCCCCGAGGCACTCGCCCTACTCAGCCTGTAGAGTACGGCTATCTTCTTGAGGCGAGAGAATCCCGTCGTTCACGACGGGCGTGATCGCCGCACGGTGGATTTACGTATTCTGAAGCCGTATTGGGTGCTGACCGACGCAAAACAAGCCAGATAACTCCGAGTCAGCAGGGCAGAACCTTGACCCCCACTGCCGGATAGGAGTAACGGCGGCGTGGCCCCGCCAGCACCCCGTCGGTGTGCAAACGTAAGTTCCCAACGCAACGGGCCTCGACTCGTGGGAAGCCTCGCCGTTTACGGCGAGGAGGAGGTCACAATTTCGTTCCCGTCCCAATCGTGTATACGGGATACCACGGCGATGACTGAATCATCCGATTCGAACTACAAGAACTCAATTGCGACAGTGGAATCGCTGCCTGCCGGGGGTCTCAGTATGTCCCAAATTGACGCACTCAGTGGATCAGATGCAGCCGAGGTCGCAGCGCCACTCGTTATCGACACCACCTCATCCAGTGTCACCCACTTTGATCTCGTCTTCGATGATACCCACCACTGTCTGGGATGGAATCCGACGGACAATCAGTGGGAACAAATTCTCGTTGTGGTCGATAACGAGGATGAACTCGTCCTCGAGTCGGCGGCCACCGTATACGAAGCGGACTCTAAAGAGGTGAAGATCGGACTCGAACAGAGCAGGAATCCCGAACTCAAAGACATTGCCGAGTTCATCTGGAGGTACGTCGAGTACACTTACCTAGAAACAGACGACCTGCATAATGTAATGGACGAGGCTCTGGAGGAACTATCGGTGGATGAGGAGTGATCCGCTGTGACGGTTACCGTTCTTCGTCTGCGAACAGCTCTTCTTCAAACTCCGAGAACGGACTTGGATCGAGGTCCGGGAGCGTCCAATCTGCCGGAAGATCCTCGGTGACCCCTGTCTCATGAGCAAGCTGGCGAATCCGTTGTTTCACGTCCGGATCCAACGTGAATGTGTAGTCGATCTCCTCTTCCCACTCCCAGTACATCGGAACATGGGGGTTCAGGAAGTCCCGCTCTAGGTCTGCAACCGCTCCGAAGTAGTACCGTGCTGCACCAACCTCAAACGTCATTCGTTCGATGGTTCCGGTAAGAGTCTCGGACGTCACCAATTCTTCGAAAACATCAATTGCCGTGTGCTGGTCAGCATAGAACGCCGTTTTGAGCGTGATACTCGTCCACTTGTGCTCTGTGTCGGCCAGTGCGCGTAACTGGTCACCCACTGAATGGGCAGGATGACCGATCCCCCACCCGTAGGTGTACGATTCTTCGAACGCTACCGCAAATTCGTCCACGTACTCAGGAATCTCACCCAGGTACGCGAGTGCCTCCGCCGGGACCGAATCGAGTCCCTCGGAGAGGCGGGTCCGGACGAGAGAGCGCCCCACTGCGTTCGCAATCACGTGTGCAACCTCAGGAAGCCTGTCTTGTTCTCGCGGGTTATACGCGTCTACGAACTCAACGAGCACGTCCCAGCCGTTCGCTTGCGCTGCCGTATCCAGCCCCTCGGCAAGTGGCTCGTAGTATGCAAACAATATGTCGTGATGAGCATCGTCAGACCGTGATTCAGTCTGTATCGATGTTTTCGTCAGTGCCGTCTCGTACTCCGCGATTGCGCGATAGAGGGCCGACAGGTCGCCTTCTTTGGCTTCCTCGATGATGTCCGGGAGGTCACCCACGAGTGCTGGATATTCGGTCTCGACAGCCACTGAATCAGGAGCCGAGTCAGCTGGTGACGATGAGTCAACTGGTGTATCGTCGGCGGGTTCGGGCGAGCACTCATGAAGCCTGAAACGCGAGAGAGTCTCGAACGACGCACCACAGTGGTCACACTCGTAGCTCATTGACGGTTATACGTCAACCTGGGAAGTAAGATTTTCCTGGTAGTGATTCGCTCGAGGTTCGATCGCGACGGCAGGTGAGAGAGCAAGGTCGCTGTAGGCTCTGGCATCGTCTTCGACGGAGTCACCAGCCATCGTCGCCTGTGCGAGAGTCTGCTGGTCGCGACTGGAGGGAGTCGCCCACTGACGGAGGTCGTGATAGCGATAGGCCTGCGATCGATACTCGTCGACGCGGTCATCCCACTCGGCGTAGGGAACACTGTCGGGGGCATCCTCGAGTAGCGGTGTTCCATCATCGAACGTCAGGCGCATGCAACTACAATCGTCTACGGTCGACGCCGTACTTGGGTTTGCTGGCTATCGCTCGCCTGTGTTCTAGACCATCAGTCATGCTGTGGGGGTGTTCACCAGCGTAATTAAATTGGACGTGTTCGGTACTCATGTATCTCGACAGTGAAGATCGAGATGCGGTTCGGAGACCAGATGAGTAAGTTCCTACATGAGGGAGCACAAAGGGGACGTATGACAATCTACAGGTTCAGAGTCCTGCTGTTGCCGAACCCACCACTGGAGTTTGAGCCCGAGACCGAAGTCTACCGCGAGATCGAGATTGGCGGGTCCAGCACCCTGGCGGATCTTCACGAGGCCATTTTCGACGCGTTCGACCGCTACGATAGCCACGCCTACGAGTTTCTCACACGTGATGAACACGGGATCGCCACTCGGAGCTACGTCCATCCACAGTTGTACAGTGGGGGTGAGAGCTGGCAACCGATGGATGACGATGAGATCGACCGGTTTCTCGAGCGGGCTGTACCCGACGACGCCACCGAAGCGGCCAAAGAGCGGTTTCGCGACCTCCAGTCGAATCCGCCGCCAGAGGGCAACGCCGCGGAGACAACGATCGACGAACTCGATCCGGACACGCTGGGCGCGCTCTCCTACACGTTCGATATGGGCGACAACTGGGAACACTACATCGAACTCCAGGACACGCAGGAGGGATCGCTGGAGGATGATCCGGTTGTTGTCGACGAACAGGGCGCAGCACCGCCACAGTACCCCGATTTGGACGAACAGTAAGCTATGCCACGCGACATCGATCCGCTGACGAGCGCACTCGAGTACGCGACGCCCGGCAAACAGAGTGACGTCTACAGCCTGCTTGCCGCCTGGAACCAGTCGATACAGACTGCACTCGATCGCGGTGGCTGGAGTCGGTTGCAGGAGATCAGGGACCAGTATCTTGAAGGCGTAATCGATCTCTTCGATACCGCCGCGACCGCTGACGGGATCGACTGGACGTTTCTCGAGGAGTGTGTCGATGCATACCCGCCCGGAGTCGGCGATCATCACTGTTCGTCGATACTCGCCAACGTCGTCGCCCGCTGTGTGATCCGGACGCGAATCCGCGAGGGCATCGACACCATTCCGACCTGGGCACTCGAGTACCTCGCCGATGTGACGGTCAAGGACGACAGCGAGTGGGCCTGGGAATCGACCGCCGCGTTCGGCTGGGCAGTCGGTCACCCGAAGGTCGCCGTCCTCGATCGGGCCCTCGAACGTGCTGAGAGCGGCGACGACTCGTGGGCGATGGGAATACTCACACACGCCACGTTCGCCGAACCCGAGGCCGGAATCGATCTTCTCGAACAGCTTCTCGAATCGCCGGATGTCGTTGAGGATCTCGTGTTCGTTGGCTGTCTGCACGCGCCGTTCGAACAGGACTTCCCGGACTTTCCACAGTACTGGGAGCCAGACACCGAACTCGACTACCAGGTGGAGATATCCGACGGCCTACACGAGCGACTGCTCGCCGTCATTGGCTCGTCGATCAACCCTGGCCGTCTCCGACACTTCGATGACTCCTACCGGTTCAATCTGGAACGCGCTGCAGACGAATACGGCCCTGGGAACGACACATGACGGAATACGAAACGCACGTTCATGAGGAAATCGAGACCACGATCGATCGGGCGGGGTTCGACACGCTGGATCCCGCCGCGGTTCGAGTCGACGTCACTGATTCCTTTCGCCGCAAGCTTGGCGAGTACCGTCGGCTCTCCGCTGCTGACCGCGACGCCGAGGCCACAGTCGAATACGAGATCCGGATCGCCCGCCGGCTGTTCGAGGATGGCCGCGACGACCGGTGGCGCGATACCGTCCGTCACGAGGTCGCACACGCGTATGTGCTTGAGACGGTCGGTCCAGACGCCCAGCCCCACGGCGACGCGTGGAAGACCGCAGCACGCCGGGCAGGCGCGGATCCGGTCGCCCGCTACGAGGGAGACAATACCGTCGACGCGGAGTACGTGCTCGCGTGCCCAAGAGGATGTTTCGAGCGCGGATACGTCCAGCGCTCCAAGCGGATCAAACAGCCCTGGCAGTACACCTGTGACGAGTGTGGGACGCGCCCGATCAGCTACGATGTCGGCGAGCGGCCGGCCGATCCCGACCCGGGGACCTGTTACGTCGATAGCATTCCGTGGCGGACACCCGAGGACCAGGATGAGCCAGACGACGCCAGAAGCACTGCCCGCTATCTGCTGGCCTGTCCGAACGGCTGTACGGCCTGGCCTTACCAGCGGCGTACCAAGCGGATCAAAAATCCCTGGCTGTACGCCTGTCCGGAGTGTGACACGACACTCCTCAGTTGCGGCATCGACGACAGTCCGACCGAGCTCGAACCTGGGCGGTGTCACGTCGGGAGCGTCCCCTGGCAGGTACCGCGCATCGTCCACGCCTGTCCCAACGGCTGTTTCAGCACGGGATACGGACAACACACCGAACAGACCCGACAGCCCGAACGCTACCGGTGTGAGGAGTGTGGCGCGCGAACGGTCGCCTATCTCGCGGATGAGCGACCCGAAACCATCGATCCGGGAACGAACTACCTGGAGTGACCGTATCGCCACGCTTTCGGATTCCGTAGGAGGAGATCCCCGAACACAGATACGTCTCCTCCTCGCATATCCAGACGAACACGAACGATGCCACACGAATGCCCCGACTGCGGCGAGACGTTCAACACGTTAAGCCGCCTTCGTCTGCACGACTGTCCGACGGATGAGCCAGAAAGCGAGGACCCGCTGTCGTCGTTCGACGCGTTCCTCGATTCGATTTCGGACGCACTCGGCGCCAACATGCAGCAACGGAGTTCGGAGCGCAAGAAGCGGGGGCTTGAAGCCGCGAGCGACGGGCTGAAAACCACGCTCGAGGAGGCTGCCCAGGGAGACGTCGACGCTGCATTCAGGTTGATCGGCCGGTACGAGCGAGAGCTCCGGGAGTACCACGACAGAGAAGACTACGACACGTATCGCGGGATCCTCTGGGCGTTTTACGAGCCGGCCGCAGCGGCTCTCGACGAAATCGCCACGCGCGAGGGTTGGGACTTTCTCATAGAGGTAATCGATGCCTATTCGCGCGAGAATACAGCCGAGGAGCCCCTCGTGAGCCCGTTCATCGAGAACGTGGTCGGACGCCACGTCATCAGGACGCGACTGAACGATGGCGTTGCGGCAATCCCCGTCGAAGCGTTGGTGTATCTCGGGTCGTTCTGGGAGTCGATGGGAGACGTCAGCGGGGAGGAATCACTCACCTACGGCTGGGGGATCGGCCATCCCGAGTACTCGGTTGCAGACCACGTCCAAGAGGTCGTCACCGAAGAACTGTTCTGGGTGCGGGGCGTGCTCCCACATACGTTCTACGCCGACCAGCACGCCGCGGCCGACCTGCTCGACGCGTTGCTCGCTGACGAGCAAATCGATTACGAAGACCGATACCTACTGGCGTCGATTCTGGCAACGGTCGATCACGATTCAACGCCGAAAATTCCCCGGTACTGGGATCTTCGCGAGGAACTGGACTACCGGTTCGAATTCGACGAGGCAGTTCGGTCGCGGCTGCGAGAGACGATCGAAACCGAGGGTTTCCACCGGCGACTGGGCGAAGACTGGGCGTTCAGCGACATGGAGATATGAGCGACATCGAGAAGAAACTCGAAGAGACGCCGCCGGAGGTACTCCGAACGTTTCTCGCCCGGGAATTGGCAGCCGACCCGGGCCTCGAACGGCGGTTTCATTCCTTTCTGGACACGTCGGATCTCGATGTCTACGAACTACGAGACGAAATCGAATCCAAATACGGGTACCAGTCTGCACCAAACTTCACCACGTACGAAGACCGGGCAGAGTCGTATATCGAGAAGAGGCGATACCGCGACGCTGCGACCATCTATCGTGCGATGTTCGAGGCGAGGCGCGATCACCTCCACGAGTTCGATCCTCATCGGGGTGGCTTCGAACACGACGAAACCTTTCAGGACGCCATCGAGAACTACGCAACCACTATCCGTGAGGCGAACCTCCCGCACGAGGAGAAACGCGAGTACATCGAATACTGTTTCGACCAGTGGCTCAACGAACACGAGGAGGGAGGATTCCCCCCAGCACTTCAGAGAGGCGCTCTGGGAGTTGTGTACGACCGAGGACGACTATCGCTACTGGCAGTCCCTGTTGCGGGATCGACTCGACGAACAGCTCGATTCCGATCGACTCTACGGTAGCCAGTGCGACGAGGATGCGGATACGTGGCGACGCGGTGATCTCACTACCCACGCCGGCGAAGAGGAGTTACTCGACGAATTCACCGAAACCGCCTGGCTGCGCGGCTACGTGGAACTGCTCGACCGCATCGACGAGCAGGCAGAACTCGGAGGCATCCTCAACCGACACTATCCTGCATCTCGACACCTCTGTCTCCGATATGCTCGCCTCCTAGTGGAGGAAGGTGAACGGGAGGCCGCTATTACCGTCGCGGAGTACGGGACTGTGGCATTCTCTGGGTCAGATACAGTCGGGCTCTGTGAGTTCCTTGTCGATCAGTACGAGGAGACGGACGCCGACGCCTTTCGGGATACGATAATTGGGCTGTTCGTCGAACGGACGGACTGGCCGTACTTCGAGCGGCTGAAGGCAGCAACGCCCGACGACGAGCGGGAGCACGTCGTCGACACGATTGTCAACCGACTGGATAGTCAGTGGGACGCCGACACGATCATCGAAATCTACCTGCGAGAGGATCGGATCGAAGACGCCTTCGAGACAGTCACGAACGCCCACGATCTCGATCTGTTCGAAGCCTACATCGACCAACTCGGAGCCCACGATCCCGCCGCGTACTTCGATGCGTATCGTCGCGAAATCAAGAAGGCCGCTACCGACGCGAGTCGTCGCAAGTATTACAGACAGATCGCCGAACACCTCCAGACGATACAGACGCTGGGACGTGACCGACGGTTCGAAAATTTAGCGGTGGCGGTGAGGGTGCCAAGCCCCCGCCCTCAAGGAGCGATCGGAGAGAGCGAGTAGGGCGGGGATACGGCATCCGCACGAGTCTCAAACACGGGACAACCAGAATCTTTACCGTAGAATCTATTGTACATAGAGACACATCGGATGATATACAGCCCTCGCTTTCGATTGCTCCCAACCACCGAGCAACGCGAAGCGATGGACTGGACCCGGAACATCGTGCGGCAAACCTACAACCACGCACTCTGCGAGTTCAACAAAATTCCCAACGACGCGGGCACGCTCCGCCAGCGCGTCTGGAGCATCCGCGACACGCTACCCACGATGAAAGACTGGTGGCCAGACCTGAAACAGGTCTACTCCACCGTCCTGCAGAAGGCCGTCGAGCGCATCCGAGACAACATCGAGAACCTCGGGAAGCTCAAAGCCAAGGGCTACAACGTAGGATCGTTGAACTGGAAAAAGCCCCGAGAGTACAGGAGTTTCACGTACCGCCAATCAGGCTTCGAACTCGACAAGAAGAGTGGCCCGAACGGACGCGGACTCCTCATCCTCACGAAACTTAAGGGCAAAACTCGCGAAATTCCGATTCGCCTCCATCGAGACCTCCCTGACCACGAGCAAATCAAAGAGGTGACTCTCAAGAAAGAGCCGACCGGCGCGTGGTTCGTCTCGTTCTGCATCAAGACTGATACACCCGAGACACCCGCCGTCGAAGACATCCATCCCGATGACACCGTGGGTCTTGACCTCGGTGTGCTCAACTTTATCCACGATTCGGATGGGCGCTCGATCGAGCGGCTCGACCTATCCGCTGACCGCGAGCGGCTCGAACGCGAGCAACGCTCGCTCTCTCGAAAAGAGTACGAATCACACAACTGGGAGAAGCAACGCCGCCGTGTCGCGGAAGTCCACGCCCGGATGTCAAACAAGAAGCGAGACTTCAAGCACAAGCTCGCGCATTTCTACACCACTGAGTACGACGCCGTCTTCGTCGAAGACCTCTCCGTAAAGGAGATGCTCGAATCGCCGGAGAATGCACGGAACAAGGCCGAGGTCGGGTGGCGCGACTTCATTACCATCCTCAAACACCACGGCGAGAAGAACGGCTGTCACGTCAAGGAAGTCGAGCCGCGCGGGACGACCAAGGAGTGCGCCTCGTGCGGCGTTTCGACGTGGAAGCCCATCTGGAAACGCGAGCATTCGTGTCCAGCGTGCGGGTTCGAGCTGGACAGGGATTGGAACGCGTCGGTGAACGTGCTGTCGCGTGGTCTCAACACACTAGGAGTGGTTCACTCCGAATCTACGCCTGCAGAGACTGCGACCGCTGTGGACTCGGTTTCCGTGTCTGCAAGTCGTGTCGTTGAAACGGGAAGCCCCGCCCTCAAGGAGCCGCCGAAGGCGGCGAGTAGGTCGGGGTAGTTCACTGTCGTTCCTGCGAGACGAGTACTCGAATCGGCCGGCGTTTCTCGACGAACTGGAGAAAGCCGGGATCTGAGCCTCGATCAGGATCTCATCCGAAGTAGTTCGGGAGGATGCCGTACGTTCTGGCGAGCGTCACGATTTGTTCCTTGAACTCGTCTGATTCTGTGCCGTGCGATTCCGCGAGTGCTTCGACCTTTGTGGAGTATGCCTCGCGAATTGCGGTCGCTTCGGCCCGTCCATCGACTGTCGGCTCCCAGAGAACTGTAGTCTCGTAGTCACCCGGTTCGAGCGGTGGGCCAAGCCGCTCGCGCTCCCCGACACGCTCAATCAGGCCCCGTTCCTCGAGTGATTCGAGTGTCGTCTCGACCTCTGGTTCGAGATCCGCGTCCGCTGTGAAAAACTGCTCTATCGATGGAAGTCCGGGTTCGTCCCCTGACGTGATGAGATCGAGTTTCACACAGGCTGAGACGAGGTCATCGGTCGTTTTTTCGACGCCACCGTAATCGTGTTTGTAGCGTCTGTCGTGGGTGGTGAGTTGGTCGATGATCGTTCGCTCGATCCACGTCTCGGTTTGCATCGGTTGAAATCTATCCACGAAGACAGAGTAGGCTATCGCACGAGGTGCTAGCCGGGAGCCAAAAGGAGACTGCCTCGTCGCTCTCTATCTGCTCTTTCAGCACAGACTGACGTCAGGCCCGTCCGGCGCGGTGAGAGCGGTCTCTGGTATCTCTGTCCACGCTTCACCTGTTTCAGATCAACACGAGAACTCCTCCAACAGATCCACCAGCATCGGTCGCAACTTGTACTTCTGATAGTGCTCGTCTCGTAAGTCCTCCACGTAGGTACGCCACTCGTCGAGGTTTCCCGACGCCTGGGCTGCCTTTCCCGCGTGCTCCAGCCAGTCCACCGCATGGTGATACTGCTGAGACTGTCCCTCCTCGATGAGAGGCTCGGCCTGCTCCTTGCAGGCGTTGATCGTCCAGTGGGGGTGCTCCTCCCAGACGGCCTCGACGACCGGTTCCACGACCTTGTAATCCGAAAAGCGGTCCGCGATGGCAATGGCCTCGTCGTATCGCTCCGCGTATAGAAAAATCTCGACGTGCCGTCGCGCAGTCCGCTGTCTCGTGTCCTTGTCTGCAAGCGATTCCAGTAGCTCCTCGCGGACGGTTGGCCACTCCTCGCCAGCGAGTTCCTCTGTAGCCTGATAGGCCGCAAGCGTCGGCGAGGCGTCGAACGCAGCAATGGCTGCCTCCAGCGCAATCTCGGATTCGCCCATGCTGCTGGCCCGGTCGCGGAGCCACTCGGCCAGCTCCGCTTGCTCGCTGCTGTCGTCGAGGGTCAATCCGTGCTGGGCAATCTTCAGGGCGGCCTCCGGCCGGTCGTGTTCTCGAAGGGCCTTGGCCAGCGTGAGTGCCTCGTCCGGGGAGTACAGATTGCGTCGGCCGTACTCGATCGCCTCGTCAATCCGTCCCTCCTCGACGAGCATGGTCCCGTAGTCGTCGATCAGGTCCGCAGCCTCCGCCAGGTTCAGGTACTCATCGATGCGGTCTTGGCGTTCGATGACGTTGAGGCGGGCCCTGACGAAGTCCTCGGCATACCACGGCGGATCGCCCTCCCAGAGGTCCGCGTAGCCGATGTCGCCCTGCATCGCCCGCTGGACCGGCTCGAAGTCCCAGCCCCGCTGTGCCGCTTCGAGGGCGACGCTGTACGGTGGCTGGTGGGTATAGCCTTCCATCTCCTGTTCCCACGCCCAGAGCCGCTCTTCCCAGTCGGCACGCTCGGCCTCCGAGAGGTCGGCCGTGAGCAATGCCTCGGCCAGCACTCGGTCGACCTCGTCGAAAAACTCGAAGATCGCGTGCGAATCGTCGTACGAGAGAGCGAGCCACTCCTCGTCCATGAGTTCGTCGACCAGCGGTTCGAGGATATCCAGTGTCGTCTCGCCGTCGCCGGCCTCGACGGCTGTCCGTGCCTGGTCGAGCAGGTTTCGCAACTTCTCGACGTCAGTTTCGACCGCCTCATACGGGTCGTACGCGTGGGCGCTACGTCCCTCGGTGGGACGGAGAATGTACTGCACCTGCTGGCGGATCGACTTCCGATTGATGTCGGGCGTGCGGTCGCGAGCGTCGTCACCCTCATCTCCTGCGTCTAGTGGTTCGAGCCGGGACTCAACCTGCTCTGCCAACTCCGAGTAACTCTCGACGAGGTCGACAAGAACGTCACGGAGATCCTCGGGATCCGCGTCGGCGACCAGTTCGGAGACTGGCGGTCGCTCGTCGATCCTGTCGGGATCACAGACATACGTCAGGAGGACGGCCACACGGTGCTTGCAAATCCCACCGTGATCGTATGGACAGGAACACGCCGTGTCGACGACCCCGGTTTCGTCGAGCTCGATCCGCACCTGGTAGGGCTCGTACTGGCTGCCTTCAACCGCCGCTCGGATCGTCTCACCGCGCCGGACGAGTTCGACAACGGCACCCTCGTCGTAGTAGTTTTCCCCCCGGTCGTATGACTGGGGGCGTGCCAGATCTCGGACTGCTGCCTCCGTAAGTGTCGGGTCGGAACTCGCCATCCTTGTAACGTATCTATTGCCTGGGTCCGTAGTAATACTGTAGTGGACGGCAGGGGGCCGTGTGCCTACGAATCTGGAACCCAGACGCCTTTCACCGGCTGGAAGACGACGTAGGCGTCGACATCCGACGTGTCGGCCGGATGGGCGGTGTGGAGCGTGAGTTGCCCCCTGCTCGTGTGTTCTCGGTTCTGTTCAGTCACCCACTTCTCTGCGTCCGCTTTCGAGCCGAACACAAGTCGACAATCCTCATCGAAATTCGCCTCCGCGAGTGGTGTCTCACGAAAGACCGAGTCTTTGAGTTCCACGATGTAGTCGGCCATGGCTGTTCGTTCGCGGTAGCACCTCTTCAGGATTTCCCGAATTGGGGTCGATTGGCTCTATTGAATCGCCATACGGCGTTGGAATCAGCAGGTTACGTACTGGTTGATGTTATAGACGAGACACATCAGGACAATCTCACGGAACTCGCGGTACCATTCACGCGCTCGGACGGCAGAGCCGTACGAGCGCTTGACCGAGGAATTCACGGTCTTTCACTCACAACAAATACTCCATTCACTATGATCCAGTAATATCATCTAAGTTGAATAATTGGATATCGTCACGCTCGGACACGGCTTCATGTATTGATTGTGTTGCGCCACTTCGTGTGAACAACGCGTATTCCGTGTCAACTTCGCCGGAGTCTGGCGTCCAGCGAATTTTCGACGCGTGATCTTCGAGTGATGACAGAGCACTGTAGTCCAGTGGCGAATTAGTGAACTTGCATTCACCGACAACCATCGTTCCGTCTGTGGTGAACCCGACAACATCCACTTCATGTTCTTTGTACCACCAGCGGCCGATGTCGAGGAACAACTTCTCTGGATACAGGTTCGGGAGTGCATTCTGGCAAAGCGTTTCGAACTTTTGACTGACGAAATCAGGCAGTTCTGGTTCGTTGACATCCTCCTCCGGCTGAACCCGGAGGAATCCCGAGCGTTGGGATATTAGGGTTTGCAGACTCCCTGTTCTCTCGGTGTGAACCGTCCGCTCTCACGGTCGAACAGGAAGACTCCGGGCTGTGCCAACCAGCCGTTACTCATATCCCCGGTCGGGGGACTCTGAGTTATCTTTCTCCGAATGTTCACCGCACCGTTCACGTCTGCGTTCATCGTCGTTTCGCACGACGAACAGACATACAGACCACGCTCTACGCGGTTGCTATCCCGAATCCGCCCGCAACACGAACACGTCTTCGAGGTGTTCTCCTCGTCTACGCGGTCAATGAGGATGCCGTATTCCTCGG
>NZ_FOIC01000078.1 GCF_900111485.1 Natrinema hispanicum | reverse complement strand
TGCCCGAAAGGACTGGTAGTCCGGTGACTGGACTGCGAACCTGAAACTCCTACCGCTCGGGATTCCTCCGCGTTTACGCGGAGGAGGATGTCAATCAGCCGACACCGGTCCCGTCGTCGAGGATGAGCGATCCCGCGGGCGAGACGCTGTCCAGCACACGGGATGTGCCGGGACTGTCGGTGCCGTTCTGGACGGCTTCACGAATCGCATCTGTGAGATCTACTAGCTGATCTTCGATGAAGCACGTTGCAACCCGCTCGTCAGCTGTCATCGTCACGGTTTCGTCAGTCGATGGCTGACTGGCCAGCCTCGAGTCAGTTGACTCACTCGTGATAAACTCCGATGATGGAAGCTATTCTGCTATGAGGGCCACCCAATCTGGCACCACACAAACCGCACTCGGCGGTCACGTAGGAAGCGAGTAGGCCCAAATTTGATCTATAGTACAATCACTCGAGTGAAAAACCAGAAATTATGTATTATACTCTGGAGATGGGAGTTACAAAATGAGAAAATATAGTTCGTAGAAGAGGACTTTAGTGGGCTACTACCCAAAGAAAAACTGTAGATGACGAAGCACACAGCTCAAATGGACGAATCGACGGCTGACGTACCTGGGATTGGCGATACGTTCCCTGACCTGACCGTCGAGACAAGCATGGGTGAGCGCTCGCTGCCTGACGACTACGAGGGCAAGTGGCTCGTCCTGTTTAGCCACCCCGGTGACTTTACGCCGGTCTGTACCTCGGAGTTCGTCGCCTTCGAGCAGCGCCGTGAGGAGTTCGAGGAACTGAACGCTGAACTGCTCGGGCTGTCGGTCGACCGCGTCCACTCGCACATCAAGTGGACCGAGTGGATCGCCGAGAATCTCGATGTCGACATCCAGTTCCCGATCATCGCCGACGATCAGGGAACGGTCGCCCAGCAACTCGGTATGCTCCACCCCGGTGCAGGAACGGCAACCGTCCGCACCGTCTTCGTTATCGATCCGGAAGGAGCAGTTCGGCTGCGGCTGACCTACCCGATGGAGATCGGTCGCAACATCGACGAAGTTCTCCGCTCGCTGCGTGCACTCCAGAAGAGCGACGACGACGGTGTCGCCGCTCCCGCTGACTGGCCAAACAACGACAAATTCGGTGACCAGGTCCTCCTGTCACCACCGGGAACCGAAGCGGACGCCGAAGCACGCAAAGCCGAGGCTGCTGACGACGACGAACTCAATTACTACGACTGGTGGTTCGTCACCCGCGACCAGTAACGGAGTTGCGGACCTACTGAACGGCAGTCCGCTGGTAATTTCGAACTCTGGTATAGTCACCGGATTCGATACTATTTAATTATGAATACCAGTGGAGAACTAAATTTTGTCAATACTATCTTCGAGTAGAGACTCGAGTTTTCGAATTCGTTCTTTGAGAAACTCGACATCACTCTCCGTTTCGCTGTCCGGTTGTGATTGGACTGCTTGAGAGATAATGTCATTAAATGCCTGTTCCATCTCTTGGTCTTGGATTTCCATTGCCATCTGTATCCCGTCACGAACAAACTCGCTACGCGTCTGCCCCGCTTGTTCAGCGACGGAGTCCGCACCCTCGATCAACGCTCGTGGGACGCGGACGGTGATTTTCTTCGTTTCTTGGAGGCTATAATCGGTCGAAGTGTCGGAGTCTAGAAAATAGGATCCACTGAGGAGAACTGCAACCTGATAATGGCTTGGACACAGGACGACTGTTGAGCTGTCACCTGACGACGATTCAAACGAATATTTCGAGAGTGAGTCTGTCGATCCGCAGATTTCACACTCGTTTTTAGACCCGAGATCAGTGTCCTGACTGGAACGGTTTGTGGTGGATGGTCGTTTAGGTGACATATTGATTGTCCAAGTTTAGTTACTCCACTCATCGTACTCTAACCTAATAGTATTAGTTCTCCGCACTGATCGATCTGATAACATACTTCTGATCGAGCAATCCACCCCACCCATGCGGATTGCCTCGAGCAGAAGTACTGGCTGTGTTGAATCACTAGACGGCGGCGGGATAGGTCGCTAAATCAAAGGTGTTGAAGCGGGAGAGTCGAGTTGTCCATGACCCAAATCTCCCGC
>NZ_FOIC01000088.1 GCF_900111485.1 Natrinema hispanicum | reverse complement strand
ACGCTCTCGGAGCTGGCACGGCCAGTTCCGAGAGCTCACGCGCAAGTGTATCGTGCATAACCTATCGCAGGCGGCGAGTTAGGGCTCGCCGCCTGTTCTCTTTCTCTGGACGTATCCGCCAGAGACATCGCCGTCATCCACGTACGGGTTCTCACAAAGTGACCTAATTCTGATGGTTGCAGAATCAACGAACTGTACTCCTCCCACATCATCCAGATCTCAAAACCATCAGTACAGGAGTTCTAACGCCATTAATTTGAATATCAAAATGCCAATACTGCCGCCGTCTTGCGTTCAACAGAGCAAGCCGAGTGCGAGTGCGGATGGACCTACGACCGCTCGCTCGAGGCCGACGACGAGCTGACCGTCGACGACAATCGGGAGATCGCCGAACGTGTCGTGCGCTCACATCGCTACAAGTGCAACGCGACCGGCGAGGACTGGGGCGAGACGGAAGACGGCAGGTTGTCGATGCCGAGAAGTGAATAGCGACTAGCGATTTCCGACAGTATTTTCGCTCGAAGTTGCGAATCGACAGCCTGCGGCGTGCTCGAGGCCACGCCGTGTTTCTGCGTTCGGACAGGCGAAGTGATCTATCAGTGCGGCGACTAACCAGCGGTTACTCCGGCCATGGCCCTGATTAGACGGTACACCATCGCTGCCGGGCAAATTGGGCGCTCGAGGACAGTCGGCAGTCAGACCCCCGCCACGCTTATCCCGGGTCCAAGGCGTTCGACAATCGCCATGAAAGCACTCGCCTATGGAATTGTGATTGGGTTCGGCAGCGTAGTGGTGGAAATAGGCGTTCGAGCGCTCCGACAGTGGCTCGAGCGCCGTCGCGGTGGTTAACGGTGGTATGGTGGGTATCGACTGGTAGCGCGACCGGCCAGCAAGCCGGTTTTCTACAGGCTGAGTAGGGCGAGTGCCTCGGGGCTTGTCCCCGAGGTACTTCACCAACCTTCCCCGAGATCACACGTCGACAGAGGCCACTTTCCGAATATGCAGCCGTCTTGGAAGGCGTCAACAACGTCGGGCCGGCCACGTCGAAGGCGATTGCCCGCGAGTACGAGACACTCGAGGGGTTGCGTGCGAGCGACCGGGAGCGACTGGAAGGTGTCTACGGTGTTAGCCTATTGTGTATTAATTCGTCTATTATCGAGAAGTCGAGGCCCCGTTCAATTCTGGTCCATGAGTAGACTTACCTACAGCTGTTTCACCAAATCGCGACTCAAACAAACCATCGGAGAAGCTATTGTAGCTCTTCGACGAGCGCAGTCACTGCTTCGTCAACAAGATCACTGTCAAGGCAGCCCTGCCAGAAGTCGATGTCCTCGTGATCTATCGATTGGACGCCCCACGGGACGATCCGACTCTCATCCGGCATCCCACCACGAAGCCAACGCT
>NZ_FOIC01000047.1 GCF_900111485.1 Natrinema hispanicum | reverse complement strand
AAAGCGGGCGGAGGCGTCGTTACATCTGGAAGGGCTGATCAGAGAAGACTACGAGGCACAGGAGGTCAAGAAGCTGATCGAGAAGATCAGGAACGGGTTAGGGCACTGGCTGACGTTCGTTACAGAGCCAGACGTCGAGTCGACGAATAATCGCGCAGAGCGCGCTCTGCGCGAGCAAGTTGTGCTGCGGAAGATGTTCCGGACCCTCCGCTCAGCCGAAGGGGTCCAGATTCACGAGACGATCACAACCATGTTAGCCACGTGGAAACGGCGAGGACTAGATCCGCCCGAACAGCTCCAGTCCATCCTCGGTGGGAAAGAACTCAGTTCAGGATGAGAGGTATCACTGACCGGTGAATCCTGGTCACGCTATCCAACTACTCTGAAACTAACCATGTGCTACGCAAGAGCAAAACTGGGGAAAGAAGCACTCAAAACTGTGCTTTGATTCACTAACGATCTACGCCACAAGAGCGTAGTTAGTGTGCACAGCCTCAGCAAGCAGCCATTCTAGATCGCTTTGTGAGATACTAAAACTGGCACCGTCTAGTTTAGCATCTCCGCTGACGTTTGTCCGTTGAGTGATTGGTGCGGCCGTTGTGTGTTATAATAGTGTACGAACTGTTCAAGCCATTCTCTGACGCTCGCCCGACTGCCCACCCATGAGGTATGAAAGCGGTCAACTCGCATCTTGAAGGTGTGAAACCACTTTTCGATCAGGTTTCGATCACCGTAGTCAAGCTGACCGCTCAACCCTAATCGAGAGAGGGCAGTCAGATACCCGTAGCCATCGACGAGGAACACGGTATCGGAGAGATCATGTTTCTCGGTTAATCGATGCAGGAACGCAGCGGCTGGATCGGTGCCTCGTCGTCCGAATACTGCGGCATCAAGAACGAGCCGTGAGTCTAGGTCTATTGCAACATATACCCAAGACCAGTCACCGTTAATCCTGACAGCGGTTTCATCAACAGCGACCCGCGGCGGCTCCGCCGTCGGCGGGTCTGACACGCTGTCAGCTAGCCGATGTACCCAGTTCCAGATCGCCTGATGAGAGCGTTCAACGCCGATCAGACGAAGAATCGCTTGTGTCTCCCGAAGCGAACATCCGGTCGCGTGGAGGCGGACAGCGAACACCCTGACGGGCGTCGCTGTCCGCTCACGCTCCCAAGCTTCATCAAAATCCGTCGCGTAGCACTCGCTGAGTAGGTCTGCGAGCTGCATGCCAAACTAGCTCTACGACCTGCTCGCTTCTCAAACCGCACCAACTAGACGATGCCCTAAAATTATACTTGCCGACTCTTGTCGTCTGTCTCCCAAGAGGTGATATTCTTCTTCTGAAAGAAATTGTGGAGTCCCAGTAGTAGCCCGTAATTTGCCATAAGGAAGTAGTACGGAACATGGACGACGAGTGGTAGTGACTCAACTTTTGACTCAAATATGAAACCACTCACGGCCAACGCATAACAGAGTGCTTGAAGGCCGACAAGGATGGGGAAAAAGAATCCACCGTAGAGAACGGATAACACTACAGTAGAAACGAGTATTAAGACGAGAAAGATAGGCGAAAGCCATCGGAGGAGCTTATGAGAACCGAGTTTGTACGAAATCTCCGTACTCGAGATTGGATTGAGAAGGCTACGATATCGCCAAAGCGTATGCCACGATCGCGTTGAAATACGGATGCGTCGGGACAATTCGGATTCAACAGACCCAGTTGTGCTCTCGTAGGCGATTGCGTCTGGACTGTAGGCGATCTCGCCGCCGTTCTGGAGGATTGCGAGCGGTTCAGCGAAATCACTGATCTCGTCGTTCGCCAGTGGAATATAGGCATGCCGTTTAATCGCGTATATCGCACCGTTTCCAGCGATAGTTGTCCCGGTAGTGTCCTCTAATTGCTTCAGCATCCTTTCGTACCGCCAATAGAGTGATTCGCCCTCCACGTCGCCGGCCTGGTATCGAAGTTCGCCGATAACACACGCAACACCGCTCTCGAGTCGTTCAACGAGTTTTCGAACAGCGTCGGGTTCGTACATGCTGTTCGCATCCGAGAAGACAACGACGTCGGACTCGAGTCGATCAACGACCTCGTTTTGGCACGCAGTTTTGCCTACCCGACCCTCGATGCGAATCAGCTCGACACCGGCGTTCGAGTACTGTCGAACGATCTCGTCCGTTCGGTCGGACGACGCGTCGGAGAAGACAATGATATTGAGTTCGCCTGGATACGTGAGTGCAAGTGTGTTTTCGATCTTTTCGGCAATAATCGATTCCTCGTTATAGGCGGCGATGACCACTGCGACGTGTGGCCACGAATTAGGTTCCGAAGGTGTCTCAGAGTTGCTAACTGCGGAACGCACAGCGAGTGTGATTGGATAGAGAAAATAGCTGTGAACCAATAATACCGAAGCAAGAACGAATACGAGAAGCAAGCTGATGGTTAACATTCGGTATCTACAGGTCGTATTGAGCCAACTCAGTTATAAGATCTTGTTTTTGGATAGAGATCCTCACGAGACGAACTCCGAACAGGTGACACATACCGTTCCCATGGGCGTATCAAATTACAGTATCCAGTCCGTCCTTAAGCGAAACAGACGGCTCGAAATCAAGCGTCGACTCGAGCCGGGACACATCAGCCTGACTCCGATTAATATCACCATCACGACCCTCAACATGGATGATTTCCGATTCCGAACCAGCAACATCATGAATGATCTCAGCCAACTCAAGTATAGACACGCTCTCCCCGGTTCCCACATTAAAAACTCCGGTCACGTCGGAACTCGCTGCTAACAGGTTCGCCTGGACAATGTCCCGGACGTGCACGAAGTCTCGAGTCTGCGAGCCGTCCCCTTCGACGGTAATCGGCTCACCGTTCGTGGCCTGCTCCGCAAACACGCTGATCACCGCACTGTAATCACCCGACATCTGTCCTGGCCCGTAGACGTTAAAGTACCGAAGCGCGACGGCCGACAGGTCGTACAACTCGGCGTACAGCCGGACGTACCGCTCGGCGGCGAGTTTCGAGAGCCCGTACGGTGACGTCGGGTCAGTCGGTGCGTCCTCCGAAATCGGTACCGACTCCGGATGGCCATAGACGGCCGCACTCGAGGCGAACACGAATCGAGCCGATTCCTCGCGCGCACGCTCGAGCAGTTTCACGGTTGCGGTGACGTTGATGTCGTGTGTCACCTCCGGCCGCTGCACCGACTCTTCGACACTGATCAGCGCCGCCTGGTGAAAGATGATATCGACGCCCGCTGTCGCCCGCTCGAGGGCGTCGTCGTCCCTGATATCCCCCTCGATCAGCGTCGCGTCGTCCGGGACGTTCGATCGAGAGCCACTTGAGAGATCGTCGAGAACGCGAACGTCGTTATCGGGAGCGAGCGCCTCTGCGATGGTACTCCCGATGAACCCGGCCCCACCCGTGATGAGGATACGATTGCCGGAAATCGACGGAAAGTCGTCCTGAACACTCATTCGTCGGAAGCGAACTCCCTGACATCGGATAAGACTTTCCAGATCTGTCGAATGACGATCCGCACGTCGAACCAGAACGTCTGCCGGCGGACGTACTCGAGGTCGTACCTGAGCTTCTTCCCCGGCTCGTGGCCGGTGACGTCGTTGATTTGTGCGAGACCAGTCAGTCCGGGCTTGACGAACCAGCGCTGTTCCCAGTCGACGCCTTCGTTTTGTATCTCTGCATCGAGTTCGGGACGTTCGGGACGAGGTCCGACGACGCTCATATCCCCGACGAGGATCGACCACAGCTGGGGGATCTCGTCGAGGTGCGTCTTCCGCACTACTCGACCGACGCGCGTGACGCGCGGATCGACGCCGCCCGCGTCCTCTTCGCTGATCTTCGCGCCTGTTTCGTCCTCCGCGTTTTCGATCATGCTCCGGAACTTGTACACGGGGAACGATTCGCCGAATACGGCAGTTCGCTCCTGACGGTACAGCACTGAGCCGCCGTCCTCGAGTTTGATCGCCGCCGAAATCGCAACGATCAGTGGCGTAAGCACCACGAGGGCGGACATCGCAAACGCCACGTCGAACGCCCGCTTGAATAAGTGATCCAGCGGATCCCACGGCTCGAGATCCACGTCTACGAGCTCTCCCACATCCACTTCCGAGACCAGCACGCTGTCGGCGTACTCTCGGTGGACCTTCGCATCGACGCCGTGTTCGTAACACGCGTCGAGCGCGCCGAAAAACTCCGCGCGGTCGGCCTGACGGAACGCCAACACGACGGTGTCGATATCGTATTCGACGAGGACGTCTTCGAGTCGCGAGAGTCCGCCGAGCCGGGACAGCGATCGAACTGCGCCTGGAGACGCGTCCCCATCCTCGAGTTCGGAGCCCTCGTCATGGCGAAGCTCGATCCCGCCGTCAGCGACTACTTCGCGGCCCGCCTCTGATGTACTTCGCACTGCGTCTCGAACTGCAGTGATTGTCGGACAGAGATAGCCAATTACGGGTGTGTCGACTGCAGGCGCGACGCGATCGATCTGTGCGGGATCGTCGCCGACGATCAACGTCCGACCGTCGGACCCATTGGGCTGTCCTCGAATCAGGAGAAACCAGCTTGGAAGTACGACAGCAAGTACCCCGATAATCATGACAAGCGTTGCCCGCGGCAGCCGGTGTGACCACTGAAAGTACCCCAGCGTCGCCAGCGCGAGTCCACCGACGAGGACGCGCTTCTGAACGAGAAAGACCGTATCGAGGATTCGACGCGGTCGTGGCTTGTAGAGGGGCCAGACTGCCCCTGCAACTGCGAGAACGCTCAGTGTAAGCGCCCACTGCAGCGACGTCCAATCAAGGACGGTCGGCTCGAGGCGATCGAACAGCGGAACGACCGTCGTGAAGATGGACTGGGAAAGGGGATGATTCGCGACGAGCACGGCAACGACGACGAGACATACGGTCCCCGTCGCACTCACGGTCCGATACCGCCAACCGGTAAGCATCGAGTAAGGAGAGGTGGCTGTACTCGTATATATGCTTTGAAACGACCGATTCGATGATGTATTCAGATATGTTATGGCCAGACAGTTACCTCGATCTTTGATTCACGCGAACTCAAATTTAGGTACCACACCGAGTACAACGTCAACAGGACGATGAACCTCCTCGAGGCCGCCCGACACAATGACCTCGAGCGCGTTGTCCTCGCAGCTTCGTCGTCAGTGTACGGCAAGCCAGAGTATCTGCCCTACGACAAGGACCATCCGACGAATCCAGTCTCACCCTACGGGGTCTCGAAGTTCGTGAGCGAACAGTACGCGCGCGTGTATAACGAAATCCAACCGTTGCGTTGCGCTACTTCACCGTCTATGGCCCGCGGATGCGGCCGAACATGGCGATGACGAACTTCGTCTCGAGATGTCTCCACGGTGAACCGCCAGTCATCTATGGCGACGGCACCTAGACCCGCGACTTCACCTACATCGAAGACATCGTCAGGGTCAACGAACAACTGCTCGAGGCCGACAGCGCCGACGGCGAGATCCTCAACGTGGGCTCGACGGACAACATCGACATCCGAACCCTCGCGGAAGTCGTTCGGGATGAAATCGATCCATCCCTCGAACTCGAGTATGATGAAGCCCGCGAGGGCGATGCCGAACACACCCATGCCGACATCTCGAAGGCAAACGATGTGCTCGGCTACGAGCCAACCGTCGACATTCGAGGCGGTGTCTCGAAGTTCATCGACTGGTACCGTGAAAACCAAGAGTGGTACGATCCGCTCGTCCGATCGTCCTAATACTCGCTACGAAACGTAGCAGACAACGGGTTAGACAGTATAGCTAATCGGAGGCTGCCTCAACAGCTGCGCTAGTTTCCTCTTGCAGTCGCTGTTCTGCTTCGTCACGATCCTCTGGATACCCGACGTCGATGCGCCAGCCCTCGAGTCCAATCGCGTCGATCGTTCGTCCCGACTGGATCAGTAGGTCGATCGCCTCACTGATCTCATATTCACCGCGGTTGGACGGTTGCACCAAATGACAGGCGTGGAAGATTGCCGGTGTAAACGTATAGAAACCAGTCATCACGAGGTTCGACGGCGGATCCTCGGGTTTCTCGACGACGTCCGTGATCTCGCCGTACTTGTTGGTATCACAGACTCCATAGCGCGATGCTTCCTCCCACGGCACCTCCTCGACGAGGAACGCCGCATCCGCACGATCCTCCTGCTGGCGCCGGACGACATCCTCAAGATTCGCGTTGAAAATGTTGTCCCCGAGAATCAGCATGAAGTCGTCGTCGACGTACTCTTCGACAGTCAATAGGGCGTGTGCGAGTCCCTTCTGTTCGCGCTGATGAGCGTACGTGATCGGCACGCCGCGGTACTCGTCGCCGTAGTGGTCGATGATCTTCTCCTTGAGGTAGCCAACGACCACCACGAACTCGTCCGCACCGAGATCGACGAGATTGTCGAAACAGTGCGTGAGGATTGGTTTGCCGCCGACTTCGACCATCCCTTTGGGTTTGTCTTCTGTGAGTGGCCGGAGTCGCGTCCCTTCCCCCGCAGCGAGAACGACTGCTTTCATTACATCTCAAATGATAATTCCATCCGTATGGCTTTTCTGATTATCGCATAGGCGGAGTCCACACTGCAAAGACCCGCTCGAGATCACACGAATCAGTGACCACAAGAACGATTTATGCGGAAAAGCTGGTTCAGTCGTTTCTAATCCAAACCAAGTGACTCTACAGCAGCAGCTGATATTGTCACTGATCGCTCACCAGCCGTGACTGATTCGCCTGCAATAGATTCAATCAATTCGGCAAGTTCCTCACGATACGTGTCGGATCGCTCTTCTATGATTTGCACTGAATGACTATCGGAGCTTGTTGTCGATCGATTGCTGAGATACGCTTGCACAAACTGTTTTCGTACCTCGAGCGGTGCCTCTTCGAGATACCACGGCAGTGACAACGATTCAGAGTGAGCTTTACTCCCAACTGGCGCCCCGAGAACATGCAATACACGCCCGAGAATCGCACCATCTTCACCAGGCCGAACCGATTTTCCACGGTTACTATTGCGCTCCTTCCGAACGGTATATCCGACACCGGATAACTCGAGTGCCGCCACACACTTCGAGTCGAATTCAGATTCGGTAAGTGTAAAAATCGGCTGCCAATGATCGCTGGCGATCATTCCACCAGAATAGATGCTCGCAACGAGTATGTTCAGTCCCATGAACTCGTTGTCATTGAATGTTATATCTATCCAGCCATGCTTGCGGGCTGCATACAGACCTGTAACAACACTGGGGGTGTGTCCAGCGTCAACCCATGAGCGGACTCGAGACTGGGGGAATCCAACTTTTGTCGCAATCGACGTGTAACCTTGATCTGGGTGGTCCACACTAAACGACACTGCATGTCGATACTGCTGAACGGCTCGCCAAGCATCGTCGTAGGTACCGCCGTCGTAGGTGCGAGCAAATTCACGTTCAGTAACAAGCACAGATGAAGCAGTCATAGTCTCAGTATGGTTCAATAGCAGTGGAGAAGGTGTTAGGCAAATACTCCCCGGTTTTCCCAATATAGGTACAGCACGAACGCTGTTGTTCCACTAAGTAATTCTACAAGAGTGTTCATAGTCATCGCTGTCATCCTCGTCTTCTGGTCTACCAGTCCTATATTGGCAGAAATTATATGTTTAGAGATGAAGACTGAATTACTGATATCAGTAAGAAGGAACCCCCCGACAAACGCTATTCCGATGATAGCGACCCAATGAATCGGCAGGTCGTATCCGTGCTTAGTGGCATCAAAATAGATCCACCAGACGGCAGCTATTGGAGCTGCAATTGGAAGCAAGAGAGCCAATACCGTATTCATTTTTGCGTGGGCGTAGTACATGTCTCTTCCTATATAATACTAGCTAATCTACAGGCAAAACAGATTGAGTGTCTTGGAGTTTGACCCTGCGGGAGATTATATTCTGCCTTGGTTATTGTAGATCTGTTGAAAATAGACCTTGTCTAACTAGATCTCGGCAGAAGTTTCAATATCTTTCACGAAAACCGTCTACCATGAAATCTAGCCGGGGAGTTTCCACTGTTGTGGGATATCTCTTACTTGTAGCAATCACCATAACTGCATCTGGAATACTCCTTTATACTGGGTCGAATATGATTGATAGTATTTCTGACCAAAACCAGAATGAACAAGCGCAACAATCGATATCGCAGTTTAGTTCTGAGGCAAGTCTCGTAGCCCTGGGTGATTTAGAATCTCGGACGATTGACTATGGCGATACTCATGACGGGCAAATCGAGATCCGGCAAAATGCTAGTTATGTTAAAGTCTATGTCGAAAATGATTCTGGCGACATTAAAAATCGTCTACTTGAAAACCAGTCTCTAGGGGCAGTTGTCTACAAAAATGGTGATACAGAAGTCGCATACGAAGGCGGTGGCGTATGGCAAGAGCAAGATGAATATAGCACCATGGTTTCGCCCCCGGAATATCACTACCAAGGACAAACACTTACATTCCCCGTTGTTCGCGTTAGTGGAGAAGGTGGCGCAAGCGGATCAACCCGGTTGTCGGTCAAACGGTTGAATTCGGACGATATTAGCTACCCAAATCCTATTACAGAAGGCAAAGTCCATGTGACAATAAAAAGTGACTATTGTCGGGGGTGGCGTCAGTTTTTCCTTGAACGGACCGGTGGAAGTGTTACAGAATGTGATGATCAGACAGTTACCGCTGAGCTGTCTACCCCCAAAGAAATAACGATAAATAATGGGGTTGCAGTTCGAGATGATTTTAATGGCCCCAATAGTAAACATGCAGAAGTTCCAGACAATATAGATGAAGATGCAGAATTGGTGGGCATATCTGGAACAATCGACTCCAAAATTGAATCTGCTAAAGAAGAAAACAATAATTCAGATGCCACCTGTATTAGTGAAACTTCGTTTGAAGGTGGCTGTACTCTTACTAATGGTACATACTTTGTCAATAATGATGTAGTGTTAAATCGTGATGTTGATTTCGACACATCTAGCGGGCCAGTCGATGTTATTGTAAATGGATCCCTCGATATATCTGGACGAGAATTGGAAAATAAGGATACAAGTACAAATAATGGTGTCCAGTATTATGTGGATGGGAATCTCGAGATCAAAGGTGGTACTGTGGAGACAGATTCCGCAGATATCGAGGCTAAGCGAAATGTGTTTTTAGTAAGTGGTGGTGTTGCAACGAAATCTAACGCCCCATCTGTTGAGCTGATGGATAGTGTGATATACGCGCCAAATGCTGATATCGATTCGAATGGTCAATTCGGTACATTCCGTGGCGCGATTTATGCTCACTCACTCGAGATCACGGGTGGCGGGAGCAAAAATACAGACATCCAATACGATGAAGATCTAGCTGGTTATCAAATCGAAATAGAAACAAAAGCGACTACGATCACCTATCTACATCTGAGTGAGAATCGGATCGAGGTTCAACCAGATTAACAATCCCTCTCATGCCAAATAATGCGAAACTAACTCGGCGGGCTGCGCTTGCTCTTATCGCTGGAGGTTCCGGAATCCTAATCTCCGACACGATGGGCTTCACGCAAATTAACACAGATCGAGGAGTTAGCGTTGACACCGCATCCGACGAAAATGCGCTTCTTGGTTTAGTCGACCAATCTGTGGGAGCTGTGGTTTCAGGACCGAACGACACGACTGCAGTCTATGATATTACGGATAACACCGGTTCGTTCTCGATACAAGATTTTGATGTAACCGTGCTGAAACTGATTAATGAAAACGGTGTGGCGACAACAGCCCCACCAGTCCAAGCCACAGTCAGTGGAAATGGAGATCAGTACACCGTCGACATCAGTTGCTCGAGTGACACAACTACTCTCGGAGACTCCTATCTGGTAGTACTGGAATTTGATGCGGAAACGGATGATACCTCAATCACTGCGACACGAACAACTAACTCGTACGTCAGCATTACCTGTACGCACGATTACGGCGATTCCGGCAACTACCGCGATTCCAATAATGGTGGTGCCGCACAACCGGATGATCCGAGTGGAAACATCGAGAACCCATCTGCAGTCAACGAAAATGACGATAATACCTCCACAGCTATCTCTTCGGGAGGCCAAGCCGACCTCAAGGTCGGATACTCATTGCCACCTGTAAATGCGTCAGCTAACACGTATGAGATGAATTTCGATATAGCGCGTATACAGGTCGGTAATGGTACTTTCGGATTTTACCTTGTCAATAGTAGTGGCGAGGAACTTACAAACCGACAGGCCCTCACTACGGGCGACAAGACCTATTCTTTCTCAGATGCAGAAGAACAAGATATCGCTGCTAATCACGATGACCTCTATCTAATCATCGACTCAAATACCACCGGCAAGGGCAATAAGGAACTCGAGATTGACTACTTTGCACTCACCTCAAGCTGATTCTCACTTTTGATTGCTAACTCTTTTAACTGTATTGACCGAGCGAAGATGTTCATATCGAAGGTATGCGGACCGGTCTATGTCGTCCTGATATAGTGCTCACTCAGAGATCTCTACCGAAATCGCACTCTCTCGTATAAGTACCTCGTCGGTTTCGATCTCGTATTCCACTTTTCTTGAATCGTCTGACACTTTCGTTAACCCGGATGCTTGATCCTCGAAATAGCGCTCCCACATTTGCGCATGATCTGGTTCAACCTCCATTGTAATTGTGACAGTTCGATCCACACCGGTAGAATAACTCGTTGAACTCAGTTCTTCATGATCCTCAAGCACCACTAATGATGTTCCGCTCCCCTGATACTCGTCTTGTCCAACGAGTTTTACAACATTCAGAATAACTCTATCGTCCCCAAATTTGAACGGTGGTGTCTCATGCATAAATGCACCATCTCCTTCGCTTCGAATTACAGCACCAGCCTTGTACGTAATGTCACCACCTTCTCCACGATAGGCAAAGCCCCTCAGTGATGTGTTTGTAGATTCAGCCCCGCCAATCGTGATCGTAATATCATGTTTTGCTGTAGTTTCCACAGCGCTGTCAGTCGTTTTCATTTCGACAGAGCGGCGTGGTGCTTCTTCCTGAACAATGTCGTCGATATTGTTCGAAAAAACCACCATTGCCTGTTCGGCGTTATTGAGTTCTGAGCTTGCTTGATAGGTACCTATTGAGGCAATCCCACTTACGTAAATAATTCCAATAGAGAGGATTACGACGGAGAAAATCATAATATAGCCGAGAATGCCACTTTGTCCTCGAGAGGTCGCCGTTCTATTCATCATGAATCTCCCCCTGGGGAGCCAAGCTTGATATCGTCACTAGATGTGTATATCCTCCATTCAGACTCTTGCGTAGATTCGACATCGATCTCATGCTCTGTTTCGAGTGGGATTGATACAGTAATCCCACTGCCAGTGCTTTCAAGAACGAGTTTTGAATTGCTCTTATCATATGTTACTGTATACGAATTCCCGTTGACTTGACTAGGCACATCTGGATTAAGAACTACAGTAGCTGTTCCATCAGTTGCTAAAATTCGATCGGCCGACAGTATTTGTGCGCCGATCCGGTCACCAATGATTTGCAACTCTGCTTCGGTCCCTTGCTCAGTGGTCTGTGTTACTAACCCGCTTGTAGCGGAAACCAACCCTGCCATTAAGATTGTGATGATTACGATCGCCAAAATATATCCTACTTGGTTAGAGACAGCTCGGTCATCTCTTTCAAGAATACGCCGTGAGGGTTGACGGTCAGACATCGCTATGTCCCTCCTGCTCGAATATACGATAGACATCTTGTATCTGATCGGCTACAGGGGGCGATTCGAATCTCTCCTTCATAATCGTATCCTGATGACTCATATATCAGATCGAACGTTGATGAATAGACAGCGTTCTTTGGGTCTGGTGATCCGGACTTCTCGAATCCGCCCTCCGGTACAGTGAGGGTATATTTGCCCTCGATATTATTGGTGTTTTTGAAACTAATTGTGTATTTGGATGATGATGCATCTAAATTGGATGCATAGTCGTAGGTATTCACCTCATCTACTGATTCCGTTCCCGTTTCGTTTACACTCCCTGTCACCACGTCTAAGGTAAGTGAATCGTCAGCTTCGTACTGTTCAGTTGGGCCGCTCCCGCCATCGACTGCGATAACCGCATCAGACCCATGTTTTGCCACGTAGACTGTCCACACCTCTCCGGAGTCATCGGTGATGTTTATATGAAAGGCGTCACTAAGTTCTGTAGAAGTGATACTATCTACGTCATGTAAATCAGATGGTTGATTAACAGCAATTTGGAACCGACGAACGTCAGTGGCGTTAATACTCCAGTCTCCTGTTGGGCCGTTGAAATTCTTTTCGTTCGTCTGACGTATCTGTCTCCCAGATCTTTCGTCTACCTTCGAAATACGAAGAATTTGTCCCTGTGAATCACTTTCTTGCATCCGAATTGCATTTTTTGCCTGCGTAGTGGCATTACCAAAGTCATCTCCAGAACCATGTCGATTTGACCGAATGAGCAGTTCGCCATATTCGGTGTAAACCATCTGCTGAACCGACTCAATCTCGTTGCCCCCTTCCGGAACACCCTCAGATTCCATGCTCTCGGCGAAGAGAAACCCATTTAGAACAAGCGTGATCCCGATGAGGAGGATACCTAACGTGATGACACTGATTAGGATCAGTTGACCTCGATTCTGGCCATAGAGTCCTTGTTGGGTCTGCCAATACTGCCCGGAGTTCTTCTGTTGATTTCGACTACTCATTGATAATCACATCCTCCAAACGACAATCCGTACACGAACCACATTATATAACTCTGAATCATCATGAATATCTTTAATATAGCTCTCTGACTCGGAGTCGATGGTACTGTCGTGAAGGAAGATAGTCTTCGTGGCAGTGGCGGCATTATATGAGGGCTCACCTTGGTAGACCACTGTAGTATCCTTAATTTTTTCATTCTCCTCGCTCTGATATTCAACATACATGTTGTATGCTATATCCTCACTCGAGAGAGACTCGTTTAACAACTCACCAAATTCGAAGTCGTCTGGAACTCCTTGAGTGTAATACGGACGGTCAGTGCCCTCGGTTCGCTTAAATCGCTTCCCGCTTTCGTTCCAGTTGAGAATGACGGGGGTGATTGAGTTGGTTTCTGCTCCGATATCGATCGCATCATTTGCAAGAGCCCGATTTTGCTTCTCAATCTGCTGATTGGCCGTACTCGCACTCAGTGGCGTGATAACCGTTGATTGGAGGGCGACCAGCATTATGAGGAGTAGTATGATTGCCCCAGTGATCGCTTCTAACGTGAATGCTTGCCCCCGTGTATCAGTCAGTGATTGGCCCCCAAGCCGTGAGAGAATATCGCCGATCATATTACCACAGCTTCACTCTTAATTTATATACTCCAGATTTATATTCCTCTCCAGTATAATAGACGAGTCGAGTCCACTGCTGGACGTTTTGCGAGTTTGCTGACTCTCCTACAGAGTATGTAGTCCCAGTATCTAGTGACTCGAGTTCGATCCGAACATGAGTCGAACTACTGAGCCCCAACGCAGTCGGGTCAAGTTCATCTTCTGACCCTGGATAGATCTTGATGTCATCTGGGGGGTCACACCTGTCAGGGAGCTCGTTACGCTCAAAGAAGGCGTCAGTACACGCTGGATCAAGCGTTGTGGCATGCGAGTTATTTTGGTTGCCACCGAGAGTGTCTGTGACGAGATAATCTGCTGTCCGTTCTGCCTGAATTTTCTCTCCGCTTTCACTTGGCGTATTGAAGGGCGCGACAAGGTTAGGAACAAATATGAAAATGAATGCGACAGTGATGAGAAATATTCCTATGCCGAATGCAAAATCAAGTGTTGTCTGTGCCCGGTCTTTTCCTCCCGAATCTCGCTGTGTTGATATCATGCTTGCCGCTTTTGTCGAACAGAATGGGTAGCTTTTGCAGTAATTGGTGGATGATCTGAAACTGTGGCCGATGAAAACCATCGAGTAGAATCTACTAGAGATTGGTTTGTCACCTCTCTGGAGGAAGGGAATAACTCCTTATAATAGAAAGCGACGGCACCGTCGGCCCCTAGTACTAGAGGAGTCTTTGTCTCACTATCGACCATACTTCGCTTTTCAATGCATTAGATAAATAGCTTTCTCAGATATTCATTTAGAAGTATCTATAATATGTTGGTTTAATTAGTGTGTAGTTGGATAGCGATTTGCCGTCAGACCGATTTCGTAGCAGTCTCATGAATGGTCTCTCAATAGTGAACCAAGTGTGTCGCTGGGGATTGGCGGATCGCCGGAATCGATAGATTCCGCGATCCGCACCGAGAACAGTACGTATCTCCGCCAGCAACTCGTCGTCCAAAAGCTTGAGAACCGTCTTCTCCGTCGCCAACTCGCTGCACAGCAACAGCAGATAGAGGTACTTGAGACTCGCCTCAAGCGGTACGAAAACCCAAACACACCACCCAGTAAGCAGGGTGGTGCGGCTGGATCACCTGGCAGCGACGACAGAGACAAGGAAGAGAACGAAGACCAAGGG
>NZ_FOIC01000048.1 GCF_900111485.1 Natrinema hispanicum | reverse complement strand
GAGTTCGATACAACGAAAGAGCACATCGTGAAGATTCTGGTGTATGCGGCGCTGTTGTCGCTGTTAGTAAGCCGTGAGTTGCTGGCACTGGTGACAGAGTGCGCCGATGACGACGCTGTGTTTCCACCAGGGCGCTGGGCGGCGACCTTCCGGTCGCACGCCCAGCTCATCCTCGACGATCTGGGTGACTTCCTCGGCTACTCGCCACCACCGCTGTTGGAGCGTCTTATCGAAGATGCACAGAAAATCCACGACCAACGACCGATACTACAGGAGACGCTCGCAACCGCTACACAACCGAGGGGTGAGGCTTAGCTAAAGACGCATGCCGGTTCGAGTAGCGAAGCAAACCGTCATCGAACGCGTAGCGGCGGAGCATCGCGAGACCGTCGAACCAGTGATTGACGCGGCAATCGCCGACCTCAAAGCGGGCGGGACCGTTGCGAATCAGCGTCCCAGAGAGCCAGTCTGGGATGGAGCCCTCGACCGTCGGATGATGGTCGTGGACTTCGGTGGTCAGCGAGTGAAAGCCGGTACCAGATACTGTCACGGCTACGTATTCAGTCGAAACAGCAATCAATCTTCGTACGCGTCGATCCGGATCACGTGATTTATCTCTCGTGTGATTGTTTCACTACCGGATCATCCCTCGAGCTAGTTCGTCCTGTTTCCTGGATCTGTGATCGCTGTTGTGCGACTGATTGTTTAGCTCGCAATTGTAGCCACTAGTTATCTCAATCACAATATGGTTGGGAGTGTAACAATTCACTAGGGTCCCGCTGTGCCGACAGCAGTCACCCACAACCCACCAACGGCCGCGGCGAACGTCAGGAAGATCGCAATGGTGAAACTCCCAGTGAACTCGACACTTGCCGTTCCAAGCGGCGGCATGGCGAGGGCAGCAACGCCGATTGCGACGTTGAACGTGCCGACAATGGCCGTGTCTTTCTCGGGTGAATAAACGCCCATGAGAAGCGGGATATATAGCGTTGCGGAGCCACCCAGTCCGAGCCCGATCAAGCAAATCGCGATCATGACTATCGAAACTGATGGAACAAACAACATGGCGATACCGGCAACTGCACAGACGAGTGACGCGAGAAACGCTCGTCGCGAGCCCATGACGTCGGCGAGATAGCCGCTGGCGATCCGCGAGATAATACTGACACCGCCGATCAACCCGAATGCGGTCGAGGCACCAGCCGCCGTCAGTCCGCGGGCGGCGAACAGATCAACGGCGTAGGCGGCAAGCAACTGGTACCACGCAAACGAAAGCGCGATCCCGACGAACAGCAACTGAAACGTCCGCGTCCCAGCTAAGCGCGTGAGCCACTCGAGCAGTTCACCGGCAGTCGCAGTCGACTGCGCCGCCCAGTTCGGACGGCGACAGACGAGCCCGGCGAGCAGAAAGGCGAGCGCAGTTGCCGACATGATCAGCAGAAAGCCACGCTGCACGCCGACTTCCGAGAGCGTACGCTGCCAGATCGGCGGGAGCACGAACAATCCGAGTCCGTTGCCGACGAAAAGCAGTCCCGTTGCGGCCCCTCGACGATCCTCGAACCAGCGCGGAACGACGGAGGCGAGGAGAACGAACGCCGTTCCGAGTGCAAGTCCGAGAACGGCAAACACGACGAGCAGCCCACCGAGCGAATCCAGGAGATACAGCGCCGGTGCGACCACACCGGTTGCGATCGAACACGCGAGCAGCACTGCTCGCGCCCCAAACCGTGCGCCGAACACGCCGATGAGCCCGGAGCCGATAAAGAACGTAAAGAGCATGATAGAGAACACACCGGACAACGCAACCGATGAGACGCCGAATACATCGCTGAACGGCGCGCGGAAGATACCGTACGAAAGCGGCGTCCCGAATGTGAACACCATCGCCACGGAGCCGACGATCGCCACGATCCAACTACGGCGGCTGTCGGGCTGTTCAACACGATCAGTATGCACGACCCACTCTCACCGATGAGCGGTCGAAAGGGTTCTGGTCTTGATTGTTAGACGCTGCGGTCGAACTGCGAACGAGCCACGCACTGGTATCACCGTTCCCCTCTCGCACACGCTTTGACGTATTCCGAGGGTCAATCTGCACGGCTTCAACGCCGTGTTCGGTGGCTTTGTATTCGACGTACGCAACCGACTGCTCACCCCGGGTTTTCGAGACTGAGCACCTGGGTTTTTGAGACTGAGATGATAGTACCACCTCCAATTTTTGTGTGTCTGTGCCGTCATCGAGTCCATGCTCGAGCGGATTCTCTTTCCCACCGATGGGAGTGACGGAGCAGCCTTCGCGTTCGATCACGTACTCGATCTCGCAGTCCGCCACGACGCGACAGTCCACATTCTCACCGTCGCAGATACGACGGAGAACGGTATGCTGCAGATCGGAGGCGACGACGTTACCGCCCTCGAGCAGGACAGAGACCAAATCGTTCGCGAGGCAGCCGAGCAAGCACACCAACGTGGCGTAGAGACAGTCACGAAAGTCCGTCAGGGAGAACCGTATCGAGAAATCATCGACGACGCCGAAAGGCACGGACTCGATCTCATCGTGATGCCAACGCACGGACGCCGAGGACTCGAGCGGTTTCTGCTCGGCAGCACCAGCGAGCGGGTCGTTCGTCGGGCAGACGTCCCCGTGCTCACGATTCGGCCTGACGACGACGTCACGGTCACTCACCCATACGAAAACGTCCTCGTTCCCACTGACGGTAGTGACTGTGCGAATCAAGCGCTCGCTATTGGCGTTGACATCGCAGACGGTGAGAAAGCAGCACTGCATCTCCTTTCTGTGATCACTATCACGGCGTTGGGGACAGATGCCCGTCCAGATATCCAGATGGAGGCGCTGGAGGAAAGCGCCCATGAACTGCTGGACGAGGCGACGGCGTTCGCAGACGGCGCTGGCGTCGAACCAGCGTCGAAAGCAGTCGAATACGGCCCCTCGATTCACCAGGCGATCCTCACGTACATTGAAGTCCACGACATCGACCTCGTCGTCGTCGGCACCCACGGTCGAACGGGCTTCGACCGATACGTACTGGGGAGCGTCACCGAATATCTCGTTCGCACGTCGCCGATTCCGGTACTGACGGTTCGAGCACCCGAAACAGACACGTGATGTGTTCACGAACTAGACAGGGAACCAGCGGTGTGTTCCGAGAGTAGTCGCGTATTGCCTGCGCCGTATCGCGTAACTGTAGCACGCTACAGTTCAGAGTGACACGAGTTCAGCGATAGAGACGAGGCTGTGACGTCCCTCAACGGAACCCTTTCGACAGCATGACTCGCGATGATTCAGACACGCGTCGTTCGGAATCCTGGCACGCAACATCGACTGACGAACTCTGTTCGGCGTTAGCGACTGACGAGACGGGGCTTTCAGCCGACGAAGCAGCTCACAGACTGTCGGAGTACGGCACGAACGACATCCACGACGCCGAACGAGAATCGGCTCTCAGCCTGCTCGTCTCGCAGTTCCGTGACCCACTCATCTATCTCCTCGTCGTCGCGGCGCTTCTCTCTCTCGGTGTCGGGTTCATCCCCGGCGGTGAATTCAATTACACCGAGACAGCATTTATCATCCTCATCATCGGTGCGAACGGGTTGTTCGGCTTTATTCAGGATTATCAGGCCACCCGGTCGATCGAAGCGCTTCGTGAACTCGCAAGTCCGGATGCGACCGTCCGCCGTGCCGGCCGAAAACAGATCGTCGATGCCGAACAGGTCGTTCCCGGAGATGTCGTCTACCTCGAGCAGGGAGACGCGGTTCCGGCCGACGCTCGAGTCATAGACGCTGAGGAATTGCGGACGAACGAATCGCCACTCACCGGAGAGAGCACGCCTGTCGAGAAGACACCCGGAACTGTCGACGAAGACACGCCGCTGGCCGAGCGCCGCAATATGGTCTACAAGAACACGACCGCGATAAAAGGTCACGGGAGAGCGGTCGTCGTCGACACCGGCATGGAGACCGAGGTCGGTGGTATTGCCAGTCAACTCGGTGAGACCGATGATCAACGGACACCGTTTCAGGCCGAGGTCGAGCACCTCGGAAAGCAGATCGGTGGGCTGGTCGTCACATTGATTGTCCTCGTCGTCACTGTGCAATTCCTGTTCACCGAGACGGAACCGGTTGCAATCCTCCTCGTCGGGATTACGCTCGCCGTTGCGGGAGTGCCAGAGGGATTACCCGCTGTCGTGACGTTCACACTGGCACTAGGCGCACGAGAAATGGTCGCCCGGAACGCGCTCGTCAGACAACTCCCGGTCGTCGAGAGCCTCGGATCGGTCGACGCCATCGTCACCGACAAGACCGGGACGGTCACCGAAAACCGGATGACAGTGACCCGTCTCTACGCGTCCAGTTCCGTCGTTGACCTGCCCGACTCGAGCGTGCAATCGGAGGGCGGACCCACCGAAAATCAGCAAATTGCTGCGAACGGCAACGAACGGTCTCGGCCGGCAGTTGCCCCGCTGTTACGATGTGGAGCTCGCTGCAATAACGTAGACCGGACGGACGGCGAGTATCGAGGCGAGCCGACCGAGATCGCGCTCCAGCGGATCGCGGACGAGGCAGGTATCGAGCCAACGGGAGAGCGGGTCCGTGAAATCCAGTTTTCGGCGGAGCGAAAACGGATGACCGTCCTCGTCGACGACGGCGAGCTGACTGCCTATATGAAGGGGGCACCGGAAGTCGTTCTGGATCGATGTGACTCCATTCTCGAAGATGGTGACGTGCACGAACTTACCGAGGACAAACGGCAGGAAATCCGTGACCGGACGGAATCGTTCGCGGAGGATGCGCTTCGGGTACTGGGATTCGCGTCGAATGGTGTCAACGATCCGTCAGCCGACGCGGATCAGATCGAGGACGAACTGGTGTTTCTCGGCCTGCAGGGGATGCTCGATCCACCCCGAACGGAAGTCGAAGCGGCAATCGCCGACTGCCAGTCGGCTGGTATCCGGACTGTGCTGGCAACTGGCGACAATCTCACCACGGCCGAGGCCGTCGGCGAGCAGATCGGACTCGATCCTGCTGGTGCACTCACGGGCAGCGACATCGACGACCGATCGGACGCCCAACTCGAGAGCACTATCGAAGACGTCGACGTGTTCGCCCGTGTGACGCCAGAGCACAAGGTTCGCATTCTAAACGCGCTCCAGGATACCGGACACACCGTCGTAATGACCGGCGACGGCGTTAACGACGCACCTGCCCTCACGCAGGCGGACGTCGGGGTGGCGATGGGACAGCGCGGCACCGACGTCGCTCGGCAGGCGTCCGATATGGTTCTGCAGGATGATAACTTCGCCACGATTCGTGACGCGATTCAGGAGGGGCGAGGCATCTTCGAAAACGTGCGCAAGTTCGTCAACTACCTCGTCTCGACCAACACCGGCGAGGTGCTGGTCGTGTTCCTCGGGGTATTGCTCGGGAGTCTCCTTTTCCCGGCACGGTTTTCTGGAACATCACAAGCGTTGATTCTGACGCCGATCCTGATCCTCTGGATCAACCTCGTCGCGGATACGCTTCCTGCGCTCGCTCTGGGTGCCGATCCCCACGCGGCTGGGCTCATGAACCGGCCACCACGACCTAGCGACGAAGGCGTCATCAACACGCGCGTGTTCGTATCGATACTGACGATCGCTATCTTGTTGGCAGTGACTGGATTGGGTATCTTTTTTTATGCTCTCGAACAGACTGGATCTCTCCTGCGCGCCCAGTCGCTCCTGTTTACCTTCATCGTCGTTGTTGAGTTGATCCGCATCCAAGTCATCCGCTCGCGGTACGATCAGCCGCTTCGCTCGAATCCATGGCTCGTCGGTGCGATTGGCATCTCGCTCTTCATCCAGCTCGCAGTCCTGTATACACCGCTTCACGGCTTCTTCCAAGTCGTTCCCCCCTCCCTTGTCGAGTGGGGATGGATAGCCGTTGGATTCGTCGTGTTCCTCCTCCTCAACGTGTTCATAGCTCGGCTGAATACCAGAATCTTTGACTCACGGTCGTCGAAATGAGCGACGGGTTTTGAGAGACGAGACTCGAGCGGAATCAGCGAAAAGACACCCGGACAACGGAACCGTCAGTGGGCTCGACAGTGTTTCCGGGATTGTCCGGAGACGCCCCTTTATCGATGTGTTCGTGGGAGATGGTCACTTCCAACTCGAGTCGGACTTCGAGAGAAGACAGTGAAAGGCATTGGAAAGATAGTAGCTACTGACAGTCAGTGCACACCTGATCGCACGGGGGCTGTGCGATTAGTGAGTAGTGACGACGTTGTTCAGTGATAGTGTCGTCGCGTAAGACACGGGAAACGGTTCGAACTGTACGGAAACACCCCTCTATCGATGTGTGTCGATAGCTGTGCCGAAAACGAACGAGGTCGTCACGACACAGACACCCCTCTATCGATGTGTTCGATATGAAGGTGACGGCGGAAGAAGAGCCTACGAACGGAAAAAAGAGTGCGATAGAGAAGCCGTTCTGGGAGGATTCGATAGAGAACAGCCTCGAGAAGGGGTGTACAGTGAGTTTCAGCTTGTGGAAACTCGAAATGACAAAGGGACGATAGTCCGGGACACATCGAACACATCGATAGAGGGGTGTGTGAGTGTCTAGTCTAGAAGCTAGAAGAAGAGAAGAGAAAATTGACTCGCTTAGCATTCTTGAGAGGACCTAATACGCCCTTTCCTTCGATATCTCGAGGTACCAGGCCTCACAGTTCATCTCCCTCGTCGGATACCCCCTCCCCCCTCCGACACATCGAACACATCGATAGAGGGGTGTCTGTGTTGCTACCGTTTTGAGGGATAACACATCGTCGGTCGTCAGTCATAACTCGAGGCTGTCCGCTCTCTGTTCTGGGGAACTGGTAGTGATACCTTCTCAATCGAAGAAATACACATCGATAGTGGTGGGGAACACTTTTGGTTCCACCCTGTATGGGTCATCGTATGGATGACTTCGAGGATCCCCGTGATGGGGCGGGGACATCGAAGGATGACACGACGGAGCAGGCTCTTTCCTCGTCTGACTCGACTGCATCCGAACGGCCCTCATCTCCGACTGACTCAGCGCCGGCCGGTGAATCGAAATCGATCGAGGACATGTTACTGGCGTTCGACCAACAGGACGGACTTATCCGTGACCGGTCGCTTCTCGATCCGAATCATATCGTCGAAGAGGATCGGATCGTCGGCCGCGACGAGCAACTTCAGGAGGTAACCAAAATGCTCCGCGTCGCGCTCGGCAATAACCGTCCTCCGAACCTCTTCCTCTACGGCCCCTCGGGAACCGGCAAATCCCTCATTACGAAAGCTGTCTGCAAGAATATCACCTCAATTTGCCAGACTCGAGACATTCGGTTCGGGACGATCGAAGTCAACTGCCAGGATCTCGACACCCTCGGTGTTGCGGTCTACGAACTGGCAAGTCGCGCTGCGGATGAAGCTGACGTCGACGTGGAGGTTCCGAAACACGGCGTCGCAACGAAAGAAAAATGGGACGAACTCTATCGGATCGTCAACGAGAACTTCGACTCTGCGGTTTTCGTCCTGGACGAACTCGACATGCTCGTCGGTCGTCGGGACAAACAGGAGCCAGCGTTTTCTCGACTGCTCTATCAGCTCTCTCGAGCCGGCGCAAACAACGAACTCACGGCCCACATCTCAGTCGTTGCGATCTCCAACGATACGAAAATGATGGAGTCCGTGGGCAGTCGGGCCCTGAGTTCGTTTACTCCCGAAGACGTCCACTTCGACGATTACGATGCGAATCAGCTGCAATCGATTCTGCGTCGCCGGCAGGACGCGTTCTACGAGGACGTCCTCGACGACGATGTCATTCCACTGGCGGCGGCCTTTGCAGCTCAGACCCACGGCGATGCCCGCAAAGCGATCGACCTGATGCGCGTTGCCGGCGAACTCGCAGAACGTGAAGGTGACGAACGCGTTCGAGAAGAACACGTTCGCGAAGCACAGGATAAAGTCGAGAAAAATCGGGTTCTCGAGGTTGTCCGCGGCATCAGCACCCAGAAGAAGCTGTGTCTCTACGCGACCGCGGCTGTCGCCGCTGAGGCGGACGACGAATCTGCTCGCAGCACGACCGGGTACCGTGTCTATCAGTTCCTCACTGACGCGGTCGGTGCCGAGCAATACCATCAGGAGACATACGTCAATAAGATGAAGGAAATGACGACGTACTCGCTCGTCGACTTCGAACGGCGGAGCCACGGGCCGAGTTCGGGCATGTTCCTCGAGTTTCAGTTCGGTGAGCGTCCTGACACGATCCTCGAAACGATTCGTGAAGATTCGCGTCTCGATATGGTTTCTCCGGACGAAGTAACGAGCGTCGTCAAGGCACAGGTTCGAAACGAAAACTGAGTCGGTATCCCGACCCCATCCTACCACACACCTCTATCGATGTGTGATCTGGAAGTATAGCTGCTACAACGCGGTATCTCGAGCGCAAATTTTCATTCTCGATTGCTCTTTCTAGCCACTCCGCTTCCTGTAGAATTGCTATCGTATCATTCAGGCGCTGTGGTTTCGATCACCCTGCGAAACACACCTCTATCGAAGTGTTCCATCTCCACCTCACCGATCGCTCGAGGTGTCCGTTTGTCTTCTCCCAGCAGTTCATTTTGTAAACTTGAGAGACAGTAGTGCGGCTTCAATCGTAAGGAACTCCTCAAACTGTTCATCGGAGAGTTTCGCAGGGCGGCCGCCCGCGAAGCCTGGTCGAAGACCATTGACTCCCTCTTAGTTCTATATAATTACGCTACTCAATCGAGCCAGTAATCTTGGTGTCAGATTCGACTTGTTAAGTCATTACAGACCATAGTACAACTGACGACAACCACTATGGCAGAAGAATGGATCGAGGAAGCGTTAGCGGACCTCCCGCCGAGTGCGAACCTCGTTTATAAGGTCCTCGAGTACAACGGACACCTGTCACAGAAGCAGCTCATCGAGGAGACCAGACTCTCGTCACGGACGCTGCACTACGCCATCAGTCAACTGGAAGACGCCGGACTCGTCACGTCCCAACCAGCACGTTATGACGCCAGACAGACCTGCTACACCCTCGTCAGGGACTCAGGGAACTCGACGTACTCGCGCGACGCGCTCGTCAATCCAGACTGGGTCCGCAAGCATCTCTCGTCGTTCCAGCAGGACGATACGTCCACACGACTTGTCTACGTCGAGACAGATGACGCTGCTGGCGCGTTTATTCCAGGATCGATCGTCTTGGACTTGGAGTCGGACCTTCTCGATCCCAATCGCCAGCGCCTTCCCGATCGGATGGAACTCGAGGAGTTGCTCGGCAGTCGCGGCATGACTGAAGACACGACTCTTATTCTTTACGACGATGTGGAGGGACGTCACGCCGCGTACGTGTATTGGATCCTCGCTTACTACGGCCATCGAAACCAGCGACTGCTCGACGGCGGCCTCGAGTACTGGATCGCCAACGGATATCCCACGACCGACGTTCCGGGGTCGATTCCTGCGATTGAGTATACCGCCAGCGGACCGTTCGATCACCTGCGGGCGTACCGCGACGACGTCGTCCGCGCAATCGCGCAGGATACCGTGTTGCTCGACGTCCGAACGGAATCTGAATACTGTGGCGAGGCCGACGATGGGAGCGATCTGTCGGCGTCGACGCCCAACCAGGGACACATTCCTGGGGCCATCAACATCCCGCTGGACCGACTGTTCGACGGTCACCGGTTCGCTTCCCGAAGCGCCGTTGAGGACGTCTTGGCCGCTGCCGGTGTCACCAGCGGCCGAAAGATCATCGTATACTGTGGCGTGGGAGCACGCTCGGCGCTCGCGTGGGTCGTCCTCTCGGAACTGCTGGGGTATCCCGAAGTGATGAACTACGACGGCTCCTGGACCGAGTGGGGGAGCCTCGTCGATGTCCCCGTGGAAACGGAGTGAGGGTTCCGTCCGGATCCTCACTCGAGACGGCGTCTGCGAGTGCGTCTGACTACACTCTGATACGGCCTGCTGTCTCGCTGTCCCGGTGGGCCCGCAGGGCGGTCGCGGCCGGCCGGCACTGACTGACAGGAGTCCGTATAAGCACAATCGATCGTGATTCGATCCGGCTCGAGACGTGTCCGCGTTCACAGCCGCGTTGTTGCCACCAGAAACGAGCGTCGCTCCGAACTCGTCTCGAATCAAAACGTGCAATTATTGCAGCAGTCTTGCCACAGGTCGTGTCGGTTCCGGTAATTACTCCTATCGCTAGCTTTGTCACATTGGTTCACCTAGTCATAGGGTGGGAATGACACACATAGCAATCCTCGGCGCCGGAGCAGGTGGCGCGATGACTGCCAACATCCTGCATCGGAAACTCGGCCGAAACGAGGCGACGATCACCCTCGTCGATAAGAGTGTAGAACATTTCTATCAGCCGTCGTTTTATCTTGTCCCGTTTGGCTATCTGGAGCCAGACCAGTCGCGAAACATCCGCGACCTCGTCCACAGCGACGTCGAATTCGTCCACGACGCGGTAACGGGTGTCGATCCCGATGATCAGGTCGTGCACCTCGAGGAGGCCGACGAGGATCTAACCTACGACTACTTGGTGGTGGCTACTGGCCACCGGCTCGCCCCGGAGACGACCCCAGGGATGGTTGAGGCCTGGGAAGAAACTGACGTGGTGTATCCGTTCTATCACTACGAGGCGGCCCTCGAGATGCGTGAGGGACTCCAGAACTTCGACGGCGGCACCTTCGTCGTCACGATCCCGGATACACCGTTCAAGTGTCCGGGTGCGCCGCTGAAGATGACGATGCTCGCCGAAGACTACGCCAGGCGACAGGGGTTCCGCGACGACGCCGAGTTCATCATGACTCGGAACGCTGACCACCACTTCGGCGTCCAGCCCTATCGCGACAAACTCTACGAGATCTGGGACGAGCGCGACATCGAGTTCAAGGCCAACACGTCGGTTAGCGAGATTGACCCGGACGCGCAGGTCATCCACACGGACAACGGCCAGATCGAGTACGACTTCTGCACACCCGTCTCGCCACAGTACGGCCAGCAAGCGATCACCGACGACTCGCCGCTGACCGAGGGCGACGACGAACACAATGGTGAGTACGTCACGGTCGACAAGCATACGCTTCAGCACGACGAGTACGAGAACGTCTTCGCGCTGGGCGACTGCGAGAACGCACCGCATTCCAAGACTGCAGCAGCCGCCCGCAAGGAGTCCCACGTCGTGGCAGAGAACGTCGTCCGCGCGATGAACGGCCGAGAACTCGAGCCGGGATACGACGGCTACGCGGCATGTCCCCTGCTAACTCAGAAAGGCAAGGCGATGGTGGCGGAGTTCGACTACGAGGAAAGCATCTCCGCGCCCGTCGAGACCCGCTCCAATTGGATCCTGGATGTTAACGTCCTGCCGTCGGTGTATTGGGACCTCTGGATGCGCGGCTACGACCCGCTCCCGGTGTAAACAATGAGCCAAACAGATGCGAGTGGCGCGGCCGAAGCGGCACTCAGCGACGAAGAGGTGGCGGAACTCGCCGCGACACTCAACGAGAACGCCGACGAACTGCAAGAGTTGCTGGAGTTGCTGAGCGCGCTCCAGGAGACGGCCGCAGACCTCGCTCCCGAGATGCGGACGGCTGTCCGGGAGAACCGCGAGCCGCTCCGTGACATCCGAATGGCCTTCGAACGCGAGGAAACCGTCGTCCTCCTCCAGGAACTCGGCGAACACTCCGAGGACTTAACTGAACTGCTTGGCCTGCTGGATGCCGCCGAAGGGCTGGCGTCGGATCTAACGCCGGAACTCCGTCGCGCCGTCCGCGAGAACCGCGACGTCCTCCGGCGGCTCCGAATGGCCGTCGAGAGCGAGGACATCGTCGTCCTCGTCGAGCGACTGGGCGAGAACGCGGACACGCTCGCCGAGACACTCGATCTGCTGGATGCGACGAAGGGGCTGGCCGAAGACCTCGTTCCGGAGCTTCAGGACGCCAGCGGCGACATGCGGCCGATGATCCGACAATCTCGCCTCGTCGCGGCCGGCGTAGTCGACGCGACGTCCGCCCATGACATCGAGCCGTACCAGCTCGGACAGAATCTGGGGAACGTGATGTGGTTCACGCAGCAAGTCGGCGATCCCCAGGTCCTCAAGACGCTCGACGCCGGCCTGGGCGCATTTGCCGAGGAGGAGCCCAAAGAGATGGGCATCCTGGGGCTGCTCGGCGCGCTCCGAGATCGGAACGTCCGACGCGGCATCGGTCGAATCGTCGAGTTCCTCCGACGGGTCGGCGCGCGATGACGGCTCGTTACGGGGCACGCCATGATGGCGAGGAGACACTGACGAACCGGTAACCGACAGAGAACCAACACTCACATCGACCCATGACAGACACGATCACGGCAGACGAACTCAAGGAGAAAATCGACCGAGACGAAGACTTCGTCCTCTTCGACAACCGGAGCCCCGAGGACTACGAGAACTGGCACATCGCGGCGGCCGAGAACATGGATTACTCGGCCACAGACGAGGAGCTCCGGGGCGATTTCGACGCGGTTCGAGACGAACTCGACAAGGACACCGAGATCATCACCATTTGTGCCGTCGGCAGAGCCTCCCAGGCGTTCGGCGAGTGGCTCGAGGAACGGGATTACGAGAACGTCTCCTCAGTCGACGGCGGCATGGAGGCCTGGAGCCGCGTGTACGACGTCGTCCCCATCGCGACGCGGGACGACAACATAGAGATCATCCAACTCCAGCGCCGCTCGAAGGGCTGTCTCGGCTATGTCGTTGGGTGTCGACGCACCGGCGAGGCGGCGATCATCGATCCGTCTCGACACACCCAGCAGTTCCTCGAGGCTGCCCGGGACCACGGCTTCGACGTGACGGCGATCCTCGAGACGCATATCCACGCCGACCACCTGATGACCGGCGGGAAGCGTCTGCGCGACGAACTGGATGTCCCGTACTATCTCGGGAGCGAGATCGAGACGCGGGACCCGCAGTTCGAGTACGACCCCGTTGATCCCAACGACACCGTCGACATCGGCGAGGTCACACTGAAGGGCGTCCACACGCCCGGACACACTACTGGCTCGACGAGCTGGCTGGTCGAAGATGAAGCGATCATGACCGGCGATACCTTGTTCGTTGAGTCTGTGGGCCGGACTGAACTCCAGTTCGAAGGTGGTGACGCCGAGGAGGCTTCGGCGGTGCTCTACGAGACACTGCAGAAGTTGATGGCCGAGCCAGACACTGTGACGGTCCTCCCGGGACACTTCAACGTCACCGACGCCGGCGAATACGTCGGCGTCACGCCCGGGATGCCGATGCAGTCTCCCATCGGTCACATCCGGACCCGCAACGAAATGATCCAGATGGACAGAGAGGAGTACGTCCAGGCCGCGTTCGAGACCATCCCGGAGAAACCCCCGAACTACGAGGAAATCATTGCGACGAACGAGGGCAAGCGCGAACTGGAGGGTGAGGAAGAGGCCGACGAACTCGAACTGGGGCCGAACCGGTGTGCCGCCACCGAGGAGAGTGTCGTCGGCGACGACTGATACGGTCTGCTGTCCCGATTTACCGGTGGGAACGCAAGGCGGTCGCGGCCGGCCGGCATCGACTGCCAGCAGACTGTATGAACACTTGTCGAGCAGTAATACTTGAATTAGCCGTTGAGCAGAACACGCCGCTCCACGTCGGCTCGACGTCGTCGACGAGGAGACTAGCGATCGGTGATCGAGTACTTCGGCTATGTTGAATCGCCATACGGCGTTGGATTTCACTGTTTGATGGCCTGCTTGATGTTATAGACGACACACATCAAGGCGATTTCACGGAACTCTCGATACCAGGTACGCGCTCGCACGGCGTAGCCGAGCGAGCGCTTGACAGCTGAGTTGATGGTTTCGGCCATTGACCGCTGAGCGTACCGATCGTCGTCAATGCGGGCGTTGTGTGCGTGATCGTACGGCGCGAAGATCCGGTGTTTGATCAGCGGGCGGATGTCGAGTTCACGCAGTCGTTCTCGGAGTTGTTGCTTGTCATAGCCTTTGTCAGCAGCAAGCGACCGCAGAT
>NZ_FOIC01000049.1 GCF_900111485.1 Natrinema hispanicum | reverse complement strand
GGATGAGTTCGATACAACGAAAGAGCACATCGTGAAGATTCTGGTGTATGCGGCGCTGTTGTCGCTGTTAGTAAGCCGTGAGTTGCTGGCACTGGTGACAGAGTGCGCCGATGACGACGCTGTGTTTCCACCAGGGCGCTGGGCGGCGACCTTCCGGTCGCACGCCCAGCTCATCCTCGACGATCTGGGTGACTTCCTCGGCTACTCGCCACCACCGCTGTTGGAGCGTCTTATCGAAGATGCACAGAAAATCCACGACCAACGACCGATACTACAGGAGACGCTCGCAACCGCTACACAACCGAGGGGTGAGGCTTAGCTAAAGACGCATGACTCACCCGACAGCACACTTGCCAGCATCGCCAGCGCGACCTGCTGACTGGCGAAGGTCTTCGTCGCCGCCACACCGATCTCCGGCCCGGCGCGGATGTACATTACGTGATCGCACTCCCGTGCGGCCGAACTCCCAACCGTATTGGTCAGCGCCAGCGTCGCCGCCCCAGTGCGATTTGCAGCCCGGAGCGCACTCATCGTGTCTGCCGTCTCGCCGCTCTGGGTAACTCCGATAACGACCGTTTTCTCAGTCATCGGGATCATATCCACATCGTACTCGCTGGCGAGGAAACACTGAGCCTGAATCCCGTGCTCGCGCAGCATCCGCGCACCGTATAGCGCAGCGTGATACGAGGTCCCGCAGGCGACGAACTGCACTGGACCCTGAAGATCAAGGTTCGCTAACTCGTCGACCGTCACTTCACCCTCCAGTTCGGAGACGCGCCCACGCAGACACTTGCGGATCGCCTGCGGTTGTTCGTGGATCTCCTTGAGCATGTAGTGGTCGTAGCCACTTTTCCCCGCGTCCTCGGGATCCCACTCGATCCGCTCAACGGCCGTCTCAACCACGGCCCCCTGCTCGTCAGTGACAACGATTCCCGACGGGTTGATACGCGCGAACTGACCGTCCTCAAGGTACACCACGCGATCGGTGTACTCGATGAACGCAGGCACGTCGCTTGCCAAATAGTGACCATTGTCGCCAATCCCGAGTACGAGCGGCGACTCGTTTCGCGCCGCATACACGGTCTCGCTACCAGGGAACACTGCCGCAACAGCGTAGCTGCCCTCGAGCTGATGGACTGCTTCCCGGAATGCCTCTTCACGGCTAGCACCGGTCTCGAGTGCTGTTTCGATCAGGTGCGGGATGACCTCGGTGTCCGTGTCGCTTATGAACTCGTGGCCGCCAGTTTCGAGATCCGACCGTAGCTGCTGGTAGTTCTCGATAATCCCGTTATGGACGACCGCCACATCACCAGTACAGTCCGTGTGCGGGTGTGCGTTCGTATCTGTCGGTGGCCCGTGCGTACTCCAACGTGTATGTCCGATTCCAGCCACACCATCAATCCCATTGGCAGGAAGGGCTTCCTCGAGTTCTGAAACCTCTCCCTGTCGCTTGTGGATCGATAGCGATGAGTCGGAAACCGCGACACCGGCAGAGTCATAGCCACGATACTCGAGACCCGACAGGCCGGTCAGCAACACGTCACCGACGGCACCGTCAGTCCCAGTATAGCCGATAATGCCACACATTAGGACCGCACCTCCATTCCCTCTGAGAGGGTGCCACGGACGGTTGTACCAGCTTCGACAACCGTGTCCGACCCAACAATCGCACCCGGAACATACGCACACCCACCTTGATCCTCTACGCGGTCAGCCAACAGCGCGCCGAGGTCTTCATCCTCGAAGACACGGTTCCCGACGCGGACATCCCCTGGCCCACCGGGAATAGTCGTCCCGTTACCGATCGTCACGCCGACACCAGTAACACAGTCGACCACGGTAGCCCCAGCACCGATGCGTGTATCTGCATCGATAACGCTCTGTTCGACGACCGCGTTCGAACCGACTGTCGTGTTTTCGCCGAGACAGACATATGGTCCGACGACAGCTCCTGCCCCAATCTCACAGTCGGGTGCGATCACAACGGGCTCGCGAATTACGGCTGACTCATGGACTGTTGTCGACGAGTTACTACGGTCCCTTTGACTACCATCGATCAAGCCAGCTTCAAACAGATCGAACGAGACATCAAGCAGGTCCCACGGATACGTCGCGTCAACCCAGAAGCCTTCCGAAACAATACCTCGGACCTCAGAATCAGATTCAATAAGTTCGCAAATACCGTCGATGAGCGACTGTTCACCGGCTCGCGGTTCGGCAGCACGAATTGCATCGAAAATCTGTGTCTCGAACGCATAGACACCGGCATTGAAGCGATATGAGCGGTCGTCCTGCGGGTTCTCGATTATCTCCGTGACCGTTCCGCCCTCGAGAATTACACCGCCGTACTCATCGACATCCGCACGGTTGAGCAGCCCAAGCGTCGCCGCTGCATCAGCGTTGGCGTGTGCCTCAAGGACGTCGCTGATGATCCGGCTCTCGACCAGCTGGTCGCCATTCACAACTAGCAGCGGCCCGTCAACTTCAGCTTCGGCGGCAAGCAATGCGTGGCCGCTGCCGAGTTGTTGCTCCTGTGTGACGTATGTGAGCGGTACGTTCTTGTACGTCGATCCAAAGTGGGCCTGAACGCGGTTGCGTTTGTAGCCGACAACGACAGTAATGTTCGTCACGCCGGCATCGAGTAACTGATCAAATACGTGTTCAAGGATCGGCGTCGTTGCAGCTGGTAGCATCGGTTTAGGGCGATTCTGGGTTAATGGCCGCAGCCGCATGCCCTCCCCACCTGCGAGGACGACAGCCGAGATCGACTCCATACAAATATCCAGAGAGTACAACCCACTTATTACTGCCGTATTACATGTATAAAGAGAATAAACATAGATTTGAATAGTTCTTAAGGAACCAAGCTACGCAGCGGTGACAAGATTGTCTTCTCTACCGCATCGGCGATGACGACTCGCCTTCGATCGCCAAGCAGCAGCTCGACCTGTTCCATCTCCGGACACCACGTCTTCTGTCGGATCCAGTCGCACAGCCAAGCCAGTCAGCGGGAGGTCAGATGACGTCGACCGATTACATCATAGAGTAATCTCGAGGAGCGAACCTCTTGACGTGAGCACTTCTGTCTACGTAGCACTCGATCAGCTCGAGTTCCGCCTTCGGATTCGCGTTATAGAGGCGATTGCAAGAGAAGACTCGAGCAGTAGGCCGAAACCCACCTCTCAGCAATAAATGGTCGCATCAGAAACGTCAGCCGGGAGGCCGACGTTGAGCCCCCTTCCAGTGAGATCCACGGGAAGGATCGAGATCGGGTCAGTTTGGCTATTGACATTGGTGAGGGTGGGCCGATCTCGAAATGGCAAGGGCATCGACTCAGAGTGGATCAGTGCCGGTTCTCCGACAGATCCCTTCCCTCGCCACCAAGATCTTAAAATCATGACGTAATAACAGTGGTGGCCAGTTGATACTATCAAAACATATGACTACTGGTCCCAATACCAACGACACGCTTCTTTTCCCACTCTCGAGGTACACCCTAAGCACACGAGTCAGCGGTACGAGCACCGTCGTGACCAATTGTGTGAGACACTGCCTACCAATCTAAGCCGTGTTCGTCGTCAATCTCCGGTGGACCTGCACAAACCGTATCCTCCTGTGAAGTGCCTCGGGGTCAAGCCCCGAGGCTTCCTGTTTCTACGACGTTGTCAGACTCCGTCTGACAGCCTGTCGAGATTCCCTCGACAAACGCGCTTTGCAGATTCCACGAGGGAATTCACAGGGAACGCAGTCTCCGCAGGCGTGTATTCGGAGGCGCCCACTCCTACTCGGAGGTCACGGTGAAGCGTCTGACCCGGCTTGTTTTCGCCGACTAAGCCAGACGCGGATTGTGCCGTCACACCACTTTGTTCGTGGTGTTTCGATTTAATTGGTTGGTTCACTTTGTGTCGGCTTCATCCACGGGGTCAAGCCCCGTGGCATTCGCCTCGTACCGCTTGTAAACGACACACCTTTGGAACTTCCCCTAAAAACCCGAGGCGATGTGGCCCTGAGGACACCTCGCCGTCGCGTACCTGTTGTACACGATCTACACTCACCGCGACGGTCACAGACCACGCGCACTACCGGTCGTCGTCCTCGCAATTGGCTCGCAGTTTCCAGACCTGATCGATAAGCCGCTCGCGTGGTCGTTCGGAGTTCTCCCCGGTGGGCGAACATTCGCTCATTCAGTGTTCTTCGCTGCGTTCCTCCTCCCAACTGTCGCCTTGCTCGCCCATCGCGTTGATCGGGCTGCTATTCTGGCCTGTCCTCGAGCCGCCAGCATACCACTCACCCGGCAGCATTCTCGACGGCTTCCTACGGTACTCGATGGGTTGGTATGAGGGAGTCCAGCTCGGACTGGTCCTCGTCGCACTCGTCGTCTGGTACCGCGACGGTACACCCGGGCTCGATGCTGTGCGCCGTAGACTCGAGCAGACCGTCAGCAAAACAGCATAGCAGATAAATACGGCCTCATATACAAAGCCCTACCCAAATAGGTAATAACAAGTACAATTTTATGGAAATTATTTGATTAGCACTCAATGTCGAAGAAATTAGTTGCGACTCGGAGAATTTGACAACAATTTATATTAATGAGATTATCATGTGCTTTGGCAAGAAAGCGAGATGGAAAACGACGAGGGACCACTGGTCACCAGTGAAACATCGGGGGAGTCGAAGACAGAGATTCACAGAACGATAGAAGAGTTTCTTGCAGAAACATCTCGAGCAATCAGGTCGGATGCTCAATTGTGTCTCTTTCGCATCCAGTTCGATCGAGATGATGAATATCGGCAACTGAATCGCCGGAAGAGAATCCTCGCCGAGATCGATGATGCACTCGAGATTTGGAGGACTAAGCCAAAAATAGGGGAGATCACCTCATCTGATCTGGTGATAGAGCTGTTACTTGAAACGCGGATCAGTCCAGAGACGATCGTCGATGCACTCAACCACGCCTGTATCGATACCGTCGTGTACTGGAAAATTGATCCAGAGAAGTTCGATCTCGACGTGACGAACACTGAGGATGTGACGGCGCTCCGTGATCAACTTGATCAGAAGCAGTCGACCAACAGCGTCGCGGTGCGACTGGACCACGTCCAATCGCAGATGGACACCTTTGCGGCATATATCGACTCGCTCGAAGAATTCCTTGACGAGGAAGGGACGGCACAACAGCTCCTCGAGAACCTGCGGGCGGACATGGACGACCTCCGTGAGGAACTTCAGTCGGGAGCTGATGAACGAGACGAACTGCACGCTCGAGTCACAGAGTTGGAAGCAACCACTCCATCAGCGACCGAGGTTGACGCGGAGATTGCGCGGATAGACTGCGCGCTGGAGAACCTAGCTAACGAGTTTCGACGGGAAATATATGAACTCCATGCTCGGCTGGACTCCATTCAAGCAGATCTCGACGACCAAATCGAGTGGCGCCAGCGTCTCTGTACAGCCGTCGCCAGTACCGAGTCCAACCACGACGTGGAAACCAACAATTGACCAACTCATGATCGCTCACGCGTGAGTCGGACACCAATATTGACCTGCGTCGACGAAGCCTCTCACTTGATTTTGTACTCAGAAATCGTGTCGGCCTCGCACTGAGGACAGCGAGTGTCCGACGCTGAGACCTCGGTGCCACACCGGCGACACTCACGGATAACTGTTGACTCCGAGGTCCTGAAGAGCAGTGATTTGAACAGTTCTTTCATTCAACACACTTTATGATACCAACGTCAGACACACATAAAGGATTCTATCACTTTCTCAAGATTGGATAACTATGCATTGAATGTTTGAAAGATTGTCTCCCCTAAATATCGGGTATTCCCCTTTATTCTCGGAAAATAGTAGCACAAGTAGGTTGAACTATCGAATGATTACCTAATAAAACAATGTCTACTTTTGGAATGAGACTTCGCTACAGTAGCACTCTTACTTTTGTATCGAAGTGAATCCCCAGGCCCACACTGTTCATACATCTACATCCAGACCGCTGCAGAGGTGACGCAAGCAACCCTCAAACGCTACTAAATTCGCTGTATTCATTAAGCTCAGCACGAGCTGATCCTATCCTCATTCCTCGTTGTGCGTCTCTTCCTCTCGAGGATCTTCGATCAGTTCGTACACACCTCGACCGATGTTCTGGACGTAGTCGGCAGCCTCGAGTAGTTGTAATCGCTGCTGAACATATTGTCGCGTAACATCCAACTCGTCGGCGATGTTTGACGGTACGTTTCTCCCCTCTGTCAAGACGTCGAGGATCTTGTCGTCAATCTCCTTCCGGTCGAAGCCCATTGACTGCTGGTTGCGTATCGACATAGATGATTGTTGTTTTCACAGCAGCAAGAAAATTACTATCGTCCAGCCTCACGTATTTGACGATAGTAAACTATATGCGAACGACGATACCACTGTAGAGTAGAGGCACAAGTTGGCTACAGAACGTCTGTGGCCCGGTGTTCCAGCACCGGACCTGTGCCTTGGAGCAAGGCAATGTCAGCTACGACTACGACACACGAAACGATTTCGGATGGACAGCAGGACAACATCGTCCTCGAGCAATCGGGAAGCTACTACGGCTACCTCGGGAAAGACGGCGAGGGCTTTCACCATCACGTCGATGAAGCCACGAACACGGTCTATGTGACGCCAGACCGCGCTGAGCGATTTCTCCCCGCCAATGCAGGAGTGTACTGGTTTCGCGTCCGTGGTGAACTCGATCATACAGAAAAACTCGAGCAAGACGAAGACCGCGACAGATGGGTTGCGTATGTCGAGTCGGTCAGAGGCTGGACAGACCGTCCGGTCCACCTCGATGTCAAGAAAATCTTCGCCGAGATGCACGAGGGTGATCGGCGATGACCAACGAACATCGAGTCACCATCACACTCGAACTCGAGCACCCAATCACCCCAGGTGACCTCGAACGCGCCTACTGCGAAATTCGCGAGCAGGTGGGGGTAGACCAATGAAAGACGGATTCTCTCTTCGGTGGACGCCCGTCCATGGTCCGATGCGAAAGTTCGTCTTTGAACCACAACTCGAGGGCGAGTACGCGTGGGCTCGTATCGAGTTCGAACTGTGCGAGTCTCAGTGGCGAGAAGTCGGTATCGAGTATCTCGAGGAACTCTCGGTCGTCAGTGACGACAGAAACGAAACCACACCATCTCACGCTCAACCTCATCTGAACGGAGGCGACACCCATGAGTAGTCTCCCCGAATGCGGTGAGGTCGACATTGAAATCCTCGCAGAAACGATCGAGCACCTCCAAGAGCAAAATAGACACCTCATCGAGCGCGTCGACACCCTCGAGGACGACCTTGAACAGACCAAAGACGAACTCGAGGGCCTCGAAACTGAGAAAGCAGCCCTCCAGGAGACGAACGAACACCTTCGCGACCGTCTCGATGACTGCGAACAGGAGACCACTCGGCTTGACGCACTTACGGATGCCGCACGTAAGCGATCAGGAGTGAACAAACAGCGGATCGAAGAACTCCAAGCCCGCGAACTCGAGAAAGGTGCCCACCTCCTCACCGAGACTGTCGATCATCACGAGATCGATATCGACGGCGATCACCTCGAGCGGATCACCAAAGATGACGGCCACAGCTATTATCGACTTCCCGAGTCTGACGACCCACTCGACCGCAGTGGGAGCGTCGCACTCGCCCACGGTGACCTGCTTCCGATTCAGCAACTCTCCCGCATGGACGAAGAGATGCTTCGCTCGACGGCGAATGCGTTACCAACGCGGTTGGCTGCAAAGCTGTGGAAAGCACGGACTGACTCGAGCGTCGGTGACAACCCCTGGGAGGCCGGCTGCAAGGGAATCAAAGCGTACGTCAAAGCGAGCGACCTGAAACACTGGATCCGCCGACAGGAGCCCGGGACGAGCGAGACGTATGCAAAGAAGCTCGTCTCCCGGACGATCGACGCCGTGCTCGACCTCTCGAATCATCGTGTCGCGGTTCGCAAACGGACTGAGCGAAAGAACGGGCTCGAGTACACTGAGCGCCGACTCGTACTCCCCACCGATGCAGAAATCCCGGGTGAGACACCGAACGCGAGCGAACCAGACCAGGCCCCGGAGACAACTGGCGTCCACGGCCAACCATAGACACCGAGCAAAACACACCCTCGAGAGAGACGAAACCTCTCAGCACACACCACCCACACATCACGCAGGCGGTTAGTTAGGAGGTTAGTTAGCTGTAGGTAGGCCTCTCGAGCGGTCCTCGGCGGTCACTTCCGAATACGGTCTCGAGTATCGATACCGGAGACGACAGTTGTCCACAGATGCCTTGACCGTATCCCCTTCAGCTTTCGGAGACTTCCTTGATCGCCCTGACGAAGTCCTCGGGACGTTTCGATCCGATCAGAACTGCGCGCCCGTTTGTTCGTTCGATCCAGACGCCTCGGTTGCCACTGACATTGTATGCGAGCTTCCCGGGCGCCCAGCGAATTCCCCAACCGCCGAACTCACGCAGTGGCCTGTACTGTCTGGGTTCGTATCGCTCGATCTCCGACCAGGTAATTCGACGGAAAGACCTGTGAAGCGGCCACATCTTGATATAGATACCGTCGGCTCTGACCTCGGTCTGGAGACGAAGACTGTAGAGGAGTGCGGCGGTGGCACCAATAACGATGAGTCCACCCCACGAGATCGGCCCTAATACGAGCATGAGTAGCGAAATACCCCCAAGAAGTGACCAGAGCCACCGCTGGCGAAACCGCTGTACTTCACGAAATGCTGTGTCGGTCTCCATGCGTGAATCGTAGGGACTTGTTGCTACTTGGTAATGGGAGCACTAGATGATCGGATACTATCATGCTCGAGGTGTGCACTGCAGTCAGCACGAACAGTGAAAAGTGATCAATTAATGAGTGATCGCCGTTCGCGTTCAACGTCTCTAACTTGAGGGCCGGTTGACTGGTGGCCCATCTACAGATGAGCAAGGCGAATGCCTCGGGGTTTGACCCCGAGGTGAAGCCGACACTCAAACGTGTTCTGTGCGTTCGATATACCGTTCAATCGTCTCGCTGGATACCTGTCCCGCCGCTCCGACGTATGCGACTGTTCCCAGAACCCACCGCCCCACAGATACTCCACCAAGTACGGTTCGTGCTGTTCCCACATCTCCCGTGCCGTGATGCTCTTGATCAGCCGAACGATTTCGCTCGGCGCGTGCTTCGAGTGAGCGGAGAGGAGTGAACTACCCCGTCCTACTCGCCGCCTTCGGCGGCTCCTTGAGGGCGGGGCTTCCCGTTTCAACGACACGACTTGCAGACACGGAAACCGAGTCCACAGCGGTCGCAGTCTCCACGGGCGTCGATTCGGAGTGAACCACTCCTAGTGTGTTGAGACCACGCGACAGCACGTTCAACGACGCGTTCCAATCCCTGTCCAGTTCGAACCCGCATGCCGGACACGAATGCTCGCGTCTCCAGATGGGTTTCCACGTCGAAACCCCGCACGAGGCACACTCCGTGGTTGTTCCGCGCGCCTCGACTTTCTCGACGTGACAGCCGTTCTTCTTGCCGTGGTGTTCGAGGATGGTACTGAAGTCGCGCCATCCGACCTCGGCCTTGTTCCGTGCATTCTCCGGTGATTCGAGCATCTCCTTCACGGAGAGGTCTTCGACGAAGACGGCGTCGTACTCAGTGGTGTAGAAATGCGCGAGCTTGTGCTTGAAGTCCCGCTTCTTGTTCGACATCCGGGCGTGGACTTCCGCGACACGGCGGCGTTGCTTCTCCCAGTTGTGTGATTCGTACTCTTTCCGAGAGAGCGAACGTTGCTCGCGTTCGAGCCGCTCACGGTCAGCGGACAGGTCGAGCCGCCCGATCGAGCGCCCATCCGAATCGTGGATAAAATTTAGCACACCGAGGTCAAGACCCACGGTGTCATCGGGATGGATGTCTTCGACGGCGGGTGTCTCGGGTGTATCAGTCTTGATGCAGAACGAGACGTACCACGCGCCGGTCGGCTCTTTCTTGAGAGTCACCTCTTTGATCTGCTCGTGGTCTGGGAGGTCTCGATGGAGGCGAATCGGAATTTCGCGGGTTTTGCCCTTGAGTTTCGTGAGGATGAGGAGTCCGCGTCCGTTCGGGCCACTCTTCTTGTCGAGTTCGAAGCCTGATTGGCGGTACGTGAAACTCCTGTACTCTCTGGGCTTTTTCCAGTTCAACGATCCTACGTTGTAGCCCTTGGCTTTGAGCTTCCCGAGGTTCTCGATGTTGTCTCGGATGCGCTCGACAGCCTTCTGCAGGACGGTGGAGTAGACCTGTTTCAGGTCGGGCCACCAGTCTTTCATCGTGGGCAGCGTGTCGCGGATGCTCCAGACACGCTGGCGGAGCGTGCCTGCGTCGTTGGGGATTTTGTTGAACTCGCAGAGTGCGTGGTTGTAGGTCTGGCGCACGATGTCCCGGGTCCAGTCCATCGCTTCGCGTTGCTCGGTGGTTGGGAGCAATCGGAAGCGAGGACTGTATATCATCCGATGTATCCCTACATACGACAGATTCTACGGTAAAGATTCTGGTTTGAGCATGTGTGAGACTCGTGCGGGTGCCGTATCCCCGTCCTACTCGCTCTCTCCGATCGCTCCTTGAGGGCGGGGGCTTGGCACCCTCAACGCCACCGCTAAGTATATCCAGAATATATACACAAGTATGGCGAATCGCTTTGAAATTGACGGCGAGGAAGTTCTCGACGGTGAGGTCAAACCGTTCGGGAACAGCGCCCACGTCACCGTCCCCAAACGCTGGCGTGGAGCCGACGTGAAAGTCGTCCGAACCTCAGAACCCACAGAGGAGGGTAATGATGAGTAGTACAGCTGATGACTCTTCGAGAACGTCCTCAATAGTTCGGACTCTCTGTAATGCTGAAGGACGTGATGTAGTCCTTCGGTTTGATGAGCCGATTAGTGCTCCGACTGAGAAGTATAATGGACGGTCGTACCAAAGCGATACACTTCCGAAGGCGACGTTAAACGCGACGATACAACACGCTTCAGTCGAGGACGAGGGGATGACTCTCATGTGCTTTGCGGGAATTGAGATGGGGGAACTCGACCGTGTAGGAATCGACCCTTCCGTCGTGTACACGGAACCGATAGAAGGTCCGCCAGAGCGGTGCATGGTGGATATTAACGCTTCGAGAGAGTGGTGGGACGAAGAGCCTGAAATCCCGATGGAGGAAGTCGAACAGGCGATTGAAGATGGGCGTGAGGAAGAAGTCCTTCCGACGTGGGATAGTCTTCCGACAGTCACGGTCAACGTCGAAAGGACGGAAGAATGCCACAAACGCTCCTATGAGTCGGATTTCCATATCCAGTATAGTTCCCCGACTCACGAGATGGGCACTCTAATCGACGTTCGGATCAAATGACTGGCCCACAGGCTCTCGTCAAGACGCTGGACTTCTAACTCGACATCCAAAGTGACAACGAGGGACTGCTGTACGACGCCACGCTCGAAGCACGGTCGGTGTACAACGAAACCATTCGCCTCGCCAAAGAAGGCGTGAACTGGGACACGATTCCCGACCGTGTAGCCGACGACGCCAACCTCGTGAAAAACACGACTCAGCGCGTCGTTGCGAAGGCACTCGGCGCGATGGAGAACTACTACGATGACCTCCTCCGTATCCGGCCGGACTGATCTTCTCATTGTCGGATCGGATCCGGGCGAATCGAAGCGACGCGATGCCGTGCAAGAACGTGTTCCGATGGTCCGAGCGGCGGCCCTCCGGCACGTGCTGGATGCGGCCAGTGAGTGATGTCTTTCACATAACGATCAGTACACCCTCGAGATGGGCGACTGCTCTCGCCTCGAGATTCCAGTCGATTCGGACCGTCCGAACATTGATTCTCATGGAGCGTCAACGCTGTCAACAAGGATGTCGCATCAAATTCGTCTCGAAGATGACGTGTACGAACGTATCAAAGCGAACAAGCGTGATGACGAGTCGTTCAGCGATGCCGTGGACCGACTCATCGGTGGGCGGTCACTCCGCGATCTCCGCGATGTTTTCGACGACGACCAGGTGAGCGAGATGCGGGACGCGATCAAGGCTGCTGATCAGGCGGACCGTGATGAGGTCCGTGAGGTCGCGGAGCGCTTCGAATGATCGTTGATACGAGCTTCGTCCTGGACGTTATCGACGACGTCGAACCCGCCGTCCAAAAAGCACAGGAACTCGAAACCGAGAGCGTTCCGCTGGTGATTCCCTCGGTGACCGTTCTGGAGCTTTATATCGGCGTCGGGAAGGTGGCAAACACCCTCGAAGAGCGCCAGAAGGTAGAAGCCGTGCTTGACTCCTACCCGGTGGTGGATATGACCCCGAGTATCTCTCGTCGCGCTGGACGGCTGCTCGGTGAGCGGATGGCTGATGCGGACGAGGGCGAAGGACCTGGTATCGGGAAAGGAGACGCAGCAATCGCAGCAACCGCTTTGCAGCGTGACGAACCTGTCCTTGCTGGCGATAGCCACTTCGGGAATATCCCCGGAGTCACCCACGAAAGCTACCGGTGATCAGGATTGACTCCCTCCACACCTGCAGAGTGTGGAATCCCACCATGGATTTCTGCATCTTGCCGGTCCCCGGCGGCCTATAGAGCGAGACTATCGGCGGGAGGGAGCCGTCGTGGACGCCGGCGAGCAGCGTCGCCAACTCGTGTTCCTGCGCCTCGCGAGCATGGATCTCGGCGGGCTCCGATAGAGGCTATGTCCCCAAGGTCTGTGCGTATCTCATCCGGAATGGCCGCGAGTTGCTCGTGTTCGAGGGACCCGGGCACGATGGACTCCAGATCCCGAAAGGAACGATCGAGCCTGGCGAATCGCCGTGGGATGCACTCGAGCGCGAAGTCTGGGAAGAAAGCGGCCTCACAACACTTCAGAACATCGAACACCTGACAAGTGATGTCTGGACGCGCCGGCGCACACCTCCCAAACGGTACCACCGGCATTTCTTCCATGCAGAGGTTGATGTCGACCGCGACACGTGGACGCACGTGGTGACTGGCGATGGGGACGAACAGGGCGCCGAATTCACCTATTCCTGGCTCGAGTTACCCACGACTCGAGAGTTCGCCCTCGCCCTCGACGACTACGTGCATCTCCGCATCTAGTGCTGCTTCGAGAATGACAAGTGCGTTTGCTCTTCTATAGCCAGTTTCAAATTAGCCAATCTCAAAATAGGCTATTTCGAAATAGGCTATTCGGAAGTATTATAGGTGGAACAGGCGCAATACCACGGCCTTCAGGCCGTGGATACGCGCCGTCACTCAGTGACCCGTTCCACCGATACCGACAGGGCCGGATATTCCACGTCAAACATAGCCTCTAAGATCCTCTGTTTCATAACTGATTATGAACACAGTACGATGCTGGAGACAACCCGCACCTACGTCGCACGCATCACGAATCACACGCAGATTCGTGACAACCTCGACGAGTGCGGGTTCGCAGCATCGAAACTGTGGAACGTCGGTCGCTACTACATCCAAGAACGGTGGGATGAAGACGGTGAGATTCCCGATGAAGCCGAACTGAAGTCTGAG
>NZ_FOIC01000053.1 GCF_900111485.1 Natrinema hispanicum | reverse complement strand
AACTCAGATTATACATCCAAACGGTGTCTCCGCCCCGAGTGACGGCGCGTATCCACGCCGTGAACGGCGTGGTATTGCGCCTGTTCCACCTATAAGTGATCGGGGATGATCTCCCCTTTGAGAACCGCGAGGGAGAGAATCACTCGTGGCGTAGCTACCATTGGATGGGGCTATCTTAAACTAGCTTCCTCTCCTGAAATATAAATCATGGTGAACTGTCCCACGGCCTGGAAATATGTGCACAGGCCGACTATGCTGTCTCCCCGTGAGATCGTTCTTCAGTCTGGGCGGCTGAGCCAGCGCCAGATTCGTCGGGAGAGGGGGACTTGGACACCTGGCTCTTTGACCACGAGGACGGAGCTCGTCGTCTCGGCGGGGACGAAATCAGTGGTCTGACCGAAAAACTCGCGAATCCGATCTGGGCGGGTGGGTCCACCCATTACCAAGAGATCGGCCGCGTTGGCCCGTTTGACCAAAGCACAGTCGACGTCATCGGTTCGAAGTAGTTCCGTCTCCGTAGGACTATCTGTGAGTTTCGCGAGGTCGGTCAAATACTCCCGAGCGGACGTTTCCGCCTCCTCGGCGGCCTCCTCGTCGATTGCCTTGACCAACGTCAGGCGCGCATCCGTGGCGGCAGCGACCGCGTCTGCGAGTTCAATCTCCGCGCGGTCGTAGGGGTTGGTCGCGGCCGCGACGACAATGTCCTCAATGTCGCCGGTCTCCCGGTATTTCAGTACGGCGAGTCTGACCGGGAGCGGCGACCGGAGTATTTCGTCGACGTGACTCTCTCGGAAGTGGTATTTTCTGATTGGGTCGTGCCAATCGATGAGAACGAGTTCCGTTTTCTCGCGGATGGCATCTATCAGGGCGGCGCCACGGTCGTGGGTGCGGATCTGCTCGAAGGAGACGGTGTGCTCGTCCCGATCCAGCGTGTGGGCGCTCTCGATGGGTTCCTTCCAGTCGGCATCAGCGTGAGATACAGGCTCCACGATCGGGGTCTGCGGGGGGATTTTCGAGATAGCCAGCACCTCCAGATCTGCATCGAATTCCTCGGCAAATGCATTCATTAACGTACAGAGGAGTGGGTTGGTTTCTCCCTCAAAGGTCTCGACCAGTACATGCGACCCAAGGTCAGTGAACTCCCTACTCTTCGATGCTTTCTCTTCGATCGACTGTCGGTACTGGGCTCCGAGAAGCAGGTCCCTGATGTCGTGGTCCGGCTCGACGGGCTCTCCGACCTGTAGCTGGACGGCGTACCACCCGATTCCGAACAGGACGAACACGACCGCCGCGACCTGCGAGAGTCGCCCCATAAACGGAAGCAGGAGCAACGCGGCGACGGCACCGGCAAGCGGCAACCACGGTGAAAACGGGACTCGGTACGCCGGTTCGTACCACTCCGGTTGGGCGCTCCGGAGCAGGACGACGGTGAGGTTCAGAAGCGCGAACACAAGAATGCCGAACGTGCCCCCGATTTTCGCTAGGCCTTCGACGTCGCCGCGGAACGCCAACACCAGCGTGATCATTACGCCCCCGGTCAGCCAGACGGCCCACGTCGGCGTCTCGAAGCGGGACGAACGCTGTCGAAGTTTCGGTGTTACAAGCCCATCACGCGACATCGCGAAGGGGAACCGCGAGGCGGACAACACGGCCGCATTGGCAGTTGACACGGTTGCGAAGATGCCCGCGATCGCGACGACCGCGCCACCGAGAGCACCGAGAAACAGTCTCCCAGCGTCGGCGATCGGCGCCGTACTCTCAGCGATGTCGTCGAGTGGCATGACCCCTGTGATGATGAGCATGATTGCGACGTACAGGAACGTGACGAAGACCACGGCGCTAAACAACGCCCGCGGGAGCGTCGTTCCGGGATCTTTGACCTCCTCGGCGACCGCAGTCGCCTTCACCACCCCCAGATAGGAGATGAACACGAGTCCAGTCGTGGCGACCACCCCTCCGACGCCGCCAGCCGTGAACGGCTGCCACAGCGTGCGATCGGTCGCAAACAAGCCCTTGCCGACGAAAATTCCAAGGATGACGACCAGTCCGCCGACGATAAGGTTCTGGAGCCAGCTGCTCTTTTCGGCTCCAACCCAGTTTAGGACCGTCAACAGGAACCCGCCAACGACTGCTACGCCGAGAATAGGGACGGCCGAGAACTCGGTGACGTACCAGCCGAGTCCGACCAGAGCAAACGAGCCCTTGAAGACGAGCGAAAGCCACGTACCGAAACCGACGACGGTGCCGATGAGTGGCCCCATCGCTCGGCTTGTGAAGTAGTAGGAACCGCCAGACTTGGGCATTGCCGTCGCGAGTTCGACTGCACACATCGTCGCCACGAGCGCGATCAGGCCGGCCAGACCAAACGAGAGCGCCGCAGCAGATCCCGCACCTTCCGCTGCCGGCCCTGGAAGGACGAAAATCCCCGCTCCGAGCATCGTCCCTGTCGTGAGAGTGAATACCGCAACTATACCGAGTTCGCGGCTGAGATCAGAACCCGTTCCCTCGGACATGAATTATGTGAAGAGATACTCCGATACTACTTAAAAACGAGGACATCATTCCAGCTCAATCGTGAGGATGTCATAGGATTCAACTCATAGATTGAATTTCCCATGTTCTGGATCGTCTTCTCGCTCGTAGGTGGTGATTGCAATCACGATCCGGAGACACAGCGCAACGAACACTTCTGCTCGTGCGTGGACGCGGCCCCGGGTGCGAACGTGTCCGAGGCCGCAGTCCTTCAAGCATCGTTGCTTCTCTCGACTCCTGTATGCCGATCGTATGTCTCGTCTAAGATGGATTGCTCGAGTTGCACGTCTTCTCCATGTTCCTCAACACGGTCTTCGACCCTGTACTCGATGTCTTTCGGGTCGTTAGTGTTGCGCTGATTGCATGGGGAGACTGGCACGACCCCCGCGTCCAGCAGGGGGTCGTGCCGGTCAAGAATGTCGTAGGCGCTGTCTCCAAGCATCCAGATTGGTGTTTTGACGGCGAGCGCGTCACGGAGTGATCAGCGAAACTATTGAACATGCAGTCCTGAGGAGCGTGGAATATGGCGACTCCGGTCCATATTGCGTGTCTAGGGCCGGCGGATGCTTATTTACATACTCCTGGGAGCTATTTTTTCAGAACTGTTGTAATGAGCCGTCTCGATAAATAGTTCACTCCTTAACTTAATTGTCGTTGCATATTTTCTATATAAATACAATTTCTGTTGAATGCCCATTATGATTCTAACCGTGCTCAGAGAGAACAGCATCCTCCCTCGTATCGGTTCTAGGTCCGTCTTTTGCAGCTTCAAAGATTATGCAGACCACTCTCCTCGGCGTGCTCTTCGAGGAACTCAGTGGAAAACAGTGTAGTGAGCCGACAACTGATCCTCAATGAGGAGGCTTCTGTGTGCACAGCGGATGCCTCCTCTCGAAAAGTAGCCTCGATAAGCCGCCGCTGTCACGCGATTCGTCTCTTAGTTAAAGACAGATGCGCACAGAAACAGTTGCTCGAGCATCTCGACGCGATCGCGGCCGACCAGGGGAGTTCGGACGCGAGTGTCGTGTTGAAAAACTATCTCTCGGAGACCGAACGGCGACAGTATCGCCGTGAGTATATGCGCGATCGGCTTGCGGAAGCGTTCAAGTCAAAATAGTCACCTGTTTCGATATATTCAATATGTTAGTGGCAAAACTCTAACTAGTGGCCAATCTCAAACTCGATTTCGACGACGAGTTGATCGCTGTCGACGACCACGACCGTCAACAGCGGCTCATAGCTGCCCACGACGGCGACAAGTGGACCGTGTTCGAAGGGGCAATCGACGGCCCCCAGGCACTCTCGAAACGGGCCACAGCCGAGACAGCGAACCAGGTCCTTGTCGATGCGCTGCAGTGGCTCGCTGAGAACGACGACTACCCCTCTTCTCTTGACTATAGATAACCTCACCAGCAGCGACATGAATTAGGCTCGACGTCTACTGTAACGGGCGAAGGAATATCAAGTAACGACTCGAACGTACGGGGGTTTATCTAGATACTCGATCAGTCGTACTGCACCAGTGTCGCCGGTCGGGCTCTTGTGAAGTTGCACATACTGGAGGCCAGTATCGTTCATCCACGTCTCGAGAAGCTGAGAGGCGAGGTCGACATGGAACGCAGCGAGTTCGTCTTGTAGCAGTGCCGGATTGTGAATGTCGATAATGGCGTCGGTTGGGGTTACGACGGATGATTGGAGCCACGATCGAACCTGCCGCGTCGTCTCTTCGCCAAGCATGTGGCGCAACGTGTTTGTATCGAGTGATAGCACGACGCCTTGACTACGAGACCGATCGTGTATCGTCGTCATCGCACTCTTGATACCGCTTTCGTCTTCGGCGGATTTGAAAATGTTCTGATGGTCATCCCAGACGCCGTGATGGTCGAAGACGAAGAGACGATCGTCGTCGAGAAGGTCATCCATTGGCGTTCCAAGCCGTTCGAAAACCGACTGGAGAAACAATGGTTGTGAGTTGATACGTGGCAAGAGAGCGATGGACCGATTTTCTTTAAGTATATTTGATAAGATGACATAGAGGATCCCACCGACCTCTGCTTTTCCATCGTGTTGAACGACCGCACTTTCACCAGAGAGAATTCCACCACCTAGTAGCGTATCAAGACCATCAATACCCGTCGATATGTGGTTCGTCACACGAAGCGTCGAACTAAACGTCCGGTTCTCCGGAAGAATACGAATCCCCTCATCGCCGAACACGAGTTCGAACGTTCGGTCATCGTACGCCACACCACGCATTTTCAGAATATCGAGTAATCGTCTGTCCGTTCCGCGGAGTCGGTTTCGCTGGAGCCGTATCACGCCATGCAGATTGTACTGTGTGAGCTCGTCGACCGAAAATTGGCCCGTTTGCATACCGTTGGTGTTCGGCCGTGACGATTCTGCAGTAAACAGCGCTGTTGCGTCGTGATGATCGTTTATCAACTGGATGAGGTCCAGCAGGAACCGTCGATACGTCTGCTCGTTTTCGCTGACGGAACGGAGTCCGGAAATGCTATCGACGACGACACGGTCGCCCGAGATATTAAAGCGGAAAAACTCCCGAAGGTTCGCGGGTGTAAAATCGATGGAGTGGTCATCAATCTCGTCGCCCCCCTCGAGGGTCCGAAGAAGGTGACGGTCGATGTCGTCATCGGTCCGATCCGCACCATACGTTTCGACGATTGTTCCCTGATCGTATTGGTCGGTCCCACTGCCGGGACGTGCATGTAACGAGAGGACAGTGAGTGACTCGTCTGTTAGATCAAACGAGAACGGCTCGAACGTGTCACGCAGTTCATCCGGCGTCTGTTCAGTACTGATGTACGTACAGTGCTCGTCGTTCTCGAGGCCAGCCTGCAAGAAGTTCATTGCCAGCGTCGATTTTCCGGCCCCTGGTGGCCCAGTCACGAGGACCGTTCTGTTCTCTTGGAATCCCCCGTCGAGGATCTCGTCTAATTTCTCGATCCCCGTCGAAACAGCCATATCAGCGCTATGAACCGAACGCTAATAATGACGAGGGTCTTGAATTCCATCTTCGCCGATACGCGCACAGTCTCGCATCGAATCGAGAAAATGAAACCCGACACGGCGGTGTGTGCCGACTCACGAGAGGCCTGGCTCGAAACTAAATGGTCGACCTCGATCCCAACTCGATTCTCCCCTGTTGCCAGGTTCTTCCTCGTCGTCCAATTCGTCCTCGCCATCGCTATCGGTTGGCGGACCCGCATGTTCCGGTGGGCCTTGATCGTCGTCCGTTTCTTTTTCGTCGCCCGACTCTCCCCAGACCTGTAGTGTAAACTCTACTCTCGCTTTGTCAGCTTGTTCTTTGTCATTGCCACCAAACTCGGCTACAACAGTTACGTCCCGAACCGTAGAGATATCATCTGGTGTCTCGTAAACAAACGCTGTCCGACCATCAGTACCCGACGCCTGCTCAACCGGACTGACGGTGCCTGGTCCCGAAGAGACGTTGGCCTCGACCGAAACACCACTGACTGGATTATCGAACTCGTCTCTGACCTCCGTGACGAGTCGCTGTCTTCCGCCTGCCGGCAGACTCGCATTAGCGCCCTCGATGTCGGTGAGATACATCGGCGGCTGCGTGACGGAGCGACCCCCAATCCCGACTCGAGCGAGTTGCATCTCGTAGGTTACATCCCGCTCTAACGTTATCGTGAGTCTCTCACATGGTTCGTCAGCCTGCTCGGTCGCGGAGCATTCATAGTTGGTCACATGGCTGTCATTCTTCAGGATATCGTTCCACTGTGTTTTGGTGAGTTCAGTTGGGATCTCGAGCGTGAGTGGCTTCGATTTGGTACCGGAGACGAGGACAGTTCTCGTTTCGGTACTCGAGGGCCGGATCTCGAGGAGTGTCCGATCGACGCCGGTATTGCTGACCGCGCCCCTGGCCGTTGTGAGCGTTATTGTGCGGCCGTCGACGATTTGATGACCGTCCGTGACAACCATCGTCTCTCCGACGCGGTTATAGACGGTTCCCAGCTCGTAGATCGTCTGTGGCGGGTTGCGGTACTCGTTGTAGTGTGGGGTGTAGATGAGTGGCTGCGTCGTGAGCCGTTTCAGCGAACCGTTCCAATAATCGCCCGTCTCCCCGTGGGCGTACGCACCATCGATGGTCACATTTTCCGGCTTGCCCGTTCGAACCGTTCCAGTCGCTGGCGGTGGGTTCAACAGGAACAGACGCGACTGATATCGAACACCAGGGGTCAGTGCGATCGACTGGCTCGTTCCGATCGCCACCGATCTGTCGATCCCCGCGGCGACATCTCGCATCTCACCCTGGACGCGCTGGTTGTGATTGAACTCCGCCTCACTGACCAGGGCTGGAACCGCGTTCAACTGTAACAGCGCCAGCATCGTCATGAGAATCGCGAGGAGCAAGATCGCACCGATAAGCGGCGAAACGGCACGATCGGTACCGATCACGTCGCGGTTCATAGGGCGAGAAACACCACCGTTACGAGCACCGACAGCGAGATTGCGTATTTGAGACCGCCGAGAAGGTTGTTCTCGGCCAACTTCCCACCGATTAACCCAGCCACGATACCTTGGATGAGCGCGGAGTGGAAAAAGATCGTTCGGAACACGTCGACGTCGATCGAAATCGTCGCCGGGCTCGCCTCCATGGAACCGGAACTCGAGGCTGCGACCGCTGCCATCGGGTCGAGAAAGCTCACACTCAATACGACGATGATGAACAGATAGACGAGCGAGCCGATAAAGACGATCGCCAGATACGGTCCGACCTCGTTCCGTCGGGCAGCGTTCATGCGAGCGTGGATCTGTAATTCCTCGGCTGCGATCTCGAGGATTTCGTGGAGATCGCTACTGATTCGATTTCCTTTCGCGATGATCGTCAACGTTGGTGCGACTTGTGGAATCGGGAGGCGGCCTGCAAGTCGACGAAACGCCTTCGAAGGGTCGTGATTCCAGACGATATCGTTTCGCACCGTCGTTAGCTCGTCGCTCAACGGGCCCGTACCCGCCGTCGAGAGCAAGTTGAACGCGTCAGTGAGCGTTACACCCATTCGATTCGCGTTTGCGAGCGTCTCCAAAATATCCGGAAACTGATCGACGATCTGTCGTTCCTGCCGTCGGTTCCGTTCGTACAGCACCGATACCGGAACGCTGGCGACAAGTCCCGGGAGGACGGCCAGCCAGAGTGTCGTCATGACGGGCTCGACGACGATGGCAGCGCCCGTTGGTCGAACGCGGCCACTGAGTACCACGCCGGCCGCAAGCACGACGCCCAGCGGAACGGTAATCGCAAATCCCAACAGTGGCCGCCGTGTGATGTCTTCGATACCGTTCGTGAGATGTTCCAAGACTCTTGTACGGAGGTGACGCTGCTGGTATGTCCGATACCGCGTGGAGTCTTCGAGTGACTCATCGGCCGATGGCACGCTACGACCGATGGATCCCTCCTGTGTCTGTCCGTTGGCTGCTTTCGATGCAGTGAGACGAGGGGCGTGGGCGAACAGATCGACGAAGAGGAAAAACCCGACCGCACTCAGCGGCAACACGACGTAGATCACGACGGCGATCTCGAGGGTGCCAATGCCGCCTAACAGGCCAAGCACGAGCAGCGTAATAATCAAAAATAGCGGTCCAGCGACGAACCCGGCGATAAATACCTCGCTGATCAGCCCGAGTCGCTCGACGAACGTCTCCTGTTTCTGAAGGGCGATTTCGGTCTGTTCGTCGATCGCGTCGCCGAGGAATCTGCTGACATCTCCACCCGACTCGAGGACGCCAAGGAGGTTCGTCAGAAACTGCTGAAGCGCCTCGCTCGGTGTTCGATCGCGCGTGTTTTCGATCGCCGTATGCAGATCGTTCCCGAAGAGTTCCATCTCACGAGCGATCAGGTCGAACTCGTCGGCGATTTCACCGTAGACGGCTTGTTCGTCGGCTAGCGCTCGGACTGCCGTGATAATATCGACACCACCACCGGACATCGCGTACAGAAACGTAATTGCAGATGGCAATCCCAACTCGATCTCACTGCGACGTGTACTGACGAGTCGGCGTGGCCGGTAGTGGACAATCCATCCCCACGTCACACCGCCACAGACGATCGCGAGACTCGAGACCGAAAGCACGGCCCACACGGCTGTCTCCATCGGCGTCGATCCCGTGACAGCATGGATGCGGTCGAAATTTCCAGCAATGACAGCCACTGCGATGAGGACAACGACGGCGAGAACGGCACCGCCACCAGCCGCTTGCAGACTCCTGACGGCGCTTTCGGCGAGATACTTGTCGACGGTCGTCCGAATGTGAGCCTGCTTGAGACGATGTTGTAACGTACGGTAGCGCTTCGTCCGGCCCTTGAAATATGCCCGGATGCGTCCGTACTCGTCGGCGAGGCCGTCTCGCAGCTGGTCGTCCGGGCGTCGATCCGTCAACTGGCGGGTCGCATCGTCTGCGTCAACACCCACGCTTGGCTGTGCGTGAGCTGCTGGCTGGTCTGTCTCCTCGAGAGGTGTCTCATCCACGGCTAGTCACCCGACTCGGCAAGGACAGACGCGAGCTCATCGTCGTGGACGAGATCGACGACTGTGTCAGGTTGGCGAGCGAACATCGTTGTCGTCTTGACGACCGCGTCGTAGCCGCTGATTCCGTTCGTGTAAAGATACTCGAGGATCTCACGTCGCTGCTTGAGTTCGGTTTCGACCTGCCCTGTCGTCCAGCCACGTTCCTCACGGACGTCGTCGATCGTCTGTGAGGTCTGTGCCCGATTGAAACTATCCGTCGCAGGGTCGCGATCGAAGACCGTGCGCGCCTGAAGCATGTCTTGACCCTCGTCTCGGGGAATGATCTCGACGACCTCGCTGTTTCGACGGACGTTCTTGCCATCGACGCGCACTTGTTTCTGTATCGAAACCAGATCGAGTTCGGCGATCATCTGTCTCGGAACGGTCAGTGGTTCGTTTTGCAGTCTGCTCAACAGCCCTCGCACGGAGTTCGCGTGAAACGTCGTATACGCCGTGTGGCCGGTCGAAATCGCCTGAAAGAACGTTGAGGCGACGCGTGGATCAGCTCGGATTTCGCCGACGAGCAAGTACTCTGGTCGCTGTCGCAGACTTGCTTCCAGCAAGTTGTACATCGAGACTTCGCCTCGTCCCTGATCGCCTGTGGCTTCACGGGAGACGCTTTGAATCCAATTGTCGTGTGGCAACGAGAGCTCCGGTGTATCTTCGATAGAGACGATCTTGCTCTGGGGTGGAATGAAAAATGACATCGAGTTCATGCTCGTCGTCTTTCCAGAACCTGTCGCTCCAGCGAACAACAGCGAGCGGTTGTTCTGCACTGAAAACCAGAAAAACGCCATCTGTTCGATACTGAACGTACCGGAGTCGATGAGATCGATGGGCGTAAACGGGGTATCGGTAAAGTTTCGAATCGTAAAATTTGACCCGCGTGTCGTCACGTCACCACCCAGCGTCGCTTGCATCCGGGACCCATCCGGAAGGCTGGCGTCAACGAGCGGGTTCGAGACGGAGAGATGTTTGCCCGCTCGCTGGGCGAGTTGCATTACGTACGAATCGAGTTGCCCCGCATCGAGCCGACAGTTCGTCGGGATGTTTCCGTACTCACCGTGATAGACGTGTATCGGGACCTCCTCGCCGCTGCAGGAAATGTCTTCGACCATCGGCGAACGCATGAGTGGATCGATCCGCCCATATCCGATGAAATCCCGGCGCAAATAATAGAGAATCTTGTGTAACGACGTACTGGAGACGGACGCCGCATACTCCGTGACGATCCGCTTTGCCTCGCTATCGAAGACCGCACGCGACGGTTGATCACCGGTTCCGTCCGCATACATTAACTCGGATCGAAACGTCTGCTCGAGGTCGTCGCGAACGTATGCTTCGAACTGATCGAGCGCTGGCTCGACGACCCAGAGACGCGGCTCGTCGGTCGCGTCATCCGAGACGGTCGCCAGATATGCATACGGTCGATTAACCCACGACCAGTCGCGTTGGTGGTGTGTCTCGAGATAGTCGAACTCGAAAAACGTCTCGTCGATCTCCGGTTCGCGGACGGGATCGAACGGATCGCCTGGAAAGAGTGGACTCGTGTCTGCGCGTGCCTCCGACAGCACGTCGTCGATGAGACTGGCTAACTCTTGGCCACCCACGTCGGCGGACGCATCCGCCAGCCGATCTGTAGATTTCGGTGACAGATCGTCTTCCGTCTTCCCCCCTGCTGTCTCGCGATTATAGCTGAATTCGGGCCCCTTGTCAGACATAGTGGTTCAGATGTGTATGCGCAGCCGAGACAAACGCCAAAATACAATTTCGAGTTGAATAGTGCTGGCTTCTAACTCGAAGGCCTAAAACTTTGTTCTGGGGGTCGCTGAGTCGGAACCACGCACTCTGCCGAGTACTATCCCATGTCTTTATTCTCTGCGACTGATATTCACATGATATGTCTGAACAGATCGGGTACTCGATGTCGACTGCAGAAACGGTCCATTTTCTCGAGCAACAGGGACATGGCACGCTCAGTCTCGCAGCGGACAATCGTGCGTATGGCATTCCGATTTCGTATGGGTACGACGAGGACTACAATCGGCTCGTAATGGAGTTCGTCTCGACTGAAACGAGCAAGCGAAAGCAGTTTGCCGAGTCGACCGACGAGGTAACGCTCACGACGTATGAATTTCGAGATCAGACGACGTGGGCGAGCGTCGTCGTCACTGGGACGCTTCACAAAGTTCCGCCGGAGAACGTCTCGAGTCGGGCTGCAGCGCTGTTTTTTCACCGGGCTGATGACGCCGCAGGTGATGACCGCTGGCGGAATGACATGTTCGACAAGGAGTGGTACGAAATCGATATCAAAACGATGTCTGGTCGCCGTGGTGAGCAGACGCCGTCAAAGGAATAAGATACGTGTTGACCTCCTCCACGCCCTGAAGGGCGTGGAATCCGACCATCGGATTTCCGCCGAGTGTGGCGTTCAAGGTTCCAACCCGCACTCAAGGGGAACCGGCAGCATACCGGAGGAACTCTCGTTTCC
>NZ_FOIC01000054.1 GCF_900111485.1 Natrinema hispanicum | reverse complement strand
TCGACGAATAATCGCGCAGAGCGCGCTCTGCGCGAGCAAGTTGTGCTGCGGAAGATGTTCCGGACCCTCCGCTCAGCCGAAGGGGTCCAGATTCACGAGACGATCACGACCATGTTGGCCACGTGGAAACGGCGAGGACTAGATCCGCCCGAACAGCTCCAGTCTATCCTCGGTGGAGAAGAACTCAGCTCAGGGAGAGAGGCATCACCGAGTAGTGAATTATAGTCACGCTATCCAACTACCATACAAACAGGTTCTGGAGGCGGTGGTGCAGTTAATATGGCTATTGGGACTATTGCTATTCTTCTTATGTATATTATCCCCCTCGCCCTCGTCATTTTCGCTGCTCTGCTATTGATCGATAACTAAGTTGTCTGTACTTACCATTCCCTACGCGTCAATAGGCGTGTGGCCGGTTCTATGACACGCTACAAGCAGATAACGGAGCAGCCACTGACCTTACACACATCGTGTTGAACAGAAAAAGATGAGTTCCGTAGATCCGCTACGGTTTCAACGGGAGGCTCGTTCTTCCGTTCGAGCGCATAACTTCTCTGTTGCGGTCGGGCCACGCCAATAACCGATCACGAAGCAACTCGCCGTCAGCAGTTTTCGGATCATATCCACCGACTTTGGCAGTGAGCGTCAAGACAACCCAGCCGCCGTACCCGAGAATGACAGTCACTCCAGTCAGTACGATGATCGAGACAACCACCCTCACGAGACGCTTCCTGAAGCGCACCTCTGAATTCTGTTCCCCATCCATGGTTGTCGTACTGCTAACTGCTATAGTTAATGTCAAAAACATCAGGGTGAATATCTCTTGGTGACACAGTGCGATAGTCAGCCCGTCCACTCACAGACATCAGTTCCACAATAAACGTAATTGTACGGTGTTGGCTCTGTGCTTGGTAGCCACTCGTCGATCGCAACGAGTTCGTGTACTCGTTTATCGGTCGATCTCGATGCGGATCTCTCTCGGATGGTCGGTCTGTACTCGTTCGTGGCCTCGAGACACACGAGTATGCGCCTCACTCCTACTGGCGCACAATAGATCACCGGCGTAAGCAGGAGAACAGATCAAGCTCTCGGCTATCTGGCTGGTCTTTCACAGTGCTCGTGGATCGCTATCGACAACACTCGCAAATGCGACGTTCTTCTGAACCTGCTCGATTTCGATGGTAGGCTCGTCACCAGGTTGGGCCCCAGAGACGATCACGACATACCCACGTTCGACTTTTGCAATGCCGTCGCCCTGATCGCCGACAGTCTCGATTGAGACATCGCGTACCTCGCCTTCTTCGACAGGGGGTCCCGATGGAGTGCGGCTCGCGGTTTCCCGAGAAGGAGGTTGCTGTGTCTTCTGTTGCATCGATAACTCTGTTGAGGTAGGAGACTCAAGAATCGCTACGCGATACGTTTCGTCGGCTGACAACGCCTCGTGATCAACTTCGCTCGAAGGAACTTCAACAACGTATGTTCCATTTCGCTCTTCGATTGGAGCGCTGAACAGAGAGCGAAGGGAATCTGGAATTTCGACCATTGAGTTTCTAGTGTTCGGTACCCACGGGACAAGTAAGTTTCAGTACTTCACAAAGCTGATCGCCATAGACATGGATTGTATCGTTTGTTTGACCAATAGTAGACTCATCTCATGCAAGCAGGTTTTCAACTAACCAACTTCCCGCACACTACGGAGTCGAATAGGCCTGTGCCCGATTCTATGACACGCTCGGATAACGTAGATAATCGCCGGTTTCCGAGTTTGAGAATTTCGCCGACGCCAGTGGTCCGATCGAGATACTCTCGGGAGAGCCCCGTTCTACGAACGATTCCAAGAATTCCCGTAGGTTGCCCTGATACTCTGGGCAATAACAAATTCTCCCAACCATAAGTATTAGAATGGTAGAGTTAGGATTACCGATATGATTTCTCGCTTGATCAAAACCTCTCGAAGCGGGCGGCGCCTTCCACTCTTTTATGATGCCAAAGCTGCTGCGGCGATGGAAGTGATGCGATGAGAGTGCTAATCGACTTAGAGGCAGAGATGGACGCGGCCTACGACCCGGAGTACCACGGCCGGCTCCGGGCGCGGATGTGGGACGCGCTCCGCGACACACCGTACGACGAACACGGCGCACAGACGCCCGGGTTCTCGTTCTCCAACCCGTTCCCGTGGGGTGATCTGAACGAGGGCGACGAGCGCCAACTGCTGATCGCCTCCCCCCGCGAGGAGCAGTTGGCACACATCGTGGCCGATCTCCTCGAGAACCCCGAGGTACACGCGGGGTCGATGCCGTTCCGCGTGACGGACACGCGGCCGCTCGATCCCGACGTCGGCCCGCCGGGCACGGAGGGCGTCCTCGAGACCGCGACCGGCGTGTACGCCGTCACGCCCCCGAAGTACCTCGACGACCCCGACGAACACGACGACGAGACGTTCTGGCGGTCGGAACACGGGATGGAGGCGTTCTTCGACCACGTGGAGACGCAGCTACAGCGCAACCACGACCGGTTCATGCCGAGTGATGACCCGGGGCCGAAGGAGGTCGACGCGCCGCTGTTCGAGTCGTACGAGATGATCAAGAAGCTCTGGCTCGACGTCCAGCTGTCGGGTGACGTGGAGTGGACGGTGCTGGTGTCGAAGTGGCGGTTCCCGTACCGCGTCCGCGACGACCACCATCGCCGCCACCTCAACCTCGCCTTGGACGTCGGGATCGGCCGCCGGACGCCGCTCGGCTTCGGCTTCCTCAACAGGCAACTCGAAAACGATGAGTGAGATCGCTCTTGACGCCGGCGAGGACGCGGACGACATCGAGGAGGTACTCCTCGGCCGTCCGATGGCCTCGCTGTACGATGTGGCGTACCTGTACGGGAAGCTCCACGCGCTGAACACGGCGAAGCAGTACGACGTGCCTATCGACGACCGGTACGTCGAGCGGATGACCCACGAGTCTCGCACCGGGTACTACGAGCAGGAGGTCGGCCTGTTCAGCGTCCTCGTCGATCTCACTGGTGACAGTCCGACGCTCGGCAAGGCCGGCGAGTTGGACGAGCGGCCGGACGACGACGTGGCCCCGTTCGTCGCTGAGTCGCTCGACCGCGAAAAGCTGCTCCGAGTCGGATTCAGCCGACAAGGCAGTCGGGCGGCGGGCCACAATATGTCCTTGGCACACGACGTTTCGAAGTCATCCGAGGACTGCGTGAAGTACGTCAGACAACTGTTCGACCGCTGGGCGGCGTCCGACTCCGTCTCCGATGTGGCCGAAGACCACAACGACGGATGGATCCTCGATGGCCTCAAAGAAGTCGGGGAGGACGGCGACCTGATGGACACAATCGAGGATGAAGTTGTCGATGCCATCCGCGAGACCTTCGGAGACGAGTTCAGCGGCGTCCTCTCCGTGCGCCTGAAGCTCCCCGACACCGATGGCTACGTCCATCCGGGCGAAGTGGAGGTGCTGAACGAGGCGATGCTCTACAGGTGGGTCGAGAAGCGAATGCGGTCATACTCCGAGGCCGACGACGCGTCCGGCGACGGCCGGGGACTCATCACCGGAGACACTGACGAGGTGTTCGGACTCAGCGACTCTCCGCTGCAACGGTACAAGGGGAAGATGGCCGAGAAGTTCCCCAATCTCGTGGTCGACGAGAGCTGGCAGCAGCGCCCGCTCACCGCCGAGGCGGCGTTCGCCGTGACATCGGGTGGGCCGTTGCTGGAGAACTTCGTCCAGATTCTCGGCGAGGACACGGCGGCGTACTACGTCCCGTACGTGCCCGAACCGACGGTCGAACAGGCGGTGGCGCTGTACGAACTGGCAATGGAGGCTGCCGACAACAGCGGGGCGGCCGTCGGCGTCATCGAAGACGCGTCCACCGACCCTATCAATCCGCTGTACGACGACCTGCAGATTCACTATGTGGCGGCCTACACGCCGGGGAACAAGCGCAAGTTCATCGAGGAAGAACCGTGCGTCGACCCGGATCGGATTCGCGCCATCAAAGAGGCACACACCAACGTGCTGACGGACGGTCTTGTTGCGCCGGACGGCGACAGACCGCCTCTCTTCCCCTCGCCACCGTACGGTCGGCTGACCGACGACGGAGCCGACGAGCAGGGCAGCAAGTACCTGCGGACGAACGCGCCGGTCGTCACCGGCGTCCTCACTGGCGGATACTTCCAGAGTACCTTCCGCCACCAGAGTACAGACGAGGACAGGGACGACCACGGCACGACCGACCTCCGCGCCGAGGCGACGAGTACCGCCCTCGCGTCCGATGGCCAGATGGATCCAGACTGGCTCCTCGCACAGTACGTCCCCCGCCTGATCAGCGAGCAGCGTAGCGCGTTCGAGGACGGCAGCGAACTACCGGAATCGCTGCTCACCCGCCAGTACGTCCAGATGCAGGCACTCGCCCGCGCGAGCGTCCTCGGCGACGCGGCATCGGACGACCAACGAACCATCCCAGCAAGCACTGAAACCATGAGCGATACGACCGACTTCAGCGACAGAGACGACCGACTCGCACAGTTCATCGACAACCACCCCGCCCTCGCCGAAGACGAGGAGCGCCGCGCGGCGTTCCTCCTCGGCGCGCTGGTCGGCCGCGTGGCCGCCTATCAGAGTCGCAACGGCATCTCCCGCACCGTCATTCGCCAGCATCCCATCGACGCGATGACGCGGCGGCGCGTCAACACCACGCTCGGCAAGGTGCTGGAGAAGAACGCGCACTACTCGGACGACGACGAGAACGCGGGGATGCTGATGAACGACCGCTACATCACGCGGCTGAACGACATTCTGAACCGACGGACGCCGGAGGAGTGGTCGCTCTCGACCGACGACCTCCGGATGCACTACGGCCTCGGCCTCACCTACGGGAAGAACGACACCACGCTCGACGACACAGACGAGGACGAGGCGGCAGCAGCCGAGGCACAGACTGACGACTGACACCTTCGATCAACCAACCACACCACCAACGATGACAGAGAATACCGACGATACGATCCAGAACCGCTCCGAAATCGCCTTCGTGATCGACGCTAAGGACACCAACCCCAACGGCGACCCGCTCACCGCCGACAACGAGCCGCGCATCGACCCCGTCACCGGGCAGTGCGTCGTCACCGACGTCCGGCTCAAGCGGTACCTCCGCGACCAGCTCGAAGAGGACGGTCACGTCGTGCTGATCGCTAACCCCAACGACGACGTGCTGACCCGCGAGGAAATGTACGATGCCGTCGAGGAGGAGATGGGCGTCAGCACCGAAGACGCGGAACCCGCGGAACTCCTCGAGGCGTTCGTCGAGACCGCCGCCGACGTGCGGTACTTCGGGGCCACAATCTCGCTCGACACGGAGCTGGCCGACGACCTCCCCGACCAGTTCGAGGGGCCGGTGCAGTTCAACCACGGCCGCAGCTACCACGAGGTCGCCCGCAACACCGAGTCCAAGCAGCTCGCCACCGTCATCGCCAACGAGGACGACAACGAGGAGGACGGCAAGAAGGATCAGGGCACGTTCGCCACGGACAACCGCATCAGCTACGGCGTCATCGGGTTCGGTGGCCGCATCAACGACAACGCCGCCGCGGACACCCGCCTCACTGAAGCCGACGTGGAGCGGCTCGACACTCTCTGCTGGCGGGCGCTGAAGAACCAGACCGTCACCCGCTCGAAGGCCGGTCAGCAGCCCCGCCTCTACATCCGGGTTGAGTACGAGCGGGACGGCTTCGAGATCGGGCGGCTCAACGACCGCATCGGCGTCAACGGCGACCTGCCGGAGGATGAGATCCGGGGCACGGATGACTTCCATCTCGACGTTTCGGAACTCGTGACCGCGCTCGCCGACAACGAGGCCCGAATCGACACTGTCCACGTCACCGCCGACAGCGCAGTCGACTTCGCGCTCCCCGACGACGAGACGGGCGACCGAGAGGCCTTCTACGCGGCCCTCGAGGACGCCCTCGGCGCCGACTCGGTCGACGCATACGACGTGTACGAGCGGTATGCGAACTGACACCGCTGCCTGACCTCTCCACATATGACGCAACAAGACCTCACCGACTACGCGTCCGATGGCGGCGACTCGTCGACCGCCCGGTACGTCCCCGACACCTGCATCGGGTTCGACGTGACCGCCGACTTCGCCCACTTCCGGAAGGTGGGCAACAACAGCGCCAAGCCCAGCTACCGCGTCCCGCCGCGGACGACCGTCGCCGGCCTGCTCGCCGGAATCATGGGGATGCCGCGCGACAGCTACTACGACCTGTTCTCCCCATCGTCGTCCGCAGTCGCCGTCGTCCCGAAGGAGTTGCCCCACACGTACACGATGGGGATCACGACGGTCAACACGAAGGCTGACGACGCCATCCAGTACCTCCCACAGGAGCGTAGCTGGCACCACGGGGCGGAAATGCTGACGCCCGAGTCCTACGTGAAGTACGACCGCCAGCGCGACACCTACGAGATGCTGGTCGACCCGGTGTACCGCGTCTACGCCGCACTCGCCGACGAGGACGTCCACGACGAACTGCGGGAACGCCTCGAAGACTCGCGGTACCACTACTCGCCGGCACTCGGGCTCTCCGAGTGCATCGCCGACATCCGGAACGTGGACACCCACACAGTCGAATCCGCCACCACGGACGCCGTTGACTCCGCCGCGTACGACGACTCCGCTGTCGTTCCCAGACCCGGTATCACTGTTAACCGCGAGCGGGCACCGCTCTACATGGAGGCGACCGACGGCGGTCGGCGGACGACCGCGTTCGGCAACATCACGTACGCGACTGGCGACGACCGCCTCCCGGTTGACGCCTCACGGACGCACGCGGTCGGCGACCACGAAGTCGTCCTCTACTGATGCCCGCACCATGACCTTCGAGCAGTACATCTCGCACCCGGCCAAGACCGACGGTGGCGAGCCGACGCTCCTCATCGGCGATGGGGGCCGGTTCGATGACGAAGGACACCTCCGGACGGTCGCCGACCGGATGATCGAGGCCTGTCGCGGGCAGACGCTGGCCGACGGCACGCCTGCAGATCCGGTCGCGGAAGTGATCGGCCTCACTCACGACTTCGCCAAACTGACCTGTTGGGCACAGAAGCACCTCCGCAACCAGCCCTCTCAGCACTCGGACGAGTACCGCTATCACGCCTTCCCGAGCGCCCTCGTCACCCTCTACTGCCTGCTGGAGTGCCGCGACGAGGTCGGTGGTTACGCGGCAGAGGTGGCCACGCTCGTGGTTGCGGGCCACCACGACACGCAGTCGCCACCGGAGTCGTCCAAGCTGGCGGAGAACTACGGTCGAACCACCGCCGAAGTCCGAGAGACGTACGAGCGTGTCGATGATCAGTTCGAAGACATCTCCGACGAGGTGCCGGAGCGGGCCGACCGCATCATCCGAGCGGCGACTGACGGTGCAGGGTCGTGGGATGACTTCCGCGAGTGGCATGACGACCGCACGGAACCAATCGGCGGCGCACACGACCATCTGGTGTACTTCGCCCAAATGGGTAAGAGAGACGCCGAAGTTGGCTACTACGGGGACGTGGTTCGACTCTGGACGGCACTCAAGTTGGCCGACCAGACCGCTGCAAGTGGGATCGAAGAGAGTGACCTTGACGGGAGGCTCCCCGACCGAGACGCCCTCGACCAACACGTCGACGACCTCGACGAGGGAGAGGGCGTACTGGCGGATCTCAACAGTCTCCGCGACCAGGCCCGAAAAGACGCGACGGAGAACGCCGAGGGCCTCGTTGAGTCCGACGACGTGGGCCTGATCACACTTCCGACCGGATTCGGCAAGACGTACGCCGGGCTCTCCGCGGGACTCCGGGCGGCCGACCTCAGCGACAGTCGGTTGGTGTACGCCCTCCCGTACACGAGCATCCTCGACCAGACCGCGAGCGAGATTCAGTCCGTCTTCGGCGTCAGTCCCTACAGCAAGGCGTTCACCCTCCACCACCACCTCTCGAACACCTACACTGGCCTCGGCGACCACTACACCGATGCCGACATCGGCCGCTCGCCGGGCGCTCTCCACGCGGAGTCGTGGCTGAGTGGGCTCACTCTCACCACCACCGTCCAGCTCTTCGAGTCGCTCGCCGCCCCGACGGCGCGACAGGCCACTCGGGTGCCATCCCTCCGCGAGTCCGTCGTCGTGATCGACGAGCCACAGGCCATCCCCGAAGACTGGTGGCGGATCGTCCCTGCGCTCGTCGAGTTGCTCGTCGACGCCTACGACGCCACCGTGATCCTGATGACGGCGACACAGCCCGGCCTCGTCAAGTACGGCTCGGACGAACTGACCACGCGTGAACTCACCGACGACACCGCCCAGTACACGGACTTCCTCGCCGCCCACCCGAGAGTCACCTACCGACTGCACGACACCGTCCGTACGGATCTGGGCGACGAGTACCCGACGCTCGACTACCCCACCGCAGGCGGTCGAATGTCCGAGGCGGCGGGAGACGGACGCGATGTCCTCGCCGTCTGCAACACCCGGGCGAGTGCCGAAGAACTCTACCGGTACGTCACACCGATGGCGACTGGAGAGGAGGACGAACCGGTCGAACTCGGCCGGCCCCTCCATGACTATGTTGACGAGACCGGCGAGTTACCGAGTCCCGTCGACCTCCGGCGACTCGCGCTCAACGCCGTGGCCGAGCGGGACGCCGACACCGTCTACGCGTTCCTCTCGGGCGACGTGCGCCCCGATGACCGCCAGCTGCTCATCGACACCCTCTACGACGACGAGGCGGGTGATGTGGACGACCCCGACCCGCTCCTCGAACGCGACGAGTCGGTCGTCCTCGTCTCCACGAGCGTCGTCGAGGCCGGCGTCGACGTGAGCTTCGACACCGTGTTCCGCGACTACGCGCCAATCCCCAACATCGTCCAGTCCGGTGGGCGGTGCAACCGCTCGTTCGGCGGCGAGACCGGCGACGTGGTCGTCTGGCGACTCGCCGAACCCGAGGACGGAAACGCCATCCCCTCGTTGGTGATTCACGGCGGCGATGGCGGCGACCGGCTCCCGCTCCTCCGAGAGACGGGGCGAGTCTTGCGGCGACACGCCGAAGACGGCTGCATCGACGAGTCGACAATGGTCTCCGACACCGTGGGCGAGTTCTACGAGTCGCTGTTCAGCGGGGAACTGGATCCCGGCGACGAGCGGCTCTCCGACGCCGTCGCCTCGGCGTCGATGGGCGAACTGGAGGGTGAACATATGATCGAGGAGATCGAGAGCTACGAGGACGTGGTCGCCTGCCTCACCGACCGGGAGCGTGCTGACTTGCTCGGCGGAGATCTGGACGCGGGCGACATCGGGAAGCATCCGGGGGCACAGGTCAACACCGACCCGGACGGGTGGACAGAGGAAGTCGCGGTCGGGAACTCGCGGTACCTGCTAGTGGACGCCCGGGATGCCTCCTACCACCCCGTGTTCGGCGTTCGATAAGCGGGTATTTCAGATCGTTATCAGTAGCGGCATGTGATCGCTTGCGTCGATCCAGTCCTCATACCTGCCGACAGTTACCTCTGTCTCCTGCTTGATTCGGTGTCCGGGTACGAACGCATAGTCGATATGGTAGGGCCGTTCCTCCTTTTTGTGCATGTAGAACGTCGCCTTCATCTCCTCGCCGAACTCGTCACCACGCGCCGCGTGGTACGCGCTGTACAGTCCGGCTCCGTTCAACGCCCCTCGCACGTCGGCGAAGCCGCCGCGGAGCGGACTGTTCGGCGACTCGTCCCACGTCACGTTCCAGTTGAAGTCGCCGGCGATGATCGTGTCCTCGTCGACCAACTGGGGATGGGTTTCGAGGGCGGTGTGGACTTGACCGATGTAGCGTTGTCGCGGGTTCTCTCGGTCGTTCATCGCCCACACGGCGAGAACGTCCACGGCATCGGTCTCCACGTGGAGGAAGTGGTCGGCCTCGGCAATCTCCGTTGTGTCCGAAATGGCGATGTCGTTTCGGGTGAACACGCCGATGCCCCTGTGCGGGTCGCCGCCCGTCCACTCCCAGTCCGTCCACGACGACCAGTCGCCCTTCTCTTCGGGATCCTCGCACTCCGGCACGACCGCTATGTCCGGTTCGAGGTCGAGGAGGTGGTGCTGTTTCCGGCGGAACGCCTGATTGCAGTTCCACGCGGCCAGTCTCATGGCCGTGGCTCTCTCCGAGATCATCCCATCTGATCGACTCTTTGTAAGTCTGAAACAAGATGTTTATCCCACTGTTCGATGCTTCGACCCGACGAGGGTTCGGCTGTAACTTGTGGTTCAGCTGATAGTCGTTCACCTGCGTCAGGCTTCGACCCCACAAGGGTCCGTCTGAAACGGCACTCGAGCGTCATCGGTCGCGCACCTCCTCGTCACTTCGACCCCACAAGGGTCCGTCTGAAACAGTCACGGCCAGTTTTCTCCTCGCCGGACTCGTCAGTCTTCGACCCCACAAGGGTCCGTCTGAAACTCGTTTCCTCGCCTTCGACGTAGACCGATTTGACCGATCTTCGACCCCACAAGGGTCCGTCTGAAACCGATCCAGTATGACCGCTACCCCATGCCAGCCCTCTTCGACCCCACAAGGGTCCGTCTGAAACCGTCAAAGAGACCGACGGTGTCCCCGAGTCGTGCCTACTTCGACCCCACAAGGGTCCGTCTGAAACACCGGCAGCGTCTTCCCGTCAGCAAGATGCGCCTCACTTCGACCCCACAAGGGTCCGTCTGAAACCCGTCCGAAATGGCTCGTCAAACATCAAAATAAGACTTCGACCCCACAAGGGTCCGTCTGAAACTCGTAGTCTCGGACGATCGTCATCGGTCGTCACCTCGACTTCGACCCCACAAGGGTCCGTCTGAAACGTGCTGGCACCCAGGATCAACGTGATAGCTATTCCCGACTTCGACCCCACAAGGGTCCGTCTGAAACTCGTAGTCTCGGACGATCGTCATCGGTCGTCACCTCGACTTCGACCCCACAAGGGTCCGTCTGAAACGTGCTGGCACCCAGGATCAACGTGATAGCTATTCCCGACTTCGACCCCACAAGGGTCCGTCTGAAACTCG
>NZ_FOIC01000055.1 GCF_900111485.1 Natrinema hispanicum | reverse complement strand
TACTGACCGTTGTGGTTCAGGGAGGTGTAGAAGGTGTTTGTCGAGGCGATTTGGTCGATATACCACGCCGGCACGTCGGTGCCGGCGCGGAGCTCGTCTTTGGAAGCGACCTCATCGTGGGCTCGAAGGAACTGACGAACGGTGGCCTTATGCGAAGCGGCGGTGTTCTTACTGGTGTCGGATCGTTGTGTGTGCATACCATCGATCCGGCTTCTAATCTAGTTAAAGTGATTATTCTAGCTCGTAGTGATATCTCTTGGACATACCTGAGCTAATTTCGAACTCGTGCAACAGGCTATATCATTATATATGTAACAGGCCTCATAGCTGTCGGCACTCTTGGAGCAGTTTTGCTCAAACGTGCTCCCTCCGTGTTTCTTCGTGATTTATTCACTGACCCTATCTGGCTATTCAACTGTGTGCTAATGATAGTCATATGGTTTTTGATGTATCCAAAACTTCGAAGAAGCTACAAGAGACGAACCAGCTAATTCACCGCTGCTCCGTAACTACTTGACCTGCACTGACCGAAGAGTACCCTTCGGATTTTGACAGAGCCGCTGCGGCCATCTGAATCCGGAACCGTATGCATTGAGAAGACCAGTCTCAACTTCTGCACGGGGTAGCGTCCACAACTTCGGGATCTCAAATTCTATAAACCACCATACAGCTGACACCCGTTACGATTGTCCTCAGAGAAGCTGTTTGAAAAAGACGCTCTTCCCGATAGATTGTAACATCGCGTGATGTCAGGAAGCAACAGCCCAAAACCCACATCTCAGCGGTATGTGTGAGCGATCAGTGGATCAACAGAGCGGGCATGACGTTATGATCTATCGGGATGAGCGAAAGTCTTGGCGGTCATCTAATGATGGTCTCAGGAGTGAAGATCATGGCAGCGATGAGATACAGTAATACGAGGATTGCTGCTAGACGTAATGCGCCGGCTGTCTGTCGCCGATTCTCTGGAAGGGACTCGGCAATACCAGCCAACGCGGACCCGACAATCATAATAAGCAACCAGTTGCTTGAGTCAGCGTTGCCCTCAATCCAAGAGTGTATGTAAAGCCCCAGGAAAATAAGCGATCCAGCGAACTGAACTAACGCCGTAGGGCGGCCAGACGGCTTACTAAACACGACTTCGTTGATACTGGAGGGCATCAAGAGAGTATTCTCGCTCGAAATTAAAATAGTTCGTGTGTTAACACGTTCTCGAGCGGTACTTCCGTTCGTGCGATCGATGAGATCGGCCTATGCTCGCCGTCGGAGCACGAGCGTCGTCAGTAGTCCTGCAATCGACGCGAGTCCAGCCCCGATCCCGAAGCCGGGTGTGCCATCCGCGTTCTCGTCGTCTTTAGCGGCGTCTTCGGTCTTAGTCTCGAGGAATTCACTCATCGCGTCAGTATCGGGTCGTGGGAAGTCGTCCTCCCACTCACCGGCCTGGTGGACTGTCGTCTCGGGCCCGACCACGCTCAACTGCTCGAGATCTGCCTTTGTTGCCGAGGCGGTGTCAATCCCGTCCATGTCGTCGACGTAGACGTACATCGATGTTGTCTCGTTGTGCTGTTCGGTCGCAACGCCACTGACGGACAGACTCTCACTGACTGTGTCAGTAATCTCGCTCATGTTTTCGAACTGTGCGCCGGCTTCGACGCGCACCGTGCCGTCCGTGAGCCCGGCGTCGATGCGAGCAACCTTGAGTTCGGATTCGTTCAGCGCCGACACGAACTCTTCTGTTTTCGGGGACATAGTCGTCGACGACTGACTGTTTTGGATCGACTGTGCCCAACTCTTGATCGTCTGTCCAGCCAGATCTTTTGACTCGAGTTTGAATTCCCCGTCCATCGAGAGTTTGTCACCGTCGGTTTCGGCTGTTAGATCGAACGTGACGTCGTTCGGCGGCTCAACGTCGTTGGACTCGAGTTCGTCGATATAGGCGTCCCAGTTTTTGGTATCACCCGTCATCGTCGCGTTGAACGACAGGTCACCGGACGGCGTTTGTTCGACCGACCCGTCCCAGGTGAACGTCGACTCGAGGTTCGCCGCCTGCTGAGCCTCGATGGATTTTCGCGCATTCTCGAGTTGCTCTTGAGGAAGCTGACCGGTCGTATCAGTTGCTTCCATCAGATCGAACATCGCGAGGGTCAGTTCGTCGTAGTTCGCGATCGCAATATCCCATTCGGCGTCGACCGAGCCCTCGTTCACGTCCACCATGAACGAGATCGTCTCAAGATTAACTTCAGTGATACTGGTCGCGATTTCCCGTGCTTCCGAGCGGGTCAGATCGGCTGACTCATCGGACACCAGTTGGTCGGTCAGCTGCTCTTCGATACCGCTGTCGATTCCGGTGTACGTAACGGTGTACGCGATTTCGAGCTGGGACTGGCCGCTTGATTGGTTCTGGAAGTCGTAGTTCGTGATCTCGATCTCGCTAGTCCCGTTGAGACTCGTAGCGAGCATCCCATACTGGCCCTGAAGCGTTTGTTTAGCCTGATCTCGTGTCTCCCACTGACTCGCCGTCCACTGGGACAGGTTCCGTTCTTGGGCAACGTTGACCGTGTAGCCGCTCTTCGTCTCCGTCACGGCCGCATCGACGTACATGTTCGACCCACTACCCATGGTGTCCGTCTCGGCGGACACCTCACCGTTCGTCTCGAATCGGTCTGCAGTCGCGGCGATTTTACCGCTTGTACTGACTGTCCCAGCACTCGTATTCTCGCCGTTGAACGACCCAGACATTTCCGCGTTGAACTCGTTGGCGTCCTCAGAGACCTCACCAGAGACGTCGACAGTGAGATCTTTGAGATCGTCCGGCTGCTGCATGACCATCGATCCGTTTCCGGAGAGGCCCTGCTGGTTGAGGATCGTCGAGAAGTTCGCTGATTCTACATCCTTGTTTGGGTTCTCGACGTCATCAACGACAAGCATGTGAACCAGACCTTCACTGACGTCCATACCCACGTCGATCTTATCGAGGTCCTCGGAGTCATTCTCATAGTGGAGGACGGCGCTTCCGTTGTCGCCAAGATAGATATCATCGGCCGGCTCAGACTGTGAGTCGACCTGTGTGATCGAATCGTACGATTCGAACTCCGGGGAGGGCTCAGTCGCTTGGGCAGTCGTCGTCGCACCGCCGAAGGCGACCGGGAGTCCGATCGTTGCAACGCCAACGACTGCGACCATGCACACGGCCAGAAACGCCCTGAAGCCGTCCGTCGATCGCAGTTTCGCTAGCGATTTCAATACTGATGACATGTGAATGGACGTTCAACCGCGTAGTTATAAAAGTTAAGATATGGTGACATTCACACCCCCTGAAAGTCGCGGTTTCCCACACGCAGCGGCTTGTTGTGGCGGGTGAGTTACGTGTTACCATTCCGTTCCACGAGAGACTGCTGGCAGTGCCACGCTACCGATGCACTTCTCCACCGTCGAGAAACGGAGAGTCAGATGTCGACACGATCGAACCGATAGAGTCCGATCCCGAGCGGCACGACGATCCAAAACAGCAGAATCATGAAGGAGAACCAATCATTGAGATAGATTGGTAGCTCGCCGCCGAACATCTGTGCACTGGTGGTCGATCCCTGCTCGAGCAGATCAACGTCGGTGAGGAATGTCAAACCTCTGTTATATGCCTGGCCAGGATCGAGATTTGTGATGAAGTACGTCCAGTCTTGCCGCCGCTCTGCCATCATTTCTTGCCCCTGAAACTCCTGCGTGTACGTTACGGTATCGAAGAAAAGGAACTCTCGCTCACCGAGCAGCCTAAATATAACTCCGAGACTGTTCCATACAACGTAAAAAAGCAGGAAAACACAGAACATCGCAGCTCCAGCAATGGTCGTCGAGCGCGTCAGGGACGAGAGCGAGACGGCGATGCTCGTGTAGGCCATCCCATAAGTCATCGACATGACTAATAAGCCGCCGTAGTCGACGATATCGAATCCGCCGAGAAATGCGGCAACGAGGGCTGCCGCGAGGACAAACCCGACTGTCAGCGACACCGACAACACGGCTGAGCGGCCGAGTAGTTTTCCGATAACGACGTCCTTTCGCGAATGAGGCAGTGAAAGGAGGATTTTTACACTTCCAGACTCTCGCTCACCAGCAATCGACTTCCAGCCCAGAATCAGCGCAATCAGCGGTACAATCCACTTGGTGACCTGGCTGACGAGGAAGACGAGCGCATCGGTCGTCGCTCCCTGTGCTGCGATATCCTCGCCGAAGTACGACAGCGCTCCCGCGATCCCGACCAGTAGCAGGAAGAAAAGCACGCTCAGCCCCCAGAAGAGCCACGAGCGAACTGCATCCTGAAAGTCTTTCTTTGCGACCGTGAGGATGCTCCCCAGATGGATCCTACTCGAGGTCGACCCGCTGTCGGTCGGCTCACTCACGGCATCGGTTTCGGTACTCATTGCGCGTGCACCTCCGGTCTTGTGCCCGTAGTATACGACCGGAAGACGTCCTCGAGCGAAGACTCAGTCGTTTGGAAGTCCTGTATCTCGATACCGTGGTCCTCGAGCGTCGAGAGGACGGCTGTCTTCGAGCCGTTGACAGAGGCGACAATCGTTGGCGGGTCTTCACCCTTGACGGTGGCACGAGTGACGTCTTGGAGCGAACGAACTGCTTGGAGGGCGGCATCGTCGATCCGATCGACGGTGACGCGCAGTGACGTGCCGCCAGAGACGGAGTCGCGTAGTCCTTCGACAGAGTCGACGGCAACCATCTCGCCGTCGCGGAGGATGCCGACGCGGTCGCAGACTTCTTCGACCTGCTCCATAATATGGCTCGAAAAGAAAACCGTCGCGCCCCGTTCATTCTCTTCGCGGACGAGGTCGCGCATCTCGCGGGCGCCGTTCGGGTCGAGGCCGGTCGAGGGCTCGTCCAAGATGAGCAGATCCGGTTTGCCGACCAGCGCCATCGCGAGCATGAGCCGCTGGGACATCCCCTTCGAGAAGCCGCCAGCTTTCCTATCGATCGCATCCTCGAGGCCAACACGCTCGAGCAGCGCTTCGGGCTCGTCGTTGGCGTTCTTGGAGTTGATCGCAAACTCGAGGTGCTGGCGGGCGGTCAGGCGGTCGTAGGTTTTGACACCTTCAGGAAGGACACCGGTTCGCTGCCGAATGTCCCGACTGTTTCGTTGTGCATCCATACCAAGGACGCTGACTGAGCCATCGGTCGGTCGGGCAAAATCCAAGACGATATTGATCGTCGTCGACTTGCCGGCACCGTTGGGACCAAGAAAGCCGAACACTTCACCCTCTTTGACCCGGAAGGAGAGGTCGTCCAGTGCGAGGGTCTGACCGAATGATTTGGTCAGATTGTCGACTGTAATAGCTGGCATACCCGTATACGGGTAGCAGTTTATTGTAAGTCTTTTAACTGATTTCTCATTCAGATAATCCTGAACAGTAATTTTAACTGTTTTAAAACAGTTAAATCCAGCCCGAATATTATCGTGTTGTATTTATAGCGATATTCACGATGGACGAGAAGTCAGCACAGGTGTTTCTTCCACCACGTGAGCGATGCTTTGAACACCACCACCCTCTTTCGACATGGACCAACCCAACGACAGTGAGTAAGCTGTGGAAGTTCACGGTTGGAAGGGTCGCAGTAGTCGTCGCACGATACGCTTGCCGTTTGAGCGAACGAATGCGACACCACCGACTTTCGACTCGTCGAGTGCATACCGTTCTGGACTGCTCTCTGAATCATCAATCCGGTAGATCATCCTGTCATCCGTGGCGAACTCGAGCACGTCATGAACACGTGATTCCGTGAGGTCACATTCTCGAGCGAGTTCTGGAACGGTTTTGGGACCGGATTTTAACTCTTCAGCAACGAGATGTGCATGGTTGAGTATTAACATCACCTCACTCGCTTCCAGGTCTTGATGCGGATCACTATCCTGGCCCTCGACAAAATCTCTGCGCGCATCAAGAAGAATCCAGACACCAGCAAGGAACGTCAGTCCAGGGAACCACACTGGACCCCCGGTCGTGGCCGTGACCGTGAATTCGTACCCGACCCACACCAGACTCCCGGCTGCAACGAACATCCCGATTCCGACATGGATCCACCGGTTGTCGATCGATGGTGTGTCTTTCAAGATCTGGATCGTCTCAGTTAGCCCAAGGGCGATCACAACAACGATGAGGGTATTGACATCTCGGGTCACGCCGTAAACGATGGCGAGAAACGCGATTATCGTGAGGACATGTCTGACCGTCAGCTGCTTACGAACCGTGTGACCGAGACCGGAGGCCATATGTATACACTAGTCTGGATTGACAATAAGCACTGTGCCGCAGGATGGTGGTCAAAGGTACTATAGAAGAGGCAAAAGATGGGTATGAGAACCGTTGTATGACACTCTCTGTTTCAATCATGGTTTGTTAGATATAGCTGTCAATTCGAGTCAAGTGCCGGTCACACTTGAGCTCGAAGCCGGTCAATGCGCTTCTCGGTTGGCGGATGCGTACCGAAGACCCGACGCGCAATAAATCGTCGCGTCCGATCAAAGAATGGATGTTTCTCCCACGGTGGCGGGACAATAGCGAACGCAGTAGCCGTATCCCGCTCGCGAAGATCCGTCGATGGGCGACGCTCGAGATCAGCATCAAGCGACTCAAGGGCACTTGCGAGTGCAGCTTGGTCGCCGGTAATCGCGACCGCGCCGTCGTCGGCAGCGTACTCTCGGCCACGGGAGACGAGAGCGACGTACCACCGGCTGATGGTTCCAACCAACATTGCTAGTGGTTCGACGACAGGGTTGTAGCCGTATCGACTACGAGCGAGTCGTGCAACAGCACTGGGCGCCGATAGCGCAGTGAGCACCGCGGCGTCTCGGTTGGCAACGTGGGCGAGTTCGTGAGCGATAGCAGCCTCAAGTTCGTGGTATTCAAGCGTCTCGATCAACCCCCTAGAGAGAACAAGTGTCGAGACAGCGGGGCGATAGCCCACTGTCAGCGCGACGGGTGTACCGTGCTCGAGTACTTGAATCTCGGGCGGCGGCAGGTCGACCTGACCAGCGAGTCGAGTGACAATCGACTCGAGGGATGCATTCACATCGACTTTCCGGTCAGAGTCAGAGGTAGATCCCGCTGTACCATCAATCTGATCGACCGACTCGATGTCCGTGACCGTGAGCGCCTCGAGATCGAATCGGTCCTCGAGATCTCGGAGAACAGCGTTGTTGCCTGTAAACTCTGTGCGGATTGTAGCGCCGACGTGGATGCCAACGAACGCGACAGCACTCATGGCGGCCACTGAGACGACAACAGTTTCGACTGATACGAGAGTCGCTGCCCAGTAGCTAGCTCCAACTATGACGATTCCAGTGACGCTCACTAGAAGGGTCGGTCGCAGAGCCGTAGTTTGCTCAAGTCTGGTACGCACCCATTTGACCTCGTCCGTGATGCCGTAGGTGGCTGTTGGGTCGACAGGTTCCTCCTCGGTGATTTCGGCGGCGCGGCGCTCGATGGCGTCTCGCACCCTATCGACATGATTGGGAACGATGATCGATCCGAAAACGAGCCAGACAAGTGCGGCGACAACGATCAATCCGAACCCAACCCAAGAGGCTATACTGAGGTAGCCGACGATAAAAATCCCGATAACAAGCCAATTACCGCCAGTCGTGCGTTCATCGTTCACCTCGTCTTTCGAACGGATCCATTCGTGGGCAGCCCAGAGGTACCCAGCCATCAGCAAGTAAAAGAAGCCGACCAGGACCAAGAGCCCGAACAGTGGAAGAGGCAGTGCTGAACGAAGGAACGGCAGAGTACTTAGCACAATCAGTAACGACGAAAGCAACAGCACGTACGAGGCGAGTTCGACAATCCCCTGGGCAAGTGCACCAGCCGGTGCGGAGCGCTCGCGAGCGGTACGGACGGTCCGCAGCGACAATTCAACGGCCGCCAAACAAGGCATCCCGACCGCAACCACGAGCGCTACAGCGAGCGGCCCGGCGGCGAGACGGAAATCAGAATCAGAGAGGATCGTTAGTGAGGAAAGTACCTCAACGCCGTAGTGAACCCCAGCGTAGATCGGGACGCCAATCAACAAGAGGACAGCGACGACGACACCACTTGAGAGGAACAGACAGCTAACACCGGCGATGACTGTCCGGACAAAAAGGCCAGCACGAGTTGGAAGCGACGTCATGACGGATTTCACCTCGAGTAATTGAGAACCGGACGGGCTATAGGGGAACCAAAATAATGCATGTCGTTTCAAGGATTAACCTCGAGTGGCAAATAGATACCCGACCAATTGCAAACTATGGCCCTGTTGAAACCTTCTTTTTTATACACTTATGATGTCGGAACTACTGGCCGCTACACGTGCGAACCAAACACAGTTACAGAAAACATATATGTAGTAAATCATTTTCAAAAGTATGTATCAAAAGCTGAATGATCATATCAGTATCCTCGCTGATATTCTCCTCTTCATCACAAGCATCGGTCTAATCTGGGGATTAGAACCCGTCCGTACAGCCCCGTTGGTACTCTCGCTCTGGACTATGGACTTTATTATAAATGGTTTATCTCTGCGAATTTGCAACGACGGTGGCTGCTGGCTCCTCCTCATTATTTTGGGTTTGATTTATACTGTCGCTATTTCAACAGCTGTAGTGCTTATTTTCCGTCGAATTAGAGAGAATCTCGTATAGTATTCGGTCAAATTTCTGTATTGAACGGTACGCACGTCCCTCTACCGAACGGCATGTACTTCACCTGTACTAACCGGTAACTACGTATGCAAATATATCGGACCTTGATCATAGAATATATTTATTAGACAATAGTTGCAGTCTGGTATGAAAAGACGCCAGTTTCTTGCTCTTGCCTCGAGTGGCGGAATTGTCGCCACGGCAGGCTGTCTATCTCTTGGTGGAGATGCATATGCAACGTTGCAGAGTCTGCATTTGATAAACCCCTTTAGCGACCCTGTAACGGTGAAAGTTAGAATAGAACGGGAGGACACTGATGAAGTAGCATATCTGGAGTCCCATGTGATTCTGACGGACCCGAATATGGTTACGCTCGATTGTGTCTGGCCGGATGCTCCCTTGACGGTGATGGTCCGCCATGTGGATGGGAAATGGAATCGTCTCACTACTTCAGACTATGAAGACTGTCTGGGTGTTATAGCCGATATACGCAAAGACCGTCCGTCATTTTCGACGCATAATTCGGAATGTCCAATTCGTAACGCTGTTTGTCATACTGACGTGGCAGAGTAACTGTTCAAGATACGATACTGTCTGAGCGAGTTTTGAGCGGTACGTGGTTGATCTGTTCTTACCATTCCCTACGAGTCAATAGGCGTGTGACCGGTTTTATGACATGCTACTTTAGGCATTGATCTCCTGCAACGCTCTTGTGGCGGAGGTTGTTGATACAGTTTCCCGTCGTCGGCTCGAGTCAAGACTTGTCCGCCAGAGCCACTGAGATGCAAGTTCGCGATCTATTGCACTCGCTGCAGAATCACAGGACGGCTCCGCATCAACAATGTGCTACACAAGAGCTGCAATACCGTTACGTATTCCGACGCCGAGAGAGTCTCGAGCGCCGGCACCACGCTCAGCGAGTAGGCGAAAAAGAACCCGGCCATGAGTTCACAGGACGACCGACACCGCGAACAGAAGCGACTTGCTAGCCCGGGTCAGCACGCCCCTCGTACTGGCGAGACTCTCTATCAGTTCAAATCACTTGTCTCAGCCGCTGCTGTCTGCTCACATCTTCGCTTGAACCACCCGCTCAAGCTGGATTTATCGATCTCGTCGTGCTTCAACGAACTCTCTGAATTCTGAATCTCAACTACTGTTCAGGCGGAGAAGGATGTCAAACAAGACCTTCTCGCCGGTGAGGAACTCCTTGTTGAGGGTGGATCGCTCTGCTCATAGAGTCCGTACAGCGTTTCGAGGTCCACGATTTCTTCTCCTCAAAGATCCACTTCACGTCCATCACAGTTGCGTCGACGGGCGCTTTCACCCGCAACCCCATCGAGATGCCAATCGTCGGGCGGTCACGACTCCCCGATGTCGTAGGGTACGACCGTCTGGCCGGTACTTAATGGCCGGTAGTGCGCACGTGCCAGTTCGACAATTCGATTCGCCAACTCCGTCCATTCCTCGCCCGAGACACATACTGTCAGACAGAACTATCTGAAGATCGCTCGCGAAAGCTGGCTGTCTCCAGCGGTGACAGCCGAGCCTGAGCGAGCGACTTCTCACTGACTTCTGTTCGACGGTAACACGCTTCGCGATCAGATCGTTCTCCCGGCTGATGAGACGGCCCGAAGCGCGGAATCCGCGCATCACATTCATTAGCTGCTCTGGATAAACCACCAATACATGTCACTCAGTGCGATAATCAGAAAGGACGTTCAGGATTCCGTCCGATCAGGGGTTCTACTCGCTATCACACTGCTGTTCGTCCTCGTCGCCGGATTCTGGGCGGCGATTCAACACGTCCCCCCGATATATGGCGAGAGCGACATCCCAACCAGCACGCTGGCGTTATAGGCTGAACAGCCGCAATACCACGCCGTTCACGGCGTGGATACGCGCCGTCACTTGTGGTAACAACCCACCGTTCAAATGCCACCTCCGAGTTTCCCATGGTGATGTTTAAGTGACAGGCAACCCACTATAGAGTAGGAATCGGTCGGAATGGATCGGATTCCGAACCGTCCTTCGGAGGCGGCCTGTCCGCCCACGAAACGAGGCAATATCCGAAAAGGCAGTCGGTGAACGCACATTCCAGAAGAGTGTGTCTGTGCTGACTGTTCAAAGCGAGTACCACGATACCTCCGACTCT
>NZ_FOIC01000056.1 GCF_900111485.1 Natrinema hispanicum | reverse complement strand
TGACGGTGAGAAGTTACGCTCTCGGAGCTGGCACGGCCAGTTCCGAGAGCTCACGCGCAAGTGTATCGTGCATAACCTATCGCAGGCGGCGAGTTAGAGCTCGCCGCCTGCTCTCTTTCTCTGGACGTATCCGCCAGAGGCATCGCCGTCATCCACGTATGAATCCTCACAAAGTGACCTAATTCTGATGGTTGCAGAATCAACGGACTGTACTTCTCCCACATTATCCAGATCTCAAAACCAGCAGTACAGAAGTTCTAACGACATTAATCTGAATATCAAAATTCCAATACTGCCGCTGTCTTGCGTTCAACAGAGCAAGCTGAGCACCTCGGCCGCGGTGGTGTCGTCGACCGTCTGCCAGATCGCAACGTAGCCGATGACGACGATCCCCACGAGCAGCCCGATCAGTGACCAGAGAAGTTTCGAGCGGCCAGCGTCCTCGAACTCCTTGCGGGCGACGGTCGGCACATGCGAGGTCATCGTGCCACCTCCGGTTCCGTCGCGATCGCATCGGCCGGTCCATCCTGTGTCTTCGAGTCGTCCACGTCGCCGTTGGTCAGCGCCGTAAACAGCGACTCGAGCGACACCTCGTCGATCCGCAGATCGCGAATCGTCGCACCGGCATCGGCGAGTGCGGTCACCAGCCGCGCCTTCGCGGCCGGATCGGCGATCGTACACTCGAGGGTCCGACCCGACGCGGTGACGTCGGTGACACCCTGCAACTCGGCGGCGACCGATCGGACCTCGGCGGCGGGACCGGCGAGTGTAAGCGTCATGGTCGCGCCACCGCCGAACTGCTCGCGGAGGCCCTCGATCGTGTCGACGGCGACGAGTTCGCCCTCGTTCAAGACGCCGACACGGTCACAGACCGCCTCCACGTGCTCTAAGATGTGGCTCGAGAAGAAGACGGTCGTCCCGCGTTCGGCCTCGCTGCGGACGAGGTCCTGCATTTCGCTGATGCCGTTGGGATCGAGCCCACTCGAGGGCTCGTCCATGATCAGCAAGTCGGGATCGCCGACCAGCGCGATACCGGTTGCGAGGCGCTGGCGCATCCCTTTCGAGTAGTCACCGGCCGGTCGCGCGGCGTCGTCAGCCGAGAGCCCGGCCCGCTCGAGAATCTCATCGGGGTCGTCGGTGGCACCTTTCGTCTTGATCGCGAACTCGATGTGCCGGCGGCCCGAGAGTCGTGGGTAAATGTCGAACCCTTCGGGGAGGACACCGACACGGGGACTGATCGCGTCGGCCTCGGCTTGAGCGTCGTACCCCAGTACCGTGGCCGACCCAGCGGTCGGCCGCGTAAAGTCCAGTAGCATGTTGATCGTCGTCGACTTCCCGGCCCCGTTCGGACCCAGAAAGCCGAACACCTCACCCTCCTCAACCACGAGGTCGAGGTCGTCGACGGCGGTGAGGTCGCCATACGCCTTCGTCAAGCCGGTCGTTTCGATCGCGGACATCTCGATCCATCGCTACATCAGTCACGTGTATAGTCCGGCACGCACGATTTCAGGGACAGAAACTGTGGGTTCTTTTATATCTACCTGTCATACGAACAACTGAATGCCCGACGATGAGGAGCAAGAGCTGCTGGCGTTACTCGATGACGAGTATGCCCGGCGCATCCTCATCGCGGCCAGCGAGGAACCGATGTCCGTCGAGCGCCTCACCGAGTGCTGTGACGCGTCACCGCCGACGATCTACCGGCGGATCGACCGGCTCACAGCACAGGGGTTTCTCGACGAGTACCAGGAGCTCGATCCCGATGGACACCACTACAAGACCTACAGCACGCGACTCGAGCGCGTGGCGATCGAGATCGCCGAGGGCTCGATGGAGATGGACGTGTACCGCCGCGATGAGGACCCTGCCGACCGGTTCACCCGGTTGTTCGAGGACCTGTGATCACGATGGACGGAGTGGCGCTTCTGACCAGCACTGGTGGGGAGACGACGATCGCGATCGCCGTCGTCGTCGGCCAAGCGGTCGCGTTCGTGCTGGCCTGCTGGATCGCAAAACGGGCCTACGACGGCTACCGGGCCGCCCGTCGGCCGCCGTTGCTCTGGCTCGCATTCGGGATCGCACTGCTGGCCGCAGTGCCGACGGTCGTTCGATTCCTGCTCCCGACGCTGTTTGGCGCAGCCTCGCTGACGACAACCGTCCTCGCGACTGCAAGCGAGATCGCTGGGCTCGTGGCGATCCTCTATATCGTCTACGGCCGCCCGTGAACTGCCCACGCCCGCCCACGGCGATCATGACCACGACACTCGCGATACGTATGCCATCCGCCCCGTTCGACACTAGACGGGCCGCTCGTCAGAGGTGGATACGATGAGCGTGCAACTCGACACCGCAGGGCTCGCTATCTGTACCCCGCTCGAGACGACGGTACTCGGCCTCGACGAGTCGACGACGATTTTCTTCGTCGGGATGGCGAGTGCCGTCCTCGGCACTGTCGTTGCGTGGACGGCCTATCGGGGCTACGCCCGAAACGACAGCCAACCCATGCTGTTTCTGGCGATTGGCGTCGCCTTCCTCACGGTGGTGCCGTTCGTGCTCTCGCATACGATCGATCGGCTGACCGACGCAACCGACGCGGTGGTGTTGCTCGTCGTCACCGGCTGTCACCTGCTCGGTCTCGTCGCAATCGTTCGCTCGTTCAGGAGGCCCACCTAACACCCATGTCCACGTCATCACCACTCTCGACAGCCGGAACCGCTCTCGAGCGTGCTCGCGCCGTCATCCGCTGGTTCATCGGTGTCGCTGCTCGGAAACGAACGTACACCAACATGGGGTACCTCTTTCTCTCCTTTCCACTCGGGATCGGCTACTTTACGGTCCTCGTGACCGGCTTTGCGATCCCGTTCGGGCTCCTGTTTGCGCTCATCCAAATCGCCAGAAACGACCCGGTCGCGCTCCTGATCGCTGGAATCCCGATCGCGCTCGTCATCGTGTGTCTCGGGATTCCGGTCGCGTTCTGTACCCTGGTCGCCTCGATCGAGTTGAGCGCACTCGAGCGCCGACTTGCCGATCGACTGCTGGGTACCGACATCTCGACAGCCGATCAGGCTACCGGCCTCCGCGAGTGGGCAACGCGAGTCGTCACCGATCGCAGTACGTGGAAAGGCGTGGGGTACCTATTCAGCAAGTTCGTTATCGGGACGGTCTCGTTCATCGTTCTCGTCCTCGGTGGGACGGTTACGTACGCACTGATTGCGGCACCACTTCACTACCAAAACCAGCTGGTCGGCATTCACCTCGGCGATCCGATCGAATTCGTCCCCGAACTCACATACCAACACGACGGCTGGATCATCGACATTGCCCCGATCACGCTCTCGATCGCCGACGGCGAACTGATCTCGCTGTACGTCGACTCGCTTCCGACAGCACTTGCCGTCTCCGCGTTCGGCGTCGTGGTCGGGCTCGTCGTCTTACACCTGTTCAACGCTGCTGCATGGCTCCTGGCACGGTACACGAACCTCCTGCTTCGGAACGCACAGCCGTCGATCGTGAGCGAACCGCCCGAACTGTAGGTCGTCGGTGCATCCATCCGACGTCTCGGGGCGACCGTAGCCACACGATGGCGAATCCGGATCCAAATTTATTTGGAGATACTGGTTTCCCCGAGTGGCTCCAAGGCTGGACTGCGGCAGGGAAGTCTCCCAACGTACCCCCACCCTATCCCCACTTCCTTGCCGTCTCTCTTCCGACCACCCATCCCACTCCCCCCTTTCACCGTCCCACTGCAGGTCCCTCATTCCGTGCCCGTGTCCGATCGGCTCGGCATCGAGATCAGTGCAACCACAGTGACACGAGCGGGCGATTCGTTTCGACTCCGGAAAACGAAGTTCGCTGAATCGAAGGAGTGTTTTGTGTGCGGGCCATCCTAGGCACCAATGAGTCAACAGAACCTCGAGTCACTCGACGTCGAGGCGATCCGCGAGGAATTCCCCATCCTCGAGCGAGAGTTCGACGGCGAGCAGGTCGTCTACCTCGACAACGCGGCGACGACCCAGACGCCCGACCCGGTCGTCGATGCGATGAGCGACTACTACCGCGAGTACAACGCCAACGTTCACCGCGGGATCCACCATCTGAGTCAGGAAGCGTCGATCGCCTACGAGGAGGCCCACGATCGCGTCGCCGACTTCATCGGCGCTGACGGGCGCGAGGAGATCATCTTCACGAAGAACACGACCGAAGCCGAGAATCTGGTGGCCTACGCGTGGGGCCTGAACGAACTCGGCCCCGACGACGAGATCGTCCTCACCGAGATGGAACACCACGCCTCGCTGGTCACGTGGCAACAGATCGGTAAGCAAACTGGCGCTGACGTCGAATACATCCGGGTAACGGAGGACGGTCGCCTCGACATGGACCACGCTCGCGAGCTCATCACGGACGACACCGCGATGCTCTCGGCGGTCCACGTCTCGAACACGCTCGGCACGGTCAACCCCGTCTCCAAACTCGTCGACATCGCCCACGAGCACGACGCGCTGGCGTTCATCGACGGCGCACAGGCCGTCCCCAACCGCCCCGTCGACGTCGACGCCATCGACGCCGACTTCTACGCGTTCTCCGGGCACAAGATGGCTGGCCCGACCGGGATCGGTGCGCTCTACGGCAAACAGGAACTGCTCGAGGAGATGCAACCCTACCTCTATGGCGGCGGCATGATCCGCAAGGTCACCTTCGAGGACTCGACCTGGGACGAGCTGCCCTGGAAGTTCGAACCCGGCACGCCACAGATCGCCGAAGCCGTCGGCCTCGTCGCCGCGATCGACTGGCTCGAGGAGATCGGCATGGATCGGGTCCAGGCTCACGAGGAGGAGATCACCCGCTATGCCTACGAGCAACTCACGGCCGAACCGGACGTAGAGATCTATGGCCCCGAACCCGGCTCCGAGCGAGCCGGACTGGTCGGCTTCAACGTCGACGGCGTCCACGCCCACGACCTGGCCTCAATCATGAACGACCACACGGTCGCGATCCGCGCCGGCGACCACTGTACCCAGCCGCTCCACGACAAGCTCGGCGTGGCGGCATCCGCTCGCGCCTCCTTCTACGTCTACAACACGAAAGACGAGGTCGACAAGTTGGTTGCGGCCATCGACGACGCACGTCAGTTGTTCGCGTGAGCGAACACTGACTGCGAGGAGATGTCGACGTCTTGCCGAGCGTGCGAGGCAAGGCTCGAAGCGGTGTCGCCGCTTCGTGGATTTTTTCGCGACGTGCGAAACGGCCAACAAAAACCGCCGACATCGAACTCCGTCGCATGCCAACGCGACCGTCGACTGTGGCCCCGGAACCCTTTTACAACTCACTGGCCTATTCGTTTTCAACGATGGGACTGGGTTCCGATATGTATCGACAGCAGATCCTCGATCACTACAAGAACCCCCGCAACTACGGGGAACTCGAGGATCCAACGTTTACCCACGTCGGCGAGAACCCGATGTGTGGCGATGAGATTCGCATGGACGTCAAACTCGACGACGACGAGGAGACGATCAAGCAGGTCGCCTTTTCCGGCGACGGCTGTGCGATCAGTCAGGCCTCCGCCAGCATGCTCTCGAAGGAACTCCGGGGCAAGACCGTCGACGAGTTACTCGAGATGGATCGCGACGACGTGATCGATATGCTCGGCGTCGACATCTCGCCGATGCGGGTCAAATGTGCGGTCCTGGCCGAGAAGGTCGCCCAAGACGGCGCGGAGATCTATCAGGGTGACCTCGACGTCGAGAAGACGACGACCGAAGACGACTGACACGGTCTGCTGTTTTCGCGGTTCGGTCTCAGACAGGTTTCGCGTTTCGGTACCATCGCCTCGAGCAACGGCAGCCGTCCCGAGACGGTCGCAGTCAGCAGTCGAAATGGGACTGCTAAGAAAACGCCGTGGTGCTAGCAGCCAGAGATCCGCTTATTCCGGCTTCAGGCCTTCGTCCTGAACGCGCATGACGGCCTCGCCGTCGGCGAGGTTCGGCGCGTCGACCAGTCGGACGATCCGCTTGTCGCCTTTGGACTTGCGGAGATAGATCCGGAACGTCGACTTGTGGCCCAGAATGTTGCCACCGATAGGCTGGGTCGGGTCGCCAAAGAACGAGTCGGGGTTGGAGGCGACCTGATTGGTGACGATGACGGCGCAGTTGTAGAGGTTGCCGACCTTATCGAGGTCGTGGAGGTGTTTGTTGAGCTTCTGCTGGCGATTGGCGAGTTCACCACGACCGACGTACTCCGCGCGGAAGTGGGCGGTCAGCGAGTCGACACAGAGCAGGCGGACGGGATACTCCGACTCCTCGTGTTCGCCCGCGAGTTCCTTTGCCTTCTCAGCCAGCAGCATCTGGTGGTTGGAGTTGAACGCCTTCGCGACGTGGATCTTCTCGAGGAAGTCCTCGACGAGGTCGTCGACGGCGTCCTCGTCGTCGGCCGAACCCTCGATTTCGCGATCCTCGAGGGCTGCATCGATCGCCTCGTCCGGCAGCCCCCGTACCATGTCATCGATCCGCTCTGGGCGGAAGGTGTCCTCGCTGTCGACGAAGATACAGGAGCCGTGGAGGCCGCCGACTTCCTTCGGCAGCTGGACGTTGACGGCCATCTGGTGGGTTACCTGAGACTTGCCGGCACCGAACTCGCCGTAGACCTCGGTGATCGACTGGGTTTCGATCCCACCGCCCAGCAGGTCGTCGACCTCGTCGATGTGCCAGCTGAGCTTGCCGATCTCGTTGCGGCGCTCGAGGACCGTCGAGCCGGTTTCGAAGCCACCGATGTCGGCGGCGTCGCGGGCGGCACGGACGATGTCGGATGCGGTAGACTCGCCGACATCGGCCGTATTCGAGAGTTCGGAGGGGGAGGCAACGGCGAGGCTCTGGAAGGAGTCGAAGCCTGCGTCGTGGAGTTTGTCTGCGGTCGCCGGTCCGACGCCGGGGAGCGTCTCGAGATCTGCTTCGGGCATACTCTGCCGTTGTGCTGGACCCCCCATAAACCCTCGTTAACAGGGGAGTGAAAGTGAAAGTGCCGGCGGGCGCGGGGGTGCTCCGAAACGACTGCACTACATTTATCAGAGAAGGCGCGCCTCGATAGCGAGAATCGACGCAAGCGTCGCAGGACGAATGTCAGCGATTCGGGGCGGCCGTCTCCCACTCGAGACAGGTGAGACGGTCGTCGTCGCTCCCGACGAAAAGCCGGCCGGCTGCGACCGCGGGCGTGTCGCTGACGGCATCCGCGAGGGCAACGTGCCAGATCGGTTCGGCATCGGCAACGGCGATCCCGTAGAGCGACCCGCTCGCGTCGCCGACACAACAGACGTCGCCGATGACGACGGGTGCCGAACGAACCGGGCCGTCGAGTTCGACCCCTTTGCGCGAGAACAGCCAGCCGCGTAGTTTGCGCCGGCCGACGGTCGTATCCGTGACGTGGCAGTAGCCGTCGGTCGCGCCGACGAAGGTCGTCTCGGCGGCCGCGAGTACGGTCGGCGACGTGGTGAACCCGCCCTGTATCTCGTAGGTAAACCATGTCTGGCCGGTGGCGGCGTCCAGCGCGAGCATCGTCCCCGCGCGGTCGGCGACATAGACCCGATCCGCGGCGACCGTCGGCCCGGTCGTGACTGCACCGCCAGTCGGCGCAGTCCAGAGTTGGTCACTGGTCTCAGCCTCGAGTGCGAACACCGTCCCGTCTGCGGTCCCGGCGAACACCCGTTCCTCGGCCCACCGTCGATCCGGCCCCGATAGCTGGTCGGTTTCGAGCAGAGCCGTCTCGTCCGGTTCCGAAAGCGGGGATCCGGTCGATCGGCTCCGATCCACGTCCCGGCCATCGGCGACCGCCGGTGTGCCAGTGACTGCCGCGTCGGTCTCGTGAGTCCACAGCACCGCGCCCGTCTCGGCGTCGAGCGCGGACAGCCCGGTTGCGTGACCAGCATAGAGGCGGCCGTCCGAGAGCGTGAGGTCAGACTCGAGATCGGCCAGCAGCTCGACCTCCCACGCCACCTCGCCGGTGGCGGGCTCGAGCGCAACGATCGTTCCATCGTCGGCCCCCACGTAGAGTCGGTCGCGAGTGACGACCGGTGTTGTGTCAGTTGCGGTCGTTGTCTCGAAAACCCACCGCCGGCGGCCCGTTTCGGCCTCGAGCGCGTAGCAGTTCCCCCGAGTCGTGCCGACGTAGACGGTGTCGCGATCACACACCGGCGATCCCGGTGGGCCGACGAGGTCAACAGTCCATGCTTCGGTGACGCGGGACGGCCCCTCGAGGTCGCGCTGGAGCCCCGAGTTCTGTGGGTCTCCCTGCTGCTGGTTCCAATCGGTCACTACGTGTGGCTTCCGGCCGAATTGCTATAAGAAGGGTGGCTGTCACAGCACTGGTCTCAGCAGAGCATCGGAGCAAAGTCGAGGGCGAACGCCGGGTCCGCGACGCAGCAGGCCGTATGAGCCGTGTTGTCCGGCAGTATCACTCCGTTTCGCCAGGTTCACCGCGCGAGAACGCCACTCAGCGCGGCGATACCCGTCTGAGCGAGCCAAGTCGCCACGTTCGGATTGGAGGGGTCCAGACTCGAGGAAAGACCCGATTGCGCGGTCAAGCTTTAACCTGTTTTGTGCCCAACTAGTGTTGGACGTCCGAAAACGCCCTGCATGACAGTATGGTAGCCAACACAGCCGTCACCCGCGACCAGAACTACTATGTCCGTCCCGGCGGTGTCCGCCGAGGAGATCCGAACGGCCGCGTCAGGGTCGGACTGAGACAACACGGAGAGAGCGACTCCCGAGTGGTCGACCGATGAGATTTCTCGAGGTGTTGCCGATGGTGTTCGTGATGATTGCGGGCCCACAGATTCTTAGCGCCATCTTCCTCGCAACGAGCAGAAACTGGCGTCGAAACTCCGCTGCGTTCGTCGGTGGTGCGGCCATCTCGATCTCACTGGTCGTCGCGGTTGCATACGAGGTAAGCGCCGGTGTGACCGAACAGGAACCATCGAATACGACGCTCAGCGCGATCGTCCTCGTCGCGCTCGTGCTCGCGATGATCCACACCTATCTCACGCGAGAGACGTCGGAACCGCCACGATGGATGGGCAAACTCGAGACCGCAACGCCCCGGTTTTCGTTCAGACTCGGCTTTCTCCTGATGGGGTTTTTCCCGACGGATATTCTCACGTCGGTTGCCGTCGGCTCCTATCTGGCGGCCCGTGATGCGTCGTTGCTAGACGCAATTCCGTTTATCCTCTGTACGCTTCTGGTGCTTGCACTCCCATCGCTTACCCTGGTTGCCTTCAGTGAGCGCGCCGAAACGTTCCTTCCGAAGGCTCGCAACTGGATGGACGCGAACTCGTGGATCGTCAACGAACTCGTGATCCTCTTGTTCATCGCGATGTCGATCAATAATCTCCTCGGCTGATACGGGTTCCTGGCACTAGGTACCGGTGGGCCCACAGGGCGGTCGTGGCCCCACCGACACTGACAGCAGACCGTATGATACTGCCGGACAACACGGTGCAGACATCGATCGCACTCGAGACGCGATCGAGTAGTCACTGACCTTTGTCCGGTCGTATGAGTACCCGGACTGGGTCGCTCGGCCAGCCGGCCTCCGCTGTATGATAATTCATGTCGACGCTGGCCCAGTAACAGCCCTCATCTCCGTACCGTCAGATATTCTGTCTGAGCGCTTGTACTCTCCGAAAACGCTGAAAAGAACGTTATAACCGTTGGAAGCCTACCACACGACTGACCATGGAATTAAATTGGAAAGCAATCGTAATCGGGTTCGTCGCCACCCTCGCCTTCGGAATCGTCAGCGGGCTCATCGTCGCGGGAACAGAACTCATGTCCCTGGCGACATCCTGGGCAATGATCGGCATCGTCGGCGGGCTCGTCACCGGGTATCTCGCCGCTGGGACGGTGAGCACTGGCGCGGTCCACGGTGGCATCGCAACCGTCCTCGGGTCGCTCATCACACTGGCGATCGTGACGTTCACCACGCTGCTCTTTGCAGGGGTCGTCCCGACGTTCGGCGTGCTCGTCGGTGGCTTGCTGCTGATCGCGTTCTACGCCATCCCCGGTGCCCTCGGCGGCGCGGTCGGCTCGTGGGTACACGGACGCCGGGCCGCTCGGAAGATCGCCGGCGCACGGGCGTAAGCGAATCAGCAAGTGACGACGTTTTTGACTCGTCACTCTCCGACACTGCTAGCCGGCAGAAACGCCCACCGAACGTTGCCACGCCACCGGCTCACGGGTATGAAAGGGACAACGGCAGGAACGGGAGCAACTGGTGTATGGCGCAGTTGTGATGATGTGACGGTTGGTGATGTGGCGTCTGAGTTCCTGCCGCGTACCTCCTCGTACGCGTCGAACTGGTATTCCACTGTCTCCAAAAGAATTTGGTACCTGTGCTCGTGCTCCGCGCTGGACGCCGAACCGGCCTCGATCGCTGCACCGATCACTCGGCTGTGTTGAATCACTAGACGGCGGCGGGATAGGTCGCTAAATCAAAGGTGTTGAAGCGGGAGAGTCGAGTTGTCCATGACCCAAATCTCCCGCTTCATTGGGGAAGTTGTCCCGGTCGCTCAAAACGTTACTGGCGATGGAGACGAATCCGCCGCCCCGGAAGGAGGCGGCGGATTCGCCGACTATGCCCTCGTTTCTCTCCATTGTCTGCGGATTTACCTCGATACGTCCTACCGGATGACGATAGACCTGCTCAAAGAGATGCCACAAATAACCGGGGAGATCGGCCTCAGCGCGGCCGATCTCCCCTCACCAT
>NZ_FOIC01000057.1 GCF_900111485.1 Natrinema hispanicum | reverse complement strand
TCACGCGTGCGTATGGTGTTAAACTCCAGCCGTGGCAGCGAGCCTACGTGAACACCGCGATGGTTACTCATGCTGTCGGCATGCTCGGTCCCTATGACGACGTCTGGTGGTGGGATCACCTTACACACGCACATTCCTCGTCGATTCTGGCCGGAATCGTCTATGTGGTCAGTCGCAGGAAGGGGCGCGATCCTGGCCCACGAGTCGTTGCCGCCGTCATTAGTTTCGGGCTTGTCTGGGAAGCCATCGAGTATGCTATTCACGCAACGGCGAAACGCCTGGATCTCGAGCCGATACTCGTCACGTACGGCCGGAAAGACACGTTCTTGGACATTGTCTTCGATCTGGTCGGCGCAGTACTCGTGCTTGCGTTCGGTGACCGTGTTCTCGGCGAGCTCGCGGCCAACGAGTAGCCGGTCTGGCAGGAGTCAGTCGTTTCGTAGCAGTGGTGTATTTCTTCCTTAGCCTCAGTGTCAGTTGAGACCCATCGCTTCGATCTGTTCTTGATACCGATTCCGAATGGTAACCTCAGTCACCTGCGCAACCTCAGCAACTTCCTTTTGGGTCTTTTTCTCGTTACAGAGGAGTGATGCCGCATAAATGGCTGCTGCCGCAAATCCCGTTGGCGACTTCCCTGAAAGCAGGCCCTGTTCAGTAGACTCATCGATAATTTCGATCGCCTTCATCTTCACTTCTTCACTCACCTCGAGGTCAGAACAAAACCGTGGGACGTACTCTTTGGGGTCGGCTGGTTTCATCTCGAGGGAGAGTTCCTTGGCGATATAGCGATATGTGCGCCCGATTTCTTTCTTCCCAACGCGAGAGACTTCAGTCACCTCTTCAAGACTCCGCGGAATCCCCTCTTGGCGACAGCCAGCGTAGAGACAGCTCGTGGCGACGCCCTCGATAGACCGTCCACGAATCAAGTCATTGCTGAGCGCTTGTCGATAGATCACGGAGGCGACCTCCCGGACAGAACGGGGGACACCGAGTGCCGACGCCATGCGATCGATTTCCGAACAGATTTTTCGAATATAGATCGGCTACAAATGAGCGACAATCAGCTGGCAATTAAATACGATTACCAGATGTCGTAATTTAAGTGGCGGCCGTACCCCGGCTCAGAAGTATTCTAAAACTGGTAGTTCAGGGGTGAAATTACCGACGTCGAAAAACAGCTGTCGCTCAGGAAATGTAGCCCCGAAACCTACGCGAGATCGCTACCCTAACCGTAGCAAGTACTGACCCAGCACGTTCGCAAACGTCTTCGCGGTCAGCACTGGTGGTGCTCGCACATCCATGTCGATAGCGACCTTGATCAGGTAATCAGTCAACCGCCATAGATTGTAGATCAGCGCTGCCAGAACGAAGTTCGTGAGCCGCACGCGGTAATCAGTCGAAGACGTCCGCGGGAGATACTCCACGATAGTCTTATACTGGTTCTCTATGTCCCATCTTCGCCGGTACTGATTCACAACGTGCTTGATCTCTCCAGCGGTATCGACGCTGTCGCGGTTCGTCACGAACACCGCGTAGTTCCCATCCGCATCATCAGCTTTCACCGGCACGTACAAGAAGTGAGCCTTGTGTTGGAGTTCCCCGTCCTTCCAGAACCCAACGTCTGGCTCGACAGCCATGTCGGCATCATCCATGGCTTTGATGTCCTCAATGTTCTCGTACTCATCAGTGTATTTCGGGACCGGAGTGGTGTAGGTTAACCCGCGATCTTCGATAGCCGCGTACACATCATTCGCATAGAACCCGCGATCCAGCAACACTTCATCGAGATCAACAAATTCCTGCGCTCGATCCAGTAATCGTTCGACGAGGTCGCCTTTCGGGTATGATGGCGCATCGTCTTCTTCCCATTTTGAGTTTTGCTTGTACGGTTCGACACCGAGAATGATCGGTGCGTTATCGCCGACCAGCGTGATCGTCGCGTACTTGTATCCCTGTTTCTTCGGGTCGTCGTCAACATACCCGTTGATCATCCGCGGGTAGTCCGGCTTCGGGATTTCCTCGTCTCTGTCCAACCAGGGACTCACCGTGAACGGATCATCGGTGATGTCAATCGCAGCAATGGTTTTCCGCTCGTCGAACGGGTCATCGCCACGGATCGAGTTGATGATGTTATCCGTTGCGCCGTCGAATGCCTTCATGACCTCATCACGGATCGCATCGATCCTCGGCATGCGATTCTCCTCGAATATCGAGTCGAGGGTGAGCTGCATGGAATCGTCGTCGGGTGTTGCGATTAGTTTGATTGCACGAAGGAAGGTTGACCCGTGGCAGGTGAGATCGTCGTTGAGAAGATACCCAATTTCACCTTCTGCATGAGCACTCCCGTTCTTTGCGCTGGTGCGTGCGAACTGGTCTAATATCTCGATATCGTCGTACTGTCGATTCGAGGCGCGACCAGTGACGAACTCGGGAAGGGCGTGCTTCCTGGCTAACTTTACCGCCTTCTGTGTACTCTCTCGCTTGTGCTCACGGTTGGATTTTTGACGCTCCTCTTCGGTCTCGCCTTCATCTTCTGGTGGTGATGGGACGAGGTACTCTGAGATGACGTCGTATTCAACTGCGACCCGCCTGATGGCCGTGGCCGCTTCTTCGATGATCTCCCATGTATCGTCGCTGAAACTGCACTTCGCGTATGAAAGGTCCTGCTGGGAGGGCGCGTTTTCTAAGTTTCTGATTTGGAAGTTGAAGCTCTTGACTAAACTTGCGCTTTTACCGAGTTCGGTTGCGAACTCGTTTTGTGAAAATCCACGGATGAGTCTGTAGAGGTGCGCGCGAACCATCTCCTCGGTTCCGAAATCGACCTTACCTTGGTCGCGGTGATCGGTGAGGAGGTCTACGGGTATGGAAAGGTGGTTGATGACGTCCCACAGGTGGTCCTCGCGCTCACAGAGCGTCTCTGCGTGCACGACGATGGACTCTGCGACTGCGGGATCGTCACGTGGCATGGTCAGCTACTCGTGGGTGACCGCGTCGCGTGCCAGCGGGCTGGGAGCGGCGTGGAGCGTCCCAGTCGGGTGTCAGTGGGGGTCATATCGTGAGGGGCGGGGAATCGAGGGACAGCCTCGGGGTTAGCGTGGCTCCTGATGGTCAGCGTAGATGTGCCGGATACGGTCCGCGGCGTCCGTGATCACCCACCGCTCATGCTGGCGGAATCGATTCCGCCAGCTATGGCTGAGTGTCGATGCTGCTGGGAGTTGCTGGAGACTGAACGGCGTGGTGCCGTTGTCTTCCTTTTCAAGCTGGTCTAGAAGGCCAGCTGTGGACAGGCCACGCGCGTGCTTGTACAGGAACAGTGATACGATTATTTCAAGATCGTACGTCGCGGTCGCTGGCTGAGCGTACCCAGTGAACCAGTCGTCCTCAATCTCAAGGCCGCTGATGACGTCAGCAAGGTCATCGTGGTCTTGACAGAGATTCGTTGCTTGTTCAGCGAGGGACGCCACGATCTCTTCGTGATCCCGGCGGGCAGACTGCGTCTCCTCCGTCTCGGCGGGAGACGGTGTCTTTGCGGAGTTGGACTGCGTGGCGTAGAGGGCTTGCAGGAAGCGGTCAAACCTCAGCACGTACCGGCCGGTGAGTTGGGTTGACGTCTCTTTCAGCAGGTGGTTGGCGAGTGAGTATGCGTTGACTTCAGCCACCGCAGCCAGGCAGTCTTGGCACTGCAACTCGTCTGGGAGGGATTTCGTTTCGAGTCTCGTTCGGAACGTTTTCGCTTGATTCTCGATCAACCACCGTCGCCTGTAGCGCTCCGAGATCGCTCCCGATTCATAATCAGACAGCTCGCCATTGGTCAGGAAGACGACGTAACCTCCAGGCGTAGATTCCTCCCGAACCAGCACGAAGTTCGTCAAGTACGGCTGATCGACGATAGGCACAGTGACGTCGCGCTCAACTGCGTAGTCAGGTGACCTGTGAGCCGTAACCTCACTAATGACCCCGCGCACGAACGGGTGCGGTCGCGCGGGAATGATGTACGTGAGATCGTGGCGTTCAATCGCAGCGATAATCCCTGCGGAGTGAAATCCGCGGTCAGCGAGGACCGTGTCAATCTCGACGTGCTGGGTAGCCTGGTTTAGGAGCGATCCAACGACGTCAGCCAAGCGTGGATGTTCAGACTGGTCGTGAACTCCGGGGTTCTCCACTGGTTCGATCCCGAGAACAACAGGAACTGGGGTACTGACTGCCGAGATGACCGCGAATTTCGACTGCCGTGCCGCAGGTTCCTCCCGGCCATCGTAGTCCTCTGCCGTCGGATCAACCGTCTCGGACCAGTACCCGGCGTCGAACTCCGTGACATCTATCGCAACCGTGAGCGGTTCACTGGACGAGCCACTTGCGCGTAGCGCGGTAATCGCGGCTTCAACAGAAGACGCGAAACTATCGATAGCCGTTCGTGGCTTTGACTGAACGCCTTCTCCGGAGGTTTCTCCTGCGTTCGGGGTGACATCGTTAGCAACGTGGTCATCGTGGAATCCGAGCGCGTCACGGACGTGTTCAAGGACGTTCTCGATTTCGTCGCGTGATGGTCGGTCTGTACGAGCCGGTTCAGAGTTTTCGTCTGGTATCGTCATGGGTTGTCGGCAGATCTCGATACTTCACCCCGAACCAAATTCGAGCGGGTGTGGTTTCCGGAACTGCCAACTCAATATTGGTTCACAAGGGACTAGAAGCCCTGAGAAGTTTTTAAAACGAATACCAGCATCGCAGAGAACTACAGCACTATTCCGAAATAGTACTTCAGTCTAAATTAGCACTTTAGAATGAATCGGCTCCACATTTATATTACCCTGTTACAAACACTGCAAAGCGCGATGGATAGCCACGACTACGAGCAGTCTGACGAACCTCCCATGCCCGATGTCTTCGACGAAGACACTGTAAACGAACTTCAGGATTTCCTGAGTAAAGCCGGGGGTGTCATGCTACTTGACGAGCTAGCGACCGGCGCGGAACGATTCGTGACCTTAGACCAAACGCTCGACATGAGCTCAGCTACCCTCCGAGACAGGCTCGATCAGGCAGACGAGTTAGACCTGGTTGAAGTTGAGATTCGGACGCAAGACGACGAGGGACGGAAGTACTGGAAACTGACGGATCGAGGGGAAGTGATTCGAGAAGAGATCCAAAAAACAGACCTGGTCAGAATTCAAAAACGGATTCGAGAATTACAACACGAATTCGATGGCGAAGTGGACAGTCTCCTTGCACAGATGAAAGCGAGAACGGACGAGATGAACGAGAAATACGGCAAGTTCTTGATTGGCGGCGGCTAGCGACCCTGACCGGAATTATTCACCACCCCTCGACTCACTGGTCAACCGGGTCAGGACCACTGAGCGTGACAAATTCACCGTTCTCGATACACACCGGACAAACGGGCGGGTCGTCTGAATCATCTCCCTCGACAGCATCCCAAGCGAACGTAGAGCCGCAGCCAACACAACGCCAGTCGTAACTTCCGTATTCGGAAGCGAGTTCCGGAAACTCGCTAAGCAGCACCGGAGTTAACTTTGCGCCCGCGTCAGCGTGCGTATCAAGATACTTGACGAACTGATCTTCTCGACACCCTGTGAACACGGGGAGCAACTCGACAAGCCCGTCGTCCTTTTATGGGATGTCGGCCTACCCGCATCTGTTACGGTATGAGTGAACAAACACTCGCAACCAAAATTCTGGTCAGAACCGATCTGGTGAACTATTCACTCGACTTCTGGCAGAGCCTCCCCGAAGGAGGATCGGATCTGCATTCTGTTTCACGCGCTCGTACTGTTCCCCAGCCCAAGCGAGTGCGTCGTTGGTATCGTTGACTAGCAGGCCAGCGATACCTTTCTCAGTGAAAATGGTGAGCCCTGCGCGGTCGTGATCGAAGATCGAGAGCCCGAACGAGAACGGGATAGGAGCATGCAAGATGTCCACATTCGGATCGTTCAGTATATCTGCCGCTACTGACGGATGCGTTGATTGAAACCACGTATGGATCTCTGGGGGAATGATCATCTCAAACGCGGCATCTTGTCCTGAGGTCCCGCTTTGGTAGAACTGGTCAGCGTACCCGGCAACGACATTTGGTGTTACAACACGAATCTCAGTCGCTACTTCGGCAAAGTCCAGGAGCTTGGTCATCACGGCATCCTGGATACTTGAATGGTTTTCGTAAGTGTCCGCATCGTCGATAAACGCCCAACTAATGTCCTCATCAGTGTGCGTGGAATCAAGCACTGACGAAACATCGCCAAGGCTGTTGAGCTGGTCAAGGTAGTCGCGGTGTGCGTGACAGGCTAACCGGCCTGAGTGTGTGGGATGCCAGTTCCCATCCCTGTATTCGACGAGATCTGCCTGTTCGAGTTCCCGAACGACATCATCAAGTGTGGAACGAGGTATGTCAAGTGTATCGACGAGTTTGGGTTTGGTCTGGGGTTTATTGACGAGTGTTTGGAGGCACTCGTAGCGTTTGAGGAGGACAGTGGCGATGTCTTTGGGATCAGGGGGAGACATAGCACTAGTAAAACATAACGGTTCTTCAACTTAATTCTTCCCTACGGAATGTTGGTGTCGTAATAGATACCGGGGCGATCTGCACCGGCCTTAGCAATGAGCACTTAGAGTCATAGGTATACTTTAGTTTAAAAGCGTGAGTTTGGTAGGGGGTAGTTACTTCTCGTAAAGCCGCGACCTATTCGTTATTTTCCGAATCAGTAGAACAAATGCAATCTGTGGTGAAGTAAGTGATGTGGTGACACACCATGGATGAAGAAACTCCTGTGGATGGAGGAACAGAGAAATCAGACAATGAAAGATCCACAATCAAACAGCAAAAACCAGTGAAAAATGAATCTTCAACAGTCAAACGACGAACAATCCTCGGAACTATAGGGTCTGTAGGCGTTGGAGCATTTGGGCTCTCGGTAGTCGGATCAAGCCGTGCGGATACCGGCAATGGAAGGTACGTAGAAATCGATTACGCGCTTAAACGGGAAACGCTTGGTGATCCGACGACCCCGTTAGTTACTGAGACCAAAGAGGTTTCGCGTGATTGGCTCGAATCGCTTAGACGAGGACAGAAAGCCCGGCAAGAGGCTGCATTCGAAAAACAGCCGTTTGTTAACGAAGTCACTCTTCGACCACCAATGCACGGTGGGGAAGGACCGCGAATCAGAGTAGGGATCGCCGAACGTCCAGATGGCCTCACATCTCAAGAAGCACGTGAACAAATCCCGGCAGAAGTCGATAATGTTCCGGTTGAGGTATTCGAAACGGGAACGTTCGAGTTGGGATGTTATGAATACGATTACGGGCAATATGTTCCAGCAGGTGCCGACATGGAACGAGCAGAGAATAATTCATACTGTACGTTGGGTGGTGCTCTTCACAAAAATGGGAACACCTACTTCTCAACGTGCCAGCACGTGTTTGCAGGAGAAGATGAAGATCCAACTGATAGAATGCTATACAATCAGGACCAAGATGACGCTATTGGCGATATCATCGAATCTTACTGCACCGATGATTTTGTTGTTGCTGAGCCGGTTAACGGACACACACCCGCAGGCCGTTTAGCTAGTTCTGGTGGCAATCTAAGCGACCTGACAATAGTTATGCAGTTCACTCAAGACGCCCTTCAGGACATGATCGCAGCCGAAGAAGAGTTGACAAAACGTGGTGTGCGAACTTGCGAGACAAGCGGTGTGATCGAGGCTGCAAACGGATATATTGGGCCAGTTGACGTCGGATGTAGTGATCGCCCACACCAACTGAAGTGGGGTGCTGATGACTCGTTCGACGATGGTGACAGCGGCTCCATTGCATATCAACAAGTTGGTCACGATCAAGTCGCGGTCGCTGGTGTCTGTAACGGACGAGATCCGAATCCCTTTGCCGCGGGAAAGGTATTCGGAACAGCTGCATGGCACATTGAGGAAGATCAGGGATACACGTATATATAGATCCCTTCCCGTCTTTAACCAATTGGGTGCTGAGTCGCATTCCTTGATCACGCGGCTGAGAAGCATGCGTGTCACGTTGTCCAGGTTGATCCATCAGGGACGACGAAGGAGTGCGCGTCGTGTGGTGTGGAGACGGAGAAACCGTTGTGGGTGCGGGCGCATTCGTGTCCAGTGTGCGGGTACACGGCTAATCGGGACTTCAATGCAGCTGCGAATATTCTTCATCGCGGGTTAGTAGAAGTAGGAGTGGTTCACTCCGAATCAACGCCTGTGGAGGCTGCGACCGCTGTGTCTACCGATGGAAGCGGTTCCGTTGCTGTGGATGCAAGTTGCGTCACCGAAGCAGGAAGCGCTGTCCTCAAGGAAACCGTTTCAACGGTTGAGTAGGGCAGCGTAGTTCACTTCCTATCGACTGGTATTCCAGCCCTGTCGCAAAAGATACTCTCCTCCGCCGACAACGAGGGCAATAGCAAGTGGGAGTAGCCAGAAGAATAAATACAGGTATAGAACAGTCGGCCCAGCACTCAGAGCAGCACCTGCTTGAGCGGCTTCTGCAATGCGAAGCCAAGTCATGGCAACTGCGGTTAAAAACGACCCGAGCGCGACCATGAGCGAAGAGATGACACCGTACTTCTGGAATAAGTAAATTGGAATTGTCACGATAAAGAACATCCCGATACCGAACCAAACTAACTCCCCTATCGGGGTTGGACCGTAATTGTACACCGGAAAAATCACGGTGAGTAGCAAAACCGTCAATATGGAGATTATTGTACCGCTTAATACTGGCAATGTTGGGCGGTTTGAGAGGCGGTGGGAGTGGACCATACTCATTGATTAACATGGAGACAATTAAATGTTGATGCCAACGATAACGTAGTCTCTGTACATAGATCGACCGTAATTAATGTGATAGTATTCAACAACGCCCCCAGCATCAAGTCCCAAGGATTGTCAGTGGGCTCTCGTTCAAAACGCGTAACGTAGCAGTTGAAAATCCCCGTCAGAATTTAATGTCTATCCCCCGCCCTGCAATTGGTCGTCTGGTTCAGGGCCGCTGAGCGTGACGAAATCACCCTTCTCGATGCAGATTGGACAAACGGGTGGGTCGTCTGAATCATTTACGTCGACGGCATCCCAAGCAAACGAGGAATTGCAGCCAATGCAGTGCCAGTCGTAGTTCCCGTATTCGGAAGCCAGTTTCGGAAACTCGTTGGCCAAGGTCGGCGTGAGCTTCGCACCAGCCGCTTCATACGCGTCGAGATACTCGACGAGCTGGGCCTCTCGATACCCCGTGAACACCGGCAGCAATCCGACAGGCCCGTAGTCCAAGTACGGCGTATCAGCTTGTCCACAACGGTTACGATACGAACAGAAGTCACATTCCCAGCCAAAGCTCGGGTCAGCCGGTGGCAGACATTCTGCGTCTCGGTATTCAGTTTGGGTTTGCATCCACCCAACAACCGTATCCATCCAGAACGATTCGTCGAACGGGACGTGAAAGGCCTTCACATCCATCGTTTTCCGAGAGCCATAGAGAACCAATCCGTCATGGATCGTGTAGTCGTACTCTCGTGTCAGCCCGTATAGATACGCGTGTAGTTGCGCTTTGTGGTGGGGTTTCGGACTCGACAGGTGGTCAAGCGAGGATGTCGATTTGATCTCTGTTACGAGTAGCGGATCGCCGTCGGCGTCAGTGATCACCGGGTCCGTCGTTCCCTTCAATCGGAGGGTTTCGTCGCCGACGTCGATGTTCACGTCGATCCACATCGAATTCCGAACGTACGTCTCGTCGGTTGTAGCAACCGCTTGGAGATACGGCACGGCAATGCGTTCCTCAAACTGCGTACGTAGTTGGATAGCGTGACCAGGATTCACCGGCCAGTGATGCCTCTCATCCTAATCTGAGTTCTTGTCCACCGAGGATGGACTGGAGCTGTTCAGGCGGATCAAGTCCTCGTCGTTTCCACGTGGCTAGCATGGTCGTGATCGTCTCGTGAATCTGGACCCCTTCGGCTGAGCGGAGGGTCCGGAACATCTTCCGCAGCACAACTTGCTCGCGCAGAGCGCGCTCTGCGCGATTATTCGTCGAATCGACGTCTGGCTCTGTAACGAACGTCAGCCAGTGCCCTAACCCGTTCCTGATCTTCTCGATCAGCTTCTTGACCTCCTGTGCCTCGTAGTCTTCCCTGATCAGGCCTTCCAGATGTAACGACGCCTCCGCCC
>NZ_FOIC01000080.1 GCF_900111485.1 Natrinema hispanicum | reverse complement strand
GACAGAACAGGTGACTCAGGTCAGGCTAACTGGCGATGCTTTGTGAGGTACTGAGTTTGCGACGCGACCGATTTCTTGTCTCAAGCTCGACCGGGAGTACGGACGCAAACCCGACAGGGAATCGAGTCGATCTCTCACGAAACTGTCCGCCAGCGTCTAAACTACCCTGAAACCGTATCTCTCACACCTCCGCAGTGTCGGTTCAGGTCACTACGGGTGTGACGCCGCCGATGATCCGTCCCTCCGAGTTGAGTAACTCGAGATGGTGATATCGATTTTCAAGTGCCCCCATTATCACTCATCTCTTCAACAGCTGCTAAGGCGTTTGTCTGTCCGGCACCAAATTCAGGGTCGCCATAACCAGAGTCGCCCTCAGCGGATTGCTGAATCACGTTCTGGACCTGTTTAGCGTTTGCATTAGGGGCTATCTCCCTCACGAGTGCTACGAGACCAGCTACCTGTGGGGCAGCCATTGAGGTGCCAATCTTCCACCCGTAGCGCGCCTCACCGTCGTCGGACACTGGAAGCGTTGAGTAAATCAAATTGCGTGGATACGGCAACGCCACTTCTTCAGGATCAGTGGTAAGCGTTTTTTCTGGAGTTTCGTACCCGCCGCCGGGAGCACCGATGTCAATTTCATTAGTTCCGTAGTTCGAGTAGAAACTCAAATGGTCGCTTGGCGTACTTGCGCTAACGCTTATCACCCCTGCAAGACTATTTGGGAGTGTGAAGCGACCACCTTGTTGAAGATTTGTATTGTTGTTACCAGCAGCAGCAACAAGTAATGTCCCTTGGCGTGTGACATTATTAGCGACAGATTCCATCAAGCGGCGGTATTGAACGGCGTTTCTTTGAGGCGGGATTGGATATGTGCCGACGCTCATATTCGCCGCATCAGCACCGATCTCGGCGGCGTATTCCATAGCTGCAAGGATATCTCCCCACGTGCCTGTTTCTGGGCCGAGTATGCGTACGGAAACAATTGTTGTGTCAGGCGCAGTGCCAAGCATTCCGGCAGCGCCTGTCCCAGCAACGGTTCCGGCGACGTGGGTTGCATGATCACCGCCACGGGGACCATCATAGGGCTCGGGTTGGCCGTCAATGATCACTGCACTTCTCTCGATATCAACGTCCAGATCAGGATGGGTGTTATCAACACCGGTATCGAGGACTGCGACCGTCCGCCCGGATCCTGTTGCATATGCGTGGGCTTCCCGAACCTGCTGGAGTTGCTTGTCCCAGAGGAACTGCTCATACACCTGATCGACTGACCTCTCCGTGCTACTATCGGCGTTCTGTTCAAGAGGTGGTTCCTCAAGCTCAACATTGAAGTCGTGGAGGACATTCGAAACGCCATTAATTTCGGTGAGGGCGTTAGTCGTTTCTTCAGGTCCTGCGATAAGGAGGATATTACCACCAGCGAGTTCGCTCAGGACTTCATAGTCCAAATCCTGGATTTCTTTATTAACATTCCCATTCGTTCTCACAATGTAGCGGATACGGTCACTGCTTGCCGTCGCGACCCCAGCGAAGGTTAGTGTCGTTCCAATCGCTCCAATTTTCCTAATTACTGACCTTCTGTTGACAGGCATCATGTTATTTTGACTATATCTGATATTAATAAATGTTTTGTAATCAATAAGATGGTAGATAGCAACACGTTCGGTCGTGTTACAAAGTCGTATAAAGTTTGACCCTGTTCTAAAGCTGTCTATGCTCGCATCTGGTAAGCCAACGAACATCAGCAGTGTGATGGCTGTTTTGGCTGACTGTTTGAATAGTTCGTCAACGAACATCACGGATCCATTCCAGAATCGAAAAACAAGAGGTATCTCGAGTTCGTTCTCAGCTACGAACGTCGTCAATCGAATCGGAGACGTCCTTCATCTTGACGTCGGCGTAGGCCTCGTGAGTAGTCTCGATCGAGTTGTGTCGTAACGCTTCCT
>NZ_FOIC01000087.1 GCF_900111485.1 Natrinema hispanicum | reverse complement strand
TACTACTTCGGCGGTTGATCACCAGTCAGTAAACCCCCTGAGCATTGCCTCTGCTACTCGTTCAGCGGTCTGTCGATCAACTCCTTGTTCTTCGACTGTTCGTACCGCCATCTCGTGAATTGCGATCCGAGCAACCTGCGAAAACGGGGGCAACCGAGCGGCCGCGCCCTGCGCGGCTCGCTCGGTCATCAAAAACGAGTACGTCATCAACACCACTGATACGTGATGGTTCCACCCTGTCCACGTTCGTCCCTCGAACTGATCCATCCCCAGTACCTGCTTTGCATCCTTGTGAAATTGCTCAATCGGCCATCGTACGTGCGCATACTCGACTAACTCTTCCAGACCCCACTCATCAAGACCCCAGCACAGCCACGCCTTCGTCTTCCCATCTCGGTCCTCAATCAATAACCACGCCTCTTCGTCGGACACCCAGCGCCGCTGGGTGTTCGACACTACCCGTACTCGCTGTCTGTGGAACTGTCCCGACAGCGGTCCCTTCGTCCCTTCCGACCATGTTACCTCTTTCCAGTCCTCGATCTCATCGGCTATCTCACGCGGTGAGACAGCCTCCACATCCTCGGGATAGGTAGGATGAGTCCGCGGCCGGCCGGGTCCGTCTGTCGGACCCGGCGGCCGTATCGGTGTCTCTGCTGGAATGACTCGGAGTTCCGATGGGGTTACACCGAGAACGTACGGTTCGTCCCACGCACGGAGCTGAGAACGCAGCTCACGGTCATCTCCGTACCCAGCATCGGCTCCCACGCACGCGTGAGGAACCTTCGCTGATCGAGTGCGCTCGATCAGCTCTAGTGCGATCTCGGGTTTCGTCCGGAACTCAGTATCTTCCGGGAGTCCAACTTCATCCCGAAGCTCCGCGTAGCTATCCTCTTCAATCCATGGACGCGGGAGATACAGGTCCATGCCCAGCGGCCATGTGAGTTGGTCGGCGTTCCGGGCGGCGCCCGGAACAGCCGACACCAGATCGACCGCGACTTGACAGTTATCGACTTTCCCGACAGATCCAGCGTACTGGCGTGTAACACCGACGCTATGATTTCCTTTCTTGCGGAAATCGACATCGTCGAAGATCAGCATCGCCTCCCCCGAGGCGATGCTATCTGGAATATTGTCATTGAGATGATCCTGGAGGGCATCATGGTTCCAAGGGCTCTGAGTAATGAATCGCCGGATGCGGTCTTCATGAACATCCATTCGTTTCCCAATGCCACGCAAGGTTTTGTGGCTGCCGGGGCGCACTAACCCCTCAACGTAGGCAAGTGCCATCCGCCACGTATTGGCGGCACGCGCCCACGACGAGCCGTCGGGCCGCGTCGTGAACGCGGCCCGAACTGGGTCAAGAAATCGCCGAATCGCCAACTTTGGATTCTGTATCCGGCAGTTGATTTGGGCCATGCAAACTCAAAGGCGTCCAGCGAAGATTGCGGTGCCGATTCAACCGCCGAAGTAGTA
>NZ_FOIC01000058.1 GCF_900111485.1 Natrinema hispanicum | reverse complement strand
AGCGTCGTCCCCTTGGTCTTCGTTCTCTTCCTCGTCGCTGTCATCGTTGCCAGGTGATCCAGCCACGCCACCCTGCTTACTGGGAGGTGTGTTTGGGTTTTCGTACCGCTTGAGGCGAGTCTCAAGTTGTTCGATCTGCTGTTGTTTTGCAGTGATCTGACGACGAAGAAGTCGGTTCTCAAGCTCTTTGACGACGAGTTGCTGGCGGAGATGCGTACTGTTCTCGGTGCGGATCGTGGAATCTATCGATTCCAGCGATCCGCTAACCCCCAGCGACACACTTGATTCACCATTGAGAGACCATTCATGAGACTGCTACGAAATCGGTCTGACGGCAAATCGCTATCCAACTACCTAAAACAGTTGGAATCACCCTCCATTACCGGAATTTAAAAGAAAAACTAGGTCATAGACGAAAAGCACGATCATACCGAGACCAATTGAGATTAGTATTGTCGTCATGGGTGATGGTAGTGATACAAAGGCGTGGAACTGCGTGAAGACCATGACTCCAAGCCAACCGAGTAGTTGATATTCTGAAGGTGTTATTCCTAGTGCTGACCGTCCTAAAATAACTAGGAATGGAGCAACGATACTCAATCCAATTACAATACCATAGTTCATATCTATGTTAACATTTTAATATATTGGGGGATGGCTAAAAATCTATTCAGTTACAAGAGCTTCATAATCACTCACACCAGGGGAACGCGGTTGCTGTGACGCCCTCTGGATCACGAATATCTGTATCAGCGAATAAATACGCATAGCGGCATCCGTCTTTAGTTAGGAGACGAATCGCGTGACAGCGGTGGCTTATCGAGGTATGTTTGCGGAAGAAACGAGGAGGCGGCAAGTGTGCAACAAGACGCCTCCTCATCTCGGATTATGCGTCGGCTCACTACACTGTTTCCCTCTGAGTCCTCGAAGAGCACGCCGAGGAACTCGGCGTGGTCGAACGCGACCGCAAACTCCAGATTCCTGCCTTCATCTGGGCGTTCGTGTTCGGCTTCGCCGCAGGCGAAAGCCGAACACTCACTGGATTCAGACGGAGCTACAACTCCACAGCGGATGAACCGATCTCTCCTGGCGGATTCTATCAGCGGCTGACTCCCTCGCTCGCGGAGTATCTCCGCAACCTCGTCGAGGTCGCGCTCGACGAGGTCGCTGTCCCGGATACAGTCGATGCAGATTTCGACTGATTCCGTGATGTGATGGTCGCTGACGGGACGATCTTGCGGTTACATCGGTTTCTCGTTGATGCGTACGAACCACGGAAAGGGGAGCAGGGTGGAGCGCGGCTCCACCTGCTCCACAACGTCACCGATCAGACAATCGATCGGTTCAGCGTCACTGATGAAAAAGCACACGACAGCACGGAGTTTGACATGGGTCCGTGGCTCAAAGACCGGTTAGTACTGTTCGATCAAGCGTACTTCAAGTACCGACGTTTCGCACTGATCGACGAGAATGACGGCTACTTCGTGAGTCGGCTCAAATCAAACGTGAATCCGGAGATAACCGGAGAATTACGGGAATGGCGTGGCGACGCCATTCCCTTGGAGGGCGAGAAGATCCACGACGTGGTTGATGACCTCTATCGGCAGTATATCGATGTCGAGGTCGAAGCAGAATTCCAGCGCAGAGAGTATGCAGGGACGCATTCGTGGGACACGAAGACGTTCCGTGTCGTCGGCGTCCGCAACGAGGACGCCGACGACTACCATCTGTATATCATGTATCTCCCATGAGAAGAGTTCTTACCGGCAGATCTAGCGACGATCTACCGCTGCAGATGGGAGGTTGAGTTGTTATTCCGCGAACTCAAGACGCAATACTCGTTGGACGAGTTCACAACGAGCAAGAAGCACGTCGTTGAGATACTGCTGTACGCGGCGTTGCTGTCACTGCTGGTCAGCCGTGATCTGTTGGATCTGGTCACCGAGCAAGCAGATGATGAGCTCGTGTTTCCACCAGAACGCTGGGCGGCGACCTTCCGGTCGCACGCCCAGCTCATCCTTCACGAACTCGGTGAACACCTTGGCTACTCTCCGCCACCATTGCTAGAGCGGTTGATCGACGACGCTCAGAAGATACACCAACAACGACCGATACTCCAAGAGAGGCTCGCTACCGCTACACAACCGAAGACTAGGGCCTAACTAAAGACCAATGATGACAACCTATCGGATGTACAAAGGCCGCGAGCGGGAACTGGAATTCCCCTCGCGGTCGCGGTGTCATATCACGCCGGAGAGCGCGGGAAAAGCGGCGAGGTCGTTCGAGGCTATGTGGAGTGCGATCTGACCGATCGCACGCCGAAACAAGTCGAACGACTCTATCGGAAACGGTCAGCGATCGAAACGAGCTACCGTGTATTTCGCCAAGCACGAGTGGTAACGACGACACAAGACCCAATCATCCGCTTCGCGTTCGTCCTGGTTGGATTCCTGTTGGAGAACCTCTGGCTTGTACTTCGATGGGCGGTCGTCGCCCGCCCCCAGCGGGGCGGGCGCGACCTGCCCGAGGAATTCACGTTCAAGACGTTCTCTGACTGGATCAGACATGCATTAGAGGAAGAGCTAGAGCGGAGTTGGGAGATCGAGATGAACGGAACAGGTGTGCCCGAAGCGTACGCGCCGGCCGCGGGCTGACGCCAGCCCGCGGCCTTGGGCAAGCTCCTGGTGAGAAACAGCATTCGCCTAGAACAGCGTATCTCAGCCTTCTTACTTCACTTCCCCTCATCCGTGGATTCTATTTCCTGTTCACTCAGTTACCACATCGGCATTCACTCCGTTCGTCCATGACTCAGCACAGTTCACGAAGCGACATTCGGGAAGTACCGTATTATTCAGTGGAATTGGAACCAATTCTAGTGTTACAGGTGTAAAATAGTATGTATATTGTCGATTCTGGTTGAATGTGGTTACGTTATGACGAAGTATCAAGTAATTGCACTAGGGAATCCGCTTCCGATATATACGCGATATGGCGTTTCTCGCCGTCGTCCTGCTCAAGTCGGACCGACCTGAACCAATCTGGAAGTATAGAAGTAATTAGGCTGTCTGAAAGCGCCACATATTCAATCTCTTCTCGAGAGATTATCACCTGTGCTTCCCCGGTTAGCCTATTATATACGACGACGGCATCGGGATACACGCGATAGACTATCGGTTTTATAGTGATCCATCCCACAAAAATTTGGAAGAAAGTACGGATGGCGATGATAGTTGCAGCACCGGCTATAGCACCGGATAGTGTCCCGCTGACTATTCCCCCTATCAACCCGCCGACGAGAACGACAAGAACTGTAGGCATAACGAAAGAAAAGAGAATACCGCGAAATAGCGATACTATAAGTGCAGCACGCCAGTCGGTGTGAAACTCTGCAACCGTCTTGCCATCTGGGATTTTGACTGTTGGTTCTTCGCCCACTGTCTCATCAATGAACATCGTCGATTGGACGAACCTAGGTTTTCGAAATTCGAGAATATCGTACACTACTTTTGATCCGATAAGGATCAGGCTAAGCCCGACCTGAGCGACACCGACTGTTTGGACGGCACCGATGATAACCGGCGCAATGAATGCAAGGAGGAATAAAAGCGCTAGATATGTTTTGGAAATACCTCCGGTCGCAGCGACTGTTTTGTAGTTGCTTGACCGAAACCAGGACACCAGCTGAATCAGTTGGTGACCCACGATAGCAAGAATCCCGAGGGCAGCCGATGACGGTAAGACAAGTGGTTCGACAAACGAGGTAGCAATACCGGTTAATACGAGTCCCCCGAACGGCCAAAAGGCAATCAGTTGGATGACCGTCATTAGTGCATATGGGACATTGCGTGGATATATTGGCGGAAGCAAGCGAGTAAGTTGAAGGCTTCCTCGGACATCCGCTAACTCTTTGAGTGGAAATGTTGCTTTTGATCCTGATGGGCGATATTCCTCTGATGGTGGCAATTCAGCAAACAATGACTGAATCACCTCTCGGATGACAACAATCCCTACTTCAAACCAATAGAAGAATAGAATAAGATGGGGATCCCATCGAAACACAAAGACTCCAACAAACAATACCAGATTTGATAGCACCGCCGTGAATTGATCCCGCCGGCGCTCAATTTTGACCATATTATTATGGGGAATTTAATATTATGGGCACTAAAACCTGTTGATTTAACTAAGACTGTCGACTCCAACACCATATTTTAAAAACCCACAATGATATATGAATCTAAAAATATAATATCAGGCTCTGTTGAAATACTATCCTTCAGATACGTTCCTGTCTGAAACAGCTGGCCACTAAAACTGCTTACTGACCAAAGCGTGAAGATCATTCGGGATAATTGAACCCTTCATGCGAACGAGTTCACTGACAACAATCATGACTCCACCGATGACTGTCATGTACACCCCGATCCCAGCGACAAAGTAGCCTGTAAGACCCCACTCTACGAGAAACCATGTGGCTAATATTAGCGCAGTAGCCCCTACAAGACCACGGAAGATGCCCGTATTGATCCATGGAATGTGAAGGAGTAATCCAAGACAGGTGAGAGCAGCAAGGGAAATTAGTAGAAGCCCGACTCTGTTGAAATCCTTAGAAAGTGATAAGTTTTGTCTCCCCTGCGGTCAGTACAGCTGAGACACTGAGCTTAGCCGTTCGAATCGACATCGCCGAGTACGGCCAGAGCGCCGATGCTGCTGGTCGCAAAGAATACGGCACCGCCGACGAGGATCGGTGGGATAGTCACGGAGTGAAACGAGTCCAACACGTAGTTCCACTGTACGTCCCCCGTCTCGCGGTCGAAGGCGGTGATCGTCTCACGGAGTTCGGTAGAGACGTACTCGGACCCGTCGACCATGGCAATCACCGTGTCGCTCCCGATACAGAACCCTGGGCGTACACATCGTCGTCGTGTAGCACCCGCGTCGTTTCGGCCGCGAGATCGACCGCGAGTAGCCCCTCGGCGTTCGCCACGAACGCTGTCTCCCCGTCCACGGCCACCGTCGTGCTTTCCGTCCCGTCGATCTCGGCCAAGCCGATTTCCTTGGTCCTCTCCCCCGTTTCGGGGTCGTGGACGCCGAGACTGTTCCCGTCTACGACGAAAACGCCCCGCTCGGTCGCTACCGGATCGGCGCTCGTCGACGCCTGCTCCAGTGCTTTCGTCCAGCGGGTCGTTCCGTCGTCGACGTCGAACGCCGCGACGCTGTCCGTGCCGTCGACGGCCCCCACCGCGTAGACGGTGCCGTCGTGGATCGCGGGCGTGACGCGCTGCTGTGTCACCCCAGACGTCTCCCAATGTGGTTCGCCGTTCTCCGCTCGGAAGGCTTCGAGGCCGTCACGGGACGGAACGACGACGACACCCGGCCGTTCGTCGACGGCGAGCAGTTCCGGAGCGTACGTCGGTCTCCCGCCGGTTTCGGACTCTTCGAGCGGCTGTCGCCAGAGAACGTCACCGTTCCGTCGGTCGAGGGCGACGAGCTCCTCGTCGTACGCCACGAGGAAGCGTTCGTCGACGAGCGCTCTTCCATGGTCGCCGTCCCCTTCGAGAAGTGTCCGCCACTGTTCGCTACCATCCTGTGCGTCGAGTGCGATGGCGCTTCCCTCGTTGCTGGGGTCGAAGTTTGTGGTGTAGACGATTCCGTCGGTGATCACCGGATCCCACCGTGTGAAAGTCGCCGACTCCCACGCTAGGTTTCCCCGCGGAGGTGCGGAAACATCCGACACAAACGTGTTCGCGCTGTTTGCCCCGTGTTGTGGCCAAGTCTCGTCAGGGACGGCGGGCAACGGCGTGTCCGGCCTGCCCGACGGAAGGACCGATAGGCACCCCGATAGTGCTGCGGTACCGACACAAGCCGTCGCGAGGAATGTACGCCGGTTCATACGGGCGATTGACGGGTCAGTGACTGAAGTCTCGTACTTTCTGGAGGGCGCATTCCTGTCGTCGTTCGTTTGGGTAGTGTTTAAATATTCATGCTTGATGTGCACACGTAGTTACCGAATCACTCCGTTTCAGTTTCAGCTGTAAGACCGAATAAAGAAATCGCGCTACCAACTACTGTTATCCCCGCTCGTACGCCGCCAGCATTTCTGTGAGCAGTTCACAGGCACGTTCGGTTGTCTCGGGATCTTTGCAGGGTACCCGTTTGGGTATAGATGCCCCGGGCAGCATGGTTCGGAGCCCGCTGCTCAGAACCTGAACAGGAAACGGCCGTTCGTCGGATTTCCAGGTCAGCACCAGTTCGGTTCCTTCTTTTCGGACTGAATCGAGCCTCGTCAGTCCCCAGCAGGAGTCACCCGTCAGTCCACTATCAGACTCAACACACAGCGATCCCTCCGTCAGCCGATAGGTTCGGCCGTCGACCGACCACTCTAGTCTCGTCCCAGCGGAGACCAAACAGGCCTGGTAATCGACCAGCGCGTCAGCGAGGGTGTTGACGTACTCCTTCTGGAACGCGTCGGCGTCGATCCACAGCTTTTGGTGGTGCGGGACTGCACCGAGAACGACATCTCTGCCAGAGGTCAGTCGAACTTGCTGAAGGAACCATTGGCCAACCACCGGCTCGTCTGCAAGGGTACAGAGCTGCTCCAGTGCTGCTGGGTCACCGACCAGCTGGAAGGCCGTGCATCCAGTATGCGTGTCCCGGCAGGTCATCCGTTCGCTGGCTGGGACATCTACTGCTTCCTCGGGGAACGGTCCCGGACCGTCCACTGGCTCGAAGGCATCCTGGACGGTGGTCCAGGTTTTTCTGGACGGTACTGCCGGATCAAACCCCCCGTCGAGTTCATCGTGATCCAGTAGAACGTAAGCATTCTCGACACGTGGGAGTGTCTCAGCGACGATAGCCCGGAGCGCGTCGGTGTAATCGTTCGCCAACAGCACATGCGTATAGTCGTGGAGCATCGCGGGGGCACCTAATTGTGAATTCGTAGGGCAACATCGACGATAAGTGTTGTTGAGTTGGTGGTTTGTAGAAATCCAAACGCAGAATCTGAGGGCGAAGTAGAAAGGGGTCCGGTCAGACGGCTTATGGGCTACGCGTAGGCAGTGAAAAACTTACTGAAATTATATTGAAAAGCTATACGTCACTTCAGCTCGAATAGTCGCAGTATTGGGGTAAGACGTGTTTAAAGAGAATAATGAGTATCAGCAGGAAGCACTGTTTTCGCCTGTAAAAGACCTACAATCCGGACTAAAGACGAAGTTACAGAATCACTGGTCTACTCATTTCTACGAACATGTCTTCACCCAGATTGATGAGAAGAAGTTCGGCCAGCTATACCATGACGGGTATAGCCGGCCGAACAAACCGGTCAACGAGTTGGTTTCCCTGGAAATCATCAAGCACCTGCTTGGGCTATCTGATGAGCAGCTCGAACACGCCTATCTGTTCGATTTTCGCGTCAGGAACGCGCTAGGGAAGGAAACGCTCGGTGACAACATCTGTGCGAAAACGTTCACCAATTTCCGCCGACGCTTACTGGAACACGAAGAAGAGACTGGTCAAGACCTGTTGCACGAGGTTTTCCAGGATCACCGAAGCTACCTCCAAGACGAGTTCGAGATCGATGCCAGTACCCAGCGAATGGATTCGACGTTTATCGAGGCTAACATCAAGCAACTCTCCCGAATCGATCTCATCGCCAAAGTCGTTCACAACTTCCTGGACGATCTCCCCGACGAGATCGTCCAGGAACTCCCTGCCGGACTAGACGAATTCGCCGATACGGAGAACCTGGAGCTATCCTATGAACTGGAGCCAGGTGAGATCAACTCGACCATGGAAACACTCATCGAGCATGCTACTTGGTTGATCGACAGGTTCGAAGAGGAGCAAAACTACGCTGAACTGGAGAGTTTTGCTCATCTCCAGCAAATCCTCGACGAACAGTGCTACCGCATTCCTGAACTCGAAGACGATGACCGTGATCACGATGAAGACGACGATGACGACCATCCCGGTGACTCGCCGTCACCGGGATGGGAACCACTTAGAACCTTCACATCCAGCGAGGGAGAGACAGGCCACGAGCAGGCCAGTGATGAGCCAGCCCAGTCCAATGAGGACGACCACGAGCAAGATCGCGTCGGGCTGAAAGAGCCCGACGAGATCAGTAGCGGGTCGATGCAAAATCCCCACGACGTGGATGCGACTCACCGCCGGAAGGGCGGTGAGTCTTTTTGCGGCTACAAAGCGAACGTCGCTGAGACCTGTGGCGGAGAGAACCCATTTCGACTGATCACGACGATTCGCGTTGACACGAACAACACAGACGATGGTGATCTGTTAGCCGAAGACGTGCCAGAATTGCCGGAGGAGACCGGGTTAACGGATCTCCTCGTTGACGGTGGCTACACGCACAAAGAAGTAGAGGCGTGCTGCGATGATCATGGGATCACGCAGCACTTCACGGGACTAACCGGGCAGCGGCCTCCTGCAGAGAAGTTATCGCTAGCGGATGCAGAGTGGGACGACCACCGAATGGTTGCGTGTCCCGCCGGACACGAACCATTCGAGCAGCGGTACATGCCCGAGAGTGGTCGTATCTCAGGGCGAATGGGGAAAGAGTTCTGTGAAGACTGTCCACACAGGGAGAATTGCTTCGTCCGGGAGAAACAGAAGTTCTACAGTTACGGCTTCTACGAGCGGAAATTAGCACTTGCTCACCGACGCAAGCGGTTGGATAATCCAGCAGAGAAGGAGTTTCTGAACTTACGCGCTGGGGCTGAGTCGTTGGTCAATGAGGTGTATTACCAGGATGGGGAGAAAGCACGGTTCACGGGGACGATTAAGGTGAAGAACGCGTCGATAGCGAAAGCTATCGGGACGAATCTCAAGCGAGCCTCACGATTCTTGGAATCGGAGGCGAAGCGGGAGCACTCAGCGGGATAGCCGGAGGAGAATGGAATTTTCTCGGCTCGGAAGTTGGATTCATCGAGTTGGTGAGCAATTCAGCAAATCAGTCGTCGTGATCACTCGGGGTGTTCCCGGCGGAACACCCCTTTCTCCTGTGCCCTCAG
>NZ_FOIC01000060.1 GCF_900111485.1 Natrinema hispanicum | reverse complement strand
TTCGGATTTTTGTCCTGAAAGAACTCTACGGATGGGACCACGAAACGGCCCTTGTTGAGTACCTCAATCGCCGCCCGGACGTCCGGGAGCAGTTGGGTCTGGAAACGATTCCGGACCAGTCGACGCTCTGGCGTAGCTGGCACAACCGGCTTACCGAGGATCTTCGTGAGATAATCCAGGCAGCTGCACGCTCGATTCTCGTCAATGCCCAAGAGGAAAGTGTCTCAATTCCACGAGAACCGGACCGAAAGCTCTCTCGCCATGACCGCGACACTGAAGAACCAGATCTGGACAACCAGAGCATACTGGAACAGACGCAGAAGGTCACAAGCCATCTCAACCACGTTGTTTACCCCGCCTTCTCACTTGATCGGGGAGAAGGCTGTGAAATCCATGAGAATGCCTACTGGGACTTACAAACCTATCTTGGGCTTCGAGAGAATCTGGCAGCCAACGAGGGGGCTCGCAGTTTCACCTACGAATCGGATCGGGAGCGAACGCCGTTAGGTCACGCCCATCGTGAGCAGATTCAAACTCTCTCGATACCAGAGATACGAGCAATGTACCGGCAAGCAGTGGGTAGACTCCTAGACGAGGCTGCGAACACGGAGGAGTTCTTCCGAGCTGGTATCGTGGCGATCGACATCACCGAAGATGCTCCGTTTACAGGGGACAGAGCGGGACACGAAGACGAGATTATTGGAACGAAAGAGAACACCGACGAGTACGCATATCAGTGGGCGACAGTACAGTTGGTCGGAAACGCTGTTCCACTTGTATTGGATGCTCGTCCAGTACGACGTGGCGAGACGCGTAAAGAGATCGTCGAGGATCTGCTCGACTCAGCCCAAGAGATGGTTTATGTCGATAACGTGCTGATGGACCGTGAATTCGACAGTCAGCACGTCCTCGAGATGATCAGTCAACGTGGGCTTTCGTACGTCGTGCCAAAGCGGATGCAGACCAGTGAGAAGGCCCAGGCCAAGCGCCTCCTCGAACGCGATCAGGACCGCTACGAAACCGACCGCAAACTCCATTTGGGAAATGACGAGTGGCACGAGACGACATTGATCTACCGGCGGAAAGAAAACTCTGAGCATGATGACTATCGCCAGTATTCGGTGTTCATGTCGAATCGAGGTGGGCTCATCGCTATGTATGCCTATCGGTGGGAGATTGAGAGCGGCTACAAATCGATCAAGCGGTTCATGGCCGAAACGACGTCGAAAGATTTTGGGCTACGATTCTTCTATTTCGCGTTTGCCTGTCTCCTATATTCGATCTGGCGGGCCGTCGATCTACTTGTACAGGTCGAACTGACTGGTGAGTATGAACGCTCGCCAATCGTCACAGCCGATAACACTCTAACGCTGCTACGGAAGGAGACTGGAATCGGATAGAGTTCCCCTCAGTTCGGCTGACCGCCGTGTTTTCGAGTGGCAACACTAGCTCTGACCTCGGAAAAACCGTCAAAATAGTCACTGTGACAACAAAATTTGGCGCTTCGGAGGTGATTTGAAACGATTCCATACCACTGATTCGGCTAAGTTCCTGCATTACAGGCCCGCTAACCACACTGTAGTCTCATCTTCCAACCCCGTGCAAAAGCTATAGCGAAATATAGTTTATAGATATCTGTTTAGCTGTCTCAAGTAACTAAGAGTCCTGCGAACGTTAGTATTAGGACCTATTTGATTTACTTGGTTAAAGAGCAGTTTAACCAAGGGACTTTACGAGGGCCGACACTGTACCACACATACGAATGTCTGGATCAACGGAACGCCGGGCTACACGCGGGGGCACAACCGTCCACGAGGCCATCGAGAGCTACCTTCGGTACAAAATCAACGCCGACGGCTCGAAGACAACCATGCGCTCACCACTGCGTGAGTTCGCCGACCACTGTCGAGACGATCGTGACCTTGAGCTCGTCGACGACCTCACACCCCACGATGTCCGCAGTTACAGCGAGCACCTCTACGATCGCGTCGTAATCGACGAGGACCTGGCGGCTTCAACCGCCCACAACTACTTCGCCTACGTCCGGGCTTTTCTCTCCTGGTCGGTGCGAGAACGACACCTCGAGTCGAACCCGGCAAATACGAACACTGCGATGGACCCGCTGCCAGAGGACGACGGGAAACGCAAACGCCAGTATTGGTCTCAAGAAGACCGCGAGACGTTACTCGAGTATGCCACCAAGCGCGTGGACATGGCTCTCGAGGGAACCATCCGGACTGATGTAGAGGCGGCCTTCCGTGACCGGGCGATCGTCGTCATGCTCGATGGCACAGGGGCGCGTGGTGCTGAGTTGTTCGCCGATCCAAAAGACGATAAACGAAACGGCCTCTGGTGGAAAGACGTCGATTTCGACGAGCGGTTGATCGAAGTCTACGGCAAATCGCGTGAGTACGAACAGGCCCCGTTTCCTGCGAGTGTCCATGACGTCCTCGAGCGATGGTACCGGGTGCAGGAGCCGACGACCGAAGCGTGGCCCGTCTTTCCGACCGGTCACTACGGCTCGAAAAAGCGTACACTCGAGGATGAACTCGGCGCAGGTCGGGTTGAGGCAGCCCTCGAAGAGGGAGGTGACAAAGGTAAGACAGCGGTCCTTGATCGTCTGCACCGCGAGCACGAGGTGCCGCCGCCATCGATCTCGAAAGAGGGTGTTCGCCAACTGTTGAAACGACTCACCGATGAGGCCGGGATCAACCCCGGCGGCGAGTACGACTATCTGACGCTACATGGCGCTCGGCGGGCACTCGGGCGTGACCTCTATACCAGCGGGATGTCCGAAAAGGCTCAGGAAGCGTTACGACACAACTCGATCGAGACTACCCACGAGGCCTACGCCGACGTCAAGATGAAAGACGTCTCCGATTCGATTGACGACGTTCGTGGCTGAGAACGAACTCGAGATAACTCTTATTCTTCGATTCTGGAATGGCTTCGTGTGTTCGTTGACAATCAGCTCAAACGGTCAGCCAAAACAGCCATGACACTGCTAATGTTCGTTGGCTTATCAGATACGAGCATAGACAACTTTGGAACGGGATCAAACTTCAGACGACTTTGCAACACGACATGGGTTTTCGTACCACTTGAGGCGAGCCTCAAGTTGTTCGATCTGCTGTTGTTTTACAGTGATCTGACGACGAAGAAGTCGGTTCTCAAGCTCTTTGACTACGAGTTGCTGGCGGAGATGCGTACTGTTCTCGGTGCGGATCGTGGAATCTACCGATTCCAGCGATCCGCTAACCCCCAGCGACACACTTGGTTCACCACTGAGAGTCACTGCACACCTGATCGCACAGCTCTCGTGCGATCAGTGTGTAAACCGTTTCAGTTGTTACTGTAGCTGGGCACATCCGGTATCACTGTTTGTCCACAGATACTTGCTATCGCTCTCCGTCCAGAAACCATGGACACCGCCGTCGTCTGGTTTCGAGATGATCTCCGAGTAACGGACAATTCGACGCTCGCCGATGCGGTCACCACGGCAGACGAAATCGTGCCGGTCTACGTCGTCGATCCACACGAGCGCGGCGAGACACGCTACGGGACCGAAAAGCTCGGCACTCACCGCGCCAGATTCCGCCGCGAGTCACTGCTCGAGTTACGGGCGGCGCTCCGAGAGCGAGGGGGCGAGCTGTTCGTCAGGCAGGGCCGTCCGGAGACAGTCGTTCCCGACATCGCGGGTCGCGTCGACGCCGATGCCGTGTACGCACAAACGAAACCGGCGACGGAGGAACGCAAGGTGGAAGGCAGTGTTCGAGCGGCACTTCCCGACGAGATCGCCTTCGAGCACCGGTGGACGCATACGCTGTATCACGTCTCTGATCTCCCGACGTCACACGAGCGGATGGGGGATACGTTCACGCCGTGGCGCAAAGAGATTGAACGCGAGTGTTCGATTCGAGAGCCCGTCGAACCACCGAAATCGATTTCCACGCCAGCCTTGCCCGCCGGCGGTGTACCGACGCTGTCGGACCTCGGACTCGAGACGCCACCCGAGGACGAACGTACAGTGCTAGCCTTCGAGGGAGGCGAATCAGCCGGCAAGCGCCGCCTCGAGGCGTATTTCTGGGAAGGAGATCACCTCAGAGAGTACAAAGAGACCCGAAACGGGATGCTGGGGGCAGACTACTCCTCGAAGTTCTCGCCGTGGCTGGCGGCAGGGTGTCTCTCGCCACGGTGGATCTATGACGAGGTCCGTCGCTACGAGGCCGAACGAGTCTCGAACGAGGACACCTACTGGCTCGTCTTCGAGTTACTGTGGCGTGACTTCTTCCAGTTCCAGTTTTGTAAATACGGCGCACAGTTTTTCCATCCCAACGGAATCCGGGACATCGAAAAAGCGTGGGAGCACGACCGGGAGACGTTCGAGCGGTGGGCGAACGGCGAGACGGGGATTCCGTTTGTCGATGCGAACATGCGCGAGCTAAACCGGACGGGATACATGTCCAATCGTGGCCGCCAGAACGTCGCCTCGTTTCTTGCCGACGCACTTGGTATCGACTGGCGCTGGGGAGCAGCATACTTCGAGGAACGACTCGTTGACTACGACGTCGCTTCCAACTGGGGGAACTGGGCCTACCAGGCCGGCGTGGGAAACGACTCCCGTGACAATTACTTCGATGTCCTCTCACAGGCCGAATACTACGACGCCGACGGCGAGTACGTGACGACTTGGCGTCCCGAACTCGAGGGACTTCCTTCGGCGTTCGTCCACCGGCCCTGGCGACTGAGCGACGAGCAACAGGCCACCTACGGCGTCGAACTCGGCGTCGACTACCCGCGGCCAATGATCGACATCGAGGCACGCTACGAAGAACTGGATAGCTGACATCGCTGCCCGGAGGATAGGGTCTCGAGACACTCGGCGGGAGCTACCACCGTGTGCATTTGTGTCAGCACACAGTATGCTCCGGCATGTTCAGACGCGCTCGAGAGCTTGGCCCGCCGATCATGGTCCCGTTGGCCTGGACGTTCGTGACGGCCGCCCACCTCGAGGTCGTAACCGAGCACACGCTGTTCATCGCTCACGTCGTGATGGCCGTCCTTCTGGTCGGCTTCGCGGCGACCGGCTACGCCGACATGCGCGAGGGCGTCCTACGCACGTGGTGGCTGCTCATCGCCGTCGGCTCGGTCGTCACGCTCTGTGGGGTCGTCGGCCTCTGGCTCGAGCCGACGAATCCGGCGCTTACGGCCGTCGCTCTCTTCGGCTGGATGCTTCTACCGGCAGTCGGCTTCGTCGATACCGGGCGTCGGGTCACCAAAGGGGGCTGGATCTACGCGGTCGGGACCGCGGGCTGTCTGCTCGGCGCGGCCCTCTACGCCGTCAGCCCGACCTGGGGCACCCGGACGGCCGCGGTCGGTGGGCTCGTGCTCGTCGGGCTTGGCCAGACGGCAGGAATTTTCGATGCGGCGATCCGCTACTGAGACTACACGTCGTCGACGTTGGCCCGCAGATCGACGACGTGCTCGCGGATCGCCTCAAGGTCGCCGGCCTCGCGTTTGGCATCGACGTGTGAGTACATCAGTCTCATCCGGTGATTGTCGCGGAGTTTCGCTTCGTTTCGGGCCAAAAAGTCCCAGTAGAGGGCGTTGAACGGACACGCACCTTCGCCGGTCGTCTCGTCGCTGTCGTAGCGGCAGTCGGCGCAGTAGTCGGACATCCGATCGACGTAATTCGCCGACGAGACGTACGGCTTCGTCGCGAAGACACCATGGGCGTACTGGCCCATCTCGACGACGTTCGGGGTCGTCACCCAGTGATAGGCGTCGACGTAGGTCGCGTGAAACCACTCGTTGAGTTCCCGAGGCTCGACGCCCCACAGCGTCGCGAAGTTCGCCAGGACCATCAGCCGCTGAATGTGGTGGGCGTATCCCCGATCGTAGACGTCGCCGATCGTCTCGGCGAGACAGTTCATCCCCGTCTCGCCCGTCCAGTAAAAGTCCGGCAGCGAAGCCGTCGCCTCGAGCTGGTTGGCACTCGCCAGTTCCGGCATCGTCTGTCGATACACGTGACGGACGAACTCGCGCCAGCCCAGAAGCTGCCTGATACAGCCCTCCGCGGACGGAAGCGAGACCGCATCCCGGTCGTGGTAGGCCGTTTCGACCGCCTTAATCACTTCGAGTGGGTGTAACAGGCCGATGTTGATCACCGCGCTCAAAAGCGAGTGGGCCATTTCCCAGTCGTCGGTTCGCATCGCATCTTGGTAGGGACCGAACGCGGGAAGCCGATGCTCGAGGAAGTGCTCGAGGTGGTCGCGGGCTCCCTCGCGAGTTACCGGCCAACGAACCTCCTCGGTACTGCCCCAGGTGTCGAACGTCGACTCGACCCAGGCAGCGGTCTCCTCGACTACTACGTCGGGCTCCGGGGAGGGGGCGGGTGGTGCCTCCCACTCTTCGGGCGGGAATTCACGATTTTGGTCGTCGAAGTTCCACTCGCCGCCGACCGGATCCTCGCCGTCCATCAGCACGCCGGACTCCCGGCGCATCCATCGGTAGAACTGTTCGTGCGTGAACGTCTCTGCGCCGTCGGCCCACTCGTCGAACGCCCCGCGGGTGCTGACGAACAGTTCATTCTCGCAGACCCGAAGGTCGCCACCGGCGTCGGCGACGAGGTCACGAAATCGCCGCTCGGAGCCGTAGCTCGGCGACCGCATTGTCACGAGCGTGGCGTCGGGATGCTCCGCGAAGAACGTCTCGAGTGCGTCGCCGAACGTCTCCGCCTTGAGATAGATCACGTTGTAGCCGGCGTCGGACAAGCGATCCCTGAACCGGCGCATTGCGGCGAACACGAGCGTGAGCTTGTGGTGGTGGTACGGCAGCCGGCGGGCGAAGCCGTGTGCCTCGATCAGCAACACTCGGTTGCCATCGGGCGCTCGAGCAAGCGGCCCACAGCGTTCAGTGAGGTGTGTCCCGAGGACCCAAGGGACATCGTCGTCACCCAGGGTATATTCACGGATCGTTCCGACTGTCGGCTGGTGCATACCGGTCACACGAATCGGTCGGGGATAATTCCCATCCCTACACCAATTCCAGAACGGCGCTCAGGCTCTCGACCTCGACGGTAGGCTCTATCTCAAGGTGACGAGTGGCGTTGTGATCTCGACGGAGAAAGACGGTATCAAAGCCTGCCCGCTGGCCGGCGACAATGTCGCTCTCACTGTCGCCGACGTACAGCGGGTTCGAACAGTCCAGATCGGCCGCAGCAGCCTCGAGATATGTCGGTTCAGGCTTCTTTTCTTGAAGGCTCTCGCGGGTCGGCTCTCTGGCACGGACCGTCTCAACGTACCCGTAAAGGCCGTGCTCTCGAAGAACGAACTCGACGATCCGGGTTTGGTTGTTGCTCACGATCCCAGTCGGGACCTCGACACGCTCGAGACTCGTTACGTCCTCGTACGGCACTTTTCGCCCGGCTCTGGTTTCTCTCCGCAGCGTTTGCTCGATTCGCTGCTCTCGACACTGCCAGAGCCGGTCGGGATCCACCCCGTATCGATCCGCAACAGCACACAGGTCGTCCTCCCAGACTCGGATCGTGATCGCGTTGACATCGTCGGGACTCGGGTTCGAGATTCCGGCATCGACGAACGCATCGGTCGCGGCGGCTCGTAACACTTGGTGCGAACAGAGCGTAACGATCACGCCGTCGTGATCGAGGAGCAGTCCATCGTACCGCGTCTCGGTCATTGTCTCGATATTTGAGCCAGCAGTACTGTGGCTGTCGGTTCCGGAGATCCGTAGATTCTCGCACGTGAATCCACCGTTCGAGAGCGCGGATGCTCCGGTGTATAGAGATAGATATCAACAGTCGCTTGAACATTATTACTACCAAGAAAATATAGATAAAAACCATTAAGACTTATTGATGGTGGATGGCATGGTAAGATATGGCAACACAATCAACTGCGGCTAGGCAAAACAACTCACTGATCAATCTCCCATCAAACCCAATCGGGTATCTCGTGATACTTGCAGCAGTTATAACGGGTGTGATCCATCTCTTACTCGGACCACAAGTCATGGGATTCAGTCAACTACTTGGTGTACTGTTCATTTTAAATGGGGTTGGATTTCTCGGGGGTACTGTGTTATACCTAATCAATTACTGGCGTAGTGAGCTATATCTCGTCGCAGCGGGCTATTACTACTTCGGCGGTTGATCACCAGTCAGTAAACCCCCTGAGCATTGCCTCTGCTACTCGTTCAGCGGTCTGTCGATCAACTCCTTGTTCTTCGACTGTTCGTACCGCCATCTCGTGAATTGCGATCCGAGCAACCTGCGAAAACGGGGGCAACCGAGCGGCCGCGCCCTGCGCGGCTCGCTCGGTCATCAAAAACGAGTACGTCATCAACACCACTGATACGTGATGGTTCCACCCTGTCCACGTTCGTCCCTCGAACTGATCCATCCCCAGTACCTGCTTTGCATCCT
>NZ_FOIC01000081.1 GCF_900111485.1 Natrinema hispanicum | reverse complement strand
ATAGCCTGTTGCACGAGTTCGAAATTAGCTCAGGTATGTCCAAGAGATATCACTACGAGCTAGAATAATCACTTTAACTAGATTAGAAGCCGGATCGATGGTATGCACACACAACGATCCGACACCAGTAAGAACACCGCCGCTTCGCATAAGGCCACCGTTCGTCAGTTCCTTCGAGCCCACGATGAGGTCGCTTCCAAAGACGAGCTCCGCGCCGGCACCGACGTGCCGGCGTGGTATATCGACCAAATCGCCTCGACAAACACCTTCTACACCTCCCTGAACCACAACGGTCAGTACGTCGCTAGCAAACACGTTGTTGGCCATCGTGCCACCCATGACGGCTTCTGGCGACCCGAGGTGGATGACGGCGTCGCCGTCTTCCACCGCAAGGAAACCACCAAAGCCACGCTCAAGCATCTCGCGTTCCAGCGACCTTCTGGGATCACTGCCCCCGAAGCAAACGACCTCCTCGATCGACGCTGCTACCGAGCGCTCCGGAACCTCGCCGACCAACAGGAGATCCACGCTGTCGAACACCGGAACACGACGGTCTACGTCCACAGCTGGCCGTCCCTGCGGGACGCCCAGCTGAGCCAACGCGAAACCGATCAGCCGACCGACGTCAGTCCAGCTGATACCGACGAAGAGGGCTACCTCTACCGCGACGAACTTCTCGCGACGTTTCTCTCGGTTGCTGTCTCAGAGATTCAGTCGATCCCGCCCGAACGAGCCGCCGCTCTGGTCCTCCGGCAGTTCGAGGGCGACTCCTTCGACGCCCTCGAACGCCGTCTCCGACGGAATCATTCTTTCCGGGAGGCTCTCGACTACGAGCCAGAGGACGTCCCGGACGGGACGTCGCTCTGGCGTGCCTTCGACGACCTCCACCCCGATGAACTCCGTGACTGCCTCCAGTCGATGTGTGGCGACTTACTCGCTGATCACGATCACGCCGGTGAGTTCGTCGTGATCGACGGCACGCACATCGCCGCCTGGGCAAACACACGAGAAGAGATCGACGACGGTGAGGTCGAGGGAGCGAGTTGGGGCAAACACGAGGGGAAGTTCTACGGGTACAAGGTGTACATCGTCGTGGACGTAGCCGCAGAGCTGCCGGTCGCCATCACGATGGAGACCGGCAGCAGGAACGACTGTGCGGCGTTCGAACCGCTCATCGAGGAGTTCGATGAGCGGTACGACACCGACGATCTCCAGGCAGCACTGGCTGATGCGGGCTTCGACAGCCAAGGCAATCGAGAGTTCACCCAGGAGAAACTCGACTGTCCGCTGCTGACGGCGATCAATCCACGACGCTCAGCGCCACTGAAGGCGATCCGCGACGAGATCAAAGAGTTGTTCAAGAACCACGGTGACGAGATCGACAGTCCGTACGACGCACTCGAACGGTTACCACAAGAGCAACTCTCAGAGTACGGCGTCGAGGTCGGCAGCGTCGAAGAGACCTACATCTTCCAGGCGATCAAAGAACGAATGCATCGACACCTGCGGGCAGGTGTCGAGCGAGTATTCTCTCGGCTGAAGTCCTTTACCGGCCTCGATCGCGTCCGCGCACGCAAGGAGAACAACGTGGAAACTCACGTCGTGCTTTCGGCAGTCGCTCTGGTCGCGACGTCACTCACCGCAAAACAACAGGGAAAACCAGGACTGATACGTTCTCCCAGTCGCCTCATCTGACGGCCCCAGCCCGGAGTCGAAGCACGCGCCGCCTGAGAGGCATCGCTCTCAGGCGGCTCTATTCGTGATCGAAAACTGACTCAAACACCTGATTCAGCGAGCGTTTCTGAGACTTCTCTCACCGAATTGATTATCAGTCGGCAGATTCGAACTGGATCAGTCTCACGCTGCCATGTCTGACGAATTGATCTTGAACGTGCAACAGGCTAT
>NZ_FOIC01000061.1 GCF_900111485.1 Natrinema hispanicum | reverse complement strand
GCATCGTCGTAGGCTTCCTCAGCAGCGTCGCGGGTTGCAGGCGTCTTCGAGAGCGACTGGCGATCGTGCAGCGCCATCGTATCGCCGCCGTGGCCGGCTCCCGTGATCGCAACCGATGCCTCGAGATCGTGGTCGTTGGCGTACTCCGGCGAGGTCAAGACGAGCGCGGACGCACCGTCGCTGATCGGACAGGAGTCATAGAGTGTGAAGGGAGATGCGATTTCGGGCGCGTCGAGTGCCTCCTCAACCGTGATCTCCTGCTGGAGGTGCGCGTGGTCGTTGACCAACGCGTTGTCGTGGTTTTTGACCGCGATGTGAGCCAGATCCTCGTGGCTTCCGCCGTACTCGTCGAAGTAGGCCCGTGCCATCAGCGCGTACGCACCGGGGAAGGTGACGCCCGACCGGACTTCATAGAGATCGTCGGCTGCGCCGGCCAGTCCCTTCGTCGCGCCGGCCGTGCCCATGTTTGTCATCCGCTCCATCCCGCCGGCGACGACGACGTCAGCCTCGCCGCTTCTGATCGCACGCACGGCGTCGTGGACCGCAAGCCCGCTCGAGGCACACGCGCTTTCGATTCGGCGCGAGGGAGCGGTCGTCCCGAGCGCCTCCGCCATGAGCGGTCCCTGATGGCCCTGCCCTTCCGAGAGGGTGCCGACGAAGTTGCCATAGAAGAGTTCGTCGACGTCCGCGGCCGGGACGCCGGCATCCTCGAGGGCGGCAAGGCCGGCCTCCGCGAACATGTCCCTGCCCGTCCGGTCGGGATGCGATCCAAATGACGTCATACCAGTCCCCGTAAGAGCTACATCCGACATTAGCTACCATTGTTAAGATCCAACCCACTACATATAACAGTGTCGAATAATAGGTCAGTAATCAAAGACACTGGACACACTGGGGTGGGGCGTGTAACTCTTAGCGTGTGCCTTTGACTGGGAATCGGGAAGAGATTGATAACGAGGACATTGGAGATATCACCTGTCGCGTGGTCCGCTGCGCGCGACATTGTCCGATCACTCCCACCCCTCAGTCTATCCGGTGCTGATCTTTGTCCTCGATCCACCAGACGTACCGCTTTCCTGTACTCGAGACAGACCGTGTGCAGAATGAATCGCTCAAGATCGCGCCACGAGACACTCGATCTGTTTTATTTATTACTAGTGGTGTTCAGTATCAGCGTTTGAGTACTTCAGCGTCGGGATTCGCACTGTCTGGTCCAGCGACGGCTTTCGCACGTTCGAGTTCACGGATCGCTCGCTGCGCCTGCGGTTCGAGTCGTTCGACTCGCCGACAGCGTTCCTGACGCTGTCGTCGACACCGTCCTCGTCACCGATCGTGAACCGCTTGCCACGGTGATCGATCTGCTCGAGCATCAGTATCGACCCCCGGCTTCGTCCACTGCAGCATCTCGAGCGTCCGCTTGGAGGTGCTCGTAGCGGACCTCACAGCTGTCCGAACAGTGATCTCGAGAACGTGTTTACATTCCTCCAAGAGACAACGGTCAAAACCGCAAGCCGGCGGCGGTGATTACATATCAACCTTCCGTTTGAACCAGATACCGGCCGTTTCTCTAGTCGCATGAGCGGGGAAGCCGACACTCACAACAGTATTGAACCACCCGAGATCACTGCCGACTCGATCCATCACCTCGATGATCCACGGTTTACGAGGGAGAACGTGGCAATCGTAACCGGCGCGGCCTCGGGGATCGGCCGTGCAACGGCGCTCGTCTTGGCGGCAAACGGCTTGACGACGATTGCGACCGACATTGACGAGGACGGTCTCCACGAGACGGCCGAGAAAGCGGATGACCTTGCGGTCAAGGGCGCCCTCGAGACGGTTGCCTGTGACCTGACTGACGACGCCGAGGTCGAGGCGCTTGTTGAAACGGCTGCTGATGCGGGACAGCTGCGGTACGTCGCTAACATTGCTGGCATACAGCATATCTCACCAATTACGTCATTCCCGATGGAGAAGTTCGACCTACTCTACCGGGTGATGCTCCGTGCGCCGATGTATCTCACGAAACTGGCGCTCCCACACATCCGTGAGGCCGAGGACGGCGTCGGCGCGATCGCCAACATGGCGTCCGTCCACGGCCACTACGTGACTCGCGATAAGGTCGCTTACAATACGATGAAGTTCGGTCTTCGAGGGCTAACCAAGTCGACTGCAGCTGAGGGTGACGGAGATATCCGTGCGTTCACGGTCAGTACGGGCTACGTCAAGACTCCCCTCGTATTAAATCAGATCGAGGATACGGCCGAAGAGCGTGGTATTTCCGAGCGAGAGGTCGTCGAGGACGTGATGCTTGGACAGGCACGATCGTCTGAGATGATGGAGCCGGTCGAGGCTGGCAATCTGTTCGCGTTCGGACTCTCACGTCACGGCAAACACCTGAACGGCGACGACCTGCTGTGGGACGGCGGCTTCGTGAACACTTACGAGTGATGTACACATGAAACACACAACCCGGATACAGCGGCGCGAACTGGAGCGCAGAAATTGGAGTCACGAGGCAACCATCGAGGGGGCAGCGATATGTTAGACGGTGAGCTCAACGTCGAAGGAATGACCTCGAAGCTGATGCTCGCAAGCGGTGTGCTGTGGACTGCTGTGCTCGGACTCGGGCTGGCTGGCTATTGGTTCATCGCCTTACTCGTCTCGGTGTTCCTCTTTCATCCGTGGTTCGTCATCGGCGCGAGTTCCAACGGGACTATTTCGACGAAGCTGCTCGTCTACCCCCTTGGAATCTGGACTGGGCTCCAGCTATCGGCGTTCACCCTGACCGAGTACTACTCGAACGCGTTCGCAGGCAGTTCTCCGGAGTTTCTGATTACCGGAATGCACCCGTCCTTCGCTGCTGTCTACTGGCTCTACTGGGTCGGTGGATTCATGACAGTCACCCTCGCCTACGGGATTTACTTTCGGAAACACTTCTTGCCGGACGGGGAGTGGGACCGGTTCCTCGAGGAAGTCGAGCGGGTGAACGCAGCAGGCGAGACACGTGAAGCCGACGAGCCTGTGGAGGTGCGTAGTCAATGATCGACGTGCTCGTTCCCGGCTTCGTCGCACTGTTTATCCTCTCGGTGTTCGCTGTCGGCCTCTATAGCAAGCGCCTGGTCGACTCCTCCGACGAGTTTTACGGTGCGACAAAGATGTTCGGTGCGGCAGTCATTACGCTGGCGAGTATGTCCGGGGTCATGAGCGCCTTCGGGTTCATCGGCGGTCCGGGACTCGTCTACCAGATGGGGACGTCTTCGCTGTGGATGACCTTTGCCAGCGGCCTTGGGTTTGCGATGGCCTATTGGATCGTCGGTAAGCGCGTCCGTGGGATGGCCGACGTTGCCGACATTGGTACGCTCGGGGACATCGCCGACGAGCGGTTTAACAGTGGCGCGATCCGCGGGATCCTTTCGTTGATCCTCTTTATCGCGTGTTGGGCGTACCTCGCTTCGCAGGTCGCCGGCGGCGGCTACGTCCTCTCGGTGATCCTCGGCATCTCGGTTGAGACCGCCGTCTGGCTCGTGTTCGGGCTTATCACCGTCTACGTCGCCGTTGGTGGCATGGCGTCGGCCCAGCTCGCAGGGGCATACACGGGAGCGGTGATGCTCGTGGGCGTCGTCGGTGTCGTCGTCGGCTTCTTCCAGATCGCTGGCGGGATGGAGAGCACGACCATGACCGTTGTCGAGGCCGGTGCGCTCACAGGCGAAGATGTGGCGAAGGCCTTTACTCCCCAGTTGCTTGACGGGTGGGGGCTCGCTCAAAGCTCCGCACCTGGCCTGCTATTGATCTGGCCGATCGTCTTCAGCATCGGCGTCATGGGCCAGCCCCAAGTCCTCCAGCGGATGTTCTCGATCGATGACCCGAAGGGACTGCGAACCGTCGGCCTCGTCAGTGGCGTCACGTATGCCGTGGGGAGCATCCTCTGGTTGCTCATCGGCTTCGTTGCACTCTACTTGGTCGCCTCCGGCAGCGTCGAACCGCTTTCGAACCCCGACATGGCTGCCTTCGAGTTCGTCGAACGGTTGCACATCGTCCTGCGGATGATCATCTACGCGGGGCTGGTCGCTGCGATCATGTCTACCGCCGCGTTCTTCCTGTCGGTCGCTTCCGGCGCGATTGCCCGTGACTTCGTGCGGGCGATGGGCTGGGAGTTCTCCGAACAGCGAGAAACATGGTTAGGGCGGGCCGCAGTCCTTGTCGTCGGCATCGGCTCGGTGCTCTTTGGACTGTACGGCGGCCATCTCGTCGCGATCCTTGGTACCTTCGGCTGGGGCACGTTTGTCAGTGGGACGATCCCTGCTGTGGTCGTCGGCCTGCTCTGGAAGGGTGCAAGCCGAGAAGGCGTCACCGCCGGACTTGCTTCTGCACTCCTGCTCAACGTCACACTGCTGGCTGCGACACAGCTCGGATACGCGTTCCCGATCGGGATGGACTTCTATTTCATCGCGATCGCGGTGTCGATCGCTGTGACGATCTTCGTCTCGCACCTGACTGACGGAGCTAGCGGCGAGAACGTGCCAGACCACGTCAAGCCCATCTTCAAACTCTAACGGAGGTGAGAGACATGGAACTCTGGCTCGTCGGCTTCGTCGCGATGATGGTGATCAACCTGATCGTTCTCTTCTTGAAAATATAGACGGCTCCCCGCTGTCGCCCCCTCTGGGCTCACTACCGCGACTGTGTCATCTTTTCGAGACAATCGTACGACCGTGCAATTGCTAATCGTTTTCCGAGTGTCTCAGATAAAGGGTGCAATCGATAGTATACTTTTTTGGTCTGTTTAAAGTACCTTCTTCAAATATTTATTTTATGTAACTACTGCTCACTACAGGTGCGAACTTACCGCTGCGGGTAGCGATTAGCATCCGCTCGCGAAGCGAGCGGTTCACCGCCGGAGCGGGGTGAAACCCCGCGACGGCGGCCTTTTGGCATCAACGGGTTTTGCCGGGGGTGAGGCTGGCGTCGCAGACGCCAGCCGATGCTCCCGGTAAAAGAGGTTGCTGTACTTACCGTGCGTTTCACGTCCCACGCTGAATGAAGAAATCGTACTGCCAACTACTGTAAACGCTGACCCGCCCACTTGTACCGTGTGGCGCTTGCCGGTGAAGATTGAATAGGAGCCGACCTGAATTCATCACGATGGCCGGTCCGTTCGGCGACCGTCTCGAGTCAGCACTCGACTCGATGGTTCCCATCGCCGAGTGGTTACCAAACTATAATCCCTCGTGGCTTCGACGTGACGTACTCGCTGGGATCACGGTCACGGCGTCGGTTATCCCTGAAGGGCTAGCGTATGCGTCGCTGGCGAATATGCCGCCGGTGACGGGGCTGTATGCCGGGTTGCTGGCAACCGCTGCGTACGTGTTCTTCGGCACCTCGAGACAAGTGATATTCGGACCCACGTCAGCACTGGCGATCCTGCTGGCGGCAAGTGTCGGGTCGGTCGCGACCGGTGGGACGGTTTCTTACGCCGGACTCGTTTTCTGGACAACGGTCCTCGTCGGCGTCTTTGCCGTCGTTGCCTGGCTCTTCCAGCTCGGATTCCTCGTTCATTTCATTTCCGATTCAGTCCTCACTGGCTTCTCAACGGGGGCGGCGTTGTACATCATGTCGACCCAGATCGGGCCGCTGTTTGGCATCGACGGCGCAAGCGGTGTTTTCTTCGAGCGACTCGCTTACATCGGAACACATCTGGGTGCGACAAACTCCCCAACGCTTCTTCTCGGTGTCGCCGCTATTGCCATCCTCGCACTTGGCGAGTGGCGATTTCCACGCCTTCCAACGGCTCTGCTCGTCGTTCTGGCGTCGATTCTTCTTCTCACGGTCACCGACCTCCAACAGCAAGGGGTCGCCATCGTGGGATCGATTCCGAGTGGCCTCCCATCGTTGACGATCCCCGCAGTGCCATCCCTCTCGATAATCCGGTCACTCATCCCGATCGCCGGAGCCTTGTTCTTGCTCTCGTATGTCGAGGGAATCGGCGCGATCGAGGCGCTTGCTCGAGAGAACGACTACGAGATCGACGCGAATCAGGAACTCCTCTCGACCGGCGTTGCCAACCTCGCTGCCGGCCTCGGCGGTGGGTTCGCCGTGGGCGGAAGCATGTCCCGGTCAGCGCTGAATGACGCCGTCGGCGGGAAAACACAGGTCACCAGTGCGATTGTCGCGGGCGCGCTCGTGGTCGTCTTGGTGTTTCTGACGGAGATCTTCACGAACCTCCCCGAAGCTGTTCTCGCGGCAATCGTCATCGTCGCCGTCACGAACCTGATCGACCTCTCAGGGCTGCGTCGTCTCTACACTGTCAGTACGTCCGAGTTCGCCATCGCCGTGGCAGTGTTGGTGGCCGTGCTCGCCTTCGGAATGCTCTGGGGTGTGCTCATCGGCGTCGTCCTCTCCCTCCTGAACGTCATCGCACACGTTTCTGCGCCAGTCACCGCTGTTCTCGGACGCGTCTCAGGAACAGATAACTTCGTTGAACGGAAGCGCCACCCCGAAGCCAAACCAGTACAGGGTGTCTTCGTGTATCGAGTCGACGCACCGCTGTTCTACGCAAATGCGACCACCGTCCGTGACGATCTCTTGGACCGGGTCGATGCCGAAGAGACAGCGCCCTCTCTTGTCGTGTTCGATCTCATCTCGTCGCCGTCGATCGATGTCACTGCAGCAGCGATGCTCGAGGACCTTCACAACGACTTACAGAAACGAGAGATCGACCTCCGTGTCGCAGGCGCTGACCCGCAAGTTGCTCGAGTGCTCCGAGCGATTGGACTCGAACAGACGATTGGACAGATCGGTGACGAAGAACCCGTCGTCGAGGTTATCCAGCGATGGGAACAGGATACAACAGACTGACGATCTCTCGCGGCTGAAGAAATCCCCAGAACGCTTGATACGGTCTGCTGTTCCGCTGTCCGCGACACCACTGAGGTCGCTCGCACACGAGCGGCTCCGTCTCTCGAATACCGTGACCCCGAGGCAGGTTACTGAGCGGTGCCACCAAACCGTTCGGGGACCACTGTCCGCTCGACGAGAAACGTGACTGCAAGGCCGATAACGCTGCCAAGCACGCCGACGTCGATGAAAAAGCGGAATCCCTCAACAACGAATCCAAGCCCAATGACGAGTGGGACACAAAGGAGCACGATACCAGTCACAACGTAACTGAGACGTTCGCGCTGTTCCTTGGAAACTCGATCGCGAATCAGCCACGTGATCGGACCAAAAATAAGAGCGGTCACGACAGCGAATGCTGCGACCCATCCCCACGGACTGGGCTCGTAGCTGCTCACACGTGTCCCCGTAACGAGTGCGATGAGACCCAGTATGCCAATTCGTGCAAGGTGGCGTGATCGGTATGATCCTAGCATATACCTGTTGTTATATTGTCGCACACCGCTAGCTACCTTCAGTATATTTGAAAATTTGGAGAAAGTCACCGAATATCGAGCAAAATGTAACGGTGGCTAAAATACGAGGAAACGATTCCTCAGTGATCAATTTCGGCACCCGTGGAGTGTCCCGCTCGATTCCACCATGACAATTGACATCCTCCTCCGGCTGAACCCGGAGGAATCCCGAGCGTTGGGATATTAGGGTTTGCAGACTCCCTGTTCTCTCGGTGTGAGCCGTCCGCTCTCACGGTCGAACAGGAAGACTCCGGGCTGTGCCAACCAGCCGTTACTCATATCCCCGGTCGGGGGACTCTGAGTTATCTTTCTCCGAATGTTCACCGCACCGTTCACGTCTGCGTTCATCGTCGTTTCGCACGACGAACAGACATACAGACCACGCTCTACGCGGTTGCTATCCCGAATCCGCCCGCAACACGAACACGTCTTCGAG
>NZ_FOIC01000062.1 GCF_900111485.1 Natrinema hispanicum | reverse complement strand
CTTGTAGATCGTGCTGTAGTCGGGGAGGTTCTCTCGATCGAGACCGAGTACGTCACAAATCTCAGTCATGTACTTCAACCGATTCGGCGTTTCACGGTAGCTGTGACCTTCTTCGAGCCGAAAACAGTGTAGGACGACATGGACCCAGCGGGCGAACCCGCCGCTGGCGGGCTCGCCCGCGTGCTTCCCCAACGCTTGTTTGGCTAGGTCACGACACTGCTCAATGAAGTCGAGGAGATCGATTTCCATAGGACAGAATCGAATTCCTCGGCTTCATCCTTCTAAGCCAGTGATATCGGCTGATTAGATCGCTGTTCAACAGAGCACCACAATGTATAATTGTGTAGATGGAATGCTCAAGGAGCTCTTTTCTACTCCACCGGCACCAGAGGCTCAAATGGAGGTCAAGTTTAATTATCATAGGTATCGGATCACTGTCGAACAGAACGGTAACGCGAAGTTCGTGAAGACTGGATAGGTGCTCCTACAGATCAATACTCCGCCTGTACTTATCGCAAGGCGATTTCGGGAACAGCCCATCAATTACGGACTACTGGAAGTCATTTCCGATGCAACCGCGATCCGCACTGCGGTTGCACCGGTAAATCGTTATAGCAGACCGTATGAGTGACAACCATTAATGGAGCCAGTAGTTGAAGTTCGCCACTATGTCTCTATATTCACTCAGTGATGTTTAATTCGAGGTGAGTGATCAAGAGTGTACAAAAGGAGTCTCCGGCTCTGTTGAAATCCTTAGTGAGTTACAGGTTCCGTCGGTAGCTTGAGTAGATGCAGACCCTCCCAAAGTCTCGGTTGCTCCGGTTTGTCGAGGAAGCCTTTCAGTTAGCGCAACGTACCGTATCCCGATACTCCTCGAAGTTCTCGAAGCAACACTACACGCTCCATCAGCACATCGTTCTCCTGTGTCTCAAAGTGCGAAAGGATACGACGTATCGAACACTTCTCGACGAACTCATCGAGATGCCCCGTATTCGGAACGCGATCAATCTCACTGAACTGCCTGCCGCATCAACACTGTGCAAAGCGTTCGATAGACTTGATATGGCTGTCTGGCGAGTACTTCTCAATCTCTCTGTATCACTGCTCCCGACCAATGGCGTTGCGGGGATCGATGCTTCGGGATTCGACCGCAGTCACGCTTCCAAACACTACACGAAACGAGCCGAACTCACGATTCAGCAACTCAAAGTAACACTGCTAGTCGATTCCAAAGTGAACGCAATCCTGGATCTACACGTGACGACGACACGAAAACACGATAGCCAGATCGCTCCTTCGTTGATCAAACGCAACCCCGAGACTATCGACATCCTGCTCGGTGACAAAGGCTACGACGACCAGAAAATCAGACGGCTTGCCCGTCAACACGAGATTCGGCCACTAATCAAGCATCGTGAGTTCACATCGCTTCACAAGGCATGGAATGCGCGCTTAGACGCTGATCTCTACGGCCAACGGAGTCAATCAGAAACAGTTAATTCAACGCTCAAGCGGAAGTACGGCGCGTTCGTCCGTTCACGACGCTGGTGGAAGCAGTTCCGTGAACTCGCACTTGCGTGTATTGTCCACAATCTCGACCAAGCAATCTAACGACCAGTGCAAGTGATAAACAGCACACTGTGAGGCGACGGAGTGTCTGCTCCGAAGCGCTATGATTTCAGTTGAAAGAGCATGAGTTCAAAGTCTGGTATATCTGGATCATCATGTTGAAGTGGATATGCACCGTCATTCAGGTCCACACCATTATTATGTGCCTGTTGGATGATTTCACCCAGAGATTGACGGAGTTCTTCTTTCGTTGTCGGTCCTTGTCTTCCCATTATTAACGGATTGTCGCACAGGAGGATAATATCTGGGCATTGTGCACCATGGCGGGTTTAATCCGCAGTCTTCAGCGAACGACTGTTTCATGTAGTTTGAGAGGCCACGGCTCACTCTGTATTTCCCCTTTATTCAGTCAATTTCTCATCTCCAAAATCTGGGCCTTTACGTACGATATTGGCCTCTCTGTCCCATTCGACTAACCCAATGGCCTCTAATTGCTCGAGAGAGTGATCTTTGAGTTGGAGGCGGAGTCTGGCAACGTCCTCATCGGCAGAAACAGGGTCATGACGGTATGCATCTTCTGGAATGTTGTTCTCTGTCATGAGTTGCTATACTTCGGTTCTGAAAACGGATTAACCCCGAAGGTTTTCACACAGATTTGAAATTTGATTATCCGAGTGACAGCCAGCGATCCGCATTCAATATGCATGTGTAGTGTACAGTAGATTCACATGAATACATGTCTGAAGAAGAGGATTTCAACAGAGCCGAGTCTCCGTATATGCTCTAGGTGTGGGGCTGTGTATTCCGCTCTACGGCTCCCTGATGGAGGACTAACACGAGACAGAAATCGATCCTTTTGCCGATGTGGGAGCGACTCATTCGTCGAGTTGATAACAACGACTGAGTAGTATCTACTGGCTTCAAAGAACGAATAGGACGTTGCAAGCGCTACGGAAAGAACTACTGACAGAGGACTGGGCGACTATCGTAGTATGTCCACTCACCAACTGTACGAAGATGAAGGCCATAATATCTACACTGCTGACGAGGACCGCAGTCTGAGCGTCGCGATTGTAGAGGCAGTTGCGGAGTACGAGAGTATCAATGTGATGGAGCGGAAGTTCAAACTGTACGATAACATAAACCCATCAGCGCTCAATACGTTGTTCCAGTTCAATCAGGAGGGTACTATAACGGTCTCGTTCGCTGTCAGTGATTCCCAAGTATTTCTTCGAGACATCGGTAACGGAGTTGAGATTTGGGTTTCAAATTTCCCCTACGGCTAAACAGTAGCACCCTTCGTTACGCTCTCAGGCCGTAGACTCATAATAGCAAGTCCGTTCCCGATTCATAAGAATGCGCCACGACGAATTGCTGAATCTTCACGCGTTACTGCGGGAGATACGGAAAGACATGGAGCAACGAGGGGATACATCTCCGGACGCGTTCGCTGCGTATGACTATCAGCATACTCGTCCGATGCACCTGCACCGTACCAAGAGAGACCACAAGCGTGCAGTCCGATTACTCTTCTGGGGGATTATCCAATCAATCGAGTCGGAAAGCGATCCCTCCATAGTGCGCCGTTGAGGGAGTTTGTTCTACATTGCCACCTTATTCAAATAGAATTTTGCTGTATTTTTTGATAGCTGTTGCTAAGTCTATGACCTAGACTTACCGATTCGGAGAGCAAAGCAAGAATCCAGATGGCTTCCAATTTCGATTAGTCGATGTACTGGGATTCCCACTCACGGCGATCCTCAATCGCTTGTTCTCCCTCGTCTGTAATCGCGTAATAGTTCGTTCGCCTGTCGAGTTGTCCTTTCTCGACAAGGTTCTTATTCACAATCGTATCGAGATTGGGATACAGTCGCCCGTGGTTGATCTCTGAACTGTAGTACTGCTCGATCTCGTCTTTGACATCCTGTCCGGATGGCCTGTCAGCACCCGCGATTACGTACAGCAGGTCTCGTTGGAATCCTGTAAGGTCGTCCATGGGCCAGCCATTCAGGCGAGGTGATATTTGTTATTTCACACGTATGTAGCTGTAAGCACATCCAACTAGTCGATTCTTTATACCACTAGCTGACTCTTCTGTCTGCCACGACATCCAGAGACTGTGGTTGTAATAGAGTACTCGAGGGATCCGGCTCAGTATGCACGCTCAGCGGCCGAGCCCGTCTCACTCCGAATTCGAGAGAAGTTCACCGACGTACTGGTCTTCCCACTTGCGACGGTCCTCAAGTTCGCGTTGCCCACGCGCTGTGATCGTGTAGTAGTTCGTTCGTTTGTCGGCCTCGCCTTTCTCGACAAGCCCTTTGTCGACGACCTCGTCGAGATTCGGATACAGTCGTCCGTGGTGGACCTCGTTCTCGTAGTACTCCTCGAGTTCGTCTTTGATCGCGAGCCCATGTGGGTCGTTCTGGCCAGCAATCACGTACAAGATGTCACGTTGGAATGCAGTGAGATCGTACATATATGAATGTGAGTATATCGACTGATGAAGGTTCCGAGAGCAAGTGACTCCTTAGAAATTTCTCGTATGTTGAAGATGTGGGAACGACGAGACAGACTCGCGCACGGTCTGCGCCGAACAGGGGCCCAGGTACGGACGGGTTCTAGGCGGTGACTGAGAACCGATAGGCGACAGCATCGGTGTCAGGGCTCCTCGAGCAGTGACCGGGCACGTTGCACGTAGCTGTTTGCGTCCCAGCTGCGGGCACCGCTGATCTCGTCGAGAATAGCACGAGCATCGGCAGCTGACAGCTGTTCGGTGCGAACGAGTACCGAGAGCAGCGTCGGCGTCGTCACGAGCCGGGTATCGGCGAGCGAGGCGTGGACCAGGCCGAGTTGATTAAACTCATCACAGAGCAACAGTGTGGCGTCGAGGTCATTCGCGAGGGTGACAGCAGCGTTTTCGCCGTCATCAAGCGGAAATTCGGCGTCGAGATCGACCGATCGAGCCTCGAACATCTCAGTTCGGTCGAGGACGGTCGTTGCAGCCCGACCGTGTACGTCATCATACGAGGCAATCTCTCGGAGTTCCTCGATAACCACTGTTGGGACGATGATCTCGTAGCAGGACAGACAGAGCTCGAGTGGATCGGGGTCGTCGTCAGCAACGACCCCGAGACTCACGAGGGCAGAGGCGTCAGCGACGAGCGTCGACATTTATGCGTCGGCGACCTCGTCGATGAAGTCCTCGTCCAGTTGCTGTTTCAACACTCGGAGGTTCGCCGCCTCTTCGGCACCGACGAGCGCTTTGAGTTGCTCGAAGGAGATCTCGTCGTCGTAGTAGGCTGCTGCGATTTCCTGCGTGAGCGCGTCGTCATGGGCCGCCTCTTGGAGGTACTCTCGCAGCGCAGTCACGAGGATATCCGTCCGGTCTTCCCCGAGGACGTCTGCGAGGGCGTCGGTCCGGTCGATGAGTCGGTGGGGCGCCCGGAACTGGACGCGCTTTTTGTCGCTACTCATTATGTGTACATTGTGAGCCAGTCCACTTAGCAGTTATTGTGTGTACAATGTGAGCTACGTTCCTCTCACGTCGACGACCGGTCGGCCGATCGTCAGTCAGATACAATATGCTTCTCGAGGTCGCGCGTCCAGTAGGTGGCTGGCCCACCGGGACTACACCTTGCACACCGCTGTAGCGAGTCCTCGAGATGGCCGAGTTCGACGCGGAACCGCGTGAGCCAGGCGGGACCGAAGGTCCCGCTGGAAGCCGACGTGAAACGCCGGCGACACCAATCGTGTCGACGACCACTCCACACCCGTCGCAAGCGTGGTGGTCACGCTTGTCCGGATCCGGCCACGTCTGGAAGTCGTCACAGATCGGGTGGGAGACTCGCTTGTCCTGCCACCAAGTATTCGTGTTACCTGCTCCGATATCACTCCTACTTCCCGGTGTCGCCGTTGACGACAGCACGGTTCGCTCAAGAAGAAATGTAGCTGATTAACTGTGTGGCCACGTCCTCAGTCCGTTCGTCAACGAGAGCGGTCATATGGAATTCCACCTCTGTCGCACTGTTGAGGGTCGCGAGCGACCACGGAAGGACGTGACTTCGTTCCCCGAGTGGCTCGCCTTCGTAGTCGTCGTCGCGGAGCGTGAGCGACTCCTCATGGTAGGTCTTCGTGGAGATCAGGACGGTGATCAGCTGTACGCCGTGGTTCGGGAACCGAGGTGTTCCTAGAACAAGCATCGGACGGCCTTTGTCCGAGAGCGGATCGGTCCCCCAGATGATGTCGCCGCGTTCCAGTTCATCGAACGCGGTCACTGCACTTCCTCCATCTCGTCAGTTTTCAACTCCTCGAGATTTTCCTCGCCGTACTGCTCGTCTGCAGTCTGGTGGTGCTGATGAAGCCGGTAGGCGGCTCGAAGCCGGTCTTCGTTGTCTGTGATCGCCCAGTACGGGCGCTTGTGCCGCACAAGACCTCGTTCCTTCAGTCGCGAGAGGATGGCACTGACGGCGTCCGTATCCAGTTCGAGTTGGTCAGCGATCGTCGCCGCCTTCCACGCCCGGTCGTCGTTCTCATCGAGGAATAGCACGATCCGCTCGGTGTCGTTTCGTTCCTCGAATTCGTCGTCGTCGGCGTTCTCGAACTCGTCGATATCGATGGTGCCGCTCGACATAGATTACTGTTGGTAGCGTGGGTGTATAGCTATTTTGGGTGTTTGTTACTAGAGAAGCACACTCACATCTGAAGGCAGGTCAAACTCTGTTATTCACTTTGTCGGCGTCGTGATGAGGTGCTCCTCGAGATCACGCGTCCAGTAGGTAGCTGGCCCACCGGGACTACACCTCGCACACAGCCGTAGCGAGCCCTCGAGATGGCCGAGTTCGACGCGGAATCGCGTGAGTGCCGCGATCGTGTCGACAACGAACCCACAGCCGTCACAGGTGCAGTGATCGCGCTTGTCAGGGTCCGGCTCCGCCTGGATAGTGCAGTCGACACAGATGGGGTGAGAGACTCGCTTGTCTTTTCCCCAGGTATGTTCCTCACCGGCCTCGATGCCAGGCAGGGCGTCGCAGAAGGCACAGCCAGCGAGCGTCTGCTGCATCACTCACCCTCCTTGTCGGCGTTGTGGGCTGCCGTCCAGCCTTGATGGAAAACAGCAAGCTGAGTGCTCGAGTCAAAAGCGGTCCCACTTGGCTCGTGGACGAACACCCGCTTGCCAGGGACCGGCGTCACCACACCGTTATCGATGAGTTCCGTAACGAGCTGTCGGGCGGTTGTCTC
>NZ_FOIC01000073.1 GCF_900111485.1 Natrinema hispanicum | reverse complement strand
CCCATCGACAGAGCGTGGTGTGATCCGGCGATTTGTCGATGTTAAGCTCTTCACGGATGGCTCTGGAGTCATTGAACCATGCTTCAGTCTCTCGGAAATCTTTGTCGAGTTCTGCATGCAAGAGGATAAACGCGATCTGAGCCCACTCGGCGAACCCGCTGGCGCCGTCCGGCGCAGCGGGTTCGTCAGGGTTATCGACGTGCTGTTTGGCAAGATTCTTACACTGCCGTATGATCGGTCTTTTCGACCTCATATCGACAGACGGCGTCCAATTCCCCACAAGCCTCACGGAAATCAGCCGAGAACAAGGCTGAAACTGGTGCTATTCGACGCTGCAACAGAGCAATAAAGAAGCCAGTCCCGGGGAGGATAGATTTCCGGGCCAGCGGCATGTCCTCGTCGTCGATAACGTCTTCGTACATGTCCAGATAGTTCGGTGCCGTGCGGAAGAAACCGCCGGTTCCGTGGTCTCAGTGTGAGTTCGGGGCCGGGTCGATGTCCGAACAGGCTCACAAATTTGAGTGATTTTCGGTATTACTACCCAACACGAATTTCCTGCTTCCGATACTTTAATATCCAATAGCTATCACCAATGGTTGAATGTCAGATAGACGTTCGTTCCTGAAAGGTGTTGGTATCGCAAGCATTCCCCTGCTGTCGGGAACTGCACTCGCAGCGTCATCAAAATCAGCAGCAGAAGAGGGTGTCTGGTCGTTCGACCTGGAGAACGGCAAGCTGGTCGCAGACCAGAACAGTGCGAGTGCTTTGGATACGCACTCTTCGAACGGAAACGCGGTCCAGATCGACCGGGAGACGGCATCCGATGTCACGGCCGAATTAAACGAACTCGAAAGTCGCGGCTTCGTCGAGTTCAGGAAAGCTGGCAAGTCCGAGCCCGGAAACGTACTCGTCACGCCAACCGACCGTATCGGTGAACTGTACCCGTCCTACGACACCGACTCGGACGTCGGTATTGCTTCCAGTCACTGTGGAAGCGGCGGCAAGAACGACTTCGAGGCGAAGTTGATCAGCGTCCCTCCGAAGTACAACTTCTACATCGACGATCAGGCGACGAGCGAACTCGTCGAAATCGCGATATACGGTGCGGGGGCCACCGCGGCGCTTACCTTCCTCCTGACTATTACCGGTGCTGGCTCGGTTCCTGCCGCTGTCACCGGCCTCATCAGTTCCCTGCTCGGAACGTCTGCGGCCCTTCTGAGTAACGAAAACGAGGGCGACGGTGTCATCATCCGAGTCAACTACATCCCGCCGTCGGGAACCTGGGCTGAGGTCGACTCCCAGTGCCACCCCGATGGCGGTATCCCGTGGTAATGATTAAATGATAGCACATCCAAGAGATGAACATGCCCGAGACCCGAGTACGACGCCCGACCCCGACCGCCATCGCGACGGTCAGCGCACTGGCGACGAGCTTCGCGACGGTCGCGTACGTGTACACCACGACCGCCACGACGGACGCCGTCGCGTTCGTGTTGGGAATCATGTTGATCTGCCTCGTGTACGTCACGCTGGACGCCTTCGGACTCGTCAGCGGTAACTGGTCATAACTCGCGCTCCCGGTCTTTTTTCGGGTCTGATACCACGATACAGCGTCACGCGTTCGGTAACGACAGCTGAACGACGGTCCCCTGCGGCTCGTTCGCCCCGAACGAGAGCGTCCCGCCGGACTTCGTGGTGACCCAGTAGATGAGCCACAGTCCGAGCCCCGAGCCGTGCGTCAGCGAGTCTTCGGTCTCTCGGTCGAGCGCGAGGACTTCGTCGTCGGCGATGCCGCTCCCGGTGTCGGCGATGCAGAGTTCGATAGCCTGTTGCACGTTCAAGATCAATTCGTCAGACATGGCAGCGTGAGACTGATCCAGTGCGAATCTGCCGAGTGATAATCAATTCGGTGAGAGAAGTCTCAGAAACGCTCGCTGAATCGGGTGTTGGAGTCAGTTTTCGATCACGAATAGAGCCGCCTGAGAGCGAGAGTCAGGAGTCCCGAACGACAGATTCTGTGCACGAGACGGGTGACTGACTCCGATTGCTTACCGACTGTAAAGGGATGTCTCAAACGACATCCGAGTTCGAGTCTGCGATCAGCAGACTCGAACAACAGGCCGAGGAATTGATTCACAAAGACACGGACCTCCTGACCGTGGTCCGTGGGTTTGACTTCAGTGAGACTGCAATCTACGAAGCTGGGCAAACCGAATGGAACGCTCGCTACGGCTACGAGCCGATGGTACGGGCGTTCTATTGCAAGGAGCTCGCCGGCTTCACGACGACAGAACTCCACGACTACCTCGCGACTGCCGAGCGTGCCAGCACGCTCGGCTTTGATCCCGACCAGTTCGCTGGGGACAAAACCGCACCGGGTCGGACCACACTCGGTCGCGCCTGGCGCGACCGGTTCCCGAACCGGCTTCAAGCCTTCATCCGAATGTCTGCTGAATGTATCCTCGCGGTTGCCCACGAGATGGGCAACCCGCTTGGACTGCGCGCGCTTCACCCTGAGGACAAGAGCGACCTTTCCAACCGCTCGGAACAGCGCTACGTCACAGGCAAAGCAAAGGACGTCACGGAGGCCCTCTGTCAGATCGTGTTTCCGGCGATTGACCTCGATCGACCGGACGACGGAACGCGGTATGACGATACCGCGTTCCTCGATCTCCAGAGCTACCTCGGATTGACCGGGACTGCTGCCAACCAAGGAAGCCGGATCTTCGACGAGGAAACAACTCGCGAAAACGGCGGTCCTGACGGTGATACGCATCTCCACTACATCAAGCAACTCGAGGCGATGGAGATCGCCTCGATGGTCAACGGAGCGATTGGAACGATGATGTGGGCTGCTGAGCAATACTACTCGATCGATCGCCACGTCGATGTGGCGATCGATATCACCTATATCGCCTACTACGGTGATCGTGACGAGTTCCAGATGAGTACAGGTGCACCACCGAGCAAATCGTACTCGTGGTGCTACAAAATGGCGACCGTCTCGATCGTTGGGGAAGAAGTGAAGTTCACGCTCGGGATGCGGCCGCTACGCGGCTACATCCCTCGGCGAGTTCTCGTTGAGCAACTGCTCGAAATCGCGAGTGACCATGTTTCGATCGGGACGGTCTACGCCGACGCCGAATTCGACGGCGTCGGCGTGATCCACGCGGTCGAAGAGGCGGGGCTCTTCTATCTCATCCGAAAATCCTCGGATGACCCGGTCAAGCGGTTTGTACAGGACATGGATCACGACGTCGGCGTCAAACAGAATCACGAGATGGAAGGAACCATCGTGGGTGGCAGTGTAACGGTCACCCCGACGCTGGTCGGGGTTCCCTCAGATCGGAAGGAAGGTGCAACGGTGACGTTCGTGACGAACTTCTCGGTAAGTGATGCGACAAAGAAGGCGCGGGGGCGTACCCGCCGCGTGATGCGGCGGTACGCCCGCCGATGGGGAATAGAGAACAGCTACAAGTCGATCAAAGACTTCCTCGCGTGGACGACTTCTCGAAACACCGCCGTTCGAGTGTTCTACTTCGGCTTTGCGGTTATTCTCTACGATATGTGGTTGCTCGTTGACCTGCTGGTGCAGGTCAGCCTCGACATT
>NZ_FOIC01000063.1 GCF_900111485.1 Natrinema hispanicum | reverse complement strand
TTTGGATTCTGTATCCGGCAGTTGATTTGGGCCATGCAAACTCAAAGGCGTCCAGCGAAGATTGCGGTGCCGATTCAACCGCCGAAGTAGTATTAGAGAACGGACACGTCCATGCAGCAGACAATCTAATGTACGTCGGTGGTGGGGTCAACAAATCGACGGCTGATATAGCATCAAATTACTGCTCTATTGAAAATGCGGTACGGCAGTACGATCATAGCTTTGTAGCGGTCTTTTTGATGTTGTGGAGAGCGAACATGAGGACGATCTCACGGAACTGACGGTACCAGAACCGCGAACGCAAGGCGGAGGCTTGCGTTCGCTTCGTCGTTGAGTAGGACGTCTCTGCCATCCACCGTTGCGTGTAGCTATTCGTCTGATTGAGCGCGTTGTGTGCTACAGCCATCGGTTTCGATCCACGATGATGAACACGATAATCGAGGTCGTATGCAGACAGCTCGTATTCGGTGTGCCAGTCTTGGAACCCGTTGTCGGCGACGACGGCCCGCAGGTCGTCCGCGTTCCGGCGGACGACCCGCGGGCCAGCCTTCGTATCGTGTTCACGCTCGATACAACAATGTACGTCCAGTACCGCCAATGACTCTGTATCGGTCAGTGTCGTCGCTTTGACTGTCGTGACCGTCCGACTCTGCCGTTGGAGGTAGTACTGCGAAGCTTGGTCACGTTCGAAGAACGTGCTGTCCAAAGCGGCGTGTCCAGATTGGCGGAGTTGCTGCGCAGAGACGCGCAACAACGCCCGCCACACGTACATCGCGTATCGGTCTAGAGAGTGGTAGAACGTCGTTGGATCAGGCAACGCCTTGGGATGAATGCCGAGGCGATCGCACACCTCCGGCATAAGTCCCAGCCGATCAACAAGTTCAGTGAACGTGTGGCCTTCTTCCTTCCGAATACAATGAGCGACGATGTGTGCTTCGCGGGGAAGCCCGCCTGACTCGGGCTTCCCCGCATGATTCCCCAACGCTTGTTTTGCTACGCGTAGTGCCTTCTCAACGAGGTCAAGGAGTGCGACTGCCATAATCGGCTTCTTGACCTCGTTCTCTCAAACCAGTACCGACCAAACTCGACGCTGTCGGCCATTTTCAATAGAGCACAAATTACTACAGGACTAGGTTAGTAACTCAACAAGGTGGGACCGGTCACTACGTGAGTAGTCCGTACATGGTTCAGCAACTCGATGGTGACCCGGGCGAGTATCTGACCACGATAAATATCATTCAATCGTAAAATAGTGATCGTGGGGTATACAAGACAAATAACAAGATAGAACATGCACTCTCAAACACAGACCGGATACAATCACACGTCTAAGATTAGTAAGATTATTACGGCAGCCCTCATCCACTCTATAATAGATGGGAACGATGGCCAGTCGGGGGGCGAAGGCGTTCTTAACCATCTGGCTCCTCGCGATCTCGTTTGTGTTTCTGTACTATTATCCTAATGGAACGGGGGTATATCGCTACCCAGGGATGTTCGTCACGTCAATGGACATGTTTGCCAACGGCTATGCCTCAACAGACGTCATCACGCGCATTCCTATCCTATCGACGACGACGCTTGACCAATCCTCGTACGGTTCCGATTTCGCACGCGTCGCCATTCAAAACGCATCTCAGTACCCATCTCTAGTCTCCGCCTATCTGATTGTCATGGAGTTAACGGGGATGGGGGCACGCGATTTCATGGCACTCGGTATTGGTATCTTCTTTGTCCCTGTCGTTGTTTATATCACGACACGGCGACTACTGTCGACGACTGTCGCTGCCGCTTACGCGTCGTATTTTACCGTCTACATGCTAACGCTCCCAGTTTCCTACCGCTCCTATGCATCGTTCATCACGGTCCCGGCGCTGTTCCTGCTCATATATATTATTCACAGGTCCCTTGACACCTCGAGAAAACGGGTTCAGGGTCTGTTATTCCTACTGATATTTTTACACCCGCTGACGTGGCACACCGCGACAATCCAGGTCGGAACTCTGATTGTCGGTATCCTTGGTCTTGCAGTCGTCGCCACGTATGTCTCCAGACACTCCGATCGAATCGTCGCCAGATACCCAGTCGAGAACCTTTTGCGCACGATCGTCTTTGCGGGTATCATCACGGCGACGTTTATTGCAATCTGGGACTCGCTATACGTGGCCGCGATATTGATGGGTGGGCTCCCACTTGGAGATTTCATCTCAAATATTGCGGGCCTGCTCGGCAGTGGCGGTGGATCAGACCCGATACCCTACGAGTGGGACTACCGAAAAATGTACGCGGGTACTGTCTATTTCTACACACATATGCTGATACACGTAATATCAGCGCTCCTAATGACAGTCGCGACTGGATACCTCGGACTCTCTGTCCTTCGAGGGAAACGACTTTCGGAGCGGCAGACCCGTGCCCTTATATATCTCCTTGGAGCTGGGGGAGCGCAAATTATCTTTAGTGTTCTCTACTCGCGCACTGCTCTCGGGCTGGCGTTCGTCACTGACGTATTCATCCTGATCGGTGTCTACGGTATCCTAACCATCAACGTTGACCAACGTATCCGAAAGGGAGCTACAGTAAGTGCCCTCGCTATCTGTCTCGTTTTGAGCGCGACGATGGTTGGTGCAATAGCTACAACGGACAACCTCGGTCGCGACCCGGTGACCACTCATGAGTCAACGGATTCGAGCTCCCAATGGATTGATGGGTACACGAATGGGTTGGTAATGACTGATTTCAACCTCCAGAGTAGTTTTATGTCGAATACGATCCAATCAGGAAACGAACTCTACGAGGTTCTGGTTGTTGACCCACACCATTATGAAATGGCTGTCGGAGATCGCCCTTTGCAGCCCGAGTACACAAGTGCGTACTACGTCGTCGACCAAGCTTCGCGCGACGACAAGCGCCCCATTCATGCGTATTCAGATCGGGTGCTGATGGAGCCCTATCCAGACCGAATAGATGAGAATGGCGAGCTCAATCGCATTTACGGAGACGAATCAGTAACGATCTACCAGTTCGATGACGAAGCAGCGAGTGAGTCCTAACTCGAGACTGCCTCACTCGTGTGTAAGCCCGTAGATCCCAACGTCGGCAGCGAGGAGCATGATTACCACAACTTGGAGTACAAGCGCCTCACTACCTAGGATTATGTCCGTATCGTTGGCGACGAACCACTCTCTCCGTTTGAAAATGACTTGGTGGCCGTCGATTCGCAGTCGATGCGTGAGGGATACCCTGTTCACTCGTATTCTGGTAGAGCGGTCGTTCGACCGATGCCCGAAAAAATTGGGTCGAACAGGTATTAAATAGGGGGTATCACGACGACCGCCGATCAGTATACTACAGCTCGTAGCCCACTCAGGCCATATTTTGTAGTACGTCGACAGTATCGCGTAACTGCTGCACCTGTTGCTCTTTCTTTTCCTCGATACCCTCATCGAGCGATACAGTGCGGTCCGTAATGTCGGAGAGGCCGACATTGTCGAACAATGCTCCGCGCGGAGTGTCGAAGTGGAACTTCGCTTGATTTCCGTAGGCGAGCGTTGGAACGCACGCGTGAATTCGATCAGAATGTGTTGTCTCAGTGTTAGCGTACAGGAACAGATAGTCGGTAACGAGATCTGATACGAACACGTTCCCTCGTTTGAAATTATTGCGGTTCTTAAGTCGGTCCCGAACGTTTCTTGGGAGACCCTGGTACGGTTTCGAGCGGCCGAATGGATTGTGGTCTGGTCTGATCGTTCGGTTGTCGGTCTGTAGCGGCGGCTCTTCGACCTTGTCGAAGGCGGCGACAGTGAACTGCTGGTTACTCTCTGGGGGCGTGTGCCACTCGTTAATGAAGAAGGCACAGTCAATCCCATTGTGTGCTACGTCCACTACGTCCCCGTAGTGCTCGTACGTCGGTGTGTCGCGAGCGATAAGACCACAGACGTCGAGCTGCTGGAGTTTTTCGGTAACGTATTGGCGGGTTTCTCGATGATAGTCTCCGCCACCAGCACCGAGAATTACTATCGGGATGTCTCGAGCCTGCAATTCGAGGAGGGTCTGGAAGTAGGGCTCCAACCCGACATCATAGAGAACACACCCGGGAAGTATCGCAAGATCTGCGTCCACAAATTCGCTGAGATTGACCATGTTCTGGCGGACCGGATGAGTTCGAAATCGATGGTCCCGAAATTTCTGACCAGTGTCACCAAGCTTCCGCCAGGTTCCTCCAGCGAGGGGACCAAGTGCTACTTTCTCTTCCGTCTTATTAGGAAAACCAGATACTTCAAAGATGTCTGCTTCCGGGAATGACTGCCGAACAATGGCTTTCGCACCTTTGTCGATGAATCCATTCCCGATATTTGTGAGCCACGTTCTTAGTATTACTATCTTCATGTATACTCATCGTGTCACCACACCTTGGAAAACATACCGATAATGCTTTTGACTGTCTTTCTATCCTCGTTAGTGACCTCTCCTGTGAAATATAGCGCACCGAGTCCGCCGAAAAGTGCAGTGGTAGCTATGATCCCAACTATTAAGATACTTGATACTATCCAGGTGGAATCCGGAATCAGTGTTGAAGTAATCGTGGCGGTAATTAAAGCGACAATCGAATAGAGAACAGCCCCCCGGTCAAAGAAACCGAATTGGTGATTAACATAAAGGTCGGTTGTTTTCAGAAAATTCATGCAAATATATCCTACTAGTGATGAGATAGCAGCACCTATTACCCCATAACGGGGTATTAGAACTATATTTAAAATGACATTGAGGCCAACAGCAATGCTGTTGTAGATGAAGATTGTTCTCGATTTCCCGAACCCTAAAAGTGCCTGTCCATTTGGTCCGAGAACGGAATCGACAAGCTTTGCCCCTGCTAATATTACTATCGGCATATAAAGAGAACCCAATGTGTATTCGTCTCCGAACAGGTCAACAAATACTCCGGGACGCAAGAGTATCACAGATAGGAGGGGAACTGTGAATATGAGAATCCACCTGGTGGCCTGATTGTAGAGTGATGGGATTTCGTTACTTCTTCCGTTGGACACTAATTCTGATATGCGGGGGAACAACAGGAACGAAAACGAACTGTGAAATACCGTTAAAAGAGATGCAATCGTAACAACGACCTCATACTGTCCAACTGTCGCCGTGGCAGAAGTAAAGTATCCGATCATAACCTTGTCAGCCGTTGTCAAAAGTATATACAAAGAAGAAGACAGTAAGAGCGGGAAACTAAACGAAAAAAACGAAAGTATCGCCGCATCGCTATCGAATTCCGGTCTCCACCCAGTCCAAAGGATCAATGCGAGCCCGAAAGCCGCAGTAACAACATAGGCAACTAGGATACCGGCGACAACGGCGATACCACTCCCGACGAGCAGCAGTGCTCCAACTGCGGCGATCAAGCGTCCACCAGATAATGCGATTTTGGATACGAGCGTGTATAGGGTGGACTCCTGGTACCCCTGAAGTGTTCCGGCTGATAATTTGATGAGAGCATAAAACGGGAGTGCAATAAGGGTGAGAATGATGAATTCGCTCGAAACAGAACCGGCGAAAGCGGCTTCACGAACTTGCTCCAAAAATAGTATGCCGATGCCGGCAAGGAGAATCGAGGTGATGCCGACAATACCGAAGGAAATCGTAATATATGTGTTTTGCTCGTGGTCACCACGGTTCGTAGCGGGAAGGTGCTTAACAAGTCCTTGGTTAAGTCCGAAAAGACAGCCAATCACAGCGATATCAAGCAAGGATAGCATCAGAATTATAGCGCCGAAAACATCCCGAGAAAGTGCTTGAGCGAGGACAACACGTAATAGATAGAACCCAAGCATGCTCACACCCGTTCCGACGAGAACAATTAGCCCGGATCGGCCTACGTCTGTAGCATCAGTAGTCATTGTCAGGTACCCGTAGAAATATCAACTGAATCCTGTTCTAAGTCTGTCTGACCAGTAATAAAATATTACGTTATCGAAATCAGCGTAGAGATATATGGTAATTGGATAGCGACCCGCCGTCAGGCCGATTTCGTAGCAGTCTCATGAATGGTCTCTCAATGGTGAACCAACTGTGTCGCTGGGGATTAGCGGATCGCCGGAATCGATAGATTCCGCGATCCGCACCGAGGACAGTACGCATCTCCGCCAGCAACTCGTAATTCAAAAGCTCGAGAACCGCCTTCTCCATCGCCAACTCGCTGCACAGCAACAGCAGATAGAGGTACTTGAGACTCGCCTCAAGCGGTACGAAAACCCAAACACACCACCCAGTAAGCAGGGTGGCGCGGCTGGATCACCTGGCAACGGTGACAGCGACGAAGAAGAGAACGAAGACCAAGGGGACGACGCTGGCGGCGACGCTGACGCCGCCAGCGACTCCTCTCCAGGACGTGACGAAGGTCACGAAGGAACAACTCGA
>NZ_FOIC01000064.1 GCF_900111485.1 Natrinema hispanicum | reverse complement strand
TGAGTAATGAATCGCCGGATGCGGTCTTCATGAACATCCATTCGTTTCCCAATGCCACGCAAGGTTTTGTGGCTGCCGGGGCGCACTAACCCCTCAACGTAGGCAAGTGCCATCCGCCACGTATTGGCGGCACGCGCCCACGACGAGCCGTCGGGCCGCGTCGTGAACGCGGCCCGAACTGGGTCAAGAAATCGCCGAATCGCCAACTTTGGATTCTGTATCCGGCAGTTGATTTGGGCCATGCAAACTCAAAGGCGTCCAGCGAAGATTGCGGTGCCGATTCAACCGCCGAAGTAGTACTATGCAATTGCAACAATCTTCGGTTTGTTTATGTTTCAAGGCTTCAGCATTGAGGCGTTCTATATGAATGGTGACCTCAATCCAATGGCTGTTGTCTCAAAAGCAGCAGAAGCAGTCATTGCACTTGGGACATTATATATACATTCTAACACAAGCGCGTAAGATAACTACCGTGGATAAAGATCGTTTGATCAACTAGCAGTTTACACAACCCGATTTCACTCGTTCTCAAAGATTTCAGACGTCTCCTCTGCCAATTCTTCGGTCTCGATGTGGGCGTACATCTGTGAGGTCGTCCGAGGATCAGCGTGGCGCAACACCCGTTGTGCTGCGGCCGCACCGTGTTCGCGATAGATGGCTTCACCGACGCCACGCCGTGCGCCGTGGGGTTTCAAGTAGTCGCCGTCAATCTTGAGGTCGGCCTCGTCACACAGCCGCTTCAGGACCGATCGGCCGCCGTTGGTCGACAGCGACGGCGGAACGACCCCGTGTTTCTGATGTAATTCGAGAGGTTCGCCCGCGGACGGATCTACGTCATCGGGGAGATTCCTGTACAGCGATGGTGCATGGCTCGTGGCGAACACGGGCCACTCGGGTGTCGGCGGCTCGAGGGCCTGTTCCAGCCGCTCGAGTGGCCGATGCACTTGTCGTGGAAGTTGGACCTCCTCGTCTTCGTGCTGACTTTTGCCGAGCACTTGGAATTGGTTGTTCTCGAGGTCGATGTCGCCCCACCGTAAGCCGTTACGCCGGTCGTCACGTGGGTCCGCAAGGATTTCTCCACCACGTGCGCCGGAGTAGGCCAGCAGATAGACGAGCGCGCGATCGCGCAGTTCCTCGAGTGCGGCCGACCCCTTTTCGTCGACGGCTTCGTGGGCACGACGATCGGCATACCGAAGCAACGCTTTGCGGACCTCAGCTGACCAGAACTGCTGGTCACCGCTCCTTTTTGTCGGTCGCGGTGGCAACTCGTCGAGTGCAATCCCTTTCTGGGCTGGATTGTCCTCGAGCCAGTCCCATTTCACGCAGTAGGAAAGGAACGCCGAGACGTAGTCGTAGTACGTCCACGCGGTCGCTGCAGTCTTTGCGTCGTCGTTTGAGAGTGCTTTCGCATACGTCGCCATGTCGCGTTTCGAGACGCGTTCAACCGTCTCGGTGCCACGAGCTTCGAGGCGCTGTCGCCAGTCGGTCAAGACGCGCTCGAGGGCATCGCGATAGTTGCCGGCTTTGTTGCCCGACTCGAGGAAGTCGTCGATGGCGGCCTCGAGAGCGTGTTCTCCGGGTGTCGCCGCTGAATCGCTGTGATCCATCTGTTCGGTTTCCCGTACAGTGTCGGGGTGCATAAATTCACTGTGCATTACTGTACTAATGCACAGTAGATCTCCAAACCGCTCATTCGTCTGATTCCGGACTGCTCGAGTGTTCTCCGGCACAAATCAATACTTAGTGAACCTTATAACGCTATAGAAATTCTGTCCGCCGAGTGCTGAGACTATAGGGCCGTTAGCGGGGCTAAAATGCACGATTTCAGGCGAAGTGCGGTGTTTTGTGCGACTCAAACGACTGTCTATAATCCACTCTTAGTTCATTACTCTTCCACGATGAGCAGCCTACTGTAGAATAGTATCTGGCCAAAGGACTATATTACTCCACCTCGTCAATACTGATATGAGCGATCGAACCTTACCGGACGAGTTCGAGGATATCAACGAAGCGGTCAGTGAGGAGTGGGTGTCTGAGACGACTCCCTACGAGCGTGTTCGCCACGTTATCGCGCATACGTACGAGTCTGTTTCTGTCGACGCTATTGCTGACGACGCACGGACATCGCCGAAGACAGCACGTAAGCATTTGAATGTGCTCGCGAACGAGGGGTTCGTCGTCACTGCGACTGGTGAACATGGTGGAACGACATATCGTCGCTCGCCAGAATCACTCGTCGTTGAACAGGCTGCTGACATTCTTGAGCAGGTCTCAACTGACGAACTCACCACGCGTATCGCCGAAATGCGTGACCAGCTTAACAGCTACCAGTCCGAGTACAGTGTCGACTCGCCCGAAGAGTTAGCCGTTGAGCAGACAAATCAAGCACTCTCTGAATCTGCCTCTGCGAAACGAGACATCGACGCCGAGACAATCCAGGAATGGCAGACGCTCCGCCGTAACCTCGCATTCGCGAACGCCGCCCTCTCGATCGCGAATGCTCAGCGCTTCGTTGATGATGACCGTCACTTGACTGATGGCAGCGTTCCTGCGTAACGATGGGTGAGACACCTGCGACAACAGAGGATCATTCGCTCCGTGGGCCGATCGATCGGCCAGCCCTCATCACGATTCGAGAACTCGTCGACGAGGCAGAGCCGCTCGCGACACCACAGCTTGATGATTTTCTCAACCCGTCTGTCCTCGAAGTCTCTCTCGATGATGGTCTTTGTGGTGCCACGAGTGCTCGAATCGACGTTCAGTGGACAACACAGGCCGATTATAAGTTCCACTACACTGACTCAAAAGATGTGAACTTCCGTTGGGGGAAGCATTCTCACGATGGCGACTACATTTCGGTCTCTGATCTCGAACACTACCATCCACCGCCTGATGCTAGTTCCGATCCTGACGATGTTGAAGACTCCTGTATTAAACAGTCTCCTGAAGAATTAGTCACTCGTGCTGTCCTCAAACTCTGGCGTGTTGCCTATCGCATTGACTCGTACGCGCCCCTCAATGCGGGGAGCAATCCACCGTAAGGTCCCTGAACGAGCGGGGTAGGTCACAGTACTCGAAAGAGAACCGACGGCGACTACTATAGATGTCGGCAAACCCCTTCTTGCACAAGATGATTGGAAGTGCTTGAAAGACCCTATGAGGATTCGTCTTGTTCTTTCAAGCAACCGTGCCAACGTTTGGCCGAACACAATCTGGGAAATGGCATATCGTCGGGCCTGATGGGTGCCGATATGGACGAGCATTTGCTGACGAGACAGAGAAGTCGCCACACGAGTCCATCACAGCAACGGATATTGTCGCATACGAACCGCCCCAATCACCAGACAGTACTCAATCTCATTCGATATCACTCTCTTCTACAGGGAGTTCCATTCTACAGGGCCGGACCACTGAGCAGTGCCTTGTCTTTCCGACTGACATCCGTGAGAAGAGTTCTGACGTGTGTGAGTCATGCCGCCTACAACTAGAACAGCAGCAGAAGCGGCGGTCACAAGTCATCACTCAACTCAAGCGAGTGACGCCGATTCGTGACATCGGTTGGGAGGTGGTCGAGGAGGAGACTAGACATCCCTGTGATTGGTGTCGCGCCCACGAACTCACGACATGGCACAATAGTGAGTTCAACTGTACAGTCTGTCCAGCCTGTGGACGGCTCTTCGAGACACCACTCGGTGAGCCAACTGCTGAAAATGCGATAGAAGAAGATCTCCTGCCGGAAACGCCAACAGAGCCGGTTGAACCGATTGTATTGGGAACAACACTCCCAGACTACGACCCTACCGAACTGATCGGGAGCAATCGCCCACTGATCAAACACCGCCAAAAGAACAAATATGCTGAGTTGGTGCTTGAACTTGAGCGGACCGGCCACGCGTTCTCAGCCGACGGGATCGCTGCACTTGAGGAGATTCGTTCGAACTATGCTGACCAAGTTGCTGACGACACCGCCCACCAGACTGATGTCACGCTAGAGATTGGTCTGACGCCGCGTACGGTAACGATCAAAGGGATATTCCCTGGGGATAGTTCGTCGGTGATAGGAACGTGTTGGGATATCGTGAGCGACCCGACCAAGTGGTTCCCGATCGGATGGCCGGAGCAAGGATGGATCCACCGTCGGTCAGCTGATCCCTCTATCCCAGGAGACGAGCCCGTTGTAGACGCATTTCCTCGTCTCCAAACACAGACACCATCTCAATCAGTCGATCTCGAAACGCTTCGGCAGGTAACCGAGCCAGGCCGTTATGAGCGAGGAAGCCGCTACTACGAACGTGGATCGGTGACTGAGCTCGAGTACGTAGACCATACTCTCCAAGCGACAGTCCAAGGGAGCCGTCCATACGATGTTCAGGTGACACTCTCGCAGGGAAGCTATGTCAGTGGCCAGTGTAGCTGTCCCGATGATGCAGTGCCGTGTAAGCATATCGTCGCAGCCGTGTTGGCTAGCGGTGATGTCGAAGCCGTCGGCGGTGATCAATCTCTGGATGCTCTCCTTGCAGCGGCGTCTGCCGAAGAGCTTCGGAGTATACTTGCTGAGATCGCGGACGAAGACATAGGGATCCGCAAGCGCCTCTATGAGGAATTGAGCGAAGACTGAGCAGGATATCATGCTGGCGCAACATTAGAAGCGTGCTTCCAACGGATCGTCAAGCGGGCAGACGTCCAGGTGTGCGGGGAGACGCCGACCTCAAAGATGGGGCGACAGTTCTGGTATACGGCGTATGCAAACGCACAGAAACAGCTCCTCGCGACTCTCGACGCGATCGCGGCCGACCAGGGAAGCTCGGACGCGAGTGTCGTGTTTAAAAACTATCTCTTGGAGGCAGAACGGCGACAGTATCGGCGTGAATACATGCGAGATCGGCTTGCGGAAGCATTCGATTTAAAGTAGCCACCTATTTCGATAGATTCAACATATTTATGTTAGAATACCAATTAGTGGCGAATCTCAAACTCGATTTCGACGACGAACTAATCGCTGTCGACGACCACGACCGTCAACAGCGGCTTATGGCCGTCCACGACGGCGACGAGTGGACCATCTTCGAAGGGACGATCGACGGCCCGCACGCACTCTCGAAACGGGGCAGAGTCGAGACAGCAAATCAGGTCCTTGTTACTGCGTTGCAGTGGGTCGCTGAGAACGACGAGTAGCTATTTCTCTCGCACGCGCTCGAGCATGGTCACTCCGCAGTCCGATATCGATCGATTCGGGCTTTGTTCTGCGCATAGGACCGACTCGAGTCATAGTTCAGATCATCGGGCAGCAGGGCCTCACTGGCGGGCTCCGTCGTGACCGGCAGGTCAGTCGCGGCGAGCACGTCTCGAACCAACGATTCTCACTTGCCGATCGCCGGGTCGTCGTCCTTGTTGATAGGGGGATTGATAGTACTGAAGATATATATGAAGACAGTGTAGACGGTGCTCAGGACATAATTGATCAAGGAGCAGGCTCAATTGGGATTAAGAGCTTGGAATAAATTGATTCAACCAATATATGACGAAATCAAAAATCAGCTAGAATCTTAGATGTTGTATTATTATTTAGTATAGGTGTGTATTTACTCGGTATAATCTGAATAGCGCCCCAACTACAAGGGCGAAGTCACTTATTTTTTATCTTCGATAAGTGTAGAGGAGACCAGACTTCTCATTCCTCGGCGCAGCCGGCCGCTCATCGCTGTAGAGGAGACACCGACTTCGTTGGCAATATCCTCGAGCGACATCTCACGCGGTTCGCTGAAGTATCCTTTTTCGTATGCAACCTCGAGAGCCCTCTGTTGCTCCTCTGTTAAATAGCCTGTTGCACGTTCAAGATCAATTCGTCAGACATGGCAGCGTGAGACTGATCCAGTTCGAATCTGCCGACTGATAATCAATTCGGTGAGAGAAGTCTCAGAAACGCTCGCTGAATCAGGTGTTTGAGTCAGTTTTCGATCACGAATAGAGCCGCCTGAGAGCGATGCCTCTCAGGCGGCGCGTGCTTCGACTCCGGGCTGGGGCCGTCAGATGAGGCGACTGGGAGAACGTATCAGTCCTGGTTTTCCCTGTTGTTTTGCGGTGAGTGACGTCGCGACCAGAGCGACTGCCGAAAGCACGACGTGAGTTTCCACGTTGTTCTCCTTGCGTGCGCGGACGCGATCGAGGCCGGTA
>NZ_FOIC01000086.1 GCF_900111485.1 Natrinema hispanicum | reverse complement strand
TTGGACACACTTGTCCCCTCCTCAATCCTCTCGAAAAGATGCCTCGATAAGCCACTGCTGTCTGGCGGTTCGTCACTTAGCTAAAGACGCATGCTTGGACACGTGGGTTGGGGGTCTCTTGGCCCTCGCAGGTCTCTGGTTCATCTTCGATGGTGCCACAGTCATCCGATATGAATCGTCCAAAGCGGAAACGGAACACGAGTACGTGTCTGGCCTTGATGACGAGACGGGTGAGGTGATGTTCCGACTGCAGACGTTGAACGTTGTGTATCAGACGCTGGAAGAGGCCTCTGAACCGCAAACCGCTGCAGAGATTGCAACCGCATGTGGCCTCACCGAATCACGCGCCGAAAGTGCTCTTGGGTATCTAAAAAGTAAAGGTCGTGTTGAGGAGATTGGAGACCAATATCATGCGAAGCCACCCCGATGGGGGAAGGTAACTCCTATTGTTGAGTTCCTCATGTGGGTCCCACGTCGGATTTTCCGTCCGTTCCATCGGGTAGCCGCGAGCGCTTAGCTCTCAACTCAAAGGATAATAAAAGAAGAAGGCAGAGTAAAACAATTATTGAACTCTTCCTCATGACCATTTTGCCCGACCACAAGTAGCACTCAACGTCGCAAAACGCTACATGATAAGAAATAAACAAACAGGGCTTCGGAGACTCTCGTATGTTCCCCGGTATATGGTCTAACTGGTCACGAACTCAGCGCAGGTGTGGTTACTCGCAGCTCTCTTGGGAGGTGTGCTGAATGGCTGACGACTCCGGGTTCTCTTTCAATGGTCCAGACACCTTTCGTGGGGCAGTGATCATGCTTCTCATCGGGCTTTTGGCGACTGGATATGGAGCATACGATTACGTCCAGCAGTCTGAGGCACTCACGAACGCAGAGGAGGTCACTGCTGAACTTACTACAAAGGGCATTGACACCGACACAGGTGGAAGTAGTTCTGGAGTCGACTACCGGCCGACGGTCCGGTTCACCTACGAATACGATGGGACATCGTACACGAGCACGAACGTGTTTCCGACAACCATCTCACCGACATACGACACAGAGTCGGAGGCTCGGTCGGTTCTAGATGGGTATGAGACCGGTGACACAGTCACCGCATACGTCCCACCAAGCGACCCTGATAATGCCTATCTGAAGCATCAATCCTCGAACGCGCCGCTTCTGGTTGTTGGTATCGGACTGTTCTTCGTAATTGGCGGCGGCGTGTCGACACTGAAACGCTATTAGGCAAGCGAATTGATGTTCTCCCGGTTTGCAAAAGCGAAGGTGCGTTTGGTCGCTATGTTTGGGCTGGTAAGGATACTTGAAGACAGCGTTTGACGTCCGGCTCAGACATGCTCACTGCACGTGCGAACTCATCGAAGAGAATTTGTTGAATAAAGAACAATCATCAGACACTATGGACGATATTCCCGTTATTCAATTAGTGATTCTGTGGTTCGTTGTCCTCACTTTCATACAAAGTAGTTGGATAGCGATTTGCCGTCAGACCGATTTCGTAGCAGTCTCATGAATGGTCTC
>NZ_FOIC01000066.1 GCF_900111485.1 Natrinema hispanicum | reverse complement strand
GTCACAGCCCGACTGGATATCGTTACGGGCAAAGTTCAGCGTCAAGTTCCCCTTCGAGACGACGACTCCGCCGAGTCCGTACTCGCGTTTCGTCGTCACGTACAGACCGTTACTGTAGATATCGAGTCCCTCGTGAGGCGTGTACTCGAGTGCGAGGATTGCATCGTCAGTTTCGCGTGTGAGTGACGGATGTGGCGAGTCCGCCACTGCCTCGAGTGGATCGCCCCTGTCAACCGGTTCGCCGTTAATTACGACTGAGTCGCCTGTCCGAGATTGCACGTACGCGAAGCGCTTGCGAAGATCGCGAACGTAGCGCCGCCAGCGGTAGCTGTCCGGCTCCGGAACTTCGTCTTCGTAGTGATCGATCTCGACAAGCATCCCCTCGAGATGATGCTCAGCGTCCACAAGCTGGCCATCGCGCCCGCTGACGTCTGCCCACTGCCCAGAGTTGTGTCGATCTCGGTAGTCGAAACACAGTGCGGTGTCGTGACTCCAGATACGAACGGCACCCTTCGCGATGATCGCACCCTTGCCGATGCCCCACTCGCCGATTGTCTCGTCATCCGATCGCTGTTTGCTTCCTGCACCCAACACTGAGAGGTTGCGTCGCCCTTCGGTCGACTCGAGGTCAACGCCAGCACCGTCGTCAAGGATGAGCGACCGCTCAGGTGAGATGCTGACCAACACACGGGATGACCCAGGACTGTCGATGCCGTTTTGGACGGCTTCGCGGATTGCGTCTGTGAGATCCGCCATCTGATCTTCGATAAGGTACGTTGCAACCCGCTCGTCAGCCGTCATCGTCACGGTCTCGTCAGTCGATGGCTGACTGGCCGGCCTCGAGTCAGTCGCTTCGCTCGTCACGAACTCCGATAACGTCGGATGATCTGTCATGGTGTCCACCCATCTGGCACCACACAAACCGAACCGTGCGGTCACTTGGGAACAGGAATGAACTCTGGTTCGACTTGACGTAGTCTCTCGGTGCTCTCGAAGAATGAGCCGGGTTGCCGAAGCGAAACGACCTATAGTGTCTACTTCGAAGAAGTACTACAGACAGTGAGCAGCGCAAAAGAACGGCTCGAGGACTTGCCACCGAGTGCGAAGTTGGTCTACAAGACGCTGGAATTCGAGGGAGAGTGCACACAGAAAGAACTGGTCAAAGAAACTCGACTCTCATCTCGGACTGTTCGCTATGCGATCTCTCGGCTTGAGGAAAAGGAGTTAGTTGAGCAACGAGTGTCCTTTCGAGACGCCCGTCAGAAGCTCTATTCGCTTGCGGAGTAGCCTCACATCAACGTGGACTCTTGGAATCCTCTGATGTCCTTGTCTTGGTAGCCTGTTCTACGACACCCTGATCACGGCCACATCGGATGATGTCACCACCACACGGAACTCTCCAACCGAGAATCGAATCTCGAGATCAGTCTCAGTCTGTGGGCCCGTCGAGTCTACAAGCCGCTCGAGGGCTTCGGCGACGATCATCCGCTGTAGTTGGTACTCTCCTCGATCGAGGTCCTGTTCCTCGAGTGCAGTGATGATCTCGAGCAGAAGCGATCGGTCATTCACCATCGGTCACCTCGCTGACGACGTCGATGATCTCCTGGGCGGTCGAACTGATCCGCTCGAGGCGATCGGGGATCGTTTCGGATTTGTCACGTGGCACGTGGCATTCTGAGCAATTCCGGCGCGGCCAACGTCGTCTCGTCGGCCACATGATCAATAGCGTGGTATGATCATTGATTGCCTACTAACGGATTAACTACCTGAACGGGTGGTTATACCAAATAAAGTTAGATAGACTGTATGAATTACGGTATATATTTTGAAATACATTATGTACTTGACCATCCCCAGTTTAAGTGTGATGAAACGTCAGGTGCACCTGTTAGGTCGGCAGCGATCCAGAAGTATATCTATGACTCCACTACCCGCACTTCAGACGAATACAGACGGTATGACGGCCTATGATCGTTCCCGAACGAACGCGTCGCTGGGGGGATTGCATGTTTGGTGAACAGACACCACACGTCGCTGACCGCGAAGCCCACGTCGTTGGCGGTGGCATCGCCGGCCTGGCCGCCGCGGCGTTTCTGATTCGCGATGGAAACATGCCTGGCGAGAACGTTCATTTCTACGAGAAACTTGACGTCGTTGGCGGGGCAATGGACGGTGCAGGCAATCCCGACGAAGGGTACGTTATCCGCGGTGGGCGCATGTTCAACTTCCCCGCCTACGAATGTACCTGGGACCTCTTCCGGACGATCCCTTCGCTCGAGGACCCCAGTATCTCGGTCAAAGAAGAGATGAACGAGTTCAACGAGATCCACGAGTCATATGCGGAGACGCGGCTGGTCGAGGATGGCACCCGTCTCGATGCCTCGCAGTTCGAACTGAAGATGCACCACCGGCTCTCGCTGGTTCGACTTCTGCTTACACCGGAGGAACGACTTGGAGACACCCGGGTCGAAGAGTGGTTCGACGACGACTTCTTCGAGACGAACTTCTGGTACTTGTGGGCGACGATTTTCGCCTTCCAGCCGTGGCACAGCGTCGCTGAGGTCCGCCGGTATATGTACCGTTTCTTGCACGTCTTCCCCGGTCTACACACGTTAGAAGACATCGACCGGACCAAGTACGATCAGTATCATTCGATGATCCTGCCGCTTCGGCGCTGGCTCGAAACTCGTGGCGTCGACTTCCAGCAGGACTGTCGCGTGATCGATATGGACATCGTGACTTCTCGAGTAGGGCGGACTGTCGAGCGGCTCCACTACGAAACCGGAGACGGCACTGAGAGCGTCGAGGTCGATTCCACGGACCTAGTCTTTTTCACCAACGGTTCGATGACCGATGGCTCGGACCTCGGGGCATGGGACGAAGCACCCGAAACGAACGAGACCGGCGCGTCCTGGGAGCTGTGGCGGTCGATCGCCGAGGACAACACCGGATTCGGCGACCCCGAGGTCTTCGCGGGCAATGTTCAGGAGACCAAGTGGGAGTCCTTTACCGTCACGTTGCACAACACTGATCTGTTCGATCATATCGTCGAATTCACTGACGAGGAGCCGGGCAACGGGCTGGTAACATACGTCGACTCGTCCTGGCTTCTGTCCACTGTCGTCGCAGCCCAGCCGCACTTCCCGAACCAGCCTGACGACGTGAAACTCTTCTGGGGATACGCCCTGTTCACAGACCAAGAGGGTGACTACGTCGAAAAGAAGATGTCCGAATGTACAGGACGAGAGATCCTCGAAGAGCTCTGTTATCACCTGCAGTGTGAGGATCGCCTGCCGGAAATCCTGGAGGACGTAGACTGCGTGCCGTGTATGATGCCGTTCATCACGGCTCACTTCCAGCCCCGGACGCCCGGCGACCGGCCGCTCGTCGTCCCCGATAGCTCGAACAATCTCGCATTCCTCGGGCAGTACGCCGAACTCCAACGTGACGTCGTGTTCACCGTCGAGTACTCGGTGCGGACGGCGATGACCGCCGTCTATGACCTGCTTGATCTCGATGAGGAGATTCCACCCGTGAGCAAGCACTACCGCGAACCGGGCGTGCTCGCAGATGCAGTGAGCGCCTCGTTCGATTGACTGGCAACGGCTGTGCTGTTTCCCGTCATGTGACGATCTCGTTGAGCGAATCGTCGAGACGACCGACGAGGAGTATCCCCTTTCGGACGGTGACGTGATCGTTATTACCACGAAAGTCGTTTCATTCGCCGAGGGGCGACTCATCGAAGCCGACGATGTCGATGTTACTGAACGTGACCAACGAGTCGCTGATATCACTGGAATCGATCCACGCGAGGTGGCGGTCATCTATGAGGAAAGTGACGTTCTCGGTGCAATCCCGATCGCAGAAATTGGTGAGGACCTGCTGTTGGAACACGCTGTGGATCCCGACGTCGCTCAAGAAGCGCTCGACGATGTCCCCTCCATGCTTGTGACCGAACGCAACGGCCGACTCTGTACAAATGCAGGCATTGACTGGTCGAACAGTCCGGAAGGAAAAATGACGCTCCTTCCAGAAGATCCCGACGAAAGTGCGCGACGGCTCCGCAAGGAAATCGAAGCACGAACTGGGGCCGACGTCGCTGTCGTGCTCTCTGACTCAGAAGTTGCCGGTCCGGGATCGATGGACCTCGCTGTTGGTTGTTCGGGAATCGAAGCGATTGACGCCAACTTCGGACGAACAGATCTCTACGACCAGCCGAAGATGGGCGGTGTCGATCTCGTCGCTGACGAACTCACGGCAGGTTCAGCGCTGCTGTTCGGACAGGCTGACGAACAGGTTCCCGTCGTGGTCGCTCGTGGGCTTGAGTATGAAGACGGTGAGGGTGTCCCGAACTCAAGCGGCATCGTTCGTCGAGGCCTCCGCAAAAGCATCGAGTTAACTGCTCGATTTAAGGCCCGGGAATGGTTCTGACATCGAGTCGAGCAACGACACATAGTTTCACGGCTGTCGCACAGTCAGCTGGCTTCATATTGGAATTAAGCGGATCTTCATGGAGTCACGCTCTTTGTGGGTAAGAGACCCTTGTAGACAGGAGTGGATGTCACTATCAGTCATAGAGCGCCGAAATCCCTACGCAGTATCGTACTCAATGAACCGAACGTCGACCCGCACGTCGTCTCCCGTTTTGTCGGTAATTCGTTCGTCCAGTTCCGAGACAAGTTCCGGATGGTCGTCATCGCCCGGCTGCTCGACCGTGATTACAATACGTTCGGGTCCCTCGAATAGGGACCCTTCTTCGATTCGTACTACTGGCTCGAACGGGATTTCTTCCTCAAGAAACAGTTCGACTTCGACGAGGTAGATGTCCTGATACGCTGACGAGTCGAGGACGGCCTCCGCTTCCGTCGTGACGTCGTTCTCAAGCGATGCGCGTTCGTACGACGCCCACGTGACACCGATCAGGAATATCGACAGTACTAGGATGACGAACGTCAACACGATGAGGCGACGACGGACTAACTGCCGTGCGATCCCTTCCTCACTCTGAATTTGGGGGCGGTATCCCATCGCCCAGAGGGTGAGGAGGCCCGTGATATTGACGCCCAGCAGATTGACGAAGACGAGGACGAGCGAGCCGACTGCGGCGTTCGGTATCCACCATGCGATAGCGATGCCGGCCGCTGCGGCGGGCGGGATCAGTGCAGCAGTAATCATCACGCCAACCAGTGTGACAGAGGTACCCGTCGAAAGGCACAACACGCCGGCAATTCCCGCGCCGAAGGCGACGACCAGCGAGAGGAGGTGAGGAAGAACCCGTTCGCTGACTTCGTTGATTTCGAGGACCTCAATCCCAGGCGGTACGAGAAACAGCGACTTCGAGAGCCAGGCGAACGCCGCGGAACCGGCAATCGCTACGCTGACGCCCAGCACTTGATACATAACCCCGGTCCAGAGCAAGTCGCGTTCGTTGAGAACGGTCCCGGCGCTGGCTGCGAGCGTCGGTCCGATCAAGGGTGCGATCACCATCGACCCGACCACGACGGCGGCCGAATCGAGTAACAGCCCGGCCGTCGCAACGATCGCACTGACCAGCGTCAGCGTCACGTATATCGGAATCGCCAATATGAGTCCTTCCGATTCGGCGTACAGTTCGTAGCGAGCGAGGCGCTGATCGTCCAGCACCTCTCCCGTGAACCGATCTTTGAGAGCTCCGAACTTTTGGGAGATGACCATGTCTGCCGTAACGATCACCGTGTGATCGTCCTCGCCGAGTCCGACCCTCTCTAACTCGTCTAAGATGACTTCGACGGCACTTTTCGGGAGGGTGAATGATTGCTCTGTTGAACGCAAGACAGCGGCAGTATTGGAATTTTGATATTCAGATTAATGTCGTTAGAACTTCTGTACTGCTGGTTTTGAGATCTGGATAATGTGGGAGAAGTACAGTCCGTTGATTCTGCAACCATCAGAATTAGGTCACTTTGTGAGGATTCATACGTGGATGACGGCGATGCCTCTGGCGGATACGTCCAGAGAAAGAGAGCAGGCGGCGAGCTCTAACTCGCCGCCTGCGATAGGTTATGCACGATACACTTGCGCGTGAGCTCTCGGAACTGGCCGTGCCAGCTCCGAGAGCGTAACTTCTCACCGTCA
>NZ_FOIC01000067.1 GCF_900111485.1 Natrinema hispanicum | reverse complement strand
GTCGTGCTTTCGGCAGTCGCTCTGGTCGCGACGTCACTCACCGCAAAACAACAGGGAAAACCAGGACTGATACGTTCTCCCAGTCGCCTCATCTGACGGCCCCAGCCCGGAGTCGAAGCACGCGCCGCCTGAGAGGCATCGCTCTCAGGCGGCTCTATTCGTGATCGAAAACTGACTCAAACACCTGATTCAGCGAGCGTTTCTGAGACTTCTCTCACCGAATTGATTATCAGTCGGCAGATTCGAACTGGATCAGTCTCACGCTGCCATGTCTGACGAATTGATCTTGAACGTGCAACAGGCTATGTGACGGTGGAATAAGATCCTCTCGAATGTATGTTATATTATTATCGAAGGCATATCACAATACAAATTCGTTATATATACACCCTACACTATTTTTGACCGACTATTACAGATGATGATATACAGTGAAAACAATATGTTTAAAATATAGTAAAACAGTTGACTACTCAATGAGCCATAGAAACAACCATGTCGGAAATAAACACGAATGAGCGAGAGTGAATACGATAACTCGGTTATCGAACTGAAGTCGGCCAATATCTGCGTCGTCGGTCTCGGCTACGTTGGTCTCCCGTTAGCCCACGTGTTCGCCGAAGAGGGCCACAGCGTCTGGGGATTTGACATCGATCCGGAAAAAATCGACACACTCGAGTTAGGTCTCGATCCAACGGGAGATGTTGGTAACGCAGCCATCGCGGAGACTGATATCGAGTTTACGACTGAACCGGACGTCGTTGCGGAGGCCGAGTACGTTATCGTTGCCGTGCCCACGCCCGTCGACGACCTCGAGAAACCCGATCTCGGCCTCGTCGAGAGCGCTGGGAGGACGATCGGTGAGCACCTTGAGGAGGGGACGACTGTCCTCCTCGAGTCGACGGTCTATCCCGGTGCGACTCGAGAAGTGTTCGTTCCTGCACTCGAGGAAACGTCCGGATTAGACGCCGGTGAGGATTTCGGCGTCGGCTACTCGCCCGAGCGAATGGTGCCAGGCGACGATGAACACGGTCTCCGAAACGTCGTCAAGATTGTCAGTGGGCTTACTGATGAAACGCTCGAGGAGGTCGCTGCGTTGTACGAGAGCATCGTTGACGCGGGGGTGCATCGAGCACCAACGATGGAGACTGCAGAGGCCGCAAAATGTGTCGAGAACACGCAGCGAGACCTGAATATTGCGCTGGTCAATGAACTTGCTGTTGCCTGCGACCATCTGGGTCTGGATACGGAGTCGGTTCTCGAGGCTGCCGGGACAAAGTGGAACTTTCACGACTACCGCCCCGGACTCGTCGGTGGGCACTGTATTCCCGTGGATCCGTTCTATCTGATCTATGAGACCGAACAGCAGGGCTTTTCGCCGGAACTGATCCAGAAAGCTCGCGAGGTCAACGAGTACGTTCCGACCCACGTTGCCGATATGACGATCAAGGCGCTCAACGAGAACGAGAAAGTACTCGGAAACAGTCGCGTGCTCGTGCTTGGACTGACATACAAGCCTGATGTCGACGACATTCGAACCTCCGCGATCGACGGCGTGATCGACGCGCTTCACGAGTTCAATATCGATGTCGTTGGATTCGACCCCCACGCCGAAGATGAACTCATGCGTGACGAGTTCGGGATCGAAGTCCAAGAAGAACTCGACGTCGAAGGGTTCGACGGACTCATCATCGGGACCCCACACAGCCAGTTCCACGGACTCAATTTTGGTGACCTGACGTACGACATGCAGTCCAACCCAGTCATGATTGACGTCGATGGAACGTTTGAAGAGGAAGCGCTCGAGAACGGATTCATGTACAAGAAACTGTAATGTACCGGGAACATAGTGTTGGTGTCGTCATTCCGGCATACAATGAAGAAGGATTCGTCGGTGACGTGATCCGGGAGATGCCCGACTACGTTGACCGGATGTACCTCATCGATGACTGCTCCACTGACGATACGTGGGATGAAATCCACGAGGCTGCTCGAGACGATGCTGATGGGTTGGAACTCGAGTACACTGGTGAACTTGACGACAGTGGTGAAAAACGAGAAGCGGAGATTGTCGCAGACGGTGGACAAACGATGCTCGAGCAGCGAGCGATTGTCGAAGAGCCAATTGGTCGTGTCGTACCGATCCAGCACCGGGTGAACCTAGGTGCCGGCGGCGCAATTAAGACTGGCTACCTAGCCGCACTCGAGGACAAAGTCGATATCGTGCCGACTGTCGACGGCGACGGTCAAATGGATCTCTCGCAACTGCCGAGGCTGATGGATCCGATCGTTGAAGACGAGGCTGATTACGCGAAAGGAAATCGATTGCTGTACAAGGAGTTCCGGTCGAATATGCCTCCGTTCCGTTTCTTCGGGAACTCGATCCTCACCTTCCTGACGAAGGTCGCGTCGGGCTATTGGAAGACGATGGACCCCCAGAACGGATATACGGCGATCTCTCACTATGCGTTGGCGAACGTAGGTATCGAGAACATGTATGAGTACTATGGCTACTGCAACGATCTCTTGGTGAAACTGAATGCCAAGGGAATGCGTGTGGCCGACGTTGTGATGCCTGCGGTGTACGGTGACGAGGAGTCATCGATCAACTACACGACATACATCCGGAAAGTGTCAGGGATGTTGTTGCGGAATTTCTTCTGGCGGCTGAAGGTGAAGTATCTCGTGCTGGACTTTCATCCACTGGCGTTGTTCTACCTGTTCGGTGCTGCAATGGCCGGACTAGGGATTGTCGGTGGCTTGTGGTCGCTGTACGCGAAGTTCGTGCTCGGAGATCCACTGTTCGTGCGAGCCTCCGCGAGTTTGCTCCTGTTTTCGATTGGGAGTATGTTCGTGATGTTCGCGATGTTGTTCGACATGCAGGCAAACGAGAATCGGGAGGTGCAGGTCCGTGACTGACGAACAACTCGACTGATTCACACTCGATATTAATATTGTAATCGTTTAAAATATTAAATCAAAAACATAATGCAACTATAGATGGACGGTAATAGACCAAAACGAGGAGAGGAAGTACGGATGAGTGATCAAAGTGTGTCTGTGGATAGAAATAGTGATCAATCATTAACTATATTATTCGCTATCCAACATCCGGCTCACGTTCACCTTTTTCGAAACAGTATACAGATACTGTCTGAAGAGGGTCATAACGTCTACACTTTCGCCCGAAAAAAGGAAATCAATACTGATCTATTAGATCAATATATAATCGACTACGAATTACTAGCGGGCGAGCCAGAAAGTTCGTGGCAGCTCCCATTAGTCCAGTTAAAATACGAATGGGGTATCCTTCGGAAGACACATCAACTTGACCCAGACGTGCTTGTTGCAATGGGTGAACCGTCGATCACCCATGCAGCGAAGCTAACTGATGCAACAAGTCTTGTGTTCACAGATACTGAACACGCGACGCTGCAGAATACATTGGCATTTCCGTTCGCCGATCGTATCTATACACCAGAATGTTATCAGAACAATATCGGTAAGAAGCAAGTGCGTTATCCAGGGTACCACGAGCTAGCGTATCTCCATCCCGACCGGTTTGAACCGGATCCATCGGTCTTAGAAGAGGCCGGTCTGGATCGTGACGAACAATTCGTCGTTTTGCGGTTGGTATCGTGGGATGCAATGCACGACGTTGGTGATAGTGGCTTCGAAGATGTTGTGGACATTGTCCAAGCACTTGAGGAAACCGGTACGACGGTTCGAATCACGTCTGAAGCAGATCTACCGGAAGCGATCGAGGATCGACGAGCGTTGATCTCTCCTGATCGAATCCACGACTTAATAGCATTTGCAGACCTCTATGTGGGTGAGAGTGCGACTATGGCGACCGAAAGTGCGGTGCTTGGAACGCCAGCGGTATTTGTCTCATCAAGCCGGCGTGGATATACTGACGAACTCGAGGAGGAATATGGACTGGTGTATAATTATTCCGGTAAGAATCGGCATGAACGAGGTCTCAAAAAGGCGATTGAGGTTCTTGAACGAACCGACTCTGATCAATGGGAGAAACGGCATAAGCAGATGCTCGCTGATAAAGTGGATACGACAGACGTGATTATAAACGCTGTAAAAGAAGTAGCTTAACCATGGGTAATAATATGGATATCTTGATTGTCGGTTCGAATCGTAACGTCGGTGGGATTCAACGATACATCGATCAGCAAGCGGAGCATCTTTCCAAAGAGGCATCGATCCGCATATACGACAACGAAACCAGCAACGGAAGCGGGCCAATCTGGCTGGTATTAGCCATCCTACAGACGCTGTTTGACGCCCTTCAATTCCCCTTCCGCCGCCGTCCAGATCTGGTCCACGTCCATACTGCACACAGGTTCTCGTTCTATCGTGCGACGTTCTATATTCTTTTCTCGGCGTACGTCTGGCGGGTCCCAGTTGTCCTCCACGTCCACGGATCGTCCTTTGACGAGTTTCTCACGACGAGAAGTATAACCGCACAAACAATTCAGGTGATCGGATTCCGCACCTGTAGTAGTGTCATTACACTCTCGGACTACTGGAAAGAACTCATAGAGACACACACCCAGGCTGGTCATGTCATCGCGATACCGAACGCCGTTGATCCCAAAAAATATACGTCTTCATCTGATGTTACTGACCCGACAATCGTATACGTCTCGCACCTTTCGGAACGGAAAGGAGCGGCGGAGTTCATAACCGCAATTTCCGACCTCGTTGAACAACAGGATGACCTGACTATTCAAGTGGCTGGCTCGGGACCGTACTCGGATCGTATTGAGCAACTCGAAGCTGAATACAATGAAATTAACTATCATGGCTACGTCTCCGAAGAAAAAAAACGGGAACTTCTGGCCGACGGCACGATATTTGTGCTCCCGAGCTACGCAGAGGGGCTTCCAATCGCGATTCTCGAGGCGATGGCCGCAGGAAATTCGATCGTCTCCACGTCTGTCGGGAGTATCCCCGAAGTGATTACTGAGGAAAGGGGACTTGTACTTGAGCCGGGCGATCCCCATGAACTCCGCGCGGCGCTACAGTCGCTGTGTAACTCCCCGTCAGAAGTGTCTCGGATGGCAGAACAGAACTTAGTGGCCATCGAAACACAGTACAACTGGGATCGTATCGCTTCGGAACTGTTCGATTTGTACTCAGAGTTGCTATTGGCAGAGACCGACGCCGAGGCCCGTAACTCTTACCAGTGAAATCTAATCATCTCTGAAAATCCGTGGATCTGTTATATTCATTCTTGACGATACTTGTGAAGCGGACTACTCCGAGGCATTCGGCTATATAATCCAGTATGGGATGGTCGGCTATTCGGCAGTCATACAGAGAAGCATGAGGTGTTGACTGAACTCACAGACTCCGAGAAACGCACCAAGTTGGAGAACTCAAAGCGGTGGCTCTTAGTACTACTTCGGCGGTTGATCACCAGTCAGTAAACCCCCTGAGCATTGCCTCTGCTACTCGTTCAGCGGTCTGTCGATCAACTCCTTGTTCTTCGACTGTTCGTACCGCCATCTCGTGAATTGCGATCCGAGCAACCTGCGAAAACGGGGGCAACCGAGCGGCCGCGCCCTGCGCGGCTCGCTCGGTCATCAAAAACGAGTACGTCATCAACACCACTGATACGTGATGGTTCCACCCTGTCCACGTTCGTCCCTCGAACTGATCCATCCCCAGTACCTGCTTTGCATCCTTGTGAAATTGCTCAATCGGCCATCGTACGTGCGCATACTCGACTAACTCTTCCAGACCCCAC
>NZ_FOIC01000070.1 GCF_900111485.1 Natrinema hispanicum | reverse complement strand
GACAAATGGTCCTGCAACAGTGCCCTCCTGAGCGGTTTCGGTGATAGCTTGCTTCCCTCCGATGGAACTGGTCTTCTGTTCATCGATATCGTATGTCTCGCCGAGTTGGGATTGGGGGGCCGGTGGCGAATCGAGCGGAGAGTCACCGTCACCAGTAGCTTGTGTCGCTGGCTCGGTCTCCATATCTTCTGTTACCTCTTCGGATTTGCTGCGGTCAAAGAATCGATCAAACACCATCGTGTCCTCTGTTAGTAACGTTGTGTTCAGTGGAAGCGCTGCTACTGGTGGACTCTTCGTATTGGCCGAGATCGGCAGGGGCGCGGTCACCACGTCGGGTATATCGCCAATCGATATTCGGCGTCTCAATCTCCGCATTGGGGATGTGTGCGACGCCGGCGAGTTCGTCGACGGTCATAATCATGTGCCGATCGATCCACTCGCGGTCACGCATTCGCTCAACGAACTGTCGAAGCCGCGTTGCGCGTTTGCTCTCTCGGCGATGCCAGACAGGCTTGTCGTCGAGGCCCTGCTCAGTGATTGCGTTGTAGTACTTCCTGAACATCCCCGCGACGCCACGAGCACGGGCCTCAGCCTCGTCTTGCTCGCTCGAGGCAGCGAGGACGCGAATGTTTACGTGGAACGCCTGCTGGCCACGTTGCTGTTCGATGGTTTTCGCAGCCTGTTTGTCCTTCTCGCTTGGCGGTCGCGTACGAGGGTTGAGCCAGCCGACGGATGTCCCCTGCCGAAGCGCGTGCGCGAGTTCGTCGACGCTATTGTGCTTGAATCGGTCGCCGTCAGTCCACGACTGTTTCGCAGGTCGAAACACGACCTGCGTAACGACGGTACTCTCGTCAAGCGACAGCATCTCGCTCGTGATTTCGCCGTACGGATCCGTCTCGAAGCCTTCGCTATTGTGATGGCGGATCGGATAGTAGGGGATCTTCTCCATCTCGAGCCACGCACCAGCGACGTACTCATCAGCGTCGATGACGGGGAACGCATAGCCCTCCTCGACCGGGAAGACCTCGCTGTTGGCGTAGTTGTTCCCAACGCGACGGCGGAACTTGTCGGCAGCCGCCTCGGTGGCAGCGTGCATGTAGAACTTGATCTTTCCTTCGTCGAACCAGACCTCAAACGAGTGGTGGTCGCTCGTATTCTTCCCACGGAAGTTCGTTGTCACATCGTGGACTGACTGGAGGACTCCAGCCCCGTCCGCGATACCGTTGTTCTCTTTGTAGGGGCGGATCCGCAGCAGCGTGCCTGGCGTGTCCGCTTGCCGTTGGACGAACGAATCGTGCTCTCCAAAGTCGAGTTGCGTCGCCTCGTACTGTGGCGACGAACCTATGATTGTCTTGATCTGATTAAACCTAGTCATGATCTTGGGTGTCAGACTCCGTTTCAGTCGTATCCTGTGCAGTAGCTGATTCTCCACCATCAGGCCGGACAGATGATTTCTCACTGTCTGTCTCGAGGGAGTGCTCGACGACTGCATCGAGAATTTCCTCTTTCGTGAGATCTGTCTCGAGAAGCCGACTGGCCGCATCTGCGCTGAGATCGAGACGGGTTGCAAGCGCGTTGCGCTGGGCTTCGTTCTCGACGAACTCTTCGAAGGCGAGCAACTCCGCTGGCTCATCACGAATTGCCTGCTCGATGAAGGCTTGGTCCTCGGGCTCGTAGTCGATAACTCGTTTCTCGAAGTCGTCAGCGACGATATGCAGCGGGTACGTCCCGTGTTCTTCGACGCGGACGAGTGCCTGACTATAGCCGAGATCTTCGTTCCCGGCATCGGCACCCCTGACGTACCGGCGCTGCTCTTCGGTCAAGCCGATCTTGTCGGCTGTCCGATCATCCAGTTCGGGGAGTTTGTGGAGGACTTTGATCGGGCACATGCCGATGATCTTCTCCGCCTGCTCAGTTTCGTAGAACTCCTGGGCCGTCTGAGAGAGCAGCACCATCCGAAGCCCTGCATGGCGTTGGTGCCGGAATGCTGTCTCGAGGAAGTCGAGGTTGGCCTGGTCCTCGAAGAGGTAGTGGGCTTCGTCGATTGCGAGTTCGACGTTTCGCTGAGTGTTTTTCGCCTGCTGGTAGATCGTCGACAGCAACAGTTGCATCAGGAACGTCTGGCGATCGATCCCCGATGCACTGCCCTCGATCTGACCGAGGTCGATATAGACGACCTTGTTGTCGCCCTCGAGGATATCGATCTCGGAGTGATGTGAGAGATTCTCGTAGGAGCCACCCTCGCGGAATGGCTGGAACGCAATCGCGAGTTCATCTGCATACTGGGCAGCACGCTCGCGAGCAGATTCGGACTCTGCAATATTGTGCTCATCCGGGTTCTCGGCGATATCACAGAGGATGCGATGAACGTCCTGCATCGTCGGTGAGTTCGCCGATGTGTGCGTCGAGACGTCGTCCTCAACGATCCCTGCTTGCCGGTAGGCTTCGTCGATGACATACGAGAGAACGCCCGTCTCGGTTCCGAGTTCGATATCGCGAGCGTCGAGGAAGTTCTCGAGGACGGCATAGACTTCGTCTTTCTTCGCCGATAACGGCGAGATCCCGTCACCGGACTCAAGGACGTGCTGGGGCGTCTCGCGGATTTCGAGTGGGTTGAGCTTCGTGTCGCCACCGACAGTGATCGTCTTCGCGTTCAGCGCGTCTGCGATCCCACGGAAGCCACCAACTGGATCGACGAGAACCAGCATCGTGTCGTTGCGGCGTTTCATCATCCGAAGGTGGCGCATGATGTCGCCGAACGTCTTCCCAGCACCCGGCATCCCGACGACGAGTTCACTGTGACCCGTCTCAAGCTCCCACGGGTTGAGCCGAATTGGAGAACCGTTGTGCCCGTGATAGCCGTACTCGATACCCTCGTCCATCATCAAGTAGTTCGATGAGAACGGGAACATCGCGCCGACGGCTTGGTTCGTCAGCGTCGACATACGGTCACGGCCAAGTTCGTTCGCGCCAAGCGGCGACACTGTCGCAAGTCCACGTTCCTGCCAGCGATTCGCAACCTTGAGCGTACAGTTCGCCGGCGCATCCTTGATGATCGAGCGGAGACGCGTCGTGTGATTATCGAGTTCCTGTTGACTATCAGCGGCGAGGCGAATGAACACGCCACCGCGATAGAACGACGCTTTGTTCGCACGAACGAGCGACCGCATGTACTTCGCCTGATCGATGTCTTCCTGGAGATCCTCGGATTTGAGGCTATTCGAGTCGTGCTGGTTGATCTTCAAATCCGAGATCCAGTCTGCCATCATGTCCTGAGCCGACTGGCTATCGAACGGATCGAGGTGGATGCTGATGTCGGTCTGCAACTCCGTGTCGAGTAACAGCCGCTCGAGGAGGCCATCTGGCGGTTCCTCAGGGAACTGTTCGATCCAGAACGTGCGAACGTACGTCTCGTCGTTGATCACGGCGTAGGTCGTTTCCCAGTCGACCGTCGACGGCGCAATCACCGACTGGTGCATCGTCGACGTATCTGGTAACCGATCGTCAGTTCCGGTTGACGAGTCGTCGACAGCATCCTCGTCGATAGTGTCTTCACCACGATCGCTCGAGGCCGTATCTGATGGACTGTCGTGCTCGGCCATCGCATCGAGGACGTCATCGGGATCAGGCGTTGCTGGAACACCGTCGCTTATCCCGTGGGAGACGACCGGGAACGTCCCGAGTGCGTTCGTGATATCAGCGTACTCTTCGGGGAGACACGTCCAGTATTCCTTCGTGATCCGAGCGAGATCGTAGGCATCGACAGGGCTGACTGAACACCGATAGAGCGACGACCCACCACGGCGGAGTTGTGTGAGTCGTGATTCGAGGTGTTCTTCTTTGAATTGCTCTCGCTCGGCGTCGGTCAGATCGTCGGTTTGGAACCGACTGAAGAGCCGTCCAACAGCAGGAAGGTCAGCAAGATAGGCGAGGACACTGTCGTCCGTTTTATCGAAGTGTTCGATATCCTCGTCGTTCACCGCGGTAATAAGGTAGTACTCGCGGATCGTGGTCGTCTCCGAGTCGATTTCGCCGTTGTCAGTCGTATTCGCTCCAACGTACTCCTCGAGCAGCCGTTTCAACACGGGACGTGAGCGAACGTCGGCGTCAGCGAGTCGATCCTGGTGTGCACGGATGGTCTCGTCGTCATCGACCTCGCGGCTAGTGACGTAGATCTTCACTGGAAAGTCGATAGTCGAGTTGGCGAACTCCGAGAGCGACTGGACAGCCTTCGCCCACGCATCATCATCCTCGAGGGCCATGTTCGCGGGCTCGACCTTCATCGCCCCAACGAGTGCGCCATCCGTTCGTTCGATGGCATGCGGGTACACTCGCTGGAGGCGAGTCAGATACCGCACCTCGCTATTGTCCTCGCCACCATGCGTGTACTCCTTGTTTTTGATCGCCCAGCTAAGACGAGCAGCGAGCCACTCAGTCAGCCACAGATATCGGGGCTTGACCTTGTGGAGCAAGAACAGCAACGTCACGAGCATGA
>NZ_FOIC01000071.1 GCF_900111485.1 Natrinema hispanicum | reverse complement strand
TTCCCCTTGAGTGCGGGTTGGAACCTTGAACGCCACACTCGGCGGAAATCCGATGGTCGGATTCCACGCCCTTCAGGGCGTGGAGGAGGTCAATTTCCTCTCTGAGTTACTCATACGGACTACTGTACTCCATTACCGATAGGACCGCGACCCGCCCTGCAGTCCCACCGGGACAGCGGGACAGCAGACCGTATCACTCGCTTCGCCGAAACTCGCTCCGTAAGATCGGGGGCTCTCCCTTGAATTGTGCTGACGTCCCTTCGTCCGTTAGGACTGGCAGTGGTCAGGATAGTTCGGACGTGATGTCAGTCGATGAAATCATTCCGAGGTAATCGTCACCGTCGACGACCGGAAGGTGGTTAATTCCGAAATTGGTCATCATCGCAGCAACTTCCTCGAGATAGAGCTCCGGTGGAACGGTCTCGACCGATTTCGTCATTACATCGGACACCTGCTGTGTGGTGGGATCGTGGCCCTCAGCGGCCGAAGCAACGAGATCAGTGCTCGTGACGATCGAGGGTGGATCCGTCGATACGACCAGCGCGTTGATCTCCTTGTCATGCATCACTGTTGCAGCTTCCGTGAGCGTTGCATCTTTCGAAACGATCTCAAGCGGTGTTGACATCACGTCTTCAACAGTTCTGTTTACGGTCGTCATGCTGTGACTTATGACAACCACACTCATGGAAGTTTCGGACACCGCAATTTAGGAACCGACTCGAGGACACGCAGGATGTGCGAGTATTACTCACTGATCACCAACCAGTGTCTCTCGATCGTGGAAGCGATCGCAACTCATCGTGTGAATATAATTACTAGGAAAATGTCAATAACAGCCATCATAGTACTTGTATGCAGATTACAATATTGCACCGCAGTACACATCTCAGCGGTGCGGTCATGGCGAGTGTGACTTCACGCACGAGGACACTCGAGGTGATTGACGAGACGATATTGACTGTCGGTCACCGGTATGATAGAGTTTCGAGCGCATACTCCCGTCTTCCCGTGAGTGACGAGTGTTCCGACAGAGCGTCGGAACCGAGGAGCGAACAGGCGGGGGTTGAGCGGACAGCATAGTGTGACAGTCCACCGTTCTATTGCACTGTTGGATTTCCCACCGTTTACGCAAGATATTTTCCATGATATGACCATAGTGTGTAACACAGATGAAGACCACACGGCACGCAACCTACAACCTCAACTACCACATAGTGTGGCTCCCGAAGTACCGCAACGCGGTACTGACGGGTGAGGTTGCCGACCGTGTGGAATCCATCCTCCACGAAGTTGCCGACGAAAAGGGCTTAGAAATTCAAAACCTGACTGTTCGGCCCGACCACGTTCACCTGTTCGTCAGTAGCCCACCCAAACACAGTCCGTCACTACTCGCCAACTGGTTCAAGGGTATTTCCTCACGGAAATACAACCACCGCCACGCCGACCACGACGGCGAGAAAATACGGTGGGCACGCGGCTACTACGCCGGAACAGCCGGGCACGTCTCCAGCGAAACTGTCGAGAACTACATCGACCGGCACAAGGAGGCCGAAGCGTGACCGAACTCACAAAAACGCTCGAACTGAAGCTTGTGGATCCGAATGTCCACAAGCGTCAGAAGCTTCGTGAGACACGGGACGCTTACCAGCAGGCGCTTCAGGCCGCCTTCGCCGCTGGCTGTGACACACAGTCAGCGGCCAACGACGTGGTTGTCGAGTACGACCTGAGCGGCTACGCCAAAAACGCCCTCAAGAAGTACGTCCCACAACTCTGTGGGAACAGCTACGACGCCGACAAGCTTCACGACGACCACCCAGTGCGGTTCACCAACGAGGGACTGCAACTTGACCACCAGCCACAGAACGCTATCGAGTGGTACGTCAAAATCCCGCACCACGAGGATTACCACCTCTGGATTCCGGCACGCGCCAATCCCGAACAGCGGGAGTGGCTCGAATCGTTGTACGCAGACGACGCCGAAATGGGTGAAAGTCGGCTGTTCGAGCGGGACGGAACGTGGTATCTCCACGTCACCGCCACCCGCGCCGTGGAGGACCAATCTACGGCGTCCGCTGACGAGCGGACGCCCATCGGCGTTGACATCGGAGAAGCGAGTCTCGTCACGGTGTGTCACCGCGACGAGCGCGGTTCTCCTGTTCGCCCCCAACTGTGGGCCGACGACGGCAAGGCCGTTCGTCGGCTCCGCAAAACCTACTTCACCGCCAAGAGACGCCTTCAGCAGCGCGGCAGTGAACGAATCGCAGAGTCCTACGGTGACGCACTGTGGGACCAGATTGACGACGTGTTCCACCGTGTGACTCGCGAGGTCGTGAAGTACGCCAAGTCCGTCGAGAACCCAGTACTAGTGCTGGAAGACCTGACGTACATCCGCGAGAACATGGACTACGGCGAGTACATGAACAGGCGGTTGCACGGGTGGGGCTTTGCTAAGCTTCACGCACAGATTCGCTACAAAGCCGCCGAGAAGGGGATTCCCGTCGAGACGGTGAATCCACGGAATACGTCGAAGGCGTGTCACGCCTGCGGTGAACATGGCTACCGGCCACGACAGGCGACGTTCAGATGTTCGAACGACGGCTGTTGGGTCGGTGAGTATCAAGCCGACGTGAACGGGGCGATAAACATTACAGACCGCTACCGTAGTTGAGAGAGTCACCGCCAAAGCGGCCGGACTTCCCGGCAGAAGGCAGGTGACGATGACTCGGCTACGGATGGGGCCTCTTTGACCGGGCCACAAGACAGCCAAGCCGATGCTGAAAACCAGCAGGTGACGCTTGGAACGTATGCGTCTTGAAACCAACAGGCCGCCACACTCGGCCTGAAATCCCGTGGTGGGATTCCTCCGCGTTCACGCGGAGGAGGTGGTCAATCGTGAGTGTTATCCACACAGCTATTGTGCTCTGCTGTTGTAGGTATTCACATTCCGACATTTGTTCGTGGAGTCACGAAACGGCTGGTACTGGGTTCTATATTTTGTAACTGCGGAGCGTACGTTGGGTGGTCGTCGGATAATGATGCAGTATACCATCACCCAATGGCCTGTCCGCTTGTCTCGGACTAGTCGACCGATCCGTGAGCGAACCCGTTTCGAGCGACTCGAGCCACACTGCAGCGGTGATATCGATGTTTGACGATCGAACTGACGCTGGCGAACAACTCGCGACCGCGGTCGCTCAACGGGACGTCGACGCTGACGTCGTCCTCGCGATTCCGCGAGGGGGACTGCCGCTCGGACGAATCGTTGCCGATGCACTCGGCGTCCCGCTCGATGTCGTCGTTGCGAAGAAAATCGGTGCTCCGGGCAACCCCGAGTTGGCGATCGGAGCGGTCTCGAGCGACGGGTCCGTCTGGCGCAACGCGGAGATGATCGACCACCTCTCGGTCGATGAGACGTACGTCGAAACACAGCAAGACCAGGTGGCGACGGCTGCACGGGAGAAAGCACAGCAGTATCGGGCCGGGCGAGACGAGATCGACCTCGAGGGACAGCGAGTGGTCGTCGTCGACGACGGCGTCGCGACTGGGGCAACGACGCGTGCCTGTCTCCGCCGGGTGAACAACGCCGGTGCTGCGTACGTACTGCTCGCAGTGCCAGTTGGGCCGCCGGAGGCGATCGAGAGTCTCCGCGACGAGGCCGATGAAGTCGTCTGCGTCGAAACGCCGTCGTGGTTCAGCGCCGTCGGACAGTTCTACCGGACGTTCGGTCAGGTACCGGATGCGGAGGCAATGCAATATCTGGACGACGGCTCGTGACAAGTGTGGCGGCCTCGACACGAGACACCGTCTGCGACCCTCGTGACGCCGAGCAGGCGCTCGTCCATCTTATACGCTGAACAGGCGCAATACCACGGCCTTTAGGCCGTGGATACGCGCCGTCACTCAGTGTCACGCCCCACCGTCTCCGACAGGACTGGAT
>NZ_FOIC01000074.1 GCF_900111485.1 Natrinema hispanicum | reverse complement strand
CCAGATCTCAAAACCAGCAGTACAGAAGTTCTAACGACATTAATCTGAATATCAAAATTCCAATACTGCCGCTGTCTTGCGTTCAACAGAGCATTCTTTATCCCTTAGCCCGTTGCACGGGTTCAAAATTAGCTCCAACCTATCGCGGTGTGGTCACTAGCTTCTGAAATAGTCACTTTCACTAGACTAGAAGTCGGATCGATAGTATGTCCAGCACTAGATCCGACACGAGTGAGAACACAGCCACTTCCCATAAGACTGCTGTTCGTGAGTTCCTCCGCACACACGGCGAGGTCGTCTCGAAGGAGCAACTCCGCGCTGGCACCTCGGTGCCAGCGTGGTATATCGATCAAATCGCCTCCGAAGACTCTTTCTACACCTCGCTGAATCATCACGGCAGCTACGTCGCCAGTAAACACGTCGTTGGCCACCGATCAACCCACGACGGTTTCTGGCGACCCGAGGTGGACGACGGCGTTGCCGTCTTCCACCGAAAAGAGGACACCAAGTCAACCCTCAAACACCTCGCGTTCAGGCGTCCATCCGGACTCACACCAGCCGAAGCCCACGATCTTCTCGATCGCCGCTGCTACCGTCCACTCCGCAAGCTCGCTGAAAAACAAGAGATCCATGCCGCTGACTGGCAAAACACCACTCTCTACCTCCACAGCTGGCCGTCCCGACGGGACGACCAGCTGTTACAACGTCAGACCGACCAACCAACCGATATCACGCCCGATGAGCCAACCGAAGACGGCTATCTTTACCGAGACGAACTTATCGCTACCTTCCTCTCGGTCGCTGTCTCACAGATTCAGTCGATCCCTCCTGAACGAGCAGCTGCACTCGTTCTTCGGCAGTTCGAGGGCGACTCCTTCGACGCCCTCGAACGCCGTATTCGTCGCAATCACTCGTTCAGGGAGGCTCTCGACTACGTCGAGCCAGAGGATGTCCCCGACGGGACATCCCTCTGGCGGGCCTTCGACAAACTCCAACCGGACGAACTCCGTGACTGCCTCCAGTCGATGTGTGGCGAGTTGCTCGATGATCACGACCACGCTGGAGAGTTCATCATCATCGACGGTACCCACATAGCCGCTTGGGCAAACACACGCGAAGAGATCGAAAATGGCGACGTTGAAGGGGCAAGCTGGGGGAAACACGAAGGATCGTTCTACGGGTACAAGGTGTTCCTTGTCGTCGACGCCGCAACCGAGTTGCCGGTCGCCATCACGATGGAGACCGGCAAACGCAACGATACTGCGGCATTTGAACCACTCATCGAGGAATTCGATGAGCGGTACGACACCAACCAACTCCAGGCTGCATTGGCTGACGCCGGCTTCGATAGTCAGGGCAACCGTGAGTTCTGCCAAGACCGGCTCGATTGTCCGTTACTGACAGCAATCAATCCCCGGAGATCGTCGCCGTTAGCGACGATCAAGGAGGAAATCAAAGAGCTCTTCGAGGAACACGGAGAGAAGATCGAGAGTCCCTACGACGCTCTGGAGCGACTGCCGCAAGAACAACTCTCGGAGTATGGCGTTGAGGCCGGTAGTGTCGAAGAGACCTATATTTTCCAGGCTATCAAAGAGCGGATGCATCGACACCTGCGGGCAGGTGTCGAGCGAGTGTTCTCGCGGCTGAAGTCCTTCACCGGCCTTGATCGCGTGCGGGCACGCAAGAAAGACAACGTTGAGACGCACGTCGTTCTTTCAGCGGTCGCACTCGTCGCAGCGTCTCTCACCGCAACGCTCATCCCGATAAGCCGTAACACCGATTTTGCTGGCGAATCAATGACCGGTCAACGATGGATGAGGAATCTGCTCAAGTCTTCCTTCCATCACGTGAACGGTGTTTTGAACGTCTCCGTCTCGCCCGCTTCGGCGAGACGGTGACGTGTGTCCACTGCGGAAGCGACGAGGTCGTCAAGCGAGGAACCACGGGCAAAGACGCTCAGCAGTACTGGTGCAAAGCCTGCGAGACGTACTTTAACGACCTCACAGACACGATTTTCGGTCAGCATCGCTTCGAACTCGAAGAGATGTTCTACACCATCAAGGAGATGCGATCTGAGCGGTCGGCTCAGATCGCTCGTGACCTTGACCGTGATTACGAAGCCGTCCTCAACTTTGTCCACGAAGTCCAAGAAGCGAGTGGAGAGATTGACGAATTTGAGCTTTCCGAGGTGTGTGAAGCCGACGAAATCTACGTGACTGCTGGTGAGAAAGGACGTGAGGACGAGGATTCGAGTCCGCGCGAGCGCGGACTCAAAAAAAGGGGCGTGGAGACTTCGAGGGAGACAAACCACCAGTGCTGACACTCGTCCGTCGCTCCGACGGACGTGTTCGGTTTCTCGTCTGCAAGGACTTGGAAGACGCTGACGAAGACATCGCTGAGTACGGTGACGGCAGTGTCATTCTCTGCACGGATGGATATTCGATCTACGAGGACATCGAAGAGAAGGAGGGGGTGGACGGCCATCTGGCCGTCACCCACTCCGACACCTACGTCATCGGCGACGCCCACACAAACACCTGCGAGAACCGCCACAGTTTCCTTCGCCAGTGGCTGGCGAAGTTCAGAGGTGTCTCGAAACATCATCTCCAGAAGTATCTCAACTTCCTTGCACTGAAACTCAACTCATCTGAGGATTGGTTCGAGAAACTTCTATGTTACAGTGTATCGGGATGAGCGCACCGCAAAACAGCAAGGAAAACCGGGACTGATACGCTCGCCAGGACGGCTCATTTGATCGGCAACCCATCTGTCCAAAAATCAGGGTTCGCCGCCTGAGAGGCATCGCTCTCAGGCGGCTGGGTTTCTTGACTGCTACCTGATCAATCGGGGAGTCAACCGGCTGTATAATCTTGACCTATCAAGAATCCGTCCTTCACTGAACCAGTTCAGCCGAGAAAGTCTGGGTCTGATGGACAGCCGCTCCCCTCTGGCGAACTAAGATTGAACGTGCAATAGGGTATTGAAGGCATTCGGATTGCTGTGACGCCAGACGGTGTGGACGTCCTAATTGATGATCGAACCGATATATAAGATTAATATCATAATCGCTTTTTC
>NZ_FOIC01000075.1 GCF_900111485.1 Natrinema hispanicum | reverse complement strand
CCTGCGGATTCCAACCGCAACGAGAGGTGGTGGACTGCAAACCGTAATATCCCAACCTTGGGATTCCTCCGCCTTCAGGCGGAGGAGGATGTCAATAGCAGTATCGTGTATGAGGCCCTGAATCTGTGTTTGACGGCCTAATTTCATTTCGAAAACGGTGTGTGAGGGTTGATTATCTAGACGTTCTATAACAGATTTCATTTCGAATACAGTGTGGGTGAGGTCCAGATCATTCCCACAGAGTCCAGTCAAAAATCATGACTTCCCCTTTCTAGCGGTTTTAGGTCTTTCTCCCCAGCCTCAACCTTTGCTCGCTCGATCCGCCACTCGTTGTTATCGAACGCGATTTCGTAGTTCTGCTCACTACGCTTCAAGATCGACTGGATAGCACTCTCGGGGATTTCGAAGAATTCTGCAGTCGCTCGCTTCGACCGACCCTTCTTCACTTCCCTAATGAAGTTCTGTGCGCGGGCATACTCGTCTGGAACTTGGTACATGAACCCGTCCTCAACGTCGTAGCCGAACGGCGGACGACCGACGCGCTTTCCGTCACGGCGGGCTTTGTCGATGCCTTGCTGAACGCGGTCTTTGATCATCCTCCTCTCTGCATCTGCGAACGTGATGAGGATGTTCAGCATTAGATCGCCCATCCAGTCTTCTTTCCCTGTCGTATCAACTGGCTGTTCAACTAAATCTAGACCGATCCCTCGATCACGGAGTTCCTCAACGAAAGACGCGAGCTCGCTGAATGATCGGCCAAGCCTATCGATCTCTGTTGAAACTACTACGTCGTATTCGTCGAGTTCATCTCGAAGATCGTTGTACTGATCCCGAGCGAGAGATGCACCTGACTCGACATCGACGAACCACGTAATGTTGTCCTCTTCGTACTTCGACACGATTGAGTCGCGTTGTTTCTCGGCATCTTGATCGGCTGTGCTAACACGCACATACGCAGCGACGTTCCGACAGTCTGGTGTTTCTCCCATACCTAACCTTGTCTAATTCATACATATAAAGTAAGGGCGTTTTCTTGACGGTAAGAGAAACTAATGTTTTTCGACCTAGTCGTATCTCCCATTCGGGAACGTAATCTCCAACCACTCCACAGTCTTCTTATTATCGTCGGGAAACAGAGGTACTAGGTGTTGTTTTCTACAAATTATTAGGAAAATAAAGCGTGCTACTATCTGTTGGGAGAACAAAATTGTTTGATTATTTCACCAAGCCAGAGCGATCGCATACCATTCTATCACCGGTAGAACCAAGATGTTCTTGAACAGGTTTTACAGACAAGACAGTTTCTGATGGACGTTCCAGATAACTTACTATGCCTATTCACTGCGGAACTAGAGGAAACGGACGACAGCTACATCATTGAAGTACCCGCCCGTGAGGTAGCCAAAGGCCAGTTACAACCAAACCAGACCTATCGTGCAGCGGTGGTTCAGACGGCGTCACCGAAACCCGAAGCTCAAACTCAAAACGAGGACCAACTAGATTCAACAGCCAAACACTCAGAGGACCACTCCCAGAATCACGATCAAACGAACCGAGAACCACCTGTTGAGAAAGGAGAGCAGCGCACCGTAGATATTGAAAGCCTTGGTGATCAAGGAGATGGCATCACTCGCGTTGAACGAGGTTACGTTGTTATCGTGCCTGATACCGAGCCAAACGAACGGGTGCGAATCGAAATCACGGACGTCAGTAAGAACGTCGGCTTCGCCGAAGTCATTGAACGCAAAGACTACTACGAGTAGCCGTTCCAGGACAGCTCACTGGGAGAAAGACCCTTTTACGGTTCAGAGAAGCCGTAATTAACGTGTACTGTCAGTCTTCCTCTCAGCAATATCTGACCGTCAACCGCCGCTTTCTGGATCGACGACTTCACCGCATTCAGGGCATTCTGCGAAGACTCGTTGCTCGCCGTTCGTCTCGAACTCGATGATAGCTTGGTGTTTCGGGACTCTAGCGTTGCAGAACGGGCAGTTTCCGAGCGTCTGGTTTTCGACAGTCATAGGGGAACGAGTGTGGAGCCATGAAGCGTGTGACAGGGGAATCCACGGCTCCAAGCAAGTGTCAGTACCTCACAAAGCCGGTTAGTTAGAACGTCTGCTTGCTGAAGATGTGTCCAAGCACCAGCAGCAAGCAGACAGTGAAATCCACGAAGACTAGCTCCTTAACTTCCTCGTCAACCGACTTGACGAGGAAGTTTCCCTGAACCTCGCCAACAACGCTGGAATCGATGCAGAGGACATCTACGAGGTCCTCGTCGGCGCAACCGCCGACGGGACCTCGATTTCGACGCTCTGCAACTCCAGTGAAGACTCGCCATCGGCGAACACGATCCTCTACCACCTGCGGACGAAGTTCGAGCCGGAACGGCTCGAACGAGTCGCTAACACACTCCTTCGGCAGGATGTCGTCGAACTGCTCCCCGAGCAGGTGGAGGTCTGCGCAGACCTCCACCTGCGGCCCTACTACGGTGACGAAGACAACACAGACGCTCTCTACCACTCAGAAGCGAAGCGTGGAACCACTTCGTTCCACGCCTACGCCACACTCTACGCGCGTGTGAAGAACAAGCGGTTCACGCTGGCGGTGCGCCGTCTTCAAGACGGCGACACCGCCAGCAGCGTCCTCGCTGAGTTCCTCGGTGTTCTCGACGGTCTTGACACCGAAGTCAAGGCCGTCTACCTTGATCGC
>NZ_FOIC01000079.1 GCF_900111485.1 Natrinema hispanicum | reverse complement strand
CGCTAACCCCCAGCGACACACTTGATTCACCATTGAGAGACCATTCATGAGACTGCTACGAAATCGGTCTGACGGCAAATCGCTATCCAACTACTGCATAGTCGGCGAATCCGCCGCCACCTTTCGGGGTGGCGGATTCGTCTCCATCGCCAGTAACGTTTTGAGCAATCGGCACAACTGCTCAATGAAGCGGGAGATTTGGGTCATGAACAACTGAAGTCTCCCGCTTCAAGACCTTCGATTTAGCGAACCATTCCGCCGCCGTCTAGTGATTCAACACAGCCGTTCAACCTCAATCCAGCAGTGCTGTCCAAGGAGATTAATCATACCGGTTGACAGTGAAGGAAGCTGACTTAGTATCACGACGCTCATCTGCGACAAACTGGATGGTATACCCAGGGCTCTTGGTAAGCAGATAGCCAATGGTTAGAGTTAACAAGAGTGAACCAGTTCCAGTCCCAAACACGTTTGGTCCCTCAATAAAACCGAGGACAATGAACCCAGCGCCGACCGCCACAGCGGTAGGATGAACTCTCTGATAGACTCCGTCTAATAGACTTCCCCAAAGTAACACAATCCACAGCACTAACCCAACACCTCCGGCTCGAAGTAGCATCTTGAAATATGTTGAATGGGGAGATGGAACAGTCAAGCCCACAGTCTGTGACAGAAACTCGCTGCCAACGAGTCCAGGGCCAAATACTGGATTCGTGTGTGCCACTGTATCGACCGTCCCGGACCAAATACTGAGACGGCCTGTTAGATCCACGACCTCAGCGACCTGCGAGGGAGCGACTACTACGGTGATGAGGGCAGCAGCAACCGATGCAACCCCGCTGCAGGCCCCGATGACCGCTAACCGTTGGTCTACGCCGTAGTATCCGAGGAGTGCAATTACTCCGACAAGTGCGGCCACCATTCCGCCACGGCTCTCGGTCAGGTAGAGTAACATTGTGTTAAGCACAACCAGCAGTGCCCCTATACGATTATTGTAGGCTATCCACTCGCCGAAACTCGCGACCAAGCCCACAAAGAGCAGCTTAGCAAGGAAATTCGGGTTGCGATATACCGAGTATAATGGATTAACCCCAATCGGTGGCAACAAATCATTTGCCGGCGAAACGGTCGTGCTCAAGGTGAAGACTCCGTAGTCAAACTGGCCCCAGATTGCGGCCGGAAGTCCAATCAACCCGATAAGCGCTGCCACTCTGGCCACGTAGCTGTACGCAATGCTTGGATTGAGACGATACGGAATGATAAATAGTAACACGCTTGCGACGAAGAACATATAGACTGGGAGGAGAGCCGTGGTGGCCTCGGAAAACTCAAGAAGATACACATGACCGATTAAAATTGCAGCCAGGGGAAAGAATGTATAAATTGCTAATCGTGGAATCTTAGCCACTAGATCGCCACGAATGAAAAAGACGAATGCTATGCTGAGGACGAGCAGAACAACGATTGCCGTGCCAGGCGGCCTTGAAATAATCTGACTCTCTGTGAGTGGGAAAGTGAACAGCATAGCGACAAATAATGGCATCAGGAATCTTGTATCCATCTTCTGTGGACTGTTTTCTACTGTAGATAACTAAATACGTATGGATCTATGAATAGGGCTTGTCCCGTAGTTATCTGCCTTCACGGTTGTAGTCGTTTGCTCGGACATTGCCGATCGATAAACGTTAGTGACGGTACCATGGCGGTCAATTAGGTTCTACGTTGCTCTGTTGCAGCGTCGAATAGCACCAGTTTCAGCCTTGTTCTCGGCTGATTTCCGTGAGGCTTGTGGGGAATTGGACGCCGTCTGGCGATATGAGGTCGAAACGACCGATCATACGGCAGTGTAAGAATCTTGCCAAACAGCACGTGGATAACCCTGACGAACCCGCTGCGCCGGACGGCGCCAGCGGGTTCGCCGAGTGGACTCAGATCGCGTTTATCCTCTTGCATGCAGAACTCGACAAAGATTTCCGAGAGACTGAAGCATGGTTCAATGACTCCAGAGCCATCCGTGAAGAGCTTAACATCGACAAATCGCCGGATCACACCACGCTCTGTCGATGGGAGCAACAGGTCGACATGCGTGAACTCCGCAG
>NZ_FOIC01000083.1 GCF_900111485.1 Natrinema hispanicum | reverse complement strand
GCGGGAGATTTGGGTCATGGACAACTCGACTCTCCCGCTTCAACACCTTTGATTTAGCGACCTATCCCGCCGCCGTCTAGTGATTCAACACAGCCCTTTCTACCATCTGGCAATTTCGGTACAGACTCCTGGAAAGAGCATCTGTCACAGATGTCTGTACTAATTGTCTGTAACTCTCTTCTGTTACGATTTTTGTGGTCGAATTGACTATCCAATACTCTCTCCTTCTCACCCCAGTCGATCTGGAACAAGCTCCGCTTATACGACGCGCGGCCAGAATCCGGAACATAGCTACGTTCCACGCATTAACACACTCTCAACACTGATCTATCAGGCCATAGCCATCTCGAATGGTGAACGGGAACCGAACCGGTTAGACAGGAACTTCTATCAGAGTGGCGTGACGCCGTGGGCCGTCACCGACGCGACCATCTTGATGCTTAATCTACACTATTTGGTGACACTTCATTGCCCACCACGGATGCCTTGACTCCTGCGAGTACGACGAGATAACAATCGCCTATGGCAGACGTGGCACGGGTGATCCGCCGTGAGTCCAGTAGATACATCCCGTCACTCTGCGAGAATCGTCCTATGCGGATCGATACTGCAGAGCTACGAAAGGGTCTGAGCAAGACGCGCCGATTCGTGCTCGCACACCACCTTCCGTCTGAATTCTATCGGTGTTATTCACCTTCTATGTTCAGTCACCGTGTTCACATCTGCGCGCGGTGTCTGGGCATCTATCCAGGGATCGCCATGGGGTTTCTCTCGCATGGCATCATGTTTCGAGGCACCGATGCGCTTCTCGCTGTTGCGTTGCTGCCTGTTCCCTCGTTTGTCGACTGGGCAGTTACGACGTTCCGCGATCGGCGCGGCTATAATATCGTTCGAACCGTAACCGGTGCGTTACTCGGCTCTGGATACGGACTTGGACTCGCGTTGTTGCTGTTCGAATCTTCGCTTGCCGTTCTCGGTATTGGTCTCGTATATGGTATCATCGCTTTCAGTTCGATCTTATGTTCGTGGTGATGCGAGTCCGAACGATCAGGTACTTATGTCGAGTCTGAGAAGAAGTCAGTCCTCACTACATGAAGTACTGTATTAATTGTGGCGAGCAGATCGCCGACGATGCAGAGGTGTGTACCAACTGCGGGGTCAATCAAACCATATCTCTCGAGGGAAGTTACGACGAGCGGGCTGAAAACGAGAAGTACTGTGTCGAGTGCGGGACCCTGATAGCCAAGCAGGCGGAAATCTGTCCGGACTGTGGTGTTCGACAGCCTTCCGTGCAGGGACCGACAGATTCAGACAAGATCGCGGCCGGCGTTCTGGCGCTACTGCTTGGCGGCTTGGGGGCACATAAATTCTACCAGGGGAACATGAAACTCGGCGTACTCTACCTCTGTTTCTTCTGGACGGGTATCCCCGCAGTGCTTGGCCTGGTTGAGGGAATTCTGATGCTGATCGCCGACGATACCGAGTACGAGGAAAAGTACGCCGACGGTAGTCTCCTTGGGCGATAATACCGTCCCGAACACGGAAGACTGTCAGTCCTTCTTCTCTACAGGCAGAGCAGGCCGAGTGCCTCGGGGCGTAACCTCGAGGCGGTTCACTGTTTGCGCAGGTAGATGTCAAACGGGGATATTATTGATCGCTAAGCTCGTCCCGAGATCGGAGAATGTTCCTCCGAAGTCGAGGTAAATAGTGACTCAGCTTTGCACGTTGAAGTAGGAGCATGACGTAGGCGGTGGCAAGGACGGATGATGCCGATTACGGATTTCTTGTCGTGTACGCGAGTGT
>NZ_FOIC01000084.1 GCF_900111485.1 Natrinema hispanicum | reverse complement strand
CCGAACAGCTCCAGTCTATCCTCGGTGGAGAAGAACTCAGCTCAGGATGAGAGGCATCACTAAGTAGTGAATGATAGTCACGCTATCCAACTACGGTTTATCTATCGTAAATGCTGCGGTGGTCCTATCGGACCAAAATATAGGGGTATTACTGTTAGGTCGAACAGACACGAGAGTACGAGTAGACATTCATGCGACACCGAACCTATGATATTCTTCTCGTAGAACCTAAATCTGACAGTGTATCACGTTTTACTGATTCGTTTGAGACATCAGAGACTCCGAACAACGTAACTGTCGTTTCTACCGGTGATCAAGCACTCGACTACATTGATCAGCACGGTGATTATACAGATGCACCTCGCCCGGATCTTGTCCTCCTCGATTACCACCTTCCCGAAACGAGTGGTATCGAACTTCTCATCGAGCTCAAGGACAGACCAGAGTTACAGCATATCCCTGTACTTGTCTTGACATCGTCGGATGCAACAGAAGAGATTTCTCGGTCGTACGCACTCCACGCGAATGCCTGCCTGCAAAAGCCGGACTCGGCAGACGAGTTCGATCAGATGGTACAAGCGATCGAGGATTTCTGGCTCAACTCAGTCCATTTTCTCCCGAAAGAAAAGTAAGACGTCTTACTCGTTAATTGGATTGAATGCAGTTGATTCGTGCTCAGTATGCATCTGTAGTCACCACGAGAACTCCGAGGTTCTTCGACAGAATCGGCTCAATTTCTCCCTCGAGTACCACTACAAACTCGATTGCTGTTGGCTTTTGTCCGACAGGCAGGCATCACAGACATCATCAATCTCAAACAGCACGAGAACCGTGACGACATGAAGTCTGGCTCAGCCAAAAAGAAGTAGGGCGGTTTCTCAAGGCTACCGACGGAACCCAATAGCGAATCGCATTCGGTTTTTCTGCGCCTGAGAGGGCGAGGCGCACACTCGTGTGCCTCGAGGCCACGAATGAGTACAAATCGACCACCCCAGAGCAACTCGCATCGAGATCGACCGACAAACGAGTACACGAGCGACCGTAATCGAAGCTATCCAGGAGACGTTGCCCGACTGAACGGACATGAACTCGTCGCGATCGATGAATGGCTGCCAGGCGCGGAGCCAACACCGTACGAACTCAATCTCACTGATGGCTACGAGTATCGGACACGCTACTGGCGCTGCAGGAAGTGCAGCCAAGAGCGCAACCATCGCGACGAGTTCACCGTCCCCTGCGACAACCCCCAGCCACCGACCGCACTCGAGGCAGGTGGCTACTCGATCGACGACCCACGAACTCGCCGTGCACTGAACGAAAAGCTGGACGTCCGCTTTACGACAGTGGGCCCGATCTACGAAGTCGAGAGTGAGAGCGGGAACACCTACAAGGTCGATATCGAAGCAGCAACGTGTACCTGTCCCGATTTCGAGCAGCGTCAGCCAGATGATGGCTGCAAGCATCTTCGTCGTGTCGACCTCGAGATCCGCACGGGACTTGTCCCTGCGCCGGATGGCACGTTCAGTCGCTGACTGTCAAGAAATCTCGGCACTCGAGACGGTTTGTATCCCCTGAAAGGGGTGCGGGGGCTCGAAGGGAGTCCACCGTAGCAACCCATGAGACCATGCGTCTTTAGCTAAGTGACGAACCGCCAGACAGCAGTGGCTTATCGAGGCATCTTTTCGAGAGGATTGAGGAGGGGACAAGTGTGTCCAA
>NZ_FOIC01000085.1 GCF_900111485.1 Natrinema hispanicum | reverse complement strand
AGAAGTTCCTTGATTTTCAAAAGTTTCCTTGATCATTAAGGTCGGCCGGGCTGCGATCCCAATTCTCCTGTTCCTTCGCATCCGAGGTCCGTCACCCTCCTGTACTCGGAGGTGCATGTCATAGATCGACCTTCGGGACTCCATGGCATACTTCACGCTCCAGGTATTTCAGCGGGATTCTCATGGAGTCACCCTCGTACCAATTATCGAAATACCCCGATGATTGATAATACAGTCCCCACTCCGACGCACACCAGACCGGCCAGAAATAGGGGGAAAAGAGCATTATAGATAGCGACGAATTGTAGGGCAGCTATACCAATTAACGATAATTGAATTCCGAACAGCATCAACTTACAATCTACTATTGAAACCATATATTGATCTTCATATGAAAATTATAAATACATATCGCTTCTATTTAGAAGTAATAGAACAACTTTTCTAGATGATCTCGGATTGATGCACCTCAAGATTATTCCCGTCAGAATCTGTTGAAATTCTATGTTCAGTAATATCGATAGAAGGGCTGAATCCAATTGCTGGACCAGATGCGGAGAAACTCAACGTCGGTGAAATATTAAGCACTCCGTGAGCATGTGTATATGAAGCTCGCACGACACGACGGTCCGGTTCCCAATCTCCAATAGTGGAGAGATAGACACCACAGACTCCGGCAGGATAAACTCCCTCTTCTGTTTTTCCAGGATCGAGTAGTCCACAGTCATTATTATCTACAGCTACATCCTCCCACAGGTTATAGATCTCCTTATCGTCGAATCTGAACGATGTTCTCCCAACCGTTGGTTCATGCAGGTCTTCGTTCCATTTCACATGGTGATCCATTTGACCACTTGCGTCCATCGCACTCTCTCCACCGCCATCGGCAAGTTCGAAGTATTCGTTCTGCCGACTGTTCCATGCGATGCCAGCTGCGTCTCTTGGATCTTCACCATGACTATCAGGGATAAAACTACTTCCAGCACATGATGCTGAGAACTTGTACGCAACCGATAGCCAGGCATACATGTCCGTATCACCTGGGGCGTCCGAACCATCAGTGGCTCCGATTGTTACTTTCACTCCCCCGTCCTGCGGGTCATTGATTGCGTCAGGCTCTATTTCCGGAGTTCCCCCATCATCAGTTTGAGTATCATCTGGTCCGAGGGAGAAAGATTCTTCAACAGTCTTTGAAGCATATGAATATCCATTTTCTTCGAAGAATTTTTCCATGCCTTTGTTGCCCTGGGAACTCCCAATCGATAAGGCACGTTGCATATCCTTCTTGAATCTGTTACTATCTCCCTCAGAACTTTTCGCTGAGATGGTTCCTACGGTCGCATACAGTGCACTGGACGCTCCAACTGTTTTGAGGAGTTTTCTTCGTCTCACATACCAACATGAAATGTGACGCATCTAAAATCTTTTTATTTATCCAACTATTTATACTATAAGTCAATTCGCAGTTGGGTGGCAATTCACCGTCAGACCGATTTCGTAGCAGTCTCATGAATTGTCTCTCAATGGTGAACCAAGTGTGTCGCTGGGGATTGGCGGATCGCCGGAAAGAGCGGTTGGGTTTTCTGAAGAACCTCTATTATGGCGATTCGATTGCGGAAGCTGCCGACCGTGAGGGCAGGTCGGCAGCGAC
>NZ_FOIC01000090.1 GCF_900111485.1 Natrinema hispanicum | reverse complement strand
GTTGGACACACTTGTCCCCTCCTCAATCCTCTCGAAAAGATGCCTCGATAAGCCACTGCTGTCTGGCGGTTCGTCACTTAGCTAAAGACGCATGCCTGCGCTATAAGATCAACGCCGACGGTTCGAAGACGACTATGCGCTCACCACTGCGTGAGTTCGCCGACCACTGTCGAGACGAGCGTGATCTCGAGTTCGTCGACGAGCTCACACCCCACGATGTCCGCAGTTATAGCGAGCACCTCTACGACCGCGTCGTAATCGATGAGGACCTGGCGGCTTCAACCGCTCACAACTACTTCGCGTACGTCCGGGCCTTTCTCTCCTGGTCGGTGCGAGAACAACACCTCGAGTCGAACCCGGCAAATACGAACACTGCGATGGATCCGCTGCCAGAGGACGACGGGAAACGCAAACGCCAGTACTGGAGCGCCGAGGACCGCGAGACGTTGCTCGAGTACGCCACCAAGCGCGTGGACATGGCTCTGGAGGGAACCATCCGGACTGACGCGGAGACAGCCTTCCGTGACCGGGCGATTGTCGTCATGCTCGATGGCACGGGGGCGCGTGGTGCTGAGTTGTTCGCTGATCCGAAAGACGATAAACGAAACGGCCTCCAGTGGAAGGACGTCGATTTCGACGAACGGCTGATCGAAGTCTACGGCAAGTCCCGTGAGTACGAACAGGCCCCGTTTCCTGCGAGTGTCCACGATGTCCTCAAGCGATGGTACCGGGTGCAAGAGCCGATGACCGAGGCGTGGCCCGTCTTTCCGACCGGTCACTACGGCTCGAAAAAGCGCACACTCGAGGATGCACTCGGCGAGAAGGCAGTCTCTCGGGCGCTCGAGGATAGAGGTGACACCGGGAAGACCGAGGTGCTTGACCGCCTCCACCGCGAGCACGAGGTGCCGCCGCCGTCGATCTCGAAAGAGGGCGTTCGCCGACTGCTGAAACGGCTCACCGACGAAGCTGGAATCGATCCGGACGGCGAGTACGATTATCTGACGCTGCATGGCGCTCGGCGGGCACTCGGGCGTGACCTCTATACCAGCGGGATGTCCGAAAAGGCTCAGGAAGCGTTACGACACAACTCGATCGAGACTACTCACGAGGCCTACGCCGACGTCAAGATGAAGGACGTCTCCGATTCGATTGA
>NZ_FOIC01000091.1 GCF_900111485.1 Natrinema hispanicum | reverse complement strand
ACGAGAGTTCCTCCGGTATGCTGCCGGTTCCCCTTGAGTGCGGGTTGGAACCTTGAACGCCACACTCGGCGGAAATCCGATGGTCGGATTCCACGTCCTTCAGGGCGTGGAGGAGGTCAATGACGATATCGGTATATGCATTTCCAAGGTTCGCGGCGTCAGCGTCTACTCCGCGGCTGTCTGTATACTCTGGGATGATCAGTCAGATAATATCATGCGGTACCACGCAAAGAGTAGCGCTGCTCAAACCCGGTTCACAACGCTACTCTCGAGACACGATTGATCCAGTGATCCAGTAATAGTCAGTAATAAGTTCCCAATGCGGACACAGAATTGGTATGTTTGGCGTCATATATTAGTGCTTGAAAGATCTATCTGACACTATGGGAAGAAATCTTGAACAAGAAGACAGTATATCTTTGCATATAATTAATTGCATTGCTGAAAGAGAGCACACGGATCCACTGGAACTGCCCCCGTTGTATGATGTGGTCGATCCAGATGCGCTTGACGATCTCTTTGCATCAGGACGCCAGAACGGGACGGCCCAATCTGGCCGGGTCGAGTTCCAATACAATGGTTATACCATTATTGTGGAATTCGGCACCGAGCCAGAAATCGCGGTCAAAGAGAAGTCAGAACTTGCTGAATAACACAATTAAACGAGAATCACTTCGCAAGACAGGGTACCGACGGAGCCACCGAGCGCTACCCTACCTAATTGTTTGTCCCAGATGACTCGTGTGGAGACGAGTATTCGACACGGTCCGTGTGTCTGAGATGTGCCTCTGACTGAGCGTGAGCGCTATCCCCCACCGCCTACCCTCACGCTCAAGTCACTGTTTGGATTACAACCATATCAGTCTTTCTGAGTTGTCACAATATTACACAATAGTTCATTGTGTTCTGTCGAATAGGGTGTCATCTAGTGGTCGGTAGCTTGTAGCGTTCATGGCTACTGAAATCAGAGTCGTTCCAGTCCAGCAACTCTGACGAAATCCTGTGAGAACGCTGTTTACTCCTGCTTTGCAGCTATTGACCATTCAACACGTGATATGAATTTGAGCGCATACCTCCGTCTTCAGGCGGAGGTC
>NZ_FOIC01000092.1 GCF_900111485.1 Natrinema hispanicum | reverse complement strand
ATCATCCGTGTCGGGCACCGCTGACGCGGTGCCCTTGTCCTCTTCGACTCTCCAGCGACCGCTCAGTAGTATCAACAATCTCCTACGGAAGAGCGATTTTCGTAACCACTCGTCCGAAGTTTCTACTTCGGCATAACTAAATTAGACAGTGCTCCTCACGTGCTTACATTACTTGTCATATCTTTCTGTTTGAGTAACCTCTCCTGTGTGAATATCTATATCATATTCATAACTATTCAGATTTCTGGCAGACAATTGATTATCTTCGTACTGAATAGTGATGTACGACATACCATCATATCCCTCCGAAGGTGCCTCTATTCTCCAGCGCTGGGTCCCATCACGGTCGAACGCGATTATGTTCCGGTCTACTTCTTCCTGTGAGTCTCGCCGGACTTGCAGGAGAACGACGATTGTCTCTTCGGCGACGAGAACGTCTGCGATTCGGTGCTCGAATTCGATTTCCTCATCACCGATTTGTAGCCTATTGTTTGTATATGACGTATCCACCATGGTGATCGTATTATGTGTTTTAAGGAAGGTCTCCAGACCACTAAGGTCTCTACCCTTGACAAACTCGGTTGCATGATGTTGCGTCCCTCCGCCGGGTCGCGTGACATCAGCTTCGGTATCCTTGATCGATCCTGCCGTGCTCATCTCGATTCACGTCGACTTCGGTTTCCGTCTTGCATTTGTAGAGATTATCAGGAACCCACCTTTCGTCTCAGTGTACTCGCCGTAAGTCTGGGACTCAGATGTACGGTCGCGGCGACAATAACCGAGACGCTCTTGTGTAGCACATTGTTGATGCGGAGCCGTCTTGCGGTTCTGTGGCGAGTGCAATAGATCGTGAACTTGCATCTCAGTGGCTCTGGCGTGCAGGTATTGACTCGAGCCGACAACGGGAAGCTGTATCAACAATCTCCGCCACAAGAGCGAATCCGAAAGAGCGTGTCCATCTCGTACTGTGTCGACCCTGTATAGCAGTCATGGGGGTCAAAACGAAAGTAAGCCAGCGGAAGCAGGCAAACAA